>CAMRWU010000018.1 GCA_947054505.1 uncultured Pseudomonadota bacterium | reverse complement strand
TCAACAACAGGTGGGAACAACCACGACTGAGGCCGGCTCAACATGTTATAAGTGCGTTTCTAAAACGTGTTCCGATTACAGTTCTTCATACTATACAACTCAACAGTCTGGGATGACATGTAGTCAAGTTTCATCGACATCCGTTGGTGGACTGACTTGCTACACTTGTTCTAAAGTTCTAACTTGTGAAGATGTTTTGATAGAGAGGGGATACACTCCGGTTAAGACGGGATGTGAGTTGTCTACCGCTCTCAAAAACGGAAAATCAGCCGCAGTTATCGGTACAATTGGCTATAATTCCAGTAGCTCAGATAACTGTTTAGGAGATTTGAAAGTTACCGGTAACTCTCTTGTTACAATTGTCGATGCCAATAAAATAAACACATCTTGTCAGGCTGGAAAACTTGTCGCGCTCCGTTTTGATTTGGAGAGAGAGGCGTACAATACCTCAGCCTCACAACATCCATATCTTACACTGAGCGTTCCTTTTGAAAACTTAACTGTTTATGGTATTTCTTCATCAACGCTTCTGGTAAATGCGAATGGTTCATTTAGCCTTATTGATTCAGAAGTACCTTGTGTTGATGGAACGTTGTCAGTAAGCACAACATATAACATCAGCATCCAAAACATCGCACCTTATGGATGTATGTCCCTTTCAGGTCCACGCACTGTCTTCGAAACTTGGTGCTCTGATGATACCAGAAATCAATACTATGACGAAGCAAATGGGTGGTATACTGTAGAATGCAACATTTTCTAAAGAACTCAATAAAAAAACACTGCTTTTTAGAAAATAGTCTAAACAAAAATCCCCTTATCTTACGATATAGGGGATTTTTATCAGTTGCAAGCCTTGACAAAAGATGAAAAAAGCATCTTTGATACTTCATCACCCCGTACGGCAAGACGCTCAGGATGCCACTGAACTGCCAGAACAAAATCACTCCACGGATGAGCCATTTCAATAACTTCGACAGTATTGTCATCTGTCCATCCCGTTACCAAACAATCCCCCAAATTTTGATTAATAATCGCCGAGCTATGACAGGAGTTTGTCATGATCGTCGATGATTGCACAATTCGGGAAATCAGACTGTCGGGGCGGAGATTGACCTGATGAAACAGCTGTTCCGGTTTTTGTTTGTGGCTTTGTTGTTCGGCAACGCCTTCGTTGATTTTTGTCTTGACTTTCGCTCCCTTGTAAACCGCCAGCATTTGCATACCGCCACAGATGGAAAAAGTGGGAAGGTTGTTGTGCATTGCATAGTGTATCATGCTTACATAGGTTTGCGGGCGACGTTCATAGGAATCATAGGCGTGGTTTTTGACCAGACGGAAATTTCCGCCGATTAACAAGATGCCCTGAGGACGGCTCAGACGCAACTGTTCCCACACATAGTCATAGACAACGAAAACGGGAGCACCGCCGGCCTGAACAACAGCATCGACATAATCGGGATAGACGGTGTAATCCTTCTTTTCACGATCGGGATGCTCATCCTGCGCCAAAATAACGGCGATGAGCGGCTTGCCGGCTCTGTAGTCAAAATCAGGCAATAATATCTTGGGAATCATGCCGTTTTGAATACAAGCGCAAACCTCATCATCGGTTATCGACCACAAAGGAACCTTTTCCTGCGGATAGGTTTCTTTACGCAAAAATATATCCATATCTCAATAATTTTTATTATTGAGATGAAATATACAAATATTATGAAAATTTGTAAATACTTTTTGTCAAAAAAGTTCAAACATAGCTTTGGCTTCATCGCTCATATTGGCAACCGTCCATACCGGCTCCCAAACGATTTTTACCTCAACGCAACCAACACCGTCCAGCAGTGACACCGCATCTGCGGCTTGTTGAGGCAAAATACCGGCAACCGGACAAGTCGGTGCGGTAACTGTCATGTCAATAAAGACATCCCCGTTTTCTTTTTGGTCAATTTTATAAACCAATCCCAAATCCCAGATGTTTATCATAATTTCAGGATCAGATACCGTTTTGAGCGCGTTGATAATTTCTTCACGGAAAGAAAGCGGTTTTCCCTGCTCAAGAGATTGACCGGCCTTGGCGATGTAATCTTTCAACATCGGCGTACCGTCTTCGTTAACCGCCATCATCCCTAAAAGAGCGGCCTCATTGGGAGGCAACATATCCTCATCGTCCAAGTTTTTATTATCATCAGTCATTTTAGTCACTCAAAAATTTCTTCGCTTTTTGCAATGCGTCAATAAAACGGTCAATATCCTCATGGTTGGTATAAAGCCCGAAAGAAGCTCGCGCCACACATTCATATCCCATTCGGCGAACCAAAGGTGCCGCGCAATGATGTCCGACACGAACGGCTACACCCTCCTTATCAAGGACAAAAGCCAAATCCTGACAATGGATGCCATTGATGGTGAATGAAAATACTCCACCCTTTTCTTTTGCGGTACCGACAAGATTTAAGCCCTCGACTTCCGGCAGACGCTTATTCATATAAGCAACCAATTCGTCTTCATGTTTTTGGATATTATCCATTCCAAGAGCCATCATATAATCCAGCGCCGCTCCCAATCCAATCGCCTGCACAATCGCCGGTGTTCCGGCCTCAAAACGTGCCGGCGGCTCATCAAAGGTTGTAGCCTGATAGGTAACGACATTTACCATATCTCCGCCAAACTGATACGGAGGCATAGCGTCCAAAATTCCTTCCTTACCATAAAGCACGCCTATTCCGGTCGGACCATAGGTTTTGTGCCCCGAAAAAGCCAGAAAATCACAATCCAGCTTTTGCACATCAACAGCCTGATGCACCACATATTGGCAACCGTCTACCAAAACTTTGGCACCAACAGCATGCGCCTCTTTTATTATCTCTGCTAACGGGAAAACTGTTCCCAAAACATTAGACATACCGGTAACGGCCACCAACTTGGTCTGACCGTTTAAGTTTTGGCGAAAATCGTCCCAATCAAAACTACCGTCATCTTTTACTTTGACAATTTTTAACACAAAACCGATTTCATCCCGCAAAATTTGCCACGGTACCAGATTGGCGTGATGCTCGGCCTCTGTAATCAAGACCTCGTCGATTTTAGTTAAAAACTTACGCCCCCAAGTCGCAGCGACCAAATTAATGGACTCAGTCGCATTGCGAGTAAAAACGATTTCTTTTTCGCTTTTGGCGTTTAAAAACTTTTGAACCTTGCGGCGCGCTTCTTCATATTCTGCCGTAATTTCTTCGGACAATAAATATGAACCACGGTGCACGTTGGCGTATTCCTCAGAATATACCTGCATAATTTTATCCAAAACCTGACGTGGTTTTTGCGCCGAAGCGGCAGAATCTAAAAATGTGTTAGGTTTTCCGTTTATTTGTCGAGCTAAAACCGGAAAATCCTTACGTATTTCATTAATGTCATACATGTTTCTTTTCCCTGTTTTATAAATTATCTGTTTTTATTTTTAATTTAATCCACTTTCGGATATTTTCATCCTCAACTTTAGCAATAAGTTCTTCTAAATAAGCGTCTATCAATATTTGCTTTGCCGTTTCGCGGCCAATCCCCCGAGATTGCATATAAAAAAGCTGTTCTTCGTCAAGTTCTCCGCTGGCGGCTCCATGCGAACATTTAACATCATCGGCAAAAATTTCAAGTTCCGGTTTGGCATCAACTTCCGCCTTATCACTCAATAATAAAGCTTTGTGCAACTGACGACCTTCTGTCTTGACCGCATGGGGGGCAATATGAATCTTGCCTTGAAAAACACCTTTGGCCTCACCGCCGACCACGCCCTTGACCAGTTGCTCCGAGTGAGTGCAAGGTGCCAAATGTTCAATATCAGTCGTGGTATCGATGGTGGCCCAGCCGTTCATTTGATAAGCGGCATCAACCTCTGCTCCGGCCTGCTCGGACAACAATTTCACATGTGTTTCATTGCGCGCAATATCCGCCCCCGTTTGCAATGTCAGGCTTTTATAAAATGCATTTTTTTCGGCATTAACCGCCGTCAGAGCAATGTGTCCGGCCTTAAAGGCTTCTGCTTGAACTTTGTAATGCTTCAGCACACTATCGGGCGCCAAGAAAACTTCATTCACAATATTTGTCAAATAACGAGACTTAACGGTTCCGGTATAATGAAAATACTCCACCAATTCGGCCTGAGCTCCGTTTTCCACAACAATCAGATTGCGAAGGTTCATCAGCAGATTTGTTTCTCCGGCCAATGTATGGTTGATAAAAAGTAAAGGCTTGTCTAATTGTACAAACGGAAGAATATGAACACACACACCCGATGACAGATAATATTGATTGAGCGCGGCAAAAGGCTTATCGGCAACATCTGCCGCCTGCCCGAGATAATCCTGAGCAAAATCAGTCTGAGCGGCTTGCGCCAAAGACATTACCTCCACACCGTCAGGCAACTCGGGAACATTGCCGTCAAAAACACCATTGTTAAAATAAAAAGAATAGCAGTCGAACGGGATTTCTTCTTTTTCCGTTTTTCCGCCCGCAACGGACAAAACATAATCATCAACATTCAGTGCCCGCGGCTTTGTATATTTCCACGCCTCTGTTCTCGCAGTCGGGAAGCCTTGTTTTTCAAAAGCTTGCAAGCCGGCATTGCGCAAAGCGGAAAGCCACGGTGCTTGAGCATCAAAATCTTGTTGCTGAACCAATCCGCCCATTTTATTTTTCCCGCACAAATTCGGCATAGCCTTTTTCTTCCAGCTCAAGAGCTAATTCTTTGGTTCCTGACTTGACAATTCGTCCATCGGCATAAACATGAACAAAGTCCGGCACAACGTAGTTTAACAAGCGTTGATAGTGGGTAATGACCAACATGGAACGCTGACCGTCACGCAAACCGTTAACACCTTCGGCAACAACTTTTAAAGCATCAATATCCAGACCGGAGTCAGCTTCGTCAAGAATCGATAACGCCGGCTTGAGAATCGACATTTGCAAGGTTTCCAAGCGTTTTTTCTCCCCGCCGGAAAAACCGACATTAAGCGGACGCTTAATCATTTCACCGTCAATGCCTAATTTTTTGCCTTCTTCGCGGACCATTTTGATAAATTCCATTGTGTCCAGCTCCAGCAGGTTATGATGTTTGCGCACGGCATTAACAGAGTGCTTCAAAAAAGCGGTCGTCGGCACACCCGGAATTTCCACCGGATATTGCATGCACAGAAAAACACCCTCCCGCGCCCGTTCTTCCGGTGACATCCGCAACAAGTCTTTCCCCTTAAAACGAACACTTCCCGCCGTCACCTCATATCCGGCTTTGCCGCACAGAACATTGGATAAGGTTGATTTTCCGGCACCGTTCGGTCCCATAATGGCATGAACTTCTCCTTCATTGATAGTCAGGTTGAAGCCTTTGATGATTTCCTTATCACACACTCCGGCGTGCAGATTTTCAATTTCCAATAACGGTGTTGCCATTATCCGACACTCCCTTCTAATGAAATATTTATCAATTTTGCCGCTTCAATCGCAAACTCCATCGGCAAATGTTGCATAACCTCTTTGCAAAAGCCATTCACAATCAAACTGACGGCTTCTTCCTCGCCGATACCTCTTTGCTGGCAATAAAACAGCTGTTCATCGCTGATTTTGGATGTTGTCGCCTCGTGTTCAATCACGGCGGTTTTGTTACGGTTTTCGATATAAGGCACTGTATGCGAACCACAGTTCGAACCAATCAACAGACTGTCACACTGAGAATAGTTGCGCACACCGACGGCCGACGGCGAAACCTTGACCAAGCCGCGATATGTTTGATTAGAAAAACCGGCGGAAATTCCCTTGGAGATGATTTTGGAGGTGGTATTCCGTCCAATGTGTATCATTTTGGTGCCCGTATCGGCTTGCTGATGATTATTGGTAATCGCAACAGAATAAAACTCACCGACAGAATTATCTCCCTGTAAAATACAGGATGGATATTTCCACGTAACCGCGGAACCGGTTTCAACTTGCGTCCAAGAAATTTTGGAATTGGCTCCGCGACAAGCGGCCCGTTTGGTTACAAAATTATAAACGCCACCCTTGCCGTCTTTGTCTCCGGGATACCAGTTCTGCACAGTCGAATACTTAACTTCGGCATCTTTCATCACTACAATTTCAACAATCGCCGCATGGAGCTGATTTTCATCACGCTGAGGCGCCGTACATCCCTCAAGATAAGATACATAGCTTTCATCATCAGCCACAATCAACGTCCGCTCAAACTGTCCGGTATTTTTGGCATTAATCCGAAAATACGTCGACAGCTCCATCGGACATTTAACGCCTTGGGGAATATACACAAAAGAACCGTCCGTAAACACGGCAGAATTTAGACAAGCAAAGAAATTATCAGTATAAGGCACTACCGAACCGAGATATTTTTTTACCAAATCAGGATATTCTTTAACCGCCTCGGAAATCGAACAAAAAATAACGCCTTTCTCCGCCAGCTTGGCGCGATAGGTAGTAGCAACGGAAACACTGTCAAAAACAGCGTCAACTGCAACAACACCTGCCAAAACCTCTTGTTCTTTCAGAGGAATACCCAATTTTTCATAAGTATCCAAAAGCTCTTTATCAACTTCTTCAAGGCTGGTGGGCGCGACCTTTTGCTTGGGCGCCGAGTAGTAGCACAAATCTTGATAGCCGATCTTATCATAAGCCAATTTAGCCCAAGTGGGCTCTTCCATTGTTTGCCAATGTTCAAAAGCTTTTAAGCGGAATTCCAAAAGCCAATCAGGCTCGCCTTTTTTGGCAGAAATCAAACGGATAATGTCTTCGTTCAGACCCTTGGGTACCGTATCGGCATCAATATCCGTCACAAAGCCATATTTATATTTATCACCGCTCTCGTCGGCAATTTCCGGTTTATTCTTCTGCATTATCGTCTTTTTGTCCTTATAAAACTGTCCTAAAATTAGTGTTTTTTGAATTAAAATGCAACCTCTATTTAACGAATATTTAGCTTTTGTGACTTTATGCTTGAACAAACTTATTCGCAGGGGAAAATTTTATGTTTGGAGCCGTTATCTTTTTATCTGTTATTGTTGTCATTTTAATGGCATGTATTCTTGTTTTGAGCAACAAAATCAAACAAATTCGCCGCAACCTCAAAGAACTCATCAAAGAAAACGACGGACAACAAACATCCGTACAAAAAACATCCGGCGATATTTACTTCAAAATCAACAAAAACTTTGAAATCACATTCATCAACGAATCGGGAGCAGATTGTCTGGGGCACAATGCCGCGACCCTCGTCGGGCAAACTGTTTTTGGAACCCTGATTGAAGACAAAAAGGCATACAGAGATATGCTCGCCAGCGCTCTCAGCAAAGTTTGCCGCAATCACTCGACCATCAACACTCAAATTGTCTTAATCAAAGGCAACGGTCAACGACAATTGATGATGTGTCGAGAACGCCCCTTGCTGAATGAGATTCTGGAATGTGACGGTATCAGTTTTCTATGCACGGATATCTCCGAAGCCAAAGCCCTAAAAGAAAAACTCTCCGACTTTGAAAACCGCGATATTTTCACCAACGGTCTTAATGAACAAGCCTTGATGGAACGTTTTGAACACGACTTCAAACTTGCTCAACGCTACAATAAAGAATTCTCCTGCGCTGTTGTTGAACTTCGCGATGTTTATGACTTCATCAGTCGGGGGATTGATTTTGAAACCGCAGACAGGCTCTTGAAAGTCGCAAGCGATGTTTGTTTTGCCAACCTTACGCCCAATGCGAATATCGGTCGTGTCGACAAGACAAAAATCGTTATGATTCTGAACAATACGGACAGAGAAAAAGCTCAAGCCATCGCACAGAAGATATGGCAGGAGATTATTCCGCAAATACAAAAACTCGGCGTGGATGAGTACAACGCAGAAATGCTTGCCATTACGTTCAGCAACCGCAAAAACTACAATGATACGTTTGACGGCATGTGGGCCAGACTGCGACGCCATATAAAAACAGCCCTCAAAGCAAAAGAATACGGCATTATTGCCTCCGATGTTTCCGTTCAGGCAAAAAGAAACTCGGCAGTAACAAAAAATTAATCTGTCGGTGCTAGGTTAAAATCAACTATAGTTTTAACCTAAGGGCTGATATTATGTTTTGCCGCAAGCTGATATTGTGGATTTTGCCGCTATTGCTGTTAACCGGAGGATGTGCCGGTGACAGAATTCAGCTTTTTAATTATGATATTGGCTCTTTTTTCGGCTCAAAACCCAATCATGTTATTGTCCGCAAAGGCGACACTCTTTACAGCATTGCCAGACGCTATGACGTTCCCATCAGAGAAATGATTGAGGCCAACAATCTGCGCCCGCCTTACACTTTAGCCATCGGACAAAGACTGCAATTGCCGTCGGCAAAATATCATATCGTGCAAAAAGGCGATACGGTTTACAACATCTCCAAGCGCTACAATATTGATATGAGTTCCCTCAGCAAAGCCAATAACATCAGCGCACCCTATGCCCTGCGCATCGGTCAACGACTGACTCTCCCCGGTTCTATCGTATCCAAACCAACCGCCACCAACTATGTTGCCAATTCCACCCCCCAAAAGACAACAAGCTCATGGAAGCCGTGGGCAAAAAAAACAACCACGACAACAAAAGCAACTCAATCACGTTCTTATAGCCCTCCCGCAAAAAAGAGAACATCAAAATTTGCATGGCCGGTCAGAGGAACAGTTATCTCCAAATTCGGCACTATCGGTAAGGGACGAACCAATGACGGCATCAACATCAAAGCTCCGCTCGGAACATCGGTTAAAGCCGCCGATGCCGGCACCATTGCCTATGCCGGCAATGAACTGAAAGGTTTCGGCAACCTTATCCTCATCAAGCATCCTGACGGCTGGGTCACGGCCTATGCTCACAATGACAGACTATCCGTCAAAAAAGGGCAAAAAGTCAAAAAAGGTGAAAAAATCGCGACAGTCGGAAGCTCCGGCGGTGTCAACATACCGCAACTTCACTTTGAAATCCGCTCCGGGAAAAAAGCGGTTAATCCGCAATCATACCTACAATAAAAAAGTTGCCCTCGGCACCTTTCAATCTGTTAGGAACAGCTTGACAACCTCCAGCGAAACAACAAAGGCTCCGTAAATTCATAAAAAAATTCAAATGCAACTTTTTTAGTCCCAAACATTCTGAAAATCAAAAAAATCTTGTGAAATACTTTAAATTGCCCTATATAAGCAGAAGAACTTGTTTTATAGTACGTTTAGTTAATATAAAAGGAGAAAAATATGTTTATTAATCCTGCTTTTGCTCAGGACGCCGGCGCAGCTCTTCAACAAGGAAGCCTTTCCGGAACGTTAATTCAGCTCGGTTTAATCTTTGTTATCTTTTATTTGTTGCTTATCCGTCCGCAACAAAAAAAGATAAAACAACACGAGGCAATGGTTTTTGCCCTGAAGAAAGGCGACAAAGTTGTTACCGGTGGCGGTATTTATGCTAAGGTTGTTGACGCTTCTGATCCTATCGATCTCGCCGTAGAGATTGCCGATGGTGTTGTCATTACCGTTAATCGCGGCACAATCCGCGAAGTTGTTGCTGATGCTGTTCCCGCAGAAGCAAAACAGAAAAAAACTGCTAAATCTTCTAAAAAAACTAAGAAATAAAGGTCTTAATGATGTATAAACTATCAAAATCAAGAGTACTGTTTATTCTTGCCGTTTGTCTTCTTGGCGTGTTTTTCGCCATTCCCAATGTGGTAAGCAATAAAGACGCACTACCTAAGTGGTGGCAACCGGTCAACCTTGGCCTTGACTTACAAGGTGGTTCCAACTTATTGTTGGAAGTTAAGGTTGATGACGTTATCAAAGAAAGAATGTCTTCAATTGAAGATGCCGCTCGTCAAATTTTGCGGGAAAACAAAATCCGCTACCAAAACCTGCAAGCCGGCGCAACATCGGTTAAAGTAAAAATCGAAAATGCCAACGCCCGCAGTAAAGCGGCCAACCTGTTCAAAAAAATTGATTCCGGCTTGGAAGTTTTGGAAAATGAGGTTGGCACGTTGGATATCACCTACAGCGATGTTGAAATGAACAAGCTGAAAATGCGCGTGGTTGAGCAGTCTATTGAAATTGTTCGCCGCCGTATTGACGAACTCGGCACCAAAGAACCGGTGATTCAAAGTCAGGGAATAGACCGCATTGTCGTTCAGCTCCCCGGTTTGCAAAATCCCGAATATGTTAAGACTTTGCTCGGCAAAACAGCTAAAATGTCTTTTCACTTGGTTGACAGTCGTTCAACAGCCGCCGAGGCTCGTCGCGGTAAATTGGCCGCCAATTCGAAACTGGCACAAGGTTCTGCCGGAGAATATTATGTTATCAGTCGCAAACCTATCATCGGCGGTGAAAACTTGGTTGATGCTCAACCGTCATTCCAAGACGGAGAAGCTGTCGTCAGCTTCAAATTCAACTCTTTGGGCGGTAAAAAATTCGGTGAAGTTACAAAGGACAACATTGGTGAACGCTTGGCCATCGTTTTGGATAACGAGGTCATTTCAGCACCGACCATTCAAAGCGCCATCTTAGGTGGTAGCGGTATCATCAGCGGCAGTTTCACGGTTAAATCCGCCAATGATTTGGCTTTGCTGTTGCGTTCAGGTGCCCTGCCGGCTCCGCTGGAAGTTTTGGAAGAAAGAACCGTTGGTGCCGGATTGGGTGCTGACTCTATTCGCGAAGGCATTATCGCTTCGGTTATCGGCTTGATTGCGGTTGTTGTGTTTATGGTTGCCGCATACGGTTTGTTTGGTGTATTTACTACGGTAACAGTCTTTACCAACCTGATTTTGATGCTGGGTGCATTAAGCTTCCTCGGCGCAACATTAACCCTCCCCGGTATTGCCGGTATCATCCTGACCATCGGTATGGCTGTGGACGCGAACGTGCTGATTTTTGAAAGAATGCGCGAAGAGGTTAAAGCCGGACGTTCAACAAAAGATGCCGCAGATGCCGGTTTTACCGAAGCATGGGGAACAATTGTCGACTCAAATCTGACAACATTGGTCGCCGCATTCGTTTTGTTCTATTTCGGAACCGGACCGGTTAGAGGCTTTGCCGTCACACTGGCGATCGGTATTGCAACATCTATGTTTACATCGGTAACCGTAACCCGCCTGATTATCACAAGCTGGCTACAAAAATACAAACCGACCAAACTGCCAATTTAATAAGGAAGGATTCTTCAGATGATGAAAATTTTTAATTGGGTCACAAAAGATACGACCATCGACTTTTTGAAGGCTCGTAAGTTTACTTATGCCTTGTCCATTATCATGGTCGTGCTTTCGGTCGCCAGCATTGCCATTAAAGGTTTTAATTATGGCATTGATTTTTCAGGCGGTATCCTTATCGAATTGCAAAGTGATGAATTGATTAATATTGAGGCGTTAAGAAAACAGCTTAACAAAGTTAATCTGGAAGATGTTAACCTGCAAACCATCGGAGAAAGCGGCAAAGAAGTGATGATTCGCGCTCAAGCAAAAGGCTTGAACGAAAAAGAACAAATGGCCGCCGTTAACGAGATTAAATCGGTTTTGGGTACAGAGTATGACTATCGTCGTGTTGAACTGGTCGGACCGCAAGTCGGTGATGAGTTGAAAAAAGACGGTATTATCGCTTCGGTTATTGCCGTGGTTGCCATCTCTTTGTATATTTGGTTCAGATTTGAATGGCAGTTCGCATTGGGTGCCATGATTGGTCTTATCCACGACATTATCACGACAGTCGGTTTATTGTCATTCTTCGGCTTTGACTTCAGCCTGACGACTGTTGCCGCTATTTTGACGCTTGCCGGTTATTCGGTTAACGACACAGTGGTCACTTATGACCGTATTCGTGAAAACCTGCGCAAGTTCAAAAAAATGCCGCAGTATGAACTGTTAAATAAAAGTATCAACGATATTTTCTCCCGTACAATCTTAACAGGTATCACCACCTTGTTGGCGGCTACCGCGTTATTGATTTGGGGTGGGGACACTCTGAGAAGCTTCTCCTTCACAATCGTATGGGGTGTTATTGTCGGAACATACTCATCTATTTATATTTCCGGTGTTTTCCTGAATTTATTTGACCTCAGGAAATCAGCAGATGACCAAGTCATCAATCCGTTTGGAAATGTAAAAGACTAATCAAAAGCCCCGATTGCTCGGGGCTTTATTTTGTTAATCTTTACCATTGTTTCTTTGGGTTGCCATCCGGAGAAACATGCTATTTCTCTCGACCAATGGCGTACTACCTTTATTTCCTACCAAGCCTTTGTCATTCAAATCTTGGAAAATATCTTTAAAGGCATCGGCTTTGGAATTTACGCCTGTACGGTGCATTCCCCCATTTTCATCAACCCAAACAGCTTGGTGATCCCGATGGAACAAATCTTTCTTATATTCCACACCGGCAACCTTACCAAAGTAGCGAGGATCATCCGAATAAGCGACTGACGGTGTTTTACCATCCTGCAACATATAGGCATCCATCTTTCCGGTAACTTCGTTTTTAACCAACCACATTGTCTGGCTATCGGCACCTTCTGTATTAAAGACATCTTTGACATTGGTGATACGCCCCTGAGCATCAAATTGCGGCTCAACCTCATTAACCTGACCGGCATAATGGAACGAATTTCCATAATCACCTTGGTGAATAATAACATTATCAACCGCCTGAAGTGGTGCAACCTCAACAGGTTCAAGCTCCAGAGAAGGTGTTGCCAGATTTACAGGAATTTTCGACGGAGTAACAATCGGTCGTCTTGGTTCCGTCTCCTCAACAACTTCTTTCTTGGGTTCCGGCTCAGGTTTAGGTGCCGGTTTCCCCGTACCAAAAGACTGATTTTCCTCGTCGCATCCCGGATTTTTGATTGTATCAATTCGATTACCGGTTCTAATCCCCGGCAAATCGGTATCACCGTTCGAGGTAATGTGAGCTTTCATGTAATCAACAGCGGCCTGAGCGTCTTCAACTTTCGGATGCTCACCGCATTCAATAATCTTTTTCAGTATAGCCAGCTCTTCATTTGCATGATATCTGGTAGCATTCGGCAACGGAACAATATCACCGTTAGGAAGAACTTTGACACGAGCCGTCCAGCTATCCAAGCGATTATACTTCATCAAAACTTCTTCACGGCTCATTCCCGGAAAATAGCTTCTCATAACCTCATCATCAAGATTATCATACTGTTGTGCCAAATCATTCGGCGTTCTTGTACTCCACCAGCTGTATTTTGCGGAATTATTCATTCCATTGGCGCTGTTGTAGGCTTTTAATTTGTTCAGAACCTCATCCGCTTCAACAAATTCACCACTATCTTGAGCTTCTTGATTATTAGCCTCGTTATTATTCTCAGTAGCAACAACCTCTTGACTGGAAGCGGCTTCAGCTCCGTTCACTTCAGTTGCAGCGACAGCTTCTTGGGCGCTTGTATCGTTGCTTTCAGCGCTTGCAACAGGGACTTCAACATCATCTGCTGAAACGGCTTCAGCTCCGTTCACTTCAGTTGCAGCGACAGCTTCTTGGGCGCTTGTATCGTTGCTTTCAGCGCTTGCAACAGGGACTTCAACATCATCTGCTGAAACGGCTTTTGAGATTCCCAATGCGGCAAAAGCACCAGAAACAGCAGCCATTGCAGTTTCAGTCCATTTTCTGGTCTTAGAAGCTTTTTTATCAGTCCAGGCATCGATAGCAGAAGCCGTAGATAAAGTAGCACCTCCGGTAGCCAATGCAATACGAGTTGCGGAAGCCACCTCCAAGGCAACAGAGCCGGTAGACATTGCCAACCCTAATGTTCCGCCAACCATTGACAAGACGGCACGCCCTGTCATAATTTTATTTTTTTTCAAAGTTTCTATAAAACCGGCTTGAGGATTTTCCTTACGATCTTCACGGAATTTTTTCAATAAAGGCTTTAAACCTCTGGAAATACGATACGCACCATAAGCTGCGGCGGCCGGAATCGCCATTATTGTGCCCGCAGACAAGAGTGCGGCACCACCAAGAGCTAAAGCCGGTGAAGCTTTTTTCAATCCAACAGCCGCCATCTTAAAGAACTGCCAGCTCTTGGGATGATTCTGTTCCATCTTTTGATTCCAAGAAGAGAAACGAACTTGCAAGTTGTTGGGAATCAGCGACTTGGAATACTTCTTGGAAAGATAAGCAACTCTTTCATCCCAAGCGGCAGATTTTTCAGCCAAGATACCCATAAAAGAGTCAAAACGGACAGAAACTTGTTTGCCTCTCGAAAGTTTTTCCAAATTTTTATTAACACCTTCAGAAAGTTTGTTGGTTTCTTCCTGTGTTAACACATTGCCCTTTTTCTTTTCTGCGGCAATAATTGTATTTTGCAACAAGATGGCATAAGCAGTAGTTGCCGCCTGAGCGTTAATTTCTGCTTTGAATGTATTTTCTAATTCCGCTTTTAAGGTTGCCTTGCGGGCGTCATTTGTTTCTTGATTATAAACCTCAACTTTGGAACTAAAGTCCTCAGAGGTCAACAAATGAGCTACCGCACTGTTAACAGCAGCCTCGCGGAACAATTCACGATCAGTTTCGGCTTTGGCATTTGGTTCTTCCTTATTTTTTTCGACGTTCAAACCATTAGCAATATTTTTAGTCACCGCCAGCGTCGCATCATTGGCGAAATCCAAGTGAGATGCCATATCCGCCAAAACTGTGTGGTTAGCTTCTAATTGTTCTTTACTGACATTATCAATACCTTGATCCTGAGCATATTTAGAAAGAGCGGCTTCCAGTTCAGCGCTGATATCAATACCGGCACGAGCGGCCATAGCGCGCAAATCATCCACAGACAACGGACTGATTTCAGTTTCTTTTCCATCTTTAATATCTTGCAGACGCTGTTTGACACGTGTTTCCAATGCTGTTTTTTCAGAGCTAAAATCAGGTCTTTGTCCTTGAACGGCAAACCCTTCCAGATAAGAAATCATATCCGGCATTTGGTTAAGCTGGCTGTCATTAAACACACGTTGCTCTGCGGGGAGCGCCAACGCACGGTCTTTATCGGACTGCGGCGCCGTCAATCTAGTCACTTCAGAAACCATTCCTCGATAAATAAGCCCCAAACTTTGTCCGTCTTGTTGTTGTCTGAAAGTATCTGCCGCGCTAACAACATCGTTATACTCTAAATCCGCAACAGTCAATGCCCCGCTTTGCAACATATCTCTGATTTCAACAGCTGTTAATTTTGCCATCTATCCACTCCTTAGTTATTAGCAATAAAATTCACTATTGACGTAACTATACACCATTTTTTACAGCGAATCAAGAGTTTTTGTCAATTTTGATAATTTTATCGCAAAAATGTTTTATCTTTTTTTATTATAACATAAAAACGTTAAAAAATCTTCAGTAAAATTTATGACTCTTTTGTGACATCTTCGCACTTAAAATGAATTATGATTGAATTTTATATCCTTTTATGACATAATTGTCGTGTGTGTAAGAATTATCTAAGAGGTGACGCCATGTTTACGTTTTTACGTAGGGCGCTGTGCCTATGTGCAGCCATTGCTTTTATGCAAAGCAATGCTTTTGCCCGAACCTACTTTATGCCTGATTATCAGCGCAATCTTGTTGGTCGTGTTAATGACGGCGGCAAGGACGACAATTGCGGCAATATGTTTGCAAATTGT
>CAMRWU010000017.1 GCA_947054505.1 uncultured Pseudomonadota bacterium | reverse complement strand
TGGTAGGCGCGTGGGGGTTCGAACCCCAGACCCACTGATTAAGAGTCAGTTGCTCTACCAACTGAGCTACGCACCCATAATCATTCAATAAGGCGGACTATAAACCGCCTTTAAAATATTTGCAACATTTTTTTTATATTATTTGTTAAAATTATGGATGAAGTATCAAACTAAAAGAGGTGTACCGGTTGGGACAGGATATAACATCAATTTTTCCATCTAATAAACCTGCAATTTTTTTAGCAATGCTCAGACCTAATCCCGCACCTTTTTGTCTGTTGCTTTTGTCTTGTCGGCATTGATAAAAATCATCAAAGATGCATTTTAATTCTTCTTGTTGGATACCAATTCCGTTATCTAAGATGCGTATAACTATTTTATTATGATAACGAAAACAACTTAAGATTACTTTATCTTTGGTATATTTGAAAGCATTGCTCAAAAAATTTCTCAGCACTCGTTCAATCAACACCGCATCGCTATCTAATATAATTGTTTCGCTCTTTGTTTTTAATTGAGTGTTTTTTTCTTGGGCAATTATCGTATATTCTTGGCCAAGTTTTTGTATTAAATCTTGTAGGTTGAAGGTTTCCCTTTCAAACAACATTCCGCCGGAATCCAGTTTGGAAATGTCCAACAAGTTGGTCAACAATCGATTGAGGTTGTCACTTGATGCTTTGATTTTTTCGATTATGTTTCTCTGTTCTGTTTTGTCCTCCTTTTCTTCCAATAAAGATACAAAAAGATTTAAGGCCTGTAGCGGTTGTCGTAAATCGTGGCTGGCTTGCGCCAAAAAGTACGATTTGTCCATATTCAGTTTATCGGCAGTTTGGCGCGCCTCTTCCAATTGTTTTTGAATGTTAATTAATGGCGTGATATTTTGAAAGGTACCGGCAATTTGATCTGTTCCCTGATAATTGAGCATTCCGGCTCTGAATTGGCAATAAACCAATTCTCCGTTATCGATACGCCGTATTCGCACCTGCCCTTCAACAGTTTGTTGACGTTTTAACAGTTGTGTCAGTTTTTGTTTGTATAGAGGTAAATCCTCACTGAGAATTTGCTCGCGTATTAAATTCTTCTTAGAAAAGATATCATCAGACTCTGTTCCAAAAATTCGGAACATTTCCTGCGACCAATAAAAACGTCGATGTTTCAGGTCTAACTCCCAATATCCTAATTGAGCGGTACGTTCCGCAAATTCAAGCCGTTGTTTGGTATGATACAAAAGATGGGACAATTGGCGGCGCTCGGTGATATCTTCAAAACAAAAAATGACATTTCCATATTGAGGGTATGCGACAACATTATAAAAACGTTGTTTATACCCTATTTGAAATGTTTCCGCATAATTTTGATATAAGGTGTTTTGAGAATGGCGCTGAAATAATAACGAGGTTTCCGAATCGAAAATATTATTGATATAAACATCGTCTTGTTGAGGTATGGAAAAGACGATTTTTGCTTTGGAATTGGCGTATGTAATTTGCCCGCGAGAATTCGTCTCCAAAAACAGATTTGTGGAGATTTCTGATAAAAAGTCACAAATTGACTTATATTTGGGCATTCCTCTTTACATCATATTAAAGTTAGCAAAAGTCTTTCCCGCTGCCGGTGGAATTTTGAAATACCACCCATCGTAACGGAAAGCGTTGTCTTTAATATAAGCATTGACCGCAGCAGTTGAAAGGACCATCGGTGATAAAGTTATCTTAATCCAATAATCCTGATTGTCATAAAACATATCTGTCGTCAGTTTTAAGCCGTTGAATGTTGATAAAACAATTTGTTTATGATGCGGAAAGAGTATTTCATCAAAATTTTGGACGGACAGAACTTTCTCAGTAATTAAATACGAATATCTTTCAATAACACTTTGAGGAAAGACAACGTTACCGTTATTGAAGAAATAGGAGCGAGCATCGGTTCTTTCGGCGGTTGCCGTTTTCCCGCTTTGAGTAATGGAGATGGCATCAAAAATGTTTTCCGGAAATTCAAATAAGGGTTGCATCAACCATGAATATATCTCTGTCGGTAACAAAAAATTGCCATCAGCAATCCACACTTCTTCCTTATCTGCCGGTCGGACAAAATAGAAATTATTTTTCTTGTTCTTTTTGCCGATAATAATGGCATCCAATTTATTACCTTGCTCATCAAATGTTTCAATGAGTGTTCCCGCTCCGATCTTTTCTTTCGCAGGCATTAACAGTGACAATTTTTCCAACAAAGAAGGATTAAACGCTTGCTTGCCGATATAACGGGCTGTATGAAAATCATTCAAAAGCAGGTTAAATAATTCAATATTGGCATAGTAGTAGTCACTTTCTTTTATCAGCCACATATTGTTGTCAGCCTCAAAGGTTATGGTATTTTCCGGTGAGGTTATGATGACCTTTGAAATATTTTTCTGCGCAACTGTTTGAGCAAAAATCAGACGACCGTTGTTGATTTGCGGTTCATTTTTATAAGTTGTGATTATGCCGGAAACAGCCCAGAATATTCCGCATATCATAAAAGCGAAAATTGTCAGCAGATTTTTTTTAGTCATCAGCGTACTCCTTAGCTTTTTGTTTTGTCTGTCGGCGGAAGAAACTGACAACGGCAAAAACCATCAGCAAAAGTATTGAGGGAAAAACAACAACGTTTAAAAGAATGATATTTCGTTTTATTTGCTGTTTTTCGTTATTTATTTGAAATAATTGCTCATCCAACATATCTTGCATCAAGTTGATGTTATGGGACAACATTGTCGTTTTTTGAGATATGGCCACTGATGGTGCAAGCAGATTTTTGCTTAATTGTTTTTCAAGAGCTGCCAGTTCTTCTTTATGCAGTTGAAGAGCTAATTTTTTATTGTCGTAGTCTTGTTGATGTTTTTCCCAAACATTTTGCTCTATGATTGCATTTAATGTTTGTCCGCCATTAAACGTGATTTTGGGTGTGGCAGATATCAATACTTGGTTGCCGCTCATGTAATCAACAATTTTTTCAACAAAATCCATATTGTTATTATAGGGAACAAAGTCGTAAATACTTTGATTTTGCAAGCCTTGTGCCATATTCCAACTATGGTTGGCCAATAAGTCACTGTCGCCCAACAACATTAATTTTCCCGATTTTATAGAAACAGAGACAAACGGACGATATTTCTGGATTAACGGGCTGTTTTCCAAAGGATGGCGACTAACTAACGATGAGAAATTTCCTTCAATTAACAGTCCCAAGCGTTGCCTTTTTTTCTGGTCCTCAAAAATTTCCTTAATATAAGGTTTGGTTGAATATTTGGCTGTTTTGGTGCTGATTTCACCGGCATTGTCACTACTGGTGAATAATGTTGTTATTTTGTTTTTCCCCAGTTCTTTTATCGAAAAAGAACCTGAAGATTTTATGTTCAGGTGTTTAATCCCTTTCGTTATGGGGCTTTCGGGATTGATGTAGGGCGGCTGAACTTGCATCCACAGGGGATATTGGCGGATTTTACCGTTATCTGCGGAAGAACTCAAAGCCTCCATTCCTAAGGTGGCATCACCGGTTATTTGGCTTTCATCATAAGAAATTCCTTTGGAAGCCAGAAAATCTTTCATATTGGAACGTTGGTTGCGCGCCTCCCCGTTTATTGCCAACTCCATTTCAGAAAAAGGATCCATAAAAATGATGAGATTGCCGCCATAAAGCAGGTATTGATCCAAAGCATATTTGCTTATGTTTTCCATCTGTTGGGGATTAATGAGTAATACAGCGTCATATTCCAAGGGGATTTCCACCAATTCATCAGGCAGATAATCAACATCGTAATTTTGACGCAACTGTTGAATAAAGTCCCAATCCTTGGCGCTATCAAAACGTTGCCGTTTGTTTATCAGAGGCAGTGTGGGTGATATGACGGCTATTTTTTTTGGGCTAAAGTCTGTTAATCCACTCAAAATTCGGCTAAAATCATGCTCCAGATAATGTTGTCTTTGGGGGGCAAAGTAAGGAATGGCCATACTGTCTCCCATATCATTTCCCAAAACAGCTCCCGCATAATAACGTTGTTGACCATTATCATCAGAAAAAGAGCGAATCCCTTGTTTTTCTGCTTCTTTTTCTGAGGCGGCAAAAGGACGTACCGGAATAACTTCCACCTCTAACAGTTGGTTGGAGTTGCGTTTGTATTGCTCCAATAAGAAAATTATGTGGCGAATGTTTTGGGCTTCTAAAGGAAAAGTATCTTCCAAGTTTTCGGAAACATACAATTTTATATACAAGTGTTGTTTGTTTTTTTTCAGCCATTCTTTTGTTTCTGTCGTAAGGGTATATTTGTTTTCTGTTGTCGTATCCATTTGCATTCCGCCGACCCAAAAAGTTGTGCCGATATTAAGCGCACTCCAAAGCAAAAAAAGCATCATTCCGGAAAGAGCAATAAACAGATTTTTAGAAAAATGACATTTAGGGGGCATTTTTAACCTCTTTTATAATCAACGGCAATTGTGTTGAACCACAGAAAAACAATTATTGAGACGCCGAAAAACATAATGTTATTTATTCCCAGCTGTCCTTGTAGAATATGATAATAATGAGCATCAAAATTTATGGATTGAGCTATTTTTTGAAGAATGTCTCCCGAGATGCCAAATTGTTTGAACAGGTAGTCAAGATTCATCTGTTTGATAACAACACAGAAGAATACGGACAGGATATAGGCGCTGATTAATCCGCTACAGAATGAGGATATGCAACAACTTATGCCACAGAAAAATCCTGCAACCAGCAAGCAACAGACATAGTTTATTGTAATGTGGAAATCATCCGTTTTTATATAAAAAGATGTTGTTTTCCATAGAGGAAATGTTAACGCAAGCAATAACAGACAAAAGCTCCATGCCGCAAAAAACTTCCCTAAAACAACGGACAACGGGCGAACCGGCTGTGTCAATAACAATTCTAACGTTCCGTAACGACGTTCATCAGCCCATAAACGCATTGCCAATGCCGGCGAGATAATCATAAAAAGTTCCGGTTGATATATGAAAAAAGACGATAAGGACGTGTTGTCAATTTGAAAATATCCGCCGCCAAAGAAAGTCGCAACCATTGACAGAACAAGATAGATGACAATCAGAAAATAAGCTTGTCGACTATAAAATAATGATATGAAATCTTTTTTCAAAATTGTTATGATTTCTGCACCCATATTCGCCTCCTTATTCGGTTATTTTGCGAAAAGCTTGTTCCAGATCATTATCCGGCGATATTTTCTTTAGCTCTTCAGGAAATGTATCGCGGATAAGTTTTCCTTTGTTCAGCAATATGACGCGGTTCGCGGTTGCGGCCACCTCCTCCATGATATGGGTCGAAATGATGACAATTCTGTCTTTGCTGTATTCTTTTAGAAAATGACGCAAAGAAAACTTTTGATTGGGATCAAGTCCTTCCGTCGGTTCATCCAATATTAAAATCGCCGGTCCGGACAATAACGCACCGGCGATACCGACACGACGGCGGTAGCCTTTGGACAGAGTTTCCGTTTTTTGATTGATAACATCGCCCAAATCCAGTTGTTTCATCAAAAATACCAAACTGTCAACAAAGTCTTGATGTGTTAGGCGATGCAGTTGTGCGATATATTGCAGATATTCAAAAACCGTCAATTCAGGATACAAACTTCCGCTTTCGGGAACATAGGAAAATTGATGCAAAGCTTGTTGGGGCTCTGTTGAGATGTTATAGCCGTTGAGTGTCACTTCACCACAATCGGGTGTATAGACTCCGGTCAGCAATCGCAACAGAGTTGTCTTGCCGGCTCCGTTAGGTCCCAACAGGGCTGTGATTTCGCCTTTTTTCAGGCAAAAATTAATGTTGTCCAACGCTTTTACGGCACCGAAAGATTTTGATAAATTTTTCACAACCAGCATATTTTCTCAACTTTCTGTTTTCAAAGATGTTATAATTCTAACAACTTTTTTTTAAATTTTAACAATTATTTTTATTTTTCAAAATCATTGGTGACAAAATATTTATTTTACTGTAATTATATAGGAAAGTACTTTGGAATTTGGAGTTGATATGAATAAAGATATTTATAGCAAGGATGAGGAAAATGTCCTGAAAGTCGGCTTGTGGGTGGCTTGTGCCATCATCATGATGGTGGGCTTGTTCGTTTCTGTTCGCAAAAATGTCCGCCATGTGGAAGACGGACGTTATTACCAGTTGGATGCTCGTTTTAACAGAACGGATGGTTTGTTGGTTGGTGATTTGGTTCGTTTGGCCGGCATGAATATCGGCAAAGTTGTTAACGCCAAATTGGATGATAATTTTAAGGCTATTTTGACTTTGGAGATTAAAGACAGTGTTGTTCTTCCTGATGACAGCAGTGCCTCTATTGTCAGTTCTGGTCTTATGGGTTCAAAATATATCGAGATTGAACCGGGTGGTTCTGAAGATATGTTGTCTCCTGGTGATGAGTTTGCTTATACGCAAGATGCCATGGTTATTGAAGAACTGTTAGATCGTATTGTCGGAATCGGAAAAGCCAATCGTCAGGCTTTGTTAGAAAAATGTAATGCAAAAAAATAGTGTGAAGAAATTTAGGAGTATATAAAATGAATAAAAGACCAGTTGAAACAATTATGGGTATTGTGGTTATTGCCGTTGCCATTTTCTTCGCTTATTTTGCATATAATGTTTCTGATTTGCAGGTGGTACAAGGGTATAATGTAACATCAAAATTTTTGAAAGTCGGCGGTTTGACTGTCGGTTCGGATGTTCGTCTGAACGGGATTAAAGTCGGTACGGTTGTTGCTCAAAAATTAAATCCGGATGATTATACCGCAGAAGTTAAGATGAGCCTGTCTTCTGATATTCAACTGCCGGAGGACAGTACATTTTCTATCGTTTCTGACGGACTGATGGGGGATAAGTTTATTAAAATCGATCCGGGGCACGGTAAAACCATGTTGCAAGATGGTTCTGTTGTGAAAAACACAAAAGATTTCAAAACACTGGAAGATATGGTCGGTGAAATTATCTTTATGGTGACAGATGATGGTTCTGCTCAAAACAGTTAGATTTTTGACCTGTACGGCTCTATGTTCTACATTGTTTCTTGCTGAGGCTGTCGCTAAGGGTTATCCGACTAATACAGCCAGAATGCAAGCAATGGACAAAATTACCGGACGCGTCAGTGAAATAGATGTCCCTATTAATGGAGAAGTGCAATTCGGCAGTTTTTCCATTGTTGTCAGGAAATGTACAACCCGTTCACCAGAAGAAACGCCAGAGAACACAGCTTTTGTTGATGTGGTTGACAATTATAACGGTGATAGTCCCGTTAACATTTTCAAAGGATGGATGTTTTCATCTTCTCCAGCCTTAAATGCTGTTGAACATCCTATTTATGATGTTTGGTTGTTGCGTTGTTATGATGCTGATTTAAAGGATAAAAAGCTTCTTTCACAAGAAGAACTTTTGGCCAGAGATGATATCCCCAAGGCAATACCTAAGGAAAGCCCGCTGAAAAAAGATATTGAAGCTAAAGAAGCGGCAAGCAATTCCGTTGTTGAAGAACAACCTGCACAGCAAACACAAGAAGTTGTTGATGAGGAAAAATCCGCTGATGGAGAAGCAATTGAAGTTTCTGCAGAGATTTCTTTGGATGCATTGCCGGTTCAGGAAGATGGTGCGCCAAAAATGCTTCTTCAACTAGCTACTCCGGATAAATATTCTGAAGTTGAAAATAATGATGTCCAAGAAACACAGGAAAGCGAGTTGGAGCAAATATCTCCGGAATTAGAATCTGCTCCCCTTTCCTCATCTGAAGACACCTTTTCGGAACGTCCGGAAGACGCTTCAACAGAAGATGAAGAAACGGAATATTATGACGATGCAGAAAATGCATTTGAAAGCGATGAATAAAGGAGCTAAACAGCTCCTTTTTTTGTGTCATGTTTTATGGGCGCATCAACAACGTGATATACGTTTGTCCCTCCGAACTTTGGAGTTGCCAGAAAAGTTTCTATCTCCAAAAATTTTTCGTCAGAATAACTAAAATAGTCATAATTTCCAAACGCCCTAAAAGCATTGCAAAAATCAAAATATATTTTACGGTATCACTTAAAGAACTGTAATTTCCCTCTGGTCCAATGAGCGGAACTGTTCCGGGGCCTGAATTAGTCAGGCAGGAAATCACAGCGCTGAATGCCAACGGAAAATCTATGCCTGTCAACGCCACACAAAGTGTTAAGACAATGACACTCAAAACATAAGCTGAAAAGAAAATAAAGACTGATGAGGCAACAGAACTGCTCACAATATAATTTCCCACTTTTAAGGGAACCATGCGATTAGGCTCTGTGGTCATGATGAATGCTCTTTTTAACTGAGCCAACAGCAGTTGCCAGCGATAGATTTTTATAGAACCGGACGTCGACCCCGTACACCCTCCCGTTAAGGCAAACAAGATAAATGCTGAGGAGGCAAAAGCGCCCCACTCCAGATAATTTGAGGAGGCAAAGCCTGTTGAGGTTACAATAGAAACAATGTTAAAAGCGGTGTAGCGTAGAGCATCTGAAAAATTATAGGTTCCTTGATACAAAAGCCAGCAAGTCATAAAAGAGATGTAAATAAGCAAAACTTTTATAAATGTGGCAACTTGATGCGTGCGCAGAGAATGGATACTCTTGGTTGCCAGCAAACTGTGATAAAACGTTAGAGGAATGGCGCTGATGAACATAAAAAATGTTATAATCCATTCAATTTTTTCACTCTTAAAAAAGGCTATTGAGTTATTTTTGGTTGAGAATCCTCCTGTGGCCACGGTCGTAAAAGTATGACACAGAGCATCAAACCAATTCATTCCGGCAAGTTTTAGACTACAAAAACAAATAATCTGCAATGAAACATAGACCAAAATTATTCTCTTGGCGATATAGCTTATTTTGGGCAAAAACTTCTCATTAGCTTCGGAATTTTCTCTTTGGAATATTTGCATTCCTCCAATCCCTAAAAATGGAAGAAGGGCGATTGCAAAGATGACTATTCCCACGCCGCCCAATGCGCTTAACAAAGCACGCCACAATAAAAGAGAGCGCGGCAAGGCTTCCACATCCGAAAATATCGTTGCTCCGGTTGTGGTAATGCCGGAAGCAGCCTCAAACAACGCATCGGCAAAGGAGCTTCCGTACATAATGAACGGCAAAGATGACAATAGTGTTCCGGATAGCCAGATAATCGCCGTCAACAGATAACCTTGTTGCAACGTAATGTTTTTTATCCGGTTGTTATTCGCTAAAAACAAAGACAGTCCGATAAAGCTGGATACAATTGCCGATGTTATAAAATTGGACCAATTTTGGTGCGTATGATAGATATCAACGGCAGCCGGAAACAGCATGGCCAATCCCATGATTGAGATGAAAAATCCACTAATCATAAATACCGGCTGCCACATATTTTTTTCCTACAGCTTGAAAGAATTATTCCAAAATGACGTTTTTGGAATAGCCCTGTTCTACCAATTGTTTGTTTAAGTTAAGTCCGTCAATAAGGCAAATGGCGGTTGCAATACCCTGATATGTATAAGCTTCCACACGACAGTTGACGGTCTTTCCGGCAATTGTCTTATCCAAGAAAATTTTTGCCTCTTGTCCTTTTTGTGTATTGGGATCAACATATATTCCGTACAAAATGACGCTTTCTTTGTTGACACGCAGTTCATTGGCATTAACCACGACAGCAGGACCATGGACAAACTTTGGTTCCGAAACATAAACCAGAGCCAATTTTTTCTTTGGCGCCGCATTTTGGTCTTTTGTTGCGTTAACCTGTGTGTTATCAGGTTGTTGAGAACGGACTTGTTTGGGTGCACCCTTATTTTGTTGCATAATATCAATAGCTACGGGAGCAGCTTTAGCTTTTTCAAACATTTTGCGGCGAGTTTCTTGTATCGGCATCTCAACGACTTCCGGTGCGGGAACAGCTCTGTCTGCTGTTGACTTAACCGTGATGGAAGGCATGCTGACATTAGAAAGATCTGGCATAATCTCCTTTGTTTTGTCGGATACAGCTGTGCCAACGGATGAAAAAGCGTCGGTCACATGTTTCCAATACCACAGATGGACTTCCGCCGGTTTTACACCTCTGAATGTCGGTGCTAAAAATAAAATAAAGAGCACTAAGACAAACCATAAAGGATGTCTTAACGGCCAGAGTAAAAACATCATAGAGCGATGAAACAGCTTGGCCAAACCTTTGCTGGGTCCTAAATAATCGTCGTCTTTTTTCTTGTGTCTAAACATTAACTGTTACTTCCATATTTTTGTTTTAATTCTTCCACTTTTTCCGGAGTAATGCGTTCAAACAGCAATTCTCCGACAGAAAACGGTGTTCCGGCAACAACTGCCTGAAGCTGTGATTTGACATCAAAACCGCTCAAGCTTGGCATATTTTTCAGGGACAAGCCCAGCCTTTGTAACATGTTTTCTGATGTTTGCGGCATAATCGGAGCTGACATAACGGCAAAAAGACGAATGAGGTTGATACAAGTCCGTAAAATGCAGGAAGCTCTTGCCTCATCCGTTTTAATAACAGTCCACGGCTCCGCCGCTGTGATATAGTTGTTGCCTTCTACCCAGATAGCGCGCAACTCATTCATTGCTTTGCGGAATTCAAGCTCATCCATATATTTGATATAGTCATCAACGTGTTTTTGTAAATTGGCGGCTAAATCATTCTCCATACTTGTCCACTCGCCACCGGCCGGTACTGTTTCACCCAATTTAGAAGCTGTCATTTTCAAAACGCGGGAGACAAAGTTCCCCAAGACACCATTCAAGTCTTTGTTGATGACGGAAGCAAACAAATCAAAACCAAAAGATGTGTCAGATCCTTCCGGAGCGTTTGACATCAACCAATAGCGCCAATAGTCGGCCGGAAATTCCGTAACGGCATCTTCAGCAAAAATGCCGCGTTTTTCTGATTTTGAGAACTTGCCGCCTTCATAGGTCAGATAGCTCATCCCTTTCAGGTAATCAACCATAGTCCAAGCTTCACCGGTTCCTAACAAAGTTGCAGGAAAAGAAATCGAGTGGAACGGAACATTGTCTTTTCCCATAAATTCGACATAGCGTACATCCTTGGCATCCAGCCACCAGTCTTTCCAGTTGCGGTCGGCAGGATTTTCAGCTTCCCACTGTCTGGTGATTCCGATGTAGCCGATAGGAGCATCAAACCATACATAAAACACTTTATCTTCAAAACCGGCCTTGTTAACAGGAAAGCCCCACTTCAAGTCACGGGTAATGCAACGTTCCTGTAGCCCCTCTTTCAGCCATTTTTGCGCAATAGAATAAGCAATATCCGGCCAGAAAGGTTCTTTTGTTTTAACCCACGCCGCCAATTTTTGCTCAAGCTGAGGCAATTTTAAGAACAAATGTTTGGTCTCGCGTACTTCCAGATTGGTGGAGCCTGATATGGTGGAACGCGGATTAATCAAATCGGTCGGTTCGAGAACTTTTGTGCAGTTTTCACATTGATCCCCCCTCGCCTTGTCATAACCACAGTGCGGGCAAGTTCCGGTTACATAGCGGTCAGGCAGGAAACGATTGTCATCAACGGAAAAAATTTGTTTGATTGTTTTTTCTTCAATAAAGCCGTTTTTATCAAGTTGTTCAAAAATATGATATGTCATTTCCTGATTTTCACGACTGCTGGTGCGACCGAAGAAATCAAACGACAGATTAAAATCTTTATATGCCTGACGGTGGCGATTGTGATACTTGGTGCAATATTCGCCAATATCCATCCCTTCTTTTGCGGCTCCCACTTCTGAAGGTGTGCCGTGTTCATCGGTTCCGCAGATATAGAGGACTTCGTTGCCTAACATTCGATGAAACCTAGCATAAACATCTGACGGCAACAAACAGCCGACCATGTGTCCCAGATGAGGAACACCGTTAACATACGGCAATGCTGAGGTAATTAAAATCTTAGACATAAAGTATCTCCATTATTTATTATTCTTTTAACCTTGAAATTTTACTCGTTTTTTATAAATTCTCAAGTCTAAAGATACTTTTGTCTTCAATTTTTGTGACTAAAGCTGTTCAAATTTATACTTTTTTGTTTTTGTTAATTTAAAATCAGGACGAAATTCTTTATATATTTTCTTCCAAGATTTGCGATCATTCGGCTTGCGTGTAACACATTGAGGCGGATTGAAATAATTGACACGGCGCAAAAAGATATGTTCGGATGAAAACATATTTTCTTTACATTCCGGCAAAAACTTCTTCTCTATAACAATAAGCAAATCAAACTCATTAGTAATCAAATTTTTTAATGTCTCATAAAGCAGATTTATCTCTTTGATAAAACCATCCATATCTTCAGCATCCAGCGGAGAATGTTTGTAGATGTAGAGATTTTTTTTGCCATCAGTAGCTGCTTTCCAAAATTTTTCTTTTAAGTGAGTTAATCGAGATTGTAGTTCTTCCGTGTCTTTCCGTACGATTTCTTCTTCGCTTAACCCTTCACATTCTTTATTAGTCAGACGACCGTGAAATAAAATCCCACTGTTGTTGCATTGATACATTGTACCTTGATGTGTAAAGCCTTGGCTTGCAATATCATCAAAGTGCTGTAACGAATTTATCAGAGAGCGAACACCTTCTAATCCCATCCAAGAAAAAAGTCCGGATTCAACAAAATGATAATGTCTAAAAAACTGGTAAGACACCTCACAATTAAAGCCCAAAGATAAAACATGGCCATAATATTTGCTTTTGTTAAACAGAAATCCAGAGAAAATATTCATACCAATCCTTTCGTTGTTTTTGATAGAATATCATCTCTTGCAAATAATTCAATATATAATTCAGACACCTTGACAAAAAGGCCTAAGGACAGTATTTAGGTCAATTTTATTTTTTTGGATGAGCTAAAAACTCCGGCAACTGTGACAGTTTGGATGCTCCGGCAGCACGAATGTGTCCGCCGCCGCCGAAAGTTGCGGCAATTTTGGATACGTCAACGCCGTCTTTTGCTGTGTAAAACGATAAATTCCAGCAGTTTTTCTTGTTCATGAAAAAGTTGCACATAAAGTCATATTCATGAATATTGGGCAACGAATCAAAAAATTCAGAATATCCTTGCGGCATATTGGCACAAATACATTTGTAGCCCATATATTCGCTTTCAAACCCCATACTCCGTACCAGACGGGCATTGCGAACCTTTATCCATGAAAGAATAGCACTACCTTTGGCTACCATCTCTTCGATATTGATCTTTCCGTTCAATAACCTGACCCAATTGTCATCAGTCGGACGATTGACACCTAGCGATTGGAACGCATATTCAAACGGACGAACGCGAGGATCACGTAAATCGAATATATCGCTCAGCCCCAAAAGTTTTACTCCTTCTGGTACTTCTTTATCAGGATAGAAATATTCCCAAGTCAGACAAATGGCGGCCGTACCGATACGACGCAAGCCTTTTATGGGTTGGCATGTTCCCTGCTCCATGCGCTCATTATATTCATTAATAACCGAGGCATGGTGATCAATCCATGTAAAATCCTTGGTTTGGCTCAGTTCCAGCATAAAATCGAGTGGCAAGGCGATGTCGCAGACAACAATTTTATCATGCTTTCTTATTTCATCAAAAGGAATGTCCATGTCATGATTTAAGCCGAAAAATTCCGCCTCGGGGTAGATACTGCGCACAATAGCCGCGGAACCTTTGCCATCATGATCGGCGATGTGGTAAATACATAACATTTAGCTTTCCTTCTCACTCTAAAAAAATATCGTCATATTGTCATAAGCCGGTGTGACATAATCAGGTGTTTGACGGTCTATTGCATCATAGTCACACTCGCTCGCCATATGGTTTATAATAGCTTGTTGCGGGTTAATTTTTTCTATACAGCTTAAAACTTCTTCTAAGCCGGCATGAAACCTTTGAGCATAAGGGGTTGTTAACGGAATAATCAAAAGACGGGGTTGTTTTTTGATTTGTTCCCAGCCGCTATCATCAATGGCTCGAAAATCGGCAATATGCACAATCTCCCCATCATTAAAAACATAGCCGGTTGTCGGCGCATTATGTCCCAGCAATTTAATCGGTGTTATTTTAGTCTTTTCGATAAAAAACGCCTCATTATGATTAACCTCATTAGCAACCAGACTCGGTTGGCGGACACAGTCATTGGGCTGATCAGGCTCGGCAATCAAATAGGAAAAACGACTGCGAATAACAGCAATTGCCTCCGAAGAACCGTAAATATTCAAACTGCACCGACTGATGCGGTTAATCTCTCGCAAGTCGTCAATGCCATGCAAATGATCAGCATGCACATGTGTATACAAAACACCGTCTAATTGCCGAATATTATTATTAACCAACTGCAGGCGCAAATCCGGTGATGTGTCGACCAAGATTTTGTTTCCGTCAATTTCATAATAAACAGATGTGCGCAAGCGCCTGTTTTGGGGATTGCCTGAATCGCAATCTCCCCACCCCATACTCAGCGACGGGACCCCCGGAGCGGCTCCTGCTCCCAGAATGACAACCTTTCCGCTCATTCAAATTCTCTCCGTCCTTTATCGCTGGCTTTGCGAAACAGATTGCAGAAGTTGTCCGACGTTATCTGCGCAATCTTTTCAAAAGGTAAATCCCGCAATTGTGCCAGTTTTTCAGCTGTATAATACACGTATGCCGGTTCATTGCGGCGACCGCGTTTGGGAATGGGGGCCAGATAAGGAGAATCCGTTTCAACAAGCAGGCGCTCCAACGGCACCGTACAGAAAATATCCCGCAAGTCTCCGCATTTGTTAAAAGTAATCATTCCCGAAGCGGACAAATAAAATCCGATTGATAAGGCAAAATCAGCAAATTCTTTGGAGGAGCTAAAACAATGGATAACACCGCTAAACGGTTTTTCTTTATAGGCGGTTCCCAATACGTCCATCATATCGGCATCGGACTCACGGTTATGAATAATAATCGGCAAGCCACTTTCTTGTGCGGCTTTGATATGTTCTTTCAGCAGTTTAATTTGTAAATCGCGCGGAGCATAGTCATAAAAATAGTCCAATCCGGTTTCACCGATACCAATGACCTTTTTATGCATGGTTTTGGCAAGCAAATCTGCCGCCGTCAAGTCAGGATATTCCTGAGCATTATGAGGATGCACCCCGACAGCACAGTAAACAAATGGATATTTTTCAGACAAAGCCAACTGATTGTCCAATTCATCAATATTGTTTCCGGCATTGAGCATCATATTGATGCCCCGCTCTTTTGCACGTTCTATAATGTCATCGATATCTTCTTCAAAATCATTAAAATCAAGGTGACAATGACTGTCTATCAGCATCTTTTATCCTTTATGCGATGTTTTTACAAATGTTATTGATAATATTAATTATTACCTGTTTTTTATCCATATTCAAGCGGTCAACCTCTGAAAATAATTTTACGGCATTGTCCCAGCTGTCGGCATAGGCCAAAACATTTTGCGATTTCTTGATATTTTCGCTCAAAAATTTCAGAATAAGTTCTTTAGATAAGGTGTAGTTATCTTCATTGGCGGTAGCCTCCTCAGCAAAAGAAAGCGCCGAAGCAATAGAAAATTTATTTCCCGAACTTAAAATCCGGCACAATTCCTGATACCGTTGGGCGGCGTTGTTATCAACATAACTCAACGCCTTGCCGATGCTACCGGAAGCAATAGCCGTTATCTGCTTTATATTTGCCTCATTTTGTTCCGGTCGATAACGCCGCAACAGACTGGCAACATGGGCATCAGTCAAAGGTCTTAACTCAAGTTTGGTGCAACGTGATTTTATTGTCGGCAACAACTGATTGGGATTGTGACTGACCAAAAGCATTAAGGTTCTTGCCGGTGGTTCTTCCAAAATTTTCAGGACGGCGTTGGCAGATGCTGTATTCATTTCATCAATACTGTCAATCACCACAACTCGCCAACCATCATTGGAGGAATGTTTGGATAAAAATTCATTGATTGTTCGCACGTCATCGATACGAATATAGGCAGATTTTTTGAGATTGCCCAACTCTTCATTACTCAGTTGTTCGCCATCCTTAATGGCTTTTAACACTTTTTTACGGTCTGTATCGGTATAGTCGCGTTCGATGATTTTTAAATCCGGATGAGAATTTCCCGCAATCAACTTATAAACCTGATGCGATGGAGAAACATCAAGACTACTGTAATTCTCCCGTTGTTTGCCATCAGCAGATAAAACAAAGCGTGCAAATTTATAAGCCAACGTTGCTTTGCCAATCCCTTCAATTCCGGAAATCAGCCATGAATTGTGTAATGCATTGTTTTTCCAAGCTTGCAGAAACAATTGTTCAGCGGCATCATGCCCTAAAACATACGGATTGTTACGGGGAATAACATTCCCTGTCGAACCAGCATCTGACATCAGAACAACTTAAACCTTTCTCGAACAATATTGACAACATCGGCGTGCAGTTCATCTATCGTTTTATCAGCATTCAACACCACACACCTATCAGGCTCTTGTTTGGCAATTTCCAGAAAACCTTGACGCAAATTGTGGTGGAATTCTAAATCACGGCTTTCGTGTCTGGTTTCTTTTATTGTCATTCCTTCGGCTTTTTTAAAAGAACGAGACAGACCAACTTCTGGGGCTAAGTCAAAGATAATCGTCAAATCCGGCTTAAAGTCTCCGACTGCTATTTGATATAAATCCGTCAATGTTCGAAAGGGTACTTTTTTGTTATAGCCATAATACTGATAAGCTACGGTAGAATCGGCAAAACGGTCGCTTAAAACCCATTTTCCTTCGGTAAGTGCCGGCCAAACTTTGCTTGTCATATGAATGCGGCGGTCGGCATAATACAACAGAGCCTCAGCTACAGCATCAAACTTATCTTTATCTCCGCAAACCAATAATTGACGCAATTCCTGACCGATTGGCGTCCCTCCCGGTTCTTTGGTTGAGAGGTTTGCAATGTGTTGTTTCTGTAACCACTCAGCCAACAAGCGCAATTGAGTCGATTTGCCACAGCCCTCGCCGCCCTCAAATGTTATGAAACGCCCCTTTTGCAACATTACTCAGCTCCAAAGAACAGATATTTCAAATTGCGGCTAATGCGCCCCCAGAAACCGACAGCCTTAACATCAGACGCGGCCAACAACGGAATTTCCACACTGCCGCTATCGGGGATTTCTGCTTTGATAACGCCGAGTTGTTGACCTTTTTTTACCGGAGCCTTGACTGGTTTGTCATAAATTGCAGTCAGCTTGATCTTATCTGATTTATTTTTTTTCAATGTCCGAATGACATCTTCGCCAGCAACCATATCCACGGTTGAAGATGTTCCAAACCAAACCGGCACTTCGCCAACCTTGGCGCTTTTTTTTACAATGGTATAGTTGTCAAACTCACGAAAACCCCAGCTCATAATCTTTTCGGCTTCTTCAGAACGTTCTTTGTTTGACTTCAATCCTGTCATAACACCGATTAATCTGCGATCTCCTTTCTTGGCAGATGCTGTCAGGCAGTATCCGGCTTCTTCTGTGTGTCCGGTTTTCATCCCGTCTGCATAAGGCATGCTGTAAAGCAACGGATTGCGGTTGCCCTGACGGATGTTATGATAGACAAATTCTTTTTGTGAAAACAGGTGATAGTATTGCGGAAATTCTGTAATGATTTTACGAGCCAACTTGGCTAAATCCTCAACACTCATGCGGTGATCAGGATGCGGCAAGCCGGTCGCATTGGCAAAAGTTGAATTGTTCAACCCCAATTCACGCGCTTTTCTGTTCAGCTCCACAGCAAAGTCTTCCTCCGTGCCGGACAGATTTTCAGCCGCCACGATACAGGCATCGTTACCGGACTGAATAACAATACCTTTAATCAAATCTTCAACCCGAACCTTATCGCCAATTGCCAAAAACATCGTGGAACCGCCACTGACCGCTCCACCTTTACGCCATGCGTTTTCGCTCACGGTAAACGTGTCATCCAATGACAGAGTGCCATCTTTTAATTTTTCAAAAATCATATAAACAGTCATCAATTTGCTCATTGATGCCGGAGGGATGCTCTTGTCAATATCTTTGGCATAGAGGTATTGCCCTGTGTCATAATCAACCAAAATCAAGTTACGCGCCTTGGTTTCAATAGCCTCGGCACTGACAGAACACAACAGCCCGCAAACGAGCATTCCTGCGCTGATGATTTGAGAACGAAATGTCATATTTTTCACCTCTATTTTTAATCCTGTACTACTTTTGCGTTATAAATTCCGAAATTTTTGACCTTAGCCAAAGCAACTTCAGCTTCTTTTTGCTGAGAGAACGGGCCGACACGAACTCTGTAAAATTTTTGATTGTTCACGGTCACAAAATAAACATTGGTGTTGCTAACACTGTCTAACTGCATAGCTAAATTTTTAGCAGAATCGGCTTTGGAGTAAGCTCCTGCCTGCACAAACCAACTTCCTTTGGGATAAGTCTGAATGGCATTAGGATTGGAACCGGCACCGGTCGCTTGTATTCCATCAGCATAATTACTGACGGCGACTGTTTGCGCTTTTATCGGGGTTGATGCCGCGGTAGTGGTTGTCGGCATTTTTTCACCAAGCAATGCGGCCTTCAGCTCTTTGCTTTCTTTTTCCAGAATTTCAACACGAACTTTGGCTGTTCCTTTGGTTTGGAATCCCAATAGTTGAGCGCCTCGCTTAGAAATATCAATGATACGATTCTTGGCGTATGGACCGCGGTCGTTGATGCGCAAGACCAAAGAGCGACCGTTTTCCAAGTTTGTTACCTTAACAATCGAGGGCAACGGTAACGTACGGTGTGCCGCCGTTAAGGTATTCATGTCATAATTTTCACCGTTGGCAGTCTTTTTTGCATGAAAATCTTCGCCATACCATGAAGCCATTCCGACCTCGGAATAACCATAATCCTCTTTGGGATAGTACCACTGCCCCATGATTTTATAAGGATTTCCCACTTTATAAAATCCACCCTGTCCTTTGATGGCCGCTGCCTGAGAATATTTTCCGTCACCCAAGTCGACACGCCCATAAGTGCAGGCTGTCAAAAAAGCAAAGGCGGCCAAGAACAAGCCATTGCGCCAATTTTTAATCGTACCAGTCATTAAGATTCCGTCTCAAAATTTATTTTGCGACTAATTTAACTTGTTTTTCAGGGTTCGTAAAGCGATTAATTGGCGTTGTGTAATTTTCTTTCCGGAACAGGAACCGCGAAACCGATTTCCGGATTATAATTGCGTATTTTTTCCAGAAGTTTGTGATCAGGATAACCATCTTGGGGCAATAATGCTTCTTTTTGCATTTTTTTGACGGCATCTCGGGTTTTGCTCCCCAATTGTCCGTCCTCATCAAGTTTGCTCCAGCCCAATTTGTTGATAAATGACTGTATGGTTTTGATATCATCGGTGCGCAAACGCAAAGCGCTGTCGGCTTTTCGCTGTTTCCATTGATTGTTATTACCGATGTAATCTGCCAGCATTCCAACCGCCAAAGCATAATTCTCAGAACGATTCCAGTTCATAATCTTATCAAAGTTGCTGAAGACCATATAGGCTCGCCCTTTGTTTCCCTCCGGTAAAATAATCGCGGCTTTTTCGTTATCCTTAACCTTTATTTTCTTTCCGGAACGAGTTTTTACACCTTGCTTTCGCCACTCGGCCACTGTTTTTTTATTAGAACGACCGGCTTGGGAAAAATCAAAATTCCACGGCAATGATACTTCCATTCCCCAAGGCACATCTTTGTTCCAGCCGATAGATGACAGATAGTTGGCGGCAGAAGCGGAGGCATCCTCAAAGCTATGCCAGATATCAATCTGTCCATCCTGATTGAAATCAACTGCGTATGCGTTAAATGTTGAAGGCATAAACTGGAAATGCCCCATAGCACCGGCCCATGACCCTTGCATTTTTGTATAGTCAATCTTCCATGTATCAACAATTTTCAAAGCTTGATATAATTCATTACGGAAAAACTGCGGCCGACGCTTATCGTAACTTAAAGCTGTCAGAGCGGCAATGGTATTGTAATTGCCAAAACCGGTTCCGTAGTTGGTTTCCAGCCCCCAAAATGCCAAAATATATTCTGAAGGCACACCATATTTTTCTTCAACTGGCTGAAGTACGGACTTTAATTCTTTATATTTTTGATGCCCGTTTTCAACACGTTTTTTGTTGACCAGACGATTAAGATAATCTGTCGATGTGAGAGTAAACTCCGGCTGTTTGCGGTCTTGTTTGACAACGTCAGAATCCGGCTGATAGAAATCTTGGACATAGACAGTATTGATTGTTTCTTGAGAAATGCCGCGTTTGAGCATATCTTCTTTTAATTCTTCAAGCCAAGATAAATATTCCTTAGGTGCCGCAGATGTTACATTAGCCTGTGTTGATGCGCATCCGCAAAATGCAAATGCCGTTGCAGCCATCAGGCCTATCAGTCGTAAATTCATATCAAACACCCTTAAGAATCGTTACCCATGGTTATTTTATGAGGATAATAGTAAATAAATGAATAAAAATTTTGAATTAGGACTTGACGAATTGATTTCTTTCATATAAATAAGGTGATGTTTTAAGACACAGCCGCTGGAGAGGTGGCAGAGTGGTTTAATGCAGCGGTCTTGAAAACCGTCGAGGGGGCG
>CAMRWU010000016.1 GCA_947054505.1 uncultured Pseudomonadota bacterium | reverse complement strand
CTCGTCAGGCTCATAACCTGAAGGTCGTAGGTTCAAATCCTGCCCCCGCAACCAAAATAAAAAGAGGAAGTTTATACTTCCTCTTTTTTTGTATCCGCAGTACCCCGCAAAGCCCCAAAAACAGCGGAGTTTGTTTTTTATTCTGATGGGCGTGCCTTAACATCTTTTTTTCCTATTTTTTACTAAAAACTGGCTAAAAAAGCTGCAAATATATACTTTTTTGAAGGTCAAACACGTCAAAAACACGACCTTCAAGCGTTTTCCTCGTTTCGATTTTTTTTGGCGCTTTTTTGATGAAAGTTCCTTTTTTGTATCCCGGCGCATAAATACCAATGTTATTGATACAAATATTTTTTATTTTATTTCAAACAGATGCTATTTTTTTGAAAATTTTGGAAACGATTTTTGATTTTTTTCGGGTGTTCCTGTCGGAGGTTCAAAATGACAGATATTCAAAAAATTATCAAAATTTTACTACCGGAACTTTTAGCTTTGATTGATGGGCAAAATAGTTCCGACTTACCGCAGAAAGGACTGGATAAAGGGAACAATACCAACACCTATTTTACATCATTGCGGTCGCACTCCCCTACGGGACAATGTTCTGCCGTCCATATAAACAGGAATTTTGCTTCCCCTGTATTACCTGATACAAGGGAAGCAAAATCCGCAATTTCTCTGAACGGCAGAACTATTGCGCAACAACGCAAAATAGGAGTTGATATTGTTCAAGAACAGAGCATTCATATTGTTGAAAAAGGAGTTGAAAATGATTGAAAGCGATGTTTTACGGCTGAACGATATGAGTGTTGGCGAGTTGAAGGAAATGTGGAGACAATATTTTGACAGCGAACCGATTTGGAAAACCAAACGGTTTTACATTCCAAGGCTTGCCTATCGGATGCAGGAACTGGCGTATGGTGGCGTGCCTGCGCATGTTAAAGATTTATTGTTGGGCAAAACGGTTCTGAAACGCTCGGAAACGGATGACACGGGCTTTTTGCCTCCGGTCGGGACACGTTTGGTGAAGACGTATCGAGGGCGTGAATACAACGTGATTGTGTCAACAGCCGGTTTCCAATTTGAAGGAATATATTATAAAAGCCTGTCGGCAGTGGCGCAAAAAATAACGGGAAAGCGAATTTCAGGCCGCTTCTTTTTTGGCTTGGGAGAAAGTAAATGAAAACGATGCGATGCGCCATCTACACTCGTAAATCAACCGAAGATGGTTTGGATAAAGAGTTTAACACGCTGGAAGCACAACGGGAATCAGGTGAAAATTATATTAAGAGCCAAGCCTATCAAGGCTGGGAGATAATCCCCACTCACTACGATGACGGAGGATTTTCCGGCGGCACCTTGAAACGTCCGGCGCTTCAACAACTTTTAAAAGATGTTGAGGCTGGCATGGTTGATATGATTGTTGTTTACAAAATAGACAGGCTTACCCGCTCGCTGATTGATTTTTCAAAACTTGTCGAGGTTTTTGACCGTAATCAATGCTCTTTTGTTTCCGTCACGCAGAATTTCAACACTTATGATTCCATGGGACGGCTCACGTTAAACGTTTTGCTGTCTTTCGCCCAATTTGAACGTGAAGTTATCACCGAGCGCATTCGTGACAAAGTTGACGCTTCCAAGAAAAAAGGCATGTGGATGGGTGGTAATCTGCCCATCGGTTACATCTCCATTAATAAAAAACTAACGATTATTCCCGATGAAGCGGCGATTGTGCGATTGGCTTTTGAAAAATATCTTCTTTTTCGCTCAGAAACAATGGTGGCGGAATGGCTTAATAACAACGGATACACCACCATGGGAAAAGGGAACGAAAAATTTACCCACGCGCGTGTGAGCAAAATGTTGAGAAATGTGCTTTACGTGGGCAAAGTTCCGCATAAGGATAAAGTTTACGATGGACAGCACGAAGCGATTGTGTCGCAAGAACTTTTTGACAAGGTTCAACAAATAAAAAAACAAAATCGAGCCGGACGACTCTCCCCCTCCCGTTTTGTGGAACACGCCCTTTTAAAAGGTTTTATTTACTGTGATTGTTGTCAGTCGGCAATGGTTTCCACAAAATCAAATAAAAAGAACAAAGTTTATGAATACTACACTTCGGCGAGAGCAGTCAAAGAAGGTTTTAACAATTGCCACGTCGGAAGCGTTCCTGCCGGAGAGATGGATAATTTTGTGTTGCGGCAGATGGCGCAAATTATTAAATCTCCCAAAATTCTTTCCGGACTGATTGAGCAGGCTAAAATTGCCAGACCGGATGTAAAAGACGTGCAAATCATTGACAAGATAAAAGATGGCGATGATTTTATGCATCATTTGTCGGCCAGCACGCAAAGACAGCTTTTAATGCTGTTGATTAAAAAAGTTCGTGTTGATGTTGATCGTATCAAAATCATGTACACCGATTTGGCGATTGAGTTAATGGACGGCGAATTCAAGGAACAGCTGTTTCCGAATAACATTGACGGCGAGGAAAACGAAGTAATGCACCGTGTCTGTCTAAGGAGAAAACGTGGCTCTCTTAAAATTTTCGCTCCGGAAAAATACAAACCGGACGAGAATAATCCCCTTTATTTGGCGTTGATAAAAGCATTTGTTTGGCAAGATAAAATTAAAAAAGAAGGGTTGTTTATCGATGCCCTGGCTAAAAGCGAAGGTTTGAGCCGTGAATATGTCGGCAAGGTCTTGCGTTTGACTTATTTAGCCCCGGATATCGTGACGGCCATCATAGATGGAGTGTACCCAAAAACATTAAGCCTAAATAAGGTATTGGAATCGGAAATTCCAATTCTTTGGCGGGACCAGCGAATTAAATATGGATTTTCCGTTTGATTTTACACAGATTTTTACACAAGATGAATAAATAAAAAAACATTGGGTGCACATACTGTCAAGCATAATTCTATTTAGAGTTGAATTTATTTAACATTGTTCATTTATAATTTAGGAAACACAATAAACCTCTAATCAATAGTTTAAGAGGTTTATTTTATGAACTCAAATATTTTTAGCGGACTACCCGAGTATGTCCGCATAACAATCTTGTCGCAAATTCGAAGATTGTTGTCAACTCCGTTGTTTTCCTATGAAGATCGAGAAGATATTTTGCAAGACCTGCTGTTGTTCTATTTAAAGCGGTTTTACGAAGTTCCCGACGTGGATGAAGCCTTGGTGGTTCACGCTGTCAAGCGATACGCCTCGGACTTGTTAATTAAAAGATATCAGCGCCGCGATTTCTTATACTCCTCATTGGCCGATTATGATGCCGATGAGGAGTTTTCTTTTGCGGAAAACACGGATGCGAGGCTTGTTGTCGAAGACATAGCCCGATATGCCGAGCCTAAGGAAATGGAATTTATCGAGCGTGTTCTTTTGGGAGAAAGCATCGAGCAAATATCCAAGGATTTGCATGTCAGTAAAAAGACCATTTATAAATTTTTTGAAAAAGTTCGAAAAAAACTAAAATAATGGAAACGGTTTTTGATTTTTTCCGGGTGTTCCTGTTGTCATTAACAAATTTTGAAAGGAACACCCATGAAAAATAAAGAACGTCCGGTTTACATCACGGAAGAAATTCGCAAAATTCCGGTCATTTATCTTTTGGAACTGGAAATGTCCGCCCTCAACCGTTTGGAACGGCAAATCAGCGAAGAAGTCCGCCGCACCAGTCTTGCTTTGGAGTGGATACAGGGCATTAAAAATATCAAAAAGGCCTCTAAGGACGGAGGGCAAAATGGATAAGAAGACGTCATTTGTTTTGTATCCGGCGGATTTTCTCGCCGCTGTGCATAATTTTAGGAAAAACGAGGTGGCGGATTTGATAATCGCACTGTGTGAAACGAACTTTTACGGCGGCGTTTCTTTTAAAATGTCGGGGCTTGTCAGGCAACGTTTTGAAATGCTTCAGGAAACAATTGAGAAAAACAACGCCAAATATTTGGAAATGCGTGAAATGCGGCAAGCCAACGGAGCGAAAGGCGGAAGCAAACGCCAAGCAAAATTGAAGCAAAGCTCTAGCAAAACGCAAGCAACCACCACGACTTCCCCATCAGATGAGTCGGAGAAGGAGAATGAATCTGTAAATGTAAATGATTCTGGAGAGAAAGATAAAGCGATGGAAAGTGTGGATAAACAGGAATATGTCGGTGCACCGAGCGTGGATGAGGTTGCGGCGTATGCGAAAGAAAGCGGTTACACAATCGATCCGGTTGCCTTTGTGCGCTGGAATGAGGAACGTGGCTGGATGAACGGCAAAAAATATATTGCTCTCGATTGGAAAAAGGCTGTCCGAAAATGGTTTTGCAAAGAAAACGGATTGGAATTTTCCGAGATGGAAACGATGGCCGATATCTGTGCGGATATGCTGGGCAAGGTAAAGGCGGTGCAAAATGACTGATGACACCATTGAAAAAATCAAGGATGATTTGGAAACCGCCGCTTATGTCGACCGTTTGTTGCCACCTGTCCGTGCGCCGAAATATCGATGCTGTATGCCGGAGATTGTTTACACGCCGCAAGAAATGATTTTCATGGAGAAGAAACCTCTCAAAATTCGCCCTAATCAGGAGCAAATTGCTTTATGGGAACGTGTGTTTTTAGAGTGGTTGCCAATTTTAGCCGTTGATGAACGGCGGCTTGTGTGGAAACGTGCCAACAGAATACCGTGGAAACTACTGTGCCGAGAGTTTGGACTATGCAAAAGCAATCTTTGCGCTAGATATTCCAAGGCTTTAATGAAAATTGAGTTTTTTATCAAGGGGTGTAAAAATGTCTAGGACATCTTTGCTATGGACACTTTTGTAAAAATGTCCTACTAATGAGGGTATAATCAGGGATGAGGTATGAAATCATCCCTTTTCTTATGTTTTTATCGTCCGCCGACCTTGCTGTTTGCGGGCGTTTTTTTATGCAAGAAAGGAAAACAGATGAAGAAAACGGCGGAAGCGGTGTCGCTTGGACACCCTGACAAAACAGCGGACTACATTTCGAGTTATATTTTAGACCGAATGATTGCCCAAGACGAGCAAGTAAAATATGCTGTTGAAGTTATGGTTAAGGACAACACCGTTGTTCTGGGCGGCGAGATTAAAGGCAATGTTGATTTATCCAATTTGGAAGAGTTTGTTAAGAACGCTCTCCGTGAAATCGGCTATGATGAGCTTTACGCCGACCGTTGGGGAAATTATGCGATTGACGTTCGCCGGCTAAACATTATCAACCTAATCGGGAAACAGTCTTCGGAAATCACGCAAGGCGTTGCAACCGGTTGGGGTGATCAGGGCGTGTTTGTCGGATATGCTTGCAAAAATGACGGGCTAATCAGCAAGGAGCAATATCTAGCCCGCCTGCTTAACAACGCACTTTATATCAAAGCAAGGGACAGCAAAAACCTCGGAATTGATATTAAAACACAGATTACTCTCAATAATTATGGCCACATTGAGACTGCTGTTGTGGCTGTCCCAATGCTTGAGCCTGAAAACCTGACGTTTTTTATCGTTAAAACGTTGGGTGCAATGCCTGATAACCTTATAATCAATGGTACGGGAACGTTTAAAACTCATTCTTCCGTTGCTGATTGCGGCGTGACCGGGCGCAAGCTTGTGTGCGATTTTTATGGCACATCCGCTCCGATTGGCGGCGGTAGCCCGTGGACGAAAGACGGCAGTAAGGCTGATGTCACGCTTAACATTTACGCCCGCCGCTTGGCTTTGCAGTATCTTGAAGATAACGATGAGTGCTTTGTTTATCTATCAAGTTGCATCGGAAAAGCCGAGTTACCGAGCGCGGCAATCAAAACAGTCAAAGACGGTGTGATAACCACAACCACGATTGAATTTAACAAGAAACCTTTTGAGTTGGTGGAAGAACTTGACCTTAACAAACCTATTTTTGCCAAACTTTGCCGCAATGGCATTGTTTAAATGTTGAAAAAAGCTAACTAAAAATTTACATATGATTGGTTATTTATATATTATATGCATAATAAGGAGCTAATATGTGTAATGTGTTTACTGTAGCGAAAAAGTTATGTGAAGCCCGAAATTGGAAAGTTTCCAATTTGGAACTTCAAAAAATGCTATATATTTCGCAAGTTTTGCATATAGGAATGTTTAATCATCATTTGTTTAGAGGTGACTTTGAAGCTTGGGACTATGGTCCAGTTGTTCCTGATGTTTATCATAAATTTAAGATTTTTGGAAATAAACCAATACAACAGTGGGCATTCCCTGAAATGAATGAAGATTGTTCAGAGGAAGAAAATGGTTTTATTTCTGAGGTATCTAAGTTATTATCTGATCTGAAACCATTTCAGCTTGTAAATCTGACACATCGTAAAGGTACAGCTTGGGAAAGTGTATATGTGCCAGGAGCTAAAAATATTTATATTTCTGAAGATGCTATGCAACAGGAATATTCTGACGTTTGGAAGAAAAAAGAATAGGTCTGGATTATGGGAAGCACAGCAAAAAATAAATCCAAGCTTATTCATCTTAGTTTGATTAATGACTTACCAGACATCATTAAGTATAATGTTGAAAAATCAGATGATGATAAATATCAAGAAACGACAGCGAAACAGATTGAGATATTACAAGATAAGCTAGCTAAAGCTCAAGATAGTAAAAATGAAATTATATTTTGGTATATCTTCACAGTATTTTTTTTACTGGATTGTCTTGTATTTATACATATGTCCAGTTCGTTAGGGATTTTTGGGCTTTTACTTATGGAGGTTGTTGCTTTGATTTGTGCAGCTAATAAGTTAGGACAGGATAATGCCTTAAAATTATTAAGCTGGTGCAAAAATATGATTGAAGGTTTTATTTTGAGAAATAATAAGGGTCCTTCTTCCGAGTAGTTTGTATGCGGGGACGCAAGCCGCGGCGCATTTCTAGCGAAACAGCTTTTTATTTACTGGTCGCCCCATTTTTGAAACCCTTGATACACAAGGCGTTCGGGGGTGTCTTCTTTTTATCGGCTGGTCGGCTTTAATTCTGGCTGGTCACTTCAGCTTTTTTATGGAGAAATTTATGGAATTTCAAGAGAATTATCCGGTGGATAAGCTCATCCCTTACGCACGCAATTCGCGGACACATAATGATGAACAGGTTGCGCAGATTGTCGCCAGTATCAAGGAGTTCGGCTTTACCAATCCAATTCTTATTGGAGTGGATGATGTGATTATTGCTGGACATGGACGGCTGTTAGCGGCTCAGCGGATGGGCTTAAAAGAAGTTCCGATTGTTCGGTTGCCGCATCTGACCGAAACACAACGGCACGCGCTCGTTATTGCCGACAACAAAATCGCTCTTAATGCCGGATGGGACGAAGAAATGCTTGCTCTTGAAATGAAAGAGCTTGGCGATTTGGACTTTGATTTAGACCTTCTCGGATTTTCATTGGACGAACTAAAAGAACTAGACGCGTTTGGAGAGTCTGAGCCTAGCGGCAACACTGATGAGGACGAAGTTCCCGAAGTGCCAGAGGAAGCCGTAACTAAGCCCGGCGATATGTGGATTTTGGGCGAACACCGTCTGCTTTGCGGCGATACAACAATGGTTGATGACCTTAAGAAGTTAATGGCTGATGATACAGCGGATATGATTTTTACCGATCCGCCATATAATGTAAATTATGGGGCAACGATGAAAGACAGCTTGCGTTATCATGCCGGGACGCTTGGCGGTCGCAAAATTATGAACGACAACCTCGGCGATGGCTTTGCGCAATTTTTGACCGACAGCCTTTCCAACCTTATGATGTTTAACAAAGGTGCCGCTTATGTTTGCATGAGTTCTTCCGAGTTGCACACGCTTTATTCCGCTTTTGTCTCCGCCGGTGGAAAATGGTCGACCTTTATCATGTGGGCAAAGAACACGTTTACACTCGGTCGCGCAGACTATCAACGGCAATATGAGCCAATCCTCTATGGCTGGCGGGCTGATAATAAAAAGCACTATTGGTGTGGTGACCGCGACCAATCGGACGTTTGGGAATACAACAAGCCCGTTAAAAATGATTTGCATCCGACAATGAAACCGGTGGAACTCGTGGAACGAGCCATTAATAACAGCTCAAAGGTCGGGGATATTGTTTTGGATGGTTTCGGCGGCTCTGGTTCTACACTTATTGCGGCGGAAAAAACTCGGCGCAAGGCGTGTTTAATGGAGCTAGACCCGAAGTTTTGTGATGTGATAGTGCGGCGTTGGGAGGAATATACCGGCAAACAAGCGCAATTGTTTGAAAATAGAGCAGAAAGTTCGGATATTGATGCAGAATTAACTGGATAACTTCAGAAATCCAAGTATTCATTGCATTGTAAACGGTGGCGAGGTGCTAACGCATTGATTTAAGAAAGGAAAATTAAAATGAGAAATGGAGTTAAATATCCGGAAATTCACGTGCAATTAATTGGATACGATAGCAACGCTTTCGTTATCCTCAGCAGATGCTTGGAAGCGATGCGCAAAGCTGGATTAAGCCAAGAAGAACGAGAAGCATTCCGTAAGGAAGCCACCAGCGGAAATTATGATCATCTTCTTGCCACCTGCATGGAATGGTTCGACGTGGATTAACATAATCGGCGGGGCGGCAATGTCCCGCTACTTAATGAATGTTTTAGATAAAGGAAAAGAAAATGGCTAAAAATATAAAAACTCGCCCTGGACAAAGAGATCCTATCGATGAGTTGATTAAGCATGAATTGGTTAAACTTAATGAGATTTTGAATGCCTTGGAATATTTAGGGATAGTCAAGTTACCTTGCAAGGGATTTTTATCAGAAAGCAATGGCTGGAGCTGGTTTGAAGCTGATCCGCCACGAGAAGAAAAACTTCGGGTTTTAGAGTATCTGAACTACAATATCAGTATGTTTTAATCAAAAGCTACGGCGGGTTAAAAAAGCCCGCCTTTTTCTTTCAAAAAAATAGTGCATTTTTAATGCAGAATTGACTGGACTTCCTTGCCTTTCCAAGCATTCATTGTGATAGCAACGGCGTGGTAGCCTAAGCAAAAACTTAAAGAAAGGAATTTAAAATGATTACGATTTTAGAAACGGAAAATAAAGACTGGGGATTTTGGGGAACGGGTAAGAATTACCTCAAGCGCAAAAAAGATATTACAAAATTATGGAACGAAACAGCTAAACTGATCCAAAATAACTCTGGACTTACTCCTGAAGAAACACAAAAATTGATGGATAGCCGCTGGGGAAGACACACCGCAGACAGTTATATGGAGGAAATCAGCACAAATGTAGAGACCTTTATTAAAACGGCTGATCGCCGGTTAACCAAAGACCGCCTCATTGAGGACTATCGGCATTATGTTGACGAGCACGCTTACCCAAATCCAATTCCGCAGAAATATCACGATTTTTGTAAAGAGCTTGAAAAATTAAGCCGCAAATACGGAATTGTCATCCAAGCGGTCGGTGGCGTTAGATTTAGCACCGAGGATTTTAACGGGTACAATCCCGACTTGGACAGCGGCGATTTAATACCTGAATGGGAAGATTAACTTAGCCTCGGCGGGGCGTTTTCGCCCCGCAACTTTCTTCCAAAACAATGCAGAATTGACTGGACTTCCACGCTTTTCCAAGCATTCATTGTGTTGTAAGCGGCGGCACGGTGGCCTAAGCAAAAACTAAAAGAAAGGAATAGTAAAATGATACCGATTACCTCAAAAGAACCTAGACTGGTTATTGAACCGAAAAATGTTATAGACGAGCTTATTTACCGAGAACTTTCCAAGCTCTACGAAATCTTGCAAGTGCTGGAAGATTTGAAAATTGTAGTGCCACACAAAGGCTGTACTTTATCCGAAAGCGATGGCTACAGCTGGATGGAGGACGATCCGAGCATCGAAGAAAAGAAGCGGGTTTTAACCGCTCTCGGTTACGATGTGAGTATGCTTTAATAACCACGGCGGGGTGGAAACACCCCGCCACAAGGCCATAAAAAGCCCCAAACATTGGGACTTTTTGCCGTTGTAGAAATTTGGCTACCGAAATCCTTTCTTGCATTTCTTCAACGGCACGGAAAACGAGGTCAAAAGCCTCGTTTTCTTTTTTCTTAAATATTGCGGTTTGTTGCCGAATAAACGGCGTTTGTGCGCCTATAAATTAATCGTGCGGTATATTGTACGCTTTATAATTTATACTTTTCTTTAAATTTCAAGGAGACATATGAAAGTTTTAAGCCTATTTGACGGCATTTCCTGTGGACGTGTCGCACTGGAACGCGCCGGTATTGCGGTGGAGTGCTATTATGCAAGCGAGATTGATAAATACGCGACAGCTGTATCACAAAAAAACTATCCCGATATTATTCGGCTCGGTGATATCCGGAATATTGATTTTACGCAATTCATCGGAAAAATAGATTTGATTATCGGTGGAAGTCCCTGTCAAGACCTCTCTATCGCCAAACAAAACCGACAAGGCTTATCCGGCGAACGCTCCGGGCTGTTTTGGAAATTTGTTGAGGCTGTGCAAGTCATTAAGCCAAAATATTTTTTGCTCGAAAATGTCGCATCCATGAGTAAGGAAAATCGTGCGATTATCAGCGATGCTCTTGGTGTTGAACCTGTTCTTATCAATTCAGCCCTTGTTTCAGCGCAACAACGCAAAAGGCTTTATTGGTGTAATTGGCCTGTCGAGCAGCCAAAAGATAAAAACATTTATTTGAAAGACATTTTGGAAAGCGGACTTCCATACACGGACAAAAGCTATTGTTTAACATCAAATTACAACGGGGCCTATTTTAGTCACGGTGTTATCACAAAGCAACGCTCGATGGTGGCGGAACTAATCGGTTGCGCATTACGAACTCGTGAATATGGTAAGCAATTGGAAGTTCGCAAAGACAATAAGGCGAACGCTATGACATCTGTGACTACCGATAGTATGGTTTGTGGTGGTATCGGCGTAAAAAGTGTTAATAAATTTCAGGAAATTAAAAAATTTAATCCTGATAAATCTGATACTCTTGTCGCTGGATATTATAGAGCACCTTATAATCAGCAAGCCACAGGCGTTTTTACGCCGCTTGTCATTGGAGCGTGTGGCAAGCCTTGCCAAGGCAACAGGGTTTATTCCGTTCGTGGCAAATCGGTTTGTTTGTCGGCCAATGGCGGTGGCAAAGGAGCAAAAACTGGACTTTATAAAATAGATTTGCCCGATGGCGACTATTATGTGCGCAAATTAACACCGATTGAGTGCGAGCGGTTACAGACTTTGCCAGACGATTATACGTCCGGAGTTAGCAACACGCAACGCTACAAAATGATTGGCAACGGTTGGACGGTTGATGTTATCGCCCATATATTTAGGGAGCTTAAGCAAGAAGAAAAAAAGCGCGGCATAAAAACCGCGCTTTTTGATTAGTCATTTAGCAGAGGTGATAGACGGTATTTTCTAATTCCCTGATCTTTTTCGCTAAATAGCGTGTATTCCTTATGTTTTTTCGCATAGGCGGATAACGCGCCTCTGACCGAATTGACAAGCCATCCTGTGGCTTCCGCCAGTTCTTCAAGTGTTGCGCCGTTTTCACGGATTAACAACTCGACCATTTTTTGGGTCTTATTGACTTTTAATGGTTTAACCGTGGTTTCGAGACTATCTTTGGCTTCAATAATAACGTCCGGAATTATTGTTGTTTCGGAAACTGTCGGCGTTTCCACAGTTTGAGGAGTTACAATTTTTTTAGATTTAGCCTTTGATTTGCTTTTTGTGGTTTTCTTTTTTGATGTCGTCATTGTGATATCCTTTCATTAATTGTTAATTTACGATGCAATGAACGCTCTTAATAGCTTGAAAGTCCAGTCAATTATTGCAATTTAAGGAAAATAAATGGGGCAAAAAGTATCACTTAGGGAATATGCGCGGATACGGGGCGTTCGGCTGAATGCGGTGCAGACGGCGATTAGTTCGGGACGTATTCATAAAACGGCGGATGGCAAGATTGACGTTGATGAGGCCAACAAGGAATGGTTTATGAACACCGATCCCGCCAAAAGCCGCAAAGCTGATCCGCTCTTTGAGGGAGCCGCTGATACTCCCAAAGCGGGAATGTCCAGTTTTCAGCAAGCCAAAACCGCCGATATTTATTATCGGGCGATGCTTGCCAAAGCCAAACTTAAAATGATAACAGGAGAAACGATTGACCGCAAAAAAGCAGGAACGCACGCCTTTAATCTCGGGAGGTCGCTTCGGGATTTGTTTGTTTCGTTTCCGACACGATACGGCGCTTTGATTGCGGCAGAATTGGAGACCGATGAACACAAAACAATAACGGTGCTTGATGAATATGTCCGAAAACTTCTATCCGAAAGCAGAGACCTTCTTGACCGAGAACTTTGAGGCGGCAAGCTATATTGAGGATGAGTTTTTCAAAGGCGTTGAACCAGACAGCTATATGTCGGTTTCTGACTGGGCGGACGAGTATCGGGTGTTGTCTTCAAAATCAGCTTCCGAACCGGGGCGATGGCGAACAGCCCGCACGCCTTATTTACGGGAGATTATGGATAATCTATCGCCTAAAAGCCCAATTCAAAAGGTTATTTTTATGAAAGGCGCGCAAATTGGCGGCACGGAATGCGGTAATAACTGGCTCGGCTACATTATGCATAAAGCACCTGGACCGATTATGGCTGTGTCGCCCACGGTCGAGATGGCCAAAAGAAACTCCAGACAACGCATTGACCCGTTGATTGAGAATTGCCCGGCGTTAAAAGGAATTGTCAGTTCGCCGAGAGCAAGAGACAAAGGCAACACCATGCTTTCTAAGGACTTTCAAGGGGGGGGGGTGGTGATGACGGGGGCAAACTCGGCGGTGGGATTACGTTCCATGCCGGTGCGTTATTTGTTTATGGATGAGATTGACGGCTACCCGCAGGATATTGACGGCGAAGGCGATCCGATTTTGCTGGCGGAACGGCGCACGGCGACATTCAGCAAGCGCAAAAAAATATTTCTTGTTTCCACGCCGACTATCAAGGGCTTGTCAAACATTGAGCGCGAGTTTGAGAACTCTGACAAGCGGTATTATTTTGTGCCGTGCCCTTATTGCGGTGGGTTTCAAAAATTGGAATGGGCGCAAATCCGTGCCGAAGACGGCAATGTGGCGTACGAGTGCGTTCATTGCGGCAAACTGATTGGCGAACATTACAAAACACAAATGTTGGCGAACGGCCATTGGCAAGCGACCGCGCCAAGCGATGGCTTGACGGCAGGATACCATCTTTCCTCGCTTTACTCCCCTGTGGGGTGGCTTTCTTGGAAAGAGTGCGTTGATATTTTTGAGAAAACAAAAACGAATCCGAGTTTAACGCAAGGGTTTCGCAACACTATTCTTGGCGAAACTTACGAGGCTGAGAGCGATGCGCCCGAATGGCAACGCCTGTATGAAAAACGCGAGACTTATCCGATTGGCACAATTCCGATGAGCGGATTATTCTTAACCGCTGGCGTGGATATTCAGAAAGACCGCATTGAGTGTGAGGTTGTGGCTTGGGGACGCAATAAACAAAGTTGGTCGGTGGAATATTTCGTGCTTGATGGCGACACCGCCAAACCTGAAGTGTGGAAACAGTTGGAAAACGTGCTTAATCTGGATTATCCGCATGAAAGCGGCATCACGTTGCCGATACGGGTGATGTGCGTGGACTCAGGCTATGCGACACAAGATGTTTATTCGTTTGTGCGACAGTTTAGCCAAGCGGTTTGGGGCGGTGGCGGCGCAAAAGCGAGTCAACCGCGCACGGTGGTGGCTATTAAAGGGCAAAGCCGCGACACGGCGATGCTCCTGTCGACCTCCAAAGCCGACACGAAAAAGAAAGGCTTAAAAGTTTGGAACATTTCCGGACCAGTAATCAAAACCGAACTGTATCGCTGGCTTAAAATGGAGCGTGTCGGCGAGGATGCGTCAAATTTTGGGTAATGTCATTTTCCGCAATACGCCGAGGAGTATTTTAAACAACTGACTTCGGAACGACAGGTTATTAAAATTAGCAATGGTTATCCGAAATCGGTTTGGGAAAAAGATCCGCTACGAAGGAACGAAGCGTTGGATTGCCGAGTTTATGCCCGCGCTGGAGCGGCGATTTATGGTCTAGACCGAATGAGCGAGAAAGGTTGGCAAGAGTTAGAGGCTCTGATTCCGACTACGTCAGAAGCTAAGCCTAAAAAGAAACCGGCACGTTTTATACAAATGCAACAAACAAAGGTGAATGACCCGTGGCTGTAGATATCAAAACACTAAAAATCAGGCTTATTGAGGCTGAAGATGCGTACCACCAATTGTTGACCGGAACAAAAGAAGTCTCGGTCAATGTGGGGAATTTAGGCTCTGTGACCTACAATCAAACGAGCCGAACTGCGTTGGAAGCCTATATCTCAAGCCTTAAGTCGCAGATTGCGGCGGCTGAGGGACAACCTGTTGGGAGGAGAAAAATGATAAAAATTTGCTTCTGAACTTGCGTGTTAAGATTCTATTAACTATATAAACTTTAGTTTTAATTTAACTGAGGATTAAAAAATGAGTAAATATATAATAACCTTTAGATTGGATGACGATGATGATTACAATGTAAGACTAGAGGATGTAAAAGAATTTCTAGAAAATGAAAGTACTGATTACATTGAAGATAGCACTACGTCTACAATTTTCTGCAAAGGCGTAAATTTACAAGGTAAGTTATCATCTTCCGGCTTATTAACATCTTCTGACAACGTACTTTTTATAATTTTAGATGATTCAAATAAATTAATGAAATTGATCAGAGTTAGAGGGAATACTATGTATAAAGTATCCAATGATATTCGTCAGTTATTTGATTTAGAATAGTCATATTTAATTATTTTCAAGCCCAACTTAATCGTTGGGCTTTTTTTATAGGAAAAACATGACAGACACATCACATAAAGCGGCATCGCAGACTTTGCGAGAGATTGCCTCGTGGCAACCGGGACGCGGTTCGGCGGATAGCGATTTATTACCGGAACTCTCGACGATGGTAGCGCGTTCGCGCGATTTATCCCGCAATCATGGGATTGCCAGCGGAGCGATGCAAACCCTTGCTGATAATATTGTCGGCACGGGGTTTCGCCTATCCGCCAAGCCCGATTACAAGCTTTTGGGTAAAACCAAAGAATGGGAGGAAGAATGGCAAGCCAAAGTTGAGGGTTTATGGCGGAGTTGGGCGGAGACATTTAACTGTGACGCGGGTAAAAATCTTAATTTTCACGGATTAACAACACAGATTTTTAAATCATGCATGATTAACGGTGAAGCGTTGGCGTTGGTTTTGTGGCTACCCGATCGTTCGGTCTCGACCGCCATCCAGCTTATTGAGCCGGATAGACTTTCCAATCCGAACAACAGCACCGATACAAAAACATTACGCGGTGGTGTCGAGATTGACAAGTTTGGCGCGCCGATTGCCTATCATATTTTAAAAGAGCATCCGGGCGACTATTGGTTGACATCCCTGCAATGGGAGCGTGTTTCGGCTTTTACATCATTTGGCAAACGGCGGATTTTGCACGTTCATGACATCAACCGCATCGGGCAAACGAGAGGCAAGCCCATTCTTTCCTCGATTATGCCGATGTTTAAGATGCTTGACCACTATGAGCGGTCGGAACTTCAAGCCGCTATTGTCAACGCGATGATTGCCGCTTTTATTGAAACACCGATGGGTGGAGAAGAACTCAATGAGCTGTTTGGCGGTTCAAGTGATGATTACCTAAACGCCAAGAAAGACTGGCAGGTTAAGCTTGAGGGCGGCTCCATCATCCCAATCTTCCCCGGGGACAAGGTCGCACCGTTTACGCCATCTCGTCCGAATTCAGCATACGGAAGTTTTGTGGAGAATCTGCTTCGGCATATCGGCACAGGATTAAATATTCCTTATGAATTGCTGTTAAAGGACTTTTCCAAAACCAACTACTCTTCGGCAAGGTCGGCACTTTTGGAGGCTTGGCGGTATTTTAACGGTCGGCGGCAATGGCTGGCGGATTATTGGGCTACACCTGTTTATGAGCTGTGGCTTGAGGAAATGGTCAACAAAGGCTTGGTGGACGCTCCCGATTTTTATGCAAACCGCTATGCTTACACTCGTTGCAAATGGATTGGCCCGGGTCGCGGTTGGGTTGATCCGGTCAAAGAGGCGCAAGCCTGCCAACTTCGCATGGAGATTGGGCTTTCGACCCTTGAAAACGAGTGCGCCTCGCAAGGTTTGGACTGGGAAGAAGTCGTTGAGCAGCGGGTGAGAGAGAAGAATAAACTTAAGGAAATGGGATTGATAAATGAAAATACTCAACAAAACAATTTGGGCGATAACGCCGGAGATGATGGGGACGATGGCGGAGATAGCGAGGGAAAATCGCAAAACTCCTGAAGCAATAGCCCGAGAGATGGGCAGAGAGATGAAAGACACAAACGCCGCCTCAATCAGAGACGGCGTTGCTGTTATTAAGGTCTCTGGGCCTTTGTTTCGTTACGCCAATTTAATGACACGGATTTGTGGCGCAACCTCTTATGAATTACTGGCACAAGACTTTAATAAAGCGGTGCAAAATCCTAATATTAAAGGAATTTTGCTTGATATTGACAGCCCAGGCGGCGAAGTAAACGGATGTTCCGAGCTCTCTGATATGATTTATCAGGCACGAGGCACAAAGCCCATTATTGCGTACGCTTCAGGAGCTTGTTGTTCCGGTGCTTATTGGATTGCCTCCGCCTGTGACAAGATTTTGGCTGCGGATACAGCTATTTTGGGTTCTATTGGTGTCGTTTCCATTTTTGAAAAAGATGACGAGGATAAGACAATAGAGATTGTGTCCTCGCAAAGCCCTAACAAACGTCCGAATATCAACACCGAAGAAGGTAAAGCCAAGATTCAAGCCAGAGTTGATGAACTGGCAGAGGTGTTTATTGCCAAAGTGGCGCGTAATCGAGGAATTAGCGAAGATGATGTCGTTAACAACTTTGGCGCAGGCGATGTTTCGGTTGGACAACACGCTGTCCGCAATGGTCTGGCGGACGGTTTAGCCTCTTTCGAGGGAATAATCGCAGACTTTAATAAGGAGAAAACATTCATGAATGACACAATAAATATTAATGCCGAGGAAATTCGGCAGACAGAACGGGAGCGCATGGCCAAAGTTTTTGCCGCCGACATTTCCAAAGGAAAGGAAGCTACGGCGCAAATTCTTTTGGCCAAGACAGATTTGGATGCAACCGATATTTTGGAAATATTGGACACTATTCCAAGTTCCGCCAAAACAACGGACTTTGAAAAAGCGATGGCGACAGTTAAAAATCCGGATATTTCGCCATCTATTGAACCAATGGATGAAACACCCGAAGCGGTCGCTCAGCGTATCGCCTCATATTTGAAATAAGTGAGGAAATATGACAGCACAAGGATTTACAGATCAAGGCTCAACAACTGCCGATACCCTGCTTGCCGGAGAGTTTCCGCGAGTATCCATGCTTGCCACGATTACCGGCGGCAAATTTGAACGAGGAGCAATTTTAGGGAAAATTACTGCCAGCGGGAAATGCACCATCTGTACATCGGCGGCAACAGATGGTTCTAAGGATGTCTATGGTGTTTTGACGGAAACGGTCGATGCTTCCGCAGAAGATAAACAGGCTGTGGTGTATCTGTCCGGCGAATTTAACAGTGCGGCGTTAAGTGTTGGTGAGGGCTATACGGTTACCGGACTGGTTGACATTCTTCGTGCCAAGAGCATTTTTATTAAAAACAACCAACCTTATTAATCAGAAAGGCAAATAAATGGATATTTTTTCAACTCAAGTGTTGTCAAAGGTGGTGGAACGGTTGCGTACACCGCCTTCTTTTTTACTTGATACATTCTTCCCGAATGTTCAAACCTCTGATAAAGAGGAAATCTTTTTTGATGTGACCGACAGCAAACCGCGCATTTCGCCGTTTGTGTCTCCGCTGTTGCCGGGCAAAGTTGTTGCCGGCGGCGGATATCAGACCAAATCGTTCAAACCGGCGTATGTTAAGGACAAGCGCCGCTTTGATGCCAATATTCCCTATAAACGCGTTGCCGGTGAGACTATCGGCGGCTCTTTGTCTCCGGCTCAGCGGTATGAACGAGCTCTTGCCACTCATCTTAAAGACCAGTTGGACAATTTGACCCGCCGTGAGGAAGTTATGGCGGCAGAAATCCTGCGTACCGGCAAAGTAGTGGTTTCAGGAGACGGTTATCCGGCGCAAACGGTTAATTTTAGCAGAGATGAGGCTTTGACTAAGGCTTTGGCTAGTAGCGCCACGTGGGATAGTTCCGGGGTTAATCCGGTGGATGATTTGGAAGATTGGGCGATTACCATTCAGGATAAATCCGGCGTGGTTGCCAAAACTGTAGTGATGGATCCGCAAGCTTGGAAAATCTTCCGCTCTAACGAAACCGTGCAGAAATACTTGGACATTCGCCGTGGCACAAACAACTCCCTGACCATTGATCCTGCCTTAAGGTCAGAAGATGCCAAAGCCCGCAATGTCGGCTCTATCGGCGATTTTGATATTTGGGTCTATAACGACACTTATATTAATGATGCCGGGGCTACAACCAAGCTGTTGCCGGAAAAGACGGTTCTGCTTGGTTCTCGTGAGGGTTTGGAAGGAACACGCTGCTATGGTGCTATCCACGATGAGAAAGCCAACTGGACGGCCAATCGGTATTTTACCAAGTCTTGGCTGGAAGAAGACCCGAGTGTTCGGTGGTTGTTGCTACAATCTGCGCCGTTGGTCGTTCCGTATCGTCCGAATGCTTCTATGTGTGTAACCGTTGGTTAAGGAGGAATTATGAAAGTAAAAGCTCTGATAACGCTGACAGTCGGCAAGCAAAAAGATGTTCCGCCGGGGAAAATCTATGACCTTGGCGACGATGAAGCCAAACGCCTGATTGCTTTGGGATTTGCTGAACCGGTTAAAAGATCCCAAGCACCAGAACCGGCAAACAGCAATCAATCTGATGAGAAAGGATAGGAAGATGGTTCTTCCTCTGGAAAAAGCGGTTAACAGCTTGTTTACCCGTATGGGGCGGAGAGGAAATTATAAGGGACGGCAAGTTCTTTTTTTATTATCCGCCCCTGATGAGGTGGTTGGAATCGGTTTTATCAAGGTGCAAACCCCAACCGCCAAGCTTCAGCTTAGGGTTTCCGATGCACCTGAATTACAAGTCGGAGATGAAATCGTGGCTGATGAGCGGGTGTTTCGCATCTCCTCTGAGCCAATGAAAGATATTCATAACCTGATTTGGACGGTGGAACTATGCGTTTAGACATAGCTTTACAGGGGAAACTCTCGGAATATTTGGAGAATGAGTACAAAAAAGGTGCGATTGCTGTTACGAAAGGTATAACCCATGCAACTGATAGCTTGAAAAACGCTATGCGATCGCAGGTTAAATCCTCCGGTTTAAGCAATCGGCTTGCCAACACTTGGCGAGGAAATGTTTATCCTAAAGGAAAAAAGAGCATTTCCGCTGCCGGTGTGGTGTATTCCAAAGTGCCGAAAATTATGGTTGGATTTGAATATCAGACGGTTATCCGCGGCAAAGACGGCTTTTGGCTTGCTATACCGACACCGGCTATACCTAAGAAAATCGGCGGCAAAAAAACAACTCCCGCACTTTATGAGAAAATAAAAGGCATACGACTTCGCTACGTTTACCGCTCTAATCAAGCGTCATTATTGGTTCATGAGCAAAAGCGTAAAACAATTATCGCATTTTGGCTTGTTCCGCAGGTTAAAATGCCCAAATTGATACATTTTGAATCAGAGGGCGAAAAATGGCAAAAACGATTGCCAACCTTGATTTTACAGAATTGGAGAGATGATGAGTAAACGAGAGCAGATTTTACAGGTTTTATTTGAGAAATTGCAAACATTAGAAAATATCCCTGTCAAACGCAATGAAACCTTGCCTCAGGTTATTCCAGAGGCAGGAATTGTAATGTTGCGTGATGGCAAGCAAGGTGAGCCGGAAATTATTTTATCGCCGCCAATTTGTATTTTCAAGCACGAGGCCGAGGTTGAAGTTATTGTTCAAGCAACCAAACCGGAAGAACGAGACAGAAGGCTCGATGATGTTTTGGAGCAACTCGGTGTTTTATTGTCTTCTGATGTTACGCTGTGTGGATTAACCGACTATGTTTATCCCAAACCTCCAGAAATCATAGACGAGTATATTGAGGGTGCGCCAACCATAAAAGCGGCGGTTATTCCGGTCGTTTTGGAATATTCTACCACAAACGCATTGTATTAAGACTTGTTTTAATTAAAAAAATATATAGGATGTTTTTCTATAAGGAGAATATGTATAATGGTTACTTTATTAGAGACACTAACATCTATAGTTCCGGGGGGCGATTTTGCTGATAAAGTTATTCAGGACTGGAAAGAGCGGAAAATAAGAGAAGCACAAGAAATTTTTCTGATGGAAATCAGAGATGGAGTTTTTGATAACATAGATGTTGATGATAGAATATCTATTTCATATAGACTATGGAGAGCCATTTCAGAAGGAACAGCTAAAAGTAATTTAAGGTTATTATGCCGTTTAGTTCAAGGACTGAGCGATAAGAAAATGTTAACTATCTCAACATTTTCTAAATTTGCTAGTATAATTGAAAGTTTAACAGAAGACGAAATAAAGATAATTGCAAAAGATATATGGCTATATAATAATCCTATGCCTAAAAATATTGATAAAACGATTTTTTCTAATAACGAGGACTATGAAAAAGAACTTGTAAAATACAATAAATTAAAAAAAGAGTGGCAACATTCTTTTTCATCATTTCTACAAGAAATTGGAGCTCCTAATTTGTTGCCCTACGTTTATTTCACTGAAGAATACTACTCTCTCTTAAGAACAGGCTTATATGGACTTGATATAGATGTGTATTCTAAAGGTAGTTTAAATCCTATATACAATGACTACGGTTCAGATGAAACAAATGTTGATATAAATGCGGAAACTGAGATGAAAGTTTATTTTACAAGTTTGTTTATTGAATTACAAAAATATGTTAATTTTTTAATTTCATATCCAGTTTCATAGAAGCACAATTGAAAGTTTATATTTTTAAAGCTCGAGTTTTTCGAGCTTTTTTTGTTTTATAAGGAGAACACTATGAGTAGAGCATACGGCTGGAACGCCAGCCTTTTAATTGCCGAGGAAAGCAAATATGGCATATTCCCGGAAAGCGGCTATCGGCAGATTCCTTTTATTTCCACATCGTTGGATAGCGAGCAAAGTCTTGTATCGTCCAATGTTTTGGGGCTTGGCCGCGACCCGACACAACCTTTTCAGGATGTTATCAATGTTGACGGCGATATGGCTGTTCCGGTGGATATGAGGAATATTGGCGTATGGTTAAAAGCTATTTTCGGAACGCCAACCACAATCGAGAACGAGGATGGTAGTTATTCACACGCTTTTGAAAGTGGCAAAACCTCTATTCCCAGTTATTCTTTGGAAGTTGGTCTGCCGGAAGTACCGCAGTTTATTCGCTTTATGGGTGTTAGAGCCAACAGTATCGCTTTTAACTTTCAGCGTTCCGGTGAGGCACAGGTTACTGTTAACCTGATGGCACAAGGCGAAAGCGGTTCGACCACCACAATCGCGACAGAGCCTGAAATTTATGAATATACCCGAGTATCGCAGTTTCAAGGATATATTAAAAGCGGCGGTAAGTTCTTGGCAAACATAACTTCGGCAAATGCGACCTATTCCAACAATCTTGAGAAAATCGAAACTATCCGCAACGATGGCAAGGTTGAGGCGATTGATTTGGGCGTAGCAAGCCTTTCCGGAAGTATTTCCGCTCGTTATGGCGATAACGAACTACTGGACAAAGCACGAGCTGGTTCGCCGGTTGATGTCGAACTTGGCTATCAGCTTTCAGATAATCTGAAATTGGTTATTACCTGCCATGAAGTATATTTACCCAAGCCTAAGCGGTCGATTGACGGTCCCGGCGGTATTGAATGTTCTTATGACTCTCTAGGAGCAAAAGACCAGACACTTGGAAAAATGATGACTGTAACCCTTGTAAATGATGTGGAGATGTATTGATGTTAAGGTTAAAAATTAACAAAGAGCCATATTGGCTTGAGCTTGGCTACGGCGTGAAAGTTAAGGTTAAACCTTGCACTTCCGCCGTTTTTTATGAGGCAAAGGCTTATATGAACAGCAAGCTGGCAGAACTTGCAAAAGTTTATCAGACGAACAAAGCGGCTGGAATTACAAACGATACGGCGGCGGATATTGAAAACCCAGTAAAGCGTGAAGCTATGGCCGATAAATTTTTGCTTATCGGTTTGGGTATTGCCGGCATATTGGAATGGAACGGCGTAATGGAAGCGGATGTTGATAAAGCAGCACCACTGACAGAAAGTAAGATTGACGAGTTATTTTCAAACTTTTGGGCGGTGGCTGAGAATTTCCGCCATCAATATTGCGGCTTGCAGGAAATTTTGGCGGCAGAAAAAAACGTCTCTACGCCCGTGCCAAATGGCACTTTGGAGACGGGCGAAGTTACTGTAACGGTTGCGGAGAAAATCAAAACTTCTGCCCGTTTCACAAGTGCCGATACACAGAAACAACCTTAGAAACCGATGTCGGCTATCAGGCTTGGGAGATTTTACTCAAACTTTCTAAGCCTGATTTGAGTTTAGCTTTAAACATTGCACAAAATCTGGGTTTTGATATGGAGATGATGAGTGAATTGTTACCTTATGGGATTTCGGGAATGTGCGTGGAAATAAAATCTTAAAATTAGCTGTTTCTTAAAACATTTTCATTTAGAATTTACAAAAATAGATAATTGTGGAGTCGTTATGCTACCGCCGGAAAATGACCGCGTTGAATATAAAGAGCGTTTAACAGATAATCTGGAACGAGAAATTGTTGCTTTCTTAAATCATAAAGAAGGTGGCGAGATTTATATTGGTGTAAACGACAATGGCGAAGCCATAGGTGTTGAGGACTGTGACGCTCTTCAACTAATTATCAAAGATCGTATCAAAGATAAAATCTGCCCATCTGTACTTGGTTTGTATGATATAAAATGTATTTCGGTTGATGATAAACAAGTGGTAAAAATCATTGTTGCCTCTGGTTCTGAAAAACCATACTACCTAAAAAGCAAGGGCATGTCGGAAAACGGTTGTTTTATAAGGATTGGCAGTGCTGTACAAGCGATGCCTGCAAGGATGATTGAAGAATTGTATGCAACCAGAGTCAGAAAATCTCTTGCACGCATTGTTTCGCCTCGTCAAAAGTTATCTTTCGGTCAACTCGAAATTTATTATAAGGCAAAGGGGTGGACAATTAATGATCAATTTATTTACAATTTAGAGCTCTTAACGTCTGATGAGCAATTTAATTATGTTGCTTATTTATGTTCGGATGAAAATGCAACAACATTTAAATTTGGTAAATATTCGAGTTTAAATAAATGTGATTTGGTTGAAAATGTTGAATATGGGCGACAGTCTATTATCAAAGCAACTGAAGAGATTTTAAGTAAGCTCAAAGTGGAAAATCGGATTTTTACGCAGATTACTTCCGCTCAGCGTATTGATACTCCGATGATTGATGAGCGTGCTTTAAGAGAAGCTGTTATCAACGCTATTGTTCATAACGATTATTCTTATGGAAATTATCCCGTATTTGAGATGTATCCTGATCGTTTGGAGATTACATCGAACGGTGGTTTGGGATATTTTGGTACTGAGGAGGAATTTTTTAGAGGACGTTCTAATCCTAAAAACAGAGAATTGATGCGCATTTTTAAGGATTTGGGATATGTCGAGGAAATGGGATCCGGTATTCATCGTATCTTAGAGAAATATCCAAGAAGTGTTTTTGAATTTTCTCAAAATTATATTACTGTTACATTTCCTTTTAATACTCCTGATAAAAAATCTGTCGTAGAAAATGTCGTAGAAAATGTCGTAGAAAATGTCGTAGAAAATGTCGTAGAAAA
>CAMRWU010000015.1 GCA_947054505.1 uncultured Pseudomonadota bacterium | reverse complement strand
ATACATTGCATGGGGAGGACGAAATATTAAAAATTTTTAACATTAACATCTGCTGTTTTTTGTTGAAGTATGGGGGCAAAAGTGTTAATCAACAAACAGAGGAAGAGAATGACAATAGATGAATTGATTGAAAATTTTGAGTTTCTGGACGGATGGGAAGATAAATATCGTTACCTGATAGACTTGGGGAACAAGCTGGAAGCCCTTCCTGAACAATATAAAACAGACGATTGGAAGGTTCGGGGCTGTCAGTCTCAGGTCTGGCTCGTGCCAGAAAAGAACGACGGGCGCTTGCATTTTCGCGGCGACAGCGATGCGGTTATTGTCAAAGGCTTGATAGCCGTTGTTTTGATGATATATAACGACAAATCCCCATCGGAAATTAAATCCGTTGCAGTTGACGATATTTTTGCTAAACTGGGTTTAAGTGATCACCTGAGCCCCAGCCGGCGTAACGGTTTAATTTCTATGACCGAAAAGATTAACAGCTACGCCAACATCCTCTGATAAGGATTATAGTTTATGAATATCCATGAATACCAAGCCAAACAGATTCTAAACCGCTATGGTATTAATATCCCCAAAGGCGGAATTGCTTACACGCCTAACGAGGCCAAACGTGTTGCCGCTCAAAGTTCTTTTCGCGGTCCATGGATGCTCAAGGCACAAATACAGTCCGGCGCTCGAAATAAGGGGTATTTTCTGGAAAAGAAAGCCGGAAATAAAGGCGGAATTCGTCAGGTTAAAAGCCAGCGGGATATTTTGAATCAAGTTGAACAGATGTTGGGTTCGACCTTGGTGACGATGCAAACCGGTCCGGAGGGAAAATTAGTCAGCCGTTTGTATGTTGAGGCGTTTACCAAAGTGGAACGTGTGTTTTATGCCGGTTTGGCAATTGATCGTGTTAATGCCGCTCTGACATTGTTGGTAGCTGTTCTGAACGGTGCGGATATTTCAGAAATAGCGTTATCGGAACCGGAAAGAATTTTAAAATTGCGGTTGGATCTGGACGGTGACACCACGCCTGAACAGGTCGATGAGGTGATGCGCTTCCTTAAACTAAAACCCAAGAGCGCCAAAAGTTTGGAGGTCTTTATCAATGGTCTGCATCGGGCATTTGTTGATAATGATGCGACAATGATTGAGGTGAATCCGGCCGGTGTAATGAAAAATGGCGATATTATAGCACTTGACGCCAAATTTTCATTTGATGACAATGCTTTGTTCCGTCATCAGGATATTCTCCGTTTACAAGATGATTATGAGAAAAGCGAGAGAGAATTGCAGGCCGCAAAATACAAATTTACATATAGCGAATTTGATGGCTCTGTCGGTTGTATTGTCAATGGTGACGGCATTGCGTTGGCGGCAATGGATTTGTTGCGCAATCACGGTGTCGGAACCGCATGTTTTCTAAACGTTAAAGGCGGTGTCGATAAAGATAAAATTTCTTCCGGTATTAAGATTATTATGACCAACCCTCAGGTTGAGGGAATATTGATTAATATTCTCGGAGGTTTTTTGCGTTGTAACCTGATTGCTGATGGAATTATTTCCGCCGCTTCCGAAGTGGGCTTAAACGTTCCTTTGGTCGTGCGTTTTGAGGGAACCAACAAGGATGAGGCGCGCGAAATTTTAGAAAAATCAAAATTGCCGATAATTTTGGCCGAAACGATGGAAGATGCCGTAAATAAATTGGTTGAAGCCATGGAGGAAAGTGACTGATGTCTGTTTTTTGCTATAAAGACACCCGTGTTTTATGTCAGGGAATTACCGGAACGCAGGCGACATTTCATATCCGCCGTTCGTTAGATTATGGCACGCAAGTCGTTGCCGGCGTGACCCCTGGCAAAGGAGGCGAAACACACTTGGGGCTTCCGGTTTTTAATACGGTTAAAGAGGCAAAAACGGAAACCGGCGCCAACTCCAGTGTGATGTATGTTCCTGCAAAAGCTGTTAAGTCTGCGGTTCGTGAGGCTGTCGAGGCTGAGCTTGACTTGGCGGTGTGTATTGCCGACAGTGTGCCGATTAAGGATATGCTGGAAATCAAAGAAATTTTAAAAGGCTCAAAAACCAAACTTATCGGTCCCAACACCCCGGGGATAATCACACCGGGAGAAGCCAGATTAGGGATTTTTCCTGAAAACATCCACACAGCCGGAAAGGTCGGTATCATTTCCCGTTCATCAACCCTGACTTATGAAGCTGTGCTGGAAACCGCCCGAGCCGGTCAGGGGCAATCGACGGTTATCGGCCTTGGCGATGATATGATTATCGGTATGGATTTTGTGACCGCGCTTGAAGCATTTCATAAAGACGCGAAAACAAAAGCCATTGTTTTGATTGGGCAATCGGGTGGGACTTTTGAAGAAGTCGCGGCCAGATACTACAAGGATTTAAAAAAGAAAAAACCGGTTATAGGTTTTGTTGCCGGCAATGCTATTCCGTTCGGACACAAAATGGGGTATGCGGGAGATATTATTACCAATGGTCACGTAACGGCACAGGATAAAAAAGACGCGTTTGAAGATGCCGGAATTATTACGGTTGACAAGATTAATGATATCCATCGCAAACTTGCTGAGATTCTTAAATAAATGGGGTTCTGGAAACATATTCTGGACTGTTTGTTGCCACCGCGTTGTATTGCCTGCGGAACAGTTTTGAGCGGCGAACAGGGATTGTGTCCGGATTGTTTTAATAAGATCGATTTTATAGGTGCCCCATATTGCCCGCGTTGTGGACGTCCTTATGAAAATGCAACGCAGGGATTATGTGGGCAATGTTTAAAAGAAAAACATCCTTTGTTTCGGATGAGCCGCTCCGCCTATCGTTATACCGATGCGAGCAAGCCGTTGATTTTGTCTTTCAAGTTTTATGATAAAACGGATAATGCGCCGGTTTTAGCGCAAATGATGCATCGTGCCGGAGCTGATATTTTTAAGGCCGGTGTGGATGTTATTGTCCCGATACCGTTACATTTCAGTCGTTTGTTAAAAAGACGCTATAACCAATCGGCTTTGTTGGCGAGGTGTTTGGGAAAATTGAGTGGTGTGAAGGTTAACTATACGTCGGTATTGCGTCATCGTCATACCCGCCCTCAGGTTGAATTCTCCGGTCATGCCAGAGTCAAAAATGTCAAAGATGCTTTTCGGGTTAAACATCCGGAGCGCATAAAAGGAAAGAGGATTTTGTTGATTGACGATGTGATGACCACGGGATCAACATTGCGTGAATGTGCTTTGGTTTTAAAGAAAGCGGGCGCAGTTTCGATAGATACGTTAACTGTCGCCCGCGTTTTGGATTGAGGATGTCTATTCTTCGTCAGATGTTCTTATGCGTTCAATTTGTGCGCCGACACCTTTCAATTTTTCTTCCAGTTTTTCATAACCGCGGTCAAGGTGATAAACACGGTTGACTATTGTTTCTCCTTCAGCGACCAATCCGGCTAAAATCAAAGCAAAGGAAGCGCGTAAATCGGTTGCCATAACCTGTGCGCCGGAAAGGCGTTTGACACCGCGGACAATAGCGGAGGCGTGACCGTGAACATTAATGTTAGCTCCCATACGCAGAAGTTCGGGAACATGCATAAAGCGATTTTCAAAGATTGTTTCCGTGACCATAGATGCTCCGTCGGCTGTTAGCATAAGGGCTAAAAATTGTGCTTGTAAATCTGTCGGAAAACCGGGGAATGGTTCGGTCATGATATCTTTGCCGACCAAATCACAGCCTTCGGCATCAATCAGAATGCTGTTTTCATTTTCAGTAACGCGCACTCCCATGTCTTTAAGTACTTGCAATGGTCTTTTTAACGTGTTGGGCATGGCGTTAATCAGTTCAATTTTACCGCGAGTGATGGCTGCGGCAACGGCGTAAGAACCTGCTTCGATTCTATCGGCAATAACTTTATGCTGTGCACCATGCAGTTTATCAACGCCGTCAATGGTAAGAACGGCGGTGCCGATACCTTCAATTTTTGCTCCCATGGTATTTAGCATATGAGCCAAGTCGCTGATTTCTGGTTCTTTGGCGGCATTTTCAAGGACAGTGCGTCCTTCTGCTAAAACGGCGGCCATAAGGACATTGCAGGTTGCGCCGACGGAAACCATCGGGAATATGATGTGAGCTCCTTTCAAGCGTTTATCAACTTCTGCAAAAATATAGCCGTTTTTAATCTCGATTTTTGCTCCCATTTGTTCCAAAGAGGAAAGATGGATATCCATCGGACGGGCGCCGATAGCGCATCCTCCGGGGAGGGAAAGTTCGCACTTGCCGTAACGAGCTAGCAAAGGTCCCAAAACATAATAGGAGGCCCGCATCTTGCGAACATAATCATAGGGAGCGGTTAAGCTTGTGGCTTTTTTTGTGCGATAAGCGTAAGTTTTAGTCGGATGTCCGTCAACAAAGTCATCAAACTCGTCAATCTTGGTACCGAGCTGTTCAAGGAGAGCGTTCATCGCTTTGATATCGGAGAGCATCGGCATATTGGTTAAGGTGATGGTTTCATCAGTCAGCAAGCTGGCGCAAATGAGGGGAAGCGCTGCATTTTTAGCTCCGCTGATATGGATTTTTCCTTTAAGCTTTTTTCCGCCGGTAATTTTAATCTTATCCATGGTGATTCTCCTTTCAGTTAATTCTCGTCACAAGAGGATTGTGATTTTTGTTTGAGTTCATCACGCTTTTTTTGCTGTAATTTGCGTTTTTCCAAGTTTTTTTTGAGAGCTTTAGCCTCGCGCTCAAAACGTAAATCTTGCCGTTTTTTGGGTTTATTCTCAGTCATATTTTTTTAAATCCTTAAGTTATGGCTAAAAAATACACGGATATGTTTAAAAAATAGATAAAAACTGAAAAACATACTTGATTTTTCTAAAATGTTTGGTATGTTACCTCTCGCATAATGATTAAAACGAAGCGCCCGAAGTGAGCTTAGATACCGAAGGCACACCCCCAAGGGTAGGCTCTACGTAAAAAATATAATTATGCCGCTATAGCTCAGTGGTAGAGCACACCCTTGGTAAGGGTGGGGTCGTAAGTCCGATTCTTACTAGCGGCACCATTTTTGAGATAGCACCGTTTGAGGTGCTTTTTTTGTATGTAAACCAAAGCTCCCGCTAAGTCCGATTTTTACCATTTTAAAAAGACAGATTTTAAACAAATTATCGGGCTTTTTGTGTGAAAACTAATAAAACCAAGCGTTTTATCCTTTCAAGCCCCAGTCCGATAACATATTATTTTAATAAGCTTTTTATAAATTTCTTTGCTAATTTATTCAAAAAATAGTTATTTCGTCGTTCAGTTGGTTTTGTAAATCTGCATTTTGGATAGTTACTACATCCAAAGAAATCTCCATATTTTCCACTTCTAAAAGCTAAAGAATGCCCACACCTTGGACAAATCCCTTGTTGTATCAAATATTGTTTGGTCGCAATCGTATTTTGAACCTCTAATATATGTTGCTTTCTAACTTTAGGCGATACAATATTAAGCGAAGAAATTTTTTTGCAAAGATTTTGAATATCATCTTCTGAAAATTTTATATCGGAGTATGCTTTTATCACTCTATTGATTTGAGTGGTATAAACAACATTATGTACTGTATTAACCTTTAAATCAGCCCTGTTTGAGAAAACAATAATTGGTATAAATTTATTAAAGCTCAAACCTAATTGCTTGCTAAGGGCGGAAATATGAGCTTTATTTTGCCTAATCGGATTATAAAATTTATATTTATTACCAAATACATTCTTAGTCCAATACTCGGAATCGTCTGAACCCATAATCCAACCTTTATAATTTTTAGTTTCAATGACAAATATTCCATAAACGGAGATAACAAGATGGTCTATTTGGATTGTTCTATCATTAGACTTAATCAATGCATCATTAATTATTTTATATTTATCAGAAGGAAGAAAGGACAGAATGGCCGCAACACTTTTTTCACCTATATATCCCTTAATTTTAGGTTGTAAAATTCTGAACGTAATATATGCAACAACAAAAAGTATAAATAAAACTATTTCCATTTTTAATTTTTCATAAAATCAGGAATTTTCCCGCATTTCTTTTCTATTTTTTTAGGAAGTTCTTTTTCAAATTTATCTGTATCTGTTTTATCTTTTAAATTCAAAAATTCATTTGTAATAAAATCAACAATACAATCACATTTAGTTATATTGGCTTTCGTTTTTTGCTTTTTATTATTAACTACAGATAATTTACACTCATATCGAGCATCTTCCATTTTATCATAAAAGCGTTCTAAAGCTTCCTTTTCTGATGACGAACTGAATTCATAATCAAAACGTATTACAGGAACGGTTTTATGGGTTTTATTTTTTGCTTTATATTTATAAACACCATCTTGAATGGCACATTTGTTTTTAGGAGCTGAAACATACATTTCATCATAATATTCTATATCACGTTGAGGTGTTAATAAAACTACAGCACCATTACAGTAAGAAGAATCCCAATCAGCGGTACAGGCATTAGCTAAAGCGTAACTATCATCAAAAACTTGAAACACCTGAAAACGTTTCATATCCATACAAATTTCATTGCGTTCTCTAGATACAGGCAAAACCTCCATAGATGGCACTTGAGAACACCCAAATAAAACAAGAAATGTAAATAAAATGTATTTTTTCATAAAAGTTTCATCCTTTATATTATTTTGTTATATAGACATCAGATGAACTTGCTTCTGCTTTACAATATCTCGTTTAAGGTAATGGATAATATAGAAGCCCGTTTAAAACATCTAAGCATATTTTGTAGTCGATAAAGCTTAATTATATTCCAAGAAATTGATAAAGCTTATTTAGACAGAAGGGATAAACTCCATGTAATATTCTTCTTCATTAATCTTAGTAAATTTAACATAGCGATTCCCAAACTTGTCTAAATCAGCTAATGTTACAGGTGCTCCCAATGCGACACCTAATTTTTGCCTAAAATATTCACCCAATTCACTGTTGTTATTCGTTGTTTGTAAGGCTTTGCCATTCTCTTGCGCGATAACACAAACAAAGGGAAATCCATCATCTGTTAAAACAGAAAAATATTGTCCTCTTGGTGGGAAAAAGCCGGATCTTTGGATCTTTGCAGGAACAGGTATATAAGCTTGATTTGCTTCTCTTCCATCTCTTTGGCCCCAATTCAGTCCCGAATGTGTATGTATTTGTTTATCTCTTTCAGAAAATAACGGTAGTTTAACCCAGTCGATATCTTCTGAGTCTGTATTGGGATCAGAAATAATTTGTTCATTTTCAGAATTTGTGCTTAAATGTGTTTTTGAAATATTGTCACGAACCATCTCATTTGCTTCATCGCAAGTACAATAGATAGAATGAGGTACTTTAGATTTATAATAATCATATGCTTCCACGGGATTACATTTTGTAGCTATTTCATCTTGAAATCTTTTGAACGCATTTAGTGTATAATTTGCAGAAGATAAGAAAGCTTCTTGTGGGACTCCATTTTTTAACCAACAATATAATTTTGTATGTGTCGGTTTTGCTGTAGTATTAAGGTAGGAGCAGTTGAAAATATCTTTTTCTTCTACGAGTTTCATAAAATTTTTGTGATGTGGTTTGGATATACCAGAAAGAGACGGTGTCATGCCAACAATAAGGTTAATGTGAACATCTTGTCTATCAAATCTTTCTTTTATTGCATCTAGCTGGTGTGCACCCATAGCAGGGGTTGCAAATCCAGAAACAATACACAGCTCATCAAAGTTTTCAGCCGGACGAACTAAAATTTCTTCAAATAAATTTTCTTTTAATATTATTGATGGCATCACAATTTCGCTTCCATGGTTTCATAATCATTACCCGCAATGCAGTTTAGTAAAGCTTCAAAAATAATCTTTATACCTCGAGGTGGAACTGCCATGCCAATTTGCTTCCTAACACTTTCTTTCGTTCCATAAAAAACAAAATCATCAGTAAAAGTCTGCAATCGCGCTCTTTCTCGATTGGTCAATGCTCTATTTTCCTTATAGTGATATACATGTGTTCCGCCACCACCACTGCCAGTAATAGTGTAACTAGGTTCATCCGATTTTAATCTTTTATAAATTTGACTTATTTTTGCACCTTTCACATTCAATTGTAATTCTGGAGGAATATTTGCTGTAAAAGCATTTTCCCCTTCTTTAATATACTTCAATCTCTCAATAACTTTCTCAGATTGTATTGTTCTTTCATTGTTTGCTATATTTTCTGGTATATCTTTCAATGCAGTTTTTACTGAATTATCCACATTTTCATAGGGTTTGTTAGAAGGGATCTTGAATATTAAGTCTATATCATTCCTAATGCCAACAATTATTATTCTATGGCGTTTTTGAGGAATACCATATGTTTCGAAACAATATAAATTAGGATATATTTTATAGCCAGTATTTTGAAAAGCTTGGAGTATCTGAGAAAATGCCGTTCCTTCATTTGCATTTTTTAAGCCGCTTACATTTTCTGCAACAAAAAATTTGGGCTTAAAAATATTTAAAGCATTGACACAATACTGATATAAAGCACCAAAATTTCCTTCTAACCCTTTTTGTTCTCCAACAGAACTGAAGTCATTACAAGGAAATCCAAAGGTTAAACAATCTATGCTTCCGTGTTTTTTTAAAACATTTTCAAAATTAAGTTTTCTAATATCTTCGCAGATTATTTCCTTAGGGTGTAAATTGTTTTTATATGTTTTACATGTATCTTTATCGTAATCTGTAGCCCAAATATGGTCAAATTTTAACCCATTTACACAAGCAAGAGAAGCCCCAAGGCCTATGCCTCCAGGGCCGCAAAAAAGCTCACCTAGTTTAATGATTCCATTTAATTCCTTAAACAAAGAATTGTTTTGATGTCTCATATCAATTATCTCCGAAATACCTTTAAAACATTGTACGAACGTCTAATGTTCTGTCAAGCTAAACAGTATTGTTTTGCATAAATTCACAACAAATTCAAGTAATGATTACTTAATGCCGTTTTTTCAATTAAGCAATCTGCCTACTTAATTCCTTAAAATCCTCATAATTCTGAGTCCGATAACTGCATAGTATCGCGCACCATAAAAAAAGCCTCCCCAAGCGGAGGCTTTTTTTATGGATGTTTGGGTTTGAAGCGGGCTTACGGTTCTCTAAAAATAAAGAGGTTTCTGTTAAACAGAAACCTCTTTATTTTTACCATGGATATCCGTTAATGCATCGTTCCGGAGTTTTGTCGCAGTCCGGTTGTCCTTCGGAGTAAAGGGCATGCCTTTCTGGAGTAAACTCCCCGACCTTAACACTACAGGCGCTTAACAATATGCAACAAACAATCAAAAACAGTTTTTTCATCTTATGTCCTTAAAACAAGGGAGCCAAGCTGACGGAGCTCCACACCATCACGAGCATCAAAACAATAAAAATTCTGGCTAAAAAGCTCAACCACACACTTTTGTCATAGGCGGCAGAACTTCTCCATACCGCCAAAACAATATTCCACGAATAAACAGTCAAAAGCAAAAGGCTGGAAACATAGCACAAAGCCCATAAAATGCTAAATTTAGGAGAATAAATAGGGTGAAAATATTTGGTGAAATAAACTAAAAGGGTGTTTCCGTTCAAGTATCCCGCTAAAAGATTATGCGAAATCGCCACGGCAAACTTGAGAATAATCAATCCCAAGATGCCATACTTCCAAAAAGTCGTTTTTAAATCAATCTCGCCTTTAACAAGTTTTGAGAACATAAAAAACTCCGTTACAGTTATTTCCACTCCCACAATAGTGAATTCAGAGTGGTTGTTTGGCAAGTGAATTATGTGACTTTTTAACAGTTTGGCACGTTTATGGCCAATCCGCCTAAAGATGTTTCTTTGTAATTTTGGCTCATGTCACAGCCGGTGTCATACATTGTTTTAATAACACTGTCGAGACTGACAACATGTTCGCCGCTTCCTTTCATTGCCAGCCGTGCCGCATTCACCGCTTTGACGGCTCCCATGGCATTGCGTTCAATACAAGGCACCTGAACCAAACCGGCAATCGGATCGCAAGTCAAACCAAGATTGTGCTCCATGGCAATTTCGGCAGCATTTTCAATTTGATTTAGGTTTCCGCCCATAGCCGCTGCTAAACCGGCGGCCGCCATAGAGCAGGCAACGCCGACTTCGCCTTGACATCCGACCTCAGCGCCGGAGATTGAGGCATTGGTGCGGTACAAACTGCAAATTGCCGATGCTGTGGTTAAGAAAATGACAAGCCCCTCGTCAATGGAATAAGGTGATTTGGCCGAGGAAAATCTTTGAAAATAGCGCATAACCGCAGGGATAACACCGGCAGAACCCATTGTCGGTGCGGTAACAATTCTCCCTCCGGCGGCGTTTTCTTCTGCTACGGCAAATCCCCACAGATTAATCCAGTCAATAATCATCAACGGATCAACGTCGTTATTTTGAAATTTTTGCTCCAAACTGCGATAAATGCCTGCCGCTCTGCGTTTTATTTTGAGGATTCCGGGGAGGATACCTTCGGTTTTCATCCCTCTGTCAACGGCATCTTGCATCAAACCGTGGATTTTGAAAATGCCGCGGTATACTTCTTCCTTCAGCCTTAATTTTTCCTCATTTTTCAGCACCAATTCTGAAATGCTCAGATGATGTTTAACACACAAATCATAAAGTTGTTGGAAAGTGTCAAATTGATAAGGAACATTAAAGGGTTTGCGTTCTATCCGTCGCGATATTTCATCTTGTCGGGCAATTGTTCCGCCACCGACAGAAAAATAAACCTCTTCCAAAATGACATTGCCGTTGATATCTTTGGCACAGAATTTCATTGCATTGGAATGTTCGGGTAAAAACTCATCCATTTTAAAAACAACATTTTTCTGGATATCAAAAGGAATGGGTTTTTCTTGTCCGAGATGCAAAATTTTATCCCGCTCCACGGCGCTGATATAGGGGATTTCAGGGTTGATGGCATCGGCTTCCAAACACATCAAACCATATATGATTGCCTTAACGGTTCCGTGACCGGCACCTGTTAAAGCCAATGAGCCGAAAAGCGTGGTCTCTATTTGCTCCACATCCTGAAAACGTCCTGTTTTGCGAATGTTTTCAACAAAACGTTTGGCGGCGCGCATCGGCCCGACGGTATGAGAGCTGGATGGCCCGATACCAACTGAAAAAATTTCAAATAAACTATAATACATCAGCTTCCTAGAAATGCATCTTGATACGTTTGTACGGTTTTATACCCAATTGAGCCTGAAGTTTGGCAATCCGTTGGGAATGTTCGCCCCAAACGGCGTATTGATCTACAAAAGATTTCGCCTTTTCGGGAGACTTGGACAGTTGGATTGCGATTGTTTCTTCAAGCAACTGAGACATTACACCCGCAAAACGTTCAAAATCAATAGCAAGTTTTCCGTTATCATCAAAAGAAATGGCGCCATGCTGTAATGCATAGTTAAACTGCATCAAATCGCCCACCCGATGTGGCAGGGAGAGGCTGGGTTCCGCTTTTAGAAAAAAGCCGGAGACCACGTGTGTCAGATAGACTTTCTTAAGCGTTTCTCTGTGGATGATGCCCATGTCGGCGCAATGAGGCATCATTGCCAAAGAGATGACATCGGCTTTATGCTCTTCAATAATATGCTTGAAACTTCCCAGCGCTGATTGAAAACTACTGTCCGGCCCCAACGAGTGCCCGTTTTCGTGACCGATAACAAATAAATGTTCCGCCTCGGCGTCATAATATTTATGAAACTGTGTTTGTACCAACAAATCCAAGATTTTCTTTGTTCTCTCGTCATCGGTTGTTTGTCTGACTTGTCGATGATAAACATTGCGGCGGCCGCCACCGGTTTTAACCGCGGTCTTATCGTTATTGGGAAGATTTTGCGCAATGGTCAAACCTCCTCGTGCGGCAGCATAATCGCCGGTCAAAGCAGCTAAATCGACATCAACCATTGTTTGTTTAACGTCTTCGCCGGACCTAAAGCTTTGAGTATATTGATCCTTATAAGGCATCAGCTCGGCAAGCTTTGGCAGGTTATCCTTAAAACGCAAAATCAAATCAGTCCCTTGTTTGTTAACGATTCCGACCCGAACACCGAGCGTATCTTTGGCATTAACCTCAATTTTGTGTTGGTTAAGTAACGAGCTGAGAGTCGGGTTGTCAAAAACGGTTCCTGTCAGTTCGTCCGCATAATTTTCCCGCCCGATGGTGAACTCAATCGGACAGTCTTGCAAAACGGCCCAATGCTTGTCTGCCAGCATATCCATATCATCATTGTTTTGCAAAAGAGCCTGAGCCTGCCATCCCAAATAATCTTTCAAGGCCTCATCATCGGTATAGTGGGCGGCCAATTCAATTTGATTGGCGATGTCTGAAAATTCTTTGGCAAAATATTCGGTGTAGTCAATGGCTTTTAAGCTGTTGCCCTGTCGGCGAACCATTGTGCGAACGCTCAGGATTTTTTTGACTTCGTCAATGTTTCCCGCTTCCAGCATTTGAATAAGAATATTATGGAATTCTTCAACGCTCAAATCTTCCGGATAAAAATTGCGTCCGGCAAAGCCTTTTAACCCTTTAAAGAGTTCAATCGGATTTTTATCGATGCCGTTCAGTCCTTCTACACCATTGTAGAAATTAAAAAACTCAAGAGCCTTGGCAACATGAGGAGAGGAGGGTGCTTTTTCTTCCAAAGCTTCCTTTTGTGCCAAATTCATCTTATGATCCTGTTCCAAAAAAACATCATTAAACATCTTGGCCGCATTAATTAAGTGATGAAAAGCTTTCTTGTTACCGTCACTCAATGCTTTGTATCCGGCAAAATCTTTATCAATGAGATTTATGTCAATCGTTTCATGTTCAATCTTATGGGTTAAATCGTCTTCGGATAAAGCAATTTCATAACCGTTAATTTTCACTTTTTTTATCTCCTTTTTTTATCTCCACAACCTGAAAACGATAAGCTTTTATATTATTTGACCAGTAGGACGGGCTAAGACCGGCCTTTAACTTAAGGTTTTTCAAAAAATCCTGTTTATTGGGAAGTTCTTGCCAAACCGATGGCAAGAACAAACCTTGACGATTGCCGTCCCGAATAACCAAACCGTCAATACCGGCACGCAATTGGTTGAGCAAATCAGCCTCATCTTTATATTTAATCTTTTCATAACCTGTTAACAAGGAAATCACGATATCAATATTCGGAAGTTCTTCAGCAGTGAGTGGTGAAAATCTGTCATCTTCAATGGCCGCCGCATAAGTATTGGCCGCAACATCAAACGAAATAGCCCGATTGGGCATCAAACTGCCGATACAGCCGCGGAGCTTGCCGTTTTGCTTTAGGGTGACAAAAGATGTTCCTTTATCAAACAAGACATCGGCAAAATCACTGCGGGACGGTGTGAACTTAGCTTTTTCCATGACAGCGGATTGTAAACTTTTTTCAGCAATAAAAAACAGTTCTTTGCCATGGTTTTGGGCAAAATCGGTCAAGCTTTCACTTTCTTTATCCAGTTGCGTCAGGGGTTTTTGTTCTTCGTTTTTCTTGTCGAAAATCCATGAGGCATAGCCGACGACACTGTCTCGGTCACCACCGGTGTTGCCGGAATTGGTCTTGTCAAGCAACGTTGGTTGATAATGATATTTTCTTGCCAGAAGCAGAGCGGTGTTGATGCCGGTTGCTCCGCAAGCTTGATGAGGCTTTAGAGGAATGTTTTGGTCAACCTGTTCAGTTGTTTGGGCATCAAGATTCTGTGCTTTGTCATAATCCAGATAATGAGATAGGTCAGAAGAAACCACAAGAAGCGTATTGTTTGCATTAACAAAGGGGGAAAGAGCTTCCGCCAGCTGTTCCGGTTCTATGTTGCCATAGGCAATGGGTATGATCGTAAATTTTTTCAAGACCTTTTGCAGGAACGGAAGTTGAACTTCAAGAGAATGTTCCTTGGCATGAGCGCTTTTTTGGTAATGAAACAACGGATTGTGAGCCAGTTTTTCATTGATTTTCTTATTGATTTTTACCAAACCCAACGGCGTTTTGAAAAAGTCGGCATCAGAGAGCGCAGCACCGTTGACGGGAGCAAAATGAGACGGTCCCAAAATGAACACTCTTTTTATGTTTTTTGCAAAAGGGACAAGTTTTTGATAGGCCTGAGCAGCAACCTGCGCGGAATATTGGTATCCGGCATGCGGGACGATAATGATATGCGGTTGTTGAGGCGAAGAATGTTTGGAAGCATTTGAAAGATATGTGTCGACACTGCCGGAAAGAAGATGTGTTTCTGCCGGATAAAATATTCCGGCAACAGATGCTTCGCGAACATTTTGAGGATATTCTTTTTGTGAAGAATAAACGTTAATAGTTCCGTTGTTTGATGAAATGTAATCATAAAAATAGAAGTAATTTAAAGCGAGAAATCCCAAAGCAACAAGGGTTATAACAATATAGTATGGCAAACGCCCATAATCGAAGTCAATTTTTCGCTTCATAAGATATCTCCGGTCGACAATGTGTTAATGGGATTCTTCTAACACAAGGTCTTTAATTTTTTGCTAAAATCAGAGCGCTGTTGATGGGTTTGCGAAAAAATAAATATATTCTTGTAATGTCTGAATAATCGTTGTAAAATAATCAACGAGCCCAATAGGCTCGGGAATGTGAAGGTTCCCTGCTATTATCAGCGGCGGTGTTGATTCCGCCTAAAAGTGTTATCAACACCGTTTGTAGAAATACGGTAAACGTCGACTACATTTATGACGATGGTCGGTGCAAGTCTGGCAGATACATCTGTCAGGCGGTTATTGCTGGTAATAACTTCCTTCACAAAGCCCGGCCATCACCTTGACGACAAAGCTCACGATGAAATGTAGGATGACCGGATGACGAATAATAATTATAACGCATCTCATAAACTTGATATTATCAATATCTGTATCGGTGAAAATATTCGTAAAAAGCGCATAAATGCAGGAATATCTGCGGAAAAAATGGCGAAAATCCTCAAAATCTCCATCCGTTTATATCATAAATATGAAAAGGGAACATCAGAAATTCCGCATAATATCTTATGGAACATTGCCACAGTTTTGGCACAAGATATAAATCATTTTTTTGAAACGCTTCCGGAAGGGCGAGAGTTGAGGCTTTTTGCTAAAGAAGAGGCGCAACAATTATTGTGGTGTTTTAGCCATATTTCCAATCAAACAAGTTGTGACAATCTTTCCAAACTCATTAAAGAAATGGCTGTTATGCCATAAAAAACGCTTCCTTTCCGGAAGCGTTTTTTTTCAGGGTTAAGCGGCTTTGCCGATTTTTGTTTTGCCGCCAAGATAAGGGCGTAATTTCTCGGGAATATTAACTGTCCCGTCAGCGTTTTGGTGGTTTTCGATAAACGGAACCAAAGCTCTGGGAGTGGCAATGCCGGTGTTGTTTAATGTATGAGCATATTTAACTTTGCCGTCGCTGTTGTCGCGGTAGCGCAGATTGGTGCGACGAGCCTGCCAATCTGTGATGTTTGAGCAGGAATGTGTTTCGCGGTAGCAATTCTGCGATGGCACCCATGCTTCCAAATCATATTGACGGAACTTCGGAGCCCCCATATCACCGGTGCAAATATCCAGCACCTGATAAGGCAATTCCAAATCCTGTAAAACTTCTTCAGAAATCGCCAACAGTTTTTTGTGCCATTTGTCGCTTTCGGCGGTATCATTTTTGCAAATGACAAACTGTTCTGTCTTCATAAACTGATGAACACGAACCAGACCGCGTGTATCTTTACCGGCGGCACCGGCTTCACGACGGAAACACGGTGAGAAACCGGCGTACAAAATCGGCAGTTCTTTTTCATTCAAAATTTCATCGGCGCGCAGGGAATTCAAAATCAACTCGGCCGTTCCCGACAAATATAAGTCATCAGCCGGCATATAATAAATTTCATCACGGGAGAAAGGAAGATAGCCTTGACCGTAAAGCGGTTTTTCTTTAGACAATGCCGGAACGGTAATCACGGTAAAACCATGACTGCGCAGTTTGTCCAGCACCATCATATGAATAGCCAGCTCCAGCTGAGCCAAATCGTTTTTAATAGCATAGGTGCGGGAACCGCAGACTTTGGCAATGCGTTCCATTTCGGCCCAGTCATTCAGTTCCATCAATTCAATATGGTCTCTCGGTGTGAAATCAAATTTCTTGGGTTCTCCGACTTTGCGCAACACCTGATTGCAACTTTCATCCGGTCCCAACGGACAGTCAGGGCTTGGGAAGTTTGGCATTCTCAGCATCATATCATCAAATGCGGTTTGTAGTTCGGTCAAACGTTCCTGTTCTTTTTTCAGCTCCTCGCCAATCTCTTTACTCTTGGCGATAATGCTTGGGCGTTCTTCGGCAGAAGCCGATTTGATAGAGTTGCTCAAACGATTCTTTTCTTCTGCCAATGTCTGAGAAGATGTCTTGAGTTTGTTCATTTCCAGATATGAGGATATAAGCTTGTCAACATTTTCAGAGGCAAATCCTTTTTTTGCCAAACATTCTTTTGCATAGTCTTGATTATCGATAATGTATTTTATATCCAACATCTGTATTTGTCCTAAAAAGTATTTGATTTACACTTCGAAATAGAGTATCCATTTTACAAATAAATTCAATAGAAATTTGAGGATAAGTGTGAAATGTTTGCAGGAAAAACGATTTTAACCGGTGTGAAGCCGACCGGAACGCCGCATCTTGGAAATTATCTTGGCGCCATCAAACCGGCTATTCGTCTGGGAAATGATGCTATTGCTCAGGGCGGAAAGCATTATATGTTTATTGCAGATTATCATGCTATTAATGCAGAAAAAGATCCCGCGGTCTTAAATCAAAAAATGAAGGAAATTGCTTGTATTTATCTGGCCGGCGGGCTTGATCCCGAAAAGTCTTGTTTTTATCGGCAATCGGATATTCCTGAAATTCCAGAGATTACAACGATTTTATATGCCTATACGCCGAAAGGCTTTATGAATAAAGCTCATGCCTATAAAGCTTGTGTCGATAAAAACCGTGAAGCCGGAAAACCTGATGATGATGGCATCAATATGGGGCTTTATACATATCCAACCTTGATGGCAGCTGATATCTTAGCCTATAACACCGATATCGTTCCCGTTGGCAAAGATCAGGTTCAGCATGTTGAGATTGCTCGTGACATTTCCGGTGCAATCAACGCTCACTACAGTAAAGAACTCCTCAAACAGCCGACATATTGCTTTGATGATAATATTGCTGTTGTTCCTGGGGTCGACGGTCGAAAAATGAGCAAGTCTTACGGCAATGTCATTCCTTGTTTTGCTGATGATGCTACAATTAAAAAGGCTGTTTTCTCTGTTAAAACAGATTCTCGCCCGATGGAAGAACCTAAGGATCCTGAAGAGATTATTGTTTACCAGATTTTCAAGGCGCTTGCTTCTCCTGCTCAGTTGCAAGAAATGGCAGAAGGCTTAAAACAAGGAAAATTGGGCTATGGTCATATTAAAAATATGCTTTTATCTGCTGTCCTTGATGAAATGAAAGAGGTTAGGGATAAATATAATTACTATATGGCGCATTATGATGATGTTGAGCAATTATTGGCACAGGGTGCTACGAAAGCTCGTCCGGTTGCGCAGGCTACGCTCAAACGTCTGAAAGATGCAGTTTTTGGAAGATAGGTTTTTTATATGAAGCGATATTGGATTTTAGGGAGTGTCATTGTGTTTATCGGTGTCGTTTTGGCATTGGTCTTGAATGCCAATTCGGCGGATGATGGGCAATTAACGGAAAGAAAAGTCAGCGCAGAACAATTGCGCCAATGGCTGAATAATAAAAAAGATGCTGTTTATGAAATTCGCAAAAATGAATTTTATGTGCAGGAGGCGATTGGTTCTCAAGGCGTTTCTTTAACAATTCCGCAAAAGTTTTACAATGATTTTATTGTCCGTTTCAACCTTATGAGCGTGACAGAATCTGCTAACATCAAATTGATAAAAGTTAACACTGCTAATGGTGATACCTATAGCTTTGAAATCCGTCAACGTCCGAAAGGATACCGCTTCAGTGTTTATCACAACGGGCACTCTATTGCCAAAAAAGATGGTGACACCTTGGAACCCAATGTCTTTTATGCGATAACGTTTGAGAAAAAAGCCAACCAGATGGCGTTGAAGATGAATAATGAGGAACTGTGGCGGCAAGATTTTCCTGAAGGAACCGGACGCAAAGCCGTGTTTAATATTTTGCTTCTGGGCTTGCCTGATCATCCGGCAGGAATTGTGATTAAGGATATGGTTTTGTATACAGGAAAGAAATAAAAAACGCTCCGTTTCGGAGCGTTTTTTTATTTGCCTTTTTTGCTGTCGAATGGAGCAATTTCTTTAAAGGCGAGCTCTTGTCCGTTATCTGTAATCAAAATCAAAGTGTTTTCGGAGAACTTGTAGCTTTTGACTTTTGGCAAAATTTGGAAGAAGTTTTGTTCTGCTTCCATTTCTTCTTCAGGTCCCATCATCATCGTGCTTCCTCCGAGATTCAAAGTGATTTTTGAACCATCAACGTCATAAGTTCCGAAATAGTTGTTAACGACACGTCCGAAGAAGTTTGCTCCTTCGGTATCAAAAGCCAATGTAACTTTTACATCGTTTTGGGCTTGCATCAGTTGGTATTCTTTTCCCTTAAAGCTCTGCTCCGGAGAGGATGAGCAAGCATTTAGCAACAGAAAAAAAGCAAAAACTTTAATAAATTTCATATCAAATTTCCTTTCTTTAAGTGTTTTTACGACAATTCAGCCAGTTTTTGGGCTTGATCTTCCATAACCAAAGCATCTATGATTTCACCCAAAGCATCTCCGCTGACAACCTCATTGAGTTTATAAAGGGTCAAGTTGATGCGATGATCAGTCACACGCCCTTGCGGATAGTTGTAGGTTCTGATGCGTTCCGAACGATCACCACTGCCAACTTGTAGTTTTCTTTTTTCCGAATAAGCCGAGTCAATGGACGACTTCTGCATATCATATAATTTCGCTCTCAGGTGATTCATCGCTTTTTCTTTATTTTTATATTGTGAGCGATCATCTTGACATTGTACGACAACGCCGGTCGGAATGTGAGTGATACGGACGGCCGATTCGGTTCTGTTAACGTGTTGTCCGCCGGCTCCGGAAGCTCTGTAGACATCGATTTTCAAGTCAGCGGGATTGATATACATATCCACTTCTTCAATTTCCGGAAGGACGGCAACCGTTGCCGCAGAGGTATGAACACGCCCCTGAGATTCTGTAACCGGAACACGTTGCACACGATGCGCACCGGACTCAAATTTCAATTTGGCAAAAACATCTTTTCCCGTAATTTTGGCGGTAGCTTCTTTATAGCCGCCCAACTCGTTTTCCGTAAGGTCGTTTACTTCAAAACGCCAGCCCTGAAGAGTAGAAAAACGTTGATACATTTCAAATAGAACGGCCGCGAAGAGAGCGGCTTCATCTCCGCCGGTACCGGCACGGACTTCCAAAATGGCATTCTTTTCGTCATCTTCTTCTTTGGGGAGTAAAAGAATTTTGATTTCATGTTCCAAAGCCGGAAGCTTTTCTTTCAAATCATAGTATTCAGCTTCGGCCAATTCCCGCATTTCTTTATCCAGAGAAACATCGTCCATCATTACTTTGGCGTCGCTCATATTGGTTTCCATATGACGCCAGTTATTAATGGCTTCCACAACCGGAGCCAAGGCTGCCAATTCCTTGTTCATTTTGACGAGTTCATCCGAATTCAAATCCGGAGCGGCGATAAGCGCTTTTATTTCATTATAACGATTGACAACATTATCCAGTTTTTCTGCAAAATTCATTTGATGTTCCTTATATAAAAGAAAATAGCAGGTCGAAACCTACTATTTTCTGATAAAAAAGTCAAGATAAAGCTATTCGGCCGCCGGTTTCAAAAACTTATCCAGCGCAACGTTCATCTTTTTGTGGTTGGTAAAGACTTGTGTCAACACGCCGTTGATATAAACATCAACACCGTCAACTTTGCCGCTGGATAAAATCATTCCGTTTCCTTCCGGAACGGTATAGCTGTCGCCGGGCATCAAAACTTTGCTGAGATACAGTTTGTTTTGATCTTTGACTTCAATCCATGTTTCAGCCTTAACTTTAATAACAACACCGTTTTGCGGAGCGGTGGTTTCAGTTTCATTCTTCGGCGTTGCCGGCTCTTTTGCTTCCGGTTCGGAAAAAGAAGCTTCGGTCATAACGATTTGAGTAGCGTTGCCCTCGGTCTCGCTGGCATTGATAGCTGAGTTTTCCAAAGGTTGCTGAACATCAACATCTGCTGCAGAAGAATAATCTTCAACCACCAACGGCATATCTCCGGCCGCGGAATCAATCTGAATATCGTCAGTAGACACCAAAGCGGTATCATCTTCAACAATATCGGCAGCTTTTTGGCTGTATGCGTGCCATCCGGCATAAATAGCCGCAATGGCAACCAAGCTGATAAGCAGATATTTTTTGTTGGGAACGGTTGCTTCTGTCTGCGGTTCCAAAACATAAATATCCTTATCGTTTCTGGAATTTGTTTCCTCTTTGTAGAGTTCAATGATATTGCTACTGTTCAGGCCGAGAAAGTCGGCATAAGAACGAATAAAGCCGATACCGTACGGAAAATCAGGAATTTCTTTGTAGTTGCTTTCTTCAATAGCTTCCAAATAGCACCGACGAATGCACAATTTTTTTGCAATATCCGCAATTTTGAGACCTTTGCGTTGGCGCATTTCTTTTAACAGATTTCCGACTTTGGAAACCGTGTTTTCATCAACAACAATATCAGCCGCATTTTTTGCAGAAGCTTTATTGGTTGTTTCTTTCTTTGATAAGGAAGCAGTTTCCTGAGCGTTTTTTTCTTTTTTCACGATAAATTTCCTTTACAATTATCAATAAATTTACAAGATTGTGTCATACTTTTTAATAAATTTCAATACCATGGTCATTGGCATAGGATATTAATTGGGGACGAAGCGTTTTTTTGTTGGATTTCATTAAAGTTTTTACATAATCCTCTATGTCGACAATGTTCAATGAGCGAACCATGCTTTTAACTTTTCCGAAAGCTGAGCCGGACATAGACAGGTTGCGATATCCCAAACCGATAAGCGCCAGAGCTTCAATCGGATTTCCTGCCATTTCCCCGCAGACAGAGCAATAAACGCCGGCTTTTGTCGCTTTGGTTATAATCTCTTGCATAACCTTCAGAAAAGGTGCCGACAAAACATCATAACGCTCGGTCAAGCGTGGATTTCCTCTGTCGCTGGCAAAGATAAACTGAGCCAAATCATTGGTTCCGATGGAAATGAAATCCGCTTGTTTCAAAATAGCATCCAGTTGGAAGATAACGGAAGGCACTTCAATCATCAGACCGACATTAACTTTTTTCGGAGTCGGTGAACCCCGCCGTTTTTCTTTTTCCAGCTCAAGCAGGAGAGTTTCTTTGGCTTCAATAAACTCGGCATAATTGGCAATCATCGGGAACATGACATTCAGCTCTTTTCCGGCGGCGGCTCGCAAAAAAGCTCGCATTTGCTTGCGTAGAATGGCGCGTCTGTCCAAAGTGATGCGAATGGAGCGCCAGCCGATGGCAGGATTGTCTTCGCCGGCATTGCTCCAATAGGGCAACAACTTGTCCGAACCGACGTCAAGACTGCGGAAAACAACCTTTTTATTGCCGGATCTGTCCATCAGTTCCTTGTAATATTCCATTTGTTTGTTAACATCAGGCATTTGATCTGATGACATAAACGGAATTTCCGTCCGATAGAGGCCGATTCCCTCACAATTTGTTGTTTCAATATAGTCCAAATCAAACAAAAGCCCGACATTGATAAAAAGGTTGATTTTTGTTCCGTCTTTTGTTTTGGAAGGAAGCTTGCGCAGTTCGGCAAGTTTTGCCTGTAGCTTTTCTTTTTCGGCAATCTTTGCCTTGATTTTTTCTTGAATCTGAACGGAAGGCTTGTTGTAAACATAACCCTCATTACCGTCGATTGCCAGCAGTTCTCCTGTTTTGATGTCATTGAAGATACCTTTGATTTTGGCAACGACCGGAATCCCCAAAGCTTTTGCCACAATGGCAACATGCATGGTCGGCGTCCCGTCTTCAATAATCAGCCCACGGATTTTTTTGTAATCATAATCCATCAGGTCGGCCGGCCCCATGCTCATTGCCACCACGATGATGTCGTCGCTGTCGACGGAGGCTGATGTTTTGTTGTCTCCGCTCAAATATCCTAAAAGGCGATCGGTTATATCGCGCAGATCATGCAGGCGTTCTTTAAGATAAGCGTCATTTGTACCTGACAATCGGTTCCACATGTCTTCATAAGCGCGTTCAGCCGCAGCTTCGGCAGTTAAACCGCTTTGGACGTTGTCCGCGATTTTTTTATACCACCCTTTATCTTGGGCAAACATACGATAGGCGTCTAAAATATCTACATGTTCACCAATGCCGATTTTGGTGGTGTTAAATTTCTCATCCAAATCGGCGTTCATTTTTTTGTGGGCATTTTCCAGTTTGCGCAGTTCTTTTTCTTTGTCATCGGCAAACAGTTTTGTCACAGCCTGACGGCGGCGATGAACCACCGCGCATCCCATTCCGTAACCTTTGCTGAGGCTGAGGCCTTTGTATCTTTCTCGTCCGGTTTGCCCGCGTTCTCTGATTAGAGATTCTTTGTAGGCGGACATCTCATCCGAAGCGACAATCTCGCTGAGAACCATGGATATTGTTTCAAGGATTTCCTTATCAGCAGGAGAGTAGGTGTGTTTTTTCTTGTTTTGCAATGCGATAACGCCGATGGTTCGGTTCCAGCGGATCAGCGGAACACCGATAAATGTTCTGTATTCATCTTCTTTGATTTCCGGCATCGGAGAGTAGGCAGGATGTTTTGACACATCGGATAGAGCCAGAGAGCATTGGTTTTGCGCAACGATACCGATAATGCCTTGCCCGATTCTAAAAGAAATTTTATGGCTAAGGTCTTCCGGATAACCATAGGCGGCAAAAAGTTCGAGGTAACAATCATCCACCACCAGATAACACGCACCGGCGTCTGCGTCAGTCTGTTGCACAATCATCATTATGATTTTGTTGAGTTTGGCGGTAACGTCATCTTGCCCTTCGGTAATTTGCCGAAGCTGGCGAAGAAGTTCCATCGCTTTATTGACCACCGGTGATTTCATACTTTTGCCCATCAGCTGATTTTAATCTTGCTCTTTCACTTATAGTCTTTATATTTAATCGCATCAGGTAAAAACTTAATTAAAAAAAGGAATAAAAATGGCAAATTTATACAAACGCGGTGATAAGGACAACCGTCCGTGGGGAACATGGGAAGTCTTGGAAACAGGTGATACCTATTGTGTGAAGAAAATTCGCGTTACCCCAGGGAATATTCTGTCTTTGCAATCGCATAATTTTCGTTCTGAACATTGGATTATTGTTGAGGGCGAGGCTGTTGTGACGTTAGGTGAAGATAAGATTGTCAAAAAAGCCGGTGAAAACGCCTACATTCCGGTAACGGTCAAGCACCGCATCCAAAACAATACCGATAAAGATATGGTCTTTATCGAGGTACAATGTGGTGAAAATCTTGATGAAAACGACATTATTCGTTATGAAGATTCCTATGGTCGGGTGAAATAATTTCACTCGGCTTCGTTTAGACGATATATTTTCTCGACAAGGTTTTGTATTCTTCTGTTCCGGCTTTTTGCAGCCATTCAAAAAAGACCATTTCCGAAGAAACGATGTCAATTCCGTGTCGCATCATCCGCTGATAAGCGATAACCGCTTGCAGCGGATTTCTTGAAGAACAGGCATCTGACACGACAAACACGTCAAAGCCGGCGTCTTTCAAGTCGATAGCAGTCTGCAAAACACAAATATGTGCCTCAATACCGGCAATGATGATTTGTTTTTTTCCGCTATCTTTGATTTGTTTTGCCAAAACATCGTTTTTCAGGCAGGAAAATTCACTTTTTTCCAAATAAACGGCATCGTCTCCGGCTTCATTTCTGACGTCAATCATTGTCTGTCCCAATCCTTTGGGGTATTGTTCCGTAATCAGAAACGGGATACCCAAAGCTTTGGCGATTCCCGTCAGGCGAGAACAATTGGTAATCACCTCGCGCGGACTGTCCATTGCCGGCGCCAAGCGTTCCTGAACATCAATAATCAGCAAAAGAGAATTATCACGGCTTATCAACATTGTGTTTTACCTTTTGGAATGGGGTTGACTATCTTTCATAAAATAAATAATATCTAAAAAAATTAATTTAACCATATAAAACAGAAGAAATACCATGACTTTTTTAGAACTCGGCTTGAGTAGCCACACCATTCGCGCCATTGAAGAATTCGGCATCGTCGAGCCGACGACCGTGCAGTCAGACGTCATTCCGTCGATTCTTGAGGGAAAAGACGTGTTTACCATTGCGCCGCAGGGCTGTGGAAAAACAATGTCTTATGTTTTTCCGCTGGTTGACATTATCAGCACCAAGGGCGCGCAAAATATTTTGATTATCACGCCCAATTCTGAACAATCGGTTATGACATCTGATCGTTTGGCGATTTTTAACAAATACCACGAAATCAACGGTGCCGCCATCAAAGATGGTGAAGAAGATGTTGATAATGAGGCGAATGTGATTATTGGTTCACCTGATTTGTTGCTTGAGATTGCCGAAAACGGCAAGATTGATCTGTCAAAGACCAATATTTTGGTTGTTGATGATATCAATTTGATAAAAAAGAACAAACAGTTGGAAAATCTGGAAAAGGTTTTGGCAATGTTGCCGGCTGAAAAACAAAATATTGTTTACACCAATCGCCGTTCAAAAGAAACACAGGAAATCTTGGAAAAGATTTTGAAAGCACCTGAAGAAATTAAGGTTGATAAGGCTAAAGAACAAGAAGCCGAATTGAACGCTCAGGCCAATAAACGGAAGCCGCAAACCAAAGCACAGCCCACTCAAACATATATGACGGTTGTTGATAAAGAAGCTGTCGAGTTGGCAAAGAAAAACAAGGCTTTTGGCGGACGGGCTCCTGAGTTTATTTTCATCAAAGGCATCTTGGCCGAAAACGAAGAATAATAAAACGAAATAAAAAAGGCTCCGAAAAGGAGCCTTTTTTATTAGCCGCCAAATCGCAGGTCAAATCGAACTTTGGGATCTCGATAAGGCACGAGTGTCACGGTCAAATAATCCGCCCAAGACTGTTTTTGGCCATTAACATAAATGGTGGACGACAATGGGCAATAACGACCGTCTTGATAACTCCAGTTTTCGCGGACATATAATCTCACCGGTGTGTTTTCAGGAATCGGTGCACTAAATTTAGCGCTTATACTACCGCTGTTACTATTATGTGAACTAACAGATAAGCTGGCTGAGGCAATAATTGTTTTGCCGTCGGTTGTTGTGAAAGATGCTTGAATGTTTCTCGAAGCGTTGGTTTGACAAGCTGAGGTCGTTGCACTATAGTTCGCTTCCAACGTATATTCCCTGTAGCTGACTGTTGAACCTGATGAACCTGATGAACCAGACGGTTGTGTGCATTTATAACACTTTGTTCCATCGCTTAACGTTGATGCCAATGCGCCACGTGTCCAGCCTGATGGACATTGACTGTATGTTCCTGAAGAGCATCTTTCAAAGTTACAAGAATAACAGGGGGTTCCGTCATCAAGAATAAGTAAAGTATCTGTTTCTACTTTTCCTATCGGACAAGAGCCTGCTTTATAGCTATAGCTGGGACAAGATGTCAATGGTGCTAATCCGCTACAGTCTTTAACGCACAATGTTCGTGGTAGCGGATTTCCGCTTGAGCAGTAGTTTGTGCTTGTTTGGCAACCTTTCGTTTTTTCATAGGAGTAACACCATCCGCTGGAGTCTGAATAACAGTATCCGCATGTTCCGCACGAACCGCCGGTTGTGGAGCCGCTATCATTAAGAAATAAGCCTCCGGAAGATGTCGTCCACCAATAAGCACCATCAAGCAATGTGTTTCTTGCAGTACTTTCAGGAAGTTTCGGCAACAATGTTTTAATGATAGGTGTCATTGTTGAGGCTGCTATCTCGCCGTCATTGTTTCTGCAATACCTGAATTGAGCTCCTGTATGTCCCCACGACATTTTATCAATATCTAATAAATAGTATTTAGAACCTGATTTAAAGCCAACGGCCTCATTATTGCTCGTATACATGATATTATCTGTATCAGCATAATTTCCGTCGCAAATGGATGTCACGATACAATCCATATAGCAAGTTAACCCCTCATAAGCAATTTTAGTACAAACTTGTCCT
>CAMRWU010000014.1 GCA_947054505.1 uncultured Pseudomonadota bacterium | reverse complement strand
AGGACAAGTTTGTACTAAAATTGCTTATGAGGGGTTAACTTGCTATATGGATTGTGCCTTATACCCCCGTTGCAAGAATATGTATGTCGACAGCGACAACATTATGTATCGAGCAAGCAACAATGAGGCGGTAGGTATTAAATCAGGAAACAATCATTACCTTTTAGATATGACGCATACTGCCAACACTCATACGGGAGGTCAATTTGGGTATTGCGAAAGTCATGATGGTGCTGTTCCCTCCGGTTCTTTAACAGCTACGTTAAAGAAATTGGCGACCAAATTTCCCAGCAATGTTACAGGAGTTAAAAGAGTATTAAATAAAAATTATTGGTGGACAACAGGTATAAACGGTACATGGATAAAGGGAACCACAGCGGTGGGAGGCGGAAGTTGCGGAAGCTGTGGTTATTGTTATGCTGTATCTGACGGTGGCTGTTATGCATTCTATAGTAAGACATCTTGTACAGAAAACCCCTCGACAAATATTTGCTCCAGAGATGGATTGCCTGATACGATTTGTGTTCAGGATTGTAGCACTACTCCGGCAACAGAATGTCCTGCATTAACATATGCGGAAGGCCAGTGCCCGAGCGGAATGGTTCAAAACTCCCTGTATACAACACTTACTAATGGTACAAAATGTTATACATGTATTAAATCTTCAGGCTCTTCTGATGCTTCAGCAACTTTCACTCTGGATGTCAATGCAACGGCAACCGGTACGTTATACAGATGTCAATCTTCACGAAGAATCTATGCGGAATTCAGAAACAGTTCAGGTACGAAAGAAATTGCTCATGCCGATGTTACTGTATCTCCCAGAGCGGCTGCTGGTAGTTACAGTGGAATACAAGCTTCAGCAACCTTTAGTAATCCTCTTCCGTTTAATACGCCATTACGCCTCTATCTTCAGAGAAGCGGACAGACTTCGGCTGACGGAGGATGTTCTGATAACATGAGCATCATTGTAAACGGACAAAATAAATCATGGGTAGACTATCTTGACGTTACTCTTGTTCCTCACAGAGATAGAAAAGTTGTCGTTCGGATAAACTTCCATGGCAATTAGTCTCTCCCCAAAAGCTCCAGAAAGAGAAAAGGTGGTTCATATCGAGTACTGTTTAGGAGTGGGATACTATTAAGGAGAAGAGAGTAACAAAGAAGCGCTTATCAATTGATAAGCGCTTCGTCTTACATTTTTATCTGTTCAATTTTTACGGCCAAACCGGTGGTGTCATCCGTTTCAATAAATGTTCCCCATAAGGTTCCTTGACCTTTGCATGGAGACAAACGGTTTCCTGTAAACTTGCGGGCAAGGCGAGCAACCGGCTCTTCTTTTTCAAAACCGATAACCCCGCTGTAATCGCCGCACATTCCGGCATCGGTGTGATAAGCCGTGCCGTGGGGCAAAATCATCGTATCCGAGGTCGGAACGTGGGTATGAGAACCGATAACGGCGGAAACTTTTCCGTCCAGATAGTGTCCGAACGAGATTTTTTCAGCCGTGGCTTCAGCGTGAAAATCCACAAAAATAGCGTCAACATTGCGTCCCAGCGTGTATAGTTTCAGCAGCTTGTCCATTGCTTGTACCGGACAGTCAACCGCTTCCATAAACAAGCGTCCGACCACTTCGACAACCAAAAGTTTTTTACCGTTAGGCAGGATGATTTCGCGAGCGCCTTGTCCGGCAAGACTATCCGGATGATTGAGCGGACGGGCGATTTGTTTGCATTCGTCCAAAAACGGCAATATCTCGCGTTGGTTCCATACATGGTCGCCGGAAACCAATGCCGTCACCCCGTTGTTTAAAAAATCACGGCAAATTCCGGGGGTGGCACCAAAGCCATGCGCGGCGTTGTCAACATTAACGATTAAGGCATCGTAGTTATATGTTTCTTTCAGTTTGGCAATATTATTCAAAATAGCGTCTCGTCCCGGACGACCGACGACATCGCCACAATAGATAATCTTCAATGAAAAATCCTTTATGTCTTATTATAATTTAAAAACCCCGATTAAATAACGGGGTTTTGTGAGGGAGCCGTTTAGCCGTACATAAACATTCTTGTCGAACCGCGTAAGACTAGGTGGGTATCATGTAAATAAACCAAGATTTATTCAGGGACGATTCCCTATATAATAATGTTGGCTCGGAAGATCTGCGGAAAATACGAGCTACGCAGCCTCCCTCTATGCCCCACATATTACATCAAATTTATTTGCATTGCAACAGAATTTATTTGCTCTGTTAAGAGTTTGATTTTATCGGCAATTTCTGTATCTGTTTCGCAGAGTCGCGTGTCGTCGACCGGAGCAGGCTGAGGAGCGTGTTGTCCTTTTTTGAGCTCGCTCAACTCATCGGCAACCAACAAGCCGACCATTGCCAAGAGCAGGCTTTCGTTAACCTGACCGATGCCTTGGCTTATCATTTTTGCTTTTTCATCCAAAACGCGGGCCAATTGATAGATTCTGACTTCTTGTCCGTCTTCGCAGGCAACCGCATATTCGCGAGAATTAATTGTTATCGTTACTTGAGCCATTGTCGTCTAATACTTTATCCAGTTTTTGTATAATCTCATCAATGTTGTTGAGGATGTTTTCGGAAGATGAGCTTAAAATTTCCAGCCTGTTTTCCCTGTCTTTCAACAACGCGCTTTGCTGTTTGGCGCTGTTTTTTATGTCATTTTTTTTCGCGGTCACAGCAGTCGAAAGATTGTTCAAAGCCTCGCTGAGGGCGGAAAGCGCTTCATTGGTGCGGGCTAAATCAATTTTTTTTGCATCCATGCAGATTTCTCTTTCTAAATAAAAAAAATTCGCCTATAGTCAACGCATAATAAACGACAATCATTGTTTTACAAGAGAAAAGAAACACTTATGCCTCAGTTTATCCTCAACATTAATTCAACCTCGGATACGGTTTTTCGTGACGGGAATATTTGTTGCTATCTTTTAAGCGAAAATCTGCCGGACGGCTATGTTCAAAGCTTTTCTGCAGAAGGGCGTTTGGTTCTGCTTGGCGGAAAAAATGCAGCGGAAAGGTGTCGGTCGTTAAATGTCGACGGTGTTGTTGCAGACATCTCGTCTGACTATCCGATAAAAGCACAGGTTTCCAAAATTAGTGAAAAACTGGGCAAAGGCAAAGTTCTGGGGACTGTTGTCTGCGCTCGTCGCCACGAGGCTATGCTGGTCAGTGAGACTGAGCCGCAATTTGTGGCGTTTCGCTTTGCACCGGAAGAAAAAGAGAAAGCGCGGGAGCTGATTGCTTGGTATAACGACTTGTTCTTAATCCAGAGTGCGGTTGATTTGCGAGACGGTTTGCAGAATCTGAACGGTGTCGACACCGATTTTGTGATTATAAATTCGCACGATTATAAAGATTTTGGTTGCTAAAAAATAAAGATTAGATTAATTTGCCTATAAATAATATAAATGACTAAGGAGAAAAATAATGAAACAACAAGCGGGTTCAATCAGAATTGGCTGGGTTATTGAATATAAAGGAAAACCTTGGACTGTATTGAAAACTAACTTTGTTAAGCCGGGAAAAGGCGGCGCTTTTATGCAGGTTGAAATGAAATCTGTTGAAGAAGGTACAAAGACCAACGAACGCTTCAGAACAGAAGATATGGTTGAAAAGATGATGGTTGAAACCAAAGATTGCCAATTTTTGTTTGAAGACGCTTCCGGTCTGACTTTTATGGAGAGCGATACTTTTGAACAGTTTACAATGCCGACTGATATTTTGGGCGATTCTCGTCCGTTTATGACCGACGGTATGGATGTTAAAGTCAGTGTTATTGACGGTAAGCCGATTTCTGTTGAATTGCCGTTGCAGGTTGTTTGCGAGGTTGTTGAAACAGAGCCTGTTATCAAGGGGCAAACTGTTTCTTCTTCTTACAAGCCGGCTATTTTGGATAACGGTGTTCGCACCACTGTTCCGCCGTTTGTTGGTGTCGGAGATAAAATTGTTGTTGCTACGGCTGACGCCTCTTATGTTGAAAGAGCCAAATAATGTCATACCTTTCAGCCAGTCTCAATTTTTTAATGACTGCCGTCAAAAAGGCCGGTTCGTCATTAACCCGTGACTTTAATGAGATTGAACAATTACAGTCATCTGTCAAAGGACACAAGGAATTTGTTTCTGCCGCGCGTGAACGCACAATGAAGGCTTTGCGCAACGAGCTTCAAAAGGGCAAACCCGATTATGCCGTTGTTGTTGATGGCGAGGCTCAGCCGAACGCTTCTCATTTTTTGGTTGCGCCGTTGGATGGTGTTGTCAATTTTATGCATGGTCTGCCATATTTTGCTGTTTCTGCCGCAGTTGTTGAAAACGGTGTGGTGACAGCCGGTGTGATTTTTAATCCTGCTTCTCAGGAATTGTTTTTCGCCGAAAAAGGACGCGGAGCTTTTCGCGAAGGTTTCCGCAGTCATGAGCGTTTGCGTGTTTCTGGTCGCAAAGATTTAGCCGAAGCTTTGGTCAGTGTTAGTGACGCTTCAGTTTTGCCCGAAGCCGGAAACCGTCGCCTTCAAGGCTGTCTGAGTATGGATTTGGCCATGGCTGCTGCCGGTCGTTTTGATGCTGTGGTCAGCAGTGGTAATAATGCGGCCGCCATTGCCGCAGGAATGCTGTTGGTTAAAGAAAGCGGCGGCTATGTCTACGAACTGAATCAGAAAGATATTCGCACAGATGATTTGGCATCCGTTTTGGCCAGCGGTAATCTGATTGCCGTCAATGCCGAACTGGGACGCAAAGTTCACGAGTTGTTGAATAAGTAAAATAAAAAAACAGGAGTTAGGGATGCGTAAGAATTGTATGCTTGGAGCGTCTGTTGTTGCCTTTGGGTTAGGTTTTCTGAGCTTGGCTCAGGCTCAGACGTCAGATGTCGTTGTCGATTTATCTGTGTTGGATAGTTTGTCTCCGTCATCCGTCTCTGAGGTTGCCGCGCAGCCCCTTTTTCCTGTTGTGAAAAAAAACGAGGAAAAGCCGGTTGTCAAAAAAACACCGGTTCGCAAAAAAGCTAAAACAACGCGCAAAACGACCAAAACCAAGCCGGCGGCAAAAATTGTTCCGGCTGTAAAAGTCGAGGTCAAAACAGAAGAACCTCAAGCTGTTGTTGCTCCGGCACCGGTTGTTGCTGATGTTGTTGAGCTTAAAGACGTCGCTCCGGTTGAGGTTTCTGAGCCGGTTAATGAAGATAGCGTTGCCCAGCCTGAGGTTGCAACGCCAGAGATTCGTCCGGTGACGGAAGATGAGCACATTGTTGTTGTTGATGTTGAACCTGTCAGCTCCAAATCGCAAGTTGTAGAAGAGCAACCCAAAGCCGATATTGTTGAACCGGTTGTTCAAGAAACAGTTGAGATGCCGGAACAAGTGTCAAACTCTCTGTTCTTTGCGGCAGATGTTTCCGATTTAACGTCTGCGCAACAACAACAGATTGATAAGATTATTGCTTCTTTTGAGAATCCTCAACAAAATAAAATCGCTATCTTGGCTTATAACCTTGATGATGGCATCGATACTTTCAAGCGCAAACGTCTGAGCTTGAACCGAGCTGTCGATGTCAGAAGTTATCTTTTGCAGAAAGGGTATAAAAACTTCAGCATTAAGGTCATTAATGTTGCTTCCGGTTCTGATAAGGTCAATTCCGTTGAAATTATGGAAATGAAGTAATTTGCGCGAAAAATTAAAAAAAAAGTTTAAATAATGCTTGCTTTATTGAATTGCGTAATGTATAAGAGCATAAAAATTATGCGTTAATACATGTTTCAGGAGTTTTTTAAGATGAAAAAAGGTATTCACCCTGATTATCACGAAATTACTTATGTAATGACTGATGGTGAAAAAAGAACAGTTCGCTCAACATTGGGTAAAGCTGGCGATGTTATCAACTTGGAAGTTGATCCGAAATCTCATCCGGTATGGACAGGTGTTCGTCGTTTGGTTGATACAGGCGGTCAATTGTCTAAGTTTAAGAACAAATTTGGTGCTTTCGGCCTGAAAACAGGTGACGATGTTGCTTCTAAGTAAGCTTTAATTACGATTTATTAACCTGCGCTTGATACAATCAGCGCAGGTTTTTTTATGTTTAAGCGAGAAAATATGAAGATTGCACACTACGAAGTCTATACTGATAAGGGGAGCGGATGGCAATTGGAGGGGCGCTATGCGGTTGAGCAACGGCAGGAAGCCTTTAATCATGCCAAAGAAATCGAACAGGAAAAGCACAAGGTCAAGATTATTAAAGAAGTTTTTGACGTACAGGATAACAATTATCAGGAAACGGTTGAATATGTCAGTAATCTTGGCGGCAAAAAAAATTCTTCCGGTCGCCGTATGTTGTTTGGCGGGTTGGATGAGGACGAAGAGGATGAAAGCATCCGCACACAGGAGGTCGTGCATGAACGGATAGGGGTGTTGGGCGCGGTTTTGAAATTGGTATTTTTGATTTTCATTAGCCTGTTGTTTGCCAATATTATCGTCAGCCTTATTTATCCGGTTGTTGAAAATTTTGTTCCGGAAGACAATAATCGTCCAATATTATTTTTAATCTTTTTCATCTTATTTTTAGGAATGGCAATTCCTTTGATTTTGAAAAAGATTCCGTGGTATGTCTTCAGCGGTAGCAAAACAATTACCAAAGATGTTCCTGAGCGCAAATTTTATCGTCGGGCAGAGGAGCTTGTTTCGCTTTATAATATGAATGACGAAATTAGTCCGAACATGACGCCGGCTTATCCTGAGGCGCCCTTGGAGTATAAGCAGTACGTGATTTCTTTTCTGAGCGAATTGCTGATGAACATCAAGTCACAAAGCGCCTTGCAAACCAAGTTTTCCAAGTTTGGGATTCGGCTGATAGTCTATGGTGGTTGCTTGGAAATGGCTCGTTATAGCGGGTTGAATTTGAGTGAGGCTAATTCTGTTTTGTATGAGGCCTTTCAGGTTTTGGATGGCAAAGAAGCCGATTTGGAAAGTTTTTATGATGCCAAACGGTCATATCGGGATAATAAAATAGCGGTATTTATGACTGGTGTCGGTGCGTATTTGATGGCGCATATCATCAATGGTCGGGAAATGCCGGGAGAGCTTTTGAACGTAACATTTAACAAATGGGAAAAACTGAATAAAAGTGATGATGACATTCTTCAACCACGTCAAGAAACGGAAATTATCATGCCGGATGATATTTTGAAGCCTGTTATGGTTTGTTTTAAGAATGATTTGAAGTTTTTGGATGATACGCTTCCAGATAAAGAGGGATTGGCAAAAAATACCAGTGCTCGTATTCGAACCGTTATGATGACACAACAAAGCAAATATAAAGGGGACGAAGCCATAGAAGCCAACGGATTAAGCTCAATAAAATTTAAAAAATTGAATAATGCAATGCATTTTGCCGTAGAGTGTTTGGAAGATATTGGTCAGCTTCAGGAGGAAATGAACGGCGAAGATGTAATCCTGCGCAATTGTTGCATTGTGGTGCCGCATCACGATGATGAAACACTGAATGAAAGCGATTATTTATCGGATGTTTTTGAACATGTTTATAATGGCGAATTGGTCGTCACCGATGAAATTGTCGATGAATTACATGGTGAGGATTATGAATTTGAAGACTTGGGTGAAAAGATGCTTGCTAAAAGCAATCAAAGTACCAAGCTTTATAAGTTAAAAAGGTAATTCGCTATTGAAATCGCTTTATATTTATGATACAATAAAAAAGTATGAAGGAGAAAACAATGGCCGGAATTGATTCTTTAAAGGACACAGCCATCGGCGAAAGCGCCGCCAAGTATTGGGAAAAAACAATCAAAGATATGAATAATGTCGATGAAAGCTTTGCCAATGCGAGGGATTTGGGGCAAACGCGCTTAAACTATTCGCGTTTGACGGCTGTCGGAAAAATCGCAAATTTTGATAAAGTCGACATTTATAAAACGTCGGTTGCGTCTCCGCGCGGTCAGTTACGCATCTCCATGATGACCTCTAGTGACAATGAAAAAGTTCTTGATTTATCCAAATATGAAAAATACCTTGATAATCTGAAACAACAGCTTGATCCTGTCGGCTATGCGAAAGAACAGCTCGAAAAACGTAAGGAAGAAGCCAAAAAGAACGATTTGGAGTATACCGCCCCAGGGATGCGGATTGAAGTCTACACGACCAATCGTCAGGGTAAGCAGATTTTGGTAGCGGATAGTGCCGCTGAAGAAGGATCTGATGAGTTGATTGCTATGAACCAGATGCTTAACGGCGAATATAATGTTCAAGGGCGCGGTGACTATTACATCAAAGTGAGCAGGGCGGATGACAACACCTCGACCGATGAGGTTCCCTATGCTTTGCAAATTCAGATGGGCGATACTTTTAAGAATGATTACGTTGCTATGGAGCAGGATTCTGATGATACCAAAAATAAAAAAGAGAGCAAAATTCCTTTGACGGGAACATCGGGTAATCTTTCTGCGGTTAATGCCTTGCAGATTCAGGCCGCTCGCTATCAGGCGACAGCGCAGATGTTGGCTGATGGATATATGAATCTTGCTAATCTGACTTACAAAAAGAACAGCAAATTTTAACAGCGATATATTTAAGCAAAAAAAAGCTTGTATATTTTTCAAAGAAAATCTATGTTAGGTATAGTTTTTCTATATGAATTTGTACCTATAAAGAAAGGATTTAAAATGACTGCACCTTTAATGCCGCGCGCAACCGCAGTATGGCTGGTTGAAAATACGACTCTGACTTTTCGTCAGATTTCTGTTTTCTGCGAGCTCCACGAGTTGGAAATTCAAGCTATTGCCGATGGCGATGTTTCCGGAAACATCATGGGTTTGTCTCCGCTAGACAACGGTCAGTTGACTTTGGAGGAGATACGTCGTTGTGAGGCTGACAAACATGCGAATCTGCAAGCTTGTGAAATGGAAAGAAACGTCAAATTGCGCAATTTGAAAGCGAAAAAGGTTCTGTCTCCGTCTCAGCGTCAGGATAAACCGAATGGTATCGCTTGGATTGTTAAAAACTATCCTGAAATGAAAGACAGCTTGATTTGCAAACTGATTGGTACCACCAAAAACACAATTGAAGCCATCAGAAACGGGACTCATAAAGATATGGCTGTCATCCGTCCGAAAAATCCTGTCACCATTGGATTGTGCAGTGAGCAGGACATTGAAAAGGCTTTGCTGGCTTCTCAGCTCAAGCCGGAAAAGGCTCCAAAAGCCAAAAAGACGGCTAAAAAGAAAACAACTAAAAAATAGCCTCAAGCCCTCCGTTTGGAGGGCTTTTTTTATCATCATTGTTTTGTTTACATAACTGATTTTTGCTCAGCGGCAATCATCAAAACAGAATTTTGCCTGTCCAAGTTCGACGATAAAGCGACTAATTTAGGAAAAACAAGAAGTTATCCTATCAAAAAACTATTGTCATTTTTTTCAAATTGTGATACATTTTAAAGTACAAGGTACTTTATTATATTCAATTTTTTTCTCTATAATTACGATGAAGTTTTTAAAGAATTTGCTCCTAGCGTGGAACGGTTTTGATGAAATCTATCGGAATTAGAAGATTATTTTATTCTAAAAACAGAATATGTTGAATGAGAAGAGGTGCCTTTTTTCAAAGATAATAATAAAAAAAACATACAACAATGAAAAAGACAAACAACCTCGTGGGCATCATCGCTCGCACAATCCTCGTGATCGTTCTCGTAGTCGTTAACTTTTCCCTGTCTTCTTGTCAGGATGAACCGGAACTCAACAATAAGGTCGGTATCGAAGGAGAAGGCAATAAGCCCACTCCCGCAGATCCTACTCTGTCTGATGTTACTGGTTTCGACTGCGAGCTGGTTAAGTCGAACGACACAAATGCTTCTGCTGAAAACGGCCTCGCCACTATCAGCAAAAGCTATGACTACCAGAAAACGTTCGAACTCGTTTACTCCGACGATTCGTATAGCAACAAAGTGGAGGGATACAAAGTAGAGCACATCGTGACCCTTACCGGTCTTACAGGCGTGTTCACCGTTGATAACATCAACGAAATCGCCGGTCAGACATTTAATGTCTCTGGCAACAAGGCTGAAATCGCTGGCCGTGAGGTTGGTGTAACAGCTTCCAAAAAGGGCAATCGCTCTGTTGAGTTTTCAAACGGTCGCACCCGTTGGAACTTTGCTGTTGATCAGAATTACTCAATTGAAAGCATTGAGAATGGTCAGATCATCAAAGACGAGCTCTGCTCCAATGGTATCATCGCTGAATATTTCACTTTCAGTGTAGCCGAAAAAGTTGAAGGAACCGACAACACCTACAACATGACCGGCACATTCACCGCTGAAATGAGCGAAGGCGATGACATCGTCTATACTTTCTCTGCCGTTGCAACAACGTCGGAAAAGGATGAGGTATACTATACGATTGAAAATGTACGTCAGGAAGGTAACACAATCTTCTTTGACGGCGTTGAAGGTCACACACTTCATCCCGAGCTGAACAAGCGTGAGGCTCTCAATTATGTATTTGATGCTTCCCTGCGCGCAGGTGAAACCATCCGTTACAATGACCTGAACAGCGTTAGCGCCGCCAACCAGAATGGCAACGTTTTCCGCTACACTCAGGGCGCCGTAACTTTGGTTGCTACCTATCCGAGCGAGGTAGAAATCGAATACAACGGGGTAAAAGAAATCGTTTCGATCCCCGCTCCGGCATTCGCTGAAGTTAATCGAGACGAAACCAAGTCCGACGACAACGACTACAACTATGTTACCACTAACATCACTTATGAGATGTCTTGGAACAATGTAGCCGCTGGTTCCGCTGTGCAGACTTTCATCGGTCGCACTGAAAAGGAGAAGGATGCCGTTACTCGCATCTACCTTGACTACACCGAAGTTAATGGTGAAATCAATGGTAAGCTGATTGAGGAACACACCCTCGTGGACGACAAGGTTCTGCTCACTTTCAGCGGCAATCGTGCTTTCGGTGTTACAGCCGAAAAGACCATCACGATTGAAGCTACTCAGAATGAGCTCGTTCGCACCAATCATCAGAACGGTGCTTGGGTGAAAGCAGGATCTTATGTTGGCAACAACATCAAGGGTGACAAAATGACTGCCACCTTTGTTCACACTTACAACAGCAATGTCAATAACAACGTTGTGGTTTCTATGAACCGTAACCTGTATGTTGAATACGCCGGCGTTAAGTATGAAATCGCCAACCCCGAAGCCGCCCTCGCAGGCAGCAATCCCGTAGCAGCTGGAAACAGCGACGACAACATATTCTTCCTCTACAACTACAATGTAACTTACACTGCAACCGCAGCTGACATGCAGGCAACTGCTACTCAGGCATTTGTTGTAAAGGTTCGTAAGCCCACTCACACCATCGAAGGATGGGAAGTTGATGAGGCTTATGCCCAGCGTTTTGCCGTAACATATTCTTGGAACAGCGCCGCAAACGCATACGAAACTTTCAACGGTATCGTATTCCGCAATATCAATGATCACAGCCAGAAAAAAATGGTCGTGTTCAAAGCCGGTGAAACAGTTCCTTTTGCTCAGCAGGACGCTACTCAGGCTGAAGTAGACGCATTCTTTGCCAGAGGTGGTTCGGATGCTTTCGTTAGCACCGACTACAGCGAGGCAAACATGGGTAAGATCGCCATGGTTATCGGTAAGCTTACAAGCGGTGACTATAAAAATGGCTTCTCCTATGTGCCGTTCAACGGTAGTGCACGCCACTTCACCAAGGAAGTGATTAACGTTAGAAATCTTCCCAACCCTTACCGCGGTGCGATCACTAAGAGCGCTAACGGTCTCTGGGGTGGTCTGTATTTCTAAGTTGAGATCTTCCATCGACTTCTAATTTCCGAACTGATCGGCACCGTGGACGTGTCCGCAACGCCGCTCAGTTTTTATTTTTTTCATCTTTATACCGTCAGGTTCTCGCGGATTACAATGGAGAGAATCAACAACCATGCAGAAGAAAAATTCAAACAAAAACTATACCCTCCTTGCAGTTATTATCATGATGGTTCTCGGAACTGTCGCTGCAACCGCCCAAATTCGTGACAGCCATCACACCGCAAATGGTGATAACTGCTGGCTGTTAGAAGGCTATGCCAAAGCTGGTTTCGACAAAGCACCCCTTACAGGGAGTGCCGAAACCGAAATCGGGGGCATGATTCGCCTTAACCGCTACCACAAAAACCTCTACGTCTTTGCTGAAGGCGGTTATGAACGCAGTAATTTTGCAGGATATATCGGTGTTGGCCATAAGCTTGCAAAGAAAAGCTGGAAACTCCAGCCTGCTGTTGAGGTCGGTATCGGATTTGGAAACCAGTACTGCGGATACTCATATGAGGCTGCAACAAAAGATGAAACTGAGGCCGGTAAGCTTTCTGTTGTGATTTCGCAAGATTTCCTCGATAGCAAACTGAAACCTCAAGCTTACGCCGCATTCAAACTCGAATGGCGTGTGGCAGAACGTTTCTCTTTAGTCGCTGGTGTCGGAGGACAATATAGATTTTGCGAAGCCAAAACACTCACACCGAGTGGTGACTTTGAAGTTAATGGAAAAAAACTCGATCCGTCGGTTGGTTCCATTGGTCTGAAAAGCCAGAAGTTTATTGTGACCGCCTCAATCGGCGTCAAAATAAGCTTCGCAACACTATAGAAAGACAGCTGTCACCCTTTACGGGGTGGCAGCTGTTTTTGTTTTAAAAGCAAAAGGTGTTCCGGCAACAAATGTCAAAACACCTTTTTCATCCTACCCTTATTGTTAGCGATGATGTTATAAACCCATGCCATTAAATGCAGGCAGAATGTGCTGTGCACTCATAATGGCAAGTTACCATCATCGTGAACAATAATGAGGTAATGTGTCTGTTTTACATTTCCACAGAAGCTAAACTAATTATCAGTTAGCGTGTATAAGCCGCTTCAATAATCCGGTTACGGCGCAATTCATCAATATCATAATTGGCTTTGATGTTAAGTTGAGGGGCAATAGCCTCAATGATTGTTGCCGCTGTCGGAACCGTGTTCCAGCCGGAGGTCACAAATCCCCAAGTTTCTTTGATCGGTTTTGGTTCATCCAACATAACCAACAAGCTGTATTTAGGGTTTGAAATAGGAAAAGCCGAAACAAAGGTTGTACGCACTTTCTTGTCGACATATTTGCCTTGAGCCGAGAGCTTGTTGGCGGTTCCTGTCTTGCCGGCAACTTCATAGCCGGGGATATTTGCTCTTTTGCCGGAACCATCAGTCACCACCAGCCGCATCAATTTGCGCATGGCTTTGGAGGTATTAAAGGAGATAACACGATGCCCGTCATTGTTTTTGTTATTTTTTTTGACAAGGGTGGGGTTATGATAAATCCCGCCGTTAATGACAGAGGCATAAGCGGTTATGACATGCAACGGTGAAACAGCCATGCCGTAACCATAAGCAACGGTAGCGATAGTGCCTTCTCCCCATTTTTTCGGAGCAAGAGGTTTGCCGCGTTCGGCAACCTCAATCGGCAGTTCTTCAAAAAAGCCGATTTTTTCCAAGAAATTGCGTTGTTCACTGCCGCCGACTTTAAGAGCCATGCGGGCGGAACCGATGTTGGAAGAATAAACTAAAATTTCAGGAACGGACAACCAGCGATTTTCTCCGCGATAATCCTTGATGGTGTTATATTTCAATTTCAAAGGCTGGGTCGCATCAAACTGATCCGAAACCTTAACTTTTCCACTCTCCAAAGACATCGCTGTATTAAAAATCTTCAAAACCGACCCCGGTTCATACACGCCTTTGGTTGCCATATTGAACAAAGCTTGTTCATTTTTGACCTTGTTGATGTTAGGATCAAAATCCGGAAGAGAAACCATAGCGATAACCTCGCTGGTATTGATATCCATTAAAACAGCCGTACCGCCGTTGGCATGGAATTTATCAATCGCCGCCAAAAGTTTTTCGCGGATAGTGTCTTGCACCCCAACATCAATGGACAGAGTTAACGGAATATCGGATTGTGTCAGGCGTTCGTTGAGTTCTTTTTCAATGCCTGAAATACCTTCATTGTCAATATTGGTCACCCCGATAATGTGAGCAAACAGATTTTTATGCGGATAAACGCGTTTTTCAACCGTTTCAAATTCCAACCCGGGGATGCCGAGAGCATTGATATTAAATTGTTGTGCCGGTGTCAGGTTGCGTTTGAGGTATACGAAATTTCCATGACCGGAAAGCTTTTTGTAGACATCGTTACGCTTAAGCTCCGGCAGAGTTTTAACAAGTTGTTCTGCGGCGGCTTGCGCATTTAAGATTTTTTTGGGAATGGCATAAAGATTGACCGTTGGCAACGATGTTGCGATAATAGTGCCGTTACGATCCAAAATATCGGCGCGCCGGATAGGGTTTTGAGCATACAAACGTGTTCGTTCGTTGACCTGTTCCTGTTGGAGATGTAGATTGGGCAGAATACAAACATTAAACAGGCGGATGGCAATAACCAGATACACAGCCATAAAACAGATGACCGCAAACATCAGTCTGTTTTTGCACATTGACAACGGATCCTTCTCGCAAGAAAACTTCTTGAAAGCGGCATTCTTGTCAATTTTTATTTCTTCGCCGGGAAGATAAAAATCTTCCTTTCCGCGCCTATCAAAATACTTAGCCATTCTATGCTTCTGCCTCAATACTCGGATTATCGGCTGGCGCTGGTAAGTCTTTTCAGTTCCTTATTATGCGCGGCATAACCCGATATATTTTTTCTGGCGGCAATCCTTCTCGATTCGCCTGTTTCATAGTTAAATGGTAACGCAGAATAGTTAATAATTTGTTCAGCCTTGACCGGATTTAGAAAAATATGTTTGGCGGCAAGCTGACGCAAACGGGAAGGCGTGTTCAAGTGGCTCCATTCAGCCTTCAAAACATGAATGGTTTTGATATCGGTCTGAATATCCTGATTGATGGTGTGCAATTCATTTTCCAGCTCCTGCACCATATTTTTCATAGCCAGAGAGCTAAAGCCGATGACACATGGGAGGGCAATCCACAGAGCCATAAGTGCAATTCTTGTACTATTCATCGTCGAACCCTTTCTAGACTTCGAGTTATCTTTTAACAGCATACCTCAGTTTTGCGGAACGCGAGCGGTTATTAAGATCAATCTCATTCTGAGAGGGCATAATCGCTTTTGAGCATTCACTGAACAGTGTGCTGTCGGTTGAGGTTAAATCAGGCAGGTAGCGTGAGCTATGAGCTACTTTTCCTGCATTTTCTTTGAAAAATGTTTTGACAATGCGGTCCTCCAAAGAGTGAAAATCGACGACAACAAGGCGTCCGCCGCTTTTCAATCGTTGAGCCGCACCGGCCAAACCGTTTTCCAGTTCGCCGAGTTCGTTATTGACCGCAATCCGCAAAGCCTGAAAGGTGCGTGTTGCCGGATCAATAGTATTCGGTGTTTTGTGAATCACCGTGTAAATGATTTCTGCTAATTCTTTGGTCGTTGTAATAGGAGACGCTTTGCGGACCTCAACAATTCTGCGGGCAATCACGCGAGATTTACGTTCTTCTCCGTATTTGTAAATCAGATTGGCAAGATCTTCTTCTTTCATGGTGTTAACCAAGTCGGCGGCTGTTGTACCGCTTTGTGACATTCTCATATCCAGAGGCGCATCTTTGCTGAAAGAAAATCCTCTTTCGGCTTGGTCCAATTGCATAGACGAAACACCGATGTCAAAAACAGCGCCATCCAAATTTTCACTGATTAAATCTGCAAAATCGCCGAATTGTCCGGCTCTGAACTCAAAACGATCACCGTAAAGGCTTTTCATTTCTTGTACCCGAGGCAGGACAGAAGGATCGCGGTCAAGCGCGATGATCTTGCAGTTTGCTTTTTGCAAAATGGCTTCAGAATAGCCGCCGTTGCCGAAAGTCGCGTCAACATACACGCCGCCGTCAACCGGAACCAGATGTTGCAGAACTTCTGGTAGCATAACCGGAAAATGTTTTTGATAATTGGTGTTCATCAGTTGCCCTCCGGTTTGATTTTGAGAGAAGGGCGGTTTTTCAAAACTTCAGCTCTGATGCGGGCTTCTTCTTTTTCCCAGTTTTGCGGGTTCCAAATCTGAAATTTACGACCTTTGCCGACAAAAACAGCGCTGGTAGTAATGTCGGCGTGTTTCAGCAACTTTTCCGACAGCATAATTCGACCGGTAGAATCAAACGGATAGCGTTTGGCATCACCAAAAATCAGATTGGTCAAATCATCTTGTTCCTGAGAGAAAAAGTCGAGAGAGTTTTCCATATCGCTGGCCAGTTTGTCGAGCAGGTCTTCTAAACATCCTTCAATACAAGGAGCACTAAGGCTACGATAGCAAACAATCTCACTGTTGGTTTCCTTAACAATTGCGCGGTAATCTGAGGGCAAGGAGACACGGCCTTTGGTGTCAACCTTGTTCAGAATGGTGTCCATAAACAAAAATGTTTTGCGCAACTTTGGAATCCTTTTAATTTTCTTTGTTGTATATGGTATAGCATGGGAATTCGTGGGAATCAATGGGAAATTTTAGTAAATTCTTAACTGTTCTATCTTTGTTCTGTCGTTTGTTTCTGCGATTCGCCTCAAAGGGGCGCTGGGCTTGAGGAAGAAAAAATGAAAAAAATGGGGATAATTTTTTTATATATTTTAAGGGCGGATTTTCTTGCTTTAGCCGTGCAGTTCGCGCAACGAGTTGCGGCCAAAGTCGGGAGGCTTTTTTGTTGCGGAAAGCAAATAAAGCACTTGCAATCATCGGGCTACATGCTATTCTAAGCGGCATAAGGCAGTCGGACAGCTGCGCCAAAGTTCGCCTTTGGTGAGGAAAGTCCGGGCTTCAAGAGAACAAGGCACCAGATAACGTCTGGCTGGAGCAATCCAAGGGAAAGTGCCACAGAGATATACCGCCGGATTATATGTCCGGTAAGGGTGAAAAGGTGGGGTAAGAGCCCACCGCAAGGTCGGTAACGATCTTGGCAAGGTAAACCCTGTCTGATGCAAGACCAAGTTAGGGGATTTCAAGTGTATCCTTGTGATGCATACTGAATTAACGGAGCGTTCTCTCTCCACTCCAGAGGTAGGTCGCGATGAGCTGTCCGGTGACGGCCAGCCCAGATGAATAGCTGTCGTTCTGCGCAAGCGGAATACAAAACCCGGCTTATAGATTGCCTTATTTTACTTTTTGAAAGGTTTTTTTGATGCAACAAACGATTGCGAAAGAATTTCAAATTAAAGGGATTGGGCTTCATTCCGGATGTGAGACAATATTAACGCTCAAGCCTGCTTCCGAAAATCATGGTATCGTGTTCAAACGTGTTGATTTGCCCAATCAGCCGGAAGTTAAAGCTCTGTATTCCAATGTTGTTGACACTCGTAATTGCACATGTCTGGGGTTTTCCGGCGGTGTCGTGTCAACGATTGAGCATTTAATGGCGGCTTTGTCCGTTTGCGGTATTGATAACGTGTTGATTGAAATAGACAATCAGGAAATGCCGATTATGGATGGTTCCGCTCAACCTTTTCTGGAGGCTTTGCAAGCCGTTGGTGCTCAGAAACAACAATCTCCGCGCAAGGTGATAAAGGTTTTGAAAAACGTATCTTTTGCTGACGATAAAGGCAATGTTGTCACGCTTGAGCCTGCTGATGGCTTTTCCGTTCATTTTACAATCGAGTTTCCTTCAAAGATTGTCGGTCATCAGGAGTTTGATGCGGTGATAACACCGGATGTCTTTGCCGAAGCCGTGGCACCATGCCGAACTTTTTGTGAAAAATATCAGGTTGATTATCTCAAATCTATCGGCTTGATTAAGGGGGGAAGCTTGGATAACGCCGTCGTGTTGGATGGCGAAACGATTTTGAATGAAGGCGGTTTCCGACTTGAAAATGAATGCGTGAATCACAAGGTTATAGATGCCATTGGTGATATGTATACCGCCGGTCATCAGATTATCGGACGATTGACGGCATCCAAAACCGGACACTATCATAACAACGAGATTTTGAAAATTTTGTTTGCTGATAAAGAAAATTATACAATTTTGTAAGGGAAAAAGATGAAAAAGACGCTGCTTTTGATTGGATTTGGACTAATACTTGCCGGTTGTGCTTCCGCTCCGGAAGAAGAAACGCATCGCACTGCTGAACAGCTTTACAATACAGCGTATAAACAGCTTAATAAAACACGGTATGTTCAAGCGGCGGAAACATTTGAACAAGTAGAGCTTGAACATCCGTATTCCAAATGGGCAACCAAGGCAAAGTTGATGGGCGCTTATGCTTATTACAAAGACCAGAAATACGATGATGCGATTTTGAGCATTGATCGTTTTATCAAATATCACCCCGGCAATAAGGATATTGCATATGCCTATTATATGAAAGGGCTTTGTTACTATGAGCAGATTGTCGGTGTTGAGAAAGATCAGGATAACACACGAAAGGCAGAGGAGGCTTTTCGTCAGGTGATTGTTCGTTTTCCTGATACCGATTATGCCAAAGACGCACGTCTGAAAATGGATTTGATTGCCGATCATTTGGCCGGTCAGGAAATGGAAGTCGGTCGTTATTATCTCAAGCGTCAAAACTATTTATCCGCGTTGAATCGTTTTTCTGAGGTTGTCAACCACTATCAGACAACCGAACAAATTGAAGAAGCTTTGTATCGTCAGGTTGAAATCTACAAAATTTTGGGATTGCAAAAAGAAAACGATGATGCTCTGAAAGTTTTGGGGCATAATTATCCTGACAGCAAATGGTATAAAGACGCACTCAAACTGTCGAAAAAATAAGGCTTGATTTATGCTGCAATCATTATCCATCCGTAACGTCGTTTTGATTGATAAGCTTGATATTGATTTCAAGCCGCGTCTTAGTGTGCTGACGGGAGAAACCGGAGCCGGAAAGTCCATATTGTTGGATTCTTTAGGGCTTGTTTTAGGCAAAAGGGCTGAGACATCTCTCATTCGTCAAGGCGAGGATAAGCTGAGCGTTACCGCGATTTTTGATGCTGAACCTCAGAATAAGGAGTTGCAAGACTTGCTTGCCGAAAATGAGTTGGACAGCGGCGATGAGATGATTATCAAACGCAGCTTGAGCCGTGACGGCAAGGGAAAGATTTTTTTTAATGATCAGCCGATAAGCGCGCGTCTTCTCAAAGATATCGGTAAGTATCTGGTTGAGATTCACGGACAATTTGACAATCAAGGATTATTAAATCCGGCAAATCATCGTTCTGTTTTAGATGCTTTCGGCAATTATCCCGAGTTGTTGCAAACGGTTCGGAATGCATATCGGGAGTACAAAAAAGCCGCTCGCCAAAGAGCGCAAGCCGAGGCTGATATTTTCAAGGCCAAAGAGGAAGAAGAAAATTTACGTCACTGGGTAAAAGAGCTGGAGCGTCTTAATCCGGTAAAAGGTGAGGAAGAAGAATTGTCGAAACGGCGGCAAGAGTTGATGCACGCCGAAAAGATTATGGAAAGTCTGAACTATGCTTATGGAGTGCTGACACAAGGGAACGATGTGCAGTCGGCATTACGGCAGGCACAATCCGCCGTTGATAAGGCCAATCAATATGTCAATGGCAAGTTTGATGAGGTTTATGCGTCTTTGGATAGGGCTTTGATTGAGGCTTCTGACGCGATTGAGAGAATTGAAAGCGCTTCGGAAGATGTTAATCTGAATAGTTCTGAGCAAGAAAGTATTGACAATCGTTTATTTGCCTTAAAGGATGTTGCGCGCAAACATGGTGTGAGTGTAGATGACTTGGAAGACACCCTCATTCGCTTTAAGGAACAGTTGAATGCAATCGAGTTAGGCGAAGACGGTATCAGCAATTTGCGAAAAGTTGAACAGGAGAAACGTCAGGCATATTTGCAATCGGCTAATGAGTTGCACAATGCCCGCGTATCAACGGCGGCGGAGCTGGATAGCTTGGTTATGAAAGAGTTGCCGCCGTTAAAGATGGAAAAAGCTCGTTTTATAACGCAGGTTGACAAGCAAGGTGAGCCGCAGTGGTCAGAGCAGGGGTTTGATGAGGTCTATTTTACGGTTGCGACCAATCCCAACTCCCCACAAGGACCGATAAACAAGATTGCTTCCGGTGGTGAATTGTCCAGATTTATGCTGGCGCTGAAAGTTAATTTAGCAAAAAGCTCAAGTGTTTGTTCGATGATTTTTGATGAAGTTGATGCCGGTATTGGTGGTGCCACCGCTCAGGCGGTAGGGGAACGGTTAGCCCGCTTGGCCGATGATGTGCAGGTGTTGGTCGTAACCCACTCGCCGCAAGTTGCCGCCAAAGGCTGTAGCCATTTTAAGGTCGAAAAACAAACGGTTGATAATGTAACGACCACGAGCGTTAACGAGTTGGATAACGCCGCCCGCAAAGAAGAAATCGCACGTATGCTTGCCGGTGAACGGATTACCGATGAAGCCCGCGCTGCCGCCCAAGCCTTGATGGGATAAAAACGCCATAACGGAGCTTTTAAGAAGTTATTGATTTGTTATTGCGATAGTACCAGAACATAACATATCGGCATTTTGGTTTGAAATAGTTGTTGGCCATTTATCGGCACTGCCTCTGTATTGTGATACGCAATAAGCATTATTATTACCAGTATATGTTATTTTATTTAACGGCATAGTAACGTTAATAGTACTGTTTCCATTCATGGTTATCTTTGTTCCCGTCGCAATACCATTATATTCCCAACCAGTATTAACATTTAGTGTAGTGTTTTCTATTAAAGTAATGACAGGAGGTTCAGAAATCTTATTACCATAAGGAGGAACAAGCGTTACAGTGCTGTTGGAAAACAGAAATGTATATCCAGGGTTGTTAATGCACATATTTTTCTCAATATCTAAATCGCAAATAACGGGTTTTCCGACTTCAAAAGTAGAAGCTTCTACATACATATAAGGTTTTTTTCCTGCCGAAAAGTTACCGGAACTCACTGCTGGAACAGACATCCTTTCAAACATAAAAGTTCCATCCTGAAAACGGACATATGCACCTTGATCTAATACCAATAATTGAGCATCAAGGTAAATATACTTAAGGTGTGACCCATCAATGTCTTTATCACTGTTTGTTCCGACAATTTTTATTTCTTCCCATCCTTCAAAAATGGCTCCATTATCGCATCCGGCATCTTCGATAACAGCTTTTTTCAAACGAATCTTCTTTGCTGAACCGATGGGTTCAATAAAGCCATTAATTGCATATTCCCCAGATAATTCTATGTATCCATCTGAAGCTTGTGCTGGCAAATCAGAAGCGCTTGTAATCAATTTATAACCGGAAGACGGTATACATTTTTCTTCCTGAACAATATCTTCACATTTATAGCATGTTGAACCTGCCGCTGTCGTTGTTGTTCCAACTTGTTTCTGTGATGATGTACAAGCCGTCTTGCTGTATCCGCTGGTACAAATATCCGATTTACAATCCTTGTAGCAGGTTACTGAATAACTTGCCCCCGTGCCAAGAGGATTTACTTTGGTGCACTTATAATCAGTAGGTTGCGAAGTTTTATATGTCCCTGTCGGAGCATATTCTTCACATTTTCTGGTGCGGCATTGAGTACAACGTGTTCCCGCTTCAGTGTATTGGGGGACTCCGGTTTCTATGTGTTGTGGTGCGCAACTATTCCAATAATTTGTCGGGCAGTCATCGTTTTTAGCCGTGCACTTGCCACAAACTTTACCACCGGATTTATCTTTGGGTGAAGATGAATAGGTATATTTCTGTGTATCGGAACACTTTTCCACACCGGCTTCAAAACCGGCCGGACAAGGTGTCGCCGGACAAGTTGTTTGACCGGACGTCCAACTCCATCCTTCAGAAGTCTTTGCGCTGTCAATCTTATACTTGTTTCCGTTATCAGGACATGGTGTGCAGTTGCATCCGGCCGGACATGTACCTGTCAACGGATAGGCATCGCAATTTTCTATTTTAACACATTGTCCGTTTTTATATTCTTGCCCCTCCGGACAATTGCATTCCTTATACATCGTAATCGCTTCCGTGTGCGTTGAACCTCCGGATGTTACGGAAATATAAGTCTGACAGGTAGCACCGCCGACAGATTTGGGAGGATAACATCTGGTTCTGACAATGTTGTTAATGTTTAAATTTGCAGTTTCTGGTTTAACATATTTATAATCAGCCGAGCAGGTGCATTCCTTATATTTCGGACATCCGGGGCACGAACCACGATAATCCTTTGCTTCTTGACAAGCGGTTCCTTTCAGCGAACACTTAAATGAATTGGCAATATCTTTAAAATATTTGTATTCACTTGGACATCTGCACCCTGTATAACAAATTGTGCCGTCAGCGAGACTGACAGAAGTTCCGGTCAGAAGTGACGGACAACTGTTGACATAGCCGGCATCGGCACAAGACAGAGGCTGACAGTCTTTCCAACATTTCAATCCGGAGATTACTTGAATTTGTGTTCCCTTTTTACTGAGACATTCCGAAGCATAGCCATATTTTTGACAGTTTAATTCATTCCCCATACTGCCACCGTCATTAACACGGCCGCCGAACTGTTTGCCGACAAGGTTGCGCTGATAATCGGGCATAAAATAAGTTCTTGCCATCTGAAAAGATGAGCTATTGTCAAAAACAGATTCCGGAACTAAGCTGAATTGTGTGTGTGAATTATCTAAAGGAGGCATATCCAAACCAGAAGCTTTTGCATTAAAGCCGTAAACCAAGGCTGAAACACAAATATACATCGCCAATAATTTTTTCATGCTGCACCTCTATATGCTATAGTTCCGGAACTCTCCTAACTATATCATAAAAATCAGCAAAGGTCAACTATGCATAGTGTATGGGGGACAAAATTTTAGGAATACTTTTTAGTGTTTCTTTTCTTGTAAGAAGTCGATAGCTTTTTCGGTTAATGATTTGTCTTGTGTCAGCTTATGATATATTCTGGTCGGCGTCATCGGTACCGGCGTCATCTTTGTTGTGCTACTGTCATTATCAGTTGATTTGAATGTGATATGCGACAGCGAGAACAGAACGAAAAAGCCGTTTACAACAGAAAAAGAGATTAAAAAGCTGATGGCTCCCCATGTTTGCATCATAAAAGAAATGGCAATTGGACCGAAAATCATGCCGATACTTTGCAAAAGAATAAGCATACCGCTGGCTTCGACACGTTCACTGTCATCAATTTTATCATTAACATGCGATACACAAAGCGGATACATAACAAAAACGCCGGCACCCAGAATAACGGCGACCAACGCAAGCTCCCATATCTCGCCGCTGATGAACAAGTGCGTCCACGGAGCGATAAGGAACAAAATCCCCGCTTCCCACATCAAAACGAAGCGTCTGTCCATTCTGTCAGAGAGTTTGCCGACAGGAAGTTGCGCCAACATTCCGCCCATGATGATGAAGAACATAAACAACGAAACTTTTTCAAGATCAAGTCCGCTTTTACTGGCATAAACAGCCCCTAAAATATACACGCTTCCGACCATAATACCGCTGACAATGCAACCGATAACCCCCACCGGAGAAATTTGATACAAACGTTTGATGGACATACTTTTGTGTTCGGCAATATCCGGCGTCGGTAATGCGGTCAGTGATATGGGAACCAAGGCGACGGAGTAGAGTACCGAAACAATGATAAAAACAAAAATGCCGTTAGGATCAGGAATATTCAGCAACAATTGTCCAAAAGCGGAACCGAGATATGTCGTAATCATATATAAAGACATGATGACACCGCGGTTTTTATTTTGAGTACGCGTGTTCAGCCAACTCTCCAAACACATAATGGCCGCCCCCAGACAATAACCTTCCAACAAACGTAAAAGCCCCCAGTAAACAGAGTTTGCTGAAAAGGAGTGCAATAAAACGATTGCTGACAAAATAGAAATATAGGCTCCAAAGGCGCGGATATGTCCCACACGGTTAATAATCGTGTGGGAGCTGAGTGACGCAAAAATATAACCGGCATAATACAACGCCATGACCATTCCGATTTCAAAAGTTGAAACCGCCATGTCGTTCAGCTTTAACGATAATGTTGATGACAACAAACCATAAGCCGTGCAGGTAAATATCGTTCCCAGAAAAAAAGCGGATAAGGGCGAAATCAATGCTTTTACAGATTTGAGCGTATTCAAAAATGCAGTCATAAGTCGTTTCCGTTAATAAAAATTAGGCGTTTGCTTTTTTTAACATAACCTCAGGGGCTTCAATACCCAACAAGTAGAGCAACAACGTCAAAATATCCCGTACCAATTTAGCCAGCCGCAATCTGGATGCCGCAATCTGAGGCGATTCGGCATTCATAATAGATGATGCGTTGTAAAAGCTGGAGAACGTTTGTGCCAAAACATAAGCATAATCAGAGATAATGCTGGGTTCTTTTTCCGCTTCTGCACGGTTAATAACGCTACACAACTGAGCAATTTTCAATGCCAACTCACGTTCTTCACGGTTGGTGATGATAACCGTTGCCGGTTGTGTGTCAGCTTTGCGTAAAATGGAGTTGATACGGGCAATCGCGTATTGAATATATGGACCGGTCTTGCCTTCAAATTTGGCAAAATCATCCAGTTCAAAAATGTAACCGGAAGCCGTATTGTTTTTTAGGTCTTGGAATTTGATGGCGGCCATGGCGATTTGCGAAACCATTTTTTCGATTTCTTTTTCACCAAAACCCTCAACCTCGTTTGGTTCCGGTAAAGAAGAGCGAACTTTGTCCTTAGACAGCGCAATCAAATCTTCCAGATTCATCACGCCGCCGTCACGAGTTTTGAACGGCTTGCCGTCAGCACCGTTGACCGTGCCGAATCCGACATGTTTGAGGGTGACATTAGGGGCAATGCCGAGCTTTTCTGTAGCGGAGAAAACTTGTTCAAAGTGCAGAGATTGACGTTTATCAACCACATAGATAATTTCTTCGGCTTTCAAATCATCATAACGCATCTTGGCAGTGGCAATATCCGTAATCTGATAACCGAACCCGCCATCGCTTTTAATCAAAATAACCGGCGGCATCGGTTTATTGGTTTCTTCCAAGCGCAAAATCAAAGCTCCGTCATCCATTTCCGCCAAGCCTTTTTCTTTAGCAAGATTAACGATTTTGCCGCTGGTTTCATGCGCATCGCTTTCACCCAACCATAAATCAAAATTGGCCTGCAATTCATCATAATTTTTCTTTACCGCTGCAACAGACACATCACGCAGGTGTTGCCATGCTTTACGATATTCCGGATTACCATCTTGCAAAGCAGCGGTAATGCGCCGAGCTTCTTCTTTGGCGCTTTCGTCTTCCTTGCAACGGATATTGGCCTGTTTGTAGAATGAGGAAATGGCTTCAATATCATAGGTATCGGCTTTGTTCAGATTACCGTCCTGACGAATGATCTCAGCCAAAATCATTCCCATTGGCGTTCCCCAATCACCGAAGTGAACATCGGAAATCACTTTGTTGCCGTAAAAATCTTCGATTCTACGGATGGATTCTCCGATAACAGCAGAACGCAAATGTCCGACATGAAGCGCTTTGGCCACATTCGGACCGCCAAAATCCATAACCACAGTTCGGGGAGCCGTTGTTTTCGGACAGCCGAAACGATCGTCTTGACTGATGTCATCCATATTTTGGGCAATGAATTCGTCTTTCAGGGTTAAATTGATAAAACCGGGGCCGTCAACGGAAATCTTGGAAAAAGCGTCGTCTTTTTCCAACTCAGCGGCGATATTGGCGGCGATTTCGCGAGGATTTTTGCGTTCCTGTTTGGCAAGAGCCAAGGCGCCGTTGCATTGAAAATCGCTCAAATCAGGGCGGTCGGAAACTTTAACCGTGGCAAAGCGGGAATCCAAGCCCAATTTTTGAAAAATTGTTGCGGTTTTTTCGTTAATGATATTTTCTAAAGACAAGTTCATTTTTGTTTCTTTCGTACTTATTTAACGCATTTGAAATACAAGTGGTTGGGAATGAACAGACGGCAGGTAAATGTTGTTTGTTCAACCGGTTCGGCATGTGTTCCCGTTTTTTGTTTAACACATTCGTCATCGGCAAGCTTTTTCACCTCTTCATAATCCGTCCACAATTTATTATAGCAAACGGCAGGATTCTCTGGCGTGGATTTGCCGACATACAAACGTTCGGGAGTGGAGGCGCCGGCCTCTCGTCGTCGGTCGACAAAGGGTTGGAACAGCGAACAAGCGCTAAGCAGGCATATCAACAACAGCAGATTTGCAAATTTTAGCCTAGACAAATTTTAAAACTCCACTACATTAAAAGAAATTGTGATAACTATACCCAAAGAAGAAAAAAATGCAAACTGAAAATAAATATATCGGTGATGATAAATTCTCAAAAATGTTAAAACACTACAACTGTCAAACACCGCTCGAGGTGATAAAGCTTCGTTTTGCCGGAGCGGTATGCAGTCCTGATTTGGAACTGCGCCCGACGGATATCATTTCTTCCTTTTGGCCGCAAGGGCAGGCACCGCGTTTGGAAACCAAAGAGGAAGCCGATTTGTTTTTCAAGTTTTTTATGGGATTGTGGGATGAGGTTTTCGGCAAAGTGAAAACCAATAAAATCAAACTTGAGAAAGTGTCTTTGAAGAATGATTCTGAGATTCGAGCCGCGTGCGAACGCCGCTTTGCCGAAATCGAGTTGGGCTTTGTCGAGGGTTTTTGGGCCGGCCGGCAAGATCTGAAACTTCCTGAGTTTTTAGCTGAAGTAATTGATTCTTTAACGGAATTATCCGGTGTTTACAATACATTAGCGAAAAAGCTTGACAATGGTGCTGCAATAGCCGACATTTTGGATAAGTTCGCGCATACGGATGCTATGGTTGAAAGAGCCGTGTCTTTTATTATTGAGAACTCTGTTTTACCGCGCATTGAAAGTCTGCGTCGAACAGTAAATTAACCTAACTTGCCGTAGATGGCAGGAGTATGGAGTTTTCAAAATGGAATTAATGGAAGGTCTGTTGACCAGACGCTCTGTCCGTAAGTATCAGGACAAGCCGATCCCGAAAGAAACAATTGAAGAAATCATCAAGGCCGCACAATATTCTCCGACGGCGCACAATCGTCAACCGTGGGAATTTTTGGTCGTTGATGATAAAGAAATTTTGTCTCACTTGCGCCATCTGCAACGTTGGTCGTCTTTTTGCAAGGATGCCGCCTGTGTTGTTTTTGTTTGTGGTGATATTGATAAATCATTTAACCGCAACAAAGAAGATGAAAAGTGGAGCTTTATTGACGTTGACTGTGCCATTGCGACACAAAGTCTGATGTTGGCCGCTTGGTCAAAAGGCATTGGTAGTTGTTATTGCGGTGCGGCGCCGATGCAAAGAGTTGTTGACGCTCTGAAAGAATATTTGCATTTGCCTGACAATATCCGCCCGTTTGCAATTGTGCCGCTCGGCTATCCGGCCGAGACGCCGAAACAACCGGAAGACCGTTATAAACCGGAACGGATACATTGGAAACAGTGGTAATAAAAAACAGAGCACCTGAGAAGGTGCTCTGTCTGTAAGAATAAGACGAAGCTTCAAAGAACCTTGCCGTTCTCATCGCAGAGGCGATGGGTGGTGTTGAACTCGTCACGACCGATGCAGTAGATGCCGTCCATGTCGTCGTAGTTCAGGAGGCCGTCGCTGAGAACCATGTCGCCACCCCAAGGAGCGGGGAAGATGATGGGCAGGAGCGAAGCGGGAACATCCACCAGATGACGAACCTTTCCGAGGGGATAGGCAACATCGCTTCCTTCCTCGTAGCTGTAACGCATGTCGAACTCGTTGCGGGGCATGGCGTAGACTTCTCCGTCAGGATTGACAACGACCATTTCGGAACCGCTGCAGAGGTGTTCTGTCTCCTTTTCCCCGTTTTTGAGGAAAGTTTCGATGAGTTCACCGGCGGTGGCAACGCGAACGTTGACTGCGGTGACTTTGACAGCGAGGACGGTGCGACCTTCGTTGATGAGGTTGTTCACGAGGTTCTTTACTTCAGTTGCATTAAGAGTTTTCATAGCTTGAGTTGTTGTTGATGTGGTTTTGTTTGTTTATGCAAAAATAAAAATATGCATATTACGAAAAATGAACACAATAAACCCAAACCCGATTTATGAAACTCCATTCTTAATAATACACATATTCTTATAATTACACTTTTAGTGTATCAAAAATTCACGCCCCTTTCAACAAGAAAAAGGCTCGGGGTGATGAAAAAATGTACAAAAATTGTGGGTAGGTTGAAGTGAAGCTTAAATTTTTCTTGAAAAAAACTCATTTGGTGTTACATTAGCGGCGATTAAAACTATGCCCGTGCGGGGCGTTCCGCACAAAATTTATGATTTTAGGAAGGAAATTAATATGACAATTCGCGTCGGTATTAATGGTTTTGGCCGTATTGGTCGTTTGGTATTTCGTGCCGCTCAAGAAAGAAACGATATCGAAATCGTCGGTATCAATGACTTGATTGATGTTGAATATATGGCCTATATGTTGCGTTATGACACAATGCATAGTCAATTCAAAGGCTCTATTGAAGTTAAAGACGGAAAATTGGTCGTTAACGGCAAAGCTATCCGCGTTACAGCAGAAAAGAACCCAGCTGACCTCAAATGGGGCGAAATCGGCGCTGAATACGTTGTTGAATCCACAGGTTTGTTCCTGACAAAAGAAAAAGCTCAAGGTCACATTGACGCCGGTGCTAAATATGTTGTTATGTCTGCTCCTTCTAAGGACGACACACCGATGTTCGTTTGCGGTGTTAACACCGATTCTTACGTTAAAGGCACACAGTTTGTTTCTAACGCTTCCTGCACAACCAACTGCTTGGCTCCGATTGCCAAAGTTTTGAACGATGCATTCGGCATTGCAGACGGTTTGATGACAACTGTTCACTCTACAACAGCTACTCAAAAGACTGTTGACGGTCCGTCTGTCAAAGATTGGAGAGGTGGTCGTGCGGCTTCCGGCAACATCATTCCTTCTTCTACCGGTGCTGCCAAAGCTGTTGGTAAAGTTATTCCGTCCTTGAACGGCAAATTGACTGGTATGTCTTTCCGCGTTCCGACATTGGATGTTTCTGTTGTTGACTTGACAGTTAATTTGAAAAAAGAAGTTTCTTACGAAGCTATTTGTGCCGCTATGAAGAAAGCCGCTGAAGGTGAATTGAAAGGCGTTTTGGGTTATACTGAAGACGATGTTGTATCATCTGATTTCTTGGGTGATGCTCGCACATCTATCTTTGATGCCAAAGCCGGTATCCAATTGACTCCGACTTTCGTTAAAGTTGTTAGCTGGTATGACAATGAATGGGGTTATTCTAACAAGGTTCTCGACCTCGTTGCCCACATGGCCAAAGTTAACGGCTAATTGATTTGATGCAGACCCTCTTGGCTATCCAAGGGGGTCTTGTTTTTTTTGAAAATGTCTCTTCGAAGGGAAAAATAATGGAATATAAAACAATTAAGGATTTAGGCGATTTGAACGGCAAAGTAGTTATGTTGCGTGCTGATTTAAACGTCCCTATGGATGAAAATTTTAATGTTACCAACACGGCTCGTATTGACCGTACGGTTCCGACAATCAAGGCTTTGATGGCTAAAGGTGCCAAAGTTGTTGTCGTTTCTCACTTTGGTCGTCCGGAAGGCAAGGGCGATATGAAGAACTCTTTGTCACATGTTGCAAAACCATTAGAAAAAGCTTTAGGAAATCCTGTTGTTTTCGTTGACGACTGTATTGGCGAAAAGGTAGAAAACGCTGTTAAAAATATGAAAAACGATGAAGTTTTGTTGCTCGAAAATCTGCGTTTTTATAATGAAGAAAAGAAAGGTGATGAAGCTTTTGCCGCAGAATTGATAAAACCGGCGGATGTTTATGTTTCTGACGCATTTTCAACCGCTCACCGCGCTCATGCCTCTATGGTTGCCGCCGCTAAATTGCGTCCGGCAGCAATGGGTTTGTTGATGGAAGAAGAAGTTGGTGCTCTGACCAAAGGCTTGAATAATCCGGAACGTCCGTTGATGGCTGTTGTCGGTGGTTCTAAAGTTTCTACAAAATTAGATTTGTTGAACAATCTGGTTAAAAAAGTCGACAAACTGGTTATCTCCGGCGGTATGGCCCATACTTTCATGAAGGCCAGCGGCATTGATACGGTTAACGAAGCCAATTCTTTGGTTCAAATGGATATGTTGGACACGGCCAGAGAAATTATGGCAACAGCCAAAGCCAACAATTGCGAAATCGTTTTGCCGCAGGATGTTGTTGTTTCTAAAGAATTCAAGGCAAATGCTGAGCACAAGACAGTTGAATTGTCTGATATTCCGGCAGAAGGTTGGATTTTGATGGACGTTGGCGCAAAAACAATCGCCGCAATCAATGCCAAATTGACAGAATGCAAAACATTGGTTTGGAACGGTCCTCTCGGTGTGTTCGAGTTGAAACCGTTTGACAATGCCACCAATGAGGTTGCGGCCAAAGCGGCCGAACTGACACAGGCCGGCAAACTGGTCTCTGTTGCCGGCGGCGGTGATACCGTTTCTGCTTTGGCAAATGCCGGTGTGGAAAGCAAGTTTTCTTACATTTCAACGGCGGGCGGTGCGTTCCTCGAATGGATGGAAGGCAAAGAACTCCCCGGTGTTGTTGTGCTGAAGAAATAAACAATTAAAATAAAAATCCCTCATAATGTTAAATTATGAGGGATTTTTATATAGCTTTATTGGGGGAAGCCTGAATATTTATATGCGCAACTACTGTCTCCAGTAATAACTATGCAATTAATGCCTGAGACAGAGATGGCACATCGTGAATCGTTTTGCAGTGCACGTGCTATAAGTTCGGCAGAGTGATAACAAGTATTTTCATTAAAGACAGCGCATTTAACATATTGAGTACCTCCGCAAGTTTCTGTGATGGGGCTTGGTACCATTCCGTTCCCATTATATTTATATGAGGCACAAGTTTGAGGCATGGATGAACCATACTTGGCCCAAGGATTTTTTGTATAAGTTGAACAATCGGTGGTTGCTTGACATTTATAGCAATAGGTTCCCGCTTCTGTTTTTTGTGTGTCAACTAAAGTTTGTGAAGCAGTACAAGTCGCTTTTGAATAGCCGGTCGGACAGGAGTCATCCAAAGTTATTTGAGCAACACAGAAATATTTGCTAGTGTCAAAAGGACAGCGGATGGCGTCGACCCCACTACAATCAGAGGCTGACTTTGTGTATCCCAGTCCCGCGCAATCTCCGGCGATACAAACGGCCAAAGCTGATGAAGCTTCAAACATTATGGAACAACCTAATATACTGCTAAGAAATGTTATGTTTTTTAAATATAACTTCATCTGTTTTCTCCTTTTAACAAAACTCTAAACCGATTATTTCTTTAATTATTGCCGACACCGACATAACGATATGCTCGACAGGTAATCCCATTCACCACTTTGGTTACGGTGTATTTTGTATACCCGTTGGGAGCACCGGATCCTTCCGGAAGATATATCTGATCGCCTTCGTTAAGTGTTGAGCAAATTGCTTCAGGAGTTGTCGGTTCCAGAGGAGTAGTACTTTCAAAACAAGCTATTTTTGTTTCATCAAACGGACATTTGACAATTTGTTTTCCTGTGCAACCGGCAACAGTTTTTGTGTATCCCAAAGTTGTGCAGTCCATTTCCGGAACGGAACACCAATAGTTTTCTGTGTCAAGATAGTTGGCTTTACAAGATGTTATTTTATAAGTGGTTTTAGCGGCGGACCCGCAACCGGTGTTGCAACTTTCATAAACGGCATTGGCATCCGATTGGCTGGTCAGAGTATAAGCCGAAC
>CAMRWU010000013.1 GCA_947054505.1 uncultured Pseudomonadota bacterium | reverse complement strand
GTACCTTGAATGATACCTGTCCGGCCGGACAAATTGATACGGATACTTATTGGTGTCCGGTTCCTGTTATGGATTGCAGCATGTTAGGTTATACCAAAACAGTAGCAGCTTGTTCCGGTAAACAGATTGTCAAATGTCCATTTGACGAAACGAAAATCGCATGTTTTGCAAACGAATGACACTTAGTACAAGGAGCGAATAAATGGAAGAATATTTAGAAAGCAAAAAAATTCTGGCAATGTTGTGGGGGTTCTCCTTGACACTGTCTTCGGGAACGGCATTGGCCACTTGTGTCTCCGGTGATTGTACCAGTTTGGGATACACAAAGTCAGCATCGGATTGTAGCGGTGTCGATTATATCCGCTGTCCTTTCGACGTTAGCAAGTATTACTGTGTGAAACCGACATGCACGGTAAACACATGCGAAGGATATCCCTTAACAACCCCTCCTCAAAACGCAAAGTATTCATCCTGCACTAAACGGGATTCTAATTGCGCAGAACAGGGAACGGTATATAAAATTGATGCATGTGATGATGGCTACGTCCAAAGTGGAAATGTCTGTGAATCGGTCAGTTCGTCTCCTGAAGATCTTTGTGCCGGAACAATTTGTAGCGCCGGTGTATCTTGCCAATACGGTTGCGCGGAATACACCACAGGAACAAGTTGTTGCGCCAGCGTTTGTAAAACTTGCAAACCTAACCCTTGCGATGATGTGATTTGTCCGGTAGCAACACAGGATACTTGTACCAACGGCTGTGCCTCATATAGCGAAGCGACGGCATGTTGTCCTTCAGTCTGTACTTCATGCGCATCATCTCCTGATGTTGATGACAGCGGTTGTGACCATAGTTGTATTCCAACTAATAGAGTCAGAGATGATTATTGTCAAGGAACTGGCTATTGTGATACAGTCAGAGAGATTGATAACTGTGGTTGCGAATATAGAAGGCTTCGGTGCTGGTGTGACTCGGAGCGCTAACAACAATGTCTGATACTCAAGATTTAACCGTTAAAATAGCCGAGAGGATGCAGAATAACAGCATTCTTTGTCCGTTGATATTTGATGATAAGGGACAGGTTTATGACTATATCCGAACCGGACTTCTAAATCTGGCTGATTTTTGCGTAACCAACGCCAAAAGATATTTCCCAAATTTACAAGTGCAAGACATTGCTCTTGTCGGCGGGATGTCTTCCTATATCTATAACAGCAAAACGGATATTGATTTGGTCATTATTGCAACCATAGATGCTCCGAATTCAGACACCAAACAAATAACAACGCTTTTTCAAACTGTTAATTGTAGCAACAAAAAAAGAGGCTACATTTTCAATCTGTTTGAAAGATATATTGATTATTGGCTGGCAGAACCATCATCACTAATATCTTTAGGATGCGGATTATACTCTCTTCGAGATAACTGCTGGAAAAAGAAACCGATTCATCGTGAATTTTCTTATACGCCAGAAGAAGCAACAGAAGCCTACAAAAAATACTGTGACAATATTAATAATTTTGTTAGAACACTTCCCCAAATAGATGGTAAATGGTTGACCTTTGATGGATGTCATAAACTACAAAATTACATAGAACAGCTAAAACGTGAGGCCTTGATGGCAAAAGAAAACGGATCGGAACAAGAATACGGCATAGAATATAATTGTTACCGTTTCTTTTGTAAATTTGGTGTCAAACAATATTTCTTTGACCTGATAACGGAATCTCAAAATCAATTAATAAACGGATTGGAAGTCGAAGATGAACGAAACTCATGAAGAATTATTAGAAATATCTAAAGAAATTCTAAACGTAAAAAAAAATCTTGATCCCAGAGTTTTTTCAGAAAACGGAAAAATACACAATCTTCTGCGCCAGCGTTTATTACATCGTGCCCATTATATGGCTCAGGAAACCATAGGCTCCACCAAAGGATTAGAAGTCGGAGATATTGTTTTACTTGGTTCTTCTGCATCATACTTTTATCGACCGGCATCTGATCTGGACGTAAAAATAGAGATTATTAATAAATCTTGTCCATACCTACCAGCTTTCAAAGAATGTGAAGATGGTTTCACCAAATACCTTTCGTCTCTGACATCATCCTTTTTTAGCAATCATCAAAAATTTTTTATCGGCAAAAGATTTTTAGATATAAAACTAGCCCCTAAAGTATGGGATTATGCTTGGACGGGTATATATTCACTGATAGATAATAAATGGCTTATTCTGCCCAGAAAAGATATCGCAAAAGATTTTACAGCAGAAACTTTAGTACAATATTATTACGTTCGATGCCAAGAAATTGATGATTTCGTGAACTCTCTTCCTAAATCCGGAGAAAAATACTCTCAAGAACAATGTAATAAAATGTTTTATTATTATAAAACGCAAGTATTGGACAGAAATCAAACTATTGAAGACTATCTCGCCTTCAAAATTATCAAAGCAACCGGAAAATTAAAAGAACTTGGAGCTTGGGTCTTTAACAATCAACTTAAAACTTTAGAATTTTAATAAGAAAAGAGGTCGCCAATAAACGCCCTCTTTTTTGTTTGTAAAATTATCTTTAACTTTAGTTGTTGCAAATTATATTGTTAAGGGGAGGTGAAAAGATTGTTGGATAAGTTGCAGAAAGATTGGCAAAAAATTGTGATGAAGCTTAAAGAGCTCAAAGGGATGCCGTATGCGATTGCGGCGGGAACGGCTTGCGGAGTGGTGGTTTCTTTAACGCCGTTTGTGGGCTTGCATACATTGCTGGCCGTGGTTACCGCGTGGCTTATTCGAGCTAATGTTTTGGCGGCAGCATTGGGAACTATTGTCGGCAATCCGTGGACATTTCCGTTTATTTGGCTGGCGACACTATACACCGGACGTTGGTTATTGGGTATCGGTCATACACCGGTGAATTTTGCCGAGTTTTTTGATAATGCCGGTAAAGCTTTATTAAATTTTGATTTTGACTTGTTTTTTCAGGATATTTGGCCTATTCTGTGGCCGATGGTTGTCGGATGTATTCCTTTTTGTATCATCGCATGGAGTGTCACATATATTTTGATGAAGCGCTTGGTAAAAAAATGGCGCGGAAAGCATAATTTTAAGGAACAATAATGATACTTGGTATCGGAACGGATATTGCAAATATTGAACGTATCGGGACTGTGTTGGAAAAGTTCGGTTCCCATTTTGTTGAAAAAAATTATACAGTGGCGGAAATAGAAGTTTTGGAAAGCTGTGGTGATAATGTTCGTCGCCGAATGGCCAAAGCGGCTAAAATGTTTGCGGCTAAGGAGGCCGCTGTCAAAGCTTTGGGATGTGGTTTTTCCTTGGGAATAGCACATACGGATGTTGAGCTTTTTCATGATAAACTTGGAAAACCGTTGTTGAATTTGTATGGTAAAGCGCAGTGTCGGTTGAAAGAATTGGCACAAGGAAGAGAATGTCTTCTGCATGTGTCGCTGAGTGATGATTTTCCATTTGCGCAAGCAGTTGTTATTATTGAAATTTTATAGTTGTGTATTCTAAAAAAGTGTATATTATGTCAGCCAGAAAATAGCTGATAGTCAGAAAAGAGGGAACAGATGGACAAAGAAGAAAGTTTTTTGGATACGCTGAAGACGGTTTTTTATGCGGTTATGATTGCAATTGTTATTCGCACGGTTTGGTTTGAACCGTTCAAAATTCCGTCAGGTTCCATGTATCCGACGTTGTATGTCGGCGATTATTTGTTTGTCTCAAAATTTTCGTATGGCTATTCAAAGCATTCTTTGCCGTTGAGTTTGCCTTTGTTTGACGGGCGTATTTTTGAAGCGGCTCCTGAACGAGGTGATGTTGTTGTTTTCAAGTATCCGCAGGATAACAAGACCGATTTTATTAAACGGGTTATCGGTTTGCCGGGGGATAAAATCAAATTGGTCAAAGGGCGTTTGTATATTAATGGTCAAAGAGTTGAAAGGGAACGTCTTGATGACTTTGTTATCAGAACACCGGCCGGCAGTGCGGAGCGCTATCGACAATATGAAGAAACATTGCCTAATGGCGTTAAGCACAATATTATTGAAATTTCTGACAGCGAAGTTTATGATGATTTTGATGAGATTGAAGTGCCACGCGGCAACTATTTTATGATGGGCGATAACAGAGATCGCTCTGATGACAGTCGGGTGAATGTCGGTTTTGTGCCGGCTGAAAATTTGGTAGGAAAGGCGCGTTTTTTGTTCTTTTCGCATAATGACGGCAATGATTGGTACAAGCCGTGGAGTTGGCCTAAGATGATACGTTGGGAGCGTTTGTTTGACGCAATTCATTAAAATCACGGCGGGCATTGCGAGAAGTTGACAATTGCCCGTCTGTTTTTCGGATGAGACAGATGGAAGAGTTAGAGCAGATATTAAAACATAAATTTAAAAATCCGGATTTGTTGTCCAAGGCATTAACCCATGGCAGTGTCAATCCGCATGTGGATCATAATTATGAACGCTTGGAGTTTTTGGGAGATCGAGTGTTGGGGCTCTCAATTGCTTCGTTGTTGTATAAACTTTTTCCCAAAGAACCGGAAGGAAATTTATCGCAACGTTTTACCGGATTGGTCTGCAAGGAAACGGTAGCCGAGGTCGGGCGAAGTTTGCATTTGGGTGAATATATGGTTGTGGCTTCGGATGATATTCGTGATAATGAAAATGTGTTATGCGATATTTGCGAGGCGGTTATCGGGGCTATTTATATTGATGGTGGGGTTGATGATGCGATTTCATTTGTCAATCATCATTGGCGTGAGTTAATTGATAAAAACATGGCTCCTCCGAAAGATGCCAAAACTTTGTTGCAGGAAGTTGCTCATGCAAAAGGTTTGGGAGTTCCTGTTTATGAAGTTATCGGTCGGGAAGGTAGTGAACATCAGCCGATTTTTTCTATGAAAGTGACTGTCGGAGAGGGGCTTAGTGCTATCGGAAAAGGACGCAGTAAGAAACTTGCCCAATTTTCTGCCGCATCAAAATTGTTGAGGATGATTTGATTATGACGGAGCAGATAACGCAAACACGTTGTGGGTTTGTGGCTTTAATCGGCGCGCCCAATGCCGGAAAGTCAACAATTACCAATCATTTTGCCGGATCTAAAGTTTCTATTGTTTCTCCCAAGGTGCAGACAACACGGACTTTGGTGAGAGGGATTGGCATTTATGACAATACTCAGATTATTTTTATTGATACTCCCGGGATATTTAAGCCCAAACGGCGTCTTGACCGCGCTATGGTCGGTTCGGCTTGGAGCGGGGTTGCTGATGCGGATATCATTGTGCTGGTCGTTGATGCCAAACGAGGTTTTGATGATGAAACAAGGAGCATTATTGCCAAGTTGCGCAAACACAAGATGAAAGCGGTTTTGGTTTTGAACAAAGTTGATTTGGTTCAGAAAGAAAAGCTTTTGGGGCTAAGTGCGGCGCTTAATGCCGAGTTTGATTTTACGGAAACCTTTTTTGTTTCTGCGGTTACCGGACAACATCTGGATGAATTTTATCGTTATCTGGCTGATAATTTGCCTGAAAGTCCGTGGTTTTATCCTGAAGAACAAATGTCGGATATGCCGTTAAAAATGCTGGCGGCAGAAATTGTCAGGGAGAAGCTGTTTTTGTTTCTGCATCAGGAATTGCCTTATGCGTTGACGGTAGAACCGGAGCTTTGGGAGCGGCGAGAAGACGGTTCCGTACGGGCGGAAATTACAATTTATGTTGAACGAGACAATCAAAAGGTGATTGTTTTGGGTAAGGGAGGCTCGATGATTAAACGCATTGGGCAGGCGGCACGGCGCGAAATCGAAGAATTGTTTGAGGAGCGGGTGCATTTGTTTCTCTTTGTCAAGGTTCGTGAAAACTGGCAGGAAGATGCCGGACGTTATGCTGCATGGGGCTTGAATTTTAATGCTTGATGATTAAGTCTATCAATGTCTGATTTTATCAATAGTGTTAAAAGGGGAAAATTATGAAAAAAATGTATTTGATTGCTGTGGCAACAGCTTTGTTGGCAGCTTGTGCTACTCATCAGGAACGTCCGGGGGCTTATTGCGGTACATTTGAAGGTGTAACAACGACTGCTTCCGGTGAAAAAGTCTTGACCACTATCCAACTGAATCAGAACAATCAATTTAATTCAATTACGCAATACGGCGGTCAACCTGACAGTATCTTTACTGAACAGGGTAGCTATGTTGTAAATGGTAATACTGTTAAAATTATTCCGCTTAACGGTGAGCCGGCATATTTCTTAAGTGAGAAAGACCAGTTGCGTCGTTTGGACAGCCAACGTCACTTGACAACAGGTTCTTGGGCTAAGAATTATGTTTTGAAAAGAACAGCTTGTTGTAAGTAAGCTTTGTTTTTATTTATCAGATGAAGGCATCATTTTTGATGCCTTTTTTTTCTGCAAAAATTTGTCCTCCTAGTGTGATTGATTGTGATAATTTGCGCTGATTTTGTTAAAATAGACTGGGGAGAACGGTTCTATTTTAAGCAAAGGAGGCTGCCATGAAACATCATCTGTCTTTGTTATGTTTCGCTTTAACGTCATTTTTCTTAATTGATAAAGAGGTAGCCAACCTCCTCTTAAAACGAAACCCTACACCACTGGAGCCGGTCTCATATGCTTCTTCCGGCGAAAGCTATCAACTTGCCAAAGTGACGTGGTTGCCGGATTATTTGGGTGATAACAAAAGCTATGGTACAAATCGTGTTAATGACGGTGGCAGTACCGGAGGTGACAGAGGATGTTCGGCATACGGTTTGTTGGATAGTTGTGGTGCACATCGAATTGGCAGAGGCGCCCAACATCCGATAGCCGGCTTGACCTGTTATGAAGAATGTGTTTGTGACACTTCTTATTACAAATACACCGCAATTACCTGTCGCTCACCTAAAGAACTTAGCGAAGGTTGTTCAGATGTAAAGAAAGTGTCGTCCATGGGTGGCAATACGACTAAAAGTGTTGTCAGCACTGAACGGTCGGAAACGCGACAAACAGCCAATCTTGGAGAAATAACAGGAGAGGCAGGGAGGCAATCATCATGAAAAGATAATGGTTGAGAAAACAAAATAGTAATTCTTTTATAAGTTACATTATGGGGGACAGAGATTCCAAAGAGTGTAAAAATAGCTATATACGGGTTTGTTTTCAAACAGTCGGTAAAAAGAATGGTACATATTACGGTTCTTATAATGGAACGTGGAATATTCAGGGGGGCACAACGATATCCCAGTCTATAAATGATAGCAAACTTCCTCCTCTAAATCATGCCATTGATCAAAATGCCTGTGTTCAGCAGAATTATCATCTGTTATGTTCCCGTTCAATTGGATATGATGTCGGTTGTATTTTTGGGGCACGATATAAGAGTAAAAAATCAGAATACACAGGAGAAGAATTGGAGAATATTATGGTTTACGATGATGAGAAAGATTATAATATTCCGACTTTGGCTTATGGTACAGTTAGAGGGTATTGTACCAAGTGGGAAAGAGGAGCTTCTGTTGTTGATGAATTGGTTTGTAATCAGGCCATTGATACGGATGAAAATGGCTGTCAGGCGATTGTTGATTTTGAAGATACATCGGAAACGGCATGTAAAACATTGGATTCGGATTGTGCTCATTTCTACAATTAACTAAAGGAAGGATGGTTATCGGAGGAGCTTGCAGAAACAAGCTCCTTTTTTTGTGGTTTGTTTTTTTTGGCACGACTTTTGCATATATGTTGGCAACAAGTTTTAATTATCCAAAACTATTGGGGAGAATATAATGGATAATACCAACTATATCGCATTATCGCGGCAGATGGCTTTGTGGAAGCAGATGGATATTGTTTCTAATAATATGGCCAATATGAATACTGCCGGCTATAAGCAGAGCGACGTTTTGTTCACTTCTTATTTGGTGCAGACGCCGAAAGCAGAGGGGATTGGTCGGACACCGCTTTATTTTACCGAAGATTTCGGAAGTTTTCAGAATTTTGCCGAAGGGGCGATTACTGTTACCGGCAATACATTTGATGTGGCATTGAAAGGAGACGGTTTCTTTTGCGTGGAAACCGACAGTGGTGAAAGATATACCAGAAAGGGGCAGTTCTCTTTGGATGCCGACAGCAAATTGGTGACCAATGATGGCGCTGTTGTTTTGTCTGAGAACAATGAGCCGTTCTTTTTTGCTCCGGGGGAAACGGAAATCGTTATCAGCGAGAGCGGTGAAGTGTTTACCGAGAACGGTTCTATCGGGCGTTTGAAATTGGCACATTTTGCCGATAATCAAAAATTGTTAAAAGTGGCAGGGACGCTTTATGAAAATGTTCCTGGCAATGCCGTCCAGTATGGTGCGGAGGAAGCTCGTGTGGTGCAAGGCGCGATTGAAAAATCTAATGTTGAGCCGATTGCCGAAATGACACGACTGATTAATTTGCAACGTTCGTATGAGTATGTTCAACAGATGATTGATGGGGAACATGAACGCTTGTCCGATACAATTACAACCTACGCGCAACTGGCGTAATATAAAAGGGGATTAAACAATGAGAGCATTACAAATCGGCGCAACCGGAATGTTGGCACAACAGACCAATGTTGATGTTATTTCCAACAATATCGCCAATATGAACACTACCGCTTATTCAAAACGTCGGGCGGAGTTTAATGATTTGTTGTATCAGAATATCGTTCGTCCGGGGGCTGTTTCAACAGCAGATCAAACTGTTGTTCCGTCTGGTATTCAAATCGGTTTGGGGGTTAAGACAGCTGCTATTTATCGTATTACTGATGGCGGTGGTTTGACGCAAACATCCGGAACATTGGATTTGGCCATTCGCGGTCGTGGTTATTTTCAGGTTGAATTACCGGAGGGAAAAGGTATCGGCTACACGCGTGACGGTGCTTTTCAGCGAAACGGTGACGGTGTTATTGTAACACATGACGGTTATACGGTTCAGCCGGAAATAACCATTCCTGATGATGCTGTTGAAATTTATGTCAACAGTTCCGGTGAGGTTTGGGTTAAGCAAGATGGTGAGACAGATGAAGTTAATGTCGGTCAGCTGGAGTTGGCTACATTTCCGAACGAAGCCGGATTGGAAGCGATGGGAACGAATTTGTTTATGGAAACAGAGGCTTCCGGTGCTCCGATTCTAGATAATCCGGATACAGAAGGTTTTGGTTCTATTTTGCAAGGGTGGTTGTCAACTTCCAATGTTAATCCGGTAACGGAAATTACGGAATTGGTTTCGGCTCAGCGTGCTTATGAATTGAACTCAAAGGTTATTTTAACAGCTGATCAAATGTTGAGCACGATTAATCAGTTGAAATAAGTTAAGCAGGTTGGGGAAAATGAATAAACTGGGGAAAATCATAGCTGTTTGTTGGTTGTTGTTTGCCGTGTCCGAGGTTCAGGCGGCAATTGTCAGTGAAGCTGAACTGGCTGATGCGATACAAAAAGAATTTGTTGAGCAGGGAAATGAAGATGAAATGGAATTTGAATTCTTCGGTGGCAAAACAAATTTTGTGATTGATGAGGCTGAACAGGCAAAAGTTATGGTTTCTCATTTAAAATATGATGAAGCTCAGAATAAGTTTTCAGCCACGGCGGAAATTTTTGCCGATGGTGTGTCGTATGCCCAAACATCTTTGAGCGGTCGTTATTATGTTCTTGATGAGATTTGGGTTCCCGCTCAAAATATTGACAAGGGAGAAAGAATTACGGCCGATAAGCTGAAAAAGATTAAAGTCAGACGGAATCGGTTGAAAGAACAATTTTTAACAGATGCGGAAAAGATTGTCGGTCTGGAAGCCAAGAGGGCTTTGAAATCCGGAAAGTTGATTGCGGATCGTGATGTTGGGGCTGTTATCATTATTAATAAAGGAAAGGTTGTAACTTCTGTTTATAAATCAAAAGGAATGCAGATTACGGCTAAAGCCGAGGCTTTGGAAAGCGGGGCATTCGGACAGAGAATTGAGTTGATGAATGTCAAAAGCGGTAAGAAATTTTTTGCCAAGGTTGTTGATGCCGATACGGTTGAAATTGATGGGCAATAATCGGAAGGGGAGACGATTGATATGATGTTTTGTAAAAGAAATTTGGGACGGAATGCCGTGGTTTTGATGATGGCAACATCACTGTCGGGGTGTGGTATGTGGTCCAGACTTCAACAAGTGGGGCAAGAGCCTCCTTTGTCGCCGATTGTTAACCCTGTGGAAGAGCCGAATTATCTTCCGGTCTCAATGCCAATGCCGGAGGTTAAGCAGACAAAAGGAGGTGCAAATTCTCTCTGGAAACCAGGGGCCAGCGGATTTTTCAAAGATCAGCGGGCATCAAAAGTAGGTGATATTATTACGGTTAAGGTATCGGCAAAAGATAATGCTTTGATGGAAAACGAGATGGAACAGAATCGTGATGATAACAAGGACAGCATGGGTATTGGTGCGATGTTCGGTTATGAAAGTTATATTAAAGATGTGTTGCCGGATGCTGTTCGTCCTGATGCGATGATTGATATCACGTCAAATCGTGAAATTTCCGGCGATGGTAAAATTGATCGCAAAGAAAAGATTGAGATGACAATGGCGGCAGTGGTTACTCAGGTTCTGCCGAACGGAAATCTGGTTATTGAAGGGACGCAGGAAATCAGAGTCAGTTATGAAGTGCGTCAGTTGACGGTGCGCGGTATTATTCGTCGGGCAGATATCAGTTCTGATAATACTGTTGAATCAAGCAAGATTGCCGAGCTTCGAGTTTCTTATGGCGGCAAAGGGGTTATTTCCGATGTTCAACAGCCGCGTTACGGGCGACAGATTTTGGATATTGTGGCACCGTTTTAGACAAGTTCCCCTATTATTATGTATCCCCATTTTTAAGGAAAAATCTCCCCATTTTTTCTTAAAAACAACAACTCCGAGAGGAGTTTTCTTTCTGGCAAGCCTGCCTTTGTTTTTCCCCAAGGCAAAGGTGGGTTTGTGAGAAAATAAAAACAATAAAAATGATTAATTATCTGAGGAAATAGAAAAATGAAAACAACAGTCACTCAAATTAAAGATGCTGAAAATGAAGCCGTTATTTTGTTAAACCATGCTCTTGATTTGGCCAAGGCTTCTGTCAGCAAAAATGATAATGTTAAATTGCTGGCCTTGGATAATAATTTGAAATTGTGGGTGCAGATTGAAACATCAATGAAAAGCGCTAAAAATTTGCTTCCTCAGGATATTAAGGATAATTTGTTAAAGTTGTCGAAGTTTGTTGAACGCCTGACGTTATCGAAAGGGGTGCAGATGGGGCGGTCTGATTATGATTGTTTGATTAACATTAATATGCAGATTTCTGAGGGATTGCTGGAGGCTGTTAAAAATTCTATGGCACGGGAAGAGGCTTTTTCTTTAGTGAAGTGTGCTGTTGATTTGTCTGTTGCAAAAGAGAAGAAAAATTCGGCCGAGTTGGTTGTGGCTTTGGAAAACAATTTGCAACTTTGGGTTTATATTAAAACATTGGCAAATTCAAAAAAATCAAAATTACCAAGCGAAACAAAAGATAATTTGATTAAACTGGCTGATTATGTTTCCGGTAAAACCTTGGAAGTTGGTAAAAATATTGAAAAAAATAATGATAAAGTTTTGGATAGTATGATTATGACAAATTTGCAAATTTCGGAAGGTTTGATCAGTAATCAAAAGATTGCGTAGGTGTATGGAAAATAAGATTAACAATTTTTCTAAAATGTGTAAAAAAGTTATTGACAACAGTTGTTGTAGATATTATTAAATAGCTGTTGTTAACGGCGGGGTAGCTCAGTTGGTTAGAGCAGCGGAATCATAATCCGCGTGTCGACGGTTCGAATCCGCCCCTCGCTACCAATTAAAGCCCTAGATTTTTCTAGGGCTTGTTTTTTTATCGGAGAGGTCTTTTGCACGATATTTGGAATCCTTGGCATGGTTGTCTCAAAAAGAGCGAGGGTTGTGCAAATTGCTATATGTATTTTCTTGACAAGCAACGCGGAATGTCAGGTGCCGATATCTTTAAAGTGAAAAATAATTTTAATTATCCTTTGCAAAAAACAAAAGAGGGAAGATTTAAGGTTCAAAGCGGTGAGCATCTTCGGGTGTGTATGACATCGGATTTCTTTTTGGAAGAGGCCGATGTTTGGCGTTTGGAGGCTTGGCGTATTATAAAACAACGTCCGGATGTGGTGTTTGTGTTGGTGACCAAGCGACCGGAGAGGGTGATGGCTTGTCTTCCGGAAGATTGGGGCGATGGTTGGGAAAACGTCTTTTTTAATGTGACTTGTGAAAATCAAAAGAGAGCTGATGAGCGAATCCCGATAATGTTTGAGTTGCCTTTTAAACATCGAGGAGTTTTGGTGGCTCCTTTTATCGGGGAAGTTAGTATTGCCGAGTATCTAAAGTCAGGAAAGATTGAGCAGGTTATTGCCGGTGGTGAAAATTATGCTGGAGCGCGTCCTTTGCATTATGAATGGGTAAGGCGGCTTTATGACGAATGTGTGGTTGCGGATGTGACATTCGCTTTTATGGAAACAGGAAATTATTTTGTTAAAGACGGTAAGATATATCATTTGGAAAGCAAGGTTTTGCAGAGCCGGCAGGCGTGGAAATCCGGTTTGCAACATCAGGGTAAAGCAATAGATTTTAAATTACGAAAGCCGTTGCAGATGTCATTTTTTGATGATGGTGAATGGTATCAAAAAAAGTTTCGAGATCGTTGCCAAATTTGTGGTTGCCGATTTATTTGTAATGGGTGCTCAAATTGCGGGCAATGTGAGAAGTAAAAAAATTTACGCACAGTATACGAAAAATCGTATTGACTTTTAGGGTTTGATGTTGTACGAAAAATCGTATGAAAAGGGATGTGATGAAAAAAATAGCGAATGATTTATTGTATCGTTTTGAGGCTGAGGTTTTTCAAAATGATGGGTTTTATTCGCGCAATGTTAATTTGGTTTTGTCTTTTGATGATTATATTCGGGCGTTGTCAGATGAGGATGTGGCGGAGTTTCTGGGAAATGGGGATGATGTTGCTGAGTTTAGGGATATGATAAACTGTGGTGTTGATGCGTGGTTGGACGGTTGTGCGGTGAAAACGCTTTGTTTGTGGTGATAAATGGAAATTTGTGGGATTGTTGCTTAAAAAGATGTGTTTGGAGCGGAAAATTTAACACAGCAGGGCTTCGGTGGTGAAAGCCCTGTTTATGAAAAGAGTAAAAGGTTTAAAGCCTTTTGATGAGGCCGGCGGCGCGTCCGATAATAATGCATTCATCAACTGTGCGTTCATAGGTACTGTGTTTGGGGTTGTCGGAGATGATTCTTAGTGTTGGGGGTTCTGAGTTAGGAATAATTTCCAAACGTTTGATGGCGACGCCAACGCCATCCCAAATGGCGAAAATTCCGGCAGGAGATGGGCGTTTGCCTTTGTTTGATGTGTCAATGATGACTTTGTCTCCGGATGCGATTGTCGGATACATGCTGTCTCCCAGAGCTTCGATAATGTAAACATTGCTGTTGTTTACTTTGATTTCATTCAGGTATTCTGCCGGAATGGCCCAAGTTTGACGGACGTTGTCTTGTTGGATCGTGTTGCCCCAATTGTCGGTAACATTAAACGCGCGGGCTTCTTCTGCGCAACCGCAACCGCCGTATACGTCAACTTCCGGAATTTTGCCGATATAGCTTTTTTCAAGGGGAGGGGGTGTGGTGTAGTTGGAGGCGACTAGTGAGATGTCTGTCAGTTCCTGTTCATTTACTTTAAGGATTTGAGCCAGTTTTTTGCGGTCTAATTCGCCGAGGCGAACGGGCGAACCGGTTTTGATATATTGTTGAATATAGGCGATGCCTTTGTGCAAGGCTTTTGAAACGCCGGCATAGGTGAGGCCTCTTTCGGTAATCAAATTATCGATTTTGCGACGGATTGTCTCTGGGGTTTCCATGTTTATCTCCTGTCGTTATTTCTTTTTCCGTAAGTCCGAGGGTATTATATACGAAAAAAATAGTTTTGCAAATATGAAAATTCGTATTGACTTGATTTTAAAAATAATGTACGAAAAATCGTATATTTAATTTCGTTAATTTAGAAAGGAGTTTTAGATGAAGTTAAAATACGAAGATTTTCAGCCTCAAGATTGGCAAGAGCGTCATTCGCCGACAACAGAAGTTTGTGTGCGTGATGTTGAACAAAAATTAATCGGAGTGTGTCGGCGGCGTGTCAAAGATTCGAAAATTTGGGAAAAGGTAGAATATTGGCATTTGGAGCGAGAAGCCGTTCGAATCTGTCGGGCGTATCATTTTATAACATTCGGGCGCGGATGTCGTACGTCAAAGCTGGTTGCGAGTTATGAGCGGAATGGGATGGAAGCTTTTTTGAATGATGTCGATTTTTTGCATTATCTGATGCGGTGCAAAAATGACTATGTGGCATGGGCTCGGGTGTGTAAGGAAAATAAGGTTTCTCGCGAGGCTATTTTGGATTTGTTGTATTTTAATCAGGGGATTAATGATGTGGAAGCACAATATCGCAAGCGTCATGGCTGGGCAATTAAGAATTTGGTTAAGGGCTTGCGTTTGTATGTATAATTGTTGAGAGACAGAACTTTTAGTGCTTGTAGCTTTGGACGAGGTAAGTTTTTTGCAAGCTCTGCTTTCTGAAGCTTTTTTAGTTCGGGAATATTCCGGAGGAGGAAGGTAGTTATCCACAGGCTTGACATACGGGGATGATTGTGCTATCAATATTTTCATAATCGGAGTGGTGGATAATGATGATACTTCGGTTGTTTTGAATAGTTTTAAGGCGCTTGCGGGGCGCCTTTTTTGTTGAGATGTGTTTGGAGGCTGAGGCCTCCTTTTTTTGTGGGATACAATGGAAGTTACAATTGATACTATTTTAGAGGAGTTGGAAGAAGCAAGGCAGATTGCTCTTGCCGCCAAATCGCCAACGGCTGCTATTTCTGCTTCAATGGGGAAAGCTAAGCTTTTGGGGTTGGCAAATGCTCGAGTGGAAGAGGACGAAACGGAAAGTTCGCCGAAGGAGGTTCTGGTTAAATTTGTTTAAGTGAGGAGAAAATGGGGAAAAGAGTGAGCCGAAAAAAAGTTGCCGAAGTTGGGGCGGTGACAATTCCGATTGCGCAGAAATTTGCACCGTTGTTGCAGGAACATAAACGTATCAAATTTTATTATGGCGGGCGCGCCGGAGGAAAGTCGTATGCGTTTGCTGACAGTTTGCTTTTGTTGGCGCGTCAAAAGAAAATTTTGATAGCTTGTTTGCGTGAAATTCAAGATAGCATTAAAGATTCTGTACATAAATTGTTGTGTGACAGAATTGCTGTTTTCGGTTTGAGCGATTATCGGATTTATGAGACGCGAATAGAGAACAAAGTGACCGGAAGCAAGTTTATTTTTAAGGGACTGCGGGATCAGGACATTCAGAAGATAAAATCTTTGGAAGGGGTCGATATTGCGTGGATTGAGGAAGCGCAGACAATTACCAAAAAATCATGGTCGATTTTGGATCCGACCATTCGTAAAGACGGGTCAGAAATTTGGATTTCAATGAACAGAGAAACCGAACATGATCCGTTGTGGCAACTATTGGCGGCAAAACCTGACAGTCGGACGCTGGTTTGTTGTTGCAATTATTATGATAATCCATTCTGTCCGGAAGAAATTAAAATTCAGGCGCAAAAATGCCGAGATGAAAATCCTGATGATTATGCGCATATTTGGCTAGGGGCTCCGGTAAGCCAAGCGGCGAGCCGGTTGATTGCGGCTAAGGATGTGAAAGCGGCGTTTGAACCGAAAATTGATGCGTCAGACAGTCCATTGGTGATTGGTTTGGATATTGCTCGTTTTGGCGATGATAAGACGTCATTTTGTTTTCGGCGGGGACGATGGTGTCAGCGTTTTGAAACTTTTAGCAAGTTGGATAATGTGGAGGTGGCTGATAAGGCCGCTTTTTTTATTCGTCAATATCAGCCACAGCGCGTGTTTATGGATATCGGCGGGCAGGGAGCCGGCGTTTATGATATTTTGAAAGACCGCGGTTTCGGGGAGATTATCCGTGGGGTTTATTTCGGAGCAAAGGCGCAACAATATGAACGTTATGTCAATCGGCGGGCGGAAATGTGGGGACGTCTCGGCGAGTGGTTGAAAGAGCAACCGGAACCGCAATTGCCTTTTGATGACGAGTTGTTTGAAGAATTGACTGCCGTTAATAAGAAATATGATCATTACGGGCGGTTGCAGTTGGAAGAAAAGGACGAACTTAAGAAGCGTTTGGGACGTTCTCCCGATAAAGGAGATGCTTTGGCGTTGACTTTTGCCGAACCGGTTTATGATACAGGACGTCCGCAATTATACGGTAACGGCCGTGTTTCAGTAGAGGATATGTTTATGGAAAATGCAAAGAGGAGAATAAAGGAATGGTAAAGTATCAGGCCGTTGGTGACAGGGTGTTTGTCAGGTTGACGGAAGAGAAAAATCCGGTAGGACTTTTGTTGCCGGACAATGCTGAGCGTCCGAGAACAATCGGTGTGGTTGAAAGTGTGGGGCATAACGTGCGGTTGGTGAAGGCGGGCGATAAGATTTTGTTTCATGTGTTTGATGAACTGCCCAGTCCGGATGCTGATGTGGTGGTGGTTAGAGAATATAGTATTCTCGGTGTGTGGGAAGACGAGTAATTGCTTCTGTTTTTTATGTAAGGAGTGCGGCGGCGCTCCTTTTTTTATGGAGAAAAAGAAATGTCTGGTTTGAATAAAGATGTTGAAAAGTGGATTAAAAAAATCAGCAAAGCTGAAAATTGTTATCAAAAATATCATGATTTGGTGCGCAAAACCCGTGAAGCTTATAAAGGCGGCAGTATGGTTTCCAGCGGGGAAGACAGATATAATATTTTATGGTCATCAATTGAGACGTTGAAGCCGTTTTTATATTTTAAACAGCCGCGTCCGTTTATTCAGCGTAAAAATAAAAGCACCAAAGAGCCGGAACGTTTGGCGTGTAAAATATTGGAAAAAGCGCTGGAGTGGGATTTGGAGCAGTTTGATTTTGACAGTGTGATAAAATATGCTCGTAATGATTTTCTGATTTCGGGTATGGGGTTGGCATGGGAGCAATATATGCCGGAATTTATTGAGATTGCAGCACCGGAAAAGACGGTGGCGAATGATGAAGATGTTAGCGGGATGTGGGCAATCAAAACCGGTGAGAAAGTGGAAACTGTTTATCTGGATCCGGAGAATTTTGTTTGCGATTGTGATAAAGTCGGTATTTGGGAAAATGTGGAATGGATTGCCAAAAAGATTTTTATGACCAGAGCCAAGGCATTGGAAACGTTTGGAGAAGTGGCTCAATCGTTGGTTAAAAATGATGGTAGTGATGCGGATGAGGGACGGGAAATTTGTGTTTATGAGGTGTGGGATAAAGTTTCGCAAAAGGTTTATTGGCTGGCAAAAGAAGTCCCTTTTTCTTTTTTGCGGGTAGCGGAAAATCCGTTGAAGTTGAGCGGCTTTTTTCCGTGTCCGAAGCCGATTATGGCGACGACGACCAATGACAGTATTATTCCCGAGCCGGATTATTGTATGATTAAGGGAATGATTAACGAACTGAATGGCATTACGTCACGGATGCGTTTGACAATGCAGGCTTTGAAAGTCAGCGGTGCTTATGACAAATCTTTTCCGGAGTTGCATTCGATTTTGGATAAGGACGTGACGTTGGTGGCGGTTAGTGATTTTCAAAAACTCAAAGATTGTGGTGGTATTCGCGGAATTATCGATTTTGCGCCGATTGAGCAGTATGTGACAGCTTTGGAAGCTTTGGCGCGGCGACGTGATGATATTATTGAAGATATTTTTGAGGTGACCGGTGTTTCAGATATTATGCGCGGCAATTCCAATGTGGCGGAAACGGCAACCGCGGTGACCAAGAAAACCAACTTTGGAACCTTGCGCAATCAGGACAGACAGAATGATATGCAACGTTTTATTCGTGATTTGTATAAAATCAAGGCGGAAATTATTTGCGAGCAGTTTGCGACAGATACGTTGTTGGGATTTTTGAGTGATGAGGAGCTGTTACAGACAAATGATGTTTATGAGGCGTTGGCGCTGTTGCGAACCGAAAAAATGCGCGGAATGGTTCTCGGGATTGAAACCGATGCCATTTTTGATCAGGAAGGCGAGGCAGCGAAGGTTTTGGAGGGAGTGAAAGCGATTAACGATATGATTACCACGGCTTTTGAAAAAGTGTCCAGCCAGCCGGCTCTGTTGCCCTTGTACCGGCAAATGATTGAAGCGCTGGCTTTGTCTTTGCCAAAAACCAGACAATTTGAAAATGTTTTGGACGGGGCATTTAAGCGAATTGAGGCCGAATTGAATCAACCGGAGGCGCCGGTTGTGTCGCAAGCTGATCCGCAGGTGAAATTGGCTGAGCGGCAGTTGGCTGATAATTATGAAATTGCCAAAGAGAAAAATCTGTTGAAAGCACGTGAGCTTGATTTGAAAGAGCGTGAGCAAAGTTTTGACGAGGCAAAAGAAATCTTGAAAGGGAAGAACAATGGATAATGACGAAGATTGGATAGATAATATTAAAGGATTTTATAATAAATACGGCGAATGGAGGGGAAGATGGTTTATTTCAGCCGAAATTGGGTTGATGAGGTGATTTTGCCGGATGGGACGGTTGCGACTTCGGCGGCGGATGTCGATCGTTATATGCGGCAAAATAATGTGGTGTTGTCTGCGGATTATTCGGCGGATTTTTACCGCAATGTGAAACGGAAAAAACAGCAACAGGAAAGGCAGTCGCTGTTTGACGAATTTATTAAAGCTTATAAAAGGAGTGTTTGGAACGATGGAACAAATCAGTGAAACCAGAAAGATTTTAGAACAAGAATTTGCCAAGTATGAGGCATTGGACAAGTTGCAAGAAACGGAACCGGTGTTGTCGGAAGCTGTGGCTGAAGAAGCAATAGCTGAAATTGATTATACGCTGTTGCCCAAGTCTTTCAAAAAGGAGATGGCAGAATTTTTTAAAGAACTGCCGCCTGAAATGCAAAAGTTTTTGCATGAGAAAGATGCGGAAGATGCTGAGAAAATTGCCAGACTTGAGCAAGAACTGGAAAGCAAAAAACAAATTGATGATATTTATCAAAAACATGCTTCACGTTTGAAAAAATATGGACTTGAAAATGCCGGCGAATGGTTTGGCCATTTGGCGGATTTGGATGAAGCATTGGAACGGGATCCCCAAGCGGTGGTCTGTTATCTGGCGCAAGTGTATGGTGTGCAACCGGCAGAAGAGTTGCACCGTAAGAATGAAACAAGACAGCCGGACAGACAGGCGGAAGCGCAGCGACGTATGCAGGAGGCTTGGCGATGTGTCTGCGGTTTAGTGCAAGCCGTGGATGAACAGGGAAAAGCAAAGTTTCCCTATATTGATATGGTTAAGGCGCAAATGGCCGGATTGTTGCAGTGTGGTGCATCCGGCGATTTGGAGGATGCTTACCATAAAGCGGTGTGGCTTAATCCGCAAGTGCGCGAAACGTTGATTAAACAAAGGGCAGAAGCGGCGCTGAAAGAAAAAGCCGAGGAAGCTGAAAAAGCCAAGCAGGCTTCATTTGCTCCCAAGGGACGTCTTTCACAGACCGATATGAGCAAACTGTCAACCAGAGAGTTGCTGACACGTTTGATTAATGATTAAGCACATCGTTTATTATTATAAAAATGGGGCTTTCGTTAGGGTGACGAAGGCTTTTTTTGTATCAAATTTTGAGAAGGAAAATTAAATGGCTAATACAAATTATCCTGAAATTTTTGCGACAACATTGGAAAATCGTGCCGGCAAGTTGGCTGATAATGTTTCCAACAACAACGCATTATTAAACAGGCTGAAAGACAAAGGGCATATGCGTAGCCTTGACGGCGGTTCCAAAATTTTGGAGGAGCTGGAATATGGCGAAGGCGATTTAACTTGGTATAACGGTTATGACACTATTTCCTATACACCGAAGCAATTGTTCAGCGCTGCTGAGTACAGTTGGAAAATGTGCGCTGTTCCGGTTGCTGTTTCCGGTGAAGACTTATTGAAAAACTCCGGAGCTTCACAAATCGTCAATTTGTTTGAAAAACGTATCGACAACGCTATGAAGACAATGTCCAATAAGATGGCGGCGGCTATTTACGGAGACGGTACGGAAGCCGGCGGCAAGTCTATCGGCGGTTTGGCTCTGTTGGTTGCGGATGCTCCGGAAACAGGTACTGTCGGCGGTATTAATCGTGCGACAACCGGCAATGAATTTTGGCGCAACAAGTCAACGACAGTGACAGAGGCTTTCACTCCGGAGACTTTGCGTTTGGCAATGGACAAGATGTATATGTCTCTGTGTCGCGGAACCGATAAACCGGATTTGATTGTGACCGGAGACAAATTGTTTGCTTTGTATGAACAATCATTGACACAATTGCAACGTTTTACAGATTCAAAGATGGCTGATGCCGGTTTTGAAGCTCTGAAATATAAAGGTGCAGATGTGATTTTTGATGGTGGTCAAGGCGGTAATTGTCCGGATGACAAAATGTATTTTCTGAATACTGACTATTTGTATCTGCGTTCTCATCAGGATCGCAATATGAAGGTCATTGGCGGTGAACGTATGGCTGTTAATCAGGATGCATTGTATAAAATTGTCGGTTGGGCAGGTAATATGACAATGTCTAACGCACGCTTGCAAGGTGTGTTGATTGATAAAGCCGCTTAAGTCGGATCGGGGTAGCTGTCGCAACAGCTACCCTTTTTTATTTTCGGAAAGGATGAATTATGGATTTTGCAACATTTGAAAAAATTGCCAAGAATACGGTTTCGGAAGAAGGGGTATGTGCTCGTTTTTATGACAGGGCGGTTAAGAGCGGTGTTCTTGATAAAAACGGATTGCCGGTGTTTGATAATGTCTGTTATGTGGAAATTCGCTTTAAGGATAATAATGCCGAGATTTTTGATCAACCGGCAACTGAGGACAAAATCAAGCGTTTTCCTGCCGAATATGCTCGTTATCAGTTGGCTCGCAAGCAAATCAGCGAAGGTAAGCCTTTAGAACAATTTGCGTTTTTAACCGTTGCGGAAATAGAAACTCTCAAAGCGCGCGGCATTTTCACCGTGGAGGCTTTGGCGGCGTTGTCGGATGAAAAAGCCGGTGAGCTTGATGTGGAAAAAGAACGTGATTTGGCGGTTAAGTTTGTGGAGCAGGCAAAAGGAAATGTTGCTGTTTCCATCTGGCAGAAAAAAGAAGAGCAGTTTGTGCAGAAAATCAATTTGTTGGAAGCTAAGATTAAGGAATTGAGCCGTCTGCGGGCTAAAAAGAAAAAGGAGTAAGCCATGAAAAATATTTTGCATATTTGTCAGGAAGCGGCCAGTCTGGCGGCGGCACAGCGTCCGGTTGATTTGTTTAATGAAGACAGTCAACAGGAGGCTGTTTTTTTAAGTGTGGCGAGAGATACGTTGGACAGCTTGTTGCGTTATGGAGATTGGCAAGAGTTGGTACGAGAGGGATGTTTACGCACAGTCGGTAGAAAGACATCTTATCTTATCAGTGATTTTTGTCCTGATTTTTATTCATTGGTCAATAATACCATCTATATCAAAAATGCGCAGGAACAAGTGTTGGGCGCAATTACGCCGGAAGAATGGATGCGGGAAAAATATTTCAATTTGCCGTCTTTGAATTTGAAATTTCAAATTCAAAACGGGCATTTTAAGTTTTTAACGGCACCGGCGGATAATTTAAAAATCGTTTTTCAGTATCGTTCTTCATCCGTGGTTTTTGATGAACGAAACGGGTGGGAAGAAAAGTCTGAAATTACCAAAAACACGGATGTGCCTATCTTTGATGCTTATTTGGTGAAAAAAGGTATTTTGTGGCGTTGGTATCGGCGAAACGGAATGCCGTATGAAGAAGAATTCAATGAATATGAACGGGAAGTTAAAAGTAAATTCGGAGCGTCTTTGGCGACCAGAGATATTTCATTATCCGGCGGCGGTTTTTTGCCGGAGAGGGAAGGAGTGATTGTCTATGCAGATAAGAAAAACTAATCGAGATTATGCGTCTTCAAACTTTACACTACCGTCGCCGGTCGGCGGATTGAATTGTCGCGACAGTCTTGATTTGATGGCGGCAACCGATGCTATTGTCATGGATAATTATTTTCCTGGGGAAACAAAGGTTTCGTTGCGGCGTGGTTATGTTAAATATGTGGGGTTGCCTTTTGCTGTCAAAACGTTGTTGGAATATAAAAGTCCGACGGAAAACAGGCTCTTGGCTTGCGGTGGTGGTAATGTGTATGATATCAGTTCAGCATCGGCCGTGAAAATCTATGAAGGTAATTTTTACAGCAACAATTGGCAATCTTGTTTGTTTAAGAACCGTTTGTTTATGGTGAACGGGATTGATGATCCTCAGGTTTTTTACGTGGATGAAACAGGGGATTTTTTTGAAAAAGCTTCATTTGACGGGGAAGGGTTAGAACCTAAGAAATTGGTCAATGTTTGTGTGTCCAAACAACGATTGTTTTTTGCCGAGAAAGGCTCTCTCAATGTGTGGTATTCGGAAGAAACCGGCGAAGTTCAGGGGAGATTGCTGAAGTTTGATTTGTCGGCGATTGCCCGTTGCGGCGGCGATATCAAAGCCATTGCTTGTTGGACACAAGATGGCGGTCAGGGAATGGATGATTTAACGATTTTTATTACCTCGGAAGGAGAGGCGATTGTTTATTCGGGAAATGATCCTTCAAATTATGAAGATTGGACATTGAAAGGTATTTATCGTCTGAGTAAACCGATTGGCTATCAATGTGTTTTGCCGTATCAGGGGGATGTGGTGATTATATCCGAAGATGGCTATATTCCTTTGTCAAAATCTTTGCCATTGGATAAAGCAGGGAGTTCACAGATTGCTTTCAGCGATAAAATCCGTAGCTTGGTGTTGGAAAGAACAAGAGTGAATCGTTATAAAGACGGTTGGCAGGGGATTATTTATAGTCGTGGCGGATATGCGATTTTTAACGTTCCCACGGCGCAACAGTTCGAGCAACATGTCATTAATCTCAATACCGGTGCGTGGTGTCGTTTTACCAATATTCGCGCTTATTGTTGGGGAATGTTGGAGGGGCGAATTTATTTTGGTTCCGACGATGGCGTGTTTTTGTTTGATGAGGGATATTCAGACAATATGATTCCGATTATGGGGCATATTGAACAGGCTTATTCCAATTTGGGGGCGGATAATCTGAAAAAAATTCAGCTGATTAATCCGCGGACAACCGCTTCGGCAAAATATGCTTTGGTGGTTTATACAAATATGGATTTTGAAAGCCGCGATAAGCAATATGCCGAAAATATCGGTTCATCGGGGGTAACAAAGTGGAATGCCGTTACGTGGAGTTCGTTGGCGCATTCGACAGGAACAAAATGGGCTTCTTTGCAGGGGAAAATTCGTTCGCAATGGATTGCCAATTCGGCAACCGGATTTAAGGCCAGTCTGGTATTTAAGACCAAAACCAGAGGAAATCTAATTGAATGGTATGATACGGGATTCAGATATGAGCAAGGAAGCGGCATCTTATAACATCATCAGCGGGCGGATGCCGTGGTTGGTGGATTGGGTCAGTCAGGGATTGGGAGAACCCAATACCGATTGGGTCGGAACAAATTATTATACGGTAGCGTTTTATTATAACGGAAAACTGGTGGGGGGATTGGTGTGTCACGACCTGCGTTTGGGATGCGATGTGTGGTGGACGATTTATACCACTAACAAAAAGTGGTGCAATCGCAAAGTACTACATCACATCTTTCATCTTGCATTTGACGTTTGCAAATGTCGTCGCATTAGTCTGGGGGTGAGCAGAAATAATATGGCAAGTTTGAGTTTGGTAAAACGTCTTGGTTTTAAGTTTGAGGGATATCTGCGCGGTTATCGGGATAACGGTGAGGATGTCATTCTCTTCGGAATGTTAAAAAACGAGTGTTTATGGAAGGAAAAGAAATGAGTAAAAGTATTGGAAAACTTTTGGGTAGCGGTAATGTCGGAAGATATGGCAGTGAGAGCAATTATTTAAATTATTTGCAAAATTATGATACGTCAAATTATGACAACAGTGTCACAAATATGACATCGCAGGCTTATAATTTATCGCAACAATTGGGGAACCGTCCTGATTATGTTTACAGTATTGACGGGTCTGATGCGGCACGTCAGAGAATGGAGAGTGCAACTTATCAAAGTGCGATGCAGAATATTATGCCGGCTTATGAACAACGACGCAGTGATTTGAATACACGCCTGCAAAATCAGGGATTGAGTGTCGGCAGTGAAGCTTATCAACGGGCGATGAATGATTTGGAAAGCTCACAGAATGCGGCGATTAATCAAGTAGCTTATCAGAGTATCAGTGCCGGTCAGGATGCTTTTAACAATAGTTTGCAAAATGCACTTACCAGTGCCGATTTTACAAATTCGGCTCGTAATTATCCGATACAGGAAATTATTTCGTTGTTGTCTTTGTCGCCGAGTGGTTATCAGGTGCAGAAAGATTTGTTTGATGCGGCTAATGGTGTGCATAATCGTCAGGAACAAGCTGTTCAATCGGGGTGGAATAATATGATTGACATGACGACAGCCGTATCTAAGTTTTTTTAAGGAGTAAAGTAAATGCCGTTTGATAGTGAAGGAAAGTTCAGTCGTTTGCACAATTGGGAAGATGACAGAATTAATGACATTGATATTGTGACAGACCATCATGATGAAGAAGATGATAATTTGGCCGAAGGGTTGTCACTGACATTGTTGCGTGACGGGCGCGTACCGATGCAGGCTAATTTTGATGTCGGTAATTTTCAGATTAAAAATTTGGCATCGGGTAATTTGGATAATGATGCCACCAACAAAAAGCAGATGGATACGGCGATCAATAATTTGCGAGACTTATTGACGGGGATTATCAATTGTTCAGCCGTGCTCGGAGATATTAAAGCTTCTGCCCAGCAGGAAGATCATGATAATTGGTTGTTGTGTGACGGACGAGAAGTCAACCGCAGTGATTATGCCGATTTGTATGCTGTTGTCGGTGATGCGTTTGGTGCAGGCAATGAAGTGACCACATTTAATTTGCCTGATTGTCGCGGTATTGTTTTGCGTGGTGTTGATAACGGTCGCGGGTTTGATGACGGGCGTATTTTAGGCAGCTATCAGGAGGACAGTATCGGTGAACATCATCACTGGGTGGCTAATGGCGCCAACAGTGGCGGTAATAATGATATTTCACCGGAGAAGACTTTGACCGGTAACGGAACAGGTGAGTGGTACGGAGCCTATTTGCGCGGTTCTCCTGATCCGGCAACCGGCGGTAAATCAAGTGGTGTGAAAGGGGTTGAAAATGTTGTTGCCGAAACCCGTATGAAAAATTTGGCGATTAATTATTTTATTAAAGCGAAAAAGGAGTAATGCTATGGCAGGACAGATGACGAGAAATAAAATTGTTGTTCGGAAAGGCGATAGTTTCGATGTGGTTATGCAGTTTAGGCATGGTGAGCTTCAACCGATGGACTTGAGCCAGTGTCTTTTGACGATGAGCGTCCGGCGGCAAAACGGAGAACTTCTGTTTACAAAAATCGGGGAAATTATTGAGGTTTTGAGCGGGAAAGTGCGTTTGAAATTGTTGCCGAAAGATACTGATATTGACCCGGGGGTTTATAAAACGGATATTCAGCTGACTTTGAAAAACGGAGATGTCCATACGGTTTTCCCGCAGGAAATTAATCAGGTGGGAGCGTTTATCGTGACAGAGGAGGTAACGGAGGCATGAGCGGTTATCAGAAAGTGGAAACGGTTGTTTTGGAAAATGTTACCGAGCAACCGATAGAGGTGATTTTTCAAGATGAGGTGCAATTGGATGTCAATGTGCCTCTTTTTTATATCAAATCGGGAGAGGAAGAAGTTCAGGCTTATGTCAATAAGCAGGCTAAACCTCAAATCGATGATTATGCGGCAACGGTTTTTGCCGATTTTCAGAGCGAGATTGGTGCTGAAACCGAAAAAGCCTGCGGTGATGTTGCCGATTATGTTACAAAGACCGCCTGTCCGTCTGTGCAAGCGTATGTGGTTGATGTTGCGTGTCCGTCTGTGCAGGAATATGTTGCTCAGAAAGTTGAACCGGAGCTGGATGCTTTGGTTGATATGGCGGCCGCTTCTGTGACGGAAGCAGAGAATTATGCAACTTTGGCGCAACAGAGCGCACGGACGGCGACAATACAGGCCGATGCGGCTGCCGGAAGTGAGGCCGAAGCATCATCCAGTGCTGCAGAAGCAGCTGTCAGTGCAATTGAGGCTGCCGATACTTTGTTGCATGTTCAGGAAATCGCCGCTTTGGTGGAGGCTGAAAATCTGGTGCATAAAAAAGGTGATGAAACTTTGGATGGAAATAAAGTTTTTTTGGTGTCACCACAGGTTCCAACAACGGATATTTCTTCTTGTGAAACTTTGCCGGCGACGACAGAGTGGATCGGGCAGAAATTTCAAGTTGTTGAAGCTTTGCCGGAAGAACCGGATGAACATGTTTTTTATTTTGTTACGGAGTAAGGAAAGATGGGGGTGATGGCGAAAAAATCCGAAATTTCCGCGGTGTATTATGGCGGGAATGAAATTTCTGAAATTTATAAAGGTGAGCAATTGGTGTATCAGAACAGGCCGAAAAAATGGTTGCATGTTACGCCTGTTTTGACAACCTTGAGCAAGGCAACTTGGAATGCAACAACAGAGTATGGTGATTGTACCGGAAATAAGGAATTTTACAGAGGTCAAACCGGATATAGGGTTATTCGGCAACCGGGAAGTATGGCCGGAAGTGATGCGGCGTGGTATGATGGCGATTTTTCATCAACGCTGTACGATGTTTCGCGTATTTATCAGTCTAATATGAATCTCCTTATTCATGTGGGACCCGGTATTGATTTCCCGTCGCCCAGAGAAGTCTATGGCGTTTGTATAAAAATGTCCGGAGCCGGTAATGATGTTTCACAGCTGGCACTTGCGGTACGGTATGCAGACGGTATCAGTGAAATAGTGAAGACGGCTAATGGTTCTTTTAGTCGTAATATCGTTAAAAAGATGGTTTATTATTTTGATGAACCGGCATTGGTTTCGTCGGTAATTATGACCAGATGGAGCACTGTTCTTACCGCCGTATCCAGATGTGCCGTATATATCTTGGTAAAAGAAGGAGATATTGATTATGAAGATATTCCCGGAGATGAAATTAATTAGGAGTAAGGAAAATGAACAAAGGTGATGATATTGATATTTTGGCGAGGACGATTTATGGCGAGGCGCGGGGAGAAAAACGCAGTGGAAAAATCGCTGTGGCTAATGTAGTAATGAACCGGATTAAGCGTCGGAAACAGGTCGGTTATAGGGGGGTGAACGGGCATCGCGTGGTTAGTGTGGCAGAGACCTGTTTGAAGCCGTTTCAATTTTCGTGCTGGCTTGATAATGATGCCAATAAAAAGGTGATAGAAACAGTCGGAACGGATGATGCCGTTTATCGTGAGTGTTTGGATATTGCCAATGATGCCGTGCGTCATCGTTTAGTTGATGTGACTTATGGCGCAACACATTATTATAATCCGCAAGGGTGTTCTTGTCCGGCTTTTGCAAGAGGAAAGACACCATGCGTGATTATCGGAAATCATTATTTTTTTAATGATATTGAATAGGAGGCGAGGATGCTTAAAGAGATAAAGGAGCTTGCCGCTGATTTTGGTTTTATTGGTTTGGTGTTTGGTATGTTGTCACTGATTATTCGTCCGGCAAAACCGTGGTTGGAAAATGTGAAGGAAGTGGTTGCTTCGGTCACATTGGCGATTGTTATCGGTTTGCTGTTGCGTGATACGGGATTGAGCGACACGACGATTTACGGTATTATCGGCGGATGTTCTTGTTTTGCTCGAACCATATTTGACGGAGTGGGGAGATTGCTGACACATGTCTGTGAAAAACCGCTGTTTTATATGGCGCGTATTTTGCGTCTTGTCAGAGGGCGAGAAACAGATGTTTGCGGCAAAGATTAAGGCCTTGGTGCTGAATGGTGTTATGTGGGCGGTTATTGCTTTGCTGTTGTGGTGGTGGACTGAGAGACGGGTAGAAGATACTCGTCTTTTGGCATGGTCGGAATGTCGTCGTCAGGGGGCTGAGCAGGCGCAAAAAGACACCTTTCTAAAAAACAAAAGGATAAGAAAAAATGCTGAACAAAAACTTGAAATTTTATCATTCAGCGATATGGGGTTTGATACTTTGCTTGAGCTCATGCGCTCGGGAAAATTGTGATTGTTTGCTCGTAGCACCTTATCCCAAAGCCGGAGAAAAAGTGGCGGCAGAGTTGGATAGTCTTTGTCGCCCACGGGAACGTTGCGCCGAAACAGGAAAATGGTTGGAGCGTTTGCATCGTGCAAATTTGGCTAATAGTGTTTATTAGCGTTTTTTTGTTTGTTAAAAATCATCGTCAACTTTCGTCAGGTAGTTGGCCATGATTTTTTTCCGCCCGCTGTTTTCAAAAAACACGTCAAGCTTGTTTCCCTCGGCACCAAGGACTTTGCCGTAGCCGAAATCTTCATGATAAACTTTGGTGCCGATTATACCTGCATGAACAGATTTATAATCAGTACTCCGATAGTCGTCGCGATAAGAACTGTTGCCATAGGACACCTCGTCGTCATTGTAATTGTTGTACGAATTTCTTTTGGTATAGTTATTTTGCGAGTAAGAACTATTGCTATAAAAATTAGTACATTTATTACAGATTTCAATATTAGCCGGAGGCAGTTCATTGATAAAACGGGAGGGCAGGTTGTTTTGCCATTGCCCATAAACACGGCGGTTATGTGCCATTGATATGTATAATTTTTTGCGAGCGCGGGTGATGGCAACGTAAGCCAGACGGCGTTCTTCTTCCAGAGCTTCGCTACCGCCTTCGTCAAGCGCGCGCTGGTGGGGAAACAGACTTTCTTCCCAACCGGGGAGAAAAACGATATCAAATTCGAGTCCCTTGGCTGAATGGAGCGTCATCAGGGTGATTTTGTTGTCATTGGTCATATCGTCTTTGTCCATGACTAAGCTGACGTGTTCCATAAAATCTGCCAATGTCGGGTATTTGTCATTGTCGCCCATAACGTTGACGAGTTCTTTCAAGTTCTCCAACCGGCCGGGGGCTTCGACAGACTTATCCATTTTCAGCATATCAATATAGCCGGAGTCTTCAAGGATTTGATCAGCCAATTCGTTGGGCGTTACAGCGTTGAGCATTCTCCGCCATTCGGCAAAGTTATCCATCAGTTTTGTCAGGGATGATTTGGCTTTACCGGTTACGGTTCCCTCATTTAGGAGTTTTTCTATGGCCATGTATAAGGAGACGCCGCTGAGACGAGCTTCGTTCCGAAATTTTTCAACCGATTTTGCGCCGATACCGCGGGCAGGTTTATTGATAATCCGTTCCAAGGCCAAATCATCATGAGGTTGCAGGACAACACGGAAATAAGCCAAAGCATCACGGATTTCGGCACGTTCATAGAATTTGAGACCGCCGATAACCTGATAAGGGATGGCTTCGGACATAAATTTTTCTTCAAACTCGCGGGTTTGTGCAGCGGTGCGCACCAAAACAGCCATATCGGAATAGCGGAAGCTTTGGCGGGTGTGTGCTTCTATTTCATCAACAGTGTATTGGGCTTCTTCCTCGCCGTTGTATGTGCTGATAACTTTTATTTTGCAGTTCTCGCTTTGGCAGGCCGGAGAGTTTTCTGCGACTTTGAGTGTTTTTCCCAGACGGCCCTGATTGTGGCTGATGAGGCAAGATGCTGCGGCCAGAATATTGGCAGTGGAGCGATAGTTGCGCTCCAAGCGAATGGTTTTGGCATCAGGAAAGTCTTTGCTAAAGCGGAGGATGTTTTCGATTTCGGCTCCGCGCCAAGAATAAATAGATTGGTCATCATCGCCGACACAGCAGAGGTTGCGGTATTTTTGGCAAAGCAGGCGGATGAGGAGGTATTGGGTGACGTTGGTATCTTGATACTCGTCAACCATAATGTATTTGAAGCGGCTTTGGTATTTGTCAAGGATGTCGCTGCGGCTCATCAGAATTGTCAGAGCGTGTAAGATGATGTCACCGAAGTCAACGCAGTTCAATTCGATTAAGCGGGTTTGATAGCGTTGGTAAAGGTGAGTAACGACATTTTCCTTAAAGTCATGACCAATTTTGTCGACGGTCAGCCCTTTGTCTTTCCAGCGACCGATTTTATCAAGGATTTCCTGAGGGGCATATTTTTGAGTATCGATATTGTCGGCTTCCATCAGTTGTTTGATTAAGCGTTTTTGGTCGTCTTCACCAAGGATGGTGAAGTTGGAGTTCAGGCCGACGAGTTCAGCGTGGTTGCGCAGGATTTTGACGCAGATACTATGGAATGTTCCCAGCCAGACGGAATTAGCCATGGCGCCAATCATTCCTTCGACACGTTCTTTCATCTCTCTGGCAGCGCGATTGGTAAAGGTAACGACCAAACATTCCCAAGGATTGGCTTTGTGTTGTTGGAGGATATAGGCGAGTCTGGTGGTCAAAACCTTGGTTTTGCCGGTGCCGGCGCCGGATAAGACCAAGACGGGGCCTTCGGTGGTTTTTACCGCTTCTTTTTGTTCGGGATTAAGAATGTCAAGCCATGCACAGGTCGGCATCAGGCTTGAAATGTTATCGTAAACAGGGGCGGTGTTGTCGTTCAAATCAAATATATCATCCATAGCTAATCTTCTGCTTGTTTTTTTTATCCTGAGGCCATATATATATTATAAATGGAACGTTGAAAAGGAGAATTTTTATGCCGAGAACAAGTCAGGGGAAATTTGTGACCGAAGCGTCAAAAGTTTTTCAGAAGGCAGATGATTTTTGGCGTGCCGGAAGCTATGAGGAAGCACGTCAGAATTATGGAAAAGCCGCCGGTTTGTATCATGGTCGTGATGATGTCGAGGGAGAGGCGTTTGCCTTGTTCAGGTTGGGAGAGCTTGAGCTGAGCCTCGATAATTTTGAGGCTTCCGAAAAAGCTTTGAATGCGGCGGCGGCTTTGGTTGAGCATGCCGATTATGCGCAGAATACGTATGGCGAGATTTTGATAAAAACAGCACAGCTTGAAGTTGCCAGAGGAAATTTTGCTCAGGCACGGGCTTATCTGAAACAGGCTAAGAGTGTGTTGGCTGCAATTGACAATCGCGATTTGTTGGGAGAGGCATTTGAGCAGGAAGCTTATATCGCTTTGTTGGAGGAACGTGAGACAGATGCGTTGGCGGCCTATCGTAAGGCGGCTGATTTGTTCAGAAATGATGGGACAGGTTTGAAAGAGGCTTCAACATTGCGGGCGATTGCCAGAATCGAAATGAAGCATAAAAATTATGATGAAGCACATGATGTTTTGGAGCGTTGTCGCAATTTGTATCGTGAAAACGGAGATTTGCTCGGTGAGGCATCGGCGTTGTCGGCAATCGGTTGTTTGCGTTATATTATCCGCGATATTGCCAATGCGCGTAAGGCGTTGATGAAGTCTGTTTATTTGTATGGTAAGGTTGCTCATCACTATGCGCAGGCCGAATCGTTACTTTATTTGGCTCGGGTGGAGGCTTTTGACCGTCAGGAAGGCGATTTTGAAAGGGCAAAGGCTCATTATAAGCAATCTATTGATTTGTTTGATTTTATGGGAAATGAAACAATGAAAAATGCGGTTTTGGATGAATATTATAACTTTATGAACCGTATCGGCGGATTTTAGAGGAAGAGGAAAGACAGATGACGGAAGTTCTTGACAGTATCATTAAACTCAAAAACTATATGGACAGCCAAATTATCGGGCAGGAAGATTTGGTCAACAAATTGATTATTACGTTGTTGGCTGACGGCAATGCTTTGGTTGAAGGGGCTCCGGGGTTGGCTAAGACAAAAGCTATCAAAACCTTGGCATCTTCGATTAAGGCTCAGTATAACCGCATTCAGTTTACGCCGGATTTGTTGCCATCGGATATTACCGGCAGTGAAATTTATGTGGCATCAGAAGGAAAGTTTGAGTTTCGCAAAGGGCCGATTTTTGCTAATTTGATTTTGGCTGATGAAATCAACCGCGCTCCGGCGAAGGTGCAATCCGCTTTGCTGGAAGCAATGGCGGAGCGGCAGGTCAGTATTGGCGGACAACGTTTTGCTTTGCCGCAGTTGTTTATGGTGCTGGCGACACAAAACCCGATTGAGCAGGAGGGAACGTATAATCTGCCGGAAGCTCAGTTGGACCGTTTTTTGATGTATATCAAGATTGATCAGCCGGATGCTGCCGCTGAGAAAAAAATTCTGCGTTTGGTGAGACAAGAGGTGGCTAACGGAAGTAAGCCTCTTCAACAGCCTGTCAGTTTGGATATTAAGGATATTTTGCTGGCCAGAGAAGAGGCTTTGCAGGTCCATATGAGCGAGGCGGTTGAGGAATATCTGGTACAGTTGATTATGGCGACCCGCCATCCGGAAAAGTATGATGCGAAAATGGCCGGTTTTGTAATGTATGGAGCATCGCCGCGCGCTACGTTGGCTTTGGATCGTTGCGCTAAGATACATGCATGGTTACATGAGAAAAATTTTGTGACACCGGATGATATTCAGGCTGTTGTTTATGATATCTTGCGTCATCGCCTTATTTTGACTTTTGAAGCTCAAGCGGAAGGAATGACGACGGACGATGTGATTAAGAAGATTTTGAAGTTGGTTCCGTTGCCCTGATAAGAGGTTCTTATGTTTCAACAATGGTTTGGCAAAAAACATCAGGATGATGCACACAGCGGTCTTTATGCCTCGCTGGAGGATTTGGTCGCTATGCGCCGGTATACGGCATATTTGCGAGCAAAACACCGTAAGAAAAGCTTTTCTCATCAAGCCGGCGATGTCAAGTCGGTGTTTAAGGGACGGGGAATGGAGTTTGAAGAAATCCGCGCTTATGCTTTTGGTGATGATGTTCGGGATATTGATTGGCGAGTGACGGCGCGCAAGCAAAATCCGTATACCAAGCTGTTTGCCGAAGAGAAGGATAGGGAAATTTATGTCTGGCTTGATCTATCGGCACCGATGGTTTTTGGCACAAAAAAAGAATTTAAGAGTGTTACAGCCTCCAAAATCGCCGCTTTGTTAGGGTGGTTATCGCTTGAAAATAAGGATAGGTTCGGTTGTGTGATTTTTGACGGGCAGAGGTCATGGCTGTTCAAACCTCAGAGTAATCGGGGGCAGATGATGGCGGTGTTTAAGAAGATATCGTCGTTGTCGGAAGAGGCTTTGCGCCGGCTTGAGGTGGATGAAAGTGGTGCACTTAAGTCTTTTAAGCTCTTGGAGCAAAATGTGCGGCATCAGTCCGATGTGTTTGTTATCAGTGATTTTACGTCGTTTGATGAGGGGCTTTTTGCTCAGATGGCGGCATTGGCACATAAGAGCCGGTTGCATATTTTGAATGTTTATGATGTGTTGGAGGAAAATCCGCCCAAAGCCGGTGAATATATGGCGGAATATAACGGAAAACGGTTGATTTTTGACAGTTCTCCGAAAATTTATCGGAAAGATTATCAAACCTATTTTGCGGATAAACGTGAGAAATTGCGAGCTTTTTGTCGGCGTTTTGGATGTCAGATGATGGTTTTTCGGACAGATAAGGAAATTGCTGATAACTTGAAAATTTTGTAACGCTTTTCTTGACAATATTGCGGAAGAGTGGTAGCGTGTAATTGAATTATTTTGTAACTTATCATAGGTAAAGAGAAAAGATATGGTTAAATCTAACGATAATACTGCTTATAAAAGAGGGCAAGAACTGCTCGATCAGGGGATGTATAAGGAAGCAATCGAACAGTTTGATGCCGCGATTGCCGAACAGCCTGATTCATGGAAAGCCATGAATTCCAAAGGGTTTGCGTTTCAGAAATTGAGCCGCTATACCGAGGCTGTGGAATGTTTTGACAAGGCATTGGAATTAAATCCGACTTCTGTTGAGGTTTTGAATAATAAAGGGGTGACCCTGAGTATGCGCGGCTTGTATAAAGACGCGATTTTGTGTTTTAATGAAGCTGTGGCAATTGATAAAACCTCTTTGGAGGCTTTGAACGGCAAAGCGATTGCTTTGCAACACATGTTTGCCTACAAAGAAGCATTGGATGTTCTTGAACAGGCAATGAAGATTGACAATAAGCATGCTCAATCATTACTCAGCGTGGCCGTGACTTTGCAAAAGTTGAAGCAGTATGATCGTGCAATTGCTTTCTTTAAGAAGGTTTTGGCAGCAGATAAAAATAATATCAAAGCTTGGAACGGTGTCGGTGTAACCTATCAGCTTATGGGCGACAATAATTCTGCCATCAAATGCTTTACCAAAATTTTGAATATTGACAGCCGAGAGATCCAAGCATGGATCAGTATCGGTTTTGTTTATCAAAAGATGATGAAATTCAACGATGCGTTGAAATGTTACAAAAAAGCACAGACCATTATCGGTAATCGTTATCACCACAAGCTTTATGACGGGTTGGCAAGTTGTTTGACCAAGTTGTCCGAGTTTGATCAGGCGATTGAGGTTTATCAGACGATTTTCCAGCGTGAAGAAGGTAAAAAGAAGTGGGATGCTCAACGTTCTATGAAGTTTGTCAATAAACTGAAACGCAAAAAGGCAATCGGAACGTTGCAGAGCCTTGTTCCTGCTGATGCGCCGGAGACAAAAACGGAAACAGATATTGATCCTCTGGCGGAATGATAAGTTATGTTTTTTGAAAAAGCACTCTTCGGAGTGCTTTTTTTGTGATAAAAAAGCCTCGCTTTTTTTGCGAGGTTCATTTCGTGTTTAAGGCTGACGATAGTTATTTTTCCAATAAAGATATCGACACTGTAGGTTGCAATGAGTTTGATGTTTTTTTTCATATCTATATCTGATTAATTTTTTATGTTTGCATTCTATTATAAAATTAAAGGTTTGGCGGATGAAATTTGCTGAGCGGCTATCTTGAAAAATACAGGGAAGATATTATCTCTTTTGAGACTCATTGTTATTTAGGGAGGCTTATCATGGGAACATTTTTGAAATACGTTTTTTATTTGATTTTATTGGTTGTTATCTTTTTGGTCGGTAAAGGAATTTATGATGGCAATATTGATAAGACAACAACCGTCGGAGAAGTTGTCAGTCAGGTTGGTGACGGCACCAAACAGATTGTAAAAGATACCGGTAATGCGGTTGAAGAAGCCGTTGATGATTATCAGGCTGCTCCGAAGAGAGATATTGTCGTAGAATAATCATTCGAAAAAAAACAAACCCTGAAAAGATGTTGAGGATCTTTTCAGGGTTTGTTTTAGAGTAATGAGTGTTTCAAAGTTTTTCGCACTCTTCTTTGTCGAAGAATAAACCGTATATTCCGGTGGTGACCACTAAAAGCATTCCGATTGCTGAAAAGCTGTAGCCTACGAAAGAAATGAAAGTTGTCATAGTATGTAATTTTTTAATAGTTTTTAACTTGTTTAATTCATACGTAAAACATACCATAAAGTAGGTGACAAGTCAAGCACCTATTAATGATGATTATGAAAATTTATTCTTTGAAGGAGGCGCGGCGGATACGATCGTTGATGGCCAGTCCCAAATCGGTTTCGGGAATGGGGGACATCGCAATGCCAGAGTATTCTTTGTGTGTTTCAGCCAATCTCATAAAGGCGAACAAGTTTGCGGCGGCTTCCCGCAGGTTTCCGCTCGGGCTAAGATTCAGTTGTGCGTTTTGAACATTGCCAAAGCCGATAAAAAATTCATCGGGACGAACGTCTTCTTGGCAAACGTTAATGCGCATGGGCATGGACGGCGCATAGTGTTTGAGGAGTTGTCCGGGGGCGGAAGGTTTATCCGGACTGCCATGCGAGATGATGACTTTTTCACCGGTGAAGTCTTCAATGGTTTCTTTGGCTAAACCACCGGCACGAAGCATAACAATTTCTTTGGTGGTCAGATCAATGATGGTGGTTTCCACTCCGATTGCACAGGGACCGCCATCTAAAATCATATCGACCCGTTCACCGAGGCTGTCATAGACGTGTTGAGCCGTTGTCGGTGAAATACTTTTGAAACGGTTGGCTGATGGAGCGGCAATCGGAACACCGGCATTTTTGATGAGTTCAAGCGCTAAGGGGTGGTTGGGCATTCGGACCGCAATAGCCGGTAATCCGGAACAAACTAAATCAAGTTGATGGTTGTTGTCCTTACGTTTGAGGACGAAAGTTAATGGGCCGGGCCAGAAATGTTTTGCCAGATCCATAATGCGTTGGTCTGTTTGCGCATATTCAGGCAAAAAGTCAATATCGGCAATGTGTGAAATTAAAGGATCAAATAACGGACGTTGCTTGGCGGCAAAAATACCAGCAACGGCGTCCGGCAGGTAAACATTGGCGCCCAATCCATAAACTGTATCGGTCGGAAATGCGACTAAACCGCCGTTTTTGATGGTCTCAGCTGCGCGAGATAAGTTTTCTGCCGTGGGTGCGAAAATGTTTGTCATTGTCAATCCTTTGTTTTTTATGCCTTTCTTATTATCACCTTTGTGGAGAAATTCAAGAAAATTTATGCTTTTTGTAAAATAGGCGTTATATTATTAGGAGTTTTGAAAAATAGAGAGGATAAAGAAATGCTTGAGATTGTTTTTACAGACGGTAGAATCGGCTCCAAGGCGGTCAAAATTGTCGGTGTGTCTGAAAATGCCAAGATTGTTTCAAAGGCTTTGAATGACGATGAAACTGCATTGGTAAAAAAAGCCGTTGTACAATCCGGTTTCAAAGGTAAAAACGGTACCTTTGTTGAAGTATTTGGTCCGAATGGCAAGATTATTATTGCCGGTTTAGGTGATAAACCAGATGCGGTTGCTTTGCAAAAATTGGGCGGAGCACTGGCTAAAAAGCTGTTTAAGGACGCTGTTGCCTGCTATTATGTTGAAGAAATTAAAGGTTGTAAACTGAGTCTTGCGGAGATTGCTCATAATGTTGCTTTTGGTTTGACTGTCGGATCTTATCGTTTTGATAAATATTTTACCAAGAAAAAGCAGGAAGAATATCCCAGCTTGGAACAGGTTATTTTGAAGGTTAAAAATCCGGAAGCCGTAAATGAAAGTTATCGTCGTTTTGCGGCTTTGGGTAATGCTGTCCGTTATGCGCGCGATTTGTGCAATGAACCGGCCAATTATTTGACACCTGAGGTTTTTGCCGATGATATTCAGCGTTTGTCGTATTTGGGGTTGGATATTGAGATTTTGGATAAAAAGGCTTTGCAGGAAAAAGAGTTTGGGATGTTGTTGTCCGTGGCTCAAGGGTCTTGCAATGATCCGCGGGTTGCGATTATTCAGTGGCGCGGCAAGCCGGATCAGGTTGAGTTTGACTGTGGCTTGGTCGGCAAGGGCGTAACTTTTGACAGTGGTGGTATTTCTCTGAAACCGGGAACCGGTATGGGTGATATGAAACGAGATATGACCGGTGCGGCTGTGGTGGTTTCCAGCCTGAAAGCTTTGGCTTTGCAAAAGGCGCCGGTGAATGTTATCGGTATTGTCGGTTTGGTTGAAAATATGCCGGATGCAATGGCGACACGTCCGGGGGATGTGGTTACTTCTTTGTCGGGTCAAACGGTAGAGATTTTGAATACCGATGCTGAAGGACGACTGGTGCTCGGAGACATTATGTGGTATTTGCAAAGCAACTATAATGTTCATACGTTGATTGACATTGCCACCTTGACTGGTGCGACAATGCGGGCTTTGGGCAATCAGTATGCCGGCATCTTTTGTAACAATGACAAATTGTGCAATGAATTGATTAAAGCCGGTGAGGCCAGTGATGAAAAGTTATGGCGCTTGCCGTTGGGTGAGGGCTATAATAAGATGATTAACTCTGATATTGCTGATATGAAAAATCTTGGCGGTGTTAATGCCGGCGGCAGTACTGCCGCGTGTTTCCTAGAGCGTTTTGTGCAAAAAGGCAATGCTTGGGCACATTTGGATATTGCTGGTGTTGATACCGAAGATAAAGGTTCACCGTTGTGTCCGAAAGGGTCAACCGGTTTTGGTGTTCGGGTCTTGAACTATTATTTGAATGCCAAGAGTTAACGTCTTGTTACAGATGAAGATAAAGAAATAGCCCCACAGGATGCGGGGCTGTTTCTTTATCTTTCGAAAGATGTTAATTTGCTCATGAGTTGTTGTAGCTTTTGTTCCGGTACAATCTCCTGACCTTCATTTCTTTGGCGCTCAATGCGTCGGTTATTTTCTTTGGCTTGGAGGGTGGTCGGGTGCAAGTTGTTTTCGATAATGAAATCTCTTTGATGGCGGGGCATTCCGGTTTCGAAATCGTATTCGCTGTCGCTTTTGGCTTTCAGTCTTTCAAAAGTGTGACTGAGGAGACCACCGGAACGAGCCAGTTCCTGATTGCCTTGATGAGCATAGTATTCACAGAATGCATCAAATAAGATTTGTGATTTGTCTTCTGCGGTTGTTTCTTTTCCGTTTGCAGGGATTAAAATTTCTGAAAAACCATCTGTTTGTGCCAATGTTTTGACTTGAAATTCCGCTTCACGGGCAATAGGGCCTCTGAGGTCACCTCGCAATGATTGAAATTCTTTTCCGGCATTGGTGCCGTTGTAGTGGTAGTGGCGGGTTACAATAAGCTGGGCTTTGGTTTTGTTCATATTTTTTTCCTTATGTTTAAAAGTAGTTTTCTCATTATGCGGTTTCATTGTTGTTTGTCTAAAAGAATCTGATGTATGCACAGGAAATAGTGAGGAATTTTCTTTTTTAAATATAAAAAACCTCCGCCGAGGTTAATTTTTAGGCGGAGGTTAGTTAAGGATGGTTATTTATGCCGCTTGTTGTTTTATTTGGCGGATATACCATTCAACGGTTTTGATGATGCCGCTGGCAAAGTTTTCATCAGCTTTCCAGCCAAGTTCGGTTTCCAGCTTGGTGGCGTCAATCGCATAACGTTTGTCATGCCCAGGGCGATCTTTGACAAAGATAATTAAGTCTTTGTAAGAAGTCTTGTCAGCACGGGGCATTTCTTTATCAAGAATGGTGCAAATGGCATCAACGATTTCGAGGTTGTTTTTCTCGTTGTGACCGCCGATGTTATAAGTTTCTCCGGACTTGCCGTTATGGAAAATCAAATCAATCGCTTTGCAGTGGTCAAGGACATATAACCAATCACGGATGTTTTTGCCATCGCCGTAAATGGGAATGTTTTTGCCGCTCAGGGCGTTGGAGATGATTTTGGGAATTAATTTTTCCGGATGTTGTTTCGGACCGTAGTTGTTGGAACAATTGGAAATTGTCGCATTCAGGCCGTAGGTATGGCAATAGGCGCGAACCAGCATATCGGAGCTGGCTTTGGATGCCGAATAAGGAGAGTTGGGAGCATAAGCTGTTGTTTCATAGAAAAAGCCTGTTTCGCCCAGTGTGCCGTAAACTTCATCGGTTGAGATGTGGTGAAAACGAGCGTTTTCATAGCCTGATTTTACCTGATTGGGCGCACTGAACCAGTGGTTACGGGCAACGTCAAGTAAGGTAAATGTTCCCATAATATTGGTTTCAATAAAGGCTTGAGGGCCGGTAATGGAGTTGTCAACGTGACTTTCTGCCGCAAAGTGAATAACGCCGTTGATGTTGTAGTCATTGAAAATCTTTTCAATCAACGTGCGGTCGCAAATGTCGCCCTGAATAAAGGTGTAGTTAGCGGCTCCGTTGATATCATTGAGGTTATCCAAGTTTCCGGCATAGGTTAGCTTATCAAGGTTGACAATATGATAGTCCGGATATTTTTGGGCAAAATAAGGAACAAAGTTGGAGCCGATGAAGCCGGCGCCACCGGTTACTAAGATAGATTTTTTAGACATGCGTTTAGACTTTCTTTCCAGTGGTTAATTGAGATACCAAACATATTTTTGATTTTTGCTTTGTTGAGAACCGAGTAGGCCGGTCGTGTTGCTGGTGTCGGATAATCCTTGCTTTCAATAGGGAGAACTTTACACGTTAAACCTGATGTATTCATTATTTCAGCGGCAAAGTCGTACCATGAGCAGACACCTTCGTTTGAAAAATGGCAAATTTCTTTCATTCCGGAACGAAGTTGCGGCAGGATATTGACAATAGCCTGTGCCAAGTCTCCGGCGTAAGTCGGTGTTCCTACCTGATCAAAAACAACGTTAAGCTGTTCTTTTTCGGCTCCCAGACGACGCATTGTTTTAACAAAGTTGTTGCCAAATTCGGAATAAAGCCAAGCTGTCCGGATGATTATTGTCGCAGAGGCTTTTTCCATAACCAGCTTTTCGCCCAAAAGTTTTGTTCTTCCGTAGGCTGACTGTGGGTGTGGCGTATCGCTTTCATTGTAGGGGCGGCAGTTGTTACCGTCAAAAACATAGTCTGTTGAGATGTGGACTAACGGGATGCCCGTTGCAGCAAGATTAGCCGGACCGTCGGCATTAATTTTGCGAGCCAGTTCCTCATCGTTTTCGGCCTTGTCCACTGCGGTATAAGCGGCACAGTTGATGATGGCGGCAAAATTTTGTTTTTTGCAGAATTCGGAAACGGCTTGCGCATCGGTGATGTCAAGTTCATCTTTATCAACATAGATGGCTTTATCGCCAAGCAATTGGTGCAGGCAGTTGCCTAACTGTCCGTTAGCTCCGGTAACTAGAAACATTGAGCGTTCTCCAACAGTGGCAAAATCTTGTCTTTTTCTGACAAAATTGCTTTGGATATATCAATTTTCCAGTCAATAGCCAACGCCGGATCATCAAAACGGATGCCGCCTTCAGAGGCTTTGTTGTAGACATTATCGCATTTGTAGGCAAAGGTGGCGCGCGGTGTTAAAACGGCGAAACCATGAGCAAATTGTCGCGGAATCATCAGTTGACGATTGTTTTCGGCGGAGAGCTCAACCGCGACATGTTGTCCGAAAGTTGGTGAGTCTGGGCGTAAATCAACGGCAACATCCAAAACGGTTCCCTCCAAAACACGGACTAATTTTGCTTGGGAGAATTCTCCTTTTTGAAAGTGAAGACCACGGATTGTGCCGTAGACAGATTGAGATTGGTTGTCTTGAATAAAGTCATAGTTCAGGCCGGCTTCCTTAAAAGCGGCTTGATTATAGCTTTCAAAAAAATAACCGCGTTCGTCTTTGAACACCTGAGGTTCAATAATGAAAACGTCTTTAATTGCCGTGTTAATAATCTTCATGATATTCCTCAAAAATGGCTTGCAGATAGTTTTTATAGTCAATCCCGTCTTTCAGCGAGTTTATGATTTTACGCATTTGTTCGTCGTCAATAAAGCCGCGACGGTAGGCGATTTCTTCAATACAGGCTATTTTCAGTCCTTGGCGGCTTTCAATGATTTGAATGAAGTTTGATGAATCGAGCAAAGATTGCGGTGTTCCGGCATCCAGCCATGCATTTCCTCTTTTCATTGTTACTACGTTCAGGCGACCTTCTTTCAGATAAGCCTTGTTGATGTCGGTGATTTCCAATTCTCCGCGGGCCGAGGGTTGCAGATTTTTAGCTTTTTCCACGACATCAGATTGGTAGAAGTAGAGACCGACAACAGCGTAGTTGGATTTTGGTTGTTTAGGCTTTTCTTCAATGGATAACGCCTTGTGATCTTTGTCAAACTCAACAACACCGAAACGTTCCGGATCGGAAACATGATAACCGAACACGGTTCCGCCCGGGTTTTTGGCGATTTCTTCGCGGAATGATTTCAGCTGTTCTCCCATATAGAAGATATTGTCACCCAAAATCAGGCAGACATCATCGTTGCCGATGAAGTCAGCGCCGAGAATGAAAGCTTCGGCGATGCCTCGGGGTTTTTCCTGTATTTTGTAGGAAATATTGAGCCCCAAACGAGAACCGTTGCCGAAGAAATGTTCAATATGCGGGGTGTCTTGCGGGGTGGAAATAATCAGAATATCTTTAATGCCAAACAGCATGAGGGTTGACAACGGATAGTAAATCATCGGTTTGTCGTATACCGGAAGCAATTGTTTGCAGGTGCTTTCCGTTAACGGATAGAGTCTGGAGCCGCTTCCGCCGGCGAGTATAATGCCTTTCATATATCTCTCTCCCAAAAAAAAATATGTCAAGAGTATATCAGCAGACTCTATATATTTCAAGCTAAGGTTGATATTGTCCGTATTCTGTGGACAAATGGTTCTGTTTATTTTGTGCTGACTATTTAGGAAAACTTAACTTTTTGAGGAATAGTATTGCAATTGATAAACTTTAATAACAAAAGGATTATATATATGGATATGTCTCATGGTCTTGAGGCGGCAAAACTGATTTGGGGAATGGATCCAAAATTGTTGGCTGTTCTTATCGTTTCTGTCGCGTATCTGATTATTTTTACCGAGCGTGTCAATCGTGCTATTGTTGCCTTGTTGGGGGCTGCGTTGATGATGCTCTCCGGTCTGTTATCTCAGAAACAGGCTTTGGCCGGTATTGACTTTAATACCTTGGCTTTGCTTATAGGTATGATGATTGTGGTTTCAATTTCGGAAAAATCCGGTGTTTTCCAATATGTGGCGATTTGGGGTGTTAAAAAGGTTAAAGCCAGCCCTCGTGGTCTGATGTTGGTCTTGGCCGTCGTTACCGCTGTTTTTTCTGGATTTTTGGACAATGTGACGACCGTTCTTTTGATTGTTCCGATTACGTTTCAGATTACCAAAAAACTGGATATTAATCCGTATCCGTATTTGCTGATTGAAATCTTTTCATCAAATATCGGCGGAACGGCAACTTTAATTGGTGATCCTCCTAATATCTTAATCGGTTCGGCTTTAGAACTCAGCTTTATGGATTTTGTTCGCGTGTTGACACCGGTTGTGGCCGCAACGATGGTTGTGTTGGTGGTGGTTTTTGATTTAATCTGGAAGAAAAAACTGGTTACCAATGAAGAAAAGCGAGTTCTGGTTATGGGGATGGATGAAAAAGAAAGCATTACCGATAAGGTTTTGATGTATAAATCCTTGTTTGTTTTGGTTTTGGTGGTTACCGGTTTTGTTTTTGCCAAGGAATTGTTCCTTGATAACGGTACAATCGCTTTGACCGGTGCTGCATTGTTGCTTCTTTTATATACTTTTAACCTGCATGGTCATGAACGTGAGGATAAAGTCAGTGAGATTTTTGCAATGGTAGATTGGACGACGATTTTCTTCTTCGTCGGTTTATTCGTTATTGTCTATGGTTTGGAAGTAACCGGTATATTGGCTTGGTTAGGACAGAAGTTTATTGCTTTGACAGAAGGCAGTATTGAAAAAATGGTTTATTATATTTTATGGAGTTCGGCGGTTCTGTCGAGCGCTATTGATAATATTCCGTTTGTGGCTACAATGATTCCGATGATTAAGTCAATGGAAGAGGCTGTTGGCGGTCGAGAAGCGATGATGCCTGTATGGTGGGCTTTGTCTCTCGGTGCTTGTTTTGGTGGTAACGGGACTTTGGTCGGCGCTTCGGCCAATGTTGTTGTTGCCGGTATGGCCGCAAAGAACGGTTATCATATTCATTTTATGAAGTTCTTGCTGTGGTCAATACCAGTTATGCTGTGCAGCATTGTGATGGCCAATATCTTTTTATATCTTGAGTTTTTGAGATAGAAATTAGTTGTAAAAGGAAAAGCCCCTCGGTTGAGGGGCTTTTTTATTGTTTTATTTTTGTCCTCCCCATGCAATGTATAGTTGACCATTGCTGATTTTTATGTTATAGTT
>CAMRWU010000012.1 GCA_947054505.1 uncultured Pseudomonadota bacterium | reverse complement strand
ATATTAAAAATTTTTAACATTAACATCTGTGATTTTTTAATTGTGTCAGGCGGGGAATCTGTTTATGATAACTCTCAAAAGGAACAAAAATGAGCGAAGCAGAAACAAAGCTTGAAGAAATTGCTAAAGAGCCCAAAGCCGATCCCAAGTTCATTCACTTGCGGGTACACACGGCTTATTCTTTGTCCGAAGGGGCAATGAAAGTTCCTGCGTTGATGCATCGTTTGCACGATAGCGGTGTTCCGGCTATTGCTCTGACAGATACCGCCAATATGTTTGGTGGTAAAGCTTTTTCTAAATATGCTTCGGATGAGGGTGTAAAGCCGATTCTGGGGTGTCAATTTTATCTTCGCAATCCTGATGCGGATGATGTCTTAAAAGCTAAAGGTCGTATTATCGAGCCGGATAAAATTATTTTGTTGGTTCAGAATGCTGTCGGCTACGACAATATCATGCATTTGATGAAGCTCTCATATCTTGACAATCCGCAATCAAACGAGAAACCGCAACTCAAAATCGCAGATCTGAAAAAATATCAGGAGGGATTGATTGCACTGACCGGTGGGGTCGAGGGGCAGGTTGGGCGTCTCTTGCTTGAAAACCGCCGAGCTGAGGCCGAGGAAACATTAAAGCAACTCCATCAGATATTTGGCAATCGTCTTTATATGGAAATATCTCGTATTGGTTTGGAGGAAGAACGCCGAACCGAGGACACTTTTATCGATTGGGCTTATAAATACAATATTCCGTTGGTCGCGACCAATGAGGCGTTTTTCTTTGATGCTGATATGTACGAAGCGCACGATGCTTTGGTTTGTATTGCCGCCGGTGAATATGTTGCGAATGACAACCGTAAAAAGTTCTCACCCAACAACCGTCTGCGCAGTAGTGATGAAATGGTTGAGTTGTTCAAAGATTTGCCTGAAGCGGTTATGAACACTGTCAATATTGCCAAGCGCTGTAATTATTTGTCGACCAAGGTTGATCCCTTGCTTCCGATTTTTGAATGCCCCGGAGGTAAGACGCAAGATGAATATATTGATGAACAAGCGCGCAAAGGATTATCAGAGCGCATGCGTGACCATGTCTATTTTGAGGGCATGACCGATGAGCAGAAAAAAGAGATTGACGCCAAGTATTATGAACGTTTGGATTATGAACTGAGCGTTATCAAAAAGATGGGTTTCCCCGGTTACTTTCTCATCGTGTCGGACTTTATCCGCTGGTCAAAAAACAATGGTGTTCCTGTTGGTCCGGGGCGTGGTTCCGGTGCCGGTTCAATCGTTGCTTGGTCGTTATATGTGACTGAGTTGGATCCGATTAAACTTGATTTGCTGTTTGAGCGCTTTTTGAATCCCGAACGTGTCAACATGCCCGACTTTGATGTCGACTTTTGTCAGGAAAATCGTGCCAAAACAATTGAATATGTGCAAAATAAATATGGTTTTGATCATGTGGCACAGATTATTACTTATGGTAAGTTGCAGTCCAAGGCGGTTATTCGCGATGTGGCGCGTGTTTTACAGATGCCTTATGCACAGGCTGATCGCATCTCTAAAATGATTCCCCCCGGCGTTCAGGGAAAGAACCCGACACTGCAGGAATCTTTGGATCAGGTTCCCGAATTGGAGGAAATGCGCCAAAATGATCCGCAAATAAATAAGCTGTTTGACATTGCGATGAAGCTTGAAGGCTTGTATCGTCATTCCGGTGTGCATGCGGCCGGCGTGGTTATTGGCGATCGTCCGTTAGATCAGCTTGTTCCTTTATATAAAGATCCTCGGGCAGATATGCCTGTGACACAATATGATATGAAGTTCGTTGAAGAAACCGGTTTGATTAAGTTCGACTTTTTGGGCTTAAAGACCTTGACGGTTATTCAGCGCGCTGTCGATTGGGTTAAAAAGGAGCAGGGGATTGATTTAGAAATGGATAAAGTCCCCCTTGACGATAAAGCAACATATGACATGCTACAGCGGGGAGATACCACAGCGGTATTCCAGTTTGAATCTCCGGGGATGAAAGATGTTCACAAGCAAATCAAACCTGACCGTTTTGAAGATTTAATCGCTATCGTATCCTTATACCGTCCGGGACCGATGGATAATATTCCCACCTACATCAAACGCAAACACGGTGAAGAGGAAATCACGTATCTTCATCCTGATTTGGCACCGATTCTTGATGAAACATACGGGATTATGGTGTATCAGGAACAGGTTATGAAAATCGCTCAGGTTTTGGGTGGTTATACGCTTGGCGGTGCGGATAAATTGCGTAAGGTTATGGGTAAAAAAATGCGCGATGAAATTCCCAAGCAGCGCAAAATGTTTACGGAAGGTGCTTTGAAAAAAGGCATCGATGAGGGAACTGCCACCAAAATTTTTGACCAGATGGAAAAATTTGCGTCATACGGTTTCAACAAATCTCACGCCGCGGCATATTCCTTGGTTTCTTATCAGACGGCTTATTTGAAGGCACATTATCCGGTTGAGTTTATGTGTGCGGTTATGTCTTTGGATATTACTAATGTCGACAAGCTCATGTTCTATAAGGAAGAATGCAAAAAAATGGGCTTCAAGGTTTTGCCGCCCGATATTAATAAATCTGATGCCGATTTTTCCGTTGAAAACGGCAATATTCGCTATGGTTTGGCGGCGGTTAAAAGTGTGGGCGCCGCCAATATGGAGGCAATTGCCGCCGAAAGACGCAAGCATGGACCTTATAAGGATATTTCCGACTTTATTCATCGTATTGATGCCAAACAAATCAACCGCCGTCAATTGGAACAATTGATAAAAGCCGGCGCATTTGACTGCTTGGATAAAGGGCGCGGCAAACTTTTTGCCAATATTGAGACGATTGTTCAGCATATTAATGCTGCGACGGAATTAAAAAACAGTTCTCAATCTTCATTGTTTGGTGCAGAGGAATTGCAGGCCAAAGTCAAACTAGCCGACAAACCGGATTGGCCTGAGCTTGAAAAACTCAAGCTGGAAGCCGAGGCTATCGGATTTTACCTCTCTGCACATCCCTTGGATAGTTATAGCCGAGGGATTGAGCGCCTTGGCGTGAAAAAATGTAATGAAGTGTTCCACGGTATCCGAACCGGTGATACAATTCGTGCCAAGCTGGCCGGTTGCGTCAATTCGTTCCAAAAACGCATTTCTAAAAACGGCAATAAATACGCTTTTCTTGAAATCTCTGACGGAACCAGCAATTTTGAAGGACTGTTGTTCTCCGAAGCAATGTTGCGTTATGAGGAAACAATCAACTCCGGTTTACCGCTTTTGGTTAATGTCACTATTGACAAGCAACAGGAAGAAGGCAATCCTCGGGTGATGATAAACACGATTGAAACCTTGGATAAGGCGATTGCCGATGTGGCTGACGGACTGGAGATTAATATCAACAGCGTTTCTGTTGTACCCTTGCTAAAACAAATATTGCAGTCGGATAGAAACGGAAAAAATAAAATATATATTAAACCCGATAATGATAACTGGGATATTCGCATTGAATTGTCCGGAGGGTTCGCTTTGTATGGAGACATCTTAAGCAAAATCAGAAATCTTTCCGGTGTAACAACTGTTAAGGAAATTTAACAATGGATAAACTATGGGACTTTTTGCGCAAATTTATCGGTACTCCTTCTCCTGAAAATAATGAAGGGGAAGATGCTCCGCGGCGGATATCTTTATTCCGAATAATTATTGAGCCTTTTGGGTTGGTGATTGATCATTTCAAAACATATGTAGGGATTGCCTTGTGTTGGGCTTTGCTGATGGTGGTTGTCTCTTTTAGCACCCGTCATCCGTATTTGTGTTTGTATTCCGACTATCGTGAAGGACACTTTTGCAGTGAAAATGTTGCGGGGTATATCGCAACGCAAGTGCTGTTGCTCGGTGTCGCTTGTTGCTTTATGGTGCGCTGGGCGCAGGCAGTAATGCAAAAACAATCTCTCAGCCTCTCGTTGATTGTTCGTCCGCAAATGACCGATTTAAAAATGTGGGGCAGTGTTATCTTTTTCTTGTTGTTTAATATGGTTTCCGTTTTGTCTGCATGGATGCTGTATCAAAGAGAGCCCAATCCTGACTATCAAATTGAACTGCTTTATTTTACTTTTGTGGGAGCCGGATTGTTGTTTCCTTTGCTTGCAATGCGTTTTTATTCGGTTTTGGGTTTTGTGGCAACGGGAGAAAAAATCCCGTCATTTCCGCAAGTTTGGAAACGTAGCCGCGGAAACAATTTGCGGATTTTATTCAGTCTGGGCTTGATTTTTCTTATCTCTGTTTTTTCTTTGGGAGTGTTTAACGGCGAAGTTCGGTTGATTAAAGATAAAAATAGCTTTCTAATCGGTTTTATTGTTGAATATTTGTACAGTTTGCTTATTCTGTTGTTATCAGCATTTTTTATCAACCATTGTTTGTTGCAAAAAAGATATTTATTTGAAAGGGAAAAAGATGGCCAATAATTCTGAAAAAATCGTGAAATTGCCTTTTTTTGAAACAATACGCCGTAGCTTTTTGTTTGTTTTGGTTAATTTTAAAGACTTTGCAAAATTAACTCTTCCGGCGTTTGCGATCATGATTTATGAAATGTCCACCAACTTTCAGTCAATTTGTTCCATTAAGCCGACAGGATGCGAAGATAGCCTGAGCAATAAATGCTCTTTGCTTCTATTGGGCGTTGTTTCTATTGCTCTGGCGGTGGTATATTGTCGTCGGATTATTTTGAAAGATGTCGGTGATTTTTGGACGCTGGCTTCTTTCCGTCGAATAGTTTCTTATTTTTTATATAATATCTTTTTGTTGTTTATGATTGCCTTGCCGTCATATCTTTTGATTGTTGTGCTGTCTTTGTTGCTGTCATCAGTGACTTTGCCTGAAAATGTCGGCTATTTACTGTTGTTGATTCCGTTTGGTTTGACAATGTTTTTATCCCGCTTTTTCTTGGTCTTTCCAGCCGTTACGGTTGATGACAAAGCTCTAAAGCTCAAAGAATCTTTTTATATGACCAAAGGAAATGTCAACCGGATTTTCTGGGGACAAATTGTTATGATGTTGCCGGGAATGGTGTTGTTGATGATTTTAAGCAATGCTTATAACATTGCGGCTTCATCAAGCTATGTAACGAACTTTATTTTCACATTGTTATTTGTGGCGTTGTCATTTTTTGATACATGTTTGAAGTCATCGTTCTATGCGCACATTTATCAGTACTTTACTTTTTATAATAAAAGCGAAGAAGAATAAGATAAAAAAAATCCGGTTTTAACCGGAATTTTTTTTAAGCTTTATCCGCATAAGGATTTTTTGTTTTACGGACGGTCATACGAATGGGGATGCCGCCCAAATCAAACGTTTCTCGCAACTGATGAACAAGGTAACGTAAATAAGCATCCGGAAGACCTTCAGGGTTGCTTGAGAAAATATAAAATGCTGGTGGACGAGTTTTCGCTTGTGTAATGTATCTAAGCTTGATACGGCGTTTGTTTTTGCCCAGAGGAGGCGGATAATTATCAATCATGTCTGCAAACCACTGGTTAAGCGGAGCTGTCGGAATACGGATATTCCAACGGTCATAAACCTTAAATACGGCACGCATCAACTTATCCAGATTTTCCTTTTTAAGAGCGGATATTGTGACGGTAGGAACCCCCTCCGCCTGATTAAGAGATGTTTGCAGTTTGTCATTCAGGCGTTGCAGAGCCTCTTTTCGGTTGGCAATATCCCACTTATTGACGGCAATAACCAATGCGCGCCCCTCATCTAAAACCTGACGGGCAATGGTCAAATCCTGCTTGTCGAGAACAGCATCTGCATCAACGACCAAAATAACGACCTGAGCCAAAAATGCCGCGTGTTTCGTGCTGGCCGCAGACATTTTTTCCAGAGAATCACCGACACGGGATTGTTTTCTCAAACCGGCGGTGTCAACCAAATTTATCTTACGTCCCTGATAAGACCATTCAGATGTGATGGCATCTCTAGTCACACCGGCTTCCGGCCCTGTGAGCATTCTTTCATCATTAAGAAGGGCGTTAACAAGTGTCGATTTTCCAACATTCGGGCGTCCGACAATCGCCAGCTGTATTGGACGTTTTTTATAAGCTTCGTCTTCTTCGGTGTTATCTTCTTGGATAACAATATCCTCTTCGGGAACAAGCGCTTCTTGCTCTTTTTTCAGTTCATCTTGTTCTTTTAAAATTTCATAAAGGTCGAGCAATCCCAAGCCGTGTTCAGCCGAAAACGGAATAGGCGTTCCAAGGCCCAGTTTATATGCTTCATGAACGCTGTCTTCTTGAACACGTCCTTCACATTTATTGGCAAGCAAAACAACCGGTTTGCCGCATTTTCTGAGCAAGCTTGCCAAATGTTCGTCATAAGGTTGGACACCATCGCGAACATCATACATAAAAAGACAAACATCAGCCTCCTGAATGGCACGTTGAGTTTGTTCCCACATTCTTTTTTCGAGGTTATCCTCGTTTGAATATTCATAACCGGCGGTGTCAATAACCGCCAGTTTCAAATCCTGCAATTTGGCCGCTGCTTCTCGGCGATCGCGGGTAACCCCCGGTTTGTCGTGAACAATGGCGACTTTTCTGCCGACCAACCTGTTGAACAAGGTTGATTTGCCGACATTGGGTCTCCCGACGATAGCTAACTTTAATACCATTTTTTCTTCCTATTGATAAGCGATAATATCAGCATCTTTTGTTGTCAACAGCAGGGTTCCGTCAACCATAATCGGTGGGAGTTCCACGCCTTCGCTGACCGAAATATAGCTGATAACATCGCCGGTGTATGGCGAGACTGCGAAAACATAGCCGTTCGATGTTGCGACCAGCAGGCGGTCTCCTGCCAAAAGAGGACCTGTACCAAAAATTCCGTTGCGGTTTTCTAAATCTTCACCGGTTGGAATTGTGGTGTTCCAGATGATTTTACCTGTGTTTTTCTCAAGAGCCAACAAGTCAAAATCATTTGTCAAAACATAAAGATAATTGCCGGCTACCCATGGTTGATTATTGCTACCCAATTCTCTTTCCCAAATTCTGTTGCCGCTCCGCAAGTCAATTGCCGTCAAAACACTGTTGTAGCCGACGGCAAACACTTTGTCTCCGTCAATGACCGGACCGGCCTTGATGGCTGTTATATCAGCCAGAGAATTTGTTTTCTTTTTTGAGACAAGAAGGTCACCCCACAGCGGCGTTCCGGTGCTGGCTTTAAAAGCGCGCAATTCACCATTGGAGAAAGCCGTAATCAAAACATCCAAATCCGGATTATATACCGGTGTTGCGCCGCCCACTAAGGTTGTGTTTTTGACATCGGTTGCGTTTTTCCAGAGTTCGTCGCCATTATCCGCGTTCAAGGCAAAAAGGGTGTTGTCGATTGTTTGAACAAAGACCTTTGAAGCACCGACTGTCGGGGCTATTCTGATTGGCATTTCCAAATCTTTTCGCCATAAAACGTCACCTGTCATCATATCCAAGCAAAAAACACTGCCGAAACCGGTTGTGGCATAAAGCTTTTTATTAAATTCAGCCAATCCGGCCCCCTTCATGGATGTGTTTCGATCTTCTCTGTTGAGAGGCTTCAGTCTTTTTTTCCAAATCTTTTTACCGTTGTCCAGTCGAAAAGCGCTGACAACGCCTTCAGCATCGATTGCAAAAACAACTTTATAGGCGGCAATCGGAGCGGCAATGAGAAAATCTCTTTTAGAACTGCCCTCACCATAGTTGCAATCCCAAAGTTCTTTGATTTCATTACCGGCTTGCAAGTGTCCCATCAGGTGCAGGGAATTACCGCCGTTTTGAGCCCACTTATTGTTTGTGTATGGAGCCGGAAGCTTTATTTTTACTGATCCGGAGGTATAATCCGGTGATAAATCGGAGTTTTCTTTAATAACGTTAATTCGTTTTCCCTCAATATCCAGTCTGTCTTTTCCAAACAAACCGCAACCTGCAAGCAAAATGACCATTCCGCACAGCGCGGTATATTTCAGGTATTCTTTAGGCATTCCCGTCCTCCGGCACATAAGTTATTGCATCTGATTGTTAATGATGGCAATCATATCCTGAGCGCGCGCCCGCAATTTGTCTTGGACGTTTGAAGCATTGGCGATAGCCTGATATTGTTGCAAGGCGGCATTCATATCGCCGTCCTTAATGGCAACCATAGCCAAAAGCTCGTGTGCCACATTAGCCCAAACACCGCTGTCTTCAGTCAGAGGCTCTAATAAATTGGCAATTTCTTCGCTGGAAGCATCTGTATCCAATTTATAAGAAGCGAGCTTGATGATGGCGATATCTCTCATTTGCGGATTGGCACTGCTGTCTTCGGCCAACTGTTGCAAAACATCGGAAGCTTCGGTATTTTTATCCTGCTCAAAATAAATATTGGCAATTTGCAGTCTGGCAATATCGCCATAAACGCCGTGTTGGCTTTTGGCCAAGTTTTGCAAGAGAGACAAGCTTTCGTCAAAGCGTCCCTGATTTTGCAAAGAAACGGCCACGGCATAAGCGTTGGACAATTCCTGATTGCGTTTTGCGCTCCATGTTTTGAATGTTTCAAAGCTGACAGCCGCAGTCAGAGCCAGAGCGACAAAAATGATAATAAACAGGCCGTATTGATCCCACAGGCTTTTTAGTTGTTCATTTTTCAAGTCTGTTTCAATTTCTTTTAACAGAGCGTCATTTTTTAACGTGTCAACGGCTTTTTTCATCAAAATCTCCTTATCCGAAACATATTATTGCTATATATATAGGATAAAAGATAATATAGCAAAGAATTTTTTTATATCCAAGAGTGAAACGCTATTTTTTATTTGATAATCTCGTGCACCAAAAACTTTTTAATCCAACGCAAATCATCAATAGGAAGCTTGGAGCCGAAACCGATGGTTTTTTCACCGGAGTGAATGGCGACATAAAAACGTCCGCTAACGGGATTTTCTGTAATTTCAATCGCTTCAATGTCGTTTTTTGCCATTTCATCATGTTTGGTTGAAAAAAGCATATATTTGTGAGTGTTGACGATTTTGTGCGGTTTGATAACGATTTTTTCTTTGCGGAAAAGAATGAATATCGAAATCACAATTAACAATACACCGCCGGTCCACAGCGCATAGATTACCTGAGACGAAAATACCTGACTGATGTCGTCGAATTTCAGCCCCGACAGCAAAAGCAATGAACCGATGCTGACAATAGCTCCCCAAGCCAAAAGATTGTAAGCATCCCAAACAATTTTTCTGGCTTTGAGGACGATTTTGTCCTGTTTACAAACAAAAACAACCGAAGACGGGATAACCTCATAAGGTTGATATTCATCAACAATATATCCCAATTCCGCCATTTCTTTAATGGATTTTCTCAGGTTTTTAACGTCTCTTGATATCAGGCCGCTGTCAGTATTGAGCAGAGCCGGAAGGTTAAGAAACTGAGCATATTTTTCCCAAACGCGGCGAATGTTTTTACCCGAAGTAGAAATATACAGCGGAATAATTTTTTTAGGATCTTTGTGATAAAGTTCGATGATATATCGATTCTTATTAATAAGACCGAATTGAAAAAGCTCGATTCTCAAGCGCACACCCAGATAAGCTTTGATATTTTCCTTAAACGAGGTTTTATCACCAAAGACGGGACGGTACACAACTTCCACATTTTTCCCGTCAAATATAATTTTTTTATAACGAATATAAGATGCAATACTGGCGGCAACCATTCCCAAGCCGATAATGATAAAAACAATATCAAAAAATGTCGGTGTTATCAGAGGTTGATATTCAGCCAATCCGCTCAGTGTTGACAGTTCATCTCTTCCGTTTTGGGAATGGTCAAAACCGTCAAACAACTCATAAGCTCCCAACAACGCCAACAAGAGGCCGAAGATAATCCCCGGCAGTTGAAAACGCCAATTCGTTCGGTCGGAACTGCGAGTGGGAAGTTGGTCTGTCTTAAGCTCAAAACAGTGGCTGAAATGTTTGGGAGTGCTGTTGTTCATGATACATTCCTTTAATCTGAAGCACAAAACTACAAGTATGCTAAACTAAAACAATTAAATAATCATCAATTTTTTTTAAGAATAAAATTTTAAGGTATTTTAACGCTTTTAGCGTAAAGTTCAAAAAAATGACTTTATAAAGGAGACACAATGGGAAGTTTTGACATTTTTAGTCAGAGCCAATTTTTATTGACAACGCTGTCAATGCTGGGCGTTCTGTTTTTGTCCGCTTTGTATGCCGGACGTTCGGTTAAGATAAGGGCGTCTTTATGGCTGTTGAGTTTTGCCTTACTGGTTGATTTTCTGGCGGCGGGAATGGGGTACCGTATCGGTATTGTTTATGCTGATGGCGGCAGTTTTATTTCATATATTTTTGTGGAATTGGTACTTTATTTGCTGTCGATGGTGTTGATGGCGCTTTCCGCATCGCAATTCCTGATCCATGGTTATCCTGAAAAGTGGGTCACGGGTGGCGTGAGCGGTTTGGGGCTGTTTGCCATAGTCTTTTTCTTGGTTGTTTTTCCTGATGGCGGAATGGTTGAAAATATGCGTCAGATTTTCCCCTTAGCCGGATTTGTTTATATTTCAATCAGTTTATGGTCTGAAATTCGGCAAAAAAACAAAGGGGGATATATTCTTGCTGCTTTGGCAACCTCTGTTGTGGCCGGATTGTTATTGGCGCGTTTCTTCAAAATGCTGGGGCAGTTTGTGAATGATATGTGGTGGCTTTCGGCCGCTTACTATTTGGTTATGTCTTTTGCTTATTTGATGATGTATGTCGATTCGGTAAAGGATGAGCTTTTGAAAAACGAGGGACAAATTGAGAAAAACAACGAACGCCTTCAAGAAATCATCAAGTCGGCACCGTTTCCGATTATCATCTCGCGTGTGGTTGATGACAAAATCATTCTGGCCAACAATAATGCCATTAAGCTTTTTGGCATAGACGGTGCCGATTTGGATCAATGTCATTTTCGTGATTTCTTTGCCGATGCCGACAATCGCCGCCTGTTGAGCGAGCGTTTGGAACAGGAGCGTGTCGTTCAGGATTTTGAAATATTGGTCAAAACCCATGGTTCGGATACGCCGTTTTGGCTCTTGGCTTCGGTTAACATTATTGATTATAACTATGATGTTGTTTTATATTCTGCGTTTCAGGATATTACATCTCGCAAAACACGGGAAACTCTGCTTAAAAATCAGGCCACGCGAGATCCTCTGACATCGTTGTACAACCGCCGTTATTTTGAAGACGAGGTGTCAAAACAGATTTTGAACGCCAAGGCGGAACAACAGCCGTTCAGTGTTTTGATGTTGGATGCCGACTTCTTTAAAAAGGTCAATGACACCTATGGGCACAAGGTTGGTGACAAAGTGTTGATAGAATTGTCATCAACAGCGGAAAGAGCTTTGCGGGACAATGATATTGTGGCTCGTTACGGCGGAGAGGAGTTTGTTGTCTTTCTCCCGGGGATCGGAGCCGAGCAGGCAAGATTGGTCGCAGATCGTGTGCGTGAAAGTATCGCGGCCGTTGTTGTGTATTCTGACGACAATCAACCTGTCAAATTTACGGTGAGTATCGGTGTGTCAACATCAGAGGTTTCTGATAATGTCGATATGCTGATCAGAACCGCGGACGAGGCTTTGTACAGAGCAAAACAAAACGGGCGCAATCGGGTGGAGATTTTCACGCCGGACGATTTGCGTCATTTTGAAGCCGATGGACAGAAAGAGCGCAAGGACGAAAGTCAAAATCATCATCCGGCTTTGGATAAGAATAATAATATGGAAATATCGCTTCTTGATGGTGCCGAGGCTAATTTAACCGAACGCGAAAAACCGCTTGTCGATGCCAACAGGAGTGTCAAACCGATTGTCTTGGGTGTTGATGAAGAGGATCTATAGGAAACAAAGATGTCTTGTCATTATCTGGAAAATTGCGGCGGATGCCCGCAGAGAAACAAAGAACTTTCTGCCTATCGACAAGAAAAGCAGGATAACATCTGCAAGGTTTTGGGGCAGATAAAGCAAACGCCGTTGCCGTTGGGGGAGACTGTTTTTATCGGTGATGCCACCCGCCGTCGCGCCAGTTTGGCTTTTTCTTTTCGGAAAGGAAAGCTGACATTCGGTTTTAACGGTGCTCGCAGTAATGATATTGTTGACATCGGGGACTGTCCTCTGCTGATGCCGGAATTAAATGACACTTTGCCGAAAATAAGAAGTTTGTTGGAACAAATTTGCGCAATTCCCTACAAGATTAAAAATGGCAAAAAGATGACATCGCATACCCTTTCCGGTGGCGATGTGTGGTTATGTGCGGCCAGCAATGGTGTTGATGTTGTGTTGGAATATGATGCCCCGCTGGATTTGGAACATCGTATGGTCATTTTTGAAATGGCTCAGGCTTGGGATAATATAATCAGGATATCACATCGTCGTCGATTGGGAGAAACGCCGGAGCCGATTATCGAAAAAGCCAAACCCTTTGTACAAATGGAAAAATACAGCGTTTATATCCCCGGAGCAACGTTTTTACAACCGTCATTTGCCGGAGAGCAGGCATTGGCCGGATTGGTTTTGAAATATTTGGGGAATGTTTCCGGATATGTCGCAGATTTATTCTGTGGTGTCGGAACTTTTTCTTATTACATTGCATCCGTTGCTAAAGTCAAAATTCTGGCTTCCGATTCGTCGGAAGAGCTTTTGTCAGGTTTTCAGGAAAGTGTAAACCGCAATCAAATAACAAACATCGAAATCAAACCTCGCAATTTGTTTAAATATCCTTTGGATGAAAGTGAGCTGAGCAGTGTTGATGCCGTTGTGATAGATCCTCCGCGAGCAGGTGCCGCCGCTCAGGTTGGAAAAATTGCCGCTTTTGCTGACGAAAACAAACCGCAAAAAATTGTTTTTGTGTCTTGTAATCCGCATACGTTTGTAAATGATGCCAATACCTTGCTTGCCGTAGGGTATAAATTGTCTGAAGTCACGATAGTTGATCAGTTTGTTTATTCTAACCACAGTGAAGTTGTTGCCTTGTTTACAAAGGAATAAAATTTTAATATGATTAGGCCAAAGGAGTACAAATGCTGAAAAAACTTTTATTAATCGTTCCTTGGTTTCTGTCGTCTTGCTCGTTGCTATGGTATGAGGATGCCTCCATTCCTTGTCCTTATGTTACAATCCCGCAGGATACGTCATATCTGACACAGGTTGTCGGGTATCTGGACAATTTTCAAGTGGAGGTAAACGGATACGAGGGGTATTGTTATTCGGAACAATCCGTCAATCGAAGATATGCGGTGATAACGCCGATATTTTCGGTTACCAGACTGAGAGATTCTGATGAGACAGCTGTTGATTTCAGTTTTTATACCGAAACCCTCAAAGGACCGCCGGAGTTTCTGGGGCGAAAATCGTACAATACGGGAACCGTCATCGGGCTTGATGAAAAGAGCAAAGAGTTTAAGGGAAAACCTGTTAAGGTAAAAATACCGACTGACGGCACGCCGCTTGAAATCATTTTGTCTCTGAATATCAGTAAAGACGAGTATCGCTACAATCAGCGAACCTTTAATGTTGAGCGTCGTCAAGAAAACAAAGACGAGCATTTCTTTATTGAACGCGGTTTGGTGCGCTATATTCCAGCCTCTAAGAAAGCGGCACCGGCAAAAATGGAAGAGGCTCCGTTGCCGCAAAAATCATCATGCAGTTCATGCGGAATTTAAATTTAGTTTGTTTTTTAGGAGAATATTATGTCAGCCGATAACAATTATCAAACAGAACAATTAATGGCCAATGCGATTCGTTTTTTGTCCGTCGATGCCATTGAAAAATCCAAATCCGGCCATCCGGGGATGCCTTTGGGGATGGCAGATGTTGCAACAGTTTTATTCTCTAAGTTTATCAAGCTCAACCCTCAAGAACCGCGTTGGTTTGATCGAGATCGCTTCGTGCTTTCTGCCGGTCACGGTTCTATGTTGATGTATTCTCTGCTGTACTTGATGGGATATGAAGATATTAATATTGAGGATATCAAAAATTTCCGCCAGTTGGGAGCCAAAACCGCCGGCCATCCGGAATACGGGCATCTGGCAGGGATTGATATGACAACCGGTCCTTTGGGGCAGGGAATTACTTCCGCAGTCGGTATGGCTTTGGCGGAACGTATGTTGGCGGCCAAATATGGCGAAGATGTGTGTAATCACTATACTTATGTTATTGCCGGCGATGGGTGTTTGATGGAGGGAATTTCCGAGGAGGCGATTTCTGTTGCCGGTCATTTAGGGCTAAAAAAGCTGATTGTTTTGTGGGATAATAACAATATCACTATCGACGGTAATGTTACGGCATCTAATTCTACGGATCAGATAAAACGTTTTGAAGCGGTCGGTTGGAATACGATATCTGTTGATGGTCACGATTTTGCGCAGATTGAAAAAGCGATTGCCTCGGCACAACAGGCTTCTCGTCCGACATTAATTGCCTGCAAGACCAAAATCGGCTTTGGCGCGCCCACAAAAGCCGGAACCTCAAAGTGTCACGGCTCTCCTCTGGGGGCGGAAGAAACCGAGGCAATGCGCAAGGCTTTAGGCTGGAACAGTGCTCCGTTTGATGTACCGGCAGATATTTTGAAAGCATGGCGTGATGCCGGACAAAAATCTGTGGCCGAATTTTCTTCATGGGAAAAACGCGCACAGGCTAAAGGTGCTGAGTTTGCCGATGTCGTCGCCGGTAAATTGCCCAAAAATTGGGATGAAGAATTGAATAATTTGAAGAAAAAAGTAATTGCCGAGCAAACAAAAGTGGCGACACGCAAGGCTTCACAAATGTGTTTGGAGGCGATTGTGCCTCATATCCCGCAAATTGTCGGCGGTTCGGCTGATTTGGCGGCTTCTAATCTTACCTTGACATCAGTCTCCAAAACAGTAACGGCGCAGGATTACAACGGCAACAATATTATGTATGGCATTCGTGAACACGCAATGGCGGCCATTATGAATGGTATGGCTTTGCATGGCGGCGTCATTCCTTTTGGCGGCACATTCTTTGTCTTTTCCGATTATATGCGTCCGTCCATGCGTTTGGCCGCATTAATGGGGATTCGTGTCATTTATGTTTTGACGCATGATTCCATCGGCGTTGGTGAAGACGGTCCGACCCATCAACCGATTGAACACTTGGCGTCATATCGTTGTATGCCTAATATTTTAACGTTCCGTCCTTGCGATGTGGTTGAAACCGCAGAAGCTTGGCAAATAGCACTTGAAAGTGAGAACGAACCGAGCTTGTTGGCATTAAGCCGTCAAAATTTGCCGCTGTTGCGCACCTCATCTGCTGAAAATCTGACGGCAAAAGGCGGATATGTCATTGCCGGTGATGCCAATAACCGTCAGGCAACATTGATTGCTACCGGTTCGGAAGTATCTTTGGCCGTTGAGGCAATGAACAAATTGCAACAAGAGGGGATTTCCGTGGTTGTTGTTTCAATGCCTTGTACAGAATTGTTTGATGAGCAACCGCTTGATTATCAGGAAACCGTTCTTGGTTCGGCACCGCGTGTTGCCATTGAGGCCGCGGCCAAATTCGGTTGGGAAAAATATGTGGGGTTGTCGGGAGATATTATCGGTATGGACGGCTTTGGAGCATCGGGACCGGCAGACAAGTTGTATGACTATTTTGGCATTACGGTGGACGAGGTTGTTGACAGCGTCAAAAATCTGTTACAACGCTGATATGATGATGAAAAACGGCTCTGGCATAATGTCAGAGCCGTTTGTTTATCAGAATAAATGCAAGTCAACTGTTGACATTTGTAAAATTCATGGATAAGTTAACTCCACAAAATTAATTAACGAGATATTATATTACAAGTTTAACTAAAAATTTTTATGTATGGAACATTCTGAATACATTTTTCTGGCTAGCCAAGCTCAGAAAAAAGCTACAGACAGCGGCTACAATCTTGCCGTCACAGACTTCAAGGTCGGACGCATCTATCCGAAAGACGGCAAAAATTCGGGATATATCTGCTTCATCGCAGAGGTACTGGTTGAGAACGTTCCCACGTATCTTTGTGTAAAAGCCTGGTCCGGTAAAACGAAGCGTGTCGCTTTGTTCTATCCGAAGGCTACGACGCAGATCGCGGACTACACAGACTGCGGCTTCAAGGCTTGCGGAACGACGAGCTGGTTATACGTCAAAATCGACGACGGCAAAGATTTTGCCATCGTTAATAAAGACGGCTACCAAAACGAACAGTTCGAAGAAGAACGCCGTCGCGTGTGAAGCTTCAAAAAAGCACCTCCGTCCCAATGGGACCGAGGTGCTTTTTTACGTTAATAGTGAACAATAGCCACAACCACAAGCGCAAGAAGCAAAAGAAACATTATGCAATACCAATTGCGGTAGTTCTTTGCGACCACGGAGTGGGTTGCTTCACTCAAGTCGCAACGATCTGACGAATTTCTGACATGTTTTCGAACCTTGAAACCGATATAGAAACTGAAGTAACAAATCAGCACGCCATTGCAGACAAGAGCCAGAGGAGCATCTTTCATCACAAAGAGAGAAAGAGCTGTTGCCGCAGCAAACAGAATATAGCTGAAACTGCGTCTGGATGTTTGTCGCATCACATTGAAGTGCTTGACATAGCAACGGCACGAATAGAACAGGCAGATAGCAACAGCCAGCTCTGCAAGGATTAATAAGATGTTATCCATAATTTATATTTAATTTAGTGTTTACAACAATGTTATGTCAATTTTTGTATAAATACAAGTGAAAAATAAGGCATTTGAGAACTTTTAAAATTTTCTTGCAAAAAGAAAGCAAAAGACTATAGTTTCGTTAGTTTAATTTAATAAGGAGATAAAATATGCCTTTAGTCACAATGCGTCAGATTCTTGACCATGCTGCCGAAAACAATTATGGCGTTCCGGCTTTCAATATTAATGATATGGAACAAGTTCTTGCTGTTTTACAGGCCGCTAAAAAAGTAAACGCCCCTGTCATTCTGCAAACATCAACCGGTGCACGCAAATTTGCCGGTGATCCGATGATTCGTCATATGATCGCTGCCGGAATTGAAATGTTCCCTGAACTGCCGATTTGTTTGCATCAAGACCATGGTTCATCCGTTAATATTTGCCAATCTGCTATTGTAAACGGCTACTCTTCCGTCATGATGGATGGTTCTTTGGAGGCGGATGGAAAAACTCCGTCTTCTTTTGAATATAACGTTCATGTAACCAAAGAAGTTGTTGCTCGTGCTCACGCTGTTGGAGCATCTGTTGAGGGTGAATTGGGCGTTATCGGTTCTTTGGAAACCGGTCAGGGTGATAAGGAAGACGGTCACGGCGCTGAAGGCGTTATCGATAAGAAACGTTTGGTAACAGATCCGGATGAAGCCGCTCGTTTTGTTGAAGAAACCAAGTTGGACGCTTTGGCTGTTGCTGTTGGGACATCTCACGGTGCTTACAAATTTACGCGCAAGCCGGATGGGGATATTTTGGCCATTGATGTGATTGAAAAGATTCATAAAAAACTGCCGAACACACACATGGTTATGCATGGTTCTTCTTCTGTTCCGCAAGAACTGCAAGATTTGATTAATGCTTATGGCGGCGCTATTCCGCAGACATTCGGTGTTCCAGTTGAAGAAATCGTTCGCGGTATTAAATCCGGCGTTCGCAAGGTTAACGTTGATACTGACTGCCGTATGGCAATCACCGGTGCTATTCGTAAGATTTTTGCTGAAAATCCGAAGGAATTTGACCCGCGCAAATACCTCAAACCTGCGATTGAAGAAATGCAGAAAGTTTGCGAAGCACGCTACATTTCCTTCGGTGCCGCTGGTCATGGTGATAAAATCAAAGCCATTCCGATGTCTGTTATGTCAAAACGTTATGCTGACGGTGAAATCTGATTTTGATTTTAGGTTCAGTCACAAAATGCCCCTCATTACAGGGGCATTTTTTTGTTTCGTAAATAAAGAAAAAGGCCGTTGATGTGCAACGACCTTCCTTTTATTCGTAAATTGTCTACCGGCAAACAGTTTTATTTGGAGTTAGGATTATAGTTTGCGCCATAAAGCAATTCACAAAATAAAACTATACTGATACGACTCTGAAACGAATCTCGACTTGTCGATATTCTGAAATATTTGTATAAATATGTCAACAAAATAAAAGCCGTTTTATCATCTAAAACGGCTTTTGCTCGAAAAATCAGATAATTAGTCTTGTTTTTTGTCGCCGTATTTGACACCTTCTCTGATGTCATCCATAAAATCACCGACTTCCTGTTCGTGTTCCAACTCTTCTTTCAAAATCTTCTCAGAAATACGGAAAGTCTCATAATCCTTACCGAATGTCATATCGCAGATTTTCTGGTAACGGGCAATGGCACAACGTTCTGCCACCAAATTTTGTTCCAACAGATTCATCACATATGGTTTCTCCGGAGCAGCGTAACGGCATTGAGCAGTGCTTTCCCAATCTTTCGGATCCAAAATCGGAGTGCCGCCGAGTTGGATAATGCGATCGCTCAGCCATTTGGCGTGCTTCAGTTCCTGTCCTGCATGTTCCATGAATTCTTCTTCGATAGAATCACGCAACGGACCGACGGCAACCTGAGCGCCTAACCAGTATTGATAATAAGCCAACCATTCTTCTGCAAAAGCAATCTGCAATTGTTCCATCAGTTCTTTTTCATTGAGGTTAGAAATTTTCTGAGCCATTTCACCCATTGTTTATTCTCCATTTAAAGTTAATAACAATCTCATATTTCAGGTAATCATTGGTGATGAAAAATCAAGGTTGCTAATATATTTTAGTTGGGGTATTCTAAAAGAAAAAAGGAGATTAGGAATGGTTTTGATTGCCCCAAGTATTTTGTCAGCGGATTTTGCAGATTTAAAAAATGAGCTGACCCGTTTAACGGAAGCCGGTGCTGATATGATTCACCTTGATGTTATGGATGGCAACTATGTGCCGAATTTAACCTTTGGTCCGCAGTTGGTTAAGGCATTGAGACCATATAGTACCTTACCGTTTGATGTTCATTTGATGGTCAATAATCCCGACACGATGCTTTCATGGTTTTCCAATGCCGGAGCTGATATCATCACCGTACATGCGGAGGTCTGTCCGCATCTGGATAAAACATTGCAGACGATTCGCAATTTAGGTGTCAAAGCCGGCGTATCTCTTAATCCGGCAACCAATGAAGATGTGTTGAAATATGTGATGGATAAGGTTGATCAGATTTTGGTTATGACTGTTAACCCAGGGTTTGGCGGGCAGAACTTTATTGAAAATCAGTTGGAAAAAATCACCCGTATTAAACAGATGATTGCCGGACGAGATATCAAAATTGAGGTCGATGGCGGGATTAATGCCATGACCGGAGCCGAAGCGGTAGCCGCCGGAGCGGATATTTTGGTTGCAGGAACGGCTGTTTTCTCAGGAGGGGATTACGCTAAGAATATCAATGCCTTAAGATAAAATTAACTTCAATAGGCTAACGTTTAGGCTGGTAACAAACAGGCGGAGGACGTCATGAAACATGTGGTAATGGTTATTGAAGATGAAGAGGCAATTGCCTTGTTGCTTAAATATAACCTTGAGAAAGAGGGCTATGACGTGGTCGTCGAAGCACGCGGAAATAAAGCTCTTGGTGAGGTAGAACGTCATCACCCGTCGCTTATTTTGCTTGATTGGATGTTACCGGAAGTTTCTGGAGTTGAGATTTGCAAGCTCATCCGCACCAAGCCGGATATCAAAAATATTCCGATTATCATGCTGACGGCAAAAGGCGAGGAAGAAGACAAAGTAAAAGGGTTGTCCGCCGGTGCTGATGACTATGTCACCAAACCTTTTTCAATTCCTGAGCTGTTGGCTCGTGTCAAAAGTCAGTTGCGTCGTGTTCCAGAACCGCACACCGAAAAAGAGTTGGTTTTTGAGGACATCCGTATGGACTTGATTGAAAAAAAAGTCTTTCGCGGGGACAATTACATCCATCTTGGCCCGACAGAATTTCGTCTGCTGAAAATGTTGATGGAAACGCCGGCCAAAGTCTTCTCCCGTGAATATTTGCTCAAAACTGTTTGGGGGGACAACATTTATGTGGAATCCCGTACCGTAGACGTTCATATTCGCCGTCTGCGCAAATCTTTGAATGACTTCGGTCCTGATTATATCCGCACGGTTCGGGCAACCGGTTACGCCTTGGATAATACGCCGCAATCCGAAACCGAAGAAGACGCATAATTCCCTTGCTTTATCTTGCATTTTGGTGCAAAATCCTTTGCATTATGTAAAGGATGAAACTATGGCTTTAAAATTTGAGATATTAAAAACATCGGGAAAATCCCGCCTTGGAAAATTACACACCAAACATGGTACGATTGACACACCGGCGTTTATGCCGGTAGGAACCTGTGCGACGGTTAAGGCTATGATGCCGGAATCCGTAGCGGCTACGGGAGCGCAGATTTTATTGGGGAACACCTATCACCTGATGTTGCGTCCGGGGGCCGATTTGGTTGAAAAAATGGGCGGCTTGCACAAGTTTATGAACTGGGATAAACCGATTCTGACAGATTCCGGCGGTTTTCAGGTTATGAGCCTTTCCGGCTTGCGCAAATTGACTGAGGAGGGAGTGTCTTTCAGCTCCCATGTTGATGGTAAAAAGTTTTTCCTCTCCCCTGAGGAATCAATCAAAATTCAGCACAAGCTTGATTCCAATATTACCATGTGTATGGATGAATGTGTTAAGCTGCCGGCTTCGCACGATAAGGTAAAAAAATCGATGGAAATGTCCATGCGTTGGGCTAAGCGCAGTAAGGACGCTTTTGTTGATCGTGACGGCTATGGCATTTTCGGTATCCAGCAAGGCGGAGATTATGAGGATTTGCGTCGCTATTCGGCAGAAAAACTGAAGGAGATCGGATTTGACGGTTATGCCATCGGCGGCTTGGCTGTTGGCGAGGGACAAGAAATTATGTTCAAGGTTTTGGACTATGCTCCTGAGCTGTTGCCGGAAGATAAACCGCGTTATTTGATGGGGGTAGGGCGTCCGGATGATATTGTCGGAGCCGTGTTGCGCGGGGTTGATATGTTTGACTGTGTGATGCCGACCCGCTCGGGACGTACGTCACAGGCTTTTACCGCGCGTGGAACAATAAATATTCGCAATGCCCGCCATCGTGAAGATCCCAGACCGTTGGAAGCCGAGTGTGATTGTCCTTTGTGTCGCAACTATTCTCGAGCATATATTCACCACCTGCAAAAATGCAATGAAGTGCTTGCCGTGATGTTGCTGACATGGCATAATATCAGATACTATCAACGTCTGATGGCCGGATTACGTGCGGCAATTGCCGACGGACGGTTGCAGGAGTTTACTGATGAATTTTATAAAAAACAAGCCCTAGGCGATATTCCGGAGATTTAACCCATGGATAAATGCGAAACAGAGACGATAGAACAGGTTGTCGATTCTTTTGTTGAAGAAAACAAGCAGGAAGGCCTTCGGGTTTTTGTTGCCGGCGGTTCTCGTTCCGGTCATGATGAAATCTACGTTGATGAAGCTTATAATCTGGGCAAACAGATTGCCAAAATGGATTTTAAGCTTGATTTCGGATTATCAAGTTCCGGTATTATGGGTTCGGTTGCCCGCGGTGTTCTTGATGGGTGGAATAAAAAGAAATGCAAGGGCACGCCAATTCAGGGGATTACCACAAAGGAATATTACAGTCTGTATGAAACGGATGAAATCTTAAATCAAATTGAAGACGTTATCGTGGCGCAAACCTTGGAAGAACGCAAGTTAAAGCTCTTGAATGCCGACTTTGTGGTTTTTGCTCCGGGCGGTGTCGGCACATTGGATGAACTGGCGTACGATTGTGTGGCAATGCAAGATGGCTTTTTAACGATTAAACCGTTCATTTTGTATAATATTGACGGTTTTTTCCATCACTTGGTGGAATATTTAAAAAGCTTGGCGGCCAAAGGTTTTGCCGATCCGGTGCCGTTTATCATTGTTGATAACAGCAATGAGCTGAGCATTGTTTTCCGTTTGTTGAAGTTGCGCTACAAAAAAGGCAATACCATTGCCGAGGCCTATTCTGCAACCAGACAGCTGATTTACGAGTTGCCGTATTTTATCAAGAAAAAAGTTGATAATACGGTTTTTGTTGAGGACATTATCGCCCAGATGGAAAACACCAGCCTACACGGTACGGCTGAGGAGCGTCAGTATTTGGCGGATGAAATTGAACAAGCTTATCTGGAAAAGGAAATTGAACGTATGTATGATCGTCTGGCTAAAACCGGACGTGATACATCGGTGGTCAGTGACAAGCTGTCCAGCCTCAAAAAGCGTATCAAAGCCAAAGGAAAATAAATGGCAAAAATCTTTGTTTTGCTTCCTATTCTTTTGTTTATAGTTTCGTGCTTTCCTGTGCCGTTAAGTTTTGTAGACATAAGAAAGCAGACAAATATTGGCTTTATAACGAAAAATACCTCCCCAAAAAAAGAAAAAATTTCTTTTACGATGGATGAACCTGGGGTTTTTTTTCAACCGACTTTGAAAATAAGCGGGCAGAATGTTGATAATATTGCTATGTCTTTGCAAGCCGTATCAAATGAAGAAATATCTGTCCGTTTATCAATTGAAATGCTAAAACTTTCGAGTTACGGAGGGCTTTTCCCGCCTTTCATTCCATTATTTCCTTATATGAGGGAAACATTGATTCCGTCACGGCGGGATGAGAATCTCAAAGTAAGAGTATTTTATTTTGCGGAAAAGCCTTTGGCAAACAGTTATCATTTTACGAATTTATATTTGGAAGATGGGATAAAAAGGATTTATCCGCTTGATAAATTTGATTTGCATATTGCTAAGGGTAAAAAAGCGTTCGATCAGATTTCAATTGAATTTCCGATAACCAATCGTGAAACTGAAGGCAAAGTTTTACATTTGGAAACGATAAAATCTGACATCCAAACCTTCTCTCCTGTTTCCGGAAAGTTGAAATTATACAAATCATGGAACAAGGAATGGGTGTTCTTTGGCGGCTTTATTTGCATTAATTGTTAATAAAAAAACCGGTTCTTTTGCAAGAGCCGGTTTTTTCGTCTAGTCCCACTGAACAGCCAAACTGCCGTCTTTGTCCCTGACAACACGTGAGGATATACTCCTTTCCGTTCTCCAAATCAGACGGTAATAAATGCCCGCCAAGGGAATGGGAGTGAAAACCTCCGTGATAGGGTTAAACATCAACAGTTGTTTCGGCCAGATAAATAAATAAGCTTTTCCGCTTTCAGTTCTGACCTCGCCGAGAACAGGCAGTTCATCTCCGATGGCATTTTGATAATAGGTCCATGAACAGAGTTGCTGTTGCTGGCTGGATAATCGTTTCCGTAAGGGAACAAAGAGCTTAAAAAAGCCTCTCCCAAAGCGGAAATCCGTATGCTCATGAAGCTTAGCCAGAGCCTGTATTGCATTACATGATTTCATAATAACTAAGATGAATAAGTTAGTAATAAGAAAATATTTCAAGCACTATAAAAGAAAAAACACAGCTTGTCAAATCGGCTTATAATCCCGGATTTTTATTGAGTTTAAGGATGTCGACAATCGCCATAATGGAAACAATCTGTTCAAATGTTTCATCAACCATCCGGCGATCTGTGGTACTACGAAAAATCGAGGTGCTTTCAAACATATTCTGACCGGTGTTGATGGCGATGAGGAGCTTGTCATCAAAAAAACTGAACTGGATTTTTCTGCCATGAAAAGCGTTTCTGACCTTGAGCATACGTTCCATAAAGGCTGTTGTCAGCAGATAACGGGCTTCCAACTGATCGGAGCCGTAGACCTCAAATTCCTTTTCAAAAACGCTGTCTTCCAGTGCTATTTTTTGCAGGCCGCATCCCAGTTTATGAAAAGTATTGAAAATTCCCCAGTCTTTGAAAACAACGGTTTGTCCTGAAAATTTTTTGTTCATTGACAATATGATGACAATCCCGTCAAAAACAGTGGTTGTGGAACTTCGTTTGCCGTTGCTGGTATGATACAGAAGTTCTTCTTCCGAGACGGTGATTTGCACATTTTGATATGTTCCGCTGAAATAATCATCGCCGGAATGGCGGTTGTAGGCATTAAACAGGTGAGATTTATCCAGAGTGTCTTCATCAATGCGTCGTTCATATTCGTAAGAAAAATCACCGAAATATTTGATAAGCTCGGGCATCACACGTTTTTTTGATTTGCTTTTGAAAATATGCAGAGGACTGGCGATGATTGCAATAATCACCAATAGGGAAAAGAAAATAACTTCTGCGGGAATATCAACCTTCACACTGCGGTTAACCCAAAAAACGAAAAAAAAGCCGCCGCAGACAAGTGGGAGAATAACAAAAACAATAACCAATCCCCAAATAAAGTAACGCAGATATTTTTGCCGCTCAACTTCAACTTGAGCAAATTTGGGCAACAAAACGTTGTTGTAATAGGTTTCGAATCCGTTTCTGAGACGGGTTATATTGTCACTTTCGTGCATTTATTTGAAAAATCCGGCGGCGTTAATTTCTTTTTTTGCACTTTCATCTGCCGTAAAGAACGGCATTTCGTCTTTTATACCAATGAGTTTGGCAACCAAAGAACTGGGGAATATTTCCACGGCATTTTTCAATTCGGTTACATTGGCATTATAAAAACGACGAGCCGCGGCGATATGCTCTTCAACTTCATTCATACTTTCCATGGCCGTTAGCATTGTTTGATTAGATTTCATATCCGGATAATTTTCTGCTGATAACTTAAAGTCATTTATTTTATGGTTGAGCATATTTTCCAATTCGATTTTTTGAGTTGGATTCGTTGCAAAATTAACCGCCATAGCGTCACTGCGCAGTTTGGTAATTTCTTCCATGAGGTTTTTTTCGTGTTCCATATATTTAGCGGCCATCGTCAAGAGGTTGGGAATAAGATCATAGCGTTTTTTCAGTTGAACATCAATTCCAGAAGCGGATTCTTTCAGGCGATTTTTCTTTTTGATAAGCGAAACATAAAGGGCATAAAAACCGATAAAAACAATACCGGCAACCGCACACAACATAATCTTTTCCATCATTTCCTCCTTTGCATAAACCACTAAAGTAATGTACAGGAATTAACTTTAAGAAATATTAAAAATTTGCGATTAAAGTACGGTGAGGGAGAAAAACAATGCTGAACATTATATGGGTGTCATTTTTTCTGATTGCCTTTCTTGTTGCCGCGGGACAAAGTCTGTTTTTCGGGCAGGTACAGATATGGTCAGAATTAACCGCCGCCGTTTTCAGCTCATCCAAAACGGCATTCACGATTTCGCTTAACCTGACCGGTATGCTGTGTTTGTGGCTGGGCTTATTAAAAATTGCGGAAAATGCCGGATTGACAAATGTTTTAGCCAAAGGTTTATACCCTTTGTTTAAGAGAATTATGCCTGAGGTTCCTGAAAAATCTCCGGCACTGGGTTCCATGATTATGAATATGGCGGCCAATGTTCTGGGGTTGGATAATGCGGCAACACCAATGGGTTTGAAAGCGATGGAGCAGTTGCAAACGCTTAATCCGCATAAAGACAAAGCCTCAAATGCGCAGGTGTTGTTTATGGTAATAAACTCTTCTGCCGTGACATTAATTCCCATAACGATTCTGATGTATCGTGCCGAATTGGGGGCTTTAAACCCATCTGCGGTGTTTATTCCGATTCTATTGGCAACATCCTGTTCGACATTGGTAGGTTTTTTGAGCGTGGCGTTAGTCCAGAGATTGCACATTTTTAATAGGGTTGTCTTGGGCTATTTGTTGGGATTTTTTTGTGTCGTTGGTTTAACGGCGTATTATTTTCAGTCGTTGCCGCCGGAGGAAAGATTGGTCGCATCGTCAACTTGCGGAAACTTCTTGCTGTTTTTGATTATTGTTGTTTTTCTGGTATCCGGCTTAATAAAGCGCCAGAATGTCTACGAAACATTCATCAGTGGAGCCAAAGAGGGATTTGATGTTGCCGTTCGAATTATCCCTTATCTGGTGGCTATGCTTGTCGCCATTGCGGTTTTTAGGGTATCCGGTGCCATGGATTGGTTAATTATCGGATTTGAGAAGTTCTTTTCTTTGTTTGGGATGAATACAGATTTTGTGGCAGCACTTCCGACGGCGATTCTCAAGCCGTTATCCGGTAGCGGAGCGCGAGCGATGATGGTGGAAACGATGACAACCTATGGTGTTGACAGTTTTCCTGCTTTTGTATCTTCTGTTGTCCAAGGATCGACCGAAACCACTTTTTATGTTTTGGCCGTTTATTTCGGTGCTGTCAAAATAACCAAGGTCGGAGCGGCTTTACCTTGCGCCTTGCTGGCTGATTTTGCGGGAATAGCGGCGGCCATAAGTTTATCTTATGTGTTTTATTAAGGTATCTTAAAGAAAATATTGCTAAGATAGGATAAGAGGTAAAAATGAGAGCTTTGATACAACGAGTTGCCGAGTGTCGGGTGGATGTGGACGGCAAAACAGTTTCTTCCATTGGCCGCGGGATGTTAATTTTGTTGGGTGTTCAGAAAGGAGATACACCGGCTTGTGCTGAATATCTGGCTAAAAAAGCGTGCAATCTGCGGATTTTCGAAGATGATGCCGGAAAGATGAATCTGTCGGTTCAGGATATTAAGGGGAGTATTTTGGCCGTATCACAGTTTACGTTGGCCGGAGATACGTCGCGCGGCAACCGCCCGGGGTTTGAAACTGCTGAAAAGCCCGAAAAAGCGAATGAATTGTATGAGTATTTTGTAAAATGTCTGAAACAAAGCGGTCTTGAGATTGGTACCGGAATTTTTCAGGCAAACATGCAGGTGAGTTTGATTAATGACGGTCCTGTAACGTTTATGTTGGAAAAAGGGGAAAATCATGGATAATGAAGATTTATTGCCGGAAGATGAAAATGCCGTTTGGGAAGATTTTCTGGATGAACTTTTTGCGTTAAACTATGATCAAGTGCAGGAAATTTTGGATGTAGAACGCAAAATTTATGTTGAATTACAACAAAAACCTAATGATTTGTCGGGGTTGATAACATTGATGTATTGTCAGGTAATGCTTGGCAATCGTGAAAAAGCCAAAACCTTAGGCACCAGAATTTGGGAAATCGGCGGCGATTTGGAGGCCTTTTTTGAGTTTGTTTATGTTGAGAATCTCCTAAGCTTAGGTATGTTGGATATGGCTTTGGTTCTTCTGAAACCTCGGTTTGAAAACCTGCGTGAAAATCTTGATTTGTTTTATCCCAGCCTAACCAAATTTGCGGTCATGACCGGCAATTTAACCCTGCTGAAACGGATAAGCGAATATCCTGATTTGCCGGAGGAAGAAGATATTTTATTTGAACTGGTTGATGTTTATGGCGAAGCTCAGAATGCACCGGTTTTCAAAAGTATAATGAAATTGATATTAGAAAATGTTACGGAACATCAATGTTCATATGAATACGAACTTTTTGATGATCGCGGCTTCCCTGAAATGATAATTGTTGTTTATGTTAATAACGATGAGGCATTTCGTAATCGTCTGCAAGCCGTTATCGAAGATAAAATCAGTGCGTTATGGACATCTCTTGGGCAAGAGGAGATGAACAACATCGGCATCAGCATCGTCCCAATTCAGGAGCATGAAGGCTGGAATATTGCCGAAGAATAGGCTTTGAACTCTACATTTGTATCGATTTTTAATTCGGGCGTCTGTTTTTTCCGGCGCCCGTCGGCGTTATAATCGCATCTCTGTTCATAAGCGCACCGAGAGGTTTGGTTGAAATGTTATAAATGATGACGTTTCCTGCCTGTATAAACAATTTTTTCATAAGCGACGAAGCCACATTTTGTTCATCTTCTTTGCTTTCAAATAAAATAAAGCGATTTTGGTGTTCCGTAACGCTGGTTTCCTTGCGTGTATTGTAGAGTTCCAAAGCAATAACCATTTGCAGGCGGTTGGTCTGGTTGTTTATGGGATCAACCTTAGCCCTGAGAACTTCCGGCTTAAGGATATAGTCTGCGGCATTTTTATCTGTTGTGATCGTAATGCCTTGTTTTTGAAGAACAATGTTTTTGAGGTCATCAAAATAAGCATTGGTCGTCATTCCGTTAAAAAATTTTGTTTTTTCAATAAAAACTTTCGATAAACCATCGCCGACATGTTCGTTTGATTGTGTTTCTGCAACGGACTGTTCTTCTGTTTCTTCAGATAAGGACGGTTCCGGCAAAACCGGAGCCGGTGGAAAATCCGTTACCGCCGGAAGCAATGTTGCCTCATCTTCAATATCAAGAGCTTGAGGATAAGCCGGTGTCTCGTTGGTTTCTGTCGGCAATTGCTTTACGGAAAATTTTTGATAATTGTCATCAATTGCCTTAAGAATATTATCGCTGTGTAAAAAGCCTGTTGTTTCCACGCAAATTTCATCACTGCCTTGTTTGGTCGTTTTGACGGATAAGTCTTCGATATAATTATCGACAATGCCATAGACCAAAACATTAAAATCATGCGCGGACAGTTTATCCCGATACGTGCTGAGTTCCGCAATGTTTTCAACGGATTTAAAACTGGCTTTGTCCGTAGCTCGAACACGCACCGACGACTTGGCTTCACCAGCTTTAATTATCTCACAGGCTTTTCCAAACAAGCTGATAACAGAAGCATCGTCATCAGCCGCGATTGCCGGTTGAATAAAAAGGAAACTTGAAAAAAGAATAAGTGATTGTCGCAGTAGTCTCATTACCACCAGCTTCTGTCATCATTTCTGAGTTGTTTCAGATTAATAATCCACTCGTCAACTTTAACGTTTTTATTGTCAAAGAGAATCATTTTATAAACGATGGTCGGAACATCTTCACTTCCGCCTTCATCAACCAAAACTTCAAGATAATAATCAGCCTCGTCTTTATTGTTGACGATTTTATAATCATTGGCGCCTTCAAGAATTTCTGTCGTCAGCTTGTGTGCATAATGCAGACCATCCGGCAGGGAGGAGTTAAGTTTTTTAGGCTCCATCACATAAAGAAAAACATTGCCGCCTTGTTCATAGATAGAACGGGTTTCATCCAACATTTTGTTGGCGGCTCTGGTTGCGGCAATGGCATAGACATGAGGCGTAATGTATAACTCACGTTCAATGTCGTTATGTTGTGTGCTCAAATAAGGAGCGCGAATATAAATATCTTTATCCTCAGGTTCATAATATTGGGTATCGGCACAACCGGCAATCAACATCAACGGAAACAAAAACAATGCTCTATTCATTGGAACAACCTCAAAAAAACTTCAATAAAACAAGTATAGAAGCAAAATAAAAAAATCACATAATATTTTTTTACTTATTCACTATTTGCATTTTAAAAAAAATAGATTAAACTTCGTTCATTGTTTTTTATGAAAGTGAGCAATATTTAATGGTTCTGGCTTTTACAGCAATTCTTTTTGGTCTGGCTGTGTTGATACAACCCCTGCAGCGTAACCGGTTTTATCTGTTAAACAGCGCATTGGTTATTGGAGCGGCTTGGTTTGTTGAAAACCATTATTTCCGTATTCATAATATTTTTAATTATAAGACTGTTTTACTTTTTTTAGTTTTTCAGCTGATTTGTATTAATATTACGACATTCATTGCTTATGGCGTTGATAAAAAAGCGGCCAAACAAGGGCAATGGCGGGTACCGGAAAAAGATTTGCACACGCTTGAGTTTTTGGGCGGATGGATTGGAGCTTGGTTGGCTCAAAAATTTTTCCGTCATAAAACCGTAAAAAAAAGCTATCAGCGCATGTATAAACTGATGATTGTGATGGAGTTTATTGCTCTGTGGCTTATCTTAAAATTTTTGCACTTACTATAATATAAGGACTGAGATGAAAGCAAAGAAAATGCTTAATGAAGCGCCAAAACTCAAGTTTATCGATCACTACAAAATCATGTGGCCGTTTGTAAAACCATATTTATTCAGAGCCGTTTTTGCCGTGGCATTGTGTATTCCGATTGGGGCGCTTGATGCGGTTGTGGCTTTGGCTTTGAAGCCGTATATGGATATCGTTTTGGTTGACAAAACGGGACAATCGCCGGTCTACATTCCGTTGCTGATTGTTGGGTTTACGATTGTTCAGGGAGCACTGAATTATATTGCAACCTATATGAACGCTTGGGTCGGCGGTAAAATTACCATGGATGTTAAACGTGCCTTGTTTCGCAAACTTTTGTTTTTGTCGCCATCTTTTCATGATCGCAATGATACCGGCTATGTCATTCAGCGTTTTTCTGCCGATGCGGATGCCGCTTGTGCGGGATTGATTGACAATATCCGATTATTTACGTCTCGTGTCTTTTCATCATTATCGCTGATTGGTGTGTTGATTTACAATTCATGGCAACTATCCATTATTGCGATTACGGTTTTGGGTGGCGCCTTATTACCGTTGGCTCGCCTGCGCCGAATGATTAAAGGGATTATTTATCGAACAGTTCAGGAAAACTCGACTGTTTTGACCAATTATAGTGAAACTTGCGCCGGTAATAAAACCATTGCTTCTTACAATTTGCAAGAACATGAGTTTCAAAAATATGATTGTACCATGAAGACGTTGTTTAAACTGAGTATCAAAATGGTGCAGAAAACAGCGTGGATGACGCCGATGTTGCATATTGTTGCCTCAATCGGTGTAGCGGCTGTTATCGGTTACGGCAGTTATTTGATTGTTAACGGTACAATCACCAGCGGTAGTTTTGTTTCCTTTATCACGGCGTTGTTGATGCTCTATAATCCGATTAAAAACATCGGCAAAAACTTTAGTGCTGTTCAGGTTTCTTTTTTGGCGATTGAGCGTTTGGCCGATATCTTGTCCTTAAAATCAGATGTTGTTGATAATGAAAATGGCAAAAAACTGAGTTGTATTAAAAAATCTATCCGTTTTGAGAATGTTGATTTTTCTTACAATCAGGAAGTCCCTGTTTTGAAAGGGATTGATATCGAAGTTCCCGCCGGTAAGACGATTGCCTTGGTCGGAAATTCCGGTGGCGGAAAATCAACGTTTGTCAGCTTGTTGCCGCGTTTTTATGATGTTGTTTCCGGCAAAATTACAATTGATGGTGTTGATATCAGAGATTATAAGCTGGATAGCCTGCGAGACAAGATTGCTGTTGTTTTTCAGGATAACTTTCTGTTCTCGGGAACAGTGCGCGATAACCTGCTTTTAGGCAAACCGGATGCCTCCGAAGATGAAATAAATAAGGCGTTGGAAATGGCCTATCTGAAAGACTTTGTTGACGAACATGAGGATGGTTTGGATACCGATATCGGTGAGCGGGGAACATTGCTGTCCGGCGGTCAGCGTCAGCGGTTGGCAATCGCTCGTGCTTTTCTGAAAGATGCGCCGATTGTGATTTTGGATGAAGCAACCTCGGCTTTGGACAACAAAGCGGAAGCGGTTGTTCAAAAGGCTATCGAAAACCTAATGCGTGATCGGACGGTTTTTGTTATTGCTCACCGTTTATCTACGGTTCAAAATGCGGATGAGATTATCGTTGTTAATGATGGCCAGATTGTTGAACGCGGTAGTCATGAAGAGCTTTTGAAAGTGGATGACGGCGCTTATCGGGCTCTTTATGCCGCCCAGTTTAAAAATAAAACGGCATAATTAATCTTCTTTTTTGTACAGAAGTTGTTGCGACACGATGATATTTATGATATCATCGTGTTTAAACAATGCTATGTGCTATGTAGACAAAAGGAGACAGAATATGAATGATAAAGATATACAATCATTGGAGACTGCCGTCTACATACTTTCCGAGTTTTTAAAAGACGATAAAAACAACTCTAATTCTAATCAAAACTCTAATGAGGAACAACAAGATAGTTCCAATAAAGAAAAAAAGAGAGAAAAAGAGAAAGAATATCAGGAAAAAAAGAAAGAATTAGATAAGAAAAAAGAAAAGAGGAGTAAGCGCGTTGCCAAAAAAGCAATGGGAAAATCTTTAATTGCGGGAGGAAAGGCGTTGAAGGCCGCTGGAAAAGCCTTAAAAACTGTTGCTAAAGGTCTTCAAAAAGCGGCAAAGGCATTGCGTCAAGCTGCAAAAAGAGTTGCTCAATCCGCAGTTCGATTGGTTCAAGTCGCGGCTTCTACCGGCTATGCGGCAATCGTCCTTGTGCCGGTGGCCGTTACGGTGGCTTCGGGGATGATGGCTGTTTCAGCCACAATGGGAGCGGCAAGTCTTGCGATGTCTACTGCTGCGATTGTATCCGATAAAATGGGAACCGTAATGGACAAGATGGGTACAAGAATGCAAAAGAAAGGGCAAGAAATGTTGCAAAAAGCCAACGCCAATGCAGCCGAAGCCACCAATCAGAATCAAGCCAGCCGAGAAAAATCGGTTGAAAAGATACAAGATTTTGCAAGAGATAATCAACAAAACAACGGAAAAGAGCAAAACGGAAATGGTAATGGCGGGCTTGCTCCAGCTATTCAAAATACGTTGAATGAAAACGGAGTGGATGAAAAAGGTAGGAATGAGGATCAAAGAAAAAATCCTACCGAGAATGAAAAAACGTCTCAAGAAAATACTCCGCAAGCAAAGTCAAAAGAAGGTGAGGATAAAAAGAAAGGACGGCAAATTAGCGATTTGCGCGGAACATCCAAAAGAAGAAAAGGCATCAAGCGCCCAACCCGTCAAACACGAATGAATGCTCAAACAATGGCATTTGCTCAATCACAAGGCAGAAGGGCTTAACTACGGAACAGCACTTTTCTGACATAACGTGTATTTTTGCCGATACGGGACATAATTTCGTATGAAATTGTAGCGGCATCGCGCCCCATATCATCCAATGTGTAAAATTCATCGGCCAAAAAAGCCATGTCGCCGACTTCCAAGTTGCTGATGTCGGTCACATCACAAATGATGTTGTCCATTGACACTCTTCCGATGATGCGTGCTTCGCTCAGTTTGCCGCTGACATTAAAGAAAACCTTGCCGACATTAGATAGCGAACGAGGCAAGCCATCACCGTAACCGATAGATATTATGGCGATTTTGCGGTTGGTGTTGGCGCGGTATGTTGCCGAATATCCAACGAAATCGCCTTTAGGTAAAGGTTCGATTTGCAAAACCGGAGCCTGAATTCGTACCACATTTTTCATTTGGTTGGGACGATAAGGAGCGGTGTTGATGCCATACATTGCGGCGCCCAAACGCACCAAATCTTGCTGAAATTCTTTTCCTAAGAAAACACCGTCAGAAGCGGATAAAGATGCCGGAAGTTTAGGAAAATAAGTGTTTTTGAGATTGTTAAAATTATCTGCCTGATGCGCGTTCATAAAGTGGTCTTTTTCATCGCCGCAAGCCAGATGTGACATCACCAGACAAAAGTCCTTACGTTCATCATCACTCATTTTTGCAAGTTCTGCTTCTCTAAAGCCGAGACGGTTCAATCCGGTTTCAATCTGGATTGCCGGTTTGCGTTTATCCGGTCTGTTTGCTTTCCAAAAATCAAGCATTTGCGGACAACTGATAACCGGCACAATTTGTTTATGCTGTTTGAAAATTTCCAAACAGTCTTCGCCGATACCCTGTAAAACAAAAATCGTTGCTTCGGGAATGAGCGATACAATTCGCTCAGCTTCAATCGCATGAGCAACAAAAAAATGTCTGCACCCAGCCTCTTTATATAACATAGGGACTACATTTGCGTCTCCGAGACCATAGGCATCATCTTTGACAACTGCGGCACAAACGGCTTCACCGGCAATTTTTTGCAAAGTGTGATAGTTGTCAAGCAGGTTATTGAGGTCAATTTCTAAAATTGGTCTTGTCAAAACAGTCATCTTTTTTTACAATTCCCTAAAATTCATAAGGTTTAATAAATGAAATTTATCGACACCCATATTCATTTGCAAGACTATAAGTTGATTAGTGCACCGCAAATCATTGCTGCCGCTCGAGAATGTGGCGTAAACGGATTTGTTTGTATCAGTGCGAAAGAAGATGATTGGGCAAAGGTGTTGGAGTTATCAACGCAATATCCAGAGGTTGTTCCGGCTTTGGGGTTGCACCCGTGGCATGTGCGTCAAGCAACGCCGGCTTGGGCGGAGAAGTTGGAAGCGCTGTTGTTGCAAAATCCTCGGGCTCAAATCGGCGAGGCAGGGTTGGACAGGATAAAAGACGGAGAATTGTTACCGCAGGCAGAAGCGTTCGAAATTCAAATTCAGCTGGCGAAAAAATATAATCGGGTATTGCTGATACATGCGGTCAAGGCCGCTGAGTGGTTGCCCCGATTTTGGCCGTTATTGAAAGGTGTGCGTTTTGTTTTTCATTCTTTTAGCGGCGCAAAAGATTTGATTAAGCCGATTGTTGAAAACAGTGGCTATGTTTCTTTTTCTCAGTCGATTTTGAGGATGAAAAATGTTGCGGAAATTGTTTGTGCTGTGCCGCAAAATTGTTTGTTGTTAGAAACTGACGGCCCTTATCAAAGTTTGGAGAAAGGAACGGAGAGCTCCCCGTGTTTTCTGCCTGAATTATTGACCAAGTTGGCAGAATATCGCCATGAAGATACGGAAAAACTTGCGGCGAAAGTTTATCAAAATTCAAAGGATTTATTTTATGGAAAATGACAGAGTAAAGCGTACAAGAATGTTGCTTGGCGATAAGGGAATGGAAAGATTGCAACAAGCCAACGTCATGGTTGTTGGTCTCGGTGCTGTCGGTGGTTATGCGCTGGAAGCCTTGGCTCGTGCTGGTGTCGGACATCTGATATTGGTTGATTTTGATGTTTTTGATGCCAGCAATATCAATCGCCAGATTTTGGCACTGACATCGACGGTCGGTCAAAAAAAGACCGATGTTGCTAAAGCACGGGTGTTGGATATCAATCCGGATTGTCAGGTGGAAACGGTTGATACTTTTGTCAATGCCGATACTTTGCCGAAATTATTGGATCGCCCGTTGGATTATGTGGTTGATGCTATTGATGCGTTAAATCCGAAATGTTGCCTGATTGAAAGTTTGTTTGAGCGAAAAGTTCCGTTTATTTCCTCAATGGGAGCAGCATTGAAATCAGATCCGTCTTGTATCAAAACCGGAAAACTGAGTGCCAGCAAAAACTGTGGTTTGGCGAAGTTTATTCGCAAACGTTTGCGCAAACGAGGTGTCGAAATTTCCCAAATCAATTGTGTGTTTTCTGATGAGCAGGTTACGTTGCCGGAAACGGCTTTGTCTTTGGACGGCGAGGCTCCGGATAATGGACGTTTGCGTCACACTTTAGGATCTCTGCCGACAATAACCGCGATTTTTGGGCTGACAATAGCCAATCATGTCATTACCTCGTTAGCGGGTTATAAACAGAGATAAGGTCTTGCATTCTTGTCGTGACGGGAGTATGACAAGGTATTAGCATTAAAATGTTTAGGGACAGACAATGGAAACTTCTCCAAAATCTTTACGCTTGCATATTGCCTTGATGGGGCGTGTTAATTCCGGAAAATCAAGTTTTCTGAACTTGGTCAGCGGTCAGGATGTCGCGGTTACTTCGGCATATGCGGGAACAACGACCGATGTGGTCGAAAAAGCGCAGGAGCTATTGCCTTTGGGGCCGATTGTTTGGTTGGATACGGCCGGTTTGGGTGATGAAACGGCTCTGGGGAACGAACGCTTGACCAAAACACACAAGGTTTTTGAGCGGGCGGATGTGATTTTGTTGATTTGTGAAGGGAATAAAATCGGCGCGTATGAAGATGAAATTTTATCTGATGCGGCAAAGCGTCAAATTCCGGTAATTAAGATTTTTAATAAGGCGGATGTTTATCCGACAACAGGCGATGGCATTAGCGTTAACTCAACCGATGTGAGCGAACGGGATCGAGTGCTTGGCGAATTAAAGCAGGCCTTGTTAAAAGTCTGTCCGGAAGATTTTGTTTCTCCGCCGCCTTTATTGGGGGATTTGGCACCGTTGGGTGGTCATGTTATGATGATTGTCCCCATAGATTACGAGGCGCCGAAAGGACGTTTGATTCTGCCGCAGGTGCAGGCTATTCGTGATTGTTTGGATAACGGTCAATATGTGACTGTTGTTAAGGAAACTGACTATGTTCGAGCGTTAGAAAATTGTAAAAAAGCACCGGATTTGGTTGTTTGCGATTCTCAAGTTGTTGATTTTATGGTCGCCAACACACCGAGCAACATTCTCTGCACAACATTTTCAATTCTTTTTGCTCGCTTAAAAGGCGATATTATCAAGTTGGTTGAGGGGGCGGCTGCCATTAACGGGTTGCAGAATGGTGACAAGGTTTTGATTGCCGAGTCTTGCACACATCATGCTGTTGAAGACGATATCGGGCGCGTTAAAATCCCGCGTTGGTTGCAAGCCAAGACCGGCAAAGAACTGGAAATCAACCATGTCGCCGGACACGATTTTCCGGCGGACTTGGCGGCATATAAATTGGTCGTCCAATGTGGCGGCTGTATGAACAACCGGCGCGAGGTTTTGTCGCGCATCAGCCGTTGTGAGCAGGCAGGTGTGCCGATCACAAATTACGGCGTATGTATTTCAGAACTTAAAGGTGTGTTGGAAAAAGTGTTGGAACCTTTTCCATCCGCTTTGCAAAAATATAGAGAGATAAAAAATGGCTAACGGATTACCGGATATTAATGTTGACGGCTTGGAATCTTTCATTCCGGAAAGTCGTATTGAAGAATTGCTGAAACAAAAAACAACTGATCGCAAACAAGTTGAGGATATTATCGCCAAATCTTTGGCTAAAAATCGCCTGAATCCGGAAGAAATGGCAGTGCTTCTAAATGCCGATGATCCGGAAATCGTTGAGCAGATTAAGGAGGGAGCTCGCAATCTGAAAAAAACAATTTACGGCAACCGAATTGTTTTGTTTGCGCCGTTGTATGTCGGCAACGACTGTATTAACAATTGTACTTATTGCGGTTTTAGAAAAGACAATCTGGAACTGGTTCGCAAAACCTTGACCATGCAAGAGTTGGAAAAGGAAGTCCGCTCTCTGGAAGCCAAAGGGCACAAACGTTTGATTATGGTTTATGGCGAACATCCGCGTTATGATCCGGAGTTTATTGCCGAAACCGTGCGCAAAACCTATGCGACCAAAGAGGGTAACGGCGAAATCCGCCGTGTCAATATCAATGCGGCACCTTTGGATGTTGAAGGTTTTAAAACGGTCAAAGCGGCTGGCATCGGCACCTATCAGATTTTTCAGGAAACCTATCATCAACCGACATATCGTTCTGTTCATCCCAGTGGTTTAAAGGCCAATTATTTGTGGCGTTTGTTTGCTTTTGATCGGGCGATGGAAGCCGGTATTGATGATGTGGGCATGGGGGCGCTGATTGGTTTGTATAACCACAAGTTTGAGGCATTGGCGATGTTGTATCATACCATCCATCTGGAAGAAAAATTTGGCGTTGGTCCTCATACCATTTCATTTCCGCGAATTGAACCGGCGATTGGAACCGATTATGCCGATCACCCGCCATATGCACCGACGGATGAAGAATTTATGAAGATGATTGCCGTTATCCGATTGGCTGTTCCGTATACGGGGATGATTCTGACGGCGCGAGAACCTGTTCATCTGCGTAATGAGGCAATTGGCTATGGTATCAGCCAAATTGATGCCGGCTCAGATATTGGTGTCGGTGCGTATTCCGGACAAGATGAGGTTTCCAGTGACAAGAAGAGCCAGTTTGTGCTGAGTGATAACCGTACTTTGGATCAGGTTATCGGCGAATTGTGCGAGGCCGATTATCTACCGTCATTTTGTACCGGCTGTTACCGTCTGGGGCGCACCGGTGAACACTTTATGGAGTTTGCTGTCCCCGGGTTTGTCAAACGTTTTTGCACGCCGAACGCTATTCTGACTCTGTTGGAATATGTGATGGACTATGCCAGCCCGTCAACAAGGGAGAAATGTCTGGCCGCCATTGACCGCGAGGTTAAGGCGTTTCCTGATGATGACCCGCGCAAACCTGTCCTTTTGGCGCGTATTGAGCAGGTAAAAGGCGGAAAACGCGATTTATTTTTCTGATTTTAGGGTGAAAACTCTGTTTATTTCCTTGTCAGCGCGGCAAAAAATGATATACTCTGTGCAAAATTTACTTTTTTTGCGGCCTGATTTGGGGACAATAAACAATGAAAATGATAAAACCCATAGTCAATCTTTCCAAAATTGCGGAGAACTATGATACATTTTTAATCGGCTTTAACGGTGTGTTGAGCGAGGGTAACACCTTGTTGCCCGATGCTGTCAAAGCTGTCAACAATCTGTTGCATAGTGGCAAAAATGTCATTTTATTGTCCAACACGGCGCAACGGGTTATGTCTTTGGCTACGGAGCTTCAACAAAACGGTGTCAATCCCATGGCATTTGCCTGCATTATGACCGCTGGTGAAATCTTGCACTATCAGCTCAAAGCGCGCAATGGTGACTTTGCGGCGATTGGTAACAATTTTTACCTGTTAGGAGCCAAAGCAAACAAAGGCGTGTTTTCCGGTTTGGACTATCAGGCTGTTCCCAATATTGAAATGGCGCATTTCATTTATATGGATGAAGTCGCATCATCCGCAGATACTTTAGATAAATATTTGCCGGAATTGGAACATGCGGTTAGTCTTGGACTGCCGTTTGTTTGCGCCGGCAATGACACATCGTGCTTCAAAGAAGGAAAAATCAGTCTGGCTCCGGCGGCTTTAGCGGAACAATATGCGGTTATGGGCGGACGAATTATTACGCTCGGCAAACCGGAATCTCGCATTTTCAGCTATTGCTTGAGCGCATTGAAAAATACCGGTTCTGTTTTAGTGATTGGTGACAATCTCGCCACGGATATTAAAGGAGCCGAGTTGTTAAATCTGGATGCGATGTTGCTGTCCAAAGGTATTCATGTCAATTATCTTGGCGAAGGATATATTCCTGATGTTGCCAAAACCCGTGAGCTGGCAAATAATTTTGATGTTTCTCCTCAATATGTTATGTCGAATCTGAGGTGGTAAATGTATTGGCGGCAATGGGGGATATTGGCTCTTAGTTTCGGATTCTTGTTTTTTATCCTCACCACTCCTATGTCCAGATTAGCCGTGTGGCAACATTTTTACAGCACGCCGGAAAAGAATGCCGAGGTCATCACGCCAAAAGAAGTCAATGCTTTTTTAGATGTTTGGCCTGAGTTTTTGCAAACAAATGCCGCAAACGGGGAGGCTTCTCAGTTATCTTTGGCTAATGGCAAGGCTTCGGAGGTTTTGTCTCCGTCGCTCAAACGCTGGTTTGAGGTCAAAGGTTGGGATGTTGATCGCTTCTTTTATGTTGAGCAACGGTTGCGTGCGATTATCAAAACCGAGATGTTGCTATCCAATATTCAAAATAATAAAAAGCTTTTGGAAAAAGGTCGTGACAGCAACCTGAAAAACATTATCAACGAACAGGAGCGTCAGGTTAATGCCGAAAAAGTCTCTCCGGAAGAATTGGAGATGATTCGCCCTGTTCTCTATAAAGTGAGCAAAATTCTCGAAGCTGAAAGCCAAAACTAAGCTTCGAGTTCTTCTTTTAGCATTTGTATCTCCAGCCACTGGTTTTCTTTGTCTTCTTTTTGCTGTTTTTTCAAAGACAAGTCGGTTGTCAGTTTATCAAAGCGTTGTGGATTTTCAGTATAAAGAGAGGGATTGCCGAGTTCTTCCTCAATGGCGGCAATTTCTTGTTCCAAAGTTTCCACTTCCTGCGGCAACACCTCAAGCAGACGTTGTTGATGATAACTGAGTTTGCGGCTGGCAGATTTTTGTTGTACCGGTTTGTCGTTTTTTGCTTGCGGCTTTGTCTTTGTCGGCTCCGGTGCGGCGGGTTTTATCTTGGCTAGCAATTCTGAATAACTGCCGGCATGCTCGCTGAGAGTTCCGTCGCCTTTCATATATATAACGGAGGTGACAACGCGGTCTAAGAAGTCGCGGTCGTGGCTGACAATGAGGATTGTGCCGGCATAATCATCCAACACTTCCTGCAACAAGTCGAGCGTGTCCATATCCAAATCGTTTGTCGGTTCGTCCAAAACCAAAAAGTTTGACGGTTGTGCGAGGGCAACAGCCAGCATCAGGCGATTTTTTTCGCCGCCGGACAGCGCCGCCACTGGACAATGAGCTTGGTCGGGTTTAAACAAGAAATCTTTCAAATAAGCAACCACGTGGCGATAGTGTCCGTGAACCATAATGTGATCGCCTTTGTCACACAAGGTTTGCCATAATGTTTTCTTGGGGTCGAGCGAGAGGCGGTTTTGGTCAAAATAGGCCTCTTCCAGATTTTTGCCGATACGCACAAAGCCGCTGTCCGGTTCCAAACGTTTGGTCAAAAGCTTGATGAGCGTGGTTTTTCCGGCTCCGTTTGGTCCCACAATGCCGATTTTGTTGCCTTTGATAATGCGGGTGGAAAAATCCTTGATAATGTCGCGATTGCCGAAAGCTTTATTGATGTGTTTGGCTTCAATCACCAGTTTGGAGCGATAATCACCTTCTTCGACATTAAGGTTGATGCTCCCCACTTGTTTTATTTGTTCGCGCCGTTCTTGTCGCAGTTGTTGCAGTTTGCGCAGTCGTCCCATGTTGCGGCGGCGGCGGGCGGTAACCCCTTTATGCAGCCATTCGGTTTCTTCTTCGATTTTTTTGTTGAGGTGATGTTGTTCAATCAATTTCTGATTGATAATTTGTTCTTGCCATTCTTCAAAGAATTTGAAACCTTTGTTACTGCGGTGCATTTTGCCGCGATCAAGCCAAAAAGTAGTCTTAGAGGTATTGTTCAAAAACATGCGATCGTGCGAGATAAGAATGACCGCGCCGCGAAAATCGGCAATAATTTTTTCCAGCTTTTCGATTGTCGGCAAATCCAAGTGGTTGGTTGGTTCGTCTAAAAGCAGGATATCCGGTTCTCCGGCCAATGCGCGGGCGAGGGCGGCTTTACGTCGTTCACCGCCGGAAGCCTTTGCCGGATTTTGTTCTGCGGCAATTCCAAATTGTTCAATCATCATATCCGCCAGATAACTGACCTCATGTTCTTCTTTGGAAAAGCCGTCCAAAACCACATCTCTCAAAGTCGCAAAAGAGGAGAGGTCTGGGTCTTGCGGCATATAGGAAATTTTGGTCCCCGGTTGAATAAAAATTTCACCGTTATCGGGTTCAATTTCTCCGGCAATAACTTTCAAAAGAGTGGATTTTCCAGAACCGTTGCGTCCGACCAGAGATATTTTATCACCTTTATTGATATAGAGTTCAACGTCTCGGAACAATTGATTGGTTCCAAAGGCGAGAGCGGCAGATTTTATGGCGTAGATAGGTGGTTCTTGCATTGTCGGCTATTTTTCAATCAGGCATTCACCTTCAAGTTGCCATTCCAAACCTTTAGCTGCCCATATAAAGAAGTCATTGATTTTATCTTCTTTGATACCTGCATTAATACCGACCGCATAAATAGTTTTCATTTCCTCATCGGTAATTTCATGGTCAGCAATAGCCAGCATAATCATCTCACGCAGAATAAAACGTCGCAGACAAACGCTGGCGATTTTTTTGATTTCTTTGGCTAACTCATCGGAGTTCTTCGGAGCCGGAACTTTGCGGAATTCCGCAGCAGACATTCCAATCTCTTCGGCTTGATGCTTCAAATAAGATTTATGCTCATCCGAAAGCTTGTTCTTTCCGCCCAAGACACAGATTAAAGCACGCATATATGTTGTTTTTTCTTCGTCTGAAAGCTCTTTTTTGAACGCACTCATTTCAGAAATCCTCTAGGCTGTTAACAATAATGATCGTTATATAGCGAAATAATTAAATAATTGCAAATTTTTTCTGTTATGCAGTCGGCAATACGGTTGTCTCATCATATTCATCTCCGACCATCATTGTTGCAAAACCGACTTTTCATCTCCTTCGCCCGACTTCATTCAACATCTGCTCACTACAAGCCCAGCCTCTCATCTGCCACACATCCGGATTCCGGCAAACCACGCACTCGGCAACCGCCACAAACCAAACGGCCCACCTGCCACGCACTCTGCTTCCGGCTCACCATTCCGCTCTCCTCATTCATTCACCTCCACATTCCTCTCTAGAGCCTGTTGCCGCGTCTCCATCGCGTGGTATTGAGAATTGTACCCTGAATAATAGGGTATTAATAAATTAATAATATATTGTGCTTATAGTGAGCATAATAAAAATGAAAAAAAAGACTTGATTATTAAAAAAATATATATTATAAAATAGACAAAATTGCAAAAATAAACAAAACACCCTTGGAGACTATGATGAAAAAAACATTACTTGCCGCAACTTCTGCAATGGTTTTGGCTATATCTACCGTTTCTTCTGCTTCTGCTAAAGATGGTTTTTATTTGGCTGTGCGTGGTGGAAACACGAACTTTAATTTAAACAACAAAAAAGATGCTTCCACAGATAGTGCACGTGAAGATTACGGAGACACTTGGCATGTTGCCGGCGCGCTGGGTTACAAATACAAATATTTCCGTTTGGAAGGTGAATATACTTTCCGTAACAATATTGATGACAATTATGAAAATATTGTTAGCGGAAATATTACATCTGATCGTAATGTTAAATTGGATGCTGATACATTTTTGGTCAATGCATATGTCGATTTAATGCCAAATTATTGGATTAGTCCTTACATTGCCGGTGGTATCGGTCTGAGCCGTTTGAAGTTGGAAAGCCATGTTATTAATGGCGCTGGAAGCCCGGAAACTTCTGAAAAAGACACCACTTTCACTTGGATGTTGGGAGCCGGTTTGTCTCTCCGTTTGAACCGCTGTCTGAATCTTGATGCCGGTTATCGTTATGTTGATATGGGCGAGCTGGGCCATGCCGAATTCACTCTTCATGAAGTTTATGGCGGTCTGCGCTTCACATTCTAACATTGATATAGAAATGATTAATGAAAAAGCCTCGTATTTTACGGGGCTTTTTTCCGAGTCGCAATAGTTGCTTGTGATTGTTTAACTCGCTGTTTTTGCTTAATTCTTTGAAATAACAGCTAACTTGAAATAAAAAAACTGTTGATAACTTTAAAAAAATGTGATATGGTTAATTTACGTCGTCAGTAAGAGGACGTGTTTATTAATCCACAGTATTTGGAGAACGATCATGTCAGATATTTCCTTAACAGCTAGTATGCGTACAAACTTGTTGGCTTTGCAGAATACTCAAAGCTTGGTTGACCGTACCCAAGAACGTTTGTCAACAGGTTTGAAAGTTAACTCCGCTCTTGATAATGCTTCCAGCTATTATGCTGCCCGCTCTTTGAACAACCGCGCCAGCGACTTGAGCTCTTTGCTTGACAGCATGGGGCAGGGTATTCAGACTATTAAAGCTGCTTCTGAAGGCGTTGAAGCCATCACCGATTTCGTTGAACAGGCAAAAGCTATTGCAAACTCTGCCCGTGACACCACCGATGATGATTCTCGTACAAAATATATGCAACAGTTCAATGAAATCTTAGACCAAATTGATACTTTGGCTAAAGACTCTTCTTATAAAGGTATTAACCTTCTGAACAAAGAAACTTTGACTGTTACCTTTAATGAAACCATTAAAAACCCGTCTAAAGTTGAAATTCAGGGTGTTGACTCTTCTTCTGCCGGTTTGGGCTTGTCAGTCGTTGAAAACTGGACTACAGCTTCTCAAAAGCCGGTGAGTGATGAAGACTTGGCTAAGATTATGGATGCTGAAGCTCAAGAAAAAGTTAGAGAAGGCGTTCGTGATATTTCAAGTGACGAGTTTGCAGAACTTAAAAATGCCTACACAGGTAATGTAAAAATTAATGTCAATGGCGAAGAAAAAGAAGTTACTGTTCCGAAAGCTACCGCTTGGGATCCTGATGTTGTTTCCGCTTGGTTGAATGAGCATGCTCAAATCAAAACCAAAGTTGATGGCGGTAAAGTCGTTATGGATGATGGTACTTCAACCGAAGTTTCTGCTGATTTGATTGCAAAAGCAGAAACCGGAATTGATAGCCTTGTTGACAGCGCCGTAAACAAAGCTGTAAGAGCATCAACGGAATATGAAGAAGCTTTGACAGCCGCCAAAGATGCTGCCGTTCAAAAGGAAGCTGCTCAAATTTTGGCTAACCAAGGTATTTCCGATACTCTGGAAAAAGTTTCTACAGCTATCAACACTTTGCGTGACTATGCTTCCGCATTTGGTAACTACAACACCATCGTTCAAACCAGACAGGAATTCACCAAGAACCTGATCAACGTTTTGACCGAAGGTGCAGACAACTTGACATTGGCCGATATGAACGAAGAATCAGCAAATATGCTGGCTCTGCAGACCAGACAACAGCTGGGTGTCAACTCTTTGAGTTTGGCTTCTCAGGCCGCACAATCTGTTTTGGCTCTGTTCTAATAAGACCAATCAACAAAAACAGAGGGAGGCGTTTTGCCTCCCTTTTTTTGTTGGCATTTCTAAGGCTTTTCGATAAATATTCCCTTGACCTGAGCGCTTTAAGGCTTATAATAAAACAGAATTTATGCGAAACAAGGAGATAGAATATGCCCTTAAAAATTGAACTCAAACCCCATGAAAGTATTATCATCGGAGAGTCGCTTATTACTAATGACGGTGAACGCACCCGTTTTTATATCGAAGGCAATGTGCCAATCCTGCGTGAAAAGTTTATCCTGCGTGAAAAAGAGGCAAACACCCCCTGCAAACGCATTTACTTTATTGTTCAGCAAATGTATCTGTCTCGCGGAGATTCTGTGTTACAGAATATGTATCTGGAACATGTGCGTGATTTGCAAAAAGCGGCGCCCAGTCTGATACCGTTTATTGCACCGGTTACCGAGAATATTATTGATGCAGACTACTACAGCGCTATCAAAAATGCTGATAAATTGATTCAAAAAGAAAACGAATTGTTTGGAGAAGCTCTCAAATCATCTTTGGGTTAGAGATTTCTTGCATCATAAAAATCCCCGCTAAACGCGGGATTTTTTTTGTTCCAGCTTCCAGATAAGGGCTCTTCGCGGGCACTTAAGTTGCGCCCGTCGTGCGACGACCAAACGAGGCCTCTTCGCGGGCACTTAACTGTTGCTCCCACCCGCTGGGTGGTGTTGATAAGTGAAGATAGATGTTTGCCAAAAGGGATTTTTGAGATAAAAAATAAACAAATGGGGAAAATGAGCTTTCGGGGGAGAGCTCTGTTTAAATTGGGGAAAACAGTGAATAGTTTTTTACAATCGCTGAAAAGTTTGTCGCCGGGGCGCTTGGCTTCAATAGCGGCAATTATCATTTTTTTGTTCAGTTTTTTCATCTATATCGGTATGAAAGTCGGTTCGGAAGAGTACGCTGTGCTTTATACGGACTTGGAGCTTGAAGACGCCAAGCAGATTGTTGCTCGCTTGGAGGGTAGCGGCGTGTCTTATCGTTTGGGCAATAACGGAACGGAGATACAGGTGCCTCTGGATCAGGTCAACCGTTTGCGTGTTGATACCGCGGAGTTAGCTCTGACATCGGCCGGTTCCAATGTTGGGTATGAGGTTTTTGATAATACCGATGCGCTGGGCTCTACCAATTTTGTGCAGAATGTGAATTTGATTCGGGCGCTTGAGGGCGAATTGGCACGAACGATTCGTTCTGTGGACGGTATTCGTTCGGCTCGAGTTCATTTGGTGATGCCGAAGCGGGAGATGTTCTCTCGTGAGGAACAAAAGCCGACTGCTTCTGTTGTGATTAAAACGACCAAAGGCAAGTTGAGCCCTCAGAGTATTCAGGCGATTCAAAAGATGATGGCGGCGGCGGTTCCCAAGCTTGAGGTTAAAAATGTGGCGATTGTTGACAGTGCCGGCAATTTGCTGACAAACAATTTTGACGATGAGGAGGCAATGGCCAACGCAATCAACGCCAATAACGAGTTGATGCGCTTGGAGCAGGAACGTAAAATTGCCGCCAGTGTTCAAAATTTGTTGGAAAAAACTGTCGGTGTCGGACGGGCACAGGCTCAAGTCAATATCGAAATGGATTTTGATCAGGTTGTGACTAATGAAGAAATTTATGATCCGTCCAGTCAGGTTGTACGCTCTCAGGCAACCATCAGTGAGGACAGCACCTCCGGTCAAAACGAACGTCCGGTCACGGTGGCTCAAAATATTCCCAATGGTGATGATGTCTTTAACAATTCCGGCGCTTACAGTCAAAATTCCAAGACGGAAGAGACCATTAATTATGAGATTTCCAAGGTTGTTCGCAACAAAGTGAAAAATGCCGGAACCATCAAGCGTTTGACTGTGGCGGTTATGGTCGATGGCGTATATGAAAAAGATGCCGAGGGTAATGAGGTTTATCGTCCGCGTACGGCTGAGGAAATGGATAAAATTTCTGCTTTGGTAAAGTCTGCTGTTGGGTATAATGCTGACCGAGGTGATATGGTTGAGGTTGAAAACTTGCGTTTTGCCAATATGTCTGCTGATGACGAAGATGCGGCTGAGATGCTGTATATGGGCTTTACCAAAGCTGAGCTGATGCGGATTGGCGAAGGTTTGGGCGTGGCGTTGGTGGCGATTCTGGTTATCTTGCTGGTTATCCGTCCGTTGGTTACCAATGCGTTTGAAAGCGGAGCTGTGGCGAATGGCGATAAGTTGCTGACCGGAAGCGCTGACGATGATAACTTGTTGTTGTCTAACTTCTTGAGTGAGGAAGACGGTGAGGAGCTTGTTAACCTGAACAAGATTGACGGACGGGTTAAGGTATCTTCACTCAAAAAACTCAACAGCATTGTTGAGAAAAATCCGGATGCCGCCGTCAATATTGTTCGCAGTTGGCTGTATAATAACGACAATTAGGAAAACTGGTTATGAAGCAAAATGTAATTGACGATTTCAATCTTATTTCCGGACAGCAGAAAGCGGCTATCTTGATGCTTTCACTGGATGAGGAGCGTTCATCACAATTGTTTGCACTGATGGATGATGAGGAAATCAAAGAGCTATCCGTAATTATGGCCAGTTTAGGGAAAATTAATTCGACGGTCGTTGAGCAGTTGTTGCAGGAGTTTTCGGAAAAGATTTCCAACACCGGCACGCTTATCGGAACCTATGAAAGTACGGAAAGACTGCTGGCCAAGGCATTGGATAAAGACCGTGTTTCTGTTATTATGGAAGAGATCCGCGGTCCGGCCGGTCGTACGATGTGGGATAAACTTGGTAATGTGAACGAACATGTTTTAGCCAACTATCTGAAAAACGAATATCCGCAAACCATTGCCGTTATTCTGTCGAAAATAAAGGCTGAACATGCCGCCAAGGTTTTGGCTTTGTTCCCCGAAAATTTTGCCATGGAAATTTTGATGCGTATGTTGCGTATGGAATCCGTGCAAAAAGAAGTTCTGGACGGTTTGGAAAAAACCTTGCGCAAAGAGTTTATGAGCAACCTGTCCAAGTCAACACGTCGCGATTCGCATGAATTGATTGCCGATATTTTCAATTCTTTGGATCGCAATACCGAAACGCGCTTTATGGAAGCTTTGGAAGAGCGCAACCGTGAGAGTGCAGAACGTGTCAAATCTTTGATGTTTACGTTTGAAGACTTGATTCGTGTTGATGCTCAAGGTATTCAGGTCTTGTTGCGTAATGTTGATAAAGATAAGCTGGCGATTGCTTTGAAAGGGGCGTCAGAAACCATCAAAGAGTTGTTCTTCAGCAACATGTCTTCCCGTGCCGGAAAAATCATCAAGGAAGATATGGAGGCTATGGGACCTGTGCGCCTGCGCGATGTTGAAGAAGCTCAGCAATACATCGTTACCACAACCAAAGACTTGGCTAATAATGGTGAAATCGTTATCAGCGAAGGCAAGGATAACGACGAACTGGTTTATTAAGACAGGAGTAAAAAGTGGCGCAGTTTCAAAAATTTATGTTCGACAACTTTGTCATCGATTGTGACAAGGAGGATGTCGTTGTCGAACCGGAAGTTGAGGCTGAGCCGGAGGTTGTTGTCGTTGAGGCGGAGCCGGTGGAAGAAAACATCGTTTCTGAGCCGGAGATTGTGGCGGAACCTGAAATCGTTGTTGAACCTGTTGTCAGCTATTCTCAGGAAGAAATGGATGACGCAGTGCGCAAGGCTGAAGAAACGGGGTATGAACGCGGCTTTCGTCAGGCCGAAAGTGAGGCTGAACAGCGGCAGGAAGCCTTGATGAATGAGATGAACGGCAAGCTGTCAATGATGTTGGCCGATATGGCAACGGAGAACAGTGAGCGAGAAAATGAGGCCGTGCAGATGGCTTTGGCTTTGGTTAAAAAGTTGTTGCCGTCTTTAGAGGTTCAACAGGCGGAAGCGGAAGTTCAAAAGTTTTTGGCGGACAATTTTTCCAATTTTCGCAGGGAGGCGCATCTGTCTTTTGCATTCAATCCGCAAACGGTTGGCGCCGCCGCAAAGATTATCGCCAAACTGGCTGAAAAAAACGATTTTGAAGGTAAGATTTCGGTTCATAAAGATGAAAATCTGGCGGCGGGAGACTGCCGAATTGAGTGGGAAAACGGCGGCGTTGAGAAAAACAGTCGCAAAATGCTTGAAAAAGCCGAAAAATTGCTGGATGATAACACCATGAAAAATGAAGAGAGGGAACATGGATAAAAATTTGGAACTAGATGAGCTACAAGAAAGCTCCATGATGGATGATGAACCGATTCTCCGCAAGGAAAATACGATTGACAATTTTGACATTCCCAGCTCCACCAGCGACTTGGAAGCCGTTTACAATATTCCGGTTAAGGTTTCTGCGATATTGGGAAAAACCCAGATGAAAGTCAGCCAGTTGATGAAGTTGAATAAAGGGGCGATTATTGAGCTTGATCGAAAAGTCGGTGAAGCGATTGATATTTATGTCAATAATAATTTGGTTGCCCGTGGCGAGGTTGTGGTTGTTGATGACAAACTGGGCATCACCATGACCGAAATCGTCAAATCGGTGGTCAAATAGCTGACGGACGGGTAAAAAGATGGAATTACTTATTGTCGGAACATTGGACGGTCAAATCGGCGCGGCGAGCAAAATCGCTATTGCACAGGGCGGTCATGTATCTTTGGCGGACAGTGTCGAAGCCGGTTTGGATGTTTTGCGTTCTGGCAAAACGATTGAGTTGGTGATGATTGACGTCAAGCTCGATGTTTATAAGTTTATTTCATCATTGGAAAACGAACGTATCAATGTTTTGGTTGTGGCCTGCGGTGTGGCGAATGATCCGACATTGGCGGTTAAGGCGATTAAAGCCGGTGCTAAGGAGTATATCCCTCTTCCTCCTGATCCGGAACTAATCGGTGCGGTGCTGGCGGCGGCAACCAGAGAAAATCATGCGCTGATTTACGGTGATAAAAAAACCGAGAGTATCTTAAAAGTTGCCAAACAAATTGCTCCGTCTGAGGCCAGTGTATTGTTGACCGGCTCATCCGGAACCGGTAAAGAAATCTTTTCTCGCTTTGTGCATGACAATTCCAAACGCGCTAATAAAAAATTTGTGGCGGTCAACTGTGCCGCTATTCCGGAAACATTGCTGGAATCAGAACTTTTCGGCTATGAAAAAGGAGCTTTTACAGGAGCTGTCGCCAGAAGAATTGGTAAGTTTGAAGAAGCTTCCGACGGCACATTGTTGTTGGATGAGATTTCGGAAATGGATATCGGGATTCAGGCCAAATTGTTGCGTGCCATTCAGGAAAAAGAAATCGATCGTATCGGCGGCAAAGCTCCGATTAAGGTTAACACACGCATTATCGCCACATCTAACCGCAATCTGGAAGAAGCTGTCAAAAACGGAACATTTCGTCAGGATTTGTATTACCGGTTAAATGTGATTAATCTGAATATCCCGGACTTAAAAGACCGTACGGGTGACATTGTTGTGTTGGCGAAGCACTTTATCAAAAAATATTCCGAATTGAATGATTTGCCGATGAAAGACTTGTCGGAGGAAGCCGCTCGGATTCTGGAAAATTATCAGTGGCCGGGAAATGTGCGTGAGCTTGAAAATACCATGCACCGTGCTGTTCTCCTGAGTACAGGGGGTGAGATTGGAAAAGAAGCCATCATCCTCACCAACCCCGAAGCGATGAATACACCGCAGGAGGAGGCGACCGTTCAGGTTGGGCAGACCGTTGCCGGAATGGAACGGAAGTTGATTATCGATACACTCAAACATACAATGGGAAACCGTACTACCGCGGCCAATATCTTGGGTATTTCCATTCGCACACTGCGCAACAAACTTAAACAATATCAGGAGGAAGGTTTTGACTTTCCTGCCGCTGAAGGGTAAATAACGGACGATGGCAAAGCAACCTAACAATATGTTCGGCGGTTCCAGCTTTAAGGATATGTTTATTAACGCAACCAAACGCGGAGATATTTTCTTCGCCTTTGCGATTATCCTGATGCTGGTAATTTTGATTATGCCGCTACCGTCATGGCTGTTGGATGTATTGCTGGCATTTTCCATCACATTGTCCTGCGTTGTACTGATGATGGCTATATTTATCGAAAAGCCGACTGAGTTTAGCGCGTTTCCTCTGGTTCTGTTGATTACAACCATGTACAGGTTGTCGCTCAATTTGGCATCAACACGTCTGATTTTGGCGCGCGGTTATATGGGCCCCGATGCCGCTGGTGAGGTTATTAAAGCGTTTGGCGGCTTTATTATGGGCAATAACTTTGTTATCGGCGTTATCGTGTTTGCAATTTTGGTATTGGTAAACTTTGTGGTCATTACCAAAGGTTCCGGTCGTATTGCCGAAGTTGCCGCTCGTTTTGCTTTGGATGCCATGCCCGGAAAACAGATGGCGATTGATGCGGACTTGTCTTCAGGTTTGATTAATGAAGACGAAGCACGCAAACGCCGTGAAGATTTATCTAAAGAAAGCTCTTTTTACGGAGCCATGGACGGTGCTTCCAAGTTTGTCCGCGGTGATGCGATTGCCGGCTTGCTGATTGTGTTTATTAATATCATTGCCGGTATCATTATCGGAATGGTTCAAAACAATATGAGCTTTGGAGATGCCGGTTCGACTTATGTCCGCCTGACTGTCGGTGATGGTTTGGTGTCACAGGTTCCGGCTTTGATTGTGTCCGTTGCCGCCGGTATTTTGGTATCCAAAGCCGGTATGACCGATTCAACGGATAAGGTCTTGTTTGAGCAATTGGCCAATTATCCAAAAGCATTAGGTATGAGCTCGTTCTTGGCTTTGGCCTTGGGAATGTTGCCCGGCACGCCGTTCGTTCCTTTTGTGTTGCTGGCCACCTTAACCGGTGCTACGGCATATTATCTGAATATGCGGCAACAGGAGCAGGCCGCCAAAGCGCAAGAAATCCTTGAACAAGAACAAAAACAAGGCAAGTTGGCTAAAGCCGCTGATGAACCGATTGCCAACGCCCTGCGTGTTGATTTGATCCGTTTGGAAATCGGCTATGGTTTGTTGCCGCTGATTAATGAGGAAGCCAACCGCAAGCTGACCGATCAAATTAAAGCTTTACGTCGCGCACTGGCTTCTGAACTTGGATTCGTGATGCCTTCAATCCGCATTCAGGATAATATGCAACTTGAGGCAAACGAATATAATATTTACATCAAAGAAGTCCGTGCCGGCAAAGGCGAGTTGCGTCCGACCAAATTGTTGGTGATGGATCCTCGGGGTGAGCCGATTACATTGCCGGGGGAAAATACTTTTGAACCGACGTTCGGGCTAAAAGCAATGTGGGTTGACCCGTCTTATCGAGAAGAGGCAATGTTCCGCGGCTATACAGTGGTTGATCCGGCAACGGTTGTCACCACTCATATTACCGAGCTGGTTAAAGATAATATGCCCGAACTGTTGTCTTATGCTGAAACGCAAAAGTTGCTTGATGAATTGGATAAAGAACACCAAAAGCTTATCAAAGAACTCATTCCATCCAAAGTCAGCCTTGGTGCTTTGCAACGTATTTTGCAAAATCTGTTGCAGGAACGTGTGTCTATTCGTGATTTGCCGACCATTTTGGAGGGGGTATCCGAGGCTGTCACCACCACTCGTAGTTTGATGATGATTACCGAACATGTTCGTACTCGTCTGGCGCGACAGCTGTCCAATGCTTATGCCAATGAACTGGGGATTATTCCTTTGGTGACGTTATCACCGGAATGGGAACACGCTTTTGCCGAAGCGATTGTCGGCGAGGGAGATGAACGACAGTTAGCCATGGCACCAAGCGCTTTACAGAGCTTTATTAGCAAGGTGCGCAGTTCATTAGAGGAATTAGCCGCAAAAGGCGAAAGTGCCGTTTTGCTCACCAGCCCTGGGATTCGTCCGTTTGTTCGTTCTATTATCGAACGTTTTCGCCCAATGACGGTTGTGATGTCTCAGAATGAAATTCATCCGAAAGCCAAAATTAAAACCGTTGGGCAGATTTAAGGGTAGCCGTGAATGAAAGTCAAAAATTTCATAGCCGCCAATATGAATGAAGCCATTTCCATGGTTCGTCAAGAGCTTGGAAGTGAAGCTGTCATTCTTTCCAATCAGACCATTAGCGGCAAAGTTTATCTGACAGCGGCTCTTGATGAGACCGTTGACTTTGATTTTATGCCTGATGAAACACTGAAATCGGTAAATATCCAGACTTTTTTTGATGACCGCCGTCTGCGTGAGGCTCTGGAGTATCATGGCGTTACTGAGGATGTTGCGCAGAAGATTTTAGCTTCGTCGCGGCAGAGTGCTCGTGATAAAAATGCGCTCGATGAGCAACAGGTTTTGTCTGGTGGTTTGGAACGGTTGTATAAATTTGATTCTTTGTTAGGGTCCAAGCAAAAAGTAAAATTGTTCATGGGAACCCCCGGAAGCGGCAAATCGACAGCGATTGCCAAAATGGCCACACAAGCAAAATTCAAAAAAATGAGGACGGCAATTATCAGTACCGATAATGTCCGTGCCGGTGCCAACAATCAGTTACAAGCTTTTGCCAAGATTTTGGAAGTTGATTTTTATTTTGAAAAAGAAGCAAAAAATCTGTTTAGGCAAACACAATTGCTGTCGGAAATCTATGATTTGATTTTGATCGACACCGCAGGAATTAATCCCTTTGTTCCTGAGGAAACGGACAAGGTTCTGCCTTTTGCCGATTGTATAAAAGGGGATAAGTTTATGGTTATGGATGCCGGTCGCAATGTTCCCGAAGCTATTGAGGCCGCGGAAATTTTTAAGGATATGGGAGCCGATTATCTGTTGCCGACCCGTTTGGATATGACCAGACGGTTGGGAGCGGTGTTGTCGGCGGCGGGGTGCTGTCGTTTGGCTTTTTGTGCTGCCGGTGTTAATGCATCAATAGCCAATGGCTTGGCAGTGGTGAGCAGTGCGGCATTAGCTCGATTGATTTTGGCTGAATAGGGAGTTTTTGAAGATGGAAACGGTACAGGAATTAAAAACGGCACCTCGCGGCGGAGCGCGCAGTCAACGTAAAGGTAAAAATATGTTGGCTATTGCTTCCGGCAAAGGAGGCGTCGGCAAAACGTGGTTTTCCATTACCTTGGCGCATGCCTTGAGCGCCCTTCGTCAAAAGACTTTGTTGTTTGATGGTGATTTGGGGTTGGCCAATGTTGATATTCAGCTTGGACTGATGGCCAAATATGATCTGGGGAGCGTGGTGTCCGGTGCCATGAGCCTCAATCAGGTTGTTCATCATTATGACAAATGCCGGTTTGATGTGATTGCCGGCCGTTCTGGATCTGCCGGTTTGGCTTCGATGCCGGTCGGACGTTTGCAGATATTGGGGGAGGATTTGAATCTCTTAGCCACAGATTATGACAAGATTATTCTGGATATGGGAGCCGGAGTTGAAAAACCGGTGCGGATTTTATCAGGTATGGCGGAGAAAATCATTGTTGTTTGCACTGATGAACCGACATCTTTGACCGATGCTTATGCTTTTATCAAGATTATGACCATGCAGTATCCGAAAAGCAATATCAATATTGTTATCAATCAGGCCAATTCTTTGCGTGAGGGGCAACGAACTTATGATACTTTACTCAAAGCCTGCAATAATTTCTTGAAAATCAATCCGCCGTTGTTAGGTATTATAAGACGGGATACGCGTGTGCGTGATTCAATTCGCAACCAAAACTCCATCATCAATCGTTATCCGACATCGGAGGCGGCTGAGGATGTCATTGCCATCGCCAGGAGATTAATTGCCAATGGATAGTCTGACCATACAAGCGGTCAACAATAGTTTAATTGCCGCGGTAGGAGAAAAACTTCTGCAAGCGGAGCTTCAAAATGTTCCGCCGCAAATGGTTATCAAATCCGGAGAAAATATTATTTTGCAGGTTTTGATGGACAATTCTGTTCCATTGTCTCCGTTGCATGAGGCAACATTGGTCATTGAAAATAAAGAGATACCCGTTCAGATAAAAACGGAGTTTCCGCTCCAAAGCGAGCAAAAACCTGTTGCCGATATTATTGCCAAAGCAGTCGGACGAACAGAGCAAGGAGCTCTGCCAATCCAAATTGTCAGCGTCAACGGACAAAAGGCTGAGACATATTTATCGGCGATTCGACAGGAAAACCTTCCGACTCGAAACGATGTTCCGTTGTGGGTAAACAAAACCGGTGAAATGCCGCAAATAGAGCTGTTACCGCTACGTCTGGCTCCCGTGGTTGACAAGTTGGCATCGACGGCTTCCTTGCCGCCGGAAGTTAAGGAACAGGTTCTTGCCACAGTCAGACAATTGGAGTTGCCTTTGCAGGTCAAAGCTCTGGCGCCGCAACCTCCGGATGCGGATACTCTGTTAAAACCCCTGCAACAGGTGATTGATGATTTTATTCAGCTTCCGGATGCCTTGCGCGCACGGATGCCATTGCCAAAGGATGTATTGACTGTCTTACAGTCTTTTTCAGGCAAAGAAATTCCGGCTGTCGTTCAAACCAAAGGCGAAGGTAATATTCCTGTTTTGTCAACGGCATTGGGCGATGTTTTGCCGGAAACCCCGCTCAAAATGCCGGTCGGAACACCTGTTATGTTGCAAATTGGCAATATTACGGAAAAGCCTGTTTTCAACAATGTGGAGGCAGAGCTTCCTATTGCAAAGGCCGCGGAGCCAATGCCCGTTGCCGAAGAAAATATCAAGTTGCCGGCAGAACTGACGGAAACGGGTTTTAAATCTCAGCCGCAAGCTCCGATAGAGGAACTTCTGACCAAGTTGTCCGATATTTTGCCGCCGGAAAAACTTCCTATAGCGGCAAAGGCGCTTCCTGATATTTTACGTCCTGATGGAAAAGAAATCTTTTCTGTTTCTTCGCGAGAAATGCCGCCGTTGTTGAAAGTATTGGAGCCGATAATTTCAGATGCTCAGGCTGTGCAAAGCATTGTCAACAAATTACCGGCCGTGAATAATAAACTATTATCGAATATTGTCGGTTTTGTAAAGGCTGCGGAGAGCGGAGAAGTCAAAGATTGGTTGGGAAACACGACTGTTGACCGGATTGTGGCCAAAGGAGCGGAGGGAACGGAAACACTGTCCCGCTTAACCCAATATGTAACGACCAACGTGCGAGAAGGCGTTGTTTGGCGGACGGTGGAGATTCCTTTCTGGGGAGAAGGAATAAGCATGGTCAAACTGGCGGTTAAAAAGAAAAAACAAGATAAGGATTCTGACAATCAACCTTCGCCACACAAAAAGGAAGCGCGCTTTGTTCTGGAAACGGAATTTTCCAAACTTGGAAAATTCCAGTTTGATGGTTTTTCGGTTGTCAATGAGCGGCGTTTTGACTTGATTATCCGTACCTCAAAAATGTTACCGGACGATTTTTGCGCTCATGTTGTCAATCTTTTCAAGACATCATTGCACGCGGTTGACTATCATGGGAATATAAAACTTAATCTTAAGGAAAATTTCATAAAAATAGCGGATGATGAACCAGATAATATTAGTATCAAAGATGGTTTGTACATATGAGTAACGATTATTCCTTTCATAAGGATTCCTTAGGATATTACGCAGTTTTAGAGCTTGATTCTCAAGCCGGTGCTGAGGCGGTTAAGCAAAATTATCGCGAATTGGCCAAAAAATGGCATCCGGATTATAATAAAGCGGAAAATGCGTTAGAAGTTTTTCAAAAATTATCGGTAGCATATGATGTTCTTCAAGATGAGCATCAGCGCTTAATCTACGATTTGCTTTCGTGTGTTTATGATGGAAGCGGATTTCCTGAATTGGAAAATATTCAACCCTTTAAAGGAAAAGGCGAGGGCGATAATATCCGTGTTTTCAATTTTTATGAGGTGCGCGGACAATTATGGAAATACAGTCAGCATGTTCGCCGTTGTTATTGCTCATATCCGGAGGCAGTGGGAATGGAGTTCAAAACCTCTGTTCTGAACTGGTTGTTAGGGTGGTGGCATCCCACGGCGGCATGGAAAAACATTAAGGCGTTAAAGACCAACTTTCATAATGTCAATACCTCGGCTGACAATTTGAAAATGCTTGTTCATAATGCTGTTGCTTTTTATCATAACGGTCAAAAAGCGTCCGCTATGCGTGTAGCGGTTATGGCCTTGGATTATGCAACCGGTGATGTAAAGACTTATTTGCAAAGATTTTTAGGTGTTTTGAATGAGAGGGTTTCTCGCCCCAAAAGATGGAATTTCGGTTGGTTACGGCTTGTACAATTAATTGCGCCGCTGGCGATTATCATTGTGGCATTAATTCCGTCTTCTGTTAAATATGTGACAGACAACGATTTAATGGCATTGTTTAATAAGAAGAAACAGATTGATTATTATCAAAAAGTTGATTTTGGTCAGCGGGGAAGCAGTGTTGATGATGTTGTTGTCGGCAAAATTTTGAGCATTCCGGTTAACCGTAGTGATGTAACACAACTTTATCATCTGAAAAATGACAGCAAAGTAATGCATGGTCCGTCAGATGATTTTGATGTTTTAAAAAATATGTCGGCGCAAACGACCGTTCGCCTGACGGGAATAAGTCCCGACAAAATATGGGCAAGGATTTTGATAGACAACGGAGAAATGGGTTTTATCAAAATGGATGAATTGATAAAAGGAGTAGGAAAACCGGTTCCTGATTTTAGCAAAGTTTATCAGGCAGAATAAAAAACTTGATTTTATTGGGGATACGGATTATATTCTCTCCCAGTGTTAATTTTTATAGTACTCCAATTATTAAAATCGAAAATTATGGTTAAAGAAGGAGACATCATCACAGGAACATACCTGTTTGACGACTATCGCATGAGACATGTCATCATCATGGAACATGTAAACCCGGCCATCATGGAAAACAAACATGCTGAACTGGTAAGTTTGAAACGAGTTTATCAGGGGGGAGAAGCCATACAGGCCCGAATGATAAAAATCGAGAAAGACGGCACGATGTACGCCGAAGAAGTTTAACCCTTAAGCACCGGAAGGCTAGCCTTCCGGTTTTTTTGTATCCAAA
>CAMRWU010000011.1 GCA_947054505.1 uncultured Pseudomonadota bacterium | reverse complement strand
GTACCTTGAATGATACCTGTCCGGCCGGACAAATTGATACGGATACTTATTGGTGCTCAATTCCCAAAACAATGGATTGCGGCGTGCTTGGGTATGTGAAAAGCTCCTGTAATGATGATCAATTTACTTTAAAATGTCCGTTTGATGATAGCAGATATTTTTGTTTGAATAAAAATGCAGAAGCTTCTTGTCCGTATAAGAATGTGACTTTTGTAAGAAATAATTTATTGGGAAGCTCTGATGTCGTTAATTATGCCTCATTTAAATATACTCAGGTTAATTCTTGGAAAATAAATGAGCATGACTATGCTCAAAATCCTAATTTGATTGCTTTTTGTAGCAGTGGTTCGGGATATAGCTCTATTTATTCCTGCTCAAGTTCGTTTGTTTTGAGAATGTATTTTTCTTGTATTTATGACGTTGATGGAAAGATTGTGACTGTTGATCATACCATAACAGATTTTACGGTAGATAAAACGCTTCTTTCTCATGGTGCGATAACCGGTTCGGCTTTGGATGCTGCTTGCCAAAAAGCAATAATAACAGATGCGGATACCGGATGTATGGAACTGGATGGTACGTATGTGATCAAATCAGGTGATGTCTTGGGAGGGGGATCTTTATCACCAATACTTCCCTTAATTAATTAAATTCACAAAAGTTTTGAGGAGAAATTTAATGAGGAAAATTATGAAAAAAAATCTGTTATACTTTTTGTTGCTTGGAGCATTTCTTTCGTTGAATGCAAATTCAGCAGTTGCGGCTTGTTTGTCCGGTGATTGTGCTTCTTTGGGATATACTCGTTCCGCATCTGATTGTTCCGGAATTGATTCCATTAGATGTCCGTTTGATCTTAATAAGTATTTTTGCGTTTCAACACCTACTGTTTCAGAATGTTTGTATATGGAGACAGAGGATACTTGCCAGAGAAATTGTTCAACTGTTGGAACGAAGTCTTGTAGCAGAGGAGGCATTACCTATTATCAAAGTTGCTCCGCTCCGACTTGTGGCAAGTATGCTAACTGTGTTAACAGCCGATGTATTTGTAAACAGTCATCAATAAGATATCAGAAAAATGGTTTTTCTGGAGCATTGCAAAATAATTTGACTTTTGGTATTGGGAAATATTGGTTTAAGCAGGGAGAAAATCTTACGACATCAGGGATTCAAATTCGTTGTACGGGAAATCCGGGGACAGACGGAAAACTGTCAAGTTGTTCAACAAGGAAATTTTTTCTGAATATTGACGTGGATTGTGTTTATGATGTAGCTACGTTGCATCATACTCGTATTGAGGAACTTTCCGTATCGTTAAGTGAGTTTCAGCGTTTATCATCATCGTCTTTGGCTGAGTGGTGCAAGCTTAGGGTAAAGAAGGATGAACAAGGATGTTTGGCTATTGAGGATGGTACAATAACTAAAGGTGATCTGGGTTTATAAGCAGGAAAATAAACACCGCTCTTAACAAGAGCGGTGTTTATTGGGTTTGATTAAAGACATGACAATGGCACCCCCGATGAGCGACAAGGTGATAATCAATGATGCTTTGGGGGCAACCTCAATACCGATGTATGGTAAGAAAATTTTGGAACCGATGAAAATCAGGATGATTGACAAAGCGGGTTTCAAGTAGGTGAATTGTTTAACAGCAGCGGCTAACAGAAAATAAAGCGCGCGCAAGCCGAGAATAGCAAAAATATTGCTGGTGTAGACGACAAACACGTCTTGGGTGATTAAAAAGATGGCAGGGATGCTGTCGAGAGCGAAAATGACATCCATAATTTCGATAATCAGCAGGGCAAAAAACAAGGGGGTGATGTAATGTTTGCCGTTTTCTTTGACAAAGAAATGTTCACCGCGAATTTCATGCGTCACATGAAAATATTTGCTGATTAAGGCGTATAATTTTCTGTCCCTGATATCGTTTTCTTCTTCGTCGTTGTGGAGAGACATTTTGATGCCGGTATAAATCAGGAAGGCAGAGAACACATATAATACCCAATGGAAGTTGGCAATCAGGACTTCTCCAACTCCGATGAGCACACCGCGCATGATGATGGCGCCTAAGATACCCCAGAATAAAACACGGTGTTGGTATTTGCGCTCAATTCCCAGACTGCAGAAGATAACGGAAATAATAAAGATATTGTCCAGCGATAAGCTTTTTTCAACCAAAAAACCGGTGTAGTAAAGCATTCCGGTTTCCATACCTCGTTCATAAATCACAAACAAACCAAAGATTAAGGCAATGGCAATATAGAAAATGCAAGCGGCCAAGGTTTCGCCGATTTTGGGCTCGGAGGCATGGCGATGAAAGACAAAAAGGTCAAGATAGAGTAATACCAAAACGAGTATGCCGAATGTTGTCCACATCCATGGTGCAGACATGATAAAGTGCGGTTGGTTCAATAAAGCTTCCATATCTAAATCCTCTTTGTGTTATTTACCGTGGTCATTATCTGAATTTGTTCAGCAAAAAGCAAGCGGAAAGAGGATTTGTAGACAGGTTAGTTGGAAAATATTTTGATACGTTGTTCCAAAGGTAGGGACGATTTGTCATCTGCGGGAAGCTCAATCGAGCCGAAAGGCATTTGTGCCGTCAAACGCCAACTTTGAGGAGTGTCGAATGAGTGGCGGACATCTGCGTCAATCAAGGGATTGTAATGTTGCAGAGAGGCACCGATGTGATGTTCGGCCAGTAATGTCCAGACAATGTATTGCAACATGCCCTGAGCTTGTTCTGCCCAAACGGCGAATTGTTCGGCATAGAGAGGAAATTTGTTTTGCAAATTTTTTGTGACATCATCATCTATGAAAAACAAGACCGTTCCCATACCAGCGGCAAAAGAAGCTATTTTTGTCTGAGTGGCAGAAAATTTTTCCGGTGGTGTAATTTTTTGCAGTTGTTGTTCTGTGATGTTCCAAAGTTTTTGACTGGCTTGTCCGAAGAGGAGGGCTATACGTCCAGACTGCGAATTGAACGGGGTCGGACAGTGTTTGACGGCAGATTTAATTAATGTTTCTATTTCTGCCGGAGACAGGTCAACATTGGTGCCGAGATTGTAAATCGAGCGGCGCTTGGCGATGAGCTGTTCAAAATCAGACATATTTCCTTCTTAGCAAGATACAAAAAGGGTGTCCGGCAAAACGGACACCCGTGCATCGTTTAATTATTTTGCTAAAACGATTTCGTCGACGTCGATTTCAACTGTGGTCCAGTCTTTGTCGACTTCACCGGTGATGACGACGACATCTTCCGGCCCAACGTTCAGACCTCTCCAATCTTCATCGTCAATTTCAACGGTGACGGTGTCTTTACCGTCTGTGAAAACGTATTTTTCACCACCCAGATTTTGGGTAATGTTACCTTGCAGAACAACGGCAGTGTCGTCAGCCATTCCTTTGGCTTCGGCAACACTGGCTTTTTTGGCACCAGAGGGACCGTTAAAAGCGGCAAAAGCTGCGGAACTGGCTAAAACTGTGCCAGCGGCGAGTAAAGAAAGCAATTGAATCTTTTTCATAAAATATCTCCTTTGTGTGAGGAATAAAACATCTTGAATATAGTATTAAACCCCAAAAAAATAAGCAATACTTTAGTTGGGGATTGCTTATTTTTGTGTATAAAAAAGTCAGTTATTTTTTTAGTGCGGACAGCCATTTTTCTGCTTTAAATCCGGAGATGGCAAAATCTTTGCCGATCAGCAACGGACGTTTAACAAGCATGCCGTTGGAGGCTAAAAGCGCCAATTGTTCAGCTTCACTCATTTGCGGAAGTTTGTTTTTGATATCAAGTTGGCGGTAAAGCATACCGCTGGTGTTGAAGAATGATTTGAGAGGCATGCCGCTGCGCAATTGCCACTCATGCAGTTCTTCGGCAGTCGGGTTTTGTTCAACAATGTGACGAGCCGTGTAGGCTATATGGTTGTCATCAAGCCATTTTTTTGCTTTTTGGCAGGTTGAGCATTTGGGATACTCCAGAAATAAAATACTCATTGCGATATCCTTTAGTTAAGATCAAAGATGTTAGAGAAGCTTAAGGCAACACCGATGATAAAGTTACTGCCTTTGACGGGTGTTTGGCGGTCCTGAGCTTGATAGTAGTTGATGTAGGGGGCCAGACTGAGGGTGTCGGTAATTTTGACATCCATGCGGCCGGTGATGTCAAATTCGTATCTGAAATCGGTACCGACATAGCGGCTGTAATAGACATAATCACGGAAGTAGCCGTCTAATTGAAATTTTACGCCGTCACGCAACGGGTATTCCGAACGGATACCGATTTCGTAAGCGGTTTTGGTATCGCTTTTGCTGTACGTTAAATCCAATTCTTCAACGATGGCGGCATAGAGTTCTTTGATGTAGACGCCGTTGAAGAGTTTGATACCGCCTTTGCCGCGGATAATTTGTGTGCGTGGTGAATCATTATTTGCGGTAAATTCGGTTTGATAGCCAAGGTTGACGAACGGACCGACATCGGCTTCTTCATAACGCCATACTTTTCGGGCATAGTCGGTGCTGAGCAAAATTTTATCGGCATTTTCGTTGGTGGTTTTGGTACCATCGGCTTCTTTCAGTTTGGTTTTGCCGTATTCCATAAACAGGCTGTTGTTCCATTGTGCATCCAGTTGTTCGTTTTCCAAGCTGAAGTCGAAAACGCCTTTGAAAACCGTTTGGCTGTCGGCACTTAATTTGGAACTTGGGGAATCCTGATATTGTTCGGCATTGGATACTTGTGTGGAGGACATTTCCAAGGCAACACGACGGAAGTTGGCTTTCCAGACCGAGGGGGTTTCATTGACAAACTCATCTTCTGCTTCTTGTGCCCAAACAGGGAAAGCGGTTAAAATCGAAAAAAGAAAAAATAAGCCAAAACGCTTCATGACAGCCTCTGTATGTAAGTTAAAAAGACATGCTCAGTCTATTCTTGAAGTCGTTTTTTACAAGAGGGATGTAAATGCTTGTTGATAAACGGAATTTTATGGCCTATACTTCCGCCGTCAAAGAAAGTAAAAACTTTGAATTTTTATATTTCTTTGGTGAAGAATAACTTTCACACAGAGGAAATTGATGAAAATATTAGTCGGATTAAGCGGGGGGGTTGATTCCTCCGTAACGGCCTGCTTGTTAAAAGAAGCCGGCCATGAGGTTATCGGCGCCACAATGTCGATTTGGGACAAAGGACAGCATTACAATATTTTGGCACAGAAGGATGCTTGTTTTTCTCCGCATGAAGAACAGGATATTGAAGAAGCCCGAGCTTTGTGCAAGCAGTTGGATATTCCGTATCATGTGATAGATTGTACCAAACAGTATCAACAGTTGGTTTTGAGTAATTTTAAACAGGAATATATGGCCGGAAGGACACCTAATCCTTGCGTGATGTGTAATGCATCCATTAAATTTGAGGCTTTGCCTAGAGGGGCGCAAGAGGCGGGGGTTGATTTTGACAAGTTTGCCACCGGACATTATGCGCGCTTGTCATATAATGAGCAAGCAGGACGTTATCAGTTGCGTCGTGCGATTGATGAGCATAAAGACCAAACGTATTTTATTTATCGTCTGCAACAGGAGCAGTTGGCACGGATAATGATGCCCTTGGGGGATTATACGAAAGAACAAGTGCGTGATGCCGCTCGTCGTTATGGTTTGAAAATGAGTGAAAAACCGGACAGTCAGGATTTTTATTCCGGCGATGTGAATGATATTTTACAGACAGCTCCGCAACCGGGGGATTTTGTGAACAAAGACGGTAAGATTTTGGGGCAACACAAAGGTATTTGGAACTATACCATCGGTCAGCGCAAAGGCTTGGGTATCAGCGCCGAACGACCATTGTATGTGACGGAGATTATTCCTGAGAGTAATCAAGTGGTTTTGGGGTTTGACGAAGATTGTTATAAAGAGGTTCTGATTGCCGGACAGATGACGTGGCTGTCGTCGGCTCCGTTTGAAGAACCAACGGATGTTTTTGTTAAATTGCGCTCTTCTCAGAAACCGGTGGCGGCAGAGGTCGTTCCGTTATCAGACGGAACAACGGAAGTTGTTTTTCGGGAAAAACAAAAGGCAGTAGCCCGCGGGCAATCAGCCGTTTTTTATGACGGAGACGGGTTTGTTCTTGGCGGCGGCATCATTGAGAAGACCGGAAAGTAAAATGCAAAAGGATGAGATTGTCCGTCTGTTGGCAGATGAGGAAAATGAGGCAGACTTATTGAAGCGTGCTGATGAGGTACGACGGCAAAATGTCGGTGATGCTGTGCATTTGCGCGGGTTGATAGAGTTTTCCAACATTTGCCGAAACAATTGTCTGTATTGTGGTATCAGGCGGGGAAACCGCAAGGTTGCTCGTTATCATATGCAACCAGAAGAACTGATTGAAACCGCTCGCAAGGCTGCGGATATGGGATTCAAAACCGTCGTGTTGCAATCCGGTGAGGATATGTTTTATACGGCAGAGCGGATGTGTCATATTATTGAGGCCATTAAAAAGTTTGACGTGGCGGTAACATTGAGTATTGGCGAGCGGAGTTATGAAGACTATAAGTCATTTCGCGAGGCGGGAGCCGATCGCTATTTGATGCGGATAGAAACCACCGATAAAGATTTGTATCATAAGCTTGATCCCAATATGAGTTGGCAACAACGATATGAGTGCTTGCTGATGATTAGGGAGCTTGGTTATGAGCTGGGGTCGGGAATTATGGTCGGGTTGCCGGAGCAAACAATCGAATCGATTGCCGATGATTTGTTGTTTTTGCGGGACTTGGATGTTGATATGGCTGGTATCGGACCTTTTATTCCGCATCCGGAGACACCGCTGGCTCATGAAAAAGGCGGTATGTTGCATTTGGCACTCAGAACAATGGCGGTGATGCGTCTTTTGATGCCGGATATTAATATTCCGGCGACAACGGCGATGGAAAGTCTGCATCCTCAGGGTCGTTTGATGGCTTTGCAGGGAGGTGCGAATGTTGTGATGCCTAATGTGACAGAGGGGGAGTATCGCCGGTTATATGAACTTTATCCGGGAAAAATTTGCGTTAATGACACACCGGTGCATTGTCGCAGTTGTATCGGGATGAAAATTATGAGCATCGGTCGCACTATCGGTGAGGGATACGGCGGGCATCAAAAAAGGCGCTGAAGACAGCGCCTTTTTTTGTGGCTAGTTCAGGTTAATCAACCCGTGTGAAAAGCCATAAACAGCGGCTATGGCAACGGCAATTAATATGCCGGCAAACCATTTTTCATCGCGGTTGAACGGGCAAGCCTGCGGGGTGTGTTCTTTTCTTGCCCAGATATAGACGGGAATGCCCAGAGCGATAATGACCGCGGCCAACATCAAGTATTTCAGACCGGCAGCGTAAATCAACCACAGAGCGTAAATCGATCCGAAAACAGCAGTTAGCAATGCGTTCGAACGTTTGGTCAGCAAGTTGTTCGGATATTCGCCGTCAATGCAGAGTTTCCATAAATATGCGCAGGAAGCCAAATAAGCGGGCAAGACCATAACACTGGTAATGCTGAGCATGGTGTTCCACGCGTTGTTGGAGAAGTAAACCAACAATAAGAACAGTTGCATGGCGATGCTGGTTACCCACAGGGAAACCGAAGGCGATCCTTCTTTGTTTTCTTTAGTAAAGGCTTTAGGAAATGTTCCGTCAGTGGCCGCGGCTTGAGGAATTTGTGCCGTTACCATCGTCCAAGCCAACCAGCTGGTCAAGACGGATACCAATAAGCCGATGTTCATCATCCAAGCGCCCCAGCGTCCGACGATAGGTTCAAGAATGCCTGCTGTTGAGGGGTTGGGAACAACGGCCAATTGTTCCTGAGTCATATAACCGAAAGGCAATAATGACAAAAGAATGTAAATAATTAAGCAGGAAATGAAACCTAAGAAAGTGGCTTTTCCAATAACTTCAGGACTTTTGGCTTTGTTTGACATGACCACGGCACCTTCAATACCGATAAAAGACCAGAGCGTGACAAGCATGGTGCTTTTTATTTGTGTGCTTAACGAGCCGAGTTTGAATTTGGTGGCAATGTTTTCACCCCAAAAGTTGAAGTCAAAGTTGGAAAATTTGAATACAAACAGCATAATTAAGATAAACAAAAGCAACGGTACGATTTTGACGATGGTGCCGATTAAATTGATTATGCTGGCTTGACGGACGCCTTTGAGAACAAGATAATTAAATCCCCAGATGATGAGAGAGCCGCCAATGATTGAAATCAGATTGTTGCCGCCGGCAAAATAGGGCGGGAAAAAATAGTTTAGAGAGTCCATGGTGATGACGGCATAACCGACGTTGCCGCATACCTGACAGAGCCAGTAAGACCAACCGATGGTGAAACCGGTGTACGGACCGAAGCCTGCTCGGCTGTAAGAATATATGCCGGTTGTCAGTTCCGGTTTGGCGCGAGAGAGGATAGAGAAGGTATTGGCGATAAAATAGATACCAATACCGGTTATCAACCATGCCAACAAAACAGCTCCGGCTGAAGCGCCGGCCGCCATATTTTGAGGGAGAGAGTAGATGCCGCCGCCAAGCATGGAGCTGACGACAATCGCCGCCAAGGCAAAAATGCCAAGCCCGTTAGGGTTGGCGTTTTTTCCCGCGGCAGTGGTGTTTTTGACGTTTTTGTCTGCCATTGTGATTTCCTCTTAAAATTAAGCTTGTGCCGGATCGGCATGTTCAAAGTTGAGGAAGCCCATCGCTGTCAGACTGTAGCCAAACTGCTGAGTGATGTTGACATAGTTGTGCCACATCTGGAATTCGGAGTGTTTTTCGACACCGCGGATTGACAATTCGTGGTTGAGTGATTTATTCAGCCACATTTCTGCATGGCCTTTGGCGATTTCATCATCAATTTGTGTATCGAAAAATTCGACGTATTCGGCAGCCCAACCGCCGATGAGTTCGCCGTTTTTATCTTTACCCCAGCAGACGCCCAAACCGGTTGCAATCGCTTTATGTTCATCGCGGCTGGCACCATGACCGGCCATAATGACTTCCAAGACGGCACCGTGTTTGAATTGGCTGACAATTTTGTCGTTAATCGGCAGAATTTTTCCGTATAGTTCTTTGGGAAGAACGGAGGTGTAAGGAACAACGTTGAAGTTTTCAATTCGGGCTTGCAAAAGAGCTGAGTCGTAGCAAAAAGTTTCAAAAGGTTGTGGCGGAATACCATCATCGGCTTGGCCGGCACCACCGGTGATGAATGCAAAAGTCGGGTAACGAACGCCTTGTGTCATTATTTTTCTCCTTAAATTTATTATACTCAACAGCTTGATAGGCAGCTGTTCAATACCTAATTATGGTTCGAGGAATTTCAATATGACGGAAAACATTCATATATATTAACAGGCTTATAAAATGCTGGAATTTTGTATTAGATATAGTAGGCTGTTAAATAGGATAATTTTATATAAGGAAGTGACAATGTTTTTGAAAAACAAAGGATTTTCGGCTTTAGCGGCTGTTTTAGTCTTATGTGGTTGCGATGAAGAACAAAAAACACCGGATGTGGTTCAGCTTCCGGTAGTGCAGACAATAAATGTACAGCCGCAGAATATTCCGCTTAGTTTTGAGTTTTCAGCCAAAGCTCAGGGATCCAAGGAAACTGAAGTGCGTGCCAGAGTCGGCGGTATTCTTCTGAAGCGCAATTATGTTGAAGGTTCCACAGTGGAAGAAGGAAGTGTTTTGTTTGAAATCGATCCGGAACCGTTCAAGGTTGCTTTGCAACAAGCTCAGGCCAAATTGGCGCAAAATGAAGCTCAGCTCAGAGCGACGGAAACGCAGTGGACCAGAATTGAGAAATTGTTTAAAGAACGGATTGTCAGTGAGAAAGCTCGTGATGAGGCGCAAGCCAATCTTAATTCCCTCAAGGCTTCAACACAACTGGCTCAGGCCGAAGTTGCTCAAGCGCAATTGAACTTGGATTATACAACGGTGCGTGCGCCAATTAGTGGCATTACCAGTTTGGAAACTCAGTCAGAAGGTAGTTTGATCGCCGTCAATGGTGTGTTGACCAGCATTACGCAACTTAATCCGATTTATGTTATTTTTTCCGCTTCGGAAAACGAGATTATGTCGTTGACGAATATGGTTGATCGCGGTTTGGTTAAAAATCCGGATAACAAGAGTGAGATCATTGCCAAAGTGAAATTTGGCAATGACACTTTGTATCCGTTAGACGGACAAATTAATTTTATCAATCCTAATGTTGATGAAGCGACGGGAACAATTAAATTAAGAGCAGTTTTTCCTAATCCGGAAGGTCGCTTGCGTCCAGGGCAGTTTTTGCGCCTGATTATGGAAGGGCTGACCCGTATTGATGCCTTGGTTGTTCCGCAAGAGGCCGTAATGCAGGCTTCCAGCGGCTCATATGTTTATATTGTCAATGCTCAAGGGCGTGTCGAATCTGTTAATGTACGCACAGGATTGACGACCAAAGACGGTGGCTGGATTATTGATGAAGGGCTGAAAGCCGGTGACAACGTTATTGTCAGCGATATGATGAAGTTGCGTCCGGGGATGTCCGTGCAGATTAAAGAACAAGCTGTTTCAAAATAAATTACTAAAAGGTTGGATATATGTTTTCAAAGTTTTTTATTGATCGTCCGATTTTTTCAACGGTTTTGTCGCTGGTTATCGTTTTGGCCGGCTTAGTGTCAATGAAAGTTTTGCCGGTTGAGCAATATCCGGATATTGTGGCGCCGGAAATTCAGATTTCGGCGACATATCCGGGGGCAACGGCAGAAGTGTTGTCTGATACCGTTGCGGCGCCGCTTGAGCAGGCGATTAACGGTGTTAAAAACATGATTTACATGTATTCCACCTCAACATCCAGCGGTTATTTGACCATTGGTGTTGTGTTTGAGATTGGAACGGATCCTGATCAAGCAACCATTGATGTTAACAATAAAGTGCAAGCGGCAACAGCGAAACTTCCTTCTGAAGTGACAAAGTTGGGGGTTACCGTTGAGCAAAAGTCAAATTCCATTTTGCAAGTTGTGGCGATGCGCTCGACTTCTGAGAAGTATGACACGGTTTATGTTTCCAACTATGCTTTGTTGAATGTGCTGGATGAAATCAAGCGTATCAAAGGGGTGGGAAGTGCTTCTTTATTCGCCAGTCAGGATTATTCGATGCGGATTTGGTTGTCGCCTGACAAACTGGCGGATTTTGATTTGACACCGCAGGATGTGATTGCGGCAATACAGGAGCAAAACTCCCAGTTTGCGGCCGGACAGTTTGGGCAAGAGCCGATGAGTGATCCGGTGGCCTTTACATATTCGGTTAATACCAAAGGGCGTCTGGTTGATGAAAAAGAATTCGGGGACATTATTCTCAAGAGCGATACAAACGGAGGTATGTTGCGCTTGAAAGATGTGGCCAGAATTGAACTCGGAGCGCAAGATTATAGTGTTAACGCCCGTTTTAACGGAGAACCGGCGGTGGCTTTTGCCGTTTATTTGCAACCGGGGGCTAATGCTTTGGAAACTGCTGATTTGGTTAAGCAACGGTTGGCTGAGTTGTCCAAAAATTTTCCGGAAGGGATTGTTTATGAAGTTCCTTATGATACGACGGTTTTTGTTAATGTTTCAATTCATGAGGTGATACAAACATTTTTTGAAGCCGTGTTATTGGTGATTGTCGTTGTTTATCTGTTTTTGCAGAATATGCGTGCGACGTTGATTCCGATTTTGGCGGTTCCGGTGTCAATTATCGGTGCTTTTGCCGGAATGTATGTTTTGGGCTTTTCGATTAACCTATTGACATTGTTTGGGTTGATTTTGGCCATCGGTATCGTGGTGGATGACGCGATTATCGTATTGGAAAACGTTGAGCGTTTGATGAGTGAGGAGAAGCTTTCTCCGCGAGAGGCTGCCATTAAGGCGATGCAAGAAGTTTCCGGTCCGGTGGTGGCTGTGGCTTTGGTGTTGTCATCCGTCTTTTTGCCGATTGCATTCTTGGGTGGAATGACCGGTGTTATGTATAAGCAATTTTCGGTCACAATCGCTGTTTCGGTGTTGATTTCGGCGGTGGTGGCATTAACGCTGACGCCGGCTTTGTGCGCCCTGATTATCAAACCGCATCAAGAGCATAAGACAACAGGATGGTTTTTCAGATGGTTTAATACCTTTTTTGATAAGGTTACAGCATGGTATGTGGCTGGAGTTGAATTCTTTTTGCATTATCGAAAGATTGCACTTGGCGGATTTGCCGGTGTAATTGCTTTGATTGTTTGGTTGTTTATGGTGATTCCGGGGGGATTGGTTCCGAATGAAGACCAAGGCAGTTTGTTGATGGCTTATAGTATGCCGCCGGCATCATCTTTGTCGCGTACCAGCCAGTTGACCGCTGATGTTTCTAAAGATATTAGCGAAAATCCGAATGTGGCAGATGTTCTGACGATTAATGGTTTTGATATGTTGTCGGGAAGTCAAAACACATATTCCGGCATTAGTTTTATTACGTTGAAAGATTGGGCAGAACGCAGAAGAGCCGATCAGTCGGCGGCGGCATTGGCGGCTGCTTTTACCAAAATCGGGATGAGCCAACCACAAGGGATTGGGTATGCCTTTAGTATGCCGCCGATTATGGGAATGAGCACAACAGGCGGTTTTGAAGGATATATTCAAAACCGAACCGGACATACGCCGGAAGAACTGATGGCTAAGACAACAGCGTTTATTGATGCGGCAGGGAAGCGTCCTGAGCTGGCGAATGTTAAAACAACATTTTCTGTTTCTACTCCGCAGTATCGGATTGATTTGGACAGACAAAAAGCTCGCGTGATGAATGTGCCGATTAATGCGATATATGCCGTTATGCAGGCGACGTTCGGAAATTTGTATGTGAATGATTTTACGTATATGGGGCGCAATTTTAGGGTTAGTTTGCAATCAGAAGCTAAATTCCGCCGTTCTCCGGATGATTTGCGCTATGTTTATGTCAAGTCTAATACGGGACAGTTGATTCCGTTGTCTACGTTGGTGACGGTCGAGCGAATTACCGGTCCGGAGCTGATTAACCGTTTTAATATCTTTCCGGCGGCTAAGGTTCTCGGTGATCCGGCTGAGGGATATTCTTCCGGACAGGCTATTAATGCCATGGAAGAAGTTGCTAATGAGGTTTTGGGCGAGGATTACACTTTGTCATGGATTGGTTCGGCGTATCAGGAAAAATTGGCCGGAGGGGCGTCAACACAGGCGTTTATTTTTGGTATTATCATGATTTTCCTGATTCTTTCGGCACAATATGAAAGATGGTCGTTGCCTTTTGTTGTTATTCTTTCCGTACCGTTTGCCGTGTTGGGGGCTTTGTTAGCCACATGGATGCGAGGATTGGAGAATGATTTGTATTTCCAAGTCGGATTGGTCACTCTTATCGGTTTGGCGGCTAAAAACGCTATTTTGATTGTTGAATTTGCGGTAATGAAAGTCGAAGAAGGATTGAGCTATGCTCAGGCGGCTGTGGAGGCGGCCAAGTTACGTTTCCGTCCGATTGTGATGACCTCTTTGGCCTTTACGTTTGGTGTGTTGCCGTTGGCGGTCAGTACCGGTGCCGGTGCGGGAAGCCGTCATGCCATTGGTACAGGTATGATTGGCGGTATGATCTTGTCAACTTTTGTGGCGACATTGTTTGTTCCAATGATGTTTGCAATTATCGGAGAGATGTTTGGCAAGAAAAAGTAACAAAAAATCCGGCATTTGATGCCGGATTTTTTTGTCATAATCTTGATCAAAGTTTGTCGGTTTCACCGATATACATGCCCAATTGGCTGGCTGCTTTAACATAGTCGCTTTGAGTGTTGAGCAATGTTGTACCGGTTTTGACCACTTCTGTCAGGTCAACATAGTCAACGTGACCGTTTTTCCAGATGACCATTTTGTTGTCTTCGCCTTTATCAAGGAGTTCAACAGCTTTGGCGCCGTAAACAGAAGCTAGCAGGCGGTCAAAAGCAACCGGTGTACCGGAACGTTGAACGTGTCCCAATGTGGTAACGCGGACTTGGAAGTCGTTGTAACGGGAGCTGATTTCGGAACACAGGTATTGACCGATACCGCCATAAACAGCTTCACCAACCAGATTCTTTTTGTTGGACAAGTGTGTGCCGTCTTCGGTTTTGATACCTTCAGAGACAACGATAACAGCATGATTACGCCCGCTGGCTTTGATTTCTTTCAGGCGGTTGATAACACCGTCAATTGTGTAAGGAATCTCAGGAACCAAGCAAACGTCAGCGGCGCCGGCAAGAGCAGAGTGCATTGCCAAGTGTCCGGCATCACGTCCCATAACCTCTAAAATTAAGGCGCGATTGTGAGAGCGGGCTGTCCATTCCAAGCTGTCAATTGCAGTTGTGCAGGCTTGAACAGCTGTTTGGAAACCCACGGAAAATTCGGTAATCGGTGTATCGTTATCAATCGTTTTGGGAATACCGACGATTTGAACGGTGCTACCTTGACAGAAGTTAGAAACGATGTTCATGCTACCGTCACCGCCGACAACAACAATAGCATCCAGCCCCAAGTCTTTAACACCTTGTGCAAAACGGCGGGACATTTCTTCCAAAGATTCCATTTTGACGCCTTTGTTCAAAGAACCAAGGTAGGAACCACTGAGGCGCGGCCACGGAGAATCTGAAAAGTTGTGTACGGTTAGAACTTCATAGCTATGCGGGGTTTCGGTGATGCCGTCTGTTCCGTTGTGGATGCCATAAACTTCCCAACCTTTTTGGGAAGCGGCTTCAACAACAGAGCTGATTACGGCGTTTAAGCCGGCGCAGTCGCCACCGCTGGTTAAAATACCAATTCTTTTTTTACTCATACTTTTCTTACTCCATAATTATTGAGTTGCAATTTAAATTATTTTGTTGTATAATGCTATACAGTTTTATGAAGACAGTTTCCAGTAAAAAATGCAATTTAACAGACTTTTTTTTAGAAAGGACTAAAACTTATGTATATTCAGGATCAAATGGGCAAGCTTCAGCATCAACTTTGTGAGTTAAAGCTTGAAGAACGTAGAGTTTGTTCTGATATCAGACATTTAGTTTCCAAAAATCAAACGATTGATTTTTTTCGGGCAAAACAACTTCATTCTTTGCGCAATGGCCTTAAAACACGCATTAAAAAGGTTGAAGCGCGGATTATGCCGAATATTATCGCATAAAATTTTTGTTGCAAAATAATTTTATTATGCTACAAACAAGGCAGTTTTTGTATTAACCTTTAGATATTGATGAAATGGGGTGATTTAAGTGGTTCAAGTTACTGTTATTGGTAATGATGTTGGTCAGTCTTTGAAAGTTTTGAAGAAAAAGATGCAACGTGAAGGCGTTTTTCGCGAGATGAAACTCCGCCGTTGTCATGAGAAAAACTCTGAAAAGAAAGCCCGCCGTCAGGCAGAAGCTGTCAGACGTGCCCGCAAACAACTTCGGAAACGCTTAGATACTGAAGGATTCTAGTCCTTTGAAAGCAAAAATGAAAAGCCACCTGAAAAGGTGGCTTTTTTTGTATTGGTTAAATGAAAAATAACCTTTATTCTATACAATTTTCTTTAGAATAGCCGGAATTTTAAAAAAATATTGCGCAGATGCGCAAGGTATTGTATTATATATTAAGTAAAAATCTCTGAAAAGGATTAGACTATGCCGACACAGGAATGGACTTTGGATAATGTTGAAACTGTTATTAACAGTGGCGAGTTTACGGATTTGAGCGCAAATGATTTTGTGGAAATGGACAAGGTTTTGCGTAATCCGGATTTGGTGGCGGATGATGTTGTTACTGCCAGAGGGTATTTGTTTGAAGCCGCAGAAAAGCGAATTGATGAGTTGGCTGAAAAGGATTTTGCGGATGCGAACAGCGAAGATTTAGATTCTTTTGTTGCCTTGTTAGAACATTTTTCCAGCAGAGATGCTGACGGCTATAAGGGTAAGGCTGCTGAAATTATGAAGAAAATTGAGCAGCAACGTGAACAGTTGAAAAAACAACAGGAAGAAGCTGAGACTAAGTTTTTCAATCAGCTTGAAGATTTGACGCCGGCTGAATTGTGGGAATTGCGTAAAAATTTGAAAGAGCAAAATTCTCCGCAAGCGCAGGAAGAAAACAAGAAAGTTGAAGATTTTATCGTTAATAAAGTCACTACATTAGTTAATGGGGGAGTCTTTAATCCTAATGATGAGCAGGCTCCGGCTTTGAAAGAATTGTTGGCGGATATTGAAAATAATCCTGTTTCGGTAGAGACTGCGGAGAAAAAAGAAACACTTGCTCAGGCTATCGGTATTGTTAATGAGCAGATTGCCGATTTTGAGGAAAGGCACAATTTGCAACAAGACGAGTTCAATGATGAGCTTATTGAGCACAATTTGCAGATTTTGGAAGGAATGCCTGCCGATGATGTTTTGTTTAAGCGTGGTGATGACGGAAAGCTTGTAAATTCTGAATTTGAAGAAATTGATAATATCTTGAACCATTTAAAAGTCAGAGGTGAGTTGACTTGGTTTGGGCGAAAAACTGTTGAACAGACAGCTCCGGACAGCGATATTGCGTTGTTTAAGGAACGTATTCGTTTGGAAACACAAGCCGCGTTAGCCCTCGGAAAAGCTGAAGAAATTACGGAAGAGGCTTTTCGTGAGGAATATGTCGCTCGTTTGAACCAAGGGATTTTTGAGGTCGTTTACGCCAATGCTATTGTTGAGGGCAAAGTTGACCGGAAAGATATGAACAAGTTGGTTTCTGATTTGAGTAAATCAGCGCAGAAAGGTACTTTGATTTCGGTTCATCAAGATGTTTTTGCCGGATGGCAAGCCGCTCATCAGGCTGAAGGAAATAGTTTTATCAAGATTCTCAAAGATAGAGGTGTGCAAAAAACAGTCAAGAGTTTGGGAGACAAGTTCACATCTCTTAGCAAGAAATGTCAGAAAAAATATCCGCAGGCTTATGGCAGGCTTTTAGGTTTGTTAGAAGGTGGCGGATGGGGGCTAGCTTATGGTGTTGCAACCAATCCTGCAGTGATGACTGCGACCGGAGGTGCTTCTTTAGCAATAGTGGCGACGGCTTCGTTGGCTCGTTCCGGTTATCGCTTTTATAAGAATTATAGAAAAGCTCGTGATGAAGCGGTGGGCAAAGGTAAAAGGCTCGGTTTCTGGAAATATGTTCAAGAAAATAAGATGCAAAGTGCAGGTGTGTTGTTGAGTGCGACGGCGGCATTAACTGCAGGTTTAGATTGGGCCGGCGTTTTTGCCGGAAATTCTGAGCTTCTTGCCGGAATTACACAGGCACGTATGGTATCCGGTCTTTCTTTGTGGGGAACAACCTCTGCTAAACAGGTGGGTGATGCTTATCGTAAAGGGGGATGGAAAGCGGCGGCAAAGGCTACCGGTTTATCTTTATTGAATTTTGGTGTCGGATTTATCGGAGGGCGTGCGGCTTCTTCAGCGGCTTCAAATTTGTATGACAGCTATGTGAATAACAGCATTGATAATGTTGTTGAGCATACGGGAGCTGATATTCAGAACAGCGGCACAGAGGACGTGTCCGTGGCGGAAGCTGAGATAGTGCAGAACTCGGAAACTGTTGCTCCGTTAGAAAATCAAGGACAAGAGAATGTTGTTGCCGTTAAGGTCCAGACAGAACTTAATCATGTGAATGATGGAGGGCTTTCACAACATAATACGCCGGCGGCAGGAGTCCAAAGTCGTGATGAGGTTGGCGTTTCTGTAAATGCCCAAGAAACGATAAATGATGTTGCTGATGATATGTCGAGACCGGATATGTCCGTGTTGGACATTGATATTGAAGAACAACTGCCGGAAGTGTCTCAAGAAATGATAAATGATATCACTGATGATATGCCGAGACCGGATATGTCCGTGTTGGATCTTGATGTTGAAGAACAACTGTCGGAAGTGTCTCAAGAAATGATAAATGATATCACTGATGATATGCCGAGACCGGATATGTCCGTGTTGGATCTTGATGTTGAAGAACAACTGCCGGAAGTGTCTCAAGAAACGACAAATAACATCACTGATGATATGCCGAGGCCTGAAGAGGTTGAGCAAGTTGTTGATATTGAAGAAAAGCCGGAACCTTTATTTATGCCGGAAGGGAAAAATGAGGATGGTAGCCTTTATGGGACGACTGCCGGAGGACGTCAGGTGTCTGATTTTTCTATTGATGAAGACGGAAAGGTTCTTTCCATGACTGTCGATGGAGAAGAGTTTGGTGAAGATCACTTAAGGTGGATTAATGAGCATCCCGGTATTAAAGACGGGTGGGAAAGTCGCGCTTTGGCAACAGCGGCTTTTGCTGATGAAATACTTAATCAGAAAACACCAGACATGGCGGAAAATTTGACTGGTGAATGGCAAGAATATGAAGTTCAGGCTCCTGAGGCCAGAGAAATGCCGGGGACTCCGATGACAGCAGATAGTGCCGAAGAGACTGTTGTTTCTGGTATAGCGGCTGATGAAAGTGTAAAAACTCCGGAAGAACGTTCTACTGTTGATCAGCCAACGCAGTCACCTAATCTTATGGAAAGAATAGTTGATGAATATCATGAAGATTTACAGAATAACCATGGTTTGGTAGGAGAAACGCATGATGTATCTAATAATTCGTCTTCATGGACGCGCGGAGGAGAACAAACTGTTTCATTGAAAATTGCCAGTGTTGCGGATAATGGTTTGGCTCAGGTGTCTTCCGATGGAGCGGAATCGTTCACGATTTCTGAGGACGGACAATTGCATTTTCGTACCGGTGAGGGTGAAAACGTGCGAGATATGACTTATGATGAGGCTAAAACATTTGTGGATGATATGTATAATCGCATTCCAAAGATTGAAGGTTCACAGACAGATATGCTTTTGCATAAGGGGTTGTATGAACTGAATCCTAAACAATTTACAGCTGATTATCCGGAAGGTATCAGTGAGTTTTTACATGATTATTCACCACCGGAGGGGTATAATGTGGCACAAGATTTGAAATTGGAAGGTCATACAGAAACACCAGTCGGTAAAGGAGATGTGGAAATAGCTTCCGGTTCGTATGATGTTAAAGGACATATAGCTGCTTTGCGAGAGAAAATGCCTCAAGCTTCTTCACCGGAAAATGGATCTATAGCAAGAAATGTGTCCTCTTCATCGATGAATGTTGGGGGGGTAGAAATGTTTAGATCCGGTAATTTTTGATAGTGAAAAGCCCCTCATCCGAGGGGCTTTTTCTTATGCGGCAAGTTCTTCAAGAACTTGTTTTTTCAACGTTATGTTATCCATTTTGCCGGTAGCGAATACGGGCAATGTGTCGTGATAAAGAATGACACGCGGCAGGTACAATTCAGACATCCCGTTATTGCGGATGTAAGAGTGCAAGCCATCTTGGGTGACATCTTTATTGTTGGTGACGAGGACAATTTGCTCGCCTTTGCTTTCGTGCGGAATGGCAACGACACCATAGTTATATTCGGCGCCGCCTTTCTTTTCATAGGCGAGGCGAACCATTTCATCAACAGCGTTCAAGGAGACCATTTCGCCGCCGATTTTGGCAAAGCGTTTGATTCTGTCTTTGATGTATACGAAGCCGATTTCATCAATATCAACAACGTCGCCGGTGTGATACCAGCCGCCTTCCAACGGAACGAGTACGCCAGGGTTGTCCGGCATGATGTAACCCATCATAACGTTCGGACCTTTGATGACCAATTCACCGCCTTTGTCAATACCGTCAACAGGAACAATCTTGTGTTGGATTTTTGGCAATAACTTGCCGATGGAACCAAATCTGTTGAAAATATGGTTGTTGGCTGTGACAACCGGAGAGCATTCGGTAGAACCGTAAGCTTCCATCACACGGATACCCAAACGTTCCATCCACAGATTGCGGGTATCTGGTTTAATGGCTTCGGCACCACCATACATGAAGCGGATGTTGTGGAAATCCGTCGGGTGGGCGATTTTGCCGTAGCCGCGGAAGAAGGTGTCTGTTCCAATCATAATTGTGGCACTGATTTCATAAATGATTTCAGAAATGACACGATAATGTAACGGAGAGGGATAAAGGAACAGTTTGGCGCCCTCCAACAGCGGAAAGATAGTGCCGACGGTCAAGCCAAGACTATGGAACATCGGCAAAGCATTGAACAGAGTGTCGGTGATGTTGATTGTTTCAACAGATGACATTTGTTTGATGTTTGAAATGATGTTTCTGTGGCTCAGGACAACAGCTTTGGGGGTTCCTTCCGAACCGGAGGTAAACAAGATGACGGCTTTTTTGTTGCCACCTTCTTTGTGTGGAACGCGTTTGATTTTGTAACGCAAGAAAGCGTTGATTTTATCCCACAAAGAGATTTTGTTGCGCAGGTCTTCCAGATAGTGGATTTCCAGTCCGTTCTTTTTCATTTCCTCAATAACCGGTTCCATTTTGGCATTGCGAATAAACAGGCGAGAAGTGATAACTTTTTTCACAACGGCTGTTTTGCACATGGAAAGCATATTTTGTGTGCCGACCGAGAAGTTTAACATCACCGGAATGCGCTCATAAGCGGACAGACCGAAGAATGTGCAAACCGTAGCAATGGCGTTAGGCAACAGCAGAGCAATATGTTCGTTTGGTTGAGAAAGGCGTTTGAAGTGTTTTCCCAAAACAAAGGATTTGATAATGATGTCTTTGTAAGAATTGGGTTCACGGTTAATATCTTCAACAAAAGCCGGACGGTGCAATAATCCTTTTTTGGAGTGAACTTTGGCGGTTTTCATCAAATGGGCAAAGAGAGAAATGTTTTCGTCATAACAAGCTTCAAAGCTCATTTCACGCATAATCATATAAACTTCGTTACTGATGTGGTCGCGTTGACGGCGCAAGGCATCTTTTAATTTGAATTTGACGGGTTTTTTGACGGTAATGCGAATTTTTGGTAACGGGCGGTGCGGTAATTTTCCTTTGGTTTTGGAGAAATATCCGTATTGCGGGCCGCTAATCCAAACCGGAACAATCGGAGCCTGAGATTTATCGGCGGCCAAACCGGGGGCTTCGTAAATCTTCATCAAACCGCCGTTTTCGGTCATGCGGCCTTCTGCAAAAATAACACAGCGGCGACCACTGTCGATTTTGGCGATTAATTCTTTCAAGTCTCCGGGTTCAATGGGGTTGAACGGCATAATATCTGCCGTTTTCATCAAAAATCTAATCCATTTGCAACGGTAGAGATGGCCGTTGAGGGCAAAAACCGGATTTCCGGGAAGGAAAGCAAACAATAAAATCGGATCAAGGTAAGATACGTGATTGGAAACATAGACCGCTTTGGTCGGAAGTTTGTTTACATCAAAGGCTATATTGCAGCGTGTTTTGAAACATGTGAAAAAAGCCCTGAGGCAAAATCTGACAAAGTCTCTCAAGATAAATCTCCGAGTAGTTACAACATAATTTAAATTTTTACCCCAAAAGTTAACGCTTTGTAAAGGTTTAAGCTCGTCAAGGGTGAGTTATGTTTTGTAATAATCTGTAATATTTTGAAAAATATAGAGTTTTATGTATTTTGCAATGGGGATAAAATCAGACTTGTCAGCGTTAAAGTTATTGGTTATTAGTTATTTAGTTCTAGTAATAGGGGATATTGAAAGTGAAAAAGGATTCTAAAAACGAACTTTTGGACAGTGCTTTTCGTGAATTTGCCAAGAGTGGCTTTTTTGGGGCAACGACACGTGATATTGCCGGACGAGCCGGTGCCAATATATCATCTATTCTTTATTACTTTGGCGGTAAAAAAGGGATTTATGCCGCGGCTTTGGAAAGTATTGTCGAGGCAGTGAACAAAGAAACGGTTGAGTTGGTTGTTGAATATGACCGTGTGATGGCGGATAAAAACAGTGCCGAGGCGAGGGATGTTCTTAAAAAATTTACCAAGGCTTTTCTTTATTTGAGCTGTGGAGAAACGTTGTCGCAGGATATGAAAGCCGTGTTTTTAAGCGAGTATTTTAAACCGACCGATGATTTTAGTATTCTTTATGAGGGGCTGATTCTGCCTTTTTATAAAAAAATGGCGGCATTGCTTGAATTGGCCAGTGGCGGAAAAATTTCAACAAAAGATGCTTATTTATATATGTTTCCGTTTTTTGCACAGATGTTTGTGTTTAGTTCCCGACAGGAAAGCATTTGCAAATTCATGGAGTGGAATACCTATGCTGAGCCTGAGAAACAAAAGCTTCTGGACTATATGTTTCATCAGGTGGATTTTTTGATTGATGGATGGAAATAGTCTTCTAAAAAAATAAATCAATCAATTGATTGACTTTTTGTTTTTTTCGGATAGTGTAGTTGTGTTCGTATTAACTACAGAAGAGACTTTTTTATGAAAAAAATTCTTACATTGACCGCGTTAGGTACAATATTAATGGCTTCCAACGCGATGGCCGCTGGTTTTCACCTGCGTGAACAATCTGCCGCTGCTCAGGGTAACGCTTTTGCCGGTGCGACTGCCGGTGCTGAAAACGGTTCTTATGCTTATTACAACGTTGCCGGTCTGACACGTCACAAGGGGACACAGGTTAACGCCGGTGTGACTTATATTGCGCCGCGTTCGGAGGCAACTGATGTTCGTAATGCCGCCGGAAAAGACGAGCTTGATATTGACAATATCGTTCATTCCGCATGGTCTCCGAACGGTACGGTGTCTTATCAATTGGATGACAAGACAACTTTCGGCGTTTCTTTGAATGTTCCGTTTGGTATGATTACCAAATATGACAGCCGCTGGGCTGGTTCTGATCACGGGGTTTTGTCAAAAGTTACTGCCGTTACGACAACACCGATGGTGGCTTATAAAGTCAATGATAAGTTGTCGGTCGGAGCCGGTTTGCCAATCCAATATGTTAAAGCCAGATTGAGCAACAGCGCTACATTAGTTCCGACAGCTCTGAGAGGTGTTAAGGATGTTGCATTGGAAGGTGATACCGTTGATGTTGGTTATCAATTGGGTGCAATGTATGAATTTAATGATAAAGCGCGTATCGGTATGGGATATCGCAGTGAAATTCATCACAAATTAAAAGGTGAGATTGAGGCTCCGTCAGTTGCAGGGATGACGTTATTAAATCAAGATATTCACGCCAAGCTCAATACACCGGCGATGTTCTCTGTCGGCGGTTATTATCAGCTGAATGATAAGTGGGCGGTTATGGCCGAGTATCAGCGCGTGTTCTGGAGCTCTTTTGAGTCTTTGGACATTTATGGAAAGACAACAAATAATCCTGCGACAGGTATGATTTCCTCCACCAAAGAAAACTGGCGTGATACCAATTTTTACGCTATCGGTGCCAGCTACCAGATTGATCATCAATGGAAAGGGCGTTTTGGTATCGCTTTGGATGAAGGCGCAGCTCGTTTGGCAGAAAGAACACCGCGTATTCCGGATTCCGACCGTTTGTGGTTTTCCGGTGGTTTGAGCTATGAATACAGCGAAAATCTGACTTTTGATGCGGCTTATACCTACATCAAAGCGAAAGATGCGACTGTTGATATGGCTTTGACGCAAAATCAAGATGGGGCTCCGTTCTCAGCTAAGTATAAGAACTCGGTCAAGTTGTTCGGCTTGTCTTTGAACTATAAGTTCTAACATTATATCTCTAGCAGAGAGCCGGTCGAAGTTTCTTCGGCCGGTTTTTTGTTGCAATAACGGAAAAAACTGCTATAATGACAAAAATTGGACGAACGGAGGCGACATGTCTGAATACAATGCCCCTTATAATACGGAATGGCTTGAGGCTATTGTCCGTTTTGCAGAAAAAAGTATTTGCAAAAGTTTTTTATATGGAGATTTTTTGTCATATGGACGGGGGTTTGCAGACGAATTGCGCCAGAATAATCTTCCTGAGATTGCGGGGGGAGAATATCTTCCTGTTTGGAGCGCAATAAGCGATTCTGTCAAGCAATTTGTTTCTGCGGCTCCTGATCCGCAAGAGGCATCGGGCGCGGTGCTTTGGAGGTTGTTGAAGTCACCATACAGAGGATCGGAACGAGAGGCAAGCCAATATTTTCGGAAAGAGAGACGTTATCAGCGAAATATGGTCGGTCTGTTGGATATGTTGAGTTTGTCTTTGTCGGCTAAGGATAAAATCAATGCTTTGTCTTTTTTGAATTATAAGTACACTTCGGAAGAATATGTGTCTTTATACAAAGAGCTTGGGAATTTTGACATCGGGAAAAATTCGGAAACTTTCGATTATGAAAGAGAACAGACGGTTCGGTTGTTCTATGATCTTTTGGACAGTTCTAAAAAATCAACATGGAAGAATAAAGTTTCTTCGGTGGCGGTTTTGTTGGAAACAATAGCAAAAAACGCTTCTGTTTTAAGCGGAGCAACTCATAACGGGCGAACGATTGATGCTGAAGCACGTGCGGAAATGCTGGCGCTTATGAAAAAAAGCCGTGTGACTTTTTCCCTATCTTGTTTGAGTTATTTTTCTTCGGTGGCTGAACCGGTGAATGCAAATGTTGAGGTAATGGGTAAACCAGAGAACGTAAGTGCCGTGATTTATTTGGGAGCAGTTTTGAATAAGGCTGAGACATTACGGTATAGCGGCAGACAAAACGAGGTTTTGAAGAGGTCTTTTCAGAAGGTTCATTCTCTGATTGAAACAAGGACATCGACAAGTGATAAGCTTATTGACAATTATAGTGCTTATTTGAGTTTATATGCCGCGGCATTTTCGGGACGGGAAGTTACGGTTGACGTTTTGGAGAATTTGTTGCTGCAAAATGCGGAACAAAAAAATAAGAATCGAAAGTATGAAAGCTTGTTTCCCGAATTGTTGCAACCGGAGGAGTTGCCGCATTATGATAAAAAGAATGTATTGAAAGTTGCCGAAAATTACGGTGCTTCTTTAGAAAAAAATCAATCTTTTAATCCGTTGTTTAATCAAGAAATGGTTTTGTTGTTGCAACGAATTATTTCTGTGGATTCTTATAAGAAAGAGGAGGTGCAAGCCGTGTGTGATGCTTTGCGCGGACCTGATGGCGGTGAGCCATATGGTGTGCAAACAGCTAAAGAGATTATGTCTCATTACACCTCGTATCGTTTTATTGAAGATTGGCGCATTCCTAGACGCGATTAAAGTTTTTGCTTTAAGTATTTTGCCGTATAGCTTTCCGCACATTCGGCAACTTGTTCCGGTGTGCCCTCTGCAATAATTTGGCCGCCGCCGTCCCCCCCTTCAGGGCCGATATCAATGATATAGTCAGCGGTTTTTATTACATCCAGATTATGTTCAATCACAATCATACTGTTGCCTTGTTCAACCAGCGCATGTAAAACTTTCAGCAGACGATTGATATCTTCAAAGTGCAAACCGGTGGTCGGTTCATCCAGAATGTACAGGGTTTTGCCGGTAGCGCGTTTGGATAGTTCTTTTGACAGTTTGATGCGTTGAGCCTCGCCACCGGAAAGGGTGGTGGCCGGTTGTCCAAGGTGGATGTAGCCTAAGCCAACTTTGCGTAATAGGTCAAGACGATTGCGGATGGCGGGAATGGCTTCGAAGAAGTCATAAGCCTCATCAACGGTCATATCCAGAACATCGGCAATGGATTTGTCCTTATATTTGACTTCTAAAGTTTCACGATTGAAACGTTTGCCTTTACAAACATCGCAGGCGACATAAACATCCGGCAGGAAATGCATTTCAATTTTGGTAACACCGTCTCCTTTGCATGCTTCACAGCGACCTCCGGCAACATTGAATGAGAATCTGCCGGCAGTATAACCTCTGGCTTTGGCTTCCGGAAGTCCGGCAAACCAATCGCGTATATAGGTAAATAAACCGGTGTAGGTTGCCGGATTTGAACGGGGGGTGCGACCAATTGGTGATTGGTCGATATTGATAATTTTATCAATATTTTCGGCGCCGATGAGTTTATCGAATTTTCCGGTTTGAATACGGTTGCCGTTGATTTCTTTATTGAGAGCCTTGCATAGTGTTTCTAAAATCAGAGACGATTTTCCACCGCCGGAAACACCGGTGACACAGGTCAGGGTACCTAACGGGATTTTGACGTCGACGTTTTTCAGGTTGTTGGTTTTGGCTCCTTTGACACCGATAAATTTGCCGTTGCCTTTGCGGCGTTTTTCGGGAACGGCGATGTGGCGTTCTCCGTTCAGGTATTGAGCTGTCAGGCTACGGGTTTTTAGAACATCTTTTACTTCGCCGCTGGCGACGATGTGGCCGCCTTTTTGTCCGGCCTCCGGTCCCATGTCAATCAAGTAGTCGGCGGCGCGGATGGCATCTTCGTCATGTTCAACAACAATAACTGTGTTGCCAATATCTCGCAGGCGGGTGAGGGTTTCCAACAGGCGATCGTTATCTCGTTGATGCAGACCGATGGACGGTTCATCAAGAACATAAAGGACGCCGGTCAGGCCGGAGCCGATTTGACTGGCCAGACGGATACGTTGGGCTTCTCCACCGGATAGGCTTCCGGACATACGAGATAGTGTCAGGTATTCCAGTCCGACATTATTGAGGAAGCTTAAGCGTTCAATAATTTCTTTTAGAATCTTGGCGGCAATTTCTTGTTTTTTGGGGGATAGGGTCGGGCCAATGCCTCTGAACCATGACAATGCCTTTTTGACGGACATGTCAGAGACTTCCATGATGTCCATACCACCGATTTTGACGGCCAGCGCTTCGGGTTTCAAACGTTTGCCTTGGCAGTGTTCGCAAGGGGCGGCAGACTGGTATTTTGAAAATTCTTCACGTACCCAAGCGGAATCAGTTTCCAAAAAACGGCGTTCCATGTTTGGGATGACACCCTCAAAAGGTTTGTCGGAAACAAACGAAGAGTAATACATCGGAATACAGACATTTCCGGAACCAAACAAAATGATGTTACGAGCTTTTTCCGGAAGATCTCGCCATGGCGTTTTCGGAGATATGTTCAGAAAATCACAAAGGGATTCTATCGTTTGATTGTGAAATGAACTTCTTCCGGTATTCCAAGGCGCTATAGCACCTTGCGAAAGTGACAGGTTAGAATTTGGAACCACCAATTCCGGATCCATGTACAGGCTGGCACCGATGCCGTCGCAGTGTGGGCAGGCGCCATACGGATTATTGAATGAGAACAGGCGGGGTTCAATTTCTTCAATGGTGAAGCCGGAAACGGGGCAAGCAAATTTTGAGGAAAAGATTGTTCGTTCTTTACTGGTGTTGTCTTCGGTAAAGATTAATCCATCGCCGAGTTTGAGAGCTGTTTCAACGGATTGTGCCAAGCGTTCTGAGATTTCCGGTTTTACGATAATACGATCGACAACAACTTCAATGTCGTGTTTGATATTTTTGGCAAGGGCAGGGACTTCTTCAATGTCGTAAATCTCACCGTCGATTTTCAGGCGTTGATAACCTTGTTTTTGTAAGGTTTCGATTTCTTTTTTGAATTCTCCCTTTTTGCCGCGGGCGATGGGGGCTAATAACAGGAGTTTTGTTCCCTCCGGCATGGCGAGGATTTTATCGACCATTTGCGAAACGGTTTGCGATTCAATAGGTAAACCGGTTGCCGGTGAATAAGGTGTTCCGGCGCGCGCCCACAACAAACGCATGTAGTCGTAGATTTCGGTAACGGTACCGACTGTTGAACGAGGGTTGTGCGAGGTGGTTTTTTGTTCAATGGAGATAGCCGGTGAAAGACCTTCGATGGAATCGACTTCCGGTTTTTTCATCAAGTCAAGAAATTGACGGGCGTAAGAAGACAAGCTTTCAACATAGCGGCGTTGTCCTTCGGCGTAGATAGTATCAAATGCCAGAGAAGATTTTCCCGAACCGGAAAGACCGGTAATTACGGTCAATTTGTTTTTGGGAATGTTAATGTCAACACCTTTGAGGTTGTGTTCACGTGCGCCTTTGATTTCTATTTTATCATTACTCATCTTCATCATCTCCTGTGGAGAGGTATAATACTCAAAACTTGGTAAATTTCAATAGAGATTTGGGGGTAAAACTTTGGGATAAAAAGAGACTTTTGCCATGGAGTGTGAAAGGATGAATAAAAAAAACGCAGACTGTTTTGCAACAGTTCTGCGGTTTGAAAACTACAATAATGTCAGGCGACCGTTACCGTATTCGGCGTATACCGTGTTTTCGTCGGTGAGGATTGTGTAAATCCTTTCCGTTTCGGTTTCAGTCACTTCAACGCGGCAGTCGCTGTAAGGAATTTTTAAGCTTCCTTCTTTGATGTCGATGGCAACATACTGTGCCGCGGTGAATTTGTGGCGTTGCCCATCGGGAGTGATCAAAACAGATGTTTTGTGGTCTCTTGCCATGGTCCAGTGGTCTTGGGTGGCGGAAACTTTCATATCTGCTTGCATGGTGATGAATGTTACCCCTTGCGGACGATAAGAGGGAGGCCAAGCAAAATTTTGTTCGGGTGTTTTGATTAGCCAGTCGGTGGAGGTTTTGTAGTTGTGGCCGTTCCAACCGATGGAGAGAAGCAAAACAACGGAGCATTCGTTTTCCTTGAAGCCTTGAAGACCGCAAAAAACGTTTTTGACAATTTCCGGTGTGTTATATGCCGGAGGGTAGTGATTAATTTTTCTTTTCATCGTAAATGAGGTTAATAATGTATTTTTAATATGTTCTGATGAGTTGTATTTTGGACAATTTTCAGATTTTGTCAATAAAATTCTGTATATTTGGTGTTGTTTTGAAGATAAAAAAAAGCCGTGTAGCGTTTCACAACGATACAACGGCGGCAGTAAGAAAAATTCGAAATTTTAATGCTAAAGAAAGAAGCTGTATTTGGCTAATATCTTAGTTCTCTCAGCACGGTCCACAGATTGTGAAATCCAGATTGATGGTGCGGAATACAGAGCTCAAAGCTTGTTCTGTATTGGAGAGATTTATTTCATTTTTCATTATGCTGTTCAGAAAAATTTGCATAATTATAGTTTGTGATGGTGTCTTTCTGGCAAATTTTTGTTGTTTTGTCAATATGTTTTTTGTGCGGATTTTAAAAAAAACTTGAAATGACGATAAAAAATGATAGTATTTCACCTCATGTTTGTAGTTAATGATTTGAATCTATGCTGAAAATTTTTTTATATAGTCTTTGTTGTGTCATTTTGGCAGGCATTTTTCCGGTGCAGGCGCGTGTTAATGTTGCTGTTGTTGCGCCACGAGTCGGTGATTTAAAAGTTTTTGGTGACGAACTGGTGAATGGCGTTCAAATCGCTGTTGACGATATTAATGCTCAAGGGGGAATAGAAGGCGAGAGAGTCAGTTTGCTGGTTGTTGATGATCAATGCAAAGATACTTTTGCCATTTCTACGGCGCAAATGATGGCCGTTAATGCGAGTCGGGAAAAAATTAATCTTGTTATCGGTCCGTATTGCGACAATGCTTTTGACAAAGTGGCTGATATTTATGCCCGTGCCAATATTTTTCAGATTGTTCCGACTAGTGTCGGCAAAAACAGCAATCTTCATCATTACGAGGGATTGGTTAAGATGGTGGCTCCCGTTGACAAGCAAGGGGAAGATTTTTTCAATTATTACGAGGCGAATTTTAACGGCAAACGAGTGGCTCTTGTTTATGATGCTTCGGTACGAGAAGTGGTTGAGATTGCGGCGGCGGTGCAGAATGAATTTCGCTATCATGGGCAGGCCGAGCGTTTGATGAGTTATAATATTGATATGTATCGGAACAGTTTGTCAAAAATGGCACGCAGAATTGTTAAAGATGACAACGAAGTGGTTTATATTTTGGGGACTTCTGATGATATTTCAAAATTGTCCCGTGAGCTGAAAGACGAAAAAGAAGATTTGGCATTGTTTACCAATCGTTATCAGGCACGGCAAAGTTATCGCGAGATGTTGGGGGATTTGGCCGAAGGAACGTATATGGTTGCGTTACCGTCCTTGAAAAACAGTCCTGATTTTACGGAGACACTCGTTCGTTTGCGTTTGCAAGGTGCAGAACCGGAAGGGCTGGGGGTTTACGGTTATTCGGCAATCAAACTTTGGCGTGATTTGGTGGATAAGGCAGATTCCTTTAAATATGAGGATTTGGTGGCGGCTCTGAACAGCAACACTTTCGTCACGCCGTGGGGCGAAACCATGTTTACCAACGGAACGCCTGAAAAACAGCTCAATTACGGAATTTACAAATTTCAGGACGGTGAATATACACAGGTTTACTGATTTTTTGTTCCTTTCTTGGTTTATTTGTGTATAGTGAAGAACAGTTTTAATAATCATAATAAAGGTAAAAAAGAATGGCTGGAAGCATCAATAAAGTTATTTTGGTCGGCAATCTCGGCGCAGACCCGAAAGTCAGCAATACTCAGAGCGGTGCTAAAATCGTTAATTTGAATTTGGCAACATCTGATACATGGCGTGATAAAGCTACCGGTGAACGTAAAGATCGTACCGAGTGGCATCGTGTGGTCATTTTTAATCCGCAGTTGGCTGAAGTGGCAGAAAAATATCTGCGCAAGGGTTCCAAAGTTTATTTGGAAGGACAATTGCAGACTCGTCGTTGGGAAGACAATAACGGTCAGGAAAGATACACAACCGAAGTTGTTTTGCAAAACTTCAGCGGTAACTTGGTGATGCTTGACGGTCGTGGTGACGGTGTTCCTGCCGGCGGTAACGATGTCTTTACACCAGCCGGCGGCAATGGTTGGGATTCCGCTCCGTCTGCGGCTCCTTCCGCTGATTTGGATGATGATATTCCATTCTAGGAAAAAACTTGTATAATGCCTCATCTGGGGCAAAAATTGCGAAAGAGAGAAAATTCATGTACGTTTTTGTACACTAAAATTTTCTCTCTTCTTATTTTTGTCCCAGCTAAAACATTCTCCAAGTTTTACGCGAGCGTGTAATGAGTATCTAATAAAAATTTTCGGGACAGTGCCATCCTTATGTACGCTTTTTTACATTCCGGCGTCACCACCCTTGATTTTTATTATATCCCGTGTTCTCCGCTTCCTCTCGGGTTGTGTGCTGATGAGGTATTTAATATAAAGAAAATCCAGCCGTGTTGGTAGGGGGCTTTATTTTTGTTTTTGCAAGCGGCCGGTTGCCGAAAGACTGTAGCCTTTTTGTTCAAGAGCTTCTTTGCCGCTTTCATCATAGGTGTAATAGTAAATCAATTCTCGTTCGTTGATGCGGTTGGCGTCAATTGCCGCTTCCGGTATGCCCCATAAAATTGAAATCGGCCAGCTTATGAGGTTGAGAAAACCATAGAGGTATTGACTACTGTCTGCACCGTTTCCGGAAGCAAGATAGAAGTTTCCGAAACCGGGGAGGAGGTTCAGGGCGCCGGCACCGACAGGATTGGCGGGGCGTTCCCAACCACCGATGGGTTTGTCAACGGTAATTCCCTGAGCTTTCATACTTTGCAGGGTCATTTTTTCTTGATGGGTGAGAGAAACACAACTGCTCAGAACGAGAATTGAAGCAGCTGTTAGTGCGATTTTTTTCATTTGTAACATCCTTCTTAAACCAAAACAAAACCCGCGCTTTAAAAGAAAGGCGGGCGGATGTTCGAAAACTGTAAATGAATCTATAAACAGCTCGGTTTATTTGGCTGAGCCTTATTCGCCGACATCAGTCCAAGACAGAAATCGGCATAAATATTTTAGTCGCTATGCTATACGACTAGATTCATTTAGAAGGGTTTTCGACGCCCTGAATTGTGTCTTTTCACCGGACACAATCTGCTGTTACGCTAATGTAAAATGATGGATAAATCAAGAAATTTTGTTGTTTTGGGGACATTTATGGCAAAAAAAACTCCTGCACAATGTGCGGGAGGGAAAAATTCTCGGGCTGATGGAAATCAGTTTTACCTTTTTTTCATTAGAATTTGACTTTATAGCGGCTATCTGGCGCTAGCGGCTATTATTTAATCGGTAACCCAACATGCATGGGGCCGATTTGGCAACGAGTTATCACTTAAAAACGAGTTGCCGGTAGGTAGGTGCTCTTATCATAACTTCTCGGTTTCTTCTCTTATAATAGTACAGGTTTTTAGAGTTGGTACCTTTAGGAAGGACAAGGGGCTCTGATAGGAGGCTGACATTTAATATTCATAATCATTATTTTTGTTGGCTTTATTTATATATAAATAAAATTGTTTGTCAACAAAAAATTTGTATATTTTGTATATTTTTATCTATGGTGTTCTGTTTTTTGGGTTTTTAGGCATTTCTTGTTAACTTTTGGCAGGCGGGAATTTGGGGAAATCGATTTTAAGGCACTTTTTTTGCCCGTAGAGAAGAATTTGCCGTTTTTTTTACTGGGCATAACTTTGTTAAATTACTGGCGGTAAAATTCGATTTTTGCTATAGTCAGTGCAGTTTTTAATGATAAAAGGTAAAGTAAAGTGTCTGAAGAATTTAATCAAGTGGTTGAAAACACTAATAAAGATATTTCTCCGGTCGAAATTTCCGAGGAAATGCGCCGCTCGTATCTTGACTATGCGATGAGCGTTATCGTTTCCCGCGCGTTGCCGGATGTTCGAGACGGTTTGAAACCCGTGCATCGTCGTATCATCTATTCGATGTTTGAAAACGGTTATGACTATAATCGTCCGTTCCGTAAATCGGCGCGCATCGTCGGTGATGTTCTCGGTAAATATCACCCGCATGGTGACAGTTCTGTTTATGAAGCGATGGTTCGTATGGCTCAACCATTCTCAATGCGCGTGCCACTGGTGGACGGGCAGGGGAACTTTGGTTCTATGGATGGTGACAGTGCCGCTGCAATGCGTTATACCGAAGCTCGCTTGGCCAAGGTTGCTCATTCGCTGATTGATGATATTGATAAAGACACTGTTGACTTTATGCCGAACTATGATGAAAGTCTGCAGGAACCGACTGTTTTGCCGGCAACTTATCCGAACTTGTTGGTGAACGGGGCGAACGGTATTGCCGTTGGTATGGCAACCAATATTCCGCCACATAATTTGGGGGAGGTGATTGATGCTTGTTGTGCCTATATTGACGATCCTTTTATATCTACCGAAGATTTAATTCGTATTGTGCCGGGGCCTGATTTTCCGACCGGTGGTTTGATTTTGGGGTATAGCGGGGCGAAGTCAGCCTATTTGACCGGTCGCGGTTCTGTTGTGATGCGTGCAAAGTGCACTATTGAGGAACTGCATAAGGATCGTGAAGCTATTATCGTTCATGAAATTCCTTATCAGGTTAACAAGGCGGCGATGATTACTCGTATTGCCGAGCTGTTGAAGGAAAAGAGAATTGAAGGTATTTCCGAAATTCGTGATGAGTCGGATCGTCAGGGTGTGCGTGTGGTTATTGAGGTCAAACGCGACTTTCAAGCCGATGTCGTTTTGAATCAGTTGTACAAATATACACCGTTGCAAACCAGCTTTGGTATGAATATGTTGGCGATTAACAACGGTCGACCGATGATGATGAATCTGAAAGAAATTATTCAGGCTTTTATCGAGTTTCGTGAAGAGGTTATTCGGCGTCGTACGATTTATCTTTTGAATAAAGCTCGTGATCGCGCACATGTGTTGGTGGGATTGGCCATTGCGGTTGAAAATATTGATCCGGTGATTGAGCTTATTCGTACAGCACCGACACCGCAAGATGCTAAAGATGCTTTATTGTCAAAAGCTTGGCCGGCCGGCGAGGTGGAAACTTTGGTCAAATTGATTGATGAGCCGGATCGTAAGGTTGAGAACGGTACTTATCGTTTGTCAGAGACGCAAGCTCGCGCAATTTTGGATTTGAAATTGCAACGTTTGACAGGTTTGGAACGTGATAAAATCCATGATGAGTTGGTTTCTTTGGGTGATGAAATTAAAGAGTGTCTGTCGATTTTGGCCAGCCGCGAAAAGCTGTATGGTATTATGCGTGATGAATTGGTGGCTATTAAAGACGAATATGCGACACCTCGTCGTTCTAAGATTGAAGATATTGAGTATGATACAGATATCGAATCTTTGATTCAACGTGAGGAAATGGTTGTTACGGTTACCGAAGCTGGTTATATCAAGCGCGTTCCTTTGAATGCCTATAAGGCGCAAAAACGCGGTGGCAAAGGTAAGTCTGGTATGGCAACCAAGGATGAGGATTTTGTAACCCGTCTGTTTGTGGCATCAACACATACGCCGGTATTGTTCTTCTCATCCAAAGGGTTGGTTTATAAGATGAAAGTTTATAAACTGCCACTCGGTTCTCCGACATCTAAGGGCAAGCCGTTTATCAATCTGTTGCCGCTTGATGCCGGTGAAACAATCACTACAATTATGAAATTGCCGGAGAATGAGGCTGAGTGCAAAGATATGTTCATTATGTTTGCGACCAGTCAGGGTAATGTTCGCCGCAACTCGCTGATGGATTTTGTGAATGTTCAGTCCAACGGTAAGATTGCAATGAAACTTGATGACGGCGATAAGCTGATTAATGTTCGTATCTGTCAGGAAAATGAGGATGTGATGCTGGCGGCCAAAGGCGGTAAGTGCATTCGCTTCCCTGTTACGGAAGTTCGTGTGTTTGTCGGACGTAACTCTACAGGTGTTCGCGGTATCAAATTGGCAAACGGCGATGAAGTTGTTTCTATGTCAATTCTCAATCACAGCGATGCAACTTCTGAGGAACGTGATGAATATCAGAAGATTGCCAACGTGGCTAAGCGTATTCAGGCTGAACGCGGCGGCGATTGTGAGGTTGCTCCTGAGGAAACAGGTGTTCCGTTTGCTGTGTTGACAGCTGAAAAATATGCCGAAATGCGCGAGAAAGAACAGTTTATCCTGTCTGTAACCACAACCGGATACGGTAAGCGTTCGTCTTCTTATGAATATCGTGTTACCGGTCGTGGCGGTCAAGGCATTGCCAATATGGAAATGTCTGCTCGCAACAAGGAAATTGTCAGCTCATTCCCGATTGAGGACAATAATCAGATTATGATGGTGACCGATGCCGGAAAACTTATCCGTATGCCGGTCGGGGATATCCGTATTGCCGGTCGTAAGACGCAAGGGGTTATCTTGTTCCGTACCGCCGATAACGAAAAGGTTGTTTCCGTTACCAAGCTTGAGGCTGATGATGGTGATGACGATGAGTTGGAAGAAGAGACCGGAAGTGAAGTTTTAGGTGAAAGTGTTGCCGATATTGAAGAGTTTGGCAATACAGAACCTGAGGTTAGCGAACCGGAGGTCGAAAATCAGGAAGACTGATTTTCTAAGAAATTGGCAGAAAAGCGGTGGAAATAATTTTTCCATCGCTTTTTTCTTGCATTTTGAGCAATGCTATGTTTATTATCTTTGCAATTAATAACTATTTTAAAAATAATTATGTATGAAAAAACTTGATGCTTTTTTACGTGCACATCTTGCCGGAGAGTTTGAATGTGTGCAGAAAAATAAGATACTTTTCATTACTCTGAAAGAGTTAAAAGGTGATTTGGTTATTGTGGTCTGCCAGCTTCGTAAAGCTTTTGAAGATGCAGGTTTAACCGATTATGAGTTGGTTTTGATGCATGGCGTACGTCTGGTATATACTGATTTTAATTATCGTCTGCATCCGAAACTTAACGAAACATTTGACGGTGCTTGGATTGCTTTTATATGGTATACGGATTCCGCGTATATTCCGGCAGTTGAAGCATATATAAAAAACAGTTAAGTATTTATGTTTTTTGGTTATAGTTTGATGCGGTAGGTTATGTGAATAACTTACCGTTTTTTTGTTGCTAAAATTGGCTGTGTTGTTAGAGTTAATTTGATTTTAGAGGAGATGATAATAATGCCTTATTTAACGATTGATACAAATGCCAAAATTAAGGTTAGTGCCGAGATATTGGAAGATGCCGTTTCTTTGGTTTCAGAGACATTGGGCAAACCGAAAAATTATGTGATTGTCAAAATCAATACCGATAAAGATTTGATTGCCGGTGAAACGATTGAAAATATTGGAGCTTTGATTGAGATGAAATCTATTGGTTTTGGTGACAAAAAAGCTTTGTTGGCGCAAAAACTGACGGATTTTGCCGTGCAACGTTTTGGTGCGGAAGGTCGTTATGTCGGTATTCACTTTTTGGATATGCCGGCGAATGATGTGGCGCATAACGGAATGTTGTTTTAATGTAAACACCCCTTGAAAATTGGATTTCAAGGGGTGTTCTTTGTGTGTTTGGTTGATGTTTTTTATTTTGAACGGTTAGGCAATATGAAAACAAAAAAAACACTCACCAAAAGGTGAGTGTTTTTTATTGGCTCCGGCTGCCTGATTCGAACAGGCGACCGATCGGTTAACAGCCGATTGCTCTACCGCTGAGCTAAGCCGGAATACGGTAAAATATTTTGGAGGCCGGTACCGGAATTGAACCGATGTACAAGGATTTGCAGTCCTCTGCATGAGCCACTCTGCCAACCGGCCTTCGGTTACCGTTCTCTCAATCGGTGCCTTTATATATACAATAATTTTTTCCCACGTCAATACATTTTTTTTAAAAAATTATTTTTTAATCACAACTTTGTTATATGATGTAGAAAAACAATGACAATAGAGGAGTTTTTGTTCTATGAAAATAGCTATTGCCGCAGATCACGGCGGTTTTCAATTAAAGGAAAATTTTAAGAAATATTATGAAAAACAAGGGATTGATTTAATCGACTTGGGAACGACGGATGAAACTTCCGTTGATTATCCTGATTATGCGGCAAAAATGGCCGAAGCTATCAAAAGCGGGCAAGCGACTCTGGGGATTTTGATTTGCGGAACGGGAATCGGTATTTCTATTGCGGCCAATCGTTATCATGGAATCCGTGCAGCGCTTCTTTATAGTGATGATGTTGCTCGTTTGGCTCATGAACATAATAATGCCAACGTGGTTGTGTTTGGCGGGCGCACGATGACAGAATCGGAATGTTTTCGTCGTATGGATATTTTCTTGCAGGCAAAATTTGAAGGTGGGCGTCATGAACGTCGTTTGGAAAAAATAGAGCAGGGATGTTAATTATGGATTTTACACAGACGTTGGTACAAGAAGACAGTGAAATTTTTACGGCGATTCAAAAAGAATTAAGACGCCAGCAAGAACAAATCGAACTCATTGCATCGGAAAATATTGTTTCGCCGGCAGTGATGGAAGCGCAAGGATCTATTCTCACTAACAAATATGCCGAGGGGTATCCGGCACGTCGCTATTATGGCGGTTGTGAATTTGTTGATGTGGTGGAGACGTTGGCGATTGAACGGGCGAAAAAGTTGTTTGACTGTCAATTTGTTAATGTGCAACCGCATTCCGGTTCTCAGGCTAATACGGCCGTTTATGTTGCGTTATTGCAACCGCATGATACGATTATGGGAATGTCTCTTGATGCCGGAGGTCATTTGACACACGGTTCCAAGGTTTCAATTTCCGGAAAGTGGCTGAATGCGGTTGCTTATGGCGTTCGTCAGGATAATGGTTTGATCGATTATGACGAGGTGGAACGTTTGGCACGAGAACATCATCCAAAATTAATTATTGCCGGTGGGTCGGCGTATCCCAGACAGGTTGATTTTGTCAGATTTAGGAAGATTGCCGATGATGTTGGGGCTTTTCTGATGGTGGATATGGCGCATTTTGCCGGTTTGGTGGCCGGAGGAGTGCATCCGAATCCTCTGAATGTTGCCGATGTGGTGACAACGACAACGCACAAGACTTTGCGCGGGCCGCGAGGCGGAATGATTCTGACGAATCGTGAAGATATTGCTAAGAAGATTAATTCCGCAATTTTTCCGGGGACACAAGGCGGGCCTTTGGAACATGTGATTGCCGCCAAGGCTGTTTGTTTTAAAGAAGCTTATACTCCGCAGTTCAGAGCGTATGCCACTCAGGTGGTTAAAAATGCTAAAGTTTTGGGTGAAACACTGTTGGCCAGAGGTTTGAATTTGGTGTCAGGAGGGACGGATACGCATTTGTTGTTAGTGGATTTGCGGCCGAAAGGATTGACCGGAGATATCCTTACCGAAACGTTGGAGCGGGCGCACATAACCTGTAATAAAAATGCTATTCCGTTTGATCCGATGCCGCCGAAAATTACATCAGGTATCAGGGTGGGGACACCGGCCGGAACAACCAGAGGATTTAAGGAAAAAGAATTCGAGCTTGTCGGAAATATGATTGCAGATGTGGCGGATGCTTTGTCTGCCGGAAATGCTGATGCTGTGGTCGCGGCAACGGCAGAGAAAGCTATGGCTCTGTGTCGGCAATTTCCGATTTATTAAATGAATTTGTTGACTTCTTCAACCGGTTGGTTCTTTTCGTAAAAATGTTTGAGGTAGCGGTGACCGGTGCGGTTCCGCTCTTCCTCTTTTATGGTCGATTGATTACGGTTGTAGACGTTGACGTTTGATGATGATTGCGGTGTATTTTCTTCTTCCCAAACACCGCTGGCCGCTAGGGCGGCTATGGTGTTTGACACAATAGGGTTATCTGCTTTTATCGGAGCTTGTTCTTCTTTTTTGGGGTGATGAAAGTTATTGCCGAATTGTGGATCGGGGTTGGTGTCTGAGCGAACGGAAACATTATTGTTGGTGTCGATTGTTTCAACAAAAGATTCGCCATGTCGCGCCGTATATTTTTTTTCAATAACGGAGGACTGGGAGCTGATTCTGCGGGACTGGGTGACGCTCATGTGCTTTCTCCCTCTTATAGCTATAAGTTTATAATAACATATAAAAAAGATAAAAGCTATAGCATTTTGATTTTATATGAAAAATCCCCGCGTTGTGCGGGGATTGACGTTATTTCTTGTTTTCGACGATTTCTTCGCCTTTTTCTTTCAGTTTGCTTTGTGCTTCTTTGATTTTCTTTTCTGCAACTTTAGCATATTTTTGAGCATGCGGCCACAAGGTTCTTCCTTGTGCAATCAGCCAATATCTGACTTTGTCAAAGTCAATAAAGCCAAACAAGGCGGCGACGATAATCGCTAATAAAATCCATGTAAACATAGCTATCTCCTTGGTTGTTGTAATATGTTCAAAACCTCGGTTGCGTCATAGGTCTCTTGGTAAGGCGCGACGCTCCCGACAAGTTCCCTATATTGACGAAGCGCAGAAGATGGTATTTCTGTCGTTTGTCTTGGTGGCAAAATAATTTCTTTGATTGTTTCAAAACGCTGTAATGCGTCTTCGCTTAAAGGCGGACAGATTTTGCTCAAGTTTTCCAAGTCGTCATAACGTCCTTGTGCGTAAACAACGGCATCACACCCCGCTTTCAGAGATTGAAGTGCGTTTTCTTCCAGATTTCCTTTCAGAGCATGCATTTCAATCGCGTCCGAAAATAAAAAGCCGTTGAAGCCAATCAAGTTCCTGATAATTTCCTTGATGGCTTTTGAGCTTTGGGTGACCGGATGTTCATTGTCAACCGCGTTGATAATAATATGTGCCGTTAATCCGGCCGGAGCGGCGGCATTGTGGCGAAATGGCGCAAAATCCAGTTCCAAGTCTTTAAGTGATGCTGTGACGACCGGCAGATTTAAGTGAGGGTCGACAGCGGCCCGTCCATGTCCCGGCATATGTTTGACACATGGGCAGATATGATTAGATATATACTCGTCAATCATTATCTTTCCAAGCCGGCTTATAACTAATTCATTAGACGAGAAACAGCGGCTTTTCAGAGCCTCGGTGGTTTGCGGGTAGAGGCGGTCAAGAACCGGTGCCAGATTTAGATTAATTCCGCATTGGTGCAAGTCGGAGCTTGTCAGGCTGGCATGCAGGCGGGCGGCTGTTTCAGCTTGTTCTAAAGGAAGACTGCCGATGGTGATTTGCGGTGCCGTTTCTGCAAAAGGATTGCCGCTCAGACGACGAACCCGTCCGCCTTCCTGATCGATGGCTATCAACACATCTTCTCTGCCGATGGTTTCTTTGATTTGTCGGCAAAGAGATGAAACTTGTTCTTTTGATTGAATATTGCGGCCAAAAAGACAAATGCCGATAGGATTGGTTTTTGAAAACAATCGCTTTTCGGCATCTGTCAATTCCAATCCTGAACAAGATAAAAGTGCCGCAGAGATTGGATGCGTCATATATTTTTCCTTAGAAGTTATTTCTTTTTAACAAGGCAAGTTCCGCCCAGAGCTTTGATATCTCCACAAAGGCGATCGGCGTCTTTACGATCAGAAAAAGCACCGGCATGCAAACGGTAGAAAGTTCCTTTGCTACCTAAGTCTGCGGTTTCGATTTCGTGTGATAATCCTTGCAGGACGTTATATTTTTTGACTAAGCCGCTCCAAGCACCTTCGGTTGCTTTTTTATTGTTGGAGGCCATCATTTGGACAACCCAAGAACCAGCAGGAGCCGCTTTGGCAACTTCGGCACCCGTTTCTTTTTCAACAACAGCTTTAGCCGGAATAACGATGTTTACGGCCTTATTTTCTTTTGCTTCTTCTTTTTTTACCGGTTCAGGTTGGGTAACAACTTTTTCGACTTTGACCGGTTCTGCTACAGGTGTCGGCTTCGGCGTTTCGGCAACTTTTATCGGTTCTGGCATTGTTACGGCAGGAGCTTCAACAGCCGGTTGCGGTAATGTTTCCGGTTCTGATTGCGGAGCGATAACCGGTAACTGCGGTTCTTCCGGAGGAGGTAAAAGATTTTCAACAACCTGTTTGGGTTGTTCTTTTTTCTCAATGATATCATAAACCGTTTTATCTTGGTTGAGAATTTCCATTCCTCCTGGTTCTGTCGGTTGAACTTTAACCGCTGTTTGCGGACGGCGAATAACTGGCAATTCAGCATTAGGATCTTGCGCATAACGCGGAGAAAGAACAAACCAACCGACGACAGCGGCCATTGCTATTCCGGAAACGGCGCCGATAAATACATTTTTAGAACGGTTGATTTCGTTCTTTTTTTCTTCAAAATTGACCATAGATTGGTCATTGAGTTTTTGACGGAATTCGTTCAAATAATCTTCATCTTTGCCATTGTTCTCAAATCCGGGAAACATGGGACGCTCCTTGTTGTGATGTTGGTTTGAAACATATATTGAATTTATGCTAATGCAAAATGTTTTACAATCCCTTAACAAACATTAGAATCTGCTTAGAATATCAAAAAGTTTTTGATGCTCTTCGATTGCTTTTAAATCGGTCATATTTGCAATATAGGTGCAAATTGTTTCCGCGAGTTTGTTTGTGTCGGCATTTGCCGGCAGAGTGTAACGAACCGACATTGGCAACAGTTTTTCATCTGACATGAATGCTGCGAACAAATCTTCGACAATCCTTTGGGATTTCATATCCATACGCGCGACGTTGGTATGAGTGTAAAAATATTTTTTCAAAAAGTTGTGCAATTGATTGATATTGTTGTGCATCTCTGCCGAAAAATCGGCGGTGAAAGTTGAATGACGGCGCACGTCTTCGGCTGTTTCAATTTTGTTATGAATAATATTTAACTGAGTGTTGGACAGCAGGTCGAAAACCATGTCGGCGATGAGTGTTCTGGTGATGGCGTAAATTCTTAAATTGTCATCGGCGTGGGGATATTCTTTGTCGAATTTAACAATGATTTTAGCGATGAACGGTAACTCGCACAATTGTTCAATGCTGAAAAAACCGGCGCGGAAGCCATCGTCAATATCGTGATTGTTATAAGCAATGTCGTCGGCAAAGGAAGCTATTTGAGATTCAAGAGAAGAAAATCGTTTTAGGTCGAGGTCGAATTTTTTATTGTATTCTTTGAGGAAATTGCTTTGAATCTTTTTTATCGGACCATTGTGTTTGACGGTTCCTTCTAAGGTTTCCCAAGTCAGATTCAAACCGTTGAAATTAGGATAATGGACTTCTAACTCGGTCATGATGCGCAGTGAGTTGACATTGTGGTCAAAACCGCCAAAAGCCGTCATTGCTTTATTCAAGCCGCGTTCTCCGGCATGCCCGAAAGGTGAGTGCCCGAGGTCATGAGCAAGAGCAATCGCTTCTCCCAGTTCTTCATTCAGGCGGAGGGATTTGCAAAGTGTTCTGGTAATTTGCGCGACTTCAATACTATGGGTGAGGCGGGTACGATAATTTTTTCCCTCATGATAGGCAAAAACCTGTGTCTTTCCGTCCAGACGGCGAAAAGCCGAAGAATGTATCAGACGATCTCGATCCCGCTGGTAAGGAGAGCGAATAGTATCCGGAAAATCAGGGTACAGACGTCCGCGGCTGTTTTCCGCTTTTGTTGCATAAGTTGCCAAAGCCATGTTTTTTCACTTCCAATAGTTATATTTTTAGTATAAGCTAGCGCAAAATGTTTCAAAAAGGGTTAATGATGATTATTGCAACATATAATGTCAATTCAGTGAATGCCAGACTGGAGAATTTGTTAGCATGGCTGAAGACTTCTCAACCGGATATCGTGTTATTGCAGGAAATAAAATGCGAACATGATGCTTTTCCGTTTTTTGAATTGCAGGCGGCTGGATATGAGGTCAGAATTTTGGGACAGAAAAGCTACAATGGTGTTGCTATTCTCAGTCGTCATAAGATAAAGATAGTTCAGGAAGGTTTTCCTGATTTTGATGATGATAATTCTCGCTATTTGGAAGCGGATATTCTTGTCGGTAATGTTGCGTATCGCGTTGCTTCTATTTATTTGCCGAACGGAAATCCGCCATATAACAATCCTGACGATGACAGCAAGTTTACATATAAATTGCGTTGGATGGATGCTTTTTATAAAAGGGCGGAGGCATTGTTGTCATTACGGCGTCCGGTTATCTTGGGCGGAGATTTCAATGTGATTTTGACCGAGAATGATGTTTATGATGCTGATGTTTTCAAGAATAATGCCTTGTATCGGGAGGAGGTCAAACAACGATTGATGGCGATTATGTATTTGGGGTATTACGATGCATTCAGAACGTTACATCCGCACCAAAACGGATATACGTATTGGGATTATGCCGGTGCGGCAGTGCAAAACGATTTGGGAATGCGCATTGATTATCTTTTGTTGTCTCCGGATGCTGTTGATCGTCTTCAGAAATGTGAGGTTGACAAGTCACCGCGATTGGGAGCCAAACCATCAGATCATACTGTTTTGAAAGCTGAATTAAAATAATGGGAAAAAAGCAAAGTCATAAGTTGCCCGAAGTTTGTCTGCTTAAGATTTCCGGACGGGGACGCGAAGGCGATTTAACGGCAGTTGTCGCAGAAAAGAAATTTGTCGGTGAATATAAGATTTTTGTTGCGGAAAATCGTAAGATTAAACCGGCGTTAAGCGAGGGTGACGAGTTTTTGGCGCGGTTGCGGCGCAAAGGGGATGTTTATTGGGCAAAGCCGATGGTGAGGACATCTGTTGCCGGTGCGGCAAACGAAACACTTTGCGGTGTGGTGGAAAAACGTAACGGACAATATTATGTTCGTGCGGCGGAGAAAAATGCTCATAAAGATTATTTGCTGGAAAAAAGCAAAGGGCTTAAAGAAGGGGATTTTGTAAAAGTATCTTTATCGGGAGAGCGTCGTTTTCGACAGGCTTTTGTGGTTGAAAACATGGGGGCTTTTGATTTGAACAAAGCCACAACATCATTGATTTTGGATAAGTATGATATTCCTCATGTTTGGGATGAAAAAATTGTTCGGGAATTGAAGTCACTTCCTCATTTTAGCAAGGACGGACGTCTTGATTTGACACAGGTACCGTTGGTGACAATTGATGGTGATGATTCCAAAGATTTTGATGACGCGGTATGGGCGGAACAGACCGGCGGCGGATTTAATTTGATTGTTGCGATTGCCGATGTTGCATTCTACGTGCGTTCGGGGAGTGAATTGGATCGAGAGGCTTATCGGCGCGGCAATTCGGTTTATTTACCGAATATGGTTGTCCCGATGCTTCCGGAAAAACTCAGTAATGATTTGTGTTCTTTAAATCCTCAGCAGGAACGTCCGTGTTTGGCTTGTTTGATGCGTATTGACAATGAGGGCAACCTTTTGACAGCAGAGTTTAAACGGGCGGTCATGAAGTCTGCGGCTCGACTGACGTATGGAGAAGTTCAGCAGGCTTTGAACGGAAATAAAAGTGCCAATATAACGCCGGTTTTTCAGTCTGTTGTTCAGCCGCTTTATTTAGCATATCAGGCTTTGGATAAGGCTAAAAAGAGACGAGGTGCGCTGGAATTGGAGGTTCCGGAATATAAAATCAAGCTTGATAAAAACGGGAAGGTGGCGGCTATTGTTGAGGAAGAAGAAACCGACGCCAATAAAATGATTGAAGCGTTTATGGTTGCAGCCAATGTGGCTACGGCGCAAATATTGGAAAAATTTAAGCTGCCGATAATGTTTCGTGTGCATGATAAGCCGCCGGCAGAAAAAGCCACCGAATTTAAGCCTCTGGCGGCTAGTATGGGAATGAAATTTCCGGATATTTCAGCTTTGAAAACGTCTCATCTGAACAAATTATTGCTTCAGAGCAGTGAGGATAAATGGGGGGGGGGAATCGGGATGATGATTTTGCGTTTGCAAGCTCAGGCGCAATATAGTCCGAACAATATCGGACATTTTGGTTTGGCGCTGAAAGATTATGTGCATTTTACGTCACCTATTCGTCGCTATGCCGATTTATTGATACATCGCGCTTTAATCAGGGCTTTGGATATGGGAGCCGGTGGCTTGGAAAATGAAGCAACCAAGGAATTGTTTATTGATATCGGCAAACATTTGGTCGAAACAGAGCGGAAAGCCGTATCGGCGGAACGGGATTTGGCCTCGCGTTTTACAGCCGAATATGTTCAGCCGTGTATCGGTCAGGATTTTGATGTGCGTATTGTCGGAATTACAACAGCCGGTTTGTTTGTGAGAATTGATTGTTTGGGGGCGGAAGGGCTGATTCCGTTGTCAACTTTGCCGGATGACGATTATGATATTGCAGAGGGAAATCTCGCTCTTGAGGGAACGTACAGCGGTTTGGTTTTTGAGATGGGAGAGATTATTCAGGCTCGTTTGACAGAAGTTGTCCCCGCAACAGGAAGTATGACATTCAAATATGTTGATAAGGAAGACGGTGTTGATTATTATGAGAAAAAAAGCCGCAAGACCGGACGGCGAACAATGAAGGAAAAAACGAAGCATTCTTCTAAAAAAATGAAAAGGAAAGCAAAAAAACATGCGTAGATTTTGGTTTTTTTTATGCTGGGGAGTATTGGCTTTCACGATGCCGGTAAAGGCCGCGGACGAAGATACTTTGCGTGAGATATATACACTGATTCCGGAGAATTCTTTGCAATCCGTCAGTGTTGAAGATGTTGCGGTTCCCTTGCTGAAGGGAATAAACAGTGTTGATAAAAAATTGATGGTCGGAAACGATGCTGAGCGGCTTTCTCTTTATTATAAAGGAAAGCTTCTCAGGAGTTTTAACAAGCCGACAAATCGTAAAGATGTTGAGGCGTGGGTAAAAGTGAGCGCAATGTTATTTGATGAAGCTTCCGAGTATTCAGCCAAAGCCGCTCAGCATGATTTTGAACTTGCTGATTTGTCTATGGCTGCGGCGGCGGATAAAATGGGTAACGGTATCCGCTTATATCTTTCTCCCGATGCGATGGATGCCGGTCGGGCAAAACATCGTCGTTTCTTTGCGGCAAGAAAAGAAGGAAATGCATTATATTTGAAATTGGCGGCGATTAATGCCGCAACGGCGGAGGATGTTGAAAAGGCTTTACAGATGAATCCCGATGCCCAAGGGGTGATTTTGGATTTGCGCGGCAACCCCGGAGGGAGTTTTGATGCGGCCATAAAAGTTGCTGATTTGTTTCTTGATGATGTGATTATTACATCTACAAAAGGGCGAAAAGATGATGATGCCGTTTATTATAATGCCACAGCCGGTGATGTTATCGATGGTAAGCCGATGGTGATTTTGGTTGACGGAGAGACAGCCTCGGCGGCGGAAATTATGGCAGCGGCTTTACAAGAGCAGGGGCGAGCTAAGTTGGTCGGAACGAGGACATTCGGCAAAGCCAGCGTGCAACAGCTTCTCACTCTGCCCAGTGAAGCTATTCTGGCTGTTACCAAGGCATTCTATTACACGCCGTCCGGAATTTTGATTGAAGGGCGCGGTGTGTTTCCCGATATTTGCACTTTTGAAATGCCTGAGTCGAAAAATGTCAGCAATCTTTTGGCAGAAGGTGCTTCAGAGAGATGTTTGCAAGAAGATCGTGTTGCAGAGGGGCTTGATTTGGATGTGGCCAAGGAGTTGATTGAGCGACAGATTCGTCAGAAAATGTGATTTGGGCGCAAATTTTGCAAAATTTCGGTTGACAAGCAGGGAAATAAATGTATATTAAGCTCAACTATGAAAATGTCTAACGTATATAAAGAGTAAAACAATGGCAAAAGCAGTAAAAGTTAAAGTTAAATTGGAAAGCACAGCCGGTACCGGCACATTTTATTTGGCGGAAAAAAATCCGAGAACTCATCCTGAAAAGCTGACTTTGAAAAAATATGACAAGAAATCAAAGAAGCATGAAGAGTTTGTTGAAAAGAAATTAAAGTAATCTTTGGTTGCTCGTAAAATCAATTTATTGTCGATTTCACTGATTTTACAAGTTTCTTTTTGAAATAAAATGCCGGTTGGAAACAGCCGGTATTTTTTTATTGTTAGTGATTTTCCAAAAGGCGGGCTTTTTGATACTCTTTTTGCAGAGTGTCAATTTGTACGTCGGTATAGCGCTGGGTCGTGGTGAGGGAGGCATGACCCAATAATTCTTGAATAGAGCGCAAATCAGTTCCCTCAGCCAAAAGGTGAGTCGCGAAACTGTGTCGCAAGGCATGGGGCGTCAATGTATCGGGAAGGCCCAACAGCGTGCGGATTTTTTCAAGACTGCGTTGAACAATACGCGGACTGAGCCGATCACCTCTTGCTCCTAGAAACAACGGATCACCGTTGGTGAGTCTGTAGGGGCAGGCCGCAAGGTAGGCATTAATATTTTCTTTAACAACAGGCAGGAGAGGGACAAGGCGTTCTTTGTTTCCTTTTCCTTTGATTTTTAGGAAGTTGTTATGATCAATATCGCCAACATTCAGAGCAAGGGCTTCAGAAATCCGCAAACCAGAACCGTATAATATTGTAAAAATGGCGGTATCTCTAAGTCCTTGCCATTCTTTTTTGTAAACGTCTCCGGCGGCATCAATAACATTAAAAGTCTGGTCAACATCTAATGCTTTGGGTAACACTTTGGCGCGGCGCGGAGAACGAATGACACTGATGGCGCTGTTTTGCAGAATTTTGCGGCGTTTTAGCCATTTGAAGAAATTGCGCAGGGTTGAGAGCTCGCGGGCAATGGAACTTTTTTCAATATATTTATCGTTACGGTAGCTTAAAAATGCTCTGAAATCACGGATATTCAAGTCTTGCAAATCGGAAATGTTCGGCATTTTTTGCAAACGCTGTTCTATGAAATTGAGAAACAATGCCAAATCGCGAGAGTATGAATCTACCGTATGTTCGGAATAACGACGTTCACTGCGCAACCAATTTTGCCAGTGTTTGATATGGAGCTTCACATCCTCCGAAGCCTTATATATGATTTCTTTTTTCATGTTTTCGATTTTAATTTATTTCACTTAAGTATTGGTTAATGCCTTTTGGTTTTGCTGGGGACAGATGTGCCGGCGGGGTTTTCATTTTATGCGGCTTGTTTTATGATGTGAAAAATTAAAGCAGAGGATGAATATCTTGTCGCAAATTGTCGGAGTTTTGTTGCCATTACCGTTTAATGAACCGTTTGATTATAAAATCGACGGAGATGTTGTGTTGGGTGAATTGGTGCGGGTTTCTTTTGGGCGAGAGGTTTTGGTCGGCGTTGTTTGGAAAATGGGACGCAGTTCGACAATTGACGAAACCAAGATAAAACCGGTAATGGAAAGAATTAGCTTGCCGCCATTAAGTGTTGAATTGATGAAGTTTATTGCTTTTGTGGCTCAGTATAATATGGCGTTTCTCGGCTTGGTTTTGAAGATGGTTATCAGCGTCAAAGGGGTTTTTGACGATCCGAAAATGACCGTATTATATGAGTTGTCCGGCAAGACATTGGCTGAAGCGAAATTGAAAAATTCGGATGCCCGTTGGCGAGTGATGGATTTTTTAAAATTTGCGCCGTTTAACCGTCAGGATATTGTAGCCGGAGCAGGGGTCGGGCAGTCGGTAATTAAGAGTTTGATTGATGCCGGTGTTTTACGTCCGGTGATGGTTGAGGATAAAAAAGAGTTTAAACAGCCGGATGTTGCGCATCAAAAAGTTAATCTAACGGATGAACAACGGGCGGCAGCCGAGCAATTATCCTCAGATATCGGAAATGGGTTCAATGTTACATTATTGGACGGGGTGACTGGTTCTGGTAAGACAGAGGTTTATTTTGAAGCGATTGCCAAGGCGTTGGATTTGGGGCAACAAGTTTTGATTATGGTGCCCGAAATCGGCTTGACCAGTCAATGGCTGGGACGGTTTGAGCGGCGCTTTGGTGTCAAACCGGGGAAGTGGCACTCCGCGTTGGGTAACCGAGAAAGGATAGATACTTGGAAAGCAGTTGCCGAAGGGCGGGTTCAGGTGCTTGTCGGAGCGCGTTCGGCGTTGTTTTTGCCTTATCGAGATTTGGGATTGATCGTTATTGATGAGAGCCATGATCAGTCTTTTAAGCAAGAAGATGTTGTCAATTATCAGGGGCGTGATATGGCGATTATGCGCGCCAAGTATGAAAATATTCCGCTTATTTTATCAACGGCGACACCGGATATGGAAACGGTGGTTAATGTTGATGAGGGGAAATATGATGTTGTGGCGTTGAAAAGTCGTTTCGCCGAGGCGGTTTTGCCGGAAATTAAAATTATTGACCTTAAAAAAGATAAACCGATTAAACGCCCAAAAGCAGACGGTAGCGGTAGTGAACCATCATGGTTGGCGCCGACGTTGGTTCAGGCCCTGAAAGATAATTTTGACAGCGGAGAACAGTCAATGTTGTTTTTGAACCGACGAGGTTATGCGCCGTTGGTGATTTGTCGGGATTGCGGACATCGGATTCAGTGCCCGCATTGCACAGCTTGGTTGACGGAGCATCGACGGGCGAAGACGCTTGTTTGTCATCATTGCGGATTTATGATGTCGACGCCGGCAGAATGTCCGGAGTGTCATTCCGAAACAGGTTTAACCGCCTGCGGCCCTGGGGTTGAACGGGTGGCTGAGGAGGTTAAGAATCGTTTTCCTTTGGCACGGGTAAAGGTCTTATCCAGCGATTTTACGACCAATTTTTTGGAAGTGTCGCAGGTTATTAAAGAAATGGAAGACGGTGAAATCGATATTCTTATCGGAACACAAATTTTAGCCAAAGGGCATCATTTCCCTGATTTGACATTGGTTGGGATTGTGGATGCTGATCTCGGGTTGATGGGGAGTGATTTGCGAGCGGGTGAGCGGACATTTCAGCTTTTGTCTCAGGTAGCCGGACGTGCCGGTCGCGGGCAGAAAAAGGGGACTGTTTATTTGCAAACTCTTTATCCCGAAAATGCCGTGTTGCAGGCTTTGGTGGCAAATGATCGTACCCGCTTTCTTAATTTGGAAAAGAAATCGCGGCGTATTTTGAAGATGCCGCCGTTTGGAAAATTAGCTGCGGTAATCGTATCGGGTATCAATCAGGAGGAGACTGAAAAAACGGCAATTTGGTTGGGGCAGGTGGCGCCAAACACCGAGTTTGTTTCAACCTTGGGGCCTGCGCCGGCACCAATCTTTATGTTGCGTAACAAATATCGCTATCGTCTTCTTCTGAAAACCGCTAAGAACATTCGAATTCAAGATGTTTTACGCGATTGGCTGAGCCGAATCAAAATTCCCAACAGGGTGCGGGTGGAAGTGGATGTTGATCCATATTCTTTCTATTAAAAAGGTTGTTTTGGTTAAAAAGATTATTTTTGTGGAAAGGTGCAAAGTTTTTTACAAAAGCGCTACGGATAAGTTATTTATTAATAAAATAGAAACTAATTGAAATTATGATGTGCTCATCTTTTTGGGAAATTAAGAGTTTGTGACGTGAAAAAGAATTCTAAAACAAAAATAGCCATGACTTATGCGACGGCGTTGTATGATGCCGCCTTGGAAACTAAGGCCGAAGCTAAGGTTTTTGCTGATGTCGAAAAATTGCGGGCGCTTGTAGCTCAGGATGACGATTTGCTTCGCTATATGGCGAATCCTATGGTTAACGAAAGTGATAAAAAAGATGTGCTGACGCAGATTTCCGCTAAGTTAAACTGGTCGGAAGATACGTTGCGTTGTTTGGAGATTGTTTCTGAGAATCGTCGTTTTCGTGAATTGCCGCAAATTTTGAGTGAGTTCGTGCATGTCTATTATAAACGTCACGATATTGTGGAAGTGAGCGTCGAATCTGTTAAAAAATTGTCTGCGGCGCAGGATAAAAAACTGCAATCTCAATTAGAAAAGTTTTTAAATAAGAAAATAGTCGTTTCTTATAAAATTGCTCCCGAACTTATCGGCGGGCTTAGAATTAAATTCGGTTCGGAAATGATTGACAATTCAATCCTTTCTAAGCTGAATCGTTTGGAAAATGTAATGAAAGGTGTACAGTAATGTCGGTATCAGCCAGTGAAATATCTTCCATTATCAAGGAGAAAATCGCTCATTCCGATGTCAAAGCCGATGTTGCCGAGGTTGGGCAGGTGTTGTCCGTCGGTGACGGTATTGCTCGCATTTACGGATTGGATAAAGTTCAGTCCGGTGAGTTGGTCGAGTTTGACAGCGGCGTGAAAGGGATGGCTCTGAACTTGGAAGAAGACAATGTCGGTGTGGTTATTTTTGGTTCTGATCAAGAAATCAAAGAAGGCGACATGGTTAAACGTACTGAGCAAATTGTGAGTGTTCCGGTCGGAAAAGAACTGCTTGGTCGTGTGGTTGACGCTTTGGGTGAGCCGATTGACGGGCTGGGAGCCGTGAAAGCAAAAGAATACAGCCGTTCGGAAGTTAAGGCTCCGGGGATTATTCCGCGGCGTTCGGTTCATGAACCCGTACAAACCGGTTTGAAGATTGTTGATTCTTTGATTCCTATCGGTCGTGGTCAACGTGAGTTGGTTATTGGGGATCGTCAGACCGGTAAAACCGCTATCATTTTGGATACAATCATTAACCAGAAAAAAATTAATGATAGTGCTAAGTCTGAAAAAGATAAGCTCTATTGTGTTTATGTGGCAATCGGACAAAAGCGTTCGACCGTTGCTCAGGTGGTTAAAACTTTGAAAGACCACGGTGCTCTTGATTATACAATCGTTGTGGCGGCAACGGCTTCTGATCCGGCTCCGATGCAATATATTGCACCGTATTCTGGTTGTGCTATGGGTGAATATTTCCGTGACAACGGAATGCATGCCGTTATCTTTTATGATGACTTGTCTAAGCAGGCTACTGCGTATCGTCAAATGTCTTTGTTGCTCCGTCGTCCGCCTGGACGTGAAGCTTATCCGGGTGACGTGTTCTATCTGCACTCTCGTTTGTTGGAACGTGCCGCTAAGATGAATGAAGCCGAAGGTTCCGGTTCTTTGACCGCTTTGCCGGTTATTGAAACTCAGGCCGGTGACGTTTCCGCATATATTCCGACCAATGTGATTTCCATTACCGATGGGCAGATTTTCTTGGAAACAAGTTTGTTCTATCAAGGTATTCGTCCGGCGGTTAACGTTGGTATTTCAGTTAGTCGTGTTGGTTCCGCCGCTCAGATTAAAGCGATGAAACAGGTGGCCGGTACCATGAAGCTGGATTTGGCACAATATCGTGAAATGGCATCTTTTGCTCAGTTCGCTTCCGATTTGGATCAGTCAACCAAAAATTTGTTGGCGCGCGGTGCTCGTTTGACTGAAATGCTGAAACAGCCGCAATATCATCCGATGGCTGTTGAAGAAGAAGTCGTGGCTATCTTTGCCGGCGTTAAAGGCTTTTTGGATAAGCTGGAGATTAGTCAGGTTCATGATTTTGAAGAAAAAGCTTTGAAAGCAATGAAAGCTAATCGTCCTGAATATCTGAAAGAAATTGTTGAGAAAAAGACAATTTCGGCTGAGTTGGAAGCTAAGTTGCTGGAATTTTATCAGAACTTTTTGCAACAGTATAATGATGTAGCAAAGGCGGCGTAGGTTAATTATGGCAGGCTTAAAAGAGTTAAGAACCCGAATTGAAAGCATCAAGTCAACGCAGAAAATTACATCTGCGATGAAGATGGTTGCTGCCGCACGTTTACGGCGTGCTCAAGGGTTGATTGCCAAATCTGAGCCTTGTAATCATGCGTTGTGGAGTTCGGCTGCTCGTGTTTTAGCTGATTTGCGGGAACAGGAACAAAAAGACAAAGTGTCTTATGTTTATCCCAAACTGATGCGTGGCACCGGTAGTGATAACGTTGTGGTGTTGCTTGTGTTTACATCCAACCGTGGTTTGTGCGGCAGTTATAATGCCAAAGTGGCGAAAGAAGCTACCCGCCGCACCGCGGAGTTGCTAGATGCCGGTAAAACGGTTCGTTTAATTTGCATCGGCAAGAAAGGGAAGGATATTCTTAAGCGCAAGTACAGCGATTTGATTATCGACAGCTATGAGGATATGGCTAGAAAAGGAGCTCGTTATGACGAGGCTTCCGAGTTGGCGTATAAAATCATTGCGGCATTTGACAATGGTGAATTGGATGTCTGTGAAATGGTTTATGCAAAGTTCCATTCCGCAATCAATGTTGAACCGGTTGTTCGCAAGTTGCTTCCGGTGGATGTGGACAGTAATGCGTTTTTGTCCGAGAATATGCCGGAGCGTTTGGTTGATGGTGCCGCATATGACTATGAACCGGAACGTTTGGTTTATCTGGCAGATTTATTGCCGTTGATTGCTAAAGACGAGATGTTCCAGGCGCTTATTGAAAGTCAGGCTTCTGAGCAGGGATCTCGTATGTCCTCAATGGATAATGCAACCCGTAATGCCAAGGAAATGATTTCGAAGCTGACCTTGAAGTATAACCGCATTCGCCAGACGGCGATTACCACAGAGCTGACGGAAATTATCGCCGGCGCTGAGGCTTTGTAAAAATTATTGTCAAAGACTTTATAATTGAGTTTTGTAGGAGAAGATTTTATGGCGAGTACGAAAGAAAAAACAACAAAAGCGGCACCGGCCAAGAAGACCGCAAAGAAAGTGTCTGCTAAAGCGACGCTTGCCCGCGAGGTTAAAGAGATTAAACAGATTAAGGCTGATAATGCCAAAGATGTTAAAAAGGTAAAAGCCGCTGAAAAGAAATTGAAAAATACCGGTGCGCTCGGCCATATTTCTCAGGTTATGGGGGCGGTTGTTGACGTTAAGTTTGATAATGTTGACGAATTGCCGGCTATTTTGACCGCTTTGGAATGTGATAACAATGGTCAGCGTTTGGTTTTGGAAGTGGCTCAACACTTGGGTGAAAACGTTGTTCGTACAATCGCTATGGATGCAACCGAAGGGTTGGTTCGCGGTTTGGAAGTTGTCAATACCAATAAACCGATTTCGGTTCCGGTCGGCCCGGAATTGTTGGGACGCATTGTCAACGTTATCGGTGAGCCGGTTGACGGAAGAGGGGATATTCATTCGAAAATGGAATATCCGATTCACCGTCCGGCACCGTCTTTTATTGATCAGGCAACAGATACCGAGGTTTTGACAACCGGTATTAAGGTTATTGACTTGCTTGAACCCTATGCCAAAGGCGGTAAAATCGGTTTGTTTGGCGGTGCCGGTGTGGGAAAAACCGTTTTGATTATGGAATTGATTAACAATATTGCTAAAGGTCACGGCGGTTATTCTGTGTTTGCCGGTGTGGGTGAGCGTACTCGCGAAGGTAACGATTTGTATAACGAAATGATTGAATCCGGCGTTATTGATTTGAAAGGTGATAAATCTAAAACCGTGCTTGTATATGGTCAGATGAATGAACCTCCCGGAGCTCGTGCCCGTGTTGCGTTGACAGGTTTGACACAGGCTGAATATTTCCGTGATGAAGCACACCAAGACGTGTTGTTCTTTGTGGATAATATTTTCCGTTTTACTCAGGCGGGGTCTGAAGTTTCTGCTTTGCTGGGACGTATTCCTTCCGCTGTGGGTTATCAGCCGACTTTGGGTACGGATATGGGTGCCATGCAGGAACGTATTACCTCAACAAAGAACGGTTCTATTACTTCTGTTCAGGCGGTTTATGTGCCTGCCGATGACTTGACCGATCCGGCTCCGGCAACAACCTTTGCGCACTTGGATGCGACAACCGTGTTGTCTCGCTCTATTGCCGAATTGGGTATTTTCCCTGCCGTTGACCCGTTAGATTCAACATCTCGAATTTTGGATCCGCAGGTTTTGGGTGAGGAACATTATTCGGTTGCTCGTCGTGTGCAGGAAATTTTGCAAAAATATAAATCCTTGCAAGATATTATCGCGATTTTGGGTATGGATGAATTGTCTGATGAAGACCGCTTGACGGTTTCCAGAGCTCGTAAAATTCAACGTTTCTTGTCTCAACCGTTCCATGTGGCTGAAGTGTTTACCGGCAAAAAAGGTGTATTTGTTAAGCTGGAAGATACGATTAAAGGCTTTAAGGGAATTTTGGATGGTAAGTATGATGATATTCCCGAACAAGCGTTCTATATGGTCGGTACTATAGAAGACGTTTTGGAAAAAGCTAAGGAAATGAATGAAGGAAAAGCTGCGTAATGGCTGAAATATCTGTTAAATTGACGGTTCCTGAAGATGTGGTTTGGGAGGTTTCGGCCTCCCGAGTACAGTTGCCTGCAGTTGCCGGAGATATTACAATTTTGCCGTCCAGAGCACCGTTAGAAGTGATTTTGACGGATGGACTGTTGCGTTTAATGCGTGAAAACGGTGATGTGACGGACGCTTATTTTGTCAAAGGCGGTATGGCGACTATCGCGTCAGATGTTTGTGTGGTGGCGACAGAAGCTGTTGTGCCTGCAAAAGATATTGATTTGGCTAAGGCGGAAAGTTTGGCGCAAGATGAAGAGCGTGGCGCCGATGAGCGGAATTTTTATCGTTCTATTGCTGAAAAACTGAAAATTATGAAATGAATAAAGCCCCTTAGTCGAGGGGCTTTATTTTTGTCGTCCCCTTGTTATAATTTATTGACACGTAAAGCTTATTTTGTTAAAATAGAGAGGTGAGTTCGGTTCTATTTTAAGCAAAGGAGGCTGTCATGAAACATTATCTATCTGTATTATGTTTGGCTTTAATATCATTTTTCTTAATGGATAAAGCGGCAGCCAACCTCCTCTTAAAACAAAACCCTACACTACTTGAGCCGGACTCATTTGCCGTTAGCGCTGACAGTTATCAGCTGGCCAAAGTAACATGGCTGCCAGACTATCTGGGAAACAACAAAAGCCATGGCAGCAACCGTGTTGATGACGGCGGCAAAACTGCCGGAAACAGAAACTGTGAGACTTTTGGACTTCATTCCAGCTGTCCGGAAAAAAGCACCGGCAGCGGCGTCAAACATCCGGTATCGGGATTGACCTGTTATGAAAAATGTATTTGCGACACGTCTTATTACAAATATTCTTCTTCAAATTGTCTGGCTCCTAAGGTTTTGGGAGGAGAACATTGCACGAATGTGATCAACAAAGTTATCGGAGATTTTAAGATTGAGAGCGAAAAAGTAACAGGCAGCATTCTTAATCCATCACCGGTAGGTAATAAAGTCGTATCCGGAATAGAAACACCTTCTAATTTTATGGAAACATCGTCTTCCGCAAGCTCTTCTTTGGGAAGCGCTGTTAAAGCTACTCAAGCAGGTTACTTTACACAATGTACTTGTCCGGCGGAGTATAACCTGAACAAATGTCCAGATAACGCCAATTGCGAGCAATGCAACAGCAAACATAAATTTGTCGATTGCAAGGAAGGGTATACAAATCAAAACGGAAATTGCGTCAAAAATGAGGACTGCGGGGCTTATCCTTTGACGGTTTGCCCGACAGGGGGAACCTGCTCAAAATGTCCGGACAACAACACCAAATTGCGGTTAGACAGCTGCGACACGACCAAGGGCTGGAAAAAGTGCGATAATTCATGCTGTCCGGTTGATTGCCCCGCCGGATACACCGCGGGCGTGACCTCCTGCACCAGCGGTAGCACCAAACCTGACATCAGCTTAAACGGTTGGTCAGGCGGTAAGCAATGCGGTGTGTGTAAATGTAACAACGTCGATGCAAATTGCACCGCGGCAAATTATCCGGTGACCAGCATTCCTGCAAATGCGACCCAAAAGACGGAATGCAGCACCGGTTGCGGATCGGAGAAAGTAACCAGATACACCTTTGCATGTAATGCCGGTTATGTTCAGAGTGGAAACACTTGTGTCAAAGATTGTTCTGATCATACCTTGGATAAGTGTCCTGATAACGCCAATTGTACCCAGTGTGATAACAAATACAAAATGGGTGATTGTAAAGAAGGCTATTATAAAACAGAAAATATGAAAGTTGTTCTTCCTCCCGAATTTGGTGGAAGTAGTAGCTCAAGTGGCACGATTAGTGAGTATTCATGTCATATCTGTTCAGGAATTTTGATTGATAAAGCTAACAGCTGTCCGGCGGAGTATTCAGGTATGAGCGTGATGATAGGGGTTGATAAAAGATGTTGTACCGTATGTTCTGCCGATTATAGTCTTGATGTCTGTCCGGAAAATGCAGAATGTTGGAAATGTGGCGGTAAATATGAGCTCAAAAGTTGTAAAGACGGATATTATCGTTATCTGGCGCCAAAATTTTCTCTCAACGAAACAGAGAATGTCGAAGATTACACCTGTAAAAAGTGTGATGGCGTTATTGTCAAGAATGGTGCATCTTGTCCCACAGGCTATAATAGGAAAGAATATTCAGCAGGTGATGAGCATTGTTGCCTCGAACCTTTACAGACAGGAGGTACAGGGACAGACACAGACACAGACACAAATACATGTCCTGATGAAAGTAAATTTAAAGATACAAAAGGAAATTGGAAACAAATTTACTATCAAGTAATCGGCGGTAGTTCCTTGGGATCGTACCAATGGAATACCATGGGTGTTCCTCTAAAAACAGGGGAGACTTGCGATAAATTTAAGAATCGTATACAAAACGAATGTGGTATTTCTGCAAACATCAATTGTGGGGGATGTGTGTGTGGTTTAGGTAAAGCTTGGGAATACTGCAACGGTTACTTTAATTCGGCATCAGGAGGCTGTGGCAGTAGCAGTGGAGGTGGAGAAGTAGGACTTTTGCCCAACACCACAGGAGCTGAGCTTGCTAGACCATAGATGATAACCGTCAAAAATAATTTCCCTCAGGTGTTTTTATCCTGAGGGATTTTTTTAAAGAATTATTAGCCGAATCGCATTATAAAAAAGTATGATTTGGAGATTTGCATATGATAAAAATAAATTCAAAAAAAATTATTGAAATTGTCGCTTCTTCATCGCAGGTTGTTGATGTCGATGTGGCGCATATTTCGACCGACAGCCGGAAGATTAATGCCGGAGATTTGTTTATTGCCATTAAGGGCGAAAAGTTTGACGGACATAAGTTTGTTGCCGAGGTGTTGGCAAAAGGGGCGGCTTTGGCTATGGTCGACCATTTGGTTGACGATGTGCCGGCAGAACGCCAGATTGTGGTGAAAGATACGTTGCACGCCTACGGGCTTATCGGTTCTTATGTGCGGTCGCAATTTAGGGGAAAAGTTATCGGTTTGACCGGAAGTGCCGGAAAAACCACGACGAAAGAAGAAATCAAATTTGCTTTGTCGCTGTTTGGCAAGGTCTATGCCACCGAGGGCAATCATAACAATCAAATCGGCGTGCCCATTACATTGTGCGATATGGATATGACGGCGGATTATGCGGTGATTGAAATGGGAATGAGTGCCAAAGGCGAGATTGAAGAGTTGGTTTCTTTTGTTAAGCCTGATGTGGCCCTGATTACCAATGTTTATCCGATGCATATTGAATTTTTTGAAAATTTTGAGGGTATTGCCGAGGCTAAGGCAGAGATTTTTAAGTCGCTCAAAAAAGGTGGTCCGGCGCTGATTAATGAAGATACAAATTTTGCAGAATTGTTGAAGATACGGGCTGTTGAAAACAGTGCCGAAGTTGTCCTCTTTGGTAAAAACCATCATCCTGATGTTGAGTTTGCGCTTTCGGTTGAAGGGGAGCATTATTTGTATAATGCATGGTGTGTTTTGACATTGGTTGAGGCTTTGGGGTTGGATGTCAAAAAGGTCGCGGCTGATTTGCATAAATTCGGAGCTCTTGCGGGGCGGGGAATGCGCCATAGTCTCAGATTGCCAAAAGGTGGGAGCTATACTTTGATTGATGACAGCTATTCCGGACAGCCGGAGGCAATGAAGCTGGGAATAGAGGCTTTGGACAAAGAAAAAGTTTGCGGTCGTAAAATCGTCGTTCTCGGTAAAATGGCGGAGCTGGGAGAAACCTCAAAAGCTCGTCATGAGGAAATCGGGCAAGTTTTGGCGCTGAGTTCTATAGATGTTGTTGTGGGGGTCAAACCAGAGATGAAAGATATGCTGGCGCAGTTGCCGAAAGAAAAAGAACAATATTATTTTGAAAATAAAGAAGGTTTGGATGAATTTTTGATAAATAAATTATTGCAAAATAACGATATTGTCCTTATAAAGGGGGCAAGATATTCTTCCGAACTTTATAAAGTGGCGGAAAGTCTGATTAAACAAGGAGCCTGAGATGAAGTGTCCGTTTTGCGGTTGTGATGATACGCAAGTTAAGGATTCCCGCGACAGTGATGATAATACTGCTGTGCGGCGCCGGCGTGAGTGTGCGGAGTGTGGTTCTCGTTTTACAACGTTTGAACGAGTGCAGTTGCGTGAGTTGACCGTGGTGAAAAAAAATGGTGAAAAGACACCGTTTGATCGCGATAAATTGGCGCGCTCGATTGAGGTTGCCGTACGTAAACGTCCGATTGAAAGACAACGGGTTGAAAAAATCGTTACGTCGGTTCAACGGCAACTGGAAATTTCCGGAGAAGCAGAAATACCTTCCAGAGTTATTGGTGAGTATGTGATGGAGGCTTTGGCTAAGCTTGATCATATCGCTTATATTCGTTTTGCTTCTGTTTATCGGGATTTTCGAGAAGTGAAAGATTTTGAAGAATTTGTTGATACTATTGATAGACTGGCAAAACCAGAGGGAGATAAATAAATGGCAAAATTTGTGTCTGAAAAAATAAAAATGAAATCGGATGCCCGTTTGGCAGCCGTGCAGGCGACTTATATGATTGAATACGGACAGTTGCCGGTTGATCAGGTTATCAAAGATTTCTTGAATGGTGAAGTCGGACGTTTCGTTATTGCGGAAGATGAGTTCGAGAACGAAAAATTGGTCGAAGTCGGAGATATGGATACCAATTATTTTGCGACGCTGACACGTGGTGTTCATGAGAAAAAAGAATATATGGAACAGGCTATTTCTCATTATTTGAAAGAAGGATGGGTGTTTGATCGTCTGGACGGGACATTGCGGGCTTTGTTGTTGTGTGCAGCCTATGAACTGATTAACACGACAGATGTTGATACTAAAGTCATTATTAAAGAGTATGTCGATTTGGCGTATGCGTTCTTTACAAAAAGCGAACCCAAAATGGTGAACGCTTTGTTGGATACGATTGCCAAAAACGTTCGATAAAAAATGTTCGGGCTGATTGAGTAAGAGCTTAAATATCCGCATTGTAAATAAGGAATAAAATTTTATGGCAAGATTGAAAGTCTATGAATATCCGCATTCGGTATTGAAAAAGAAAGCCGAGAAGGTTGCCTGTGTTGATGATGAATTGCGCCGTGTGTTGGATGATATGTTGGAAACTATGTATGCTGAAAACGGTGTGGGCTTGGCAGCGCCGCAAGTGGGGTTGTCGCAACGGATGGTGGTGATTGATATTGCTCATGAGGGAGAAAAGAACAATCCGCTCTATCTGGTTAATCCTGAGATTATTTGGCGTTCGGAAGAAACGGAAGTTTGTGAAGAGGGGTGTTTGTCGGTTCCTGATATGCGGGCAGAAGTTGAGCGTCCGGCCAGTGTACGGGTGAAATATTTGGATTATAACGGTAAGGAATGCGAAATCTTAGCCGAGGATTTTTTAGCCGTGGCCATGCAACACGAATTGGATCATCTTGACGGTGTTTTGTATATTGATCGCATTAGCCGCTTGAAACGACAGATGATTGTTAAAAAATTGGAAAAGAATCGTCGTTTGACACATCAAAATTAAGGGAAAAGAGATGAAGGTTGTTTTTATGGGGACGCCGGATTTTGCTGTGCCGGCTTTAGAAAAGTTAGTTGCCGAACATGAGGTGGTTTGTGTGTATACGCGCGCTCCCAAAGAGGCCGGACGCGGACAAAAGGAAAGTAAAACCCCTGTACATTTGGTGGCTGAAAAGTATGGTATTGAGGTGCGGACGCCGCGTACATTGCGCAATGAGGAGGAACAAAAGGCGTTTCGTGATTTGGGAGCTGATGTTGCTGTTGTTGCAGCTTATGGATTGATTTTGCCATTGCCGGTGTTAGAGGCTTATCCCTACGGATGTTTAAATATCCATGCCTCATTATTGCCAAGGTGGCGAGGAGCTGCGCCAATTCAGCGTTGTATTGAAGCCGGAGACAACGTCGGTGGGGTGACGATTATGCAGGTGGCTGAAGGGTTGGATACCGGCGATATGTTGTTGAAAGGGGAAACGGAGATTACATCTCAAACCACAGGAGGCGATTTGCATGATAAAATGGCGGAAATCGGAGCTGATTTGATTGCGGATGCTTTGCAGAAAATAGATGTTTTATTGCCTGAAAAACAGGATGATGCTTTGGCATGTTATGCGGCAAAGCTTGATAAAAGCGAGAGCAAATTGGATTTTACGCAGTCAGCGGAAGTGTTGGAGCGAAAAATCAGAGCTTTTAATCCGTATCCAGCTACTTTTTTTGAATATAACGGAGAACGGTTTAAGGTTTTGGGGGCAGAAGTTGCTGACGGTTATGATTGTATTGATGCTGGAAAGATTGTGAAAGGGCGCGATGCTTTGGTTGTGGAATGCGGTTCCGGAGCTTTGAAAATAACGCAAATTCAGCGGCAAGGCAAGAAAGCCATGGCGACAGAAGATTTGCTTCGCGGATTTGAGTTTGAAAGCGGAAGCTTGCTTTTGTAGATTTTTTCGAATGATCACTTCAAAAGAAACCCCGATGATTATTTCAATCATCGGGGTTTCTTTAGGGCATCAGCGTTTTGATGGCGGCTTCAGCATCTTTGGCGCCTAGGTCTCCTCTTTGAACCCATTCTTCGATGGGAGGAAGGAAGAGGTTGGCGAAAGGTACGAATGTTGCCGCTTGTCGCGTGATTTGTCGCCATTGGCGTTTGGCAACATACTGACGGCTCAGAAGTTTGAGCCAGAACAGGATGGAAACACGATCTTGAGTGATAAGAGTTTCCAGAAATTCGTTTCCTTGCATTTTGATGGACTTGATGGGGTATTTGAGAACCTCAATCAGGATATCTTCAATCTGATAATTGAAGTATCTGTAGGTAATTTCTTTCAGAGCGGTGTCCAGTGCCTTTTTTTCATTGGCGGAGAGCTCCGGATTGAAATACCTGTCCGTCAGATAAGCTTTACGCTTCATTCGCAATGTCGCTTGGAGATTTTCCAGAGCGATTTGAATTTCTTTGCCGGAAGATTGACGCCACAGGGCATCGAAAGCATGCGTGTCTTTTTCAGCTTCTTTGATAGCTTTCAGCTGGCGGGCTTTGAGGTTTTTTCGTGCTGTCAGTTTTTCTTTGATTTCCTGAGCTGTTGCGGCACTGATTAAACCTTCCTGTTGCCATTGTTTGAGGAGTTGTATTTTTTCCTCAAAGCTTTTTCCGGCGAGATCTTTTAAAACTGTAACAGTTTCTCGAAACATAAATAATGATAATTAAAATTTGTAGAAAACCGGCGGAGGAGAGCGAATTGTCACTCAACCTCCCGTCCGGTAATTTTTGTTTGGTTATGCTACCTTTTTCCCGTTAAACAGGTACTTGGGGAAGTCTGCCTCGTAGATGATCTTGACGATGCCGTTCTCTTTGAGGTAGGCAAGGCCGCGGATTGCTCCGATTTTGATCCACGATGTCCAGTAGCAGTCTTCAGAATAGCCAATTTCTTGGATACGCTTGCGGACAGCGACTTTGTTGGTTGTTTGGTACCCTTGGGGCAGACCAGCTTGGATTAAATCCAAGGCATTGATAGCTTCTTTCTTAGCTTTTTCTTCTTTAGCCATTTAAGAAATTTGTTAATGATTTTCAGCCGCGTGTATATATGGGTGCGGGGGAAAATCGGGGTGATACTTAATAATTTATCTTTGATATATATACAAGTCTAAATATAGACAAAAAAATGATGTTTGACAACCCTTTTTATTAAAATTTTAAAACTTTTTTTTAATTCTTACGTTTTATATTATAAGGACGATAAAATTTTGATCTGATACAGGTAACGGGAATGAATAAAATTTATAAATATGCTCTGCCATTGGTTTTGTTAGCCGGAGCGGCTGTTTATTATCGCGGAAGTGATGTCAAACAGCCTGATTATGTTGTGCAAAAATTGGAGCGCGGTGCTATTATGCAGAAAGTTACGGCTTCCGGCGTGATTAATCCGATTTCAACGGTCAATATCGGTACTCAGGTGTCAGGGACGATTTCTGACATATTTGTGGATTATAACTCTCAAGTGAAAAAAGATCAGCTTTTGGCTCAGATAGATCCGTCTTTGTTTGAAGCTACCGTTGCCCAAAGAAAAGCAGCTCTTGATATTGCAAAAGCGGAGCTTGAGGTTGTAAAAAACGATATCGTTTATTATGAGAAACATTTGAAACGTATTCAGCAGTTGAACTCTTCGAGATATTCCGCTGATAAGGAGTTAGAATCGGCGCAACGTGATTATGATAATGCGGTCGTGCAAAAGGCTTTGAAAGAAGCGCAGATATCTCAGGCGGAAGCGGCGCTGAAGTCTGCGGAAATTGATTTGCGATATACAAAAATTATTTCACCTGTTGATGGAATTGTTGTTTCCAAAGAAGTGGAAGTCGGACAAACAGTGGCAGCCAGTTTTCAGACACCAACGTTGTTTAATGTGGCGGAAGATTTGACAAAGATGCAGATTGAAGCTTCTGTGGTGGAAGCTGATATTGCGAAGGTAAAAGAGGGGCAGACTGTCGAATTCAGTGTTGACAGTTTTCCTGATGATGTTTTTTACGGATTGGTGACACAGGTTCGTAATGAGGCGGTTACGACATCAAATGTTGTCACCTATCAGGTGATTATTGAGATTAACAATAAAGATTTGTTGCTCAAACCGGGGATGACTGCCAATGTTAGTATCATCACATCGGAAAAAGACGATGTTTTGCTGGTTCCCAATAAAGCACTGCGTTTTTATGTGACGGATGAAAACGGAGAGACCAAGCGTTATAAGGATAAAGGAATTTGGGTTATGAATAAGGGGCGTCCTCAGCGCATTGCGGTGACAACAGGGGTGAGTGATGATGATCATACCGAAGTTAGCGGTGATAATCTTGATGAAAATACCAAAGTGATTGTCGAGGATAAAAATGTTGCTCGTAAAACCTCGCAAATGCGTATGAGGATGCCGCGCTAATGTCTTTAATTGAATTGAAAAATATTACTAAAACATATCCTCTGGACGGGTTTGATTTAAAAATCCTGAAAGGGATAAGTTTGCAGATTGATAAAGGGGAGTTTGTGGCAATTATGGGACCTTCCGGTTCCGGAAAATCAACTTTGATGAACATTTTGGGGTGTTTGGATAAACCGACATCAGGACGTTATATTCTGGAGGGATGTAGTGTGGAAAAATTGAGTTCCGATGAACTGGCGACAATTCGTAATCGGAATATCGGTTTTGTCTTTCAGGGATTTAATCTGCTGTCAAGGACATCGGCTTTGGAAAATGTCGAGTTGCCGATGGTCTATGCCGGTATTGCCGCGTCAGAACGAGAAGCCAGAGCCAAAAAAGCTTTGGAGCAGGTTGGGCTTGGCAAGAGAATGAACCATCAGCCCAATCAATTGTCCGGCGGACAGCAACAGCGTGTGGCGATTGCCAGAGCTATTGTTAATGAAGCGCCGATTGTTTTTGCTGACGAACCGACAGGAAATCTGGATACCAAGATGAGTGTCGAAATTATGGAGCTGTTTACACGTTTGAATGATGAATTGGGGCGGACAATTATTTTGGTGACGCATGAAGAAGATATTGCTCGTTATGCCAAACGGATTATTCGGATTGTTGACGGTGAAATTTCTTCGGATGAGCCTGTGCTTTCACGCCGATAGGAGAACAAGATGGATTTGCAGACAATTTTCAGTATTGCGCTACGGGCAGTTAAAGCCAATAAAATGCGTTCAATTTTGACCAGCCTTGGTATCATTATCGGTGTGGGAGCTGTGATTGTGATGTTGGCTATCGGGAATGGAGCGCAGATTTCCATCCAGAATGAAATGAAGACGATGGGAACTAACCTGATTATTATTCGTTCCGGAGTGGCGACATACAGCGGTGCGCGAGGAGGTGGCGGGTCTCAGCCAACGATGAAAGCCGGCGATGGTGAGGCTATTCAGGAAAAAATTGCTAAGATTAAATTAGCGGCTCCGATTTTGGATGAAGTGGTTCAGTTGGTTTATGGTAATGCCAACTGGTCAACCAGTGTGACTGGAACAGACAACCGTCATTTTGAAATCAAAGAATGGAACTTGGCATACGGGCGTTTGTTCAGTGGAACAGACATCAAAAATGCGGCAAAAGTGGCTATTTTGGGGCAGACGGTTGTTAATGAATTGTTTGGTGATGTTGATCCTATCGGCAAAACAATTCGTGTGAAAAATATTCCGTTTCAGGTTATCGGGGTGTTGGATAAACGCGGTGAAAGCGGAAACGGACATGATCAAGATGATGCTGTTTTTATTCCTATCAGTACAGCTCAGAAGAAGGTTATGGGAACATCGTTTCCTGATCAGGTTAAGTTTGTGATGTTGCAGGCTGTGGATGCCGAGAGTACATATACATCGCAAGAGGAAATCAGACAGTTGTTGCGTCAACGTCATAATTTGGGAACCAATAAAGACGATGATTTTATCATTATGAACCTGACGCAAATGATGGAAATGATGGAAAATTCCACTAAAATTATGACAATTTTATTAGGATCTATTGCGTCGATTTCTTTGTTGGTCGGAGGTATCGGTATTATGAATATTATGCTGGTGTCGGTGACTGAGCGAACAAGAGAAATCGGTATTCGTATGGCGATTGGAGCAAAAACATGGGATATTCGTTGGCAATTTTTGATGGAGGCCTTGGTATTGTCTTTGATTGGCGGTTTGGTCGGGATATTGCTGGGGATTATTGGTGTGGTGCTTGTATCGACTTTTAGTTCTTTGCAACCGATTATTGCACCTGTGTATATTGTTATTCCATTTTCTTTTGCGGGAATTGTCGGTTTGTTCTTCGGGTTTTATCCGGCTTATAAGGCATCATTGCTTAATCCGATTAATGCTCTTCGTTATGAATAATCATTAGATTAATATTTGTTTGTTGGCGTGAAACTCTCGGTGACAGCCGGAATGATGTTTTGCGCCAAAAAATTTGTCCTCCCCATGCAATGTATAGTTGACCATTGCTGATTTTTATGTTATAGTT
>CAMRWU010000010.1 GCA_947054505.1 uncultured Pseudomonadota bacterium | reverse complement strand
CGCCGACACGAGGATTTTCAGTCCTCTGCTCTACCAACTGAGCTACCCGAGCATCAGCGAACGAAAGAACTTATAAAGTATATTTTTCATATTGTCCAGCATTAATTTTCATAATGTGAATTTTTTTATCATATCGAACAGACATCCTCCCAATTCTTCTCTGGACATCATCTCTCAAACACGCTATCTTAAGCACATGACAGACTTATCGACATTATTGCTTGAATGGTATGCACACAACGGACGAGACCTGCCTTGGCGCTTCAAAGGCGGAAAACATCCCAATCCTTACATTGTCTTGATTTCCGAATTTATGCTCCAACAGACAACCGTCAAAACCGTTCTTTCCTATTTTGCCGGCTTCATAGAGCGCTTTCCTGACATTCAGTCCCTTGCCGCCGCCTCTATTGACGAGGTCTATCAACAATGGCAAGGACTGGGCTATTATTCTCGCGCTCGCTCTCTGCACGCCACCGCACAGACTATCGTCAACCAATACGCCGGCTATTTTCCTGACACAAGATCTGAGGTTTTGCAACTCAAAGGTATCGGCACCTATACTGCCGCCAGCTTCCTGTCATTAGCCTACAATCAACCCGAAACTGTTATTGATGGCAATGTGATGCGTATCATTTGCCGCTTATACCGCTTTACGGAACCACTATCAGATATTCAGGACAAAATCCGCACACATGCCGAAAAACTGACCTGCCCCAAACATCCTGCCGACTATGCTTCGGCAATTATGGATCTTGGCGCCACAATTTGCACCCCCAAAAAACCACAATGCTTGCTTTGCCCATGGCAAAAGCATTGCCTGTCTGCCAATACTCCGGATGTTGAAACTATCCCTCTCCGTAAAAAACTGGCAAAACAAGAAAAAACTGGCTATGTTTACTTAATTCGCAACCGCAAAAACGAAATTTTCATCCGCAAACGCACCGAAAAAGGACTTCTCTCCGGTCTATACGAATTTCCATGGTCAGACACCACACCGTTATTTCCCAACGCCCCAAACACACATCAAGAAATTCACCACACATTTACACACTTCAAACTGACACTGCATATTCACACGTTACAAGCAGAAGAAATGGCCATCTCCGGACACTTCGTCTCCACAGAGATGCTAAAAAACTATGCTCTCTCAACACTAATGAAAAAAGTTGCAAACAAAATCAGCGAATTATAATTTCTCAAGCATCGACTTATAATAATCCAACGCCACGCGCACCTTAGGAATATCTTTTAGAGTACGATGAGAAATCAAATATAATGTTGCGGAAATATCACACGGAATGTTATCCAAACAAACCATACCGTGACCGCCGCGAACAAAATTCAACGGCATAACCGCAATACCGGAACCACTGATTGCCAAATCATTAACAACAAAAGTACTGTTTGAAAAACAAACACCCTTTTTGGCATTCTGAATCATCTTTTTGCCCTCACTTGTTTTCCACCAACCGTCATTTTTGATTAACAAACGGTGATTAGCCAACAAATCGTTCAAATCCTGCGGATAAGAATGCTTTGCCAAATATTCCGACGCTGCAAAAAAGCCAAAAGAAATCTTTTTGCTGTAAACAATGACTAAATCATCACCTTTCGGAATATGATATCCCATACAAATATCATATGACAACTTACTCATATCGGGAACATTGTCAAACGTGTCAATAAAAAGAGTAATGTCCGGATATTGAGATAAAAAGTCCCCTAAAAAGACATACATATTGCTACGAGCATCACATTCATAAGCAACACGAACCTCTCCCTTAACATTGGTTTCAAGAGGAGCCACGGCATAAGCTTGTTGCAAATTTTGTTTGATAATATCGGCAATCTCAACAACCAGTTCGCCTTTTTCTGTCAACACACAACCTTTTTCATTCGGCGTTACCAATTTGACACCCAGCTCGTCCTCCAAGCTGTTCAAATATTTGTTTAATGTGTCAATTGAGGTGTTGAGACGGCGAGCGGCTTCTCTTTTTCCGGCATTTTGCTTAATTGCGTAAAGCATCATAATGCCTTCCATATTCATCATATCACGTTTGCTTAACATGAGGGTAGTCCTAAGTAGTCCAGATATTCCATAAATTAATTAGCTGAGACATTTATAAAACGGATTATTTTTAATTGCAATACATTTTTCTATTCTAATAAAAAAATCATCATTTTTACTGGAAAAATAATATTTTATAACTACATTATTATTGTAACCAACAGACGAGGAGGAACCAAAGATGGAACACATAGCCACCACCGCCGAGAACCTCAAAATCAGACACGAGATGCTGGATACTCTCATTCGGGAAGAAGAATGCCATGTCTGGAAAAATCTAATTCGTATAGAACAAATAAAAAAAGAAAAACACCGCAAAAAAGAAGAAATACTTAGAAAAATCGTACAAAATCCGAACTGATTTTCTATAAAACACAAGCCTCGGATCAGAGGCTTGTGTTTTATCTTTTGATTGCAAAAATCGTCCGACGCGGCTGTGCGTTCAACAAACGCTGAATATAGCGCCCTTGATAAAGATTAATCCCCAAATTATTTCCGACTTCCACCGCCTGCGGATCATCAATGCGGCACAATATCATTTTTGCCCGCTCCGCTTTGTTCACATAATCCATAAAATGAGAATCTTCATGAATCACGTCCATAAAACTCGGATGCCAGATAATTTTTAACAGGTCACAATCCAAATTAACGCGATTCAAATACGTCAGCTTATCGACCGTTATCCCGTCAATACAAATTTTATACCCGCGTGATTGCGCAAAATTCTTAGCCAACATAAAAGCTTTAATGTCGCTAAAAATATCAACCAATTGCAATTCTAAAATAACAGATGAGCGCATAGACGGACTAATATTATCATCAAACTCCAAAAACTCATCCGACAAGATTGTCGAAACATTAATATTAACACTAAAATTACCGGCCAGCGACCCGTCATCATGACGGTTGATTATCTCCAAAACCTTTTTATCCAATGTTTCGCTCAAAGATAAAAACAACCACGGATTAGCTGTCAAATCAACATCAGGAAGCAACATCTCACGCAAATCGGGAATGGAAACATACACCTCTTCAAACACTCTCTGCGGCGGAGCCTTTCCGATAACCGCGCAAATCGATTGCCGCCGGATAAAACTTGAAAAATCAGCCACCGTCAAAACCTTTTGCACCTTGGCCAACATCTCCGGTGTCAATTCACGCCGCATTTTTTTCGCACTGGTATTAAAAACCGACGACATCGGCTGAAGACGATTTTTATCTCTGCTGATGCTCATTTCCTGTGTTGTATGAGCAATTGTTTCCTTAACCGCTTGCGTAAACGCTTCACTTTCAACCGCCAGATCAAAAATCTTTACCAATCCGGCCTGTTGCAAATCATCCGCATGCTTAACTGCCGGATCATCATGAAACATAAAACGAACCTTAACCAAACAAGCTTTGACCTCATCATTACATTTCTTTTTGAAAAAGATAAGAACGTCCTCATTAGGCAAGGAAAAAATCTCACCATCAGATTTTTTAACCACATTTTCAAATGTTTCTATCAATTCCTGACGTTGAACCATTTTCAAACTGCCGGCTTGCAATTTATGGGTATTAAAATACAAAACCTGATAATCACTCACGTTCACGGCAATTTTTTTCATATAATCAAAAATAACCGTATCCGGTTTTATATTAGCATTGTCACCGCCTCTGGCAAAAGCAATTCCCATATCACGCCCCCAATATTTTTTCCAAATAATCTTTGCCCTTGCAGTTATTCCGCTCATAACCTGACAATAAGCGCCGCCGCTTCAAACACTCAAGCGCCTGACACTCTTTTCCATGCGGACACTGCGCACGAACAAGAGCCACTTCCAAAGTATCAATATACGGCCCCTGAAAAGTATTCAAACCATACTTGACACCCCAGCGAATTGCTTTTTCATCAGCACATTTTGCCAAAATAATCCGATCCCGTCCAAACTCATCAAAAGTTTGTCGCAGTTCCGCATTATCCATATCAAATTCCATCATCGGATTCCAAAAAATCTTGATAAAATCAGGCTCCAGACGATTCAAATTCAACATATGCAAAGTTTCAGGACACAACGCATCAATTAAAAGCTTGTGTCCTCCGCGATTCAATAACTCTTTAGCTTCAAAATACAACGGTAGATTATTCAAAACATCCATCATCTGCACTTCGACAATAATTTTCTGCGTATCTGTCAAAAAATTCTTCGCAAAATCAACAAACTCCCGCGAAAACACCGAAGACAAATTTAAGTTCAGACTAATTTGCTCCGGCCAATTTTTAATATCGGCACTCTTAAAAGAAGCTATCGTTTTCTTATCCAATGTTTGCGTCAAATATAAAAACAACCAACGATTGGCCCAAAAATCAATATTGCGACTAAAACGACTGCTCAAATCCTTAACTGCCACAAAAAATTCCTGAAACAAAACCTTAAAATTATTATTACCGCCAATACGCATAACACTCTGACGTTTAACCATTTCGGAAACATCAACATACGTATCCAAATAATTAATGATTTCATCAACCTCTGCAGCCGTAATCGGATTCTTCTTTAAAGACATATTAACCGGAACCTCTCCAGCTTCAATAATCTGTTCAATATGCCGATAAAATGTTGTAAAGTCTTCAGGAAACTCATACAGATGAGCAAAATCATCCTTATTCTGAGCATAAAAAACCGGATCGGCCGACAATCCCTGTTGCAACTTCTGAACTGCCGAATCAACCGTCTCTGGTGCGATATTCTTCCCCAAAATAGCAAAATCTCCGGTTGATAAAATAAACATCAACCCATCGGTTGCCCCCACCAAACCATCAAACATCTTCGCAAAAATCTTCAGAAATTCAGGATGTCTGTTTTTGGGTTTGAGCTTGGAAACCTTAACAAACAACACAGCATAGCCGTTCGGATTTTTGGCAATCCGATTCAAAGAATCCAATAGATATCTTTCTGCTGCAAAACTTAAGCCTTTGGCCATCTGTGTCACCTTGCGTCATCTCAAACTTTTTAAAATGAGTTTAACTTGTTTTTCCTAACTTTCAGTTAATAGGATAATACATTTTGTCAGGGATTTGTTATTGCCTTTTTAAAATGTTGCGATATACTCCACTCAGTTTTATAACCACTAAGAGAGATTAAGTATGTTAGTCCCCAAAAACAATGTCAATTCCATGCGCCACAATCTTCTGACCAAGATTGCCGGCAGCTACCTTAACAATCGTTTGACCGATATCGAAAACATTCCGGCTGAATTAATTCCTGATGATGCAACCCCCATCCGCGGTTCAGTTGCACGCGATCGTGAAATTATCAAAGAACAATGTCTGGCCGCTTTGGGAATTTGCCCTGACGAAATTAACGCCGCAGAAAAAACTCTCGGCGAATTTGCTCAAGATGCCCTCCGCAGAGAAAATCTCTGCATCAATAAAATTTCAGTCATTCACAATGCCTGTGCCGCCTGCAAAAAACCGCAACACGTCGTCAGCGACCAATGTCGCGGCTGTGTTGCCCGTCCCTGCATGGTAAATTGCCCTAAAAAAGCCATCAGCTTTGTTGACGGAAAAGCGCAGATTGACACCAACCTGTGCATCAACTGCGGTATCTGCAAAGAATCATGCCCGTATTCCGCCATCATCAAGGCCCCTCTTCCCTGTGAAGACGCCTGCCCTGTTAATGCATTATACAAAGATGAAGAAGGCAAAGAACATATCGACCACGAAAAATGCGTTTCTTGCGGTCAATGCCTCCGTTCTTGCCCGTTTGGCGCTATCGTTGAACGCTATCAGATGATTGACGTCCTCCGCAAAATCAAAGAGACCGACAAAAGAGTTGTTGCTATGTTGGCTCCGGCCGTTATGGGACAATTCAGCGGAACCATCAACAATCTCGTCGGCGCATTAAAGAAACTTGGTTTCTCCGATGTAATGGAAGTTGCCGTCGGCGCGGATATAACCACTCAAAAAGAAGCCGCCGAATTTGTTGAACGTATGGAAGAAGGTCAAAAATTTATGACAACCTCATGCTGTCCGGCATACTTCCGTGCGGCACATGTTCACATTCCGGAACTGGCACCTTATGTTTCCACCACCAAAACCCCGATGTATTACACAGCGGAGCTTCTCAAACAAGAAGATCCTGATTGCATCTGCGTATTTGTCGGTCCTTGTTTGGCAAAACGGATGGAAGCCGAAAGCGATCCCAACACCGATTATGTCATCACCTTCGATGAACTACACGCGATTTTCGAAGCTACACAAATCAATGTTACCGAATGTCCGGAAGAAAACCTAGATAAAATCTCCCACGCACAAGGTCGCATCTTCCCGATTAGCGGCGGTGTTGCCGGTGCTGTGGCCAGTCTTGTCGGTGATAAAGTCGAGCTCAAACTCGAAAAAATCGACGGCTTGAACAAAGACAGCATGAAAATCCTGAAACGTTATGCCACCAAAGGCGGAGAAAACAACATGATTGAAGTCATGACTTGTGCCGGCGGTTGTGTTGGCGGCCCCGGTTGCATTGCTTTGGCAAAAAAAGCGGCTCGAGCTGTTGAAACCTATGCCCAAGCAGGAGAACAACTGACCTCCGACAGCAAAATAGGCTAACCCAAATCCCCCCTGCTTTACTGGGGGGATTTTTTCCTGTATCACACAAAAAAAACAGTCTTTACTTAATGTAAAGACTGTTTTTTCATCACTGGTTAGCAAAACAGTAATTGCGAACCGCAGGCATTAAACACATCGTATTGATGATATCTCCAACGGTCTCCCAGCGATCAACATCATCTTCGATGAGTTCGCAAGAAAAAGCCGTCTCAAGATCGAGCAAAAGAAAGGCTCTTTCAAACACCCCGTCACATAAGTCGTTAAAGACATCTGCTTCGCTACTAACCTCTTCCACATTTCGCCGAAGGCTTTGTGCGATGACTTCCTTAACCTTGAAGGCTATCACCAAATCGAGTGAATTTTTCATAAAATAATTTTTTAAAGTTTCTTAGTAAAACTTTTGTAACATCTCTGTTCTCCGGAGTCAATATAAATAACACCTACACTTCCGGAACCGAAGAATGTGTCTGCTTCTCCGCACAAACAGGCGATTCTGCAGATTTATCAATCTTCTCACCACAGATAACCTTTTTAATCTCATCTCCGGTTAATGTTTCATACTCTATAAGCGACTGCGCCAAAGTTTCCCATTCATTTTGTTTATCCTTTAGCATTTTCTTTGCCTGCTCATAAGCCGTCGTCACCAAACGTTTAATTTCGGCATCAACCAAACGAGCAGTCTCTTCACTCATATTTTTGCTCTGCGTTACTGATTTTCCCAAGAAAACCTCACTGGAATTTTCAGCATACAAAACCGGACCAAGTGTATCACTCATTCCCCATTCAGTAACCATCGAACGAGCCAAATTTGTCGCCGCGGCAATATCCGAAGAGGCACCGGAAGTAACCTTATCATAACCAAACTTCAATTCTTCGGCAACCCGCCCACCCATCATGATAATCAAACGGGATAGCATCTTGGAACGAGAATATGAATATTGATCTTTTTCCGGAAGCTGTTGCACCATACCCAAAGCACGCCCTCTCGGAATAATTGTTGCCTTATGGATCGGATCGGTATCATCAACAAACAATGAACAAATTGCATGTCCGGCCTCATGATATGCCGTCAACAATTTTTCCTTTTCATCCATAGCCATCGAACGACGCTCACTTCCCATTAAGACCTTATCCTTAGCCTCATCAAAATCTTTTGATGTCACTTTGTGCTTGTTCTTCCGTGCCGCCAACAATGCCGCTTCATTAACCAGATTCGCTAAATCAGCACCGGAAAACCCCGGCGTCCCGCGAGCAATAACGGACAAATTAACATCTTTTGCCAGAGGAACTTTTTTCGCATGAACTTTCAAAATTTCCTCACGACCTTTTTTATCAGGATTCGTCACTGTAACCTGACGGTCAAAACGCCCCGGACGCAACAATGCCGGATCCAAAACATCTGGCCTGTTTGTCGCCGCAATGACAATAACATTCTCATTGGCCTCAAAACCGTCCATCTCCACCAACAACTGGTTCAAAGTCTGTTCACGCTCATCATTCCCCCCCCCCAGTCCGGCACCACGATGACGACCGACAGCATCAATCTCGTCAATAAACAACAAACACGGAGAGTTTTTCTTAGCCTGTGAAAACATATCGCGAACACGACTGGCACCGACCCCGACAAACATTTCAACAAAATCAGATCCTGAGATTGAAAAGAACGGTACGTCAGCCTCACCGGCAACAGCACGTGCCAACAATGTCTTACCGGTTCCCGGAGGTCCGACCATCAACACACCTTTCGGAATTTTACCGCCCAAGCGCTGAAACTTCGCAGGATCTTTCAAAAAGTCAATAATTTCTTCCAATTCCTGTTTAGCTTCATCAGCACCGGCCACATCTTTAAAAGTCACTTTTTTGGTGTTTTCAATCAAACGAGCGCGCGATTTACCAAAGCTCATCGCCTTGTTGTTGCCCGAATTGGCCTGACGCATAAAGAAAATCCAAACTCCGATAAGCAAAATCATCGGAAACCACGAAATCAACACCCCCCACAATGTATTGGATGTTGTATCCTCAGGACGAGCGGTAACCTTAACATCATGCTTGCGCAACAATTCAATCATGTTCGGATCAAACGGCGCATAGGTATAAAAACGCTTTCCATCAACAAAAGTACCGCTGATAATTGCCCCTTCGATGGTCACCTCAGAAACCTTTTTCCCTTCGACATGATCTAAAAACTCCGAAAACGCCAAATTATCGGCATTTACCCTTTCTGGATTGCCGGAAAGCATATTCATCGCTCCTGACAAAATAACAATAGCCAACAGCCACACCAGTAAATTTCGCCCTGTTTTCATCCTGTTTCCTCTTTTGATTTGAACCACCTACCATATATAGGATTTTTCTTTCCAAAACTCAAGTCTGAATACATCTTCTCCAGAGATTGTTTCACAAAAAAGGACGGCTGAAACATCAACCGTCCCTTTCTGACAAAACCGTAAAAAACTATTTTGCGGCGTCGATTTCTTTTTGAATAACAGCTTCATCCAAAGTTTGAACAACCTTGCCGTTCAAAACCAATGTCGGAACGCCGTTAACTTGGATTTTTCCAGCCAATTCTGAAGTTTCGTTCAAAGTATTTTTAACCAAATCAGAATTCATGTCAGCTTTCAATTTTTCCAAATCCAAACCGTTAGCAACAGCCAATTCATCAATCTTAGCTTCTGTCAACGGCCCTTTGTTTTCAAACATAGCTGTATACATTTCAGCATATTTGCCCTGATTCTTAGCAGCCAAAGCAGCTTTAGCCGCATAAGAAGAAACCGGAGAAACAAAAGTCAAAGATTTTGCAACAACTTTAACATCCGGATTCTTAGCGGCAATAGCTTTGATAGCCGGATAAATTCTGTGGCAATAACCGCAAGAGAAGTCAAAAAATTCAACCAAAACAATCTTACCATCCGGATTGGCAATAACACCGTCATTCGGATTATTGTTCAAAGCTTCACTATTTTCTTCAATCATCTGCTGAGCTTTTTTCTGAGCATCTTCTCTCATTTTCTGCTCATAATTCTGCATAGCATTAATAACCAATTCAGGTTTTTCATTCAAAACTTCTTCAACATTGGCTGATTTTTTGTTGCAGCAAACAAGGCACATAACCAAAGCGATAACAGCAACAACCAAAGCTACCAATGAAGTATAAACAGCATTAATTTTATTCATCTTATACATTCCTCGAGTAATGATTTATAATAAACAGATATAATCTAGACAATCTGTTCTAGATTTACAAGCCTAAAATTATATTTATTATTGAATAAACATAAAAAGAATAAATGATTTTTTCATAATTTCCCCGCTATAATGTCCTTTAAAGTTAAGCGTAAAGGAATGGATTATGTTTCATATCAATATATCTCTTTTCTCCCAAACCAAAGCTCTGGAAAACAAAATTGACCTGTTTCACGACAAACTGCTTGATGCGGCGATGACCTTCAAAAAAGCCGTCCGTGTTTATCTTGCCGAACAGCGCAGTACCGAATACCGACAATTGTCCAAACAAATCAAACAGATTGAACATGACGCTGACAACCTGCGCCGAGATATTGAAAACAACCTCTATTCCCAAAACCTGATTCCCGACCTGAGAGCGGATGTATTGCATTTGGTTGAAAATCTGGACAAAGTCATCAACAAATTTGATGAAGTTTCTTATAAATTTTATATTGAGCGTCCGGAAATAACTTCTGAATATCATATGCGCATTAACGAACTGTGCGACCTTTCTGCCGAATGTGCCGAAAATATGGCCAAGGCTTCACGCGCTTTCTTCAGAGACCTAAGCTCCGTCAGAGACTACTCACAAAAAGTCTACTTTATTGAACATGAATCTGACTTGAGTGCAGGTCACCTGCGTGAAGCGATTTTCGATTCGGATCTCCCTTTGGCCAACAAACTGCAACTTAGTGATTTTATTAACGATATCGCAGACATCGCCGATATCGCCGAAGACTTTATTGACGAACTTCTAATTTTCACAATCAAACGGGATATCTGATGGATTTAACATTTTTTCTGTTCTTAAGTTCGGGATTGTTTCTTGGTTGGTCACTGGGTGCCAATGATGCTTCCAACATTTTCGGAACCGCTGTAGGCACCAAAATGGTCAAATTCAAAACCGCAGCAACCATCGCCGCAATTTTTATCATCATCGGTGCGGTTCATGCCGGTTCAGGGGCTTCTCAAACACTGGGCGAATTGGGAAGCATCAACACCCTCCCCGGAGCTTTCATGTCAGCCTTGGCCGCAGCATTAACAATCTTTTGGATTGTTCGCTCGTCCATCCCGACCTCCACATCACAAGCAATTGTCGGTGCGATTATCGGCTGGAACTTCTTTGCCTCCAAACCCACAGATTTATCTCTTGTTACTCAAATTGTCAGCACTTGGGTTTTCTGCCCGATTCTCTCTGGTACCATCTCTGTTTTCCTTTACTGGAGCATCAAAAAAATTCTTCGCAAATCCAGAATGCACCTCATCAGGCAAGATTGCTACACACGCATCGGACTAATCCTTGCCGGCGCTTTCGGAGCCTACGCCCTCGGAGCCAACAACATCGCCAATGTTATGGGCGTATTTGTGCCTTCCAGCCCTCTGAAAGAAGCCAATCTTCCTTGGGGTTTTCATCTGTCTTCCACCCAAGTTTTATTCCTCATCGGCGGTATTGCTATTGGTGTCGGCGTTATAACTTATTCTCAAAAAATCATGAATACCGTTGGCAACAATCTGATGAAAATGTCCCCTCTTATTGCTTGGGTTGTCGTAGTTTCTCAATCCTTGGTATTGTTCCTTTTTGCATCTCAGGGATTACGCAACATCTTACTGTCATATAACCTGCCGGCCTTGCCTCTGGTTCCTGTTTCCAGCTCCCAAGCCGTTATCGGTGCCGTTATGGGAATTGGCCTCGCCAAAGGCGGACACAGTCTCAATTGGACACTTATCGGCAAAATCATTGTCAGCTGGATAAGCACGCCGATTATCGCGGCCATAATCTGTTACATTTCACTGTTTTTCTTGCAAAATGTTTTCGGACAAACCGTATATCTGCCATAGGAGCTCTCATGAAAGTAACAATTCTGGCCATCGGAAAATGTAAAAAAAACTCTCCCGAAGCGGCAATCATCAACGAATACGCCAAACGCTCATCTTGGGACATTATTATCAAAGAAAAAGACAATTCATCACAAGATGATGAAGCAAAATTCCTTCAATCATCGATTCCCCACAATGCCAAAGTTATCGTTTTGGATGAAAGGGGCGATAACTTAAAATCGCTTGAACTGGCCGATAAAATCAAAAACTGGCAACTTAACGGTTGCTCAGAAATATGCTTTCTGATTGGCGGAGCCGACGGTCACCTGCAAAGCACCAGAGACAAAGCCGATTTAATCCTTTCTTTTGGAAAATTAACGCTTCCCCACATGCTGATGAGAGCCGTTCTCAGTGAACAGATTTATCGCCTGCAAACCATTATCAGCGGTCACCCTTACCACCGCGAATAGAGTTGACAATTTCTAACAATCCCGCTAAATTAGCACACAAAGTAAATGTTATAACAATTATTATGAAATATCTTCTAAAAAAACTGCTAAACAAACTACAGCTTTCGCAACACGGAAAAAAACCGCTTTTTCTTTCCTTGATTGGCAACCTTTCCAAACCGGCAAAAGCCCCTGCTGACCTGATGCACTTTTGCGCGCTTTATCTGTGTGCACAAACACTTGCACCTCAACATGTATCAACGCAAGACATCGAAACAATGTGGCTGGGAACAAACAAAAACAGTGCCAAAAAAGCCTTTGTTTTCCGCAATACCTATATCGTATTTATCGGAGAACAAGAAGTTTATCAAACCGACATCAAAAAATGCCCGTTTAGAAAAAAGGCCTTATGAATACCATAGAGTAAAATAAACCCCGTTTCCAAAGAAACGGGGTTTATTTTACTTGCCGCTTTGACGAACTTCAGCCAACGCCGACCACATTTTTTCAATAGAATAAAATTCGCGTACTTCCGGCTTAAAAATATGCACAATCACATCAAACGCATCTATCAATACCCAATCAGCCTTTTCCGCCCCCTCAACAACCGACTTATAGCCGGCGGCTTTCAACTTCATTTCAATCTGTTCGGCCAATGACGCGACATGGCGTTGCGATGTTCCGCTGGCCACCACCATATAATTGGCAATAGATGTCTTTCCCTGCAAATCCATAATAACGATATCATTAGCCTTGCCGTCTTCCAATGACGTACTGATAATATCCAAAATTTGTTCCGCGATATCTTTTTTGACCACTGTTTTCTCAGCCACTTTATCACTCCTGTTTAATCTAATGGCGACCAAGGCTTGGATACAACATCAACTTCCGCTGCCTCCGGCTCATTGTTATTTTTTCTTTCTCTGGTTATATACTTGTTAACAGCAACAAGACAATCAAAAATTCCCTGTTTGGCAATCGCCGACATAGCATAAACCTTTTTTCCGCAAGCCTTTTTCAAGGCAACCTTTTTCTCCTCAACTTCATCCTGCGGCAAAGCGTCACACTTGTTCAACACAACCACTTCCGGTTTGTTCTTCAAATTGTCGTTATAAAGCTCAAGCTCTCGACGAATGTCTTTATAAGCTTTAACCACATCTTCCGAAGTTGCATCAATCAAATGCAAAAAAGCCGAACAACGTTCAACATGCTTTAGAAAACGGTCGCCCAAACCAACACCCTCGTGCGCTCCTTCAATCAGCCCCGGAATATCAGCCAAAACCATTTCGTATCCATCAACCCAAGCCACACCCAAATTCGGATGCAGTGTTGTAAACGGATAATCGGCAATCTTCGGACGCGCCTTGGTCACAACAGACAAAAACGTAGATTTTCCGGCATTGGGCATTCCGATTAAACCAACATCGGCAATCACCTTCAACCGCAACCACACCCATTTTTCTTCTCCGGGCCACCCCGGTTCTGCATAACGCGGAGCCTGATTGGTTGACGATTTAAATTGCTCGTTACCACGTCCGCCATCACCACCTTTGGCAATCAAAAAACGTTGCCCCGGTTCAATCATATCAACAATCAAAGTTTCCTGATCTTCGGCTAAAATCTCCGTTCCGATAGGAACTTTAATGACAATATCTTCCCCTTTGGCTCCGGTTTTCTGAGAACCTTTGCCGCCTTCGCCGCGCGGTGCTTTAAAATGTTGCGCATAACGAAAATCAATCAAAGTGTTCAAATTAGGAACAGCCTCGATATACACACTGCCGCCTTTACCGCCGTCTCCGCCGTTCGGACCGCCAAATTCAATGTATTTTTCACGTCGGAACGAAACACATCCCGGTCCGCCGTCGCCTGATTTGATAAATATTTTTGCCTGATCCAAAAACTTCATTGTACTATCTTTTCAAAAGATGTTTCTAATTCAAACTTAATCTGTTTTATCGAAAAGTAAAGGGGATGCCACAACACCCCCTTCAAACTTCGATTTTTTCTTTGCGGGATTACTCAGCAACAACCGAAACGATTGTCCGGCCAGCCCGTTTAGAAAATTGAACCTTACCTTCAGCAACAGCGAAGATTGTGTGGTCTTTGCCCATTCCGACATTAGCCCCCGGATGATACTGAGTACCACGTTGACGGATGATAATGTTTCCCGGAATAACGCTCTGTCCACCAGATTTTTTCAAACCTAAACGGCGTCCGATGGAATCGCGTCCGTTATTGGAGCTACCGCCTGATTTCTTATGTGCCATGACTTATTCTCCTTAAACTCTGTTATTTGCCACAAACATCAGTAATTTTTACTAATGTGATTGATTGTCTGTGACCGTTTTTACGACGATAATTTTGTCTTCTTTTCTTTTTGAAAACGATAACTTTAGCGTCACGAGCCTGTTTCAGAACAGTCGCTTTAACACTAGCGCCGGCAACCAACGGAGTACCGACAGTATCACCCAAAGCCAAAACTTCGTTGAATACAACTTCTTTACCTTCTTCGCCGGCAATTTTTTCAATTTTAAGAACATCACCAGATGCTACTCTGTATTGTTTTCCGCCGGTTTTAATTACTGCGTACATTTTTTCACCTTTATATTTCATTTAAACATAAAACGTTGCTTGCAATATACATAAGTTTTTAGCGCTGTCAACAAGAATCTCTACAAATAATTAATTTTTCTTAAGCCGCGCCGACTTTTTATCCCGCCTCATCAACGCACGATATAATTCCGGTTTCATAAACCGCCCTTGCCAAATACCGCGTTTTTGTTTCTTGGCCTTACTTTGTGCTTTGTCATAGGCATGGGTATAACGATCATATGCCACGGCCCACCCCTGCAAAACCATTTGACGGTTAATATTCTTACCGCCGGAATAACAAACCGCCACATCTCGATTATACCGATCTGTCGTTAACGTTTTGCATTCCAAATCATCTTTCACCAGAGCCTTTAATGCCGACAAAGCCTTTTTCCCGCACGGATAAGCAACATCGGACGCGTCAAAACATTCCTGCTTGTATTCCGGCGCATCAATTCCCGATAATCTGATTTCGCGATTGCCGATAAACAGGCTGTCACCATCAACAATTTTTATCTGCGCTTCTGCCGCATCAACAAAAAACAAAAGCGCCGCAATCACCAACAAAAAACGCATCTCCCCTTCTCCATACCCCTCATTAGAGTCCTTTTAGCGACTTATTGCAAGAATAAACACAAAATCCATTGAATAAACTGTAAAAAACTTTTGGTTTTTCATAATCTTTGTCCTAAGATAAGGCATAATTTATGACAATAAGGCTTAGCAATGCGTTTAAACAAATTTTCAAAAAACATTCTTTTCCTATCGACAGCAATGCTTTTGGGTGGTTGCGAATATTTCCGCACCAGAACCCCGAAAGAATTTATGACCAATCCTTTTGAGCCGAGCAGTGTTGAATATGCAAAACTGGGAGCGTCCATGCGTCCTGCCGAATTGCGCAATCCGGGAGCCATTATCGTTTGTCGCTCTCACCAATGCGCACCGGCAAAATTGACAATGTCCAGAGAATACGTTTACAACAGCCTTTTACACCTTTTTGACAACAACAATTATCAAAAAGCACTTATCTGTCAGGCTGATCCGGCATCACATACCTGCCTTGAAAATTATATTACACTACCCATTACCGCAGGTATAACGCCGACCAATGCTTATATTGACCACGTCAAAATCACGGATGTGATTATCGGCAAACAAGCAAATAAAATCAACCTGATTTTGAACTACAATCTGACCTATGGCGGACAGTCTCCGGATTGTACTCCGTCTCAGTCGATTCTGTTTGCCAAAAACATCAATCACGTCCTTTTGGAAGATGCCGGTTATACCTGTAAAATGACCGCCATCGGTCAAACAACCGTCAAAACCGTTTTTGCCATCGACTATATTGATTTGGACTATGGTTACATCGGCGGCTTTTATTCCATCGGCTTATCCGGACCGGCTCACGGCGGTGGTAACGGCTATATGATTATGCGCTTACCGAAAAACGCCTATCCTTTGGCCCCCAGCCTTCAAGGGCGTCAAAAAGCCGCACCGACCAAAACATCGGCCGCCGGACAAGCCGCAGGGTTCACACGCAACCCCACACCATCTGCCGGCCGCAAACAGTCAAATAACGGCGTTCAGATTTTCCCGCTGAGCAAAACCGCCGCTCCAGCACCGGAAAGCATATCCGAAGAAACGCCTGAAACATCAATAACCGAAACGCTTCAAGAAACCATCAACGAATAAAAAAAAGCCTCATGCAAAACATGAGGTTCTTTTTTTCATGACGACAAATCAGTCTTTTCCGATATTAATATTCCGATTAATATAAACAGAAAGAATAATTCCAAAACCGGCCATAACCGACAGAATAACGGTACCGCCATATGAAATTAACGGCAAAGGAATACCCACAACAGGAATCAAACCTAAAACCATGGCGGTATTAATAAACACATAGAAAAAGAAGTTTGTCGCCAAACCGATAGCAACCAACTTTCCGAAATAACTTGAACTTTTCAAAGCAAACGAATAGCTGTAGGCGATAATCAAAAAATTCAAAATAATGATAAACGAAGCCCCAATCAGTCCAAACTCCTCAGACAACATCGTAAAAATAAAATCCGTATGTTTTTCAGGCAAAAAGTTCAGATGGCTTTGCGTTCCGTTCAGAAAACCCTTACCAAATACGCCGCCGGATCCCAGCGCAATCTTTGACTGAATAATATGATAACCGGCTCCCAACGGATCTCTTTCCGGATTCAAAAAAGTCAACACCCGATTTTTTTGATAATCATGTAAAAAATGCCATGCTATCGGCATACAAATAATGGCGGTCAAAATAACAACACCAAACTTCCACAACTGCACCCCAACAACAAAAAACATTGCTCCGGCCGTAAACACCAACATCAAAGCTGTTCCCAAATCGGGTTGTGTCATAACCAAAAATGCCGGAAAGAGCACCATCATCCCCGGAACAATCAATCCTTTGATACTCTCAATTGTCTGCAACGGCGTTGAATGAAAATAACGAGCCAAGGCCAAAACCAAGGCAATTTTCATAAGCTCGGAAGGTTGCAACTTCATAAATCCCAGATTAATCCAACGCTGAGCTCCCATGCCGATGTGTCCTGTCACCTCCACCACAATGAGCAAAATTAAGGCAACAAAATAAAAAGAATAAGCATATCTCATAAAAATACGAATATCCGTCAAAGCAAAAGCAATCATGACGGCAAAACCCAACCCAAAACGCAATCCTTGATTAAGAGCCCACGGCTTCCAGTTCCCGTTAGCGGCGGAATAAAGCATCAAAATCCCGATGGAAGCCAACAGCAAAATAAACATAATATAAGAAAAACTCAAATTCTGGAGCTTCTCTTTCAATGTCGGGGTTTGGCTTTTAAAACTTGTCTCATAAAACTTATACATTTTTTACTCCACCGGTTGCTCCGAGGCATCCAACTTTAAGGCTTGTAACAACAATTTCCCTGCTAAATCAGCGGCAACAGATCCGCCACGCCCATGCTCAACCAAAACAGCAATAGCATATTTAGGATTATCATGAGGCGCATATCCGACAAACAAAGCATGATTACGCAAATGCCACGGCAAATCCTCTTGCCGCAAAACACCGCTTTGCCGTTCTTTCATGGTAATACGACGCACCTGTGTCGTTCCGGTTTTTCCGCTCATCTTCTGCCCGTTAAAATCTATACGATGCGCATAGGCCGTTCCCCCTTGGGAATTAACCACGTCATACATTCCTTGCTTGACCAAATCCAAATATGCCGGTGCAATATCTATCTTTTTTAATTCCGTTACGTTTTGCTCACTGGCTTTCTTAAACGTCGGAACCACCTCATATCCCCCATTGGCAATTCTGGCCGTCATTGTCGCCAATTGTATCGGCGTGGCCAAAACATAGCCCTGCCCGATACCGGAAATCAAACTTTCTCCTTGTTGCCACGGCTCGCCAAAACGACGTATTTTCCAATCGGTATCGGGTATCAAGCCGCTTTTTTCGTTCTCCAAACCGATGTTGATTTTATCACCCAACCCAAAACGGCGAGCCATCTCGGCAATCTTGTTAATCCCTACTTTTTGCGCTGTCTCATAAAAGAAAATATCGCAGGAATGCTCCAAAGCTTGCACAACATTAATATACCCGTGTCCAAACCCCTTCCAACAATGGAAAGTATGATTCCCCAACATCATTTTTCCCGCACAAAATGAACGGGTCTGCGGGGTTATAACTCCGGCTTCTAAAGCCGCCAACGCCACAACCATCTTAAAAGTTGATCCCGGAGAATATTGTCCGGACAACGCTTTATTAACCAGAGGATGACGTTCGTTATTGTTTAATTCCGACCACTCTTTTTGCGAAATACCTTGTGTCATCACATTGGGATCATACGCCGGAGTAGAAACAAATGCCAAAATTTCCCCGCTGTTTGCATTCATCAAAATAGCCGCGCCGCTTTCTTCGCCAAACAAATCATACGCTTTTTCCTGCAAGCGGGAATCTATGCTAAGCTCAATCTTTTCACCGGAAACACCGTCGTTTCGTTCAATCTCCTTCATAACCCGACCATAGGCATTAACTTCCAGTTTCAAGTGTCCGCCTTTTCCGCGTAACGGATGTTCAAACAACTTTTCGATTCCAGCCTTCCCGATTTTGAACCCCGGAATCTCCAACAACGGATCATCTTTTTTATCATTATCGGAAACTGAAGACACATACCCGACAACCGGAGCGGCTTTCTCCCCCAAAGGATAATAACGCAACAAACCCTCATCAATCATAATCCCCGGTAAATCCGGCGCATTAAGCTGAATTTTAGCCACTTCTTCCCATGTCAGATTATCCTTAATCTTAATAGGCACAAAGCTACGATTCTTGCGCAAGTCTTTTTTAATTTTTTCTTCCTCGGCTTCACTCAGCGGCATAATCTTCTTAAAAGCATCCAACGTTTCCTGCACATTTGTCGTCTGCTCAGCAACAATAGATGCCTGAAAGTTTTGACGATTGGTTGCCAATTCTTTCATGTGACGATCATAGATAATACCCCGAGGCGGAACCAACAAACGCGTCGAAATCCGATTTTCATCAGCCAACATTTTATACTTATCGGCTTGATACACTTGCAGATAATAAAGACGGGCAATAATCACCAACAACAAGACAAGCTTCCCCACTCCCAATATCAGAGAGCGACTGATTAACACTTTACCTTTATCATTATCCCGATTCATTACTCTTCACCCTGCATCAGCGAATTTTGCACATACGCCAAAGCTAAAGAAACCAGCGGATATGCGGCTATTGTTGCCAAAACGCTGAACAACACCATCGTCAACGGCAAAAACTGACTATAATAAATTGAAACAATCAACCAACGGCTGATCATCGTTACAAAAGACAACAATGCAAAACCATACCATGTTACCACAAACGGCTTTGCATTAAAAAACCGTGACGTATTAATCACCAAAACATACAACAACAACAACGCAAAAACATTGGAACCAAAGGGAGCCGATGAAACAATATCCGCCAACAATCCTAAAAAATATACCGACAACAGATTGAACAAATCCGGACGATGCAACAACCAATAATACACACAAACCAACAATGCCACGGGACGAATATTGTTGAGATAACTCAAATCAAGCGGCAAATACGACAAAAAAAGAAAAAACATTGACGACAACAACGGCAACATCCGCTGAAACAGAGATGCAATATTTTCATCAAGGTTATCACTCATCCTCTTTGCCCTGCTCTTCCGCGGAGAACATATCGTCAAGATTATAGCTGACTAACTTGACATACTCCAATTCTTCCAGATTTGTAAACGGCTTAATCTTAATCTCATACTTGCTGACACCAACCACTTTTCCGACCGGCAACCCCGCAGGAAAAACGCCGGAAACACCAGAGGTGACAACCCTGTCTCCCACATTCAACTCAGCCCCCAACGGCGTAAATACCAGCTTGGGAAACATCGTATTATCTCCGGCCACAATCCCTCGCACACGTGTTTTTTCGACCATAACAGGAATTCTGGAGTTAATATCTGTGATCAGCAAAATCTTTGCATAAACATTTGAAACCTTATCAACACGCCCGACAACCCCTTTGTCAGAAATGGCAATTTGTCCTCGTGTCACATCTTTGTTACCGATATAGGCAATCAAAGAATGAGAAAAGGCATCTCCTTCTTCTGCCACAACACGAGCGGTAACATATTCAGCCTCAGGCGGGACAACAAAATTTAACAATCCGGACAAAAGCTTATTTTCAATTTCCAAAGCTCTTGCTCGTTCATACAAAAGATTCAGCTGCCGATTCTCTTCTTTGAGCTTCAGATTATCCTCTCTCACTTGTTTCAAATCATGAAAATAATCATAAACCTGAGCCAAAATCTTAGCAGGGATAACCAAAACATCAATCATCGGCGTCACTACATCTGTCGCCACAGAAGAGGTTTTCTCAATCAGGATTGTGTCGGTTTTATTAACAAGCATCAAAACAAAGGCGGATAAAAACAAAATAACCAACGCAAATTTTTGCGCCAGCAATCTGATATGGCTTAAATGAATAAATAAACTTCTCCGCCGTTTCATAACAAAAACCTAAAAATATTCGAATAAAACAAAGATAAACAACAATCGGGGGCAACGTCGCTCAGGTTTTTAACAAGAAAAACGTTACCCCCTTTATTTAACTCTGCAAAGCTTAATACATTGTCGACAAGATAGAACGCAAACGTCCGATTTCATCCAAAGCTCTGCCGGTACCTTTAACCACACAAGCCAGCGGATCTTCGGCAATCGAAACCGGAAGCCCTGTGGCATTGCGCAATACCTGATCAAGATTTGTCAGCAACGCACCGCCGCCGGTCAGAACGATACCTTTATCAACAATATCGGCAGCCAATTCCGGTGCTGTATGTTCCAACGCAACCTTAACGGCTTCAACAATTTGCGAAACAGGTTCGCTCAAGCTCTCGGCTACTTGACGTTCGGTAATGATAATTTCCTTCGGCACGCCGTTCATCAAATCACGTCCTTTAATTTCAATCGTACGACCTTCACCGCTTTCCGGAGTGCAGGCAGAACCGATTTCCTTTTTAATTTTTTCGGCACTTCCTTCACCAACCAGCAAGTTGTGGTTACGACGGATATAAGAGATGATAGCCGCGTCCATTTTGTCACCGCCGACGCGGACAGAACGGGCATAAACAATACCGCCCAAAGACAAAACGGCAACTTCTGTTGTACCGCCTCCGATATCAACGACCATAGAACCAGTCGGTTCTGTCACCGGCAAATCGGCACCAATAGCGGCAGCCATCGGTTCTTCAATCAACCAGACTTTGCGGGCACCCGCAGCTTCGGCGGATTCCTGAATAGCGCGGCGTTCAACAGCGGTAGAACCGGACGGAACGCAGACAATAACCATCGGAGACGCAAAAGTACGGCGATTATGCACTTTACGGATAAAGTATTTAATCATTTCTTCTGCAATTTCGAAATCAGCAATAACACCGTCACGCAACGGACGAATGGCATTGATATTTCCCGGCGTACGCCCCAACATCTGTTTAGCCTCGTTACCGACAGCCAAGACCTGTTTTTTGCCGCGGTATTCTTCAATAGCCACAACAGACGGCTCATTCAGGACAATTCCCTTGCCCTTAACATAAACCAGAGTATTGGCTGTACCCAAGTCGATAGCCATATCGGCGGACAACCATCCCATAAATTTAGCTAGCATATAATTTTCTCCGATTTTTATTTAGATAACTTGTTATTGATTAACTTTTATAACGATATTCGCTACAGTGCAAGCAGTAATTACTTTTTTAACAACAAGAAAAAAAGAGGCCTTTCGGCCTCTGAAAAAAATAAAAAATGCATTATACATTCTTAGTTTTACTATCAACCAGCGCTCCCAGCATCAAGGACAAACTGCGGTCTTTAGGGCTTTGCATATAACCGTATTTTGCATTTTTTCCCTTAACACATCCCCAATACATATCCTGATAACTGAAATGGAAGCATTCGTTTCCAAAATTAACAAAATCAGCCGAAGTCATCGCATTATACAAAACACGTCTGGCATCACGATACCCGCGTTGCTGTTCGCTCAATTGCGTTTCCTGCTGTTTTTCATAAAACCCCATACAAGTTGCCGGTTGCGGATTATCAAAATACTCTTCGCCCATATCGACAATTTTGCCGCTGTTTTTATCGCGCATATAGACATCAACTGCTCCGCCCGTAGAATGAATAGACCATGTCTTCGGATTTTTAGCATCAAAATTTTCGGCACTTGAACAAAAATCCAAAGCAAATTCGCTGGCTTTTCTGTCATAAAAGCGCCGTTTTTCATCTAAAGTATCAGAATTTTCCGGAGTACGGGAAGATTCACCGCAATGAACTTTTTCAAAATATTTCTCTTTAAAGGCTTTGAACAAAATATTTTGTGTCACCGGCGAACGATGACCGTCAACAACAACAAGTTCCAACCCCAATTTATCCAAAATTTCATTAACCTGTTTTAACAAGCGACCTGTCCCTTCACGGACATAATTAACATCTGGAGCTCCCGGAATATCTTTTCCGTATGTCGGATTTGTGTGCGCCTGACTTCGATAATAAGGAACACTGGCAATCCCGAAATCACGAACATCAACAAGTTTTTCCTGATTAGCTTCGCCATCGACATCGACCGGCGTTTCCTTATAAGCCCCAGCATTTTGAGTCGGGATATCGGATAACGGTGCCAACAATCCGAGCGCCTCAGCTTTTTGCGTTATATTCAGGGTTTCAAATCCAACTCTGTTTGTGTCGATTGCAATTGTCATAAATTGTCTCCTTAGATTTAAGTATGGCAACAATTTAGCACAAACGGCACTTTTTGTCAACAAGAATAGATTCCGTCAAAAACGACATCCGCGGCAAACTTGTTCCGAAACCACGTTCTCTGCCGCTTTGCATACTGTCTGGTATGGCGTTTTGCCTCTTCAACAGATTTGTCCAAAGAACACACACCTTGTACAAAACCCGCCAACTCCGGAACGCCGAGCATTTTCATTGCCGGAAGCTTTTCATCCAACCTCAATAGCAACAAACGTCGCACTTCATCCACCGCACCGGCTTCCACCATCATATCAAACCGCCGATAGCACCGCTCATCCAAAACATCTGCCGGCGGCACAAGTTTAATCGTCACAAAATCAGCCTCCGGAATTTTTTTAACCATCGGCTTTTGATACCACTCAGCTATCGACATACCCGTCTGCTCAAAAATTTCATACGCCCGTCGCACTCTGGTTGTATCATTAGGATTAAGCATTGCCGCTCCCGCCGCATCGATTTGACGCAACCGCTCATAAAACTCTTCGGCATTCAACTGCCCCTGCAAACTTAAAATCTGTTGCCTTATTTTTTCATCCGGTTCGGGAATGGGCGTTGTTCCGTTAACCAGATTATCCAGATACATCCCCGTACCACCAACCACAACAGGAAGTTTGCCTCTTGCCCACACTTCTTGAATTTTCGCCACCGCCAAATTCAACCAATCAACCACTGTTCCGTTCACCGACGGTTCATAAATTTCATACAGATGATGAGGGATTCCCTGTCGCTCTTCTAAAGACGGCACTGCCGACAAAATCGGCAACCCGCAATAAACCTGCATTGAATCGGCATTAATCACCTCGCCGTTATACATTTTTGCGATATCAATAGCCAAACCGGACTTTCCGGACGCTGTCGGTCCGCCGATAACAACAACCGAATTATGTTTCAATGCCGGTAATTCAATCATACGGACAATTTCCGACACTTGGCATTTTCAACCAAGCGAGAACATAGTGTCGGATAATCGACACCGGCATACTTGGCTTGCTCCGGAACTAAGGATAGTGATGTCATCCCCGGATTCGTATTAATCTCCAAAAAGACGACACCGTCTTCCGAATTATAACGCAAATCGGTACGAGATACCGAATTACATCCCAACGTCTGATGCATTTTCTCGGCATAAGCTTTACAGACCTCTGCCACCTCATGCGGAATTTCCGCCGGCAAAATATGCTGTGTCACACCGTTTGTGTATTTGGCCTTATAATCATAAAACTTGTCAGACGCCCGCAACTCCGTTACCACATGCGCCTTACCGTCCAAACACATTACCGTCAGTTCCTGCCCGGAAATAAATTTCTCAACCAAAATTTCGCAATCCAAATCCGGATATTTAACTTTCAATTGATCTTCCGGATTCTCAACAATAAATACACCGACACTGGAACCGTCACTCACCGGCTTAACCACATAGGGATAAGGAATAACCGTCCCGTTTGCCATAAAATCACGGGCCGTCATTTTTTGCCCCGGAGCTACGCGAATACCGCAACTCTTGGCAACAACCTTGCTCAGATATTTATCCATCCCCACACAGGAAGCCAATACACCGGAGTGCGTATAGGGAATTTGTAACAAATCAAGCAATCCTTGTATTTCGCCGTCTTCACCCCAATTACCGTACAATCCGTTATAAACGACATCCGGCTTTTCTTGCCTCAAAACATCAATAAAAGCCCAAACATCTTTCAAATCATGCAACACAACATCATACCCGCTAACCTGCAAAGCGGCAACAATATCATCACAAGCATTTAGGCTGACTTCTCTCTCTGCAGAAAAACCACCGGCTAAAACCAAAACTTTTTTTGACATATTAACTTCCTTTTTTCAAATTTTCTGCTATTGTATCCGAAAAGTTTAAAGAAAGACTAAAACCACAATGAAAAAAACAACTTTATTTATTCTGGTGATTGGCCTCATAAAAATATCCTCTGCCGCGGCCTTCGAGGTTCAGCATCACTTTGATGTTTCCATCGGTCCGTTTGATGCCGCCAATGCGCAATTTGCCTACACATTGAATCCAGTGACCTATGGTGTCAATTCAAGAGTCCAAACAAACGGCGTTTTTAACACCCTATATCCGTTCAAAGCAAACTACGCCACCACCGGAAAAATAAAAAAAGAAAAATTCGAAACAGCCAGCTATCATTACGATTCGCAATCTCGTTTCAACAAACGCAGTAAAGAACTTGTTTATGATGACAACGGCCGACCGCTTTATCGCCTCAGCACCAAAAACGGCAAACAAAAAAAAGGCAGTGTCGACACCACCATTGACAGCACGGACACAACCGACTTGCAAACCATCTTTGCCAAACTGGCCAAACAATATAATGATGTCCGCTTTTGCGATGCCCGTATGCAGGTCTTTGACGGCAAAAAACGTTTTGATGTCATCTTCAAAGACGAGGGCAAGGAAGAACTTCTGCCCCAAAAAGGCCTACCCTATTCCGGAACGGCCGTAAAGTGTTCAATATATATTGACAAACTGGGTGACAAAGGTGATGATTTGCTGTGGGAAATGACCTCTGACCGTCCGATATACTTCTGGATGATGGAAGATGAGAAAACCCGCAAACCTTTCATTGCTAAAATTATGATTGAAGACACACCGCTGGGACGCTTGGAAGCTCTGGCGCAAAAAATAGAAATAAAGGATTAAGATGTTAGATAAAGCTGAATTACTGTTGCCGGCCGGCTCACTGGTCAAACTCAAAACCGCCATCCTTTACGGTGCAGATGCCGTCTATGCCGGCACACCGGACATGTGCTTGCGCGCCCAGTCAAAATTCTCTATTGAAGAACTGAAAGAAGGCATTGACTTCGTTCACCAACACGGCAAAAAAATCTATCTGACACTCAACCTCTTTATGCATAACCGCGATGTTGAAAAACTGCCGACCTTTATCGAAACGTTGCGTCAACTGCAACCGGACGGCGTACTCATTGCCGACCCGGGGGTTTTTCAGTTTGTTAAAGAACACGCTCCGGAATTAAACTTATTTGTATCCACACAGGCAAACATCTGTTCCTATCAAGCCGTCAAATTTTGGCAGTCGCAAGGCGCAAAACTCTGTGTTCTCGGCCGCGAAGTTACTTTCGAAGAAATGAAAGAAATCAGAGAAAAATGTCCGGACATTATGCTCGAATGCTTTATGCATGGTGCCATGTGTATGTCCTACTCCGGCCGTTGCCTAATCTCAAACTATCTGGCTGACCGTAGCGCCAATCAGGGCAAATGCGCCCACTGTTGCCGTTGGCACTACAAACTGCACCTGCGCCTCAAAGACGGTACGATAAAAGAACTGACAATTGATGAGAACAACAAAGATTCCTTTGAATTTTTGTTGGAAGAAGAATTCCGTCCCGGAGAATATTACGAGGTTATGGAAGATGAGTTTGGCGGCTATATGCTCAACTCCAAAGACATGTGCTTAATGCCCCGTCTGCCCGACCTGCTTGGCAGCGGCATGGATTCTCTTAAAGTCGAGGGCCGCAACAAAACAGAATATTATGCCGCCATTGTCGCCCGCACCTATCGTCAGGCGATTGACGACTGGTATCAAAATCCTCAAACATGGGATTATCAAAAATATATGAACGACCTCAACACATTACAAAACCGTGGCTATTGTCTTGGTTTTCATGACGGAAAACTGACCAATATCAGCCAAAATTATGAATACACCCGCACACTGGGTGACTGGCTGTTCGCCGGTTCCATTGTCGAATGGCAAGGTGATGATGCAATATTTGAGGTCCGCAACTACATCAACAGCGGAGAATTCATCGAATTTTTAATTCCGAACACCCTTGAAAACATCCGTCTGACACTAAGCGAATTTGAAGATGCCCAAAGTGGCGAAATCACCTCAAAAGTTTCTGCCGGACAAAGCAAAAAAATTCGTATCCGCCCGCAACATTGGGATCGTCCGATTACAGAAATCAAGCAACAATTGCCTCAATACGTCATCGCGCGCAAACTTGGCGTTTTACCGCAACAACAAGCAGAAATGTTGCAACACAAAAAAGAAGAATTTCAAGTTCTTTGTGACATAAAAAAATAAGCCTAATGAAGGCTTATTTTTTTACGAAGTTGCTCAACCCGTTCGCTCAGATTCTCCAAGCGTTGCAAATTGGCATTATCTTTCCGAAGACGATAAAGCGTCATCAATTGGTCGGATATATCTAAAATACTCTGCATACGCTCGTCCAACGGTCCGTTTTCTCCGCTGACAGCCTGCAATGCCTGTTCCAGATAATCAATCGCCTGTTGTTCCTCAACAGCTTCGCGAGCCAACACCAAATAAGCAGCTCTTTTATCTTGCGGACTAAGGTTGCCGACCATTTTTTCCCGCACGTCAAACCACTTGTCCATCGCATCCGTTTCCCAATAAATTTCCCCCATTTTCTCAAGAGTCGAATTTTGTTCCTGACGGTTTCTGGCAAAATTAAAACTGCTTTCAAAAAAATTCAAGGCATGATTTTTATCTTTCTTGTGCCAATAGGCTTCAGCGATTTTTTCATAAGCCCAACGCAACAAAACCTGTCGCCGCACACTGGTATCTTTCCGACATTCCGTAGTATTTCGACAATAGTCAATAACCCGACGATAAGCCGCTATCTCGGCATCAAAATCCGCCGCTTTTTTAGCGTCAAGAATTGCCATCTTATAGGCCTGCATAATATTTTGCGGCTTCGCTTCAGAAACATAGATGTCAGACACCAACCCCTCCGCAGTATTATTGCTTTGTCAAATCATCATCCGCGTCATCAAACCCCATCAAACACTTATGAGCCAGTGTTCCTCCGGTTTTCATGCAATAGTCTTCGCGATGCAGGTCATATTCGGCATGAATGGGACAAGTTTCACACAAACAACCGCGATCTTCATCAATACAATGACTTTTTTCAAAAGCACAGAACATCGACTCATAATGCTCAACATTGTCCAAATCATCCAACAATTTAAACATGTTTTCCGGCATATTTTTAATCTTACATCCCAATGTGTATGATGGACAGGACATACATTTACATTTTTTCAAATTATCTTTGGTCTTTGCAACTAACATGGTTCTCTCCTCTCTAATGAATTATAGCAATGAGATATGCTTCCCGAGCGCAAATACAAGTTTTTCAGGAAAAAATAATTCCCCTTTTCGCAAAAATCGCTTGATTTTCTGAATCTTATATGCTAGAAACACTTCGAATTGGAAGGACTCATGCATGATTGCCGTGCAAATCCGTGGTGAGTCTGCGTTTTATACGGCTTGCCCCGCAAGCCACAGAGAAAAGAAAGGAAAATGTCATGAGACATGGAATGAAACATCGCAAATTGAACATGGACACAAACGCTCGCAAGGCTTTATTCTCTAACCTGACCGCTGCTGTTCTGACCCATGAACAAATTAAAGTTACTCTTCCCAGAGCAAAAGAATTGAGAACCTTCGTTGACAACATGATTACTTTGGGTAAAAAAGGTCAGTTGAACAACCGTCGCCAGGCTTTGGCATTTTTACGTGATAACGAAGTTGTTTCCAAACTTTTCTCTACATTGGCTGAACGCTACAAAGACCGTAACGGCGGTTACACTCGCGTTCTGAAAGCCGGCATTCGTTATGGTGACTGCGCTCCGATGGCTATCGTTGAGTTAGTTGACCGTGATGTTAACGCTAAAGGCGCTAAAGACTTGGCACGTGTTGCGGCTGAAAGAGCTGCTGCCGCTGAGGTTGAAAAAGCCAATGCTGAAGCTAAATAAGTTTAGCGATACTCTCCAAAAGCCGGTTTTTCAACCGGCTTTTTTTATATCATATTTTGCCTTGACAAAGAAAAATAAGAAGCCGATACTGACGCTCAAAATAAGCTATTAACCCTATTATTTTATGAAAAATATTCTAAAGATGTTTCGCCGTTACCGCGAACTCAGAAAGAAGCAACGCGTTGGTTTCTCGCCGTCGGAAGAAATCGTCTTGCTACGGTTTCATCGACTGCATCCCGCCAACAAACAGATTGCCCAAATCTGTACTCAAATCAGAAAACGCTATTTCTTCTGCAAAAAAAGAGAAATCTACAGCGGTTCACACATCGCAAGAATTTATGATGATGTCTTCATCACCAATCTTCTCACCTGTGGTGACACCGAACTGATTTCTCATTTCCGTTTGGCCTCTCAATGGAACGATTTTCTGACCAAGCTCACACTTGAACACCAGAGCTATCAATACGAAAAACGTTTCATCAATGACATTCCCGTCTCCGAACACTATTTTTTTGAAGAAGACGTTTACATTGCCGGAAGATACAAATGGATTTTCGATGAAAAAAAGGCTCATAACGAAGTCTGCAAATTTCGTTCTCGCCCTGTTCATCGGGCCCGTGCAAAAAAGCTGAATCTGACGATAGTATCGGAAACCTACGACAATCTTGAAGAAATGACACAAAAACTTTGGCGACAAATATTCAAAAAAGATTTTGTAACTTATTAAATAAAAACGAGCTGTTTGAACAGCTCGTTTTTATTTTTCAAACCGCATAAAATTCTAATCAGTAATATCTGCCTCATACGCAAAAACAATTTTACTGTCTTTGTCATCTTCTTCACGACTAAGCTCGCAAACCAAAAGCTTATCCGCTTCCTGCATGCTGTCGATAACATTCTCCGGAATACCTTGCAAAGACAAGACATCATCATCATTTCTTTTTAATACCGCTGTTTTAGCATCCATATCAACATTTATGGTCGGATTTTTAGGTTCGCCATCTCTGACATACAGCAACAACATTGCCTCGTCTTCATCATTAATCAAAAAATCATACATATCCAAATTTTCACTGGCCATTACAACATCCTTCCAAAAAACTCAAAAGCCGCCTCCGAAATTTCTGGGGGAAGCCGAAGGCGGCCGCAAACTTATAACGTTATAAGTTATAAACCTAGCATAAATAACAATTATTGAAGAAATGTTAATAGAATACATAAAGCAAGTGAAATATTTTTTATTTTATATAAAATAGTCGTAGAGGAAAACATGAAAATACTACTAAACCGTTTCATAGAATTGTTAAAATGGCCTGTTGCACTATACATGCTGATATCTTTACCGGCATACGCTCAGTCGTTGGCATATTTTCAATTTACCAACTTTCGTTATCTGGCCTTGTTTGGTGGTTTCTTTTTATTTTTCATCTCTCGCGGAATGATGGATTCCAGCGTTAAAACCAGCATGGAAATCCTTGCGCACGAACTGACCCACGCCTTTTTTGCGTTATTGACACTGCACAAGGTTACCGGCATCCGTATTGCTTGGGACAACTCCGGCGGCAATATGTCGTTTGAGGGAGAAGGAAACTGGTTGATTACCATTGCACCTTACTTCTTTCCGCTCTTTGGCTTCTTTTTCATGATTGCCGTTTCTTTTTACACCCATTTTGCCCCTATGAATTTGTTTTTAAACGGCATCCTCGGTTTTTTAATCGGCTACCACTTAGACGCTGTCGGCTCTCAAATCCACGAAAAACAAACAGATTTGCCTAAAGTCTCTTACTTATTTTGCGTCTTATTTCTCCCGTCTGCCAATCTATGGACAATCGGCTCAATGCTTGCTTTCAACAGCCGCGGCTGGGAAGGCATCTGGATATATCAGGAACTCATCGCGAACCTGAACACAAAAAACTTAAATATGGCAATGAATTTTCTATCCAATTTGTTCTAACACGCAATTATCTGCATCCAAGCGATAGGATACTCCCAATGTTAAAACATGACGCGTGGGAAAATGTCCGTAATTAAAATTCTTGATGACGGGAACCTTGGTCTGACGAACAAAATCATCAATCACATCATCAACCGTTCCAAACGTTGAACCTTCCAATTCACATTCGCTGAAACGCCCGAACACCACCCCTCGCACGTGTTCAAACCACGGATTAAGCCGCAACTGCGTCAACATCAGATTGATTTTATAAGGTTTCTCACATTCATCTTCAAACAAGATAATTTTGTCACGAATATCCGGATAATACGGAGTACCGGTCAAGTCACTGAAGATACTGAGATTGCCTCCGATTAAAACACCCTCAGCAACACCACCGCGCAAAGACACTCCTTCTCGCGAATAGAATTTTTCACCTTTGAGAACAGTGCGCAAATCCTGAACAACAAGAGCGTCAACCTCACCTTGTCGCAGTTCATATTCTCCTAAAAAACCGCTGATATAAGGTAACCCAGTCTGAGAATAAATCCCCATTTGAATAGAACTCGTATCACTAAAACCAATAAGCGGTTTCGGATTCTTTTTTATCTCATCAAAATCCAAAAAAGGAAGAACCCGCAAAGACGCTGCCCCACCGTGCAACGCAAACAAAGCCTTCACCTCAAGATTGCGATACATCGCCATAATATCATCTGCTTTGGCCTTATCGCTGTCCGCAGTTAAGGTCAAACCGGAATAACAACTTGGTGCCACAATCACCTTAAAACCCAGCGACGTTAAATACCGAACGACACCGTCAACATTAATATCCCGTTTCCGATTTAAGGAAATTGACGGTGAAACAAGAGCGACAGTATCTCCGGTATGTAACAAATCAGACATCTAAACAGCTTTCAAAAGTTCGCGACTAAAATCAGGAAGAGAATTATCATGCGCCCCCATAATCACAACTCTGTCACCGGCACGAACATTATCTAAAATAAACCGACGAACCTCATCACGTTGAGACATAAAATGAGCATTATTGTGACCATGTTCGCGAATTTTAGAAATAATATCATTGGCCGAAACAGCATCCGCCGGCGTTTTTTCATAAATTTCCTGCATCAGGATGATATCATCATCACTCATAACTTTCGGCAAAACTTCCGCCACTTCATCACCGGTATTGATAACCGAAAACGGCGTATGCGGCTGATACATCACAATCACCCGCCCCGGATATTCTTTCAATGCGGCAACCGAAGCGGCAATCTTGCTTGGATTATGAGCAAAATCATCATAAAACGTTACATCTTTAGATGTTCCGACTTTTTCCAACCGCACCTTAATTCCGGTAAAACCTTCCAAAGCTTTGGCGGCCTCAAACTTGTCAATTCCCAACATCATACAGGAGGCAATCGCCGCCAGCGCATTGGAAACATTAAACTTGCCGATAACCCCTAAAGAAAATCTTCTGCCATCAAGAGAATATTCGATACCATGAGCCACCGCCTTGATATCTGTTGCATAGATATCAGCCTCAGAATTTTGGATTGAAAAACTGAAAACCTGCTTTGAACAAGCCAACTTGCTGGCCAACGGACAATCATAGTTCACAATTAAAGCATGCTGAACATGTGCCGCAAAATTGCTGAAATATTCTACCAATTTTTCCATACTGGTATGATCATGAGAGATATTGTTGACAATACCGATATACGGATAATACTTCTGAATTGAACCATCACTTTCATCGGCCTCAATAACACAGATATCGCTCTCGTTATAGATATAATTTGGCAACCCCGGACGATCCTCAAAATTACACAACATCCCCCCGTTAATCATACAAGGCTTTTTGCCGAGAGTATCAAGAATATAACCGATCATTGCCGTGGTTGTTGTTTTTCCGGCAGTCCCGCCGACGGCGATTCCTTTAGAGTACTGACTAAACAATTCTTGCAACAAATCCGAACGTTTTTTGATTGGAATATTAAATGAACGAGCGGCTTTCACATCAGGATTATTTTCATCAATAATTGCCGAAACATACAAGCACTCCATATCCGGCGTAATACCGCTACCATTTTGCGGAATGATGTGCAACCCCACGTTTTCGAGAGCTTTTTTGCGGGAAACATCACGTCCTTCATCAAAACTCAAATCAGATCCGTAAACCTCATATCCTTTTTTTATCATAATTTGTTCAAGCGGGCTGATTCCATTTCCCGATGCGCCGCAAAAAGCAATTTTTTTCATTCTTTATTATCCTTAGTACTATGATTTATTAAAAATCATATTTAGTTCGTAATTCTTAATTTTTGTTTTACAAAGCATCCAACGTAACATTTTCTCGTTGTCGCAAAATTTTCAGATTTTTATAATCCAGCACTATATAACTTTTTCCGTCGCCGTCAACATTGACAGCCAAAGCAGCCCCAACTTCATCATTATAATATGTCGAATATAAAACGGCTTCTCCGCTCTGCAACTGTTGTAAGAAATTGGCATTTCCGATCGGAGCTTCCTCCTGTTCCAAAACCGGACGTCCTTTCTCATCTTTCTTTTCAACCTGAATTAACGCCGGAGTAAAAAATTGTTGAGCATGCCCATATTTTTTAGTTAGCAAATCATTATAAATTTTATATAGCCGCAAAACTTTTGTTGCTTTTGCATCATCATCTTGCAACTGTCCGTAAGCAACAATCCTCCATAGCTCATCTTCCTCACCAAAAGTCACATCGATTCGCGCAAAATCGCTCACCGGTTTTGTTAAATGAGATGCCGAAAAATTATTCACATAATCTTTTTCGCCTACCGCTTGCAACAATACTCCCTGATTGCGAGTATCATTAATGGAGGCGCCCCAAATCAAACCAAACGGTGCCGCAACGGCTTTTTCAGCAACCACAGGTGCTTTAATCTGGCTTCTGAGCTTCGGGAAATTCTGTTTACGCAAAGCTTGCGGACGCGCCTTTAACAGTCTTTTCGCCTGATTTTGCGCCGCTTCCACATCTTGTTCTTTCAACACATTTTTTGCCGCCGCCGCATCACGCTCGACTTCCGCCGCCACTTGCTCATCAATCAAAAAATCCCGTTGAATCACACCGCTTTCCTGAGCATCTGCACCAGTGATACCCAAGACCATACTCACGCAAACACCATAAACAAATTTTTTCATATTTTTTCCCGCATTATCAAAATTAAATTGAACAGTGTTCATTTATTGTTTATTCTATAATCCGAATTACAAATATTTTATTAAATATAACGGCGAAAAGCAGAAAAGACAATACGCGATGATAAATGAAAAGCTCCACGACGAAAAATTAAAAATGTTCATCAAAGAACAAGTGCGTGCCAACCTCTTAAAAATCGGGCGCAAACTGGTCATTGATAAAGGACCGGAATATCTGACCGCCCGCAAACTGTCAGAAGCCTCATCAACCTCTGTCGGCAGTATTTACAACCAGTTTTCAACTATGGAAAATTTTATTTTGCTTGAAAATATGCAAACTCTCGACGAACTTTATCAGACAATGAAACGCCTTCTGCCGGATTCCAATCCTTACGTCACTCTCAATCGTTATGTTGATACGTTCAGCAACTTTGTTATAAACAATCCCAACTTGTGGCAACTGCTTTTTTCCGCTCACCAAAATCCCAAAACATCAGAGTTTTCATTCTCCTATATCCGCAAAATAAAACGGATTGAACAGCTTCTCGAAAATCAGGTTTACCTAATGCTGGGACACTTGCATCACAACGAAAAACGTTTGGCTGGTCAAGTCCTGACAATGAGTCTTTTTGCCCTTAGCGGCTTTTTAATCGGCGGAACATGGGAAAACCTCCGCCAAGTCAACAAACAAAACATCTGCAAACTACTTTTGAACACATACATGGCTGGGTTAAACAGCCTGAAAAAGGTCAAATAAATGCTATACGAACTTTATTATAAAATTATGTATACGTTAAACAGCCCGACATTTCTGCGCGGCTTTTTCGACAATAGATTTTATCTCATTTTGTTGGTAATCATTCTGCTCCGTTTCAAATACACAACGTATAGCAGCATGTGGATGAGCGCCTTAGTCAACATCCCCGGCACCGTCTTGCATGAATTGATGCATTTTAGTGTCGGCTTGTTTTTGAACGCACACCCCTGCAACTTTACAATTATTCCCCGCCGTAGTGAAGACGGCAACTATGTCATGGGGAGCGTCGGTTTTCGCAACATCACCTTTTACAACGCTGTTCCGTCAGCCATGGCTCCGCTGTTGTTACTACCCATCGGTTTTTATCTCAACAGATATTTCCTGCCATTATTACCGCCGACATTTGTCAACTACGTCTTATATGTTTTGTTGCAAACAATTATCATTGAAAACGCCATGCCGTCACGAGCCGACTTCAAAGTCGCCGGCATGTACTGGAGCGGCATTATCATCTATGGCTTCATATTTCTATCCCTGCTTGTGATGTAAACAAAGCTAATTTTGTCCTCCTTGCGCGATTGATTGTTGACATTTTGCGCTGATTTTGTTAAAATAGACTGGTGAGACCGGTTCTATTTTAAGCAAAGGAGGCTGCCATGAAACATCATCTATCTTTGTTATGTTTCGCTTTAACGTTATTTTTATATGTTAACGAAACGGTAGCCAACCTCCTCTTAAAACAAAACCCTACACCGCTGGAACCGGCCTCATATGCTTCTTCCGGCGAAAGTTATCAACTGGCCAAAGTGACATGGTTGCCTGATTATCTAGGCAACAACAAGAGTTATGGTGTGAATAGGACTAATGACGGGGGTAAAGAAATCAGCAATAGGAAATGCGAGATTTATGGTCTGGTTGATTCATGTCCGGAACATTCTATCAGCAGAGGAGTTGTCCATCCGATAGCCGGTTTGACGTGTTATAAAGAATGTATTTGCGATACCTCTTATTACCGTTATTATCCCTCAAACTGTTACGCTCCGAAAATCTTAGGAGGAGAAAGTTGTACTATTGTTACGGAAGATATGATAGGACGAACATCATCTACGGAATATTACAGTGAGTGTATATACCCGAACGAGTATAATCTAAGCTCTTGTCCAACCAACGGTAATTGTGAAGCTTGTATCAACTGGTATAAACTTGTGACTTGCAAAAAGGGCCACACAAAACAGAATGATACCTGCATCAATGATTGTAGCGACTATTCGTTGACCTCCTGCCCAACCAATGCAACCTGCGATCAGTGTGATAATAAGTATAAACAGACCGGCTGTAAGGATGGATATAGCGACCAAAATGGTACTTGCGTCAAAAATGAAGATTGTAGCGCTTATCCTTTGACAGTTTGCCCGATGGGAGGAACTTGTTCTGATTGTCCTGATAACAGTGCTAAGAAAAAACTGGATGGTTGCGACACGGCTAAAGGCTGGAATCAGGCTAACGGAACATGCGATGCGGTTGGTTGCCCGACAGGGTATACAGCCGGTGTTACAACATGCACCAGTGGCAGTACCAAACCGGATATCAGCTTGAGTGGTTGGTCCGGCGGCCAACAATGCGGTTTGTGTAAGTGTAATAGTGTGGATAACACCTGTACAGAAGCCTCTTATCCCTTGGTTTCAGCACCGGTGAATACCAACTATGAAAGTTGTACCACCGGTTGTGGTTCAGAGAAAGTTACCAGGTATAAAGTAACCACTTGCAAAAATGGATATAAAATGGTTAACGATACCTGTAAAAATGACATTTGTACAAGTGGTAGCAAAGATATTACTTGTACAAACATACAGAACAAAGTTGTGATAACAACAACCGAAGCTGGTTCAACTTGTTACCAATGTGTGAACAAAGATGACACATGTCCGAGCGGTTACAGCAAAACGGCTTGTACATCTTCACAGAAACAAACTGGGACATCAACAACCGAAGCTGGTTCAACTTGTTACAAATGCGAAAATATTGTTGAAGATAACGACGAACCTTATCAGGTATGTATAGACAGCACCGGTAACCTCAGCAATAAAAACACTCTCGGAGTATCAGAATGTTGCTTAATGGTTGCCGAAGATTATTGTGAAGAAGAAGGCAGTATATATAACGATAGTATACTTTATACAGACGGAACAATATGTAGCAATCTCGTTAAAAACAAAAGTCCCCTTGCCGTTGTTTTAACCGATGATTATTCCGTTGCCGTAGGAATTGATTCAATGACAAGAACAAACTCCATATACTGGAGCAAAGCAACACAAAATGGTGGTGGTAGCACCATTTCTTCAGTAAAAGCTGATGATTGTTCTTTAACAAAAGAAATTAAAGAACGAGGAACAGCTTCCAGTTGTCGTTGAGGCATGAATGGTAGCCCTCATGTCACCATATATTCATATGGATCAAGCTCAACGCTTTGCGCACTCAAACGAGGAGCCCAAGACGAACCTCAGGAAGATCTTAATCCTGTCAATGTCTTTCAGGCCGCACTCAGCCGTACCGGTCGAATAAACAGGGAATATCTCGGTTGCTCAAATCCAGAAACAGGAAAAGATATTCTTGACAGAAAAGCCGTCTGGTATATTCCTAGTGCTGATGAATTAGAGCTATTATATAGCAATCTAAAGACTTTAAATTGTCGAATAAGACTAATGCAGAAAGTATCTGAAAATGCCGGAAATACCGAAGAGTTTTATCTCGGTTATGGTGAAGATTGGCACTGGCTTCCCTATAGTGATATAGGAGGAACACCCTGCATTTTTGTTCACCGCCGAGATGGAGTATACGAGATTCCCAATACCAATAATCAAACTTATGGTGTTTCCTCATCAACACAACTACAATCATACTTATTCATAGACCCTGAAGAATATTCTGAAATCGCCAAAGATTCTAACAGGTGTAAAAAATAACCATACAACAAAACCCCGAGACAAATTATCTCGGGGTTTTATCTGCAAAACTATTTTTTCGGAAAACCGTTTGTTTGCCGCAAAGCCTCACCGACAACCATCACTGCCGAAACAGCAACATTGATAGAACGAGCTTTTTCATTCATCGGAATAATAATCCGCGCATCAACAGTCTGATGCACATCTTCCGGCACACCGGCACTTTCCCGTCCCATCAAAATAATGTCATTATCCCTAAACTGAAAATCCGTATACGGCTGGCTGGCCTTTGTTGTCATCAAAACCAAACGCCCGTATTCTTCCGGATGTTCCTCACGATATTTGAGAAAATCTTGCCAACTGTCATGCCGGCGATAATCAACCATATCCAAATAATCCATTCCGGCACGACGCATCGCCTTTTCATTAAAAATAAAACCACACGGTTCAATAATATCAATAGGCATATCGACACACGCACACAAGCGCATTAATGTTCCCGTGTTTTGCGGAATATCCGGCTGAAACAAGGCCAAACGCATTTTCTTCTCTCCCCAAAAATCACTATCCCAAAGGTTGAATAGCGTGTGTGAATAATAAGATTTGCCAACCCGCAAAATCTATATTAGTCACCAGCTAGACAAGCTTTCCTAAACATTAAACAAGAAATTCAGCAAATCCCCATCCTGCACCACATACTCTTTCCCTTCCGAGCGCATTTTACCGGCTTCCTTACAAGCCTGCTCACCACCCAAAGAGATGTAATCGTCATAGGCGATTGTTTCAGCTCGGATGAAACCACGTTCAAAATCAGAGTGAATAATACCGGCACATTGCGGTGCTTTCGAACCTTTCAAAAACGTCCACGCGCGAACCTCTTTCACACCGGCGGTAAAATAAGTTTGAAGTCCGAGCAAAGCATAGCCGGAACGAATAATCTTAGTCAAACCGGTTTCGCTCAAACCTAAAGATTCCAAAAACTCCTGACGTTCTTCATCAGATTCCAACTGAGCCACTTCCGCTTCGATCTCCGCAGAGATAATAACGGCTTGCGCCCCTTCGACCGCCGCTTTTTCAAAAACCTTTTTAGAAAACTCATTCCCCTCAGCGGCAGAATTTTCGTCGACATTACAAACATATAAGACCGGCTTTGATGTCAAAAGTTGCAACATTTTATAAGCCTTGCAAGCATCTTTGTTTGCAACATCCGGTGCGGCAACTCTGGCCGGCTTTCCGGCTTTTAATGCCTCAATAACCGGCGTCATGACACTAACATTCAAAATTGCTTCTTTATCGCCGCCGCGCGCTTTTTTCTGCGCTTGATCAAAACGTTTTTCCAGAGATTCCAAATCAGCAATCATCAGTTCCGTTTCAACGATTTCCGCATCACGCACCGGATCAACAGAACCTTCGACGTGAGTGATGTTTTCATTTTCAAAACAACGCAATACATGAATAATCGCATCCACTTCACGAATATTCGCCAAGAATTGATTACCCAATCCCTCGCCCTTGGAAGCCCCTTTTACCAAACCGGCAATATCCACAAATTCCAATTGTGTCGGCACAACACTTTTCGGCTTAACCAATTCAACCAACTTATCCAAACGAGCATCCGGCACAGCAACACGACCAGTATTCGGCTCAATCGTACAAAACGGAAAATTCGCTGCCTGAGCCGCAATTGTTTGCGTCAATGCATTAAACAATGTTGATTTTCCCACATTTGGCAAACCAACAATTCCACAATTAAATCCCATAAAATAAACTCCTGTTTTTATAGCTATAAAATTGTTTTTCTTATAACGGATAAAGTTTCTTTTTTCAACAATAAAAGCCTCATCTTTTCAGATAAGGCTTTTATTTTCAGATTACATTCTTTCATAACCACGCAGACGAAGCAAGGTAAGCGCATCACGATATTTTTGCTCATCGTCGAAAAGCATTCTCTCGATTTCGGGACTGAGTTTTTGATAATACATGATATACAAATCAAACAAGTCGCTATACTTCAGACATGGCTTATTCCTCGCATCACATCCCAAACGGCAAAGAACACGTTGTGTTTTCACAGTTTGAGGGACATACTTCATGAACCTTGCTGCTAAACCATGCCGACGCTCAATAAAGCTTAAAAGCTCATCGGATTCAAGAACATCTTTATAATGCCTCTCAAACCAGTCATCCAACGCGCTCTTACCATTACCGAAAGCTCGATTACCAAAATAAAGGTTCTGTAGCTCTTTCAGCAAAGCTCGTTCACGCCACTTTTTGAAAAAAGTCAAAATTTTCATCATAAAATAATTTAAGTTACATACTAATTTTTATTATAAAACTGTCCTTATTTTTTCATCAGCATTCCCAATTGTCCGGAATATTCTCCGATTCCTTTTTTCAAAAGAACACCGATTGATTTGACAACGATTTCAATGTCTTTTTCTATATCTTCCGCATCTGTCTTTGAAAAACGCGACAACACATGATTAACAACTTTCTCGCCATTACCGTCAGGATGCCCCACTCCAATTCTGATACGATTATAATTCGGTGTAACTGCGGCATCAATCGACTTCAAACCATTATGCCCACCGGCACCACCACCCAACTTGGCTTTTATCTTTCCGACCGGCAAATCCATATCATCATGGATAACAACAATATCCTGCGGAAGAATTTTATAAAAATGTGCCGCCTTTACCACGGAATTTCCCGACAAGTTCATATAAGTCTGCGGCTTTAACAAATAAACCTTCTCACCCTCGATTTTACCCTCGGCAATCATCCCGTCAAATTTAGCCCGCCACGGACCAAAACCATAATCCTGCGCCATCGCATCTACGGTCATAAAACCGACATTATGACGCGTCGCTTCATATTCTGCCCCAGGATTCCCTAAACCAACGATAAGAAACATAGCAACCCTCAATAAAAAAACAATCCTGCAATCAGGATTGAAATTTAGCCGCTGAAAGTAAAGCAGAGTTTGAACTTTATAATAAGATTTCAGGGGGTGAAAGCGGAGTGTACAAGACGTACATGAGCATTTCACCAACCCGAAAAATCTGTATTAGAAAGCCAAAATACGTTTTACTTTCTCAAGAAGTCAACATGCAACGGCGCATCAGACACCGGATGAAACTGTACATCCTGACAAGCGACTTTGATTTTTTTGCCGTCTAAAACAACTTCGATATCAGCATTGTAAAAACCAGCTGTATCCAAAGCTTTTTCCAATTCAACAGGGTGCAAAGAAATCATAATGCTTTCTTGTTTTCCACCATAAATAACGGCAGGAATGCGACCCTCACGACGACACGCACGAGCTGCCCCCTTACCTGCTTTCTCACGCTTTTCAGCATTAAATGTAATAGATACCATTTTTAAATTCCTAAAAAAATTAAACAAACCCATCCGGCCTCCAGGGGTGCCATGACAGGTGAGTTGACTCATACATCACTTTTTTTTATTTTTCAAGGATTTTTTAAAAAACGAAACGCCGTCTTTTCACAAAGACGACGTTTCTCTCGTTATGAGAACATTCTGCGATAAACGCCATACATCAGAACACTAACCAACGACCACAAGACCATCGGATAATAATTCATGATATACGGCTTATATATCTCCGGATACATGGCCTGACTATCCAGCAAATCAAGCGTAAGAAAGACAGCCATAACACCGATAAGACAGATAACGACGATAAACACTTGCTTGGTCACTTTTTTGCGATGCTTCGAGAACCTCACATCAGCATTCCAGAGAGCGAAGCAAACCAGCATAACAAGCATGATGATCATAAAAAAATATGCACTCATGTTACTAGGCATTAAAATGGTTAATAATTTCTTTTTCTAATTTTTTAAGATAGCAACATTTTAGACAAAAACAAATAAAAGTCAAGAAAAAGCCGAGAATGTTTATTCTCGGCTTTTTTCAACAAAGATTCTTGATTACTTCTCGAGATCTTCGCCTGTTTCCTGATTAACGCGTTTGGCTGAAAGTTTGACCTTACCGCGATTATCCGTTCCCAGACATTTAACCCAAATAGAATCACCTTCTTTATAGAACTCAGAAACGGTTGCGATTCTTTCCGGCTTAACTTCGGAAATATGAACCAAACCTTCGGTTGTTCCCAAGAAGCGAACAAAAGCACCAAAATCCATAATCTTGGTAACAACACCATGATAGATTTTGCCTTCTTCCGGTTCGGCAACAATACCCATAATCCATTCCAAAGCCGCATCACCGTCTTCTTTTTTCATAGAAGCGATTTTAACGACACCGTCATCAGTAATGTCAATTTTGGTATGAGTTTTTTCAACGATTTCACGAATAACCTTACCGCCTGTACCGATAACTTCACGGATTTTATCAACCGGAATTTTAATTGCGACAATACGCGGTGCCTTGTCAGAAACATGCGGACGCGGAGCGGCAATAGCTTTTGCCATCTCGCCCAAAATATGAATACGTCCTTCATGCGCCTGAGCCAACGCTGTCTTCATGATTTCTTTAGTAATGGATGTAATTTTGATATCCATTTGCAAAGCAGTTACACCGTCTTTTGTTCCGGCAACTTTGAAATCCATATCACCGAGGTGATCTTCGTCACCGAGAATATCTGTCAAAACGGCAACACGACCATCGTCTTCTTTAATCAAACCCATCGCAATACCGGCAACCGGCTTTTCCATCGGCACACCGGCAGACATCAAAGACATTGTCGTACCGCAAACAGTTGCCATAGAAGAAGAACCGTTGGATTCCATAATCTCAGAAACCACGCGAATGGTATACGGGAATGCATCCTTATCTTTCGGCATCATTGGGTGGATAGCGCGCCAAGCCAATTTTCCGTGACCGATTTCACGACGTCCCGGACTTCCGATACGACCGCATTCACCGACAGAGAACGGCGGGAAGTTATAATTGAGCATAAAGTCTTCTTTATATTCATCCAACAAACCATCGATAATCTGAGCATCTTCGCCTGTACCCAAAGTGGTGACAACCAAAGCCTGTGTCTCTCCACGAGTAAACAAAGCTGAACCGTGAGCCATCGGCAAAACATCAACCTGACATTCAATCGGACGAACCGTTTTGGTATCACGACCGTCAATACGATGACCGGTTGTCAAAACAGCCTCACGCATAACTTTGTGCATCAATTTTTCAATAGCATCGCCAACATAGCGAACTTCCAATTCATTTTCAGGATCAATTGTCGCCTTAACTTCTTCAGAAGCCTGACCAACCAAAGTACCGCGTTTTAATTTATCGGTTTCCTTAAAAGCCTCGGCAAATTTAGCGCCGAATTCTTTTTCGATACGATTGTACAAAGCGTCAAACTCCGGCGGAAATACAGGAGCTTCCCAAGCTTCTTTACCGGCATCAGCCTTCAACTCGCCAATCAATTTGATAACCGGCTGGAAGCTGTCAAAACCGAACATAACGGCTCCGAGCATCGTTTCTTCGGACAATTCCTGAGCCTCAGATTCTACCATCAAAACGCCTTCAGATGTACCGGCAACAACCAATTCCAAATCCGTATCTTTGAGCTGTTCAATCGTCGGATTCAAAATATATTCACCGTTTTTATAACCGACTTTCGCACCGGCGATAGGACCCAAGAACGGAATACCCGAAATTGCCAAAGCAGCAGAAGCCGCAATCATAGCCGGAATATCTGAGTCGGTGTTTTGGTCATGTGACAAAACCGTACAAATAATCTGAACTTCATTTTTGAAAGCATCCGGAAACAACGGACGGATAGGACGATCAATCAAACGAGACAACAAAACTTCGCGTTCGGAAGGTTTACCTTCACGTTTCATAAAACCACCGGGAACTTTACCGGTTGCATAATATTTTTCCTGATAGTTAACTGTCAAAGGAAAGAAATCCTGATCTGCCTTTGCCTCTTTTGCTGCGCACACTGTCGCAATAACTTCTGTTCCGCCATAGGTAACAACAACAGCGCCGGTAGCCTGTCTTGCCATTTTACCTGTTTCTAATACCAACTTGCGGCCGCCCCATTCCATCTCTTTGCGGCACACTTTAAAATCGATCATATTTCTTTACCTTTCTTCATACAATCATCTACCTGCCCCATGCAGGATTTTTACAAAAAGAACCGCGAAACATCATTGCCCGCAGTTCTATAAAACCTTACCACAACACCACGTGTTTATGGCACGGAGAAAATAAATTTAAGTAGGCAACTGGAGTGAAAAACAGGGCAACAAAAATTTTAGCGTAGACACTACTACGTGAATTTTTTTTGTCCTGTATTTTTTGCTCCAGATGCCGCATAAATTTATTTTCTGAGATCTAATTTTTTAATCAAATCCTGATATCTGCTTTCGCTTTTACCTTTCAGGTAATCCAAAAGGTGACGACGACGGCTGACTTTCTTCATCAAACCCAGACGAGAGTGAGTATCTTTGGCATGAGTTTTGAAGTGTTCAATCAGGTTATTGATTTCAGCTGTCCAAATTGCAATCTGAACTTCCGGAGAACCGGTATCGTTCGGATTCAAACCATAAGCTTTAACTAATTCTTGTTTCTTTTCATTAGAAATCGACATCATATTTTCCTTATTTATTAAGATTAAAAACCCGAACCGGAGAAATTTTGCGTTCTTCGATTCGCACTATCGCAACCAACTGCCCGTCATACGTCACAGCGGCTTCCTTCCCGATCAGATTTGACACGTCAAACATCTTGGGGGACAGCCCCTGCCCTTGACGAAGCTTGGTTGCTTCAACTTCCCCTACAGCTATGACCGCGATGTCGCGCAGACAAGTTATTAAAGGAAGCAAAACTTCTTCAAGGTCTTCACCATACTCCATATTTTTTATATTTTCCAGCAAAATCTTCTGACTCAAGTCAAAATTGCCGCATTTTGTCCGCCGAAGTTCTTCCAGATAGCCGAATGTTCCGAGTCTTCTGGCAATATCTCTTCCTAAAGTGCGAATATACGTCCCTTTGGAACATCCCACCCGAAACTTTGCCCGATTCGCCGACAATTCTTCCAACAACTCAAGAGAATAAATTTCAACCTGCCGAGACGGCATGTCAACCTCCTCACCTCGCCGCGCCAAATCATACGCTCTCTGCCCGTTTATTTTGATGGCAGAATAAGCAGGAGGAACCTGAGTTATCGTTCCCCAAAAAGATGGCAAAATTTGCAAAATTTCATCACGCGTCGGAACACGCCCGCCGCTTTCCGTCACGGTTCCCTCAGTATCACCGCTATCCGTTTCACAGCCCCATTTGATAATAAACTCATATTCCTTTGCGCCGTCGGTCACATAGGGGATAAGCTTGGTCGCCTCCCCGAAAGCAATCGGCAGAACACCGGTTGCAAAAGGATCTAATGTTCCGCAATGCCCGTTCTTCTTAGCGTTGAACAAACGGCGTGTCAAATTTACGACCTGCGTTGATCCCATATCTCGCGGCTTGTCAATAATTAACCAGCCGTTGACGGCATTTCCTTTTTTATGGCGCATAAAAAATCTCCTGTTTGTTCTTTCATAAAAGAAAGCCCCCGACTTGTCAACGCGTTTAAAAAAGCCGAAGGCTCCGGATTTCTCCGAAGCCGTCAACTCAGTTTACAGATTTAAAAGCCGGCGCCACCAACTACGTTTCGGCGAACAGTCCAACCGTGGGCGGGTAAATTGGCTCAACCTCCAATGCCATGTCGTTTCTTTGGCAAGTCTGATACCTTCTTCCCCCCAATAGTCTACTTCGGCATAAGGGCCATACGGCGCTTGACACCAAAACTTTCCAGGGTTGTAATCCAACACCGAGGAACGTTCAATTTCCGTCAACATTCCCCGTCTGTCGATATGATACAGAACAAACCACTCGCCGCGTTTGACGACAATAAGATTGAACCACTGAAGATAGACCTCGCCTTCAAAGACCTTCCTGTAACGAGCGACACCATACCGCTCCGGACAACCGACAGCAATCCGCATCGGAATTGTTTTTGCCTCGTCTCCCGCTTCCAGAAGAAGGCAAATGCCTCTCATATCATCTTTCAATCCGCGGGGAGCCAGCCATTCTTGAACGGTTGCTTGTTTGATGATATCAAAAGATCCGTTAAACTTGGTTGCAACACGGGAATGATGCTTATAAGCACTTTCACCGAAAGCACAATACGGAACCTGATACATTGACAAATCGCAATATCGCTCGCTTTCCCATCTTCTGCCGTCATCCGTGACGTAAGAAACGATAAAAGTACCGGCATCACTACGCCGCCAGAAGTAATCGCCGGCCTTGTCGTAACGACCCAGCAATTTCTTTTTCTGCGTAACGCTGATATGGATATAATCGTTCCCTTGTCGCAGTATAACACCGAATTTCGCAGAAGCATCTGTCTGATAATAAGTATCATACCACATGGAAAGCTCTTGTGTTTGAGGAGAGTAAAGAAAGACAATGCTGTCGCGTCGTTTAACACTATACGCCTCAATCACATAAAGACCGCCAATGCATTGATAGGTCGCATCGCGCCCCAGTGCCGCACAATCCTCAGAATTGAGAAATTGCAGAAACCACTGACGCCCTTTGCTGTAGATGAATGCACCGCCAAGATATTCCGCACGAGTAAACATGCTGGGACCGGCAACCAAACCTTTGTTTGTCTTAGCATAGAGCGTACATTTTTTCGCGCTTTGCCCGATAAACAATTGCTTGTCATCTTCTTTGAAAAACGAAGCTTTCTCCACCACTGTTTTAAAAGCTTGTTCTTTGCCATCCCAAACTTGCAGTTCCACAGTTTGGATGACTCGATAATGTTTTGATTTCTTCATACCAATAATATATTTAATAATTCTGCTTTTCTGTCCAAAAATTAGAACAAATCGAAAAAAGAGTCAATTCAAAAACCGGTGTTGCCAAGCAACACCGGTTTTTATCATCTACGACACAACATCGTATAACTCGTGGGTCCATACTCCGGATCATTATAGCTCTCTGTCCGCAGAGTGCATTTCACCCATCGTTTGGGAGCGACCTGAAGCTCAAGACCTCCCTCAATTTCTTTATAAGAAATGACCTCTTCGAACCACTCGCCTTGCTCGGGAATAAACAAATAACGAAACGGCAAATGCAGAGCGAAAACATCCAGCATCAGTAACGCATCGGTTGTTGCTTCCAGAACCGTAACCAACTGAGATCGATCCCCCAGATAACAGAGGCGTCCCTGATAATTGTAACAGATTTTTCCTTCTGGAGTAATCAGCAGTTTCTCGCGGATCAAGCGATAATTGCGCGGTTGCATGGAAAGAGAAGCATCATCTCGCGCAGAACAGATTTTTTCAAATCTGTCTGTCTCTTCGTTGTAATGACGAATAACCACTCGGGTATCATCAATACGAATGACTTGAAAAATTGACATCGGTTTCATAATTGTAAAAATTAATTATAAGATTTAATGAACGAGTCGTACCTTCTCTTTGCTTCGGAGTCAAGAAAAAACCGCCTTTCGGCGGTTTCATAAACTATTGCAAATCTTGAGCAACCTTGGGATTCCGCAAAAGCTTCTCAATCTTATCAACCTCTGCAAAACTATTATCGATACGGAAATTAATCTCCGGCACATAACGTAACTCTGTCTTGCGGCCGATAACCTTGCGAAAATGATTAGCCGCCAATTGTAAAGCTTCACGCACTTCTTCGTTTTTCGCATCATCAGAAGTGATAAAATAAACATTACAATACTTCAAATCAGGCGCTACTCTGGCTTCCATAATCGTTACCATCACCTCAATACCTTCCAAGTTGCGCACTTCATCTCGCTCAATCTCTCCGGCAATAATTCTTTTGATTTCTTGTCCCACACGCAATTGACGCTGTGACGGCTCTTTATTCTCAGCCATATATTTTCTCCTTATTTCTTCTTATTGTCAGATATAATCGGAAAAACAAAATTAATCAAGATATATCGCTACCCGATATTTATCTAATAAGGTTAGAGAATAACTCCGGACGGACTGCAACACCCTTTCCAATTGATGACTTTTTAAAGGACTTCGCGCCGCCCCACATGATCAGCCGCCGATATAATCCCCTCTTGTTCCATACGGTCAATAAGAGAAGCAGCTCGATTATAGCCGATTCTCAACCGACGCTGAATATAGCTGGTTGAAGCTTTTTTATCTGACTGCACAATGGCAACAGCCTGAGAATACAAATCTTCATCACCACCGCCACTAAAGTCACCTTTGTCAAAAACAGCACCGCCTTTATCAGTATTCAATTCACCTTCGGTCACCGCCTCAACATATTCCGGTTCTTTCTGTGATTTCAAAAATTCGACAACCGCCTCAACTTCACTATCTTTTACAAACGGTGCATGAACACGATTCGGGCGTTGTCCGGCCGGCATATACAACATATCGCCCATCCCCAGAAGTTGCTCTGCTCCCTGTTCGCCTAAAATCGTACGACTGTCAATTTTGGACGTAACTTGAAAACTGATACGCGTCGGAAAATTCGCTTTAATCGTACCGGTAATCACATCCACTGACGGACGTTGAGTTGACATAATCAAATGGATTCCGGCCGCACGAGCCATCTGCGCCAAACGCTGAATGGCGGCTTCCACATCCTTACCGGCCACCAACATCAAATCGGCCATTTCATCAACCACAATGACGATATACGGCAACGGTGTCAAATCCAATTCCTGTTCTTCAAAAATCGGTTTTCCGGTTTCCATATCAAAACCGGTCTGCACGGTGCGCATAACCTTTTCACCCGTTGAACGCAACTCTTCCAACCGTTTATTATAGCCGGTAATATTACGAACATTCAGTTTTGCCATTGCACGATAACGGTCTTCCATTTCCTTCACAGCCCATTTCAAACCGATAACAGCTTTCGCAGGATCGGTAATAACCGGCGTTAACAAATGCGGAATACCGTTATACATAGTAAACTCAAGCATTTTCGGATCAATCATAATCAGCTTGCATTCATCCGGACGCATCCGATAAAGTAGAGAAATAATCATTGAGTTTACACCAACGGACTTACCGGAACCGGTTGTACCGGCAACCAGCAAGTGAGGCATTTTTGCCAAATCCGCATAAACGTTTTTACCTCCGATATCCTTACCCAAGGTAATTGTCAGCGCCGCACTTGACTCCTTAAAATCACCGCTTTCCAGCAGTTCACGCAAATAAACAATTTCCCGCTTCGGATTAGGCAACTCAATACCTATGGTATTAGACCCCGGAACCACGGCAATACGCACCGAAACAGCACTCATTGAACGAGCGATATCATCCGCCAATCCGATAACTCGTGCGCTTTTCGTCCCCGGAGCCGGTTCAAGCTCATATAAGGTTACCACCGGACCGGGGCGTACTTTCACAATCTTACCGTTAACACCGAATTCCTGCAAAACACCTTCCAAATCCAGTGCGATTTTATCCAATTCTTTCTGATTGACATTAGCAACCTTTTCTTTGTTTAAGGTCAACAAATTCAAATCCGGACAACGATAACCGTCATCAACTTTTTTGGGTTTTGAAATTTTAACTTCCTGAGGCTTTTTGACGGATGTTTTTTCTTTCTCCTCCGCGAGTTTAGGCTCTTTTCTGGCTTTAGGCTCACGTTTGCGCCGCGGCTTTTCTTCTGTCGGATGCGCTTTCAGTTTGGCAAACAAAGATTTCACGCCCTCTCCGCAAGCGACGACCGCCGCCACCACAAACAGCACAATCCTTTTGAAAGTCTGGTACCATTCTTTTAACGTCAGTCCGCAGGCCAGATTAAAAGCTAACAACGAAACAACACCAAACACGGCCGCCAGCAAATAACGCCCGTAAGCAAACGCATGAAAACGATTCAAAAGCGTCATAAATTGGCGAGATAAAAACAAACCGATATTACCGCCGGTTTTCAACTCCCCCCAATACGGCCGCAACAAACTGACAAAAATCGCTAAAGACACCGTTCCCATAACAAAGGCAAAGACACGCCAATACGGATGAACCAAACTCCTGAGGCGCAAAAAACTATATCCCCACAAAAACACTGCCAATAAAAACACCGGCACGGCAAGCCCCATCCATGTCAAAATCACATCCGCATTAGCAGCTCCGTACAAACCTAAAAAGTTTTGCACCGGATGAGCCGACGCCACATTAACAGCGCTGTCGGAATGATGATAAAACAAGAAGGAACCCCACAAGCTGACAACCCATAACATAATTGCCAACCCCAATAATCGCCAACCGATTTTTGCCCACAATGTTTTTTCTTTTTTCTTCTTTTTTGCCATTGACTTTACCTGTAAAAATGCAGAATTCGGCAAAAGTATAACGCCAATTTCTCAAAATTGTCTTAACAAACAGCAAACAGCGCATAACCGGCTTTTAAAACTTGACTTTTAGCCCTCAATCTATAAAGATTCTCAAGATATTAATAATAAGGAACGTTAAATAAATGAAATACACTTTTGTCTTCCCCGGACAAGGATCTCAGTTTGTCGGAATGGGAAAAGAGTTGGCCGATAATTTTGCTTCGGCCCGTGATGTTTTTCAGGAAGTTAATGATGCGCTTTCACAAGATTTGTTTAAGATTATGGTCGAAGGACCTGAAAGCAATTTGATTTTAACATCAAACGCACAGCCGGCGCTGATGGCGCACTCAATGGCTGTGGTCAGAATTCTTGAAAAAGACTTTGGAATTTCAATAAAAGATTATGCGAGTTTTGTAGCTGGTCACTCTTTGGGTGAATACTCTGCCGCCTGTGCTGCCGGTGTATTCTCATTGACTGATACGGCTAAATTACTCCGTACCCGCGGCGACGCCATGCAAAAGGCTGTTCCCGTCGGGGTCGGAGGAATGGCTGCGGTCATCGGCGCCTCTTATCAAGATGTTTCTGCTCTGGCAGAAGCTTGTGCCGATGAAAAAAACATCTGTGTTGCCGCCAATGATAATGCTGATGGACAAGTTGTTTTGTCCGGACATCTGGCCGCGATTGAAAAGGCGGTCGAAATTGCTTCGGAATTTGGTGCCAAACGTTGCATCAAACTTCCGGTCAGCGCCCCTTTTCACAGCCCGTTGATGCAACCGGCGGCAGAAGTTATGGCCGAAGCTTTGCAACAAGTAAAGGCTCACACACCTACCGTACCGTTAATTTCCAATGTGGCTGCCGCCGCAGTTGACAACGCCGAAACAATCGTTGCCAACTTGGTCAAACAAGTCACCGGCTCTGTCCGCTGGCGAGAAACGGTTGATTATCTGGCTGAACAGAATGTTGAAAATGTTGCCGAACTGGGAGCCGGAAAAGTGCTCTCCGGTATCATCAACCGCAGTAAAAAAGGAATAACCGCCATTTCTGCCGGCTCTGTTGCCGAGATTGAAGAATTGGCAAAAACATTACAGAAATAAAGGTTGTGCTTGCTGATATTCAAAAGCACACCCGTGAAAGGAAAAAATATGTTTAGATTAGATGGTAAAGTAGCTCTCATCACCGGCGCCGCCGGCGGTATCGGCGATAAAATTGCCCGCACACTGCATGCTCAGGGCGCAACTTTGGCTTTGACAGATATGCGTGAAGAACCGATGTTGAAGTTAAAAGCCGAACTCGGTAGCAATGTTGAAGTTTTCACTGCTAACCTGACCAACGCTGATGACGTAAAAAACTTGGTTGAAAAAGTTGAAGAAAAATTGGGCCGTATTGACATTTTGGTTAACAACGCAGGCTTGACCCGCGACAACTTGTTCATCCGTATGAGCGATGAAGATTGGCAGTTGGTTTTGGACGTTAACTTGTCAGCCGGTTTCAAATTGGCTAAAGCCGCTGTTCGTGGCATGATGAAACGTCGTTTCGGCCGCATCATCGGTATCGCTTCTGTTGTGGGCGTAACAGGTAATGCCGGTCAGGCTAACTACTCTGCCTCCAAAGCAGGTATGATTGCCATGAACAAATGCTTGGCTCAGGAAGTTGGTTCCCGCGGCGTAACAGTTAACTCTATCGCCCCAGGCTTCATCAGAACACCGATGACCGATGTTCTGCCGGAAGACGTTAAAAAAGCTCTGTTGGCTAAAATTCCGGAAGCCAAACTCGGTGAAGCACAAGACATCGCCAACGTTGTTGCATTCTTGGCCTCTGACGAAGCTCAGTATATCACAGGTCAAACCATCAATATCAACGGTGGTATGGCAATGATTTAAATTGCCTCAACTCAAAAAAAGCGCTATGGAATACCATGGCGCTTTCTTTGTTATCCAATATTTTCATCTACAGTCAAAATCGGATATGTTCTGCATATCTAGGGCATCAGAAACCCTAATCATAGATAGTCGCACTGTATATTGCGACTAATAAATTATACGCCGCTTCTTGTCCATCGGACGGATGTCGGTGAATAAGGCTCTGCCAAATAAGCCGAGCCGTCTTTATCTATGAACGGTTTCTGAACATCCTCCCACCTTTTCTGATGGGTTTTATTTTAACAATAATGAAAGGATGTTCAAAAAATGAAAAAAACTTTTTTTTATTCTTAATGCTTGGAATCTCTACAACCCATCTTAGTAGTTGAGCTACTGTGATGAAAGATAATAATCAAGCGATTCCAATTAAAACTAACGTTGAAAAAGTGGATATAAAAATAACTAACAAAGCTGGAGAAACTGTTTTTGAAGGACAACCTCTGACAGTGATACCCCTAAAAACAGCCGCTAAAAATGGCTATTTCACCCCAGAAAAATACACCATTATAGCTTCGAAAGATGGTTTTCAAACACAAACTAATATTATTGACTGGCATGTTAGTATTTGGTATTGGGCAGGAAACTTAGTTATTGGAGGTTTAATTGGTTATTTGATTATTGATCCTATAACGGGTGATATGTACTACCTAGACGAAGAAGTTAATCTAAATATGTCTCTTGTTCAAAAATAAAAATTTACCCCAAACACAAAAAAGCCCCCGCATTAAGTGCGGGGGCTTTTTCAATTCCTAGAAATGTTCATCACAACGACGAATCAAATCTTCAATATTCTCAGGCGGCCAACCCGGTGTATCCATACCCAAATGAATACCCATTTTAGCCAAGACTTCTTTAATTTCGTTCAAAGACTTACGACCGAAGTTCGGTGTACGCAACATTTCAGCTTCTGTCTTTTGAACCAAATCACCGATGTAAACAATATTATCGTTTTTGAGGCAGTTGGCAGAACGAACAGACAATTCAAGTTCTTCAACTTTCTTCAACAGATTTCTGTTGAACGGCAGTTCTTCTTTCTCAACTTCAACCTCATTTTCCGGCTCATCAAAGTTGATGAACGGCTTCAACTGGTCTTGCAAAATACGAGCAGAGAATGCAACAGCATCTTCCGGAGTAACAACGCCGTTGGTTTCAACAATCATTGTCAATTTATCATAGTCAGTAGCCTGACCAACGCGGGTATTCTCAACTTTGTAAGAAACTTTTCTTACCGGAGAATAAATCGCATCAACCGGAATAACTCCAATCGGAGAATCAGCAGATTTGTTCAAAGCGGCCGGAACATAACCTTTACCTGTACCAACAGTCAATTCCATATTGATTTTGGCACCGGCATCCAATGTGCAGATAAACAAATCCGGATTTTTGATTTCAACGTCATGACCGGTTTCAATCATACCGGCAGTAACTTCGCAAGGACCTTCAGCCTTCAAAGTCATAGTCTTCTGACCTTCGCTGTGAACAGCAACGGCCAAACCTTTAATATTCAGAACGATGTCGGTAACATCTTCTCTAACACCCGGAACCACAGAAAACTCGTGCAGGACTCCGTTAATCTTGATGCTGGTAACAGCACCACCTTGCAAAGAGGAGAGTAAAACTCTTCTGATTGCGTTACCTAAAGTCAAGCCAAAGCCTCTTTCTAAAGGTTCAACCACAATCTTGGCTTTATTACCGCCTTCCAGAGGGGTAACTTCCAAATTTGTTGGTTTAATAAGTTCTTGCCAATTCTTTTGAATCACGGGTATGTCCTCTAAATTTTAGTGCATATGCAAATTTTATAAACGAAAAGACGTGAGGCTCTAAAAGCCTCACTTTCCATAAAGAAACACTATACGCGGCGTCTTTTTCTCAAACGACAACCGTTGTGCGGAATAGGAGTCACATCACGGATTGTTGTGATGGTAAAACCGATAACCTGTAATGCTCTGATGGCGGATTCTCTTCCTGAACCCGGACCTTTAACTTCAACTTCAAGAGTTTTCATACCATGTTCCTGAGCCTTGCGACCAGCTTCTTCAGCGGCAACCTGAGCGGCATACGGAGTAGATTTACGAGAACCTTTAAAACCCTGCGCACCAGCGGTAGCCCAAGAAACAGTATTACCTTGAGCATCTGTAATTGTAATTCTTGTATTGTTGAAAGTAGAATTTACGTGAGCAACACCCGCCGTAATATTCTTTTTTTCTTTCCTTTTAACACGTTGTGATACTGCTTTTGCCATTTAACAACCTACCTTATTTCTTCTTATTAGCAACAGTTTTGCGTTTACCTTTACGGGTACGAGCATTTTGTTTTGTGCTCTGTCCGCGTACCGGCAAGCCTTTACGATGGCGCAAGCCTCTGTAGCAACCGAGATCCATCAGGCGTTTGATATTAACGCCAACCTCACGGCGGAGTTCACCTTCAACAACGACATCGTTGTCAATAACTTCACGAATTTTAGCAACATCTTCATCGCTCAATTCATGAACACGGCGTTCACCGGAAATACCGGATTTGGAACAAATGTCTTGAGCAGTTTTGCGACCAATGCCATAGATGTAAGTCAATGCGACTTCAATTTTCTTGGCAGTTGGAATATTTACACCAGCTATACGAGCCAAATTAACTCTCCATTTTATAGATTATGATTACATTTAAAAAGTTGATCACCACTTTTCAAAATTAAGCCGGATTATAGGCTAAATTTCACGAGTGTCAACCTCAGATTTCATAAAAATTCTGAAAAAACGCATTTTTTTCAAAAAATTAACGTTTTTCTTACCTCTTATTCCCAATCCATTCAAAAGACTCGGAAAATTGAAACATAAAAATTCAGGCGACAGCCAACAAATCATCAATTTTCTTAGACACCGCCGCAATTGAACCTGTACCATCCACACAACGCAACAATCCCTTTTGCTCAAAATAAGGAATTGTCGGATATGTCAGAGCCCGATAATTGACCAGACGATTCTGCACTGTTGCTCGATTATCATCGATTCTCCGATAAAAATCCGTTCCGCCGCAATTATCGCAAACACCATACATCTTAGGCTTTTGAAACTTATCATGATACCCTTGACCGCAAGACATACAAGCATATCGCCCTAAAATTCGCTCCATAATGATTTCATCAGGAACCTGAATTTCAACAACAGCATCCAGGGTTATCCCTTTTTTAGCCAGCATCTCTTCCAAAACTTCAGCCTGAGGCAAAGTCCGAGGAAAACCATCCAGAATAAAACCGTTCTTACAATCATCCTCATCGATTCGTTGAGACAACATTTTAATAATCATCTCATCAGAAACAAGATTACCACCATCAATCAAAGCTTTAATCTCAAGCCCCAAAGGTGTCCCTTTGGCCGCCTCGGCACGAAGCATCTCACCGGTTGACAAATGAGGAATGGCAACGCGTTCTTTCAACAAGCGCGCCTGAGTTCCTTTACCACAACCGGGAGCTCCGGTAAAAACGATATGCAGACCTAATCCGTTTTTATTCATCTTAACGTTTCTTCCGATTCGCCAAAGATGCTTTTTTAATCAGAGATTCATACTGATAAGCAATCAAATGAGACTGTAACTGACCAACAAAATCCATTGTCACTTGCACAACGATGAGCAATGTTGTACCACCCAATACAAACGGAACAGACAACTTGCTGATAAGAACTTCCGGCAAAATGCACAAACCGACCAAGTAAACGGCACCCAAAACCGTCAAACGAGTAATAACATAATCCAGATATTCAGCAGTATTTTTCCCCGGACGAATACCGGCAATAAAGCCACCGTGCTTTTTCAGATTGTCAGCTGTTTCTTCCGGATTAAAAACAATCGCAGTATAGAAGAACGCAAAGAATGCAATCAAGAAAGCATACAAACCCAAATACAAAGGTTGCCCATGACTCAACATCTGGCTCAAATTCTGAACCCATGCCGGACCGCTTTCTGCGCTAAAGTTTGCAATTGTAATCGGCAACAACAACAGAGAGCTTGCAAAAATCGGAGGAATCACACCGGTCGGGTTAATTTTCAATGGCAAGTGAGAACTTTCACTGGCACCCATTCTGCCCATAACCTGACGCTTCGGGTATTGAATGGTGATTTTGCGTTGTGCACGCTCCACCAAAACAATCAAGTAAATCAAAGCAAAAACCATAGCCATCAGCATCAAAATAACCGGAGCGGACATCGAACCGACACGTCCCAACTCAAATGTCTGAGCCAATGCTGACGGAATATTAGCAATAATACCAACCGTAATGATTAACGAAGAACCATTACCCACACCGCGTTTTGTGATTTGCTCACCCAACCAAACGATAAACATTGTACCGCCAACCAAGGAAACAATTGTTGTAAAGCGGAAGATAAAGCCCGGCATCAACACGGCGGATAAACCGGCACTTCCGGTCATTCCTTCCAAACCGACGGCGATTCCATAACCTTGAACAATCGTAATCAAAACCGTCAAATAACGCGTATACTGAGTAACCTTACGATGTCCGGCCTCTCCTTCTTTTTTCAGCGCCTGCAAAGACGGAATCACTGACTGTCCGAGCTGAATGATAATGGAGGCCGAAATATATGGCATAATATTCAAAGCAAAGATGGTCATACGTTCCAACGCACCACCGGCAAACATATTAAACATACCAAGGATACCGCCTGAATTTCTGGCAAAAATTTCAGCCAAAATTTTCGGATCAATCCCTGGCAACGGAATGAATGTGCCCAAGCGGAACACAATCAGAGCCAAAACGGTAAACCACAATCTTTTCTTTAGTTCTTCAGCTTTACCGAAGGCTGACATATCCAAGTTCGCAGCCATTTTCTCTGCTAATGAAACCATTTTTACATCCTTAATCTATTATTTAAAACAAACAACGAGGGACGATTTAGTCCCTTTGGTTAGAATATTTACACTAAAAAATTTTTTATTCAACTAAATTATGCATTTAACTAAAAAAATAACAAAAAAAGCTGTTTGACTTTTCAATCAAACAGCCTTTTCAAAAGCGTTTTCGAATTAAGCTTCTACAACATTAACCTTGCCGCCGGCTTTCTCGACAGCCGCAACGGCTGCTTTGGAAGCGGAGTTAACACTGATGTTAACGTTGGAAGTAATCGCGCCGCGAGCCAACAAACGGACACCGTCCAATTTCTTGCTGACAATACCGGCACTCATCAAAGCGTCGATTGTAATGTCTGAAGCGTTCAATTTACCAGCATCAACAGCCTTCTGGATTGTATCCAAATTAACGACTGCAAAAACTTTAGCAAACGGATTTTTGAAACCACGTTTCGGCAAACGACGGTAAATCGGCATCTGACCGCCTTCAAAACCGTTGATAGCAACACCGGAGCGAGACTTCTGACCTTTTTGACCACGCCCGCCGGTTTTACCAGAACCGCTACCAATACCGCGAGCTACGCGTTTGCGAGACTTTCTAGCGCCTTCGTTATCTTTAATTTCATTAAGTTTCATATTATTCACCTTAAAATTCTTGAGTTAAGAGATTGATAGAGGGGTGTGCTACGCCGAAATTTTAGAGCGTTGTGTACATCTAGTTACACGAGCGATAAAATTCCAAGCATGACACACCTTTTGCAATCTCTAATTTTCTTCAACCTTAACGAGGTGAGCCACCTTTCTGATCATTCCGCGAACGGCCGGAGTATCTTCCAAAACCGAAACTTTGTGCATCTTGTTCAAGCCAAGCCCAACCAAAGTTGCTTTCTGACTTTCCGGACGTCCGATAGAACTTCCGATTTGGGTAACTTTAATAGTTTTCTTTGTAGCCATGATTAAGCCTCCTCGATAGCCATTTTGGCATTAGCGGTATTTTCACGACGGCTAACAATATCACCGACTTTTTTGCCGCGTTTAGCAGCAACCATGCGCGGAGAATTGATAGCTTCCAAAGCATTAAATGTCGCTTTAATCATGTTGTACGGATTGTTAGAACCCATTGACTTAGCAACGACGTCCTGAACACCCAGAACTTCAAAGATTGCGCGCATCGGACCACCGGCAATAACACCGGTACCGGCAGGAGCTGTTCTCAAGAATACCTTACCGGCACCAAAACGACCGGCAATATCATGATGCAGTGTTCTGCCTTCGCGAAGCGGAATGCGAACCATATTCTTTTTTGCTTCGTTAGTAGCTTTAGTAATAGCTTCAGGAACTTCAGAAGCCTTACCTGTACCATAACCAACGCGGCCTTTCTGGTCACCAACAACGACAACGGCAGCAAATGACATTGTGCGTCCGCCTTTAACGGTCTTGGCAACACGGTTGATATGAACTAATTTTTCAACCAATTCATCTTTCTTTTCTGTCTTATTACGACGATCAGCAACTTGTTGTGCCATTTTCATCTCCTTAGAATTTCAAACCAGCTTCACGAGCTGCATCAGCCAAAGCCTTAACACGACCGTGATAGATGTAACCGCCTCTGTCAAAGACAACTTCGCTAACACCGGTCTTAACTGCGCGTTCAGCAACAACTTTTCCGATGAAGCTTGCTGCTTCAACTGTAGAAGACTTTTTGATGTTTTCTCTGACTTCTTTATCCAAAGTAGAAGCAGAAACGACAGTAGCGCCTTTGGCATCGTCGATAATTTGCGCATAGATATGCTTACCGCTGCGGAAAACAGACAATCTCATTTTGCCGTTTGCAACTTTTTTCAAAGCAGATCTGACGCGACTTTTTCTTTTCTGAAATAAATCTCTTGGCGTATTCATTTACTTTAATCCTTATTTCTTCTTGCCTTCTTTACGACGGATGTATTCGCCTTCATACTTCACGCCTTTACCTTTGTAAGGCTCAGGTTTTCTGAATTTGCGAACTTCCGCGGCAAATTGACCGACAAGTTGTTTATCCGCACCAGAGATGCTGATTTGGGTCGGAGACGGGCATGCAACTTTCAAACCTTCAGGAGCAACGACAGGAACATCGTGAGAAAAACCTAAAGACAATACCAGTTTGTTGCTGCCTTCTACACGGGCTTTATAACCCACACCAACTAACTCTAAATTTTTTGTAAAGCCATCATGAACGCCTTTAACAAGAACGTTAATGTTAGCTCTGGTTGTACCCCACAAAGCGCGAGCCTGTTTGGTCTCAGCTTTAGGAGAAACAACAATCTTGTTTTCACTCATTTCAACGGTAACATGATCAGCATCGAAACTGTGGCTCAATTCGCCCAATTTACCTTTAGCTGTAACCAAATTGCCGTTAATGGAAACCGTAACACCTTCGGGGACGATAACCGGATATTTACCAACTCTAGACATCCATTTTCTCCCTTAAAATACCTGGCACAAAATTTCGCCGCCGACATTGGCTTTACGAGCTTCGTTATCGCTCATAACACCACTCGGTGTAGAAATAATGGAAATACCAAGACCGTTATAAACTCTCGGCAAATCTTTAACGCTCGAATAAACGCGACGACCCGGAGTAGAAACACGGTAGATTTCAGTAATTACGGAAGTACCTTCATGATACTTCAATTGAATACGAAGTTCATCAACGCCTTGGCGAACATTTACACGTTCATAACCGCCAATATAGCCTTCTTTCTTCAGAACTTCCAAAACATTTTCACGCAAGCGAGAAGCAGGTGATACGACTTCACTCTTCTTTGCTCTTTGTGCGTTTCTAATGCGTGTGAGCATATCGCCCAAAGGATCAGACATAGACATTATCTTTATCTCCTACCAGCTTGATTTAACCAAACCCGGAATTTCACCGAAGCTAGCCATGTCTCTCAATTCAACACGAGCCAGACCGAATTTCCGATATACACCACGAGAACGACCTGTCAATTTGCAACGATTTCTAAATCTGATTTTTGCAGAATTGCGCGGCATCTCGGCCAATTTCAAAGTAGCTTGGAATCTCTCTTCCGGAGAGATTGTTTTATCCATAACTATCTTTTTGAGCTTGTTACGGCGGGAAGCAAACTTCTCGGCCATTTTAGCTCTTTTCAAGTTTCTGTAAACTGAACTTGTTTTTGCCATAGTTTAAATCTCCGCTTATTTCTTGTAAGGAAGGTTAAAGCCGGTCAGAAGAGCCTTAGCTTCTTCGTCAGTCTTTGCAGAAGTACAAATGCAGATGTCCATACCGCGAATGTTTTCAACTTTATCATAGTTGATTTCAGGGAAGATAATCTGTTCTTTGATACCGAAAGCAAAATTACCTTTGCCGTCAAAGTTCTTGCCGCTAATACCATGGAAGTCTCTGACGCGCGGCAAAGCCATATTGATCAATCTTTCAAGGAATTCATACATTCTTGTAGAACGCAGAGTAACCTTGCAACCAATCGGCATGCCTTCTCTTAATTTGAAAGTTGCGATAGACTTACGAGCTTTGGTAACAACCGGTTTTTGACCGGCGATCAAAGCCAATTCGTCAACAGCATTGTTCAGTTTTTTCTTATCGGTAACGGCATCGCCAACACCGATGTTCAGAACAATTTTAGTCAACTTCGGAATCTCATGTGGGTTGGTGTAACCGAATTTTTCCACAAGAGATTTTTTTATGACCTCATTGTAAAGGTTTTCAAAATTTGCCATAAATTTTTCTCCTATTTATCGATTACTTCACCGGATTTGCGAGCAACGCGCACTTTGCTTCCGTTAACTTCTTTATAACCGATTTTTGTTGCTTTACCGGATTTCGGATCAACAACGGCTACGTTGGAAACATTAATCGGCGCTTCTTTAGTAACAATACCGCCCGGAGTTGTCTGGCTGGGTTTAGTGTGTCTTTTAACCAAATTGACACCCTGAACAACCACTTTACCCTCTTTCGGCATTGATTTTACTACTTCACCAGTTTTACCCTTGTCGTCACCAGACAACACGATAACTTGGTCACCCTTTTTAATTTTCAATTTAGGCATTATAATACCTCCGGTGCTAATGAAATAATTTTCATAAATTTCTTTGCACGCAATTCTCTGGTAACGGGGCCGAAGATACGAGTACCGATAGGCTCGCCGTCCTTATTGATAAGAACTGCAGCGTTTTTATCAAAACGGATAACTGATCCGTCTTTGCGTCTGATGTCAGAAGCTGTACGAACAATAACAGCCTTCAAAACATCCCCCTTCTTAACACGACCCTTTGGAATAGCATCTTTAACGGACACTACAATAACGTCGCCAACAGAAGCATGCATTCTCTTGGACCCGCCAAGAACTTTAATGCACTGCACCTGACGCGCGCCAGAATTGTCGGCTACATCTAGGTTGGTTTGCATCTGTATCATTTTTTAATTCCTTTTCTTATTTTAGTTTCTGTCCCTGCTTTGCAGGAGCGACCGGAGAGTTATACCAGAAAATTACACGTCTGGCAACCCCTAAATCGCCCCCATCAGCAAAAACAGTTAACTCCTAGGCGTTATCAACGATCACAGTCCAGCATTTGGTCTTTGAATAAGGTACGGATTCTTGAATACGTACAATATCGCCGACTTTGAACTGATTGTTTTCATCATGAGCGGCATATTTTTTGCTCTTCTTGATGAATTTCTTATAAACAGGGTGCATAACTTGACGTTCTACACTAACGACAACTGTCTTGTCCTGTTTATCACTAACAACAACACCTTGAAGAATTCTTTTAGGCATAGTCTTTTCTCCTAACTATTCTTCTTGCGCTCAGCAATGAGCGTGTTGATTTTTGCTACTTCACGACGGACGCTTCTTAATACCGCAGTATTTTGCAATTGTCCAGTGGATTGTTGTACTCTTAAGTTAAATTGTTCTTTTTTGCATTCGATCAATTTAGCTTCAAGCTCATCAATACTCATAGCACGAAGATCTTTAGTTTTTACCATTATTCTGCTCCTTGCTCTGAATTCAATCTTTTAACGAACTTGGTCTTAACCGGAAGCTTTGCAGCACCCAACGCAAACGCTGAACGCGCAACCGCCTCATCAACACCGTCACATTCAAACATGATACGACCCGGATGAACGCGAGCTACCCAGAACTCAACAGAACCTTTACCTTTACCCATACGAACTTCGGCTGGTTTATCAGAAACCGGTACGTCTGGGAAAATACGGATCCACAACTGACCTGCTCTCTTCATCTCACGAGTGATAGCACGACGAGCTGCCTCAATCTGGCGAGCTGTAATGCGTTCCGGAGACAAAGCTTTCAGACCATATGAACCAAAGCTCAAGCTGTAACCGCCTTTAGCATCACCGTGAATACGGCCTTTATGCTGCTTGCGGAACTTTAATCTTTTTGGACTTAACATTTTCTAAAACCTCACTCTTATTTTTGTTCAGCCAACTTCTTGTCTTGTGCCATTGGATCGTGAGCCATAATTTCGCCTTTATAGATCCACACCTTAACGCCACAAGCACCATAAGTTGTGTGAGCCGTAGAGGTTGCATAATCAATGTCAGCACGCAGAGTGTGCAAAGGCACGCGACCTTCACGATAGTATTCTGTTCTAGCGATTTCAGCACCGCCCAAACGGCCTGAACAGCTAACCTTAATACCTTCAGCACCCAAACGCAAAGCTGACTGCATAACGCGTTTCATAGCACGACGGAAAGCAACACGGCGTTCCAACTGCTGAGCAACACTGTCTGCAACTAATTTTGCATCAAGCTCCGGTTTTCTAACTTCCAAGATGTTCAATTGAACTTCAGAGTCAGTCAATTTCTGAATTTCCTTACGGAGATTTTCAATATCCTGACCTTTTTTACCAATTACAACCCCCGGTCTTGCAGAGTGAATTGTAACTCTGGCTTTTTTAGCAGGACGTTCAATAACGATTCTGCTGATACCAGCCTGAGCCAATTTCTCTTTCAAGAATTCTTTGATTTTGACGTCTTCAAGGAGATAGTCAGCGTATTTTTCATCGTCGGCATACCAACGAGAATCCCAAGTACGGTTAACTCCCAAACGAAGACTGATAGGATTTACTTTCTGTCCCATTTAATTTACTCCCCGCACTCTGCAACGACGATAGTCATGTTAGAGAAAGGCTTCAAAACTCTAGCCCCTCTGCCGCGACCGCGAGCGTGCATACGTTTCATTACCAAACCCTTGCCCACGAAAGCTTCTTTAACAAAAAGCTTATCGATGTTCAACTGGTGATTGTTTTCAGCATTGGCGATAGCTGACTGCAAAACGCTCAAAGCAACTTTTGCAATTCTCTTTTTAGAGAAGCTCAATTCAGCAATAGCCTTAGAGGCTGATAAACCGCGAATTGACTGAGCTACCAGATTCAGCTTGCGAGGGCTGGTGCGAATAGAATGGCAAACAGCCAAAGCTTCATTTGCTTCTACTCTTCTTGCATCTTTAGCTTTACTCATCATTAACCTCTCTTAGCCTTTTTGTCTGCAGCGTGACCGTAGAATGTACGTGTCGGAGCAAACTCGCCAAACTTGTGTCCAACCATATCCTCAGTAACCAATACAGGGATAAATTTGTGACCGTTGTGAACGCCGAAAGTCAATCCGACGAACTGCGGCAACATTGTAGAACGACGTGACCAGATTTTAATCACTTCATTACGGCTGGAAGCTCTAGCTGCTTCAGCTTTTTTGAGAAGATAGCCATCAACAAACGGCCCTTTCCATACGGAACGTGTCATTAGCGTTTCTCCTTATTTCTTTTTGTTGTCATGACGGCTTCTCATAATGAATTTATCCGTCTTTTTATTAGTACGAGTTTTAGCACCCTTAGTCGGTTTACCCCAAGGAGTAACCGGATGGCGACCGCCGGAAGTACGACCTTCACCACCACCGTGCGGGTGATCAACCGGGTTCATAGCAACACCACGGGAAACCGGGCGATTACCTAGCCAACGATTGCGACCAGCCTTACCAAGTGATACGTTCTGGTTGTCAGGGTTGGAAACAGCACCGACAGTAGCCAAGCACTCTTCACGAACAACCCTTAATTCACCGGAGTTCAGTTTCAACTGAGCATAACCGGCATCCTTACCAACGAGTTGAGCATAACATCCGGCAGAACGAACCAATTGGCCGCCTTTGCCTGCACGCAGTTCAACGTTGTGGATAATGGTACCGACCGGCATATTTTTAAGAGGCATAGCATTACCCGGCTTAATATCTGCTTTGTTAGAAGAGATAACTTTATCGCCGGCTTTCAGTCTTTGCGGAGCCAAAATATAAGCCTTTTCGCCATCTTCATAGCTAATCAAAGCGATGAAAGCTGAACGGTTAGGATCATATTCGATTCTCTCGACAGTAGCCTCGTTGTCAAATTTATTGCGTTTGAAGTCAATAATACGCAGTTTGCGTTTATGACCGCCACCAATTCTGCGACTTGTAACGTGACCGAAGTTATCACGACCACCGGTTTTTGTCAGACCGATTGTCAGAGTTTTTTCCGGTTTACCTTTATAGAGCTCGCCTCTGTCAACGATAACGAGCTGACGAAGTCCAGGAGATGTGGGCTTAAAATTTTTCAATGCCATGTCTTAAATTCCTGTTGTAACATCAATATTTTGGCCTTCAGCAAGCGTAACAACAGCTTTTTTGAAATCTGAACGTTGTCCGAGATAACCTCTAAAGCGTTTTACCTTACCGAATTGACGAATTGTATTTACCTTGTTTACTGTAACGTTGAAAATGCTTTCGACAGCAGCTTTAACGTCATCTTTTGAAGCAGACAAAGGAACTAAAAAAGTAACCTTACCGGCTTCTGAAGAAATCATAGATTTTTCAGTAATAACCGGACGTACGAGAGTGTCGTACATTTTAGCAGTTACATTGTTTGTTTTTTTAGATTTGCTCATTTCAATCTCTCTCCCAAGCAAACAACTGCATCTTTAGTCAACACGAGTTTGTCTTTTCTCAAGATGTCATAAACGTTGGCACCGATAGTCGGCAAAACGTCAACACCAATGATATTTCTGGTTGCTAATGCAAAATTAACGTCAACTTCTTTACCGTCAATGAACAAGCTGTTTGTCAAACCGCAAGCTACCAATTTGTTTTGCAAATCTTTAGTTTTCGGAGCAGACAGTTTTGCTTCATCAACAATAACCAAATTACCTTCTTTGGCTTTAGCAGAAAGAGCAGTCTTCAAACCGAGCTTTCTGAACTTTTTGGTCAGCTCATGAGAATGATCACGAACAACCGGACCAAAAACAACGCCACCCTTACGGAACTGAGTACCCTTGCGAGAACCCTGACGAGCGCGACCGCCGCCTTTTTGCTTGAACGGCTTAGCCGGTGTCAAAGCAACTTCAGAGCGACCTTTGGTTTTGTGGTTGCCGGACTGCAATCTGGCCAATTGCCAGGTAACAACACGGTGTAAAATGTCAGGACGAACTTCCAAACCGAAAATCGATTCGTCGAGTTCGATAGAACCAACATTTTTATTATCTAAATTCAAGATGTCCTGTTTCATAATTTCAATCCTTTATACTATGCATTATCAGCTGGAGCTTCAGCCTCAGCTTTAACTGCAACAGGTTCATCAACTTTTTTCAAACCGGCAGGCATCGGCAACTGAACTGAAGAGAGTTTCTTAATGGCATCAGTAACATAAACCCAGCCGTTTTCAGAACCGGGAACACCACCTTTAACCATCAACAAACCTTTATCAGCATCAACGGCGACAACTTTCAGGTTTTGAACGGTTACGCGTTCATTACCCATATGTCCGGCCATTTTTTTGCCTTTGAATACTTTACCGGGATCTTGTCTTTGTCCTGTAGAACCATGGGAACGGTGAGAAATAGAAACACCGTGGGTTGCTTCCAAACCGGCAAAGTTGTGGCGTTTCATAACACCGGCAAAACCTTTACCGATAGATGTTCCGCAAACGTCAACATACTGACCCGGAACAAAATGTTCTACAGATAATTCATCACCAACAGACAACAAGCAGTCTTCAGAAACTCTGAATTCAGCCAATTTCTGTTTCGGCTCAACCTTAGCTTTGGCAAAATGTCCCTTCATCGGTTTGGTAACATTTTTAGCTTTGACGCTACCAGTACCCAACTGAACGGCGGTATAACCGTCACGTTCCATGGTTCTGACATCGACAACTTCCAAACCGTCTACGGCCAAAACAGTAACCGGAACATGAGTTCCGTCTGCTTCAAACACGCGTGACATTCCAAGCTTTTTTGCGATTAGACCCGTACGCATTATTAGTTTTTCCTTTTCAATTGGTTGACACTGTCTTTCAAATGCCAACATTGGTTAGATTAATTACAGTTTAATTTCAACATTAACACCGGCAGCCAAATCCAGCTTCATCAAAGCATCAACAGTCTGCGGTGTCGGATCTACGATATCGAGAAGCCTCTTATGAGTACGAATTTCGAACTGTTCACGAGATTTTTTATCAACGTGCGGAGAGCAGTTCACCGTAAATTTCTCGATTTGTGTGGGCAGAGGGATCGGACCTCTGACATTAGCCCCGGTTCTTTTGGCTGTATGAACGATTTCTTTTGTAGACAAATCGAGCAAACGATGATCAAAAGCCTTGAGGCGAATTCTGATATTTTGTGTATCCATCATTTTAAATACTATTCCTATAACTAGACGGCAAACTCAATCATCAAGCCTGCCATCTAAAAGTTAAACTCAGCAAAGTCCTATATTTTCTAGGGGATTGCAATATGTTTTATATCCAAACTATCGACAATAAACACTTGTCAGACAATTCTTGTGAGCCCCTTTTAACATAGACAAACAAAGATTGCAAGAGAAAAAATCATATTTTTTATTTTTTTATTTTTCTGAATCCCTTATAAAGACTCTTGTTGAGTCACCTCACCGGCGCACAGACATTTTACACCGAAACGCCACTTTTACGACAAGATTAGACACAAACAAACACATTTTGTCCGCAAAAATACTAGCTAATAAAGAATCTTGTCAAATATTTTTCAATTTTTTGTTGCAAATAAGATTTTCTTGATATAGTTATTAAGTTAGAAACATCGTTAACTCACAACCAATGGTTAGAAATGAGCAAGCTATCAAATAAAATAATAAAGGTTGGCAATCGCCGCACCAGCATGAGATTATGTTGCCAAGAATGGGACTCGTTAAGTGAAATATGCAAGTTTGAAAAGATAAACCGCAACAAACTGATTGAATTAATCAACCAATCAAAAGATGTACAACACGGGCTAACTTACGCCACAAGACTATACATGCTTCTCTATTACAAAAACAAATTTCCGGTTCCTTCTCCAGAAAATATCAATAAAACCCTCAAACAAATTTACTAACACCAATCCCTAAAGAGGAGTATGCGTCTGCGCACTCCTCTTTCTCATTCCAGAAAAGCATATCTGACCAACATCAAAATATACCACCAGTTACCACACAACAAAGTAGCCGCCCTCTTAAGCAAAAAAGGAACCCTCGCTAATTGCGAGGGTTCCTTTTTAGATAGCCTTAGACCAG
>CAMRWU010000009.1 GCA_947054505.1 uncultured Pseudomonadota bacterium | reverse complement strand
TCCGGCAAATGCCACCAAGACGAGTGAATGCAGTACCGGTTGCGGATCAGAAAAAATGACAAGATACACATTTGCATGTAATGACGGATACAAATTATCCGGTAATGCTTGTGTCGCATCCTATATCCCACCGTCAAAAGATGGGTTAAGCTATGAAATTGCTGTTTTGGCAAATAATGTTACCCACACGTTTGATCGCTTGGAAACATCCGGTGATACCTTTAGCGTAAACTGGGGTGACGGAACCGTAAACAGCGAGAAATCTCACACCTATACTCAAAGCGGGAACTATATTTTAAGCATTACAGGTGATGTCAAACACTTTATCGATACGCGTAAACAAAACTCTTATCCGGTAAAATTGTATTCAATGTCGCTTCCGTCACTTTATAGTCTGCGCTTCGGTAATTTATTACCGGATTTCATCTTCAACCTCGATGGTTCTTATAATGATGCGACATATACTCAGTCACAGGAAAATTATATAAAAGAGGGAACCATCTGTAAGCTTGAGGGAGATATTCCAGATTTCCCTCCTAATCTGGTTGATGGAAGCTATATGTTTTCTAGTTGTATGTACTTAAAAGGAGGAATTCCGAAATTTCCTCAAAGCTTGGTTAATGCAGAAGCAATGTTTGCTGACACATCAAGTTTAACCGGTTCTATTCCTGAATTTCCACAAAAACTGACTAATGTTCGCGGTATGTTTATTACGTACGGTGGCCCTGCTTTTCCTGATGCCACGCTTGAAATGTCCGCACGTTCTTTGCCTGACGGGATTACCGATGGATCATTTATGTTTGCTCGCGCAAACCTGACAGGAAGTTTTCCGCAACTTCCTACCGGACTGACAAACGGAAGAGCGATGTTTGCAGATACCCGTTTGACAGGAAATGTTCCTCAACTTCCTTCCGGCTTGACAAACGGTTGGCTTATGTTTGCCGGTAACCAAGCTTTAACAGGAACAATACCAGAACTTCCGACAACACTTACCAATGGTCAAGAAATGTTTTCAGGATGCTATAATTTAACTGGGAGTATTCCTCAGCTTCCCTCTGGTTTGACAAACGGAACCCATATGTTTGCCTCTTGCGAGGGATTAACAGGAAGCATACCGCAGCTCCCAAGTTCTCTTGTCAACGGAACGGGGATGTTTATGGGGGATTGGAATTTGACAGGATCAATTCCGGCTCTGCCTAGTTCACTGGTTAATGGTGAAGCTATGTTTGCCGAATGTACCGGATTGAGCGGCTCAATTCCGCCTCTCCCCAAAGGATTGGTTCGAGGACAATTAATGTTTGCCGGAGGGGTAAATCTATCCGGTACATTCCCTGAACTTCCGGATTCACTTCAAGATGCAAGCTCAATGTTTACAAGCTGTCAGAACATTACCGGTGTTTTGAAAAAATTTCCGGCCAATATTGGGATGGCGTTTGAGACGGGTACAAATATGGAGACGACCGTACAGTCAGGAATTGCTCAAATATTCTTCGACACAAAGGTTACTCCTGCTCCAGAATTATGTATCCCGAAGCACTTGGCTGACATCTTTTACACAACGTATCCTGTTCAGCCTTTTATAAATTATCAAAATTATAAAGCTGAGCTTTACGTTGAGAAAATATGTCAGTAACAACAAAAAAAGCCGCAGATACAGTCTGCGGCTTTTCTTTTACTCATTTATCGCTCTCGTTTTATTGCGGCAATGTTTCTGACATAGGCAATATCACTTTCCAAGCATTCCAGTGTTACCGGAAGTTTTCGACGCCAGTTCGGGTGCTTGTCACGATCAGTCCCCGGCAGATTTTGAAGTTTCTCAACATGAAGGATATCTTCCAGTTGTGCTAAAAAGACCTGTGATGCGCAACGGGACATAAACCGGAGAACAGCTTCCTCAATTCCCTCCGGATATTTCTCACCATACAAACAATCAGCATGACGCAAATTATCTTCCGGCCATACACAATTGCTGTCCAGTGCAAACAATAGCTTGCAACGGTCGATTTCACGCTTATGATAGGCTTCCCCCTTGCAATGGTCATCAGCTATCAGCCCCAATGAACGGCTCAACTCAATATCATATCCAAACCACCACATGCGCAACGGTGCCATATCATGGGTGCCGACAGAAGCAAAAGCGGCGCTCGGATAGCATGACGGTGCGGCAAAATCGCCCCAGCCGGCATCATAACGCTCTGACCATAAAACACTCAGCGAATGGATATTTTTTGCCTGTAATGTCTCTAAAAATCCTTCCGGCACATTACCAATACTTTCGCCGACAATGACACACTGATTTAAGTGACTTTCCAGCGCAACAATATTCAACATATCAGAAAATTTATAATATAAATATGTTCCTTGCTCGCCGCAATCGGGAATCAAGTAAAGACGCATCAAGCTCATCACATGATCAATGCGCAACGCACCGGCATTTTTCATATTGGCACGCAGAATTTTTATAAATGCCTCGTAACAATTTTCTTTTAGGGCTTCGGGACTGAAAGCTCCCAGACACCATCTTTGTCCTCCGGGGAAGAAAGCATCAGGAGGTGCTCCGGCGCCAACTTCGGGCACAAACAGTTCAGGATTGCTCCAGAGTTCGGCACTATCTTTGCCGACCCCAACCGCCAAGTCGCGATAAAAGCCGATACCGAGGCCGTTTTCTTTAACCATATCTTGCGCCTGACTGAACTGACGATCCGCCTCAAACTGCAAAAACTTGAAAAAGTCAATTCGGGATTTATGCTCTTTGGCATACGTTTTAATCGCCGGTGATGCCGGATGACGATATTCTTCCGGCCATGCGCGCCAACCGCCCCATACGGTTTTTGACATGTCTTCATACAAGGTTTCAAAGATGGCAAGTTTATCCAAATCAGCCCCTTGTTCCTTGCAAAAGGCTTTGAAAGCCGCTTGCCGTTTTTTATCCGTCCCCTCAACAAAACGGTCATAACAACGCTCAAGCATTTTCATCTTGAGCGGATAGACTCGAGAATACTGAATCAAGTCTGCCTGACGCAATTCATTAATCTCATTTTCAATTTCGCCCTTATCCTGTGCCGTAAACTCGGGAACAGCCTCAACATCAATATAAACAGGGTTTAAGAACAGGCGACTGATTGAGCAATAGGGACTGGCTTCTTCAGGAAAATTGTGCATCAAAACATTTAACGGGTTTAGCCCGATAACCGATGCGCCGGCTCGACCGCAGATTTTAACCAAATTTTTCAAATCGCTAAAATCACCGATACCCCAGTTGCGCTCACTTTTAACGGAATAAAGCTGAATTGCAAAGCCCCAAAGTTTTTTATCCATTGCCGGTGCTTCATAGCATCTTGCCGGACAAACTGCCAAAACGCTCTTATACGTTTTGTTCTTTACTCTGAAGCTTAAATCATAATACCCAAGCGCCAAGTTATTGTTGATTTTTATTTTCAGGCGCAAATGCTCTTTGCCATCAACCTGCGCAACCTCATTGTTATTGATAATCTCATAAGACACATTGACTGTGTTTCCCGTCTGTCGCTCAATGAGCGTCAATTCCTTGTCATCATTTTCGGCAGAAGATAAGATAACAACAGAGCATTCAACGTTATGTTCTTCAACAACATAAATATTATCCAACCCCAGTTTCCAGCGCTTGTCTTCCAGCTGTTGAAACGAACGAGCAATCTGCTCTTCCGTATCGGCCCGATAGCCTAAAGTCTTGATAAAAAATTTTAACGTTTCATCGCTGATTTCATATTCGCGACGGCAAAGTCCGGCATCATAAAATTTGGTTGCCAGTCCCAGTTTTGTTGCCAAACCATGAATATCTCCGGACATCAATTTTCTCCCGTTCATCTTTTGATTTCAAACACGATAACGCTCCATTCCGGAACTTTTATCTTTTTACCGCTTTCAGCTACTGTCTTTTCATCGAACTTGGCAGAGCTGTCTAACATTAAACTCCATTCGGCTTTGGCTCCCAAATCAGGCAAAACCCATTCCTGTTCCTGAAAATTGGCGTTAAAAATACACATCACGCTCTTACTGCCGGCATATACACAATAGGACAAACATTTTCTGGCGCCGTTCTGCCAATCTTCAGAACGAAATTCCTGCCCGCTTTCCGTATACCATGTGATGTCTTTAAACCCGCTCTTGTCTACCGGACGGCCGACAAAAAACTTGCGACGATCAAAAATCTTCAGACGCTTCCGCAACTTAATCACTTTTTTTACAAAACGTGCAAAATCTTTATGTGATGAGGTTATGCCCTCCCACGTCAGCCAAGTCAGCGCATTATCCTGACAATACGGATTATTGTTGCCCAATTGCGTGTGCGACAATTCATCTCCGGCAACCAACATCGGTGTGCCAAAAGACAAGAGCAATGTTGCCATCATCGCTCGAGCTCGAGCCAGCCGATTTTCGCGTATCACCGAATTATCCGTTTCACCCTCAGCACCGGAATTCCAGCTCCAATTGCTGTCACTGCCATCACGATTATCTTCACCATTGGCGGAATTATGTTTTTGGTTATAGCTAACCAGATCACGCAGGTTAAAACCATCATGCGCCGTCACAAAATTTATGCTGGTCCAGATGTCACGATTGTTATGATTAAAAACATCACTGGATCCTGTCAGGCGACTGGCCATCTCCGGTGTTTGAAACTCGTCACCTTTCCAAAAGCGACGAACCGTGTCGCGATATTTGTCATTCCATTCACCCCACCCCGGTAAAAAGCCGCCAACCTGATAGCCGCCGTAACCAATATCCCAAGGTTCGGCAATCATCTTGACTTTTTTCAAAACCGGGTCCTGTGCCACGGCATATAAAAATCCGCTATCCTGTTTATAAGCCATTTTCTGGCGTGCCAATGTCGGTGCCAAATCGAAGCGGAAACCGTCAACGTGCATCTCTTGTACCCAATAACGCAAAGAATCCATTACCAAACGCAGGACATACGGATTTTGGACATTAAACGATGCTCCGCAACCGGTCGAATCATAGTAGTAGCGGGGATTTTCAGGATTGAGCGTGTAGTAAGACGTGTTATCAATCCCACGATAGCATAACGTCGGCCCCAACTGATTGCCCTCGCCGGTATGATTATAAACCACATCAAGAATCACTTCCAAACCATGTTTATGCATGATCTTGACCATATCCTTAATCTCGGACAGATCATTACCTGCTAAATACGATTGTTCCGGAGCAAAAAAACTAAAGCTTTCATAGCCCCAATAATTGTCCGTGATATATCCCTTTTTATGACGATTACCAAAGAAAGCATGTATCGGCAAAAACTCTACCGCGGTCACTCCCAGCCACTGTAAATAACTCATGACCGACAAGTGTGAAAAACCGGCAAATGTTCCTCGTTTGGAATCCGGTATTTGCGGATGCAACATGGTATAACCACGCATTTGCGTTTCGTAAATAACGGTTTTTTCATAAGGATAATTCGGAGAAACATCTCCCTCCCAATCATAGCCATCTTCCACGACAACGGACTTGGGAACATAGGAGGCGGAATCCAAGGCACTGAAAGACAAATCCTTATCCGGACTGTCAATATCATAACCGAAAATCGCCTTGTTCCAAATCAGTTTGCCGACAAGCTTTTTGCCGTAGGGATCTGTCAACAATTTGTTAGGATTGAAACGGAAGCCTTTTTCCGGTTCGTACGGACCATAAACACGATAACCGTAGACTTGCCCCGGTTGCACGCCCTCAAGATAAATATGCCAGATGTTGTTGTCGTTTTCGGTCACCGCATAGCGCTCAAGTTCTTGAGCGCCATACTTATCAAACAGACATAATTCAACCTTTTCAGCATGAGCCGAAAACAGCGCAAAATTTACGCCTTTGCCATCATAACTAGAGCCTAAAACCGTGCCTGTTCCGCTTGATGGTTTAAAATTCGGCATTGCTGACCTCTTTTACTTTACCGGTTTGAGTACAATTGTGGACAGTGGCGGCAAGGTTAAACGTACGGAATAAGGCTTGCAATTCCAACCGTATTCTTCCGCATACTTTACCCCTTCATTTTTAACGCCACTACCCCAGTAGTTTACATCGTCACTGTTAAAAATTTCTTGATAACCGCAAAGCTCATTAACACCCAAACGATAATCATTGCGAACAACTGGCGTAAAGTTCGTGATGGAAATCAGATAATCACCGGCATTGGTTCCTTTGCGCATGTAGGCAATGACGCTGTCGTCAGCATTGGAATGGTCAATCCACTCGAAACCGCGGTAGTCAAAATCTTGTTCATACAACGGTGCATTGCCTTTGTACATCAGGTTCAAATCGCGGACACAATTCTGCATACCTTTGTACATCGGGAAATCAAGCAAGTGCCACCGCAGGCTTTCTTCAGAATTCCATTCCCAATCCTGTCCGAACTCACATCCCATGAACAAAAGTTTTTTTCCGGGGTGAGTATACATAAACCCGTAGTAGGCACGCAGGTTAGCAAATTTTTGCCACTCGTCCCCCGGCATTTTAGAGAGCATAGAACCCTTGCCATGAACAACTTCATCATGCGAAATCGGCAAAATAAAGTTTTCATTAAACGCATATAATAACCCGAATGTCAGCATTCCGTGATGGTATTTGCGATGGATCGGCTCATGGGCAATATAACGCAAGGTGTCGTTCATCCACCCCATATTCCATTTATAGCCGAATCCCAAACCACCCATGGATGTCGGGCGTGAAACCATCGGCCATGCCGTAGACTCTTCGGCAACCGTAAACGCTCCTTTAACCTGAGAATATCCCAGTTCATTCATACGACGCAAGAATGCTATCGCTTCAATATTTTCGTTGCCGCCATAAACATTGGGAATCCACTCACCGTTTTTACGAGAATAATCCAAATACAACATGGAAGCCACGGCATCAACACGCAAACCATCGATATGATATTCTTTCAACCAATAAACCGCACTCGCACACAGGAAATTTGATACTTCGGTGCGACCGTAGTTGTAAATTTTTGTTCCCCAATCGGTGTGTTCACCTTTACGAGGATCGGCGTGTTCATACAAATGTGTTCCATCAAATTCATTCAGTCCGTGACCGTCTTTGGGGAAGTGGGCAGGAACCCAATCCATGATAACGGCAATGCCGGCCTGATGAAATTTATCAATCAAATAACGCAAATCATCAGGGGTACCGAAACGACTGGTCGGCGCAAACATCCCGATAACTTGATAACCCCAAGAACAATCAAGAGGATGTTCTGTCAACGGCAAAAATTCAACATGCGTAAAGCCCATATTGGATACATAGGGAACCAAAGTATCAGCCAGTTCGCGATAGGTTAAATATTCATTTCCGTTCTTGCGACGCCACGAGCCTAAATGCACCTCGTAAATGGACATCGGCTTATCAAAAGAATTATGCTCCTCGCGATAATTCATCCAATTGGAATCCGACCAATTGTAGTGGTTGATATCATAAACAACGGATGCCGTATTCGGACGTTTTTCAGAATAAAAAGCAACCGGATCAGCCTTCACCAAAATGCAGTCGTCGTGGCTTTTGATTTCGTATTTATAGAGTTCGCCTTCGCCAATATTCGGGATAAAAATATCCCACACACCACAACTTTGATGACAACGCATGGCATTAACTCTGCCATCCCAATTATTGAATGCACCGACAACGCTGACGCGTTTGGCGTTGGGCGCCCAAACAGCAAATCCCACACCTTTGACACCATCCATTTCCATCGGATGTGCACCAAGTTTTTTATACATTTCCAGATGGTTGCCCTCTGCAAAAAGATAGACATCCATATCACCCAAAGTGGATGGAAAACGATAAACATCTTCAGCTTCATAAACCGTGCCGAGATCATTTTCGATGCGGAATTTGTAAGAGAAATTTTCAACAGCGCCGAGATTAATCTGATAGAATCCGCGCTTGTCCAATTGTGTCATAAAACCAAGGGATTTATTATTGTTATCAATGACTTCTACAGACTTGGAATGCGGCTGATAAGTGCGAATAAAAACTTCTTTACTTCCCTTATCCTTGTGTATTCCCAACACTGCAAAAACATTACCGTGATTACCGTTGATAACGGCTTCCATTTCTTCTTTCGATAATAAATTTTCCATATAATATTTCCTTGAAATTAACACCATAATTCAGACTTAAATATCTTCAGGCACAGCCTGTTTTAATATCTATAATTTCTTATAATTTTAAATGCAAGCTTTTTAAGTCCCGCAAAAAAAATATTTTATAAAATGTACAAATTCAGATGATTAGTATTGACGTATTTAATTTTGATTGTATATTAATAAATGTTTACCAATAAAATTTTATTTGGAGTTAGTAATTATGATCAAAAATCTTGAAAATGCTATCAGAGAAGCAGCTTACTACAATTGGCAAAATGCCGGCTGTCCGCAAGGTCAAGATGAGTATTTTTGGGCTATGGCTGTTGAGCAGTTGAACAACAAAAATTGCAAGAGCAGTTCTTGCAAAACATCTGCCGCAAAGAAGACTTCCACAGCTAAAAAAAGCTCAACAGCTTCTTGCAAAAAAGCAACTGCAAAAAAATCTTCCAAGTAATTTTTCTGCAGAAAAAATTTAATAAAAAAGCTCCTGAATTCAGGAGCTTTTTTCTATGCAAAATATCCAGCCGAACACCTCGGAATCCCCCTCTTCTCGGAGCTTACAGCTTTGTTGTTTTTTTACCATAAAACCACACTGCTTCACTACCTTTTTTACATAATTTTCCGTATGCAAAAATCGTCCGGACATATGTAGAAAACTGTCATCATCATTGAGAGAATTTTGCGTTACGGAAAAGATAAAAGCCCCGTTTTTTTTCAAGTGTTTTTTAACCTGAAAAAATATGTTTTCCAGTGCTCCGAAATAGGTCAAAACATCAGCCGCAACAATCACATCATAAAGAGAATCCGACATCGCAAAAAAGTGTTCAACATCATCACAAAACAAACTTTTATAAACATTTTTTTCAGCGGCTTTTTTCAACATTTCGGCAGAGATATCAACACCATCCAAACTTATCTTTAAATACAGAGAAGCCAAAAATTTTCCACACAATCCGGTTCCGCATCCCATATCAAGAATCCGCCACTCTTGTAATATTTTTTCCTCACAGAACGCCTTACATTCCGTAGCAATAATCTGCGGAACACGATAGTCCAAAGAGGCTAAAGTTTCCTCAAAATCTTCTGCAAATATATCAAATATTTTACGCACATACAAAGCGTCTGATTTTAAAATTTTCTTATCAGAAACCAGTGCCGCCAGTGCGTAATCGACAATCGGATTTCCCGCATATTTTTGTTGCCATGCAGAAGCAAATTTTTGTATCGAATCCTTCCCGTTTTCAAGCGCCGTTTCATACAAGGCATATGCCATATTTATTTGCTGAGAATCCTCACCGCCGCTCAACAATACCGCACACAATGCTTCTTCCAAAGCAGCATCGTATTCTCCGTTTTTTTGCAAAACCTGCCCCAGATAGCTATGCACCCAAACATCATCACTTTTCAGTCGGCATGCTTTTCTCAAACTGTCTGTAGCCTCCATGTTTTGCTCCAAAGCCATTTGACATTGCCCCAGCAAAATCCAAGCATCAAAAAAAGCATCATCCATCGTCAAAGCTTTTTTTACCCACAAGGCCGCCTGACGATATTTTTTCAACTGAAAAAAAACATTGGCAATATTGAAGACATCCGCCTTATCCGTTCCCAGCAAAAAACCTCGACGATACAAACTCAGCGCCGCAAAAAAATCGCCACGAATAAAACATACATTCCCCAGAACCTGCAAAGCATCATGATTAGTTTTATCGCACGCCAGTTCTTTTCGCGCAGAAATTTCCGCTTCGTCATAACGAGCTTGCCGATACAGTTCAACACTTTGCATTCATACCATCCCACGCATTTTGAATTTTATCACAGCATATCAACGATAACGTTCTTAGGCAAACAAAAAAATCCTGAACAATTTGTTCAGGATTTTTGACTTGGTAGGGGTAGTCAGACTCGAACTGACACGGCCTGAGGCCACAAGATTTTGAGTCTAGCGCGTCTACCAGTTCCGCCATACCCCCACAAGATGAATGCATAAATAATATATTTAATTGGACACGTCAATACTTTTTTTATATTATTTTTAAAGTTTTTTATAAAAGGAGTTTTTTCATGCACGTTCTGGTCATTGGCGGCGCCGGTTATATCGGAAGCCATGTTGTTAAAAATCTATTGAAAAATAATTTTCAAGTCAGTGTTTTTGACAATCTTTCTACCGGAAAAAAAATCAACTTTTTTGACAAGGCCGACTACATTATCGGTGACATTCTTAACAAAGAAGAGTTGGATGCCGCTATGGCACGGAATGTTGACGCGGTTATTTTATTGGCCGCGAAAAAAGCTGTCGGAGAATCGATGGAAACCCCAGAACTCTATGCCCAAAACAATATTTGCGGCACCGTCAATGTTTTGAACTCTATGTGCAAACATAATGTCAAGAAGCTGGTCTTCTCATCTTCAGCCGCGGTTTACGGCTCCCCCGTCTATTTGCCTGTCGATGAAAAACATCCGCTCAACCCCATCAGCTTTTATGGTTTTACCAAATATGATATGGAAAAATATTTTGAATGGTATGACCAACTCAAAGGCATCAAATTTGTATCACTTCGCTATTTTAACGCTGTCGGCTATGATGAAAACGGCGATGTTCGCGGACTGGAAGACAATCCGCAAAATCTGTTGCCGATTGTGATGGAAGCTGCAAACGGCACACGAAGCGGACTAAAGATATTCGGCAATGATTATGACACCCGTGACGGGACCTGCATTCGGGATTATATTCATGTTTCCGATTTGGCAACAGCCCATACCAAAGCCCTCTCATACCTCAACACCAGCTCTGAAAGCCAAATTCTTAACCTTGGCACCGCAACAGGCATCACCGTTTTGGAAATGATAAAAAAAACCGAAGAGTTGACCGGCAAAAAAATCTCCTATGAATTTGCCCCTCGTCGCGCAGGTGATCCCGCCGTTATTACCGCCTCCGCTCAAAAGGCAAGAGACATTTTAGGCTGGAAAGCAACACACAGCGACTTGAACAACATTATCTTGTCAACATGGAATGTGTATAAAGAGTAAACTACTTATCTTCAATATTGCCTACGAGCCCTTTGGCAATATTCATATTGATATTGATTAAAACATCAAGCTTTTGCGGTGCCGGAGCTTCTTGTATATCCAGAGTGCGCTGAAAAACAAACATTGACAGGTTTAGAATATTTACCCTCAACTCCGGAGGCAAAGGACAATCGTTCTCATGCATCGCTACGGCAAAAATCGCCCACAACTTTCGGTTCTTTTCCAACGCCTCATCCAACTCATCCCGACGTTGCTCCCAGTTTTCTTTAATGGCATTTAACGCTCCCGCCGTTCGAACCAATGCGCGACTTTCAAGCTCCGCCTGTCCTAATCCGCTTACCTGCGTTTGCGAATAATTTCCAACTTTATCCATTAAAATAACCCTGCATATAAAATATTTTTTAACACTATTTCAGTATAGTTTATACTATGTTACTTAATCGTAAATTTTTGAAAATAAATCACCGGAGAGTTCTATGCCGAAAAAGATAATCTTGGGATGCCTGTGTGCAATTGTTCTCAGCCTTAACGCTCACGCATTTGTACGTTACACGGAAAAAGTGCAAACAAAGCTCCGCGATGTGAATATCACCGGATTTGTCGACTATGCTCCGTTCGGTGCCGTCGAACACCCCGGAGAACCTTTACTGGGGCGCTTTGACAGCATCTGGAAACCGATGATTTTGCAAATCCAAAAAGAAAACAACCTCAAAATATCTTACGACCTCAAACAAAAATACTATGAAAATTTGGTTCAAAAAGTGCGCCGCGGCGAAATTGACCTCATCTTGGGCGCCTACCACGAAACAGAACTCTATCGAGGATTGGAACTTATTTTTCCATCCATTATCAATAATCCGGTTACCGTCTTTATGCTTCCCAATCGCATTTCGGATGTTAAATCAACAGACGACCTGAAAAAACTCAAAGGTGTCAGACTGGAAAAAGAAGTGTACAGCGACTTTGTCGAGCAACAACTCCAAGAATACAACATTGAAAAAATTGACACGCCATACAATCTGTTTGAAAAACTTTTTACCAAGCAAGCTGATTACATCCTCATCAGCCAATATGCCGGACTGATTGAAGCATATAAATTAGGATTGCGCGAGCAAATCAGCATTTCCAAGCAGGCTCTATGGAATATCCCTCTCTTTATCGGCATCTCAAAAATATCGCCGCACCGCAAATTATTAGCGCAAAAACTGACGCATTATGCCAAAGAACAGAAGAATCGAGATGCCATAAAAGAGCTTTTAATAAAAACAATAAATGATATCGGAAAAAAATACGAAGGTGTCGTTCCACCCACTTTTGTGACAGACACACCAACAGAAGAAACTTCCGAACAATAAATTGCGGATAAAATCCAATATACTTTGTTGTAGCTTGACCTTTTTTTTACAAGCGGCTAAACTTAGTTTTAATAAAAGAAAGGCGTAAAATATGGTTTTGTTAATTCATCATCCGGTCTCTCCCTTCGGACGCAAAGTCCGCGCTCTGATGAGCGAGAAAAAAATGCTTTTTATCCTGAAAGAAGACTTGCCGTGGCAACCTTCCGAAGAAGTATTCAAACTAAATCCGGCAGGCGAATTGCCTATTTTTTTGAATGACGGCAACATTATTTCCGGACACTATGCCATTACCGAATATCTTGAAGAAACGAATACCGAAACACCGTTACTCTTTGGCGATGCTTTAAAAAAAGCTGAAATCAGACGTCTTACAGACTGGTTTGATTCTAAATTTTATCGAGAAGTATATCGCAATCTTGTCTACGAAAAAGTGCACAAACGCTTTGCGCAAGGTCTGGCTCCCGATTCAAAAATACTCAAAATCGGACTGAATAATTTAATTTATCATATGGAATATATGGACTGGCTGTTGGAACGCCGCAAAAATCTGGCCGATGACAACCTTTCTCTTGCGGATTTGACTGCCGCGGCTCACTTGTCCATTGTTGACTACTTGGGGGATGTTCCATGGGAAGATTTCCGCAATGTAAAAGTTTGGTATTCACGGCTGAAGTCACGCCCTTGTTTTAAGGATATTCTTAAAGACAATATCCGCGGTATCCTACCGGCCAAGCATTATGCCAATCTTGATTTTTAGGATTTGATATGAAGATAAAACCCTATATTCCCCTGCTTGCTGTTTTCCTGTGTTCTTGCACCTATTTTGCCAAAGGAAGCGGACAAGTCGTCTACCACTGGGAAAAACCCCATACCGGCGTTGAAAAATTTTCTCGTGATCATGCGGAATGCCTCATGGCGGCAAAAGAATTCAAGCTTATGCCAGATTTCAGAACCTGGTTTTATACGGAGGAAACAAAACTCGACACGCGCGCTGACTGGAAATCCTCCAAAGGAATCTGGGCTTCATACATTCCTTACCCCGGAGCGCAACCGCTGATTGTCAACTCTCGTTACGACGACGAAGATATCAGCCCGACAAACTACGCCAAATGCATGCGCAGCAAAGGATATTGGAAAAGAGAACACGATATCCCCGAGATTACAAACATTAACCTCTACAAAGCCAGAAAGCCATCTTTGCGTCAGCCGTTCGGCTTTGAGGAATTCTAGTACAAATACTGTGCATATTTGTTAGTCTTTAGCTTATTTTCCTTGGCGCAAGATAAAATAGGTTGTACATTGGCTTGAAAAAATATTGGATTAGCTAACAGGAATCGAAGTGATTAACGAGATGAATAAAGAACCAGTCGTTTTACAGGTACTTCCGGAAATGGAAACCGGCGGTGTGGAAACCGGAACTGTCGAAATCGCCGCAGGGCTCACAGAAAAGGGAATCAAAAATTTTGTAGCCTCGCAAGGCGGACGCTTAACTTATGAGCTGGATAAGCTAAAAGTCAAACACCTGACACTTCCCCTCAAAAGCAAAAATATCTTCACGATGCTCAGCAATGCAAAAAAGCTTGAAAAGTTCATCAAAGAAAACGGCATCAATATTGTGCATGCCCGTTCTCGTGCTCCGGCGTGGAGCGCTTATTGGGCGGCCAAACGCGCCGGTGTCAAGTTTATGACAACTTATCACGGCACATACGGACTTGGTTTTGGCGGCATAAAAAAACTCTACAACCGTGTGATGACTTACGGCGAACGCGTTATTGTCATATCCAACCATATTAAAAACCATGTTTTGAGCAATTATAAAGTTGATGAAAAGAAACTGCGTTTGGTTTTTCGTTGCGTGGATGTTGCAAAATATGCACCGGAAGCTGTTTCACAAGAACGAATGATTAACAAAATTCATGACTACAATATTGCCGAAGACAAGCCGGTCATCTTATTACCGGGGCGCATTACCCGTTGGAAGGGACAACATCTGCTGATTGAAGCCCTACACCTGATGAAAAATCAGAATTATTACTGTATTATTGCCGGCGCAGATCAAGGACGCTATAAATATCTTGAATATTTAAAAAAATTGGTTCAAAAATATAATCTCCAAGACAGAGTCGGCTTTTTTGGCGCCTACGTTGACGCTCCCGCCCTCATGATGGTGTCAAATGTTATTCTTTCGACAGCTATCGAACCGGAGGCTTTCGGCCGAATCGCCATCGAAGGTCAAGCCATGGGCAAGATTGTTATCGCGTCCAATATCGGCGGTTCCTTAGACAACACCATTGATGGTGTGAGCGGTCGTTTGTTTGCCAGCAATAATGCGCAATCTTTGGCCGATGCTCTGGATTGGGCGCTTGAGCTTCCCGAAGATGAAAAACAAAAAATTTCACGGGCAGCCATAAAAAATGCAAGAGATAATTTTACAAAACAAATTATGTGTGATAAAACTATTGCTGTTTATCAAGAACTTATAAATGAATAGAGGAAAAATTTAAAATGGTTGCTATTAAATTACCCGATGGGTCAATTTTGAATATGGAGGACGGCATTAACGGACTTGATGTCGCCAATAAAATCAGTCCTAACTTGGCAAAGGCCGCATTAGCCATCACCGTTAACGGAACATTGCAGGATCTGACCACTCCTATCACTACCGACGCAACCGTAACCATCATTACCGGTAAAGACAAGGAAGGCCTGCATATCATCCGTCACTCCTGCTCCCATGTTATGGCTCAGGCAGTCAAAGAGCTCTGGAAAGATGTTCAAGTTACTATCGGACCTGCTATTGAAAACGGCTTTTATTACGATTTTGCTCGTAAAGAACCGTTCACAACCGAAGATTTTGCAAAAATCGAAGCAAAAATGCATGAGATTGTTAAGCGTGATGAAAAAATCGAACGTATCGTTATGCCGCGCAATGAAGCTATCAAGTTTTTCAAAGATATGGGTGAAAACTACAAAGCTGAAATCATTGAAGACCTGCCGGAAAGTGAAGTGATTTCATTATATCGCCAAGGTGATTTTACAGATTTGTGCCGCGGTCCGCACGTTCCGTCTACCGGCAAAATCGGTAACGCTTTCAAGTTGATGAAAGTGGCCGGTGCTTATTGGCGCGGAGATGCAACCAAGGAAATGTTGCAACGCATTTACGCAACGGCTTGGACCTCAAAGAAAGAATTAGATGAATATCTGAAAATGTTGGAAGAAGCTGAAAAACGTGACCACCGCAAATTGGCGAAAGAAATGGACTTGTTCCACTTCGAACCTGATTATGCCCCCGGTGCTGTTTTCTGGCATGACAAAGGCTATAAAATCTATCGTCGTTTGATTGAGTATATGCGCAAACGTCAGGAAAATAACGGTTATGTCGAAATCTCCACTCCGCGCATTATGGATCGTTGCTTGTGGGAAACATCCGGACACTGGGAAAAATACGGTGCCCACAATTACTCCGGCAAAACAGAAGATGACAAACAATTCTGCGTTAAACCGATGAACTGCCCAGGTGGTTTGTTGGTCTACAAACAAGGGATTAAATCTTATCGTGATTTACCGTTGCGAATCGCTGAATTTGGCATGGTCAACCGCTATGAAGCCTCTGGTTCTCTGATGGGATTGATGCGTGTTCGTGAGTTTACACAAGACGATGCCCACATCTTCTGCACACCTGATCAAATGGAAGACGAATGCGTCAGAACAATGGAATTGATTTTTGATATTTATAAAGACTTTGGTTTTGACAATATCAAAATCTATCTGTCAACCCGTCCGGAAAAACGTATCGGCTCTGACGAGATTTGGGACATTTCTGAAAAGGCGTTGGCCAATGCCTTGGAGAAACACGGTTATGCTTATGAAATCAACGAGGGCGAAGGCGCTTTCTATGGTCCGAAGCTCGAGTTTATTTTGCGTGACGCCATCGGCCGCGAATGGCAATGCGGAACTGTTCAAATGGATATGAACCTGCCACAGCGTTTTGATATCTCATATATCGGTGAAGACGGTGAAAAACACCAACCGGTTATGTTGCACCGCGCATTATTCGGTTCAATTGAACGCTTTTTGGGTATCTTGATTGAACATCATGCCGGCAAGTTACCATTGTGGTTGTCTCCGGAACAAGTTGTCGTCGCTCCGATTGTCAGCGAATTTGATGATTACGCAGAAGATGTGGCTCGTAAATTGCGCATGGCCGGCTTAACAGCCAAAACGGATTTGCGCAACGAAAAGATTAACTACAAAATCCGCGAACATTCCGTTGCCAAAATACCGGTTATTGCCGTTGTCGGTGCCAAAGAACGCGAAAACGGAACCGTTACCGTTCGCCGTTTGGGTTCGGACAAGCAAGAAGTTTTGAAGCTTGATGATTTTATTTCCGCTTTACAAAAAGAAGCGCAGATGCCATCACAAAACAGATAAAGTAAAGCCCCCAATCCTTTTTCAGGTTGGGGGCTTTTTTAATGAAGATTGCTGGGAAATTCCGGTTCAGAACTACCTAAGGTCTCCAAAGCAAATACTATTGCGGAGCGACATGGTAAAATGGCATTATCTATTTCTGTTCAATAGATAATGTGCTTAATTGCGGTTTACGGTGCAATAAAATGCTTAGCACCTTAACCAGCTCGTCTTTCAACTCCTGACGACGGACAACGATATCGACCATGCCGTGTTCTTTCAAATACTCAGCTCGCTGGAATCCTTCCGGCAATTTTTCACGGATGGTTTGCTCAATAACACGAGCACCGGCAAAACCGATAACACAACCGCGTTCGGCGATATGAATATCCCCTAACATAGCAAAAGAGGCTGAGACACCGCCGGTTGTCGGATCTGTCAAAACAGAGATAAAGGGCAATCCTTTTTCTTTGACCATATTAACGGCGGCAGACGTGCGAGCCATTTGCATTAAGGACAAAATCCCCTCCTGCATGCGGGCACCACCGGAAGCAGCAATCGTAATCAGCGGATAGTTGCCACGCATGGCGATTTCGCCGGCCTTGACAATTCCTTCACCGACAGCCGTTCCCATCGAACCGCCCATAAACGAGAAATCGATAGCGGCAACAACGCAGGTAATCCCGCCGATTTCGCCCTGAGCAACCTTAATGGCATCTTGATTGCCTGTTACCTTGCGGTAATTTTTCAAACGGTCGGTATATTTTTTGGAATCCTTAAAATTCAGCGGGTCTTCCTGCAGTTTGGGCAGGGTTACCGTTTTGTATTCGCCTTTGTCAAACAACAAATCGAACCGCTTGTCCAAAGGCATACGCAAATGGTGGTCACAAGCCGGACAAACGAAGTTGTTCTTTTCCAATTCTTTATTAAAAAGCATTTGGCCGCATTCGGGACATTTAACCCATAAATTGTCAGCAATTTCCTTAGTCGTAATTTTTTTCAGTTTTGGACGGACAAAGTCAGAAAGCCAGTTCATAGTACAGATAATCCTTTTTAATGTAAGCTGTTATTTCGCAACCGGATGAAACATATTGTCATCAGCAACGGGTTGTTTTTTGCGAAACAAATTTTTGAAGCGTTCTTTAAAGCTCAACTTGGGTTTCTTCGCCTCGAGCTCTTTTAAGGTTTCAAGATTTTCATGGAGATTTTCCATTTCTTTGACCAGCTTCTGCTGTTCTTTATTTAATTTTTTATTTTGGCGTTTTTGATTACGCAAAGCTTTGCGGACAGGTGCATAAGACAACCACGCAAAGAGCTCCCCGATAAGAAAGCCAAAAAAGATGAAGAAAACTATCGCCACACTGAGAGAAACGGTAATCTCAATATAAAAAGGCCATAGGTTAAAGGTTGCCAAATCGTTATTTACAAAAGCAAAAACAAAAATAACGACTAACAACGGCAGTCCTATAAGCATTTTTACAAAACCCATGGGCGACACTCCTAAAAACAAAATGAATTGTTATTTATTTAGCAACTCAAACAACTGTTTACCAGTCTTAAAATGAGGAATATTACGTTCTTCAACCTGAACCTGTTCACCGGTACGAGGGTTTTTGGCCACACGCGGTGTGCGAGTGCGAACAGAAAACGCACCAAAACCACGGAACTCAACTCTGTCACCGTTTGCTAAAGTGGAAATAATTTTATCAAAAACAACAGCAACAATTTTCTCAACATCTTTTAACATCAGATGCGGATTTTTGCTGGCAATTTTTTCAATTAATTCAGATTTTGTCACTTCTATTACCTCTTTTTCTATTTTTATTAAGTTATCTCTTTTTGTTATAATTATCAATATTACAATTCAAAAAAAAGCCAAAATTAATTCATCACTTATCCAAAGAGATTTTACTCATCATTGGCTAGCTTAGGAAGAGCCTGATGCTCAGGTGCTTCGCCCAATTCGATATTTTCGATTTTTTGAATTCTTTTGCCGATTTTTCCCGATGATATTTTTATTCCCTCAACATCCTCGTTTGCTTGCTTAAAGTGGCGGCTCAGGCTGTCAATTCGCCCGTCAAGGCGAGTGATATCTTCGACCAACACACCAACTTCCTTTTGAATAACACCGGCCATCTCCCGCATTTTGGAATCTTTTAGAATGGCGCGGATTGTATTGAGAGTCGCCATTAAGGTTGTCGGAGAAACAATCCATACCTTGGCTCGATAAGACGCCTCAACTACATCGGTAAAATTGGCATGCAACTCCGCATAAATCGCCTCACTGGGAAGAAACATCAATGCCGACTCGGCTGTTTCTCCGGCGAGAATATATTTTTCGGAAATATCTTTGATATGTTTTAAGACAGAAGCCCGAAAGAAACGCTCCGCTTCAATCTTTTCGCGATCTCCGGATGCCTGACGCAAAGCCTGATAACTCTCCAGCGGAAACTTGGCATCAATGACTATTGTCCCCGGAGGGTTGGGAAGCGTCAAAACACAATCTGCCCTTTTAGTATTAGACAACACGACCTGAAAAGCATAGGCACTGGGCGGTAAAATTGACGTCACCAAATCGTTGAGTTGTATTTCACCGAAAGCACCGCGCGCTTGTTTGTTGGATAGAACTTCTTGCAAAGACACGACCTGTTCTGACAAGGAGGATATTTTTTGCTGAGCAACATCAATTTTGGTCAAACGCTCACGCAAATCCGTTAGAGTTTCGCTTGTTTTTGCCGCATTTTGCTGAAGCCCTTCTCCCACACTCTTGGTCACAGCCAACAGCTTTTCATCCATAATTTTTAAAACCGCAAGTTTTTGTTCCTGAATCGCCTGAGCTATTTTATTTTGCTCCGCGGCATTATATTCACCGAGTTGCGATAGGCGTCCGGCCAATTCAGCCTGCCCACGCAACAGGATATCACTAAAAGAATGCAAGTCTTTTTTGCCGCGACGCATCAACAAAACGACAACATTTATTAAGCAAAGAAATCCTATTGCGGATAGCAAAATAAACTCAGCCTGTTCTTTTGTTATGTTATTTAGAATCTGCAAAACGGCGCCCCATTCTCAGGAACTTTTCAGTCCGACGTTTTTTCAGATCATCACCATTCATCGGAAGCAATTCTTTCAAGTGCTTCAAAATACTGTCGCCGACATGCTCAATAGCGGCAAGCGGTGCACGATGAGCTCCGCCCAAAGGCTCACTGATGATTTCATCAATCACACCAAGATTACGCAAATCCTGAGCTGTCAAACGCAGAGCTTCGGTCGCTTCCTTAACTTTATCTGCAGAACGCCACAAGATAGATGCACAACCTTCCGGAGAAATAACGGAATAGATGGAGTGTTCCAACATCAAAACCCTGTTGGCGGTTGCAATCGCAATTGCCCCTCCGGAGCCGCCTTCACCAATGACGACCGAAACAATCGGCGCTTTAATCTGCAAACATTTTTCAATAGAAGACGCAATGGCTTCGGCCTGCCCGCGAGCTTCAGCCTCCACCCCCGGAAACGCTCCGGATGTGTCAACAAAAGCAATAACCGGCATATTAAACTTGTTGGCCAAGTCCATCAGGCGTTGGGCTTTACGATATCCCTCGGGTTTTGCCATTCCGAAATTGTAACGAACACGAGATTCAATATCATGCCCTTTTTCCTGCCCCAAAACAACGACAGAAATCCCTTTAAAGCGACCGATACCACCAATCATCGCCTCATCATCAGCAAACAAACGATCACCGCACAAGGGGGTAAAATCTTCAATCAAAGCATGAACATAATCCAAGCAATGAGGGCGTTGCGGATGGCGAGCGACCTGAGATTTTTGCCACGGGGTCAGGTTGGAATATGCTGTTTTCATTTGTTTTTCCAACTTTTGTTGCAAACGACCGACTTCCTGAGAAATATCGACATCTTCATCCTGAGCAAGCATTTTCAAGCTCTCAATCTTGGACTCCAGCTCAAAAATATTTTTTTCAAAATCTAAAACAAGGGTGTTAGAATTGGTATTCATTTCTTTCTCTTTATATTATTTCACATTTTTGAGTTATTCATAACATATTTTTTTTGAAAATTCGACTCTTTATTTTAGTTTTTGTGCAAGAAGTGGCATTTTTAGTTGGAAATGATACTAATGTTTTATAAGATACGGTTAGTTTAAACAAACATAAGGATGGCATACATTGTTGGCAATTTCTTTTTTTGCATTAATTTTTTCATCTTTGATTTGGCTCATTATGTCTATTCGCCTTGTTGCGGATAACCTAGGCAACGCGTCTTTTTGGAATGCGAATATTTCAGATATTTGCTCTTATTTGGCAATCATCTGCCTACCAATCTTTTTGGCGTGGCTGGTCTTCAGCTATGTCAGCCAACACCTGCAAAACCGCAAGACAGACACGATGTTGTTTAAGCTGTTTAATCAGATGAAAAAGAATCAGGATTATTCCGACCTGTTGGCCAGAATTATGATTGAAACAGAACAACAGGTTAAAGATGGCTTTATGCTCAACCGTTTTGATCTATTGATTGCTGATATGAACGAATTGTTAGCGGAAATCATTCAGGAGTGCAAAATTGCTTCGGCTGAACAGATTGAACGGTTATGGAATAAGGTTCGCAACGGCAGCAAATGGGCTTTTGGAAAAGTTGTTATTGAAGTTAACAACGCGCAACCGAACTTTCAAATGAGAATCTATGAAAAAGCCAACCGCGACTTGATGCTGGGCGGGACAATCATGGAGTTTTGCGCCAGATATCAAGCGGTTATCAACCTGTTGGAAAAACATGATCATGACAAAGTTTTCCTGAACATAATCGAAACCGGCGTGATGGGAAAAACTTTCTCAATTTTTGCTCCGATTTCCGATGAAATCAGGAAAAGCAGAGAAAACTCAACCGCGTTTTCATCTCGCATTCAAACATTTCAAGCACCACGCCGAGAAGAAACACCCCGCGTGTTTTCGGCTCCGATAAAAGAAGAGGCAGAGAAAGAAGAAAACGCCGTTAAAAATAAATTTTTGGAAAAGGTACCTTTTTTTAAGAAAAAGGAAGAAACATTACCTCAGGAAGCTGAGAAAGACCCTTTTTCACAAGCTCTGGAAAGAAGTTTTGGAAAAGACGCTGTTCCGGAAGAACAGCCTCAGCAACAACCAACTTTTGAAGAACCACAATTTGAAATCGAAATACCGGAGGAAGAACAAGCTCCTTTTCATACATTGCAAACTCAGCAACAACTCGACAGTCTGAAAAAAGAATGGGAAAACATGTCACCTCAGATTTCAGAGCCGACACCGCAACAAGTTGAAGACAGCGACGACTTCTCATATCCTTTTGGCGGTTGGACCGACGAGCAAAACTACAACAAATAATCCGAGGTATCGTGTTTAAATTTGTGTTATTCTTTGTTTTTTGCTTTTTTACCTCGGTTCAGGCAACCGAGGTAAAAGTGTTATCCTCTCTTCCTCTTTATGAGGAAGGTAATTATCAAGACAGCTTTTCTCACTTTAATTATGTTAATCCGGAAGCTCCTAAAGGCGGACGAATTGTTATGCCGGCCTACGGTGGTTTTGACAACTTTAATCCGTTTATCTTCAAAGGCATTGCAACACCGGAACACGCCTTGCTTAGCTTGGATACACTGGGTGTTACCCCTGTTGATGATCACACCACCGTTTATCCTTTATTGGCGGAATATTTTGAAATTCCGGACGACAATTCTTTTATCGGTTTTATCTTAAACCCCAAAGCCCAGTTCAGTGACGGAACACCGGTGACTGCCGATGATGTCATTTTCAGCTACACGTCCTTAATTGAAAACGGAGCTCCTTTTTACAAAGCCTATTACAGCGACATCGAACGAGTTGAAAAAGTCAACGACACCCATGTACGTTTCCACATTAAAACAGAAACCAGCAACAGAGAATTGCCATTAATATTATCTCAGTTGAAAATTTACTCAAAAAAAGATTGGGACGGACACGATTTCAGCAAACCGGAACTCCGTATTCCATTGGGAAGCGGACCGTATATCCTTGATAAATATGCCCCCAGCAAATACCTTGTTTTTAAACGCAATCCTGATTACTGGGCAAAAGACCTTCCTTCTCGCAAAGGTTTCTTTAACTTTGACGAAGTTCGCTACGACTATTATCAGGATACAACCGTTACCTTGCAGGCTCTCTTTGCCGGAAATTTGGATATCAGAGAAGAATACATAGCTAAAATCTGGGTTAGTGGCTATGATAACGACATTGTTAAATCAGGTAAAATCAAACAGGAAAATCTGAAACATAATCAGGCGGCAAATTTACAGTTTTTTGGCTTTAATACTCGTCTTGATAAGTTTAGCGATCGCCGCGTTCGGCAAGCTATCGGTTTGGCATTTAATTTTGACTGGGCTAATGACAAACTTTTTTATCAGCAATATCAACGCCTTTTCAGCTATTTTACCAATACAGGGATGGAGGCAACGGGACTGCCGCAAGGAAAAGAAAAAGATATTCTCAAGCAATATCAATCCGTTTTACCGTCCTCCGTATTTGAACAAACTCCAAGCCTGCCGTCTCATAAAACACCAATGGAAACCAGAGAAAATCTGAAAACCGCGGTTCGCTTGTTAAATGAAGCAGGATATGATTTTAAAGACGGCATTATGACGAATCTAAAGACCGGAGAACCATTAAATTTTGAAATCTTGGGCAACTCTGCCAACGGTTCGTCTTTTACCCGTGTAATGCTTCCGTTTATTGAAAATCTCCGCAAAATCGGCATCAAAGCAACTTTTCGCAATCTGGAACCTAATATATTCAAAAACCGGTTGGATACATTTGACTTTGAAATGGCGATTTTAGCCCTTGGCGTCAGCAATCTCCCCGGGAACGAACAAAAAGACATGTGGGGTTCACAAGCCGCAGATATATCCGGAAGTATGAACCTCGTTGGTGTAAAAAATCCGGTTGTAGACGACCTGACGAGACTTTTGGTTGCCGTGGAGCAACGAGAAGATTATGAAGCAGCGGTGAAAGCTCTGGACAGAGTTTTGCTGAACGAGCATTATATCATTCCCCAGTGGTATGCGCCTTATAAACGCGTCGCCTATTGGAACAGATTAAAACATCCCCAAACTGATGTAAAAGCCGGTTTTGATGTCTTTACATGGTGGAGCGAACAATGAGAAATTATCTTTTTAAACGACTATTGCTTATTCCACTGACACTCATTGGCATTATGACTGTTAATTTTGTGATTATTCAATTTGCTCCGGGGGGGCCTATTGAACACACGTTGGCAAAATATCAGGGAATGAATGTCGACAACAAAGGACAATTTTCAGGATCTGCGGCCATGAACAACGCCAATCCCCAATATCAAGGGGCACGCGGTGTTCCTGAAGATATGATAAAAGAACTTGAAAAACAATTCGGTTTTGACAAACCTGCTCACGTCCGTTTTTTCAAAATGCTTGCTGATTACGCCAAATTTGACTTCGGGAAAAGCTTCTATCAAGACAAAAACGTCTGGCAATTGATTCAAGAACGAATGCCGGTTTCAATCTCGCTTGGGCTATGGTCCACACTGATTATTTATCTGGTAGCTATTCCGCTTGGCATCAAAAAAGCGGTGCGTGACGGCTCTACTTTTGATGTCGCAACCTCTTTTGCCGTTATTTTCGGCTCAGCTATTCCCGTCTTTTTGTTCGCTGTTTTTCTAATTGTCTTTTTTGCCGGCGGAACATATTTTCAATGGTTTCCGTTACACGGACTGACATCTGACAATTGGGACACGCTTCCTTGGTGGGGAAAAATTCTGGACTATTTTCATCACATTACCTTACCGGTCATCGCAATTACCATTGGCGGATTTGCCAGCCTGACCATGCTGACAAAAAATTCTTTTCTTGATGAAATCAACAAACCATATGTTTTGACAGCTCGCGCAAAAGGATTGAATGAAAATCAGGTTTTATATAAACATGTTTTCCGAAACGCGATGCTCATTGTCATTGCCGGTTTTCCGTCTCTGCTAATCAAGATGCTGTTTACCGGCTCTCTGTTGATTGAGGTCATTTTCTCGCTCAACGGAATCGGGCTTTTGGGATACGAAGCAATTATGACCAGAGACTACCCCGTCATTTTCGGAACAATGTATATTTTTGCCTTATTGGGGCTGGTTCTTAAACTATTGTCCGATATTACTTATACGTTGATTGATCCACGGATTAACTTTGACGCTTAAAAACGGCGATCAAACTGCTGAGCAAAAGCATGCTTATCCATGCCGTTGACGGTTGTTATCTTTTCATTAGCCAAAAGCGTCGGCAGTTCCATCCCTAAGAAAACACTCCGCTCATCTGCATTGTCCACAAAAGCAGTAACATTACCGGAAGCGCTTTCGATAAAACGACGGGAAGCCGTTCTCCACAGAAAATTCACTTCCTCGGGATTAAGCCGCGGATGCTCGGAGTCAAGTCCCATATCAATCATTTTGACACCACAAGGCGTCAAATCCAACATTTGATAGTCCGGATTTTTTTGAATAAACTCCAATGCCAACTGTTTATTTCTTTTGGTTGGCTGGTAACTGACACTGTATATGACCAAGCGATCAGGTTTTGTTTCGACATTAAATGTTTTTGCCACCGTTAGCGCTTCATCGTAAAAATCATCCATTTTCTTTTTTATTCCTCTTGCTTCTGACAATATCCAGATTTCCGTTGACGACGATAATATCTGCCGTGTCGTTATCACCGATTTCGCCATCAAGAATCTTTACGGCCAATTTATTCTCAATTTGATTTTTTAGCAATCTTTTTAGAGGCCTTGCACCATAAATTGCATCATAGCCATTGTTCACAATCCAGATAAATGCCGCTTCATTAACATGAAGGCGAATATTTCTGTCACGCAATCTCTTTTCAATTTGCTCAATTTGTATCTGTGCAATTTCCTTAATATTGCTCTTATCAAGCTTATGGAAAATCGTTATCTCGTCAATTCGGTTAATAAACTCGGGACGGAACGATGCTTTGACAATATCCATAATGCGGGCATAAACTTTTTTAGCGTCATCAGCGCCTGTTGCATTTACCAAAATATCCGATCCAAGGTTGGAGGTCATGATAATAATGGTATTTTTAAAATCTACGGTTCGACCTTTGCCATCGGTCAGGCGTCCTTCATCCAAAACCTGCAACAAGATGTTAAAGACATCGGGATGAGCCTTCTCCACTTCGTCAAACAAAATCACCTGATAAGGACGACGACGAACAGCTTCGGTTAAGAATCCTCCCTCTTCATGACCGACATATCCCGGAGGAGAACCTATTAAGCGGGCGACAGCGTGTTTCTCCATATATTCGGACATATCAACTCGCAATAACGCACTTTCATCATTGAACAAAAATTCGGCCAATGCTTTACTAAGCTCGGTTTTTCCTACACCGGTCGGCCCCAGAAACAGGAATGAACCAATCGGCTGGCGGGCATCACTAATACCGGCACGCGAACGACGGACAGCATTGGACACCGCGGTAACAGCCTCTTTTTGTCCGATAACGCGACGCCCTAAAAGCTCTTCCATACGAAGTAGTTTTTCTTTTTCCCCTTCAAGCATGCGATCAACGGGAATCCCTGTCCACTTGGAAACAACACCGGCAATACTTTCCGCCGTTACGGTCGCTTCAATACTATCCTTGTGCGCGGAAGCTTTTTCTTCCGCAGATTTAATTTTGTTTTCCAATTCGGGAATAATGCTGTATTGCAGCTCTCCGGCACTCTCAAAATATCCCTCACGCTTAGCGATTTCAACTTCTATTCGGGCGCGGTCAAGTTGTTCTTTCAATCCAGTTAAGTCGGCCAGCCCCTGTTTGTCTTCCTGCCACTTTTCATCAAGCGTTTTTGATTTTGCTTCCAGTCCGGAGATTTCATATCCGATGAGTTCCAAGCGCTCTTTGGATTTGTCATCCGTTTCTTTCTTCAAGGCCTCGCGCTCAATCTTTAACTGCAAAATCCGCCGATCAAGTTCATCGAGTTCTTCCGGTTTGGAATCGATAGACATCCGCAAAGAGCTGGCGGCCTCATCCATCAAGTCAATCGCCTTATCCGGCAAAAAACGATCACTGATATAGCGATTGGACAGCGTGGCGGCGGCAATCAATGCACCGTCAGAAATACGCACACCATGGTGCAACTCAAACTTTTCCTTGATTCCGCGCAGGATAGAAATCGTCTCTTCCACCGACGGTTCATCAACATAAACTGCCTGAAAACGTCTGGCCAAAGCGGCATCTTTTTCAACATATTTTTTATATTCATTTAATGTCGTGGCTCCCAAACAATGCAGTTCGCCTCGAGCCAATGCCGGTTTTAACAGGTTAGAGGCATCCATAGACCCTTCGCTTGCACCGGCACCAACCAAAGTATGCATTTCATCAATAAATAAAATTATATTCCCCTCGGCTCCTTCAACATCTTTTAAGACCGATTTAAGACGCTCTTCAAACTCTCCGCGGAACTTGGCGCCGGCAATCAAAGCACCCAAATCCAATGATAAAAGGCGTTTATGACGCAAACTTTCCGGCACATCGTCATTAACAATCCGCATTGCCAATCCTTCAACAATTGCGGTTTTACCCACCCCCGGTTCACCAATCAACACCGGATTGTTTTTAGTGCGACGGGATAAAACCTGAATTGTCCGGCGAATTTCATGCTCACGACCGACAACCGGATCCAGCTTTCCTTCCTTGGCCTTTTGCGTCACATCAATCGTAAATTTTTTCAACGCTTCAAAATTATCCTCCGCGCTTTCACTGTCGGCAATCCGTCCCTTGCGATATTCGTTTATCATCTGATTAAGCTTTGTCGCCTCAACACCGGCACTTTTCAAAATATCATACGCTTCATTGCCGGCAGTCATTACCAAAGCCTGCAAAATCCGTTCGACCGTAACAAACTTATCACCGGACTTTTCTGCCAAGTTTTCCGCTTCCATCATCACTTGAGTAAAATCCTGCGACATCAGGCTTTGCACTGCCGCACCGCCGACTTCCGGCAACTTTGCAAACGCCGCCTCGAGCTTCTCGCGTATCATCGTCAGGCTACCACCTGATTTGAGAATCAGGTTGGCAATCACATCATTGCTTCCGTCAAGAAGAACTTTTAACAAATGTAACGGAGTAATGTATTGATTTTTACGGGTTGCCGCCAATTTTACGGCATCTTGTATTACCTCTTTTGATTTAGATGTCAGCTTTTCAAAATCCATCTCTTTTCTCCCTTGTTTATATTAAATATAGTTCATGCACGGAAGAAAAATCAAGGAAGCTTCAAATTATTTCTTTGAAAAAATATTAATGAGCGTAATTTCAGAAGGTGCAAAAAGGCGCATCATAGGCCCCCATGTTCCGGCACCGGAGGAAACATATAAATCAATGCCGTTAACTTTATACGAACCAGACAAATAACCGCTGTTTGCTTTTTTTACAAAATAGTGCATGGGAAAAATCTGACCGCCATGCGTATGGCCTGAAAGCATCATATCATAATTAAACGATGTTAAGTTATCAATCACGCTCGGATTATGAGACAATAAAATGCGATAATTTTCTTTTTTGCTCCCTTTCAACGCCTTTTCAAAATTAATATTAAACGTCGGATGAGAAAATGCCGTATAGGCATCTGGAATACCGGACAAGAAAATATTCAAAGGCTTTAACAAGATTCCGCGATTGAACAAAATGTGTATCCCCAGTTGTCTAGCCTTGTAGCTCCAAGCATTCAATCCGGAATAAAATTCATGATTGCCCACGACGGAATAAACACCAAAAGGAGCGTTCAATTCCTTTAGAATATCCAGTTTTTTATCAATCTTTATCAGGGTATCATCCATAATATCGCCGGTCATTACAATAACATGCGGCGCCAAAGCATTGACCTCATAGACAATATTGCGAAGCCGTTCGTCAGATGTGCTTCTGGTAATGTGCAAGTCACTTATCTGAACAATCCGAACATCTTCCGTAACCAAGGAAGAGTTGATGTTTATTTCATTCAGTTTAGGACGTTCCCATCCTCCGCGCAATGCAAAAGCACTTACAAGCAAAGCACAAAGAAAAACGATAAAATTAGCTTTGTTCAGCATACTGACATTTTTAGGGTTCACAGACCAAGCATCTATCTGAAAAAGACAAACAATACCGTAAATCGCATACCAAACGATATCTCGCAACATCAACAAGGTCAGGAAAATTATCATAAAGCCAAACAATGTATATCCGGCATAAGAAATGATGTTATATACGTTATCATTTAATTCGTGGATACCGGACAAGCCACAAAGCAACAACGGAGAAAACCATCCCAGCAAAACTAGAAAAGCCAACCAAATTTTGGTCGTCAGGTTAAATCCGCTGTAACCGACAACAGTTTTTATCGTTATTGCCGAGCAAGCAACAAAGATTATTAACACTGATAAATAAAAAAGCATGCTCCGCCTCCGTCTACATTCGGCGACAGCTTATCTTATAAAATTAAATTTTAGGTTAAGATTATAATACAGCCGCAGTTTCATTTTTGCGACGACCGCGTCCGCGTGCCGGTTTGGCTGTTTCTTCTTTTTGAGAAGGCTCTTCTTTCGCCGGTTCGACAGATGTAATCTCAATAACTTTAAACTCACGCTTTGCCGGTGTAGATACAGCTTCAGCATTATCATCAGCAACGTTTTTTTCAACTTCTGTCGCCTGTTCATGAGCTTCTTGATTTTCTTCATCAACAACTTTAACCGGACGAGGCTGTTGCTGATTTTTCCGCTCGTTGACCTCGGTTACAATCTTACGATAATGTTCGGCATATTGGCGAAAAACTTCTGCCTCGACAAGATTGCCGTTACCTTGTGCCTCTTTTGCCAATTCGTTATATCTTTTAATCAAATCCAAAGCCGTTCCGCTACATTTTCCTGCAGGACTGATGCTGTCAAAACGATAATTCAAAGAAAAAATCTGATTGTTATAATTGTTATTACGAAATTTATTATTTTTTTTCATATAAATACCACACTTATCTTTTCGGTACCCCGAAAGTCATTACCTAAAATCTGATTAATTAAAATTTTGCTTTTTGGAAATAAAGGGCGACAAACAAAAAACTAAACCATGTCACCGAATACCCTGCATATTACAGATTAATTTAGTAATTGCAACCTATTTTTTTAAGATTACACATCTTTCGATGCCACCTAAGTCTTTAATAATTTGTATCAATTTTAAACCATAACTGCAAAACAGACATCCAACCTCGGTAGCCTGCCCCTTTCCGACCTCAAGAAAAAGCATCCCGTTTTCTTTGAGCAAAGACGGCATAATCATCGCCAAACGACGATAGCTCTCCAACCCATCTTCTCCGCCATCCAACGCAGCCAGAGGATCATAGTTTTTGACTTCTTCATCAAGCTCGTCAATTTCCTTGTTGGGAATGTAGGGCGGATTTGACACAATAACATCAAACATCTCACCGATATCTTCAATAAAACTCTCTGAAAACCAGCTCAACCGTTTTAATTCCACCTGTTCTGACACTTGCAATATCTCTGCGTTTTTTTGAGCAACCGCCAATGCCGGCTGAGAGACATCAACCCCCACACCTTTCAAACCGGAAAATTCTGATAACACTGACAACAAAATGCATCCGGAACCGGTTCCGAGATCCAAAACTTTATCAACATCATGCATGCGGATATAATCTATGACCGCCTCGACCAAAACTTCCGTATCTGGCCGAGGAGACAGAACATGACCATCAACCTGAAAATCGTATTTGTAAAAACCTTTTGTTCCTAAAATTTTATCGACAGGTTTGTGGTTGCATCGCTGGTCTATCATACTAAAAAAGCGCTGAGACTGCGCCGGCGTCAAACTCTTATCACAGAACAGAACCTCACAGGCTTCGCACCCTAAAATTCCGGCCAGCAGAATTCGAGCATCCAGACGAGCATTAGGAATTTGAGCTTTGCGCAAACGCATAACTGCTGTATCAAGAATCGTTTCAATATTTGTATTCATCAGTTTGGTCCATAAAAAAAAGCATCTTCTTTTAAGATGCCTCATAAATCTAAAAATTTTATGAACGCATGTAGTCTTCGCGATGAAAAGATTGTTTTTCTACTGTTTTTTCGTAATCTTGGCCATGATTAACACACCAAACCTTATGAAACCGAGCCGACATTCTCTGACAAAATGCATCAATGCTCAGCTCCTCGCCCCAAAGAGAAGCGGAATTTTCCGGTTTAGTATGGATACCGATATGTGCATCAGCAGTTTTCATCTGTTTTTCCTGTTGGGTGTTTATTTATATTAGCACATCTGAGTATTCATTTCAAGCAAAACAAGCTCTTTTAATTTTTCAAAAGCCTTTTGCTCAATCTGACGAACACGTTCTCTGCTGACACCATATTTTTCGCCGATAATCTCCAGCGTCTCCGGTGTTTCGCGCAACATACGATTCTTAATGATATATGCCTCTCGTTCATTCAGACGCGCCAAACATTTTTGCAAGACACGCGCTTTATAGCCGGCTTCTTGCCGTCTGGCAAAACTTTCTTCAATATTCTGAGATTTGTCGGCGATGAGGTCAATTCGCTCATTATCATCTTCATCCGAAACAGAAACATTTAATGAGCTGTCTCCGCCAAGGCGTCTGTTCATCTCACGGACTTCATTCTCATCAACAACCAATTCCCGTGCAATAGATTTGACGACCTCCGGTTCCAGCTCTTTATTTTCATAAATACCCAATTTGGCTTTTATACGGTTAAGATTATAGAACAACTTCTTTTGAGCGGCACGGGTACCGATTTTTACCAATGACCATGAGCGCAGGATATAGTCATTAATAGCGGCCTTAATCCACCAGATTGCATAAGTCGACAGGCGGACTTTTTTGGATAAATCAAACTTTTTAACAGCTTGCATCAATCCGATATTTGCTTCGGAAATCAAATCAGCCAACGGCAACCCGTAGTGACGATAATTAAAGGCGATTTTGGCGGCAAGACGCAAATGAGAAGTAACCAACGTTTGAGCCGCACGCATATTTTTATTCTCTTTGAAATCAAGGATAAGATGAGTTTCCTCATCCTCAGACAGAACCGGAAACTTTCTAATCTGTTCCAGATAAGCGGCCAAGCTGTTGTCACTCAACCGAGCCGGTAGGTTTGATGATGTTTTAAGTATAAGCTCAGATCCGATAGCCATAATATTTCAACCTCTTTTCAATATCCGTTCGTCTATATACTTAAGTTTATTTTTCCAAATTCCAATATATTTGCAAAGAAAGATATTAGATTTTTTTCAATCATTTTGCAAGAAACTTTTAAATCTTTATTGAACAGTGAAACGAAGAGGCGCGGATGGCGTGTAATTGAGAACCTCAACGAGGACTTTATCATTTTGTGGATACATCAACAGAAAAACCTCACGCCCGATAATGCTGTTGCTTCCCCTGCAAATCCGAAACGCATCGGCGGGAATCCCCTTGTTTATTTTAAGGGTGATGATGCGATCAGCAACCTCATAGTTGTCATGCGGCTTAAATTCTGAGGCATCAACGCTGACAAAATGCTCCATATTCTTGGCGACCAACTGCTGGCGCCGATATTGATAAATGTTTTCAGTTGCAACCTGACTTTGCTTTTCATCCATCAAACGCCTTGTTTCCGCCAATAAACGTTCATCATCACAATTCGGAAAAGACATTCCTGTCGCGTCTTCGGAGTTTTTTTCTGCATTATTCACAACGCCGACAACATTTTCCGGAAGACCGAACGCATTAAATTGTGTTTGGTTTTCCTCGTTGCCGATATTTTCACTCTCCGCCATTTCCTCAGCTATAGAATCCAGATAGTTTCCGACTTTTTTTAACAAAGAACCGGCACTTTCCCTAACCGGAACATTTTTATCTTCAACAGAGACAGCGGCATCTTGCGCATAGACCGTATTGATTGTTAACAACAACGCACAAACAGAGGCAAGATACCGCATATTTTTCTCCTAGAAATTGATTGAATTCGGGGTTCTGGGGAACGGAATAACATCACGGATGTTCGAGATACCAGTAACCAACATCATCATCCGCTCAAAGCCCAAACCAAAACCGGCATGCGGCACAGAACCATAGCGACGAGAATCGAGATACCAGTCATAATCAGCTTCGGTCATGCCCATTTCTTTAATGCGCTCGACCAAAACATCATAACGTTCTTCACGCTGAGAACCGCCAATCAACTCACCAATTCCGGGAACCAAAACATCCATAGCGGCAACGGTACGACCATCATCATTCAAGCGCATGTAAAATGCCTTGATTTCTTTTGGATAGTCGCGAACAATTACCGGACGTTTGAAATGCTTTTCAGCAAGAAAACGCTCATGTTCCGTTTGCATATCGATACCGAATTCCGGTTCATATTCAAATTTTTGACCGGACTTCTTCATGATATCAATCGCCTCGGCATAGGTAATGCGGGCAAAGCCGTTTTCAACAATATTATGCAGTTTGTCAAACAACCCCGTTTCAACAAAACGGTCAAACAATTCCAAGTCTTCATGACAATGTTCCAGCAGGTGATTAATGCAGAACTTAACCATATCTTCTGCCAAATCCATATCATCATAAATATCGGCAAAAGCCATCTCCGGTTCAATCATCCAAAACTCGGCGGCATGACGAGTTGTGTTGGAATTTTCAGCCCGGAATGTCGGACCGAAAGTATAAATATCCCCTAGCCCCATAGCATACATCTCACCATTCAGCTGACCGGAAACCGTCAGATGCGCTTCTTTACCAAAGAAGTCCTGAGTATAATCGATTTTTCCGTCCGGTGTTTTAGGCAACTTGTCCATATCCAGCGTGGTGACGCGGAACATCTCACCGGCGCCTTCGCAATCCGAACCGGTAATCAGCGGTGTGTGGACATAGCGGAAGCCCCGTTCATTGAAAAACTTATGAATAGCATAAGACAGTTCCGAACGAATCCGGAAAGCAGCTCCATACTTATTCGTACGCGGACGCAAGTGGGCAATGGTGCGCAGGTATTCATCAGTATGTTTTTTCTTTTGCAGAGGGTAGTCCTCCGGTGCCAAGCTGTAAATTTCAACACTATCAGCAACAATTTCATATTTCTGACTACCACCCTTGGATTCAACCAAAGCGCCCTTAACCGCCAGAGAAGAACCTGTTGTCACTTTTTTAACATCGTCATAATTCGGCAAGGTATTATTGGCAATAACCTGAATATTCTTTAAACAAGAACCGTCATTCAGTTCGATAAATGAAAAATCTTTTGCATCGCGGCGGGTTCTGACCCAGCCTTTAACCAATACTTCAGCCTGTGGTTGTTCAGAGGCCAAAAGCTTTACAATTTTTGTTCTTTGTAACATTTATTTTTCCCTAAAAAATCTCTTTTCATCAGATTACTGCCCGTAATCATGCCGACTATATTACAAGAATCGCAACTTGTCCAGATTGACATTTATTTATATACGTATTAAATTTCAATCAGTTAAATTAATTTGGAGATTGACGATGAAAAAACTAGCCTTATTGCTTATCCTGCCGCTGACCTTGATGGTCAATGCCTGCACGTCTAGAATCGGCGCCAACGAATACGCCACCGCCGGTGCCGGACAAGTCAACCGCGCCGTTAGAGGGACCGTCGTTAATGTCAGACAAGTTCAGTTGCAAAGCGATAACGGCGCAGGAACATTGCTCGGCGGCGCTGCCGGTGCCGTGGCTGGCTCCATGATCGGCGGTACAGATGCCGTGCACATCCTCGGCGGCATCGGCGGAGCTGTTCTCGGAGGCATGGCCGGCGATGCGGCTCAAGGCGCTTTATCCAACCAAGCAGGTTATGAATATGTTATTCAACTGGAAAACGGCAATCTGGTCACCATCACTCAGGGAACAGACGTTTTGCTGACTCCGGGGCAAAAATGCATTGTCCTTTACGGAAAACAAGCCCGCGTTATTCCGGCAACATATTAAACACAAAAAAGCGCTCTCGATAAGTGGTCGGAGACATCATAATCATATCCGGCGAAATAGCTATTCGCTTGACATACACTGTTTCGACCGTAGGCTTGAAAGCTTGATTTTTTCTCTGTGCTCGCCCCATAAATCGGCGAAAAGATTTATATCCTTTCGGGTTTTCTGTGTCTTCTTGAGTTTTTCAGCGCTCAACATGTAGTCATTCAAACATCTGTTCACGATATAGTCACCGCTCCATTTGTTCGTTTTTTCTACAAGTCCTTGCCACTCAGAAGACATAGCCAACATGATTAAGAGTTATCGCGTCCTCCTGAAGGCAGCGATCCTTCATGACATCGCGAATCCCGAAAAAGCCACCGATAACACCGGCAAAAATCAGAATAATATACCAAATTTTCATACCGTTTTTCATTTAAATAATGGAACATATGTTTTTGAAATAAATCCGTGGGATTCGACCAACTCCAAACAACCGATCAAATGTGTTTCTGCTATTGCAGAAACAACTCCTGCCACGCCGGTAGCAAGCCTACGAGAGCAACCACCATATACGCTGTTCCGGGCAACGACCATCCCCAAGTGAGGAAAACAGCGGCCAAAACCAGAGAACCAGCTCTTTCAGTTTTTTCCATAATTTTTTAGTTTTAAGAATTGTTATTAATAATTTTTGTTTGCGCTCAAGTTATCATCGCACTATTTTTGTCAAGTTTTCAACAAAAAAACCGACCAATTCGGTCGGCTTTAAGGAAAGAAAGGAAATCAGATCAACCCCATACGCTGGGCGGTGATAACGGCTTGCGTACGGTTTGTCGCTCCAACGGCACGTAACAAAGCGTTGATATGCAACTTTACCGTTGCCTCTGATACCCCCATTTCATAGGCTATTTGCTTGTTAGACAAACCTTCGGCGACAAAACCTAAAACTTCAGACTGACGAGGTGTCAACAATCTGTTTTTATTTTCCCCGTCACTAAACAGACCGGTGCTGGCGCTTTCAATAATCGATGGCGGCAGATATGTTCCGCCATCCAAAACCAGCTTTAAGGCCGAAATCATAACCTTTGTTTCCGCTCGTTTGGAGATATAACCGCTAATCCCCAGCTCGAGCGCTCTTTTTATATTCTTGTTTTCCTCGCTGGCGGAAATCACGACAATACGGGCTTCCGGCGCACGACGGCGCATTTCCGCCAAGCCGTCTTCCCAGCGCATGTCCTGCATATCCAAATCAGCAACAATTAAATCAATTTTTTTATCATCGTTCAGCAGTTTTATCGCCTGCGTATAATTAGCGGCCTGCAAAATGACAGCCTGTGGCACAAGTTTTTCCAGATGCATTGTCAAACCGTCACGAAACAAAGCATGGTCGTCCGCAATCAGAATTTTCATCGTCTTCTCCTGCATCACTACAGCGTTAAATTGGTGTGTTTCAAGTCCTAGCAGTTTTTCATTAAATATTTATTAATTGCTATATATAACACCTTGCGAAGATTTAAAGAGCCTGTTTTATTCTTTTTGTGGCAGATACTTGACTTCAATCCCCGCTTCACGAAACATTTGTTCAGAATAACCCAACTTATCACGCCAAGTGTTCTGCGGGGTAGACTTGTCAATCTTCACCTCATGAGTAACGACCATCTTAATCCCCGATTGAATAATCGCCCGACAACAGTCCGTGCAGGGCGCATGTGTCGCATACATCACACATCCCTTGAGCGACGTGCCGGTCAGGCAGGCGTTATAAATTGCATTACGTTCGGCATGTTCAAAAAAATCGTATTTGGTCGGGCGCTCCATCCGCTCCTGCTTGTCATCATCAACTCCACGGACCAAGCCATTATAACCGGTGGCGCGAATTTCTCTATCCGGCCCCACAACAACGGCTCCGGTTTTGGTCGACGGGTCTTTTGACCAACTTGCAACCAATTCTGCCACATCCATAAAACGCTGATGCCATTTGTCCGAAAACATTGCCGTCCTCCCTTGTTATTTTTGCTTAGTTTATAAGCTTTATCATAAACTTACAATATAAAAATAATAATTTGAAATAAATGGCTATCAACTAAAGACTTTTTCTTGACATCCGCGCAAAAATAAAACAAGTTATAGCCAGTGTTTTTATTAATTAGGAGAAAAAAATGAGTGCTATCATTGATATTCACGCCAGAGAAATTATGGACTCTCGCGGTACACCGACTGTTGAAGCTGAAGTTGTTTTGCAAAGCGGTGCTTTTGGCCGTGCGGCTGTTCCATCAGGTGCTTCCACCGGCGTGCATGAAGCTGTTGAATTGCGCGATGGCGACAAAAAACGTTTTGGCGGAAAAGGTGTTTTGAAAGCCGTTGAAAATGTTAACGACAAAATTTATGATGCTTTGGCCGGTTTGGATGCCGAAGATCAAATTGCTATCGACAAAACAATGATTGATTTGGATGGCACTGAAAACAAAGGCAAACTCGGAGCCAACGCTATTTTAGCTGTTTCTTTGGCTATTGCTAAAGCTCAGGCCGAAGAAAGCGAACTTCCTCTGTATCGTTACCTCGGCGGTACTATGGCTCGCACTTTGCCGGTTCCGATGATGAACATCGTTAACGGTGGTCAGCACGCTGATAACCCAATCGACATTCAAGAATTCATGATTATGCCGGTTGGCGCTTCTTCTGTTAAAGAAGCTATCCGTATGGGTGCTGAAATTTTCCAAACATTGAAGAAAAACCTTAAAGCTGCCGGTCACAACACCAACGTTGGTGACGAAGGCGGTTTTGCTCCGAATCTGAAATCTGCCGACGAAGCTTTGACTTTCATCGTTAACTCTATTACCGATGCCGGTTACAAAGCCGGTGAAGATGTTGTTTTAGCCATCGACGCCGCTTCTTCCGAATTCTATGAGAACGGCAAATATGAAATGAAGGGCGAAGGCAAATCTTATACCAATGCTCAAATGGTTGAATTCTACAAAGGTTTGTGCGACAAATTCCCGATTTTCTCAATTGAAGACGGTATGGCCGAAGATGATTGGGAAGGCTGGAAAATGTTGACAGATACTTTGGGTGACAGAGTTCAGTTGGTTGGCGACGACTTGTTCGTTACAAACCCGAAACGTTTGGCTATGGGTATCGAAAAAGGTGTTGGTAACTCCATCTTGGTTAAAGTTAACCAAATCGGTTCTTTGACAGAAACTTTGCAAGCCGTTGATTTGGCTCAACGCAACAAATACACAGCTGTTTTGTCTCACCGTTCCGGCGAAACAGAAGACACAACAATTGCTGATATCGCTGTTGCTACAAACTGCGGTCAGATTAAGACCGGTTCTATGTCTCGTACAGACCGTATGGCAAAATACAACCAGCTCATCCGTATCGAAGAAGAATTGGGTGATATGGCTGTTTATGCCGGTAAATCTATTTTGAAAAAATAAGATTTAACCCTTTCATTTGCAAAAGCCGGAGAATTTCTTCGGCTTTTTTTATGGATTTTTTGCCGCAAAAAGGCTATAATTGCTTTAAGGAGAAAGCTATGGCATATATCAATCGCTTAAATAACGGTTGCGGCGGACGCGATGCGTTCTACATCCCAAAGGGGACTACTCCGCTGGTTTGGCCGGAAGAATCGCGTTTTGGTGACGAGAATTTGTCGGAAGAACAAAAAAAACGAGGTATTCGTCTGCGCTATTATCCCGAAACATATATCGTTCGCCGAGAGGATAATGACGGAAAGCTTCACCTTAAAAATATTTCGGAACAAAACTGCCCTTCACCGACAAAACTGGCAGAATACTCCAATAAAGTTAATCCGAGCGTGATTGTTTACGGCTATATGCTTTGCATTGATGATTGTCTGAAAGACACATTATCACCGGCTGACGCTCAAGATCTCCAAGACATAAAATCACAATTTCAAAAATTGGCAGATGAAGATGTTGCCATCTCCGTGGCTCATGAGTTGAAACATGATTTTAATGATGGCAGGTTTAAACAAATCCATCAAAAATACGGTCAACGATTGACAAGAGAGCAGTTTATCGCATTGTGCTTTTTAGATGAACAGACGGCGAGCACGGCGGAAAACTTTACACAATCCCCGCCCTCAAATGTTTCTGAAATGAGAAACGTGTTTGAAAAAAGAAAAGAACAGTGGTTGAAGAGTCCGCGGAATCAACGATATTACAAAGAATACGGCGACTTTGATGCCCGCTGGAACGATTACCTCAAAGAAACAGCTCATTTGCCGGAAACATCTGATGATAAGATGCTTCAAGACGTCACCAAAGCATATATGACTTTTGTCATTAACGGACGTGAATATGACCTTTCCTCCGTTCCGGCGCCAGACAATTCGCAAAACCTGTCATTATCCGCTCTACGCGCTCAAAAAATAAGATAAATTTCTAATATTAATCAAGTCTTGATATTTGCTCTGCTATATCTTAAATTTATAATAAGAAATTTAAGAAACAGAAGCAAAGCCGATGAATGACAATAATTTACCAGAGTTAAGAGATATTCATTTGCCGGACGGGGTGTCCTCGTGGCCGCCAGCCTATGGTTGGTGGGTGATTTTGGGTGGCATCATCGCCTCGATTTTGCTTATTCATCTCCTCTCATTTCTCAGGCGCAAGTCCAAAAAGCTGTACGCTCTGCACTTGCTTAAAGGAATTCACTGCAATAATTCCATTCAGTCTGCCGTTGAAATGTCGGCAATTTTGCGACGTATTTGCGTTTACAAATATAAAGAAGCTACGGTTTATGCCGGACGGGAATGGCTCGACTTTTTGAACAGTCATTGCAAACAAAAACTGGAAGGAAAAGCGGCGCAACTGTTATTGGATGCTCCCTATATTCAGCCCAACGCTAAAGGGTATCACTCAGCAGATGTGGTTAATCTGCGACTGTTTTGTCAGGCATGGATAGGAGAAAATTTATGACCCATTTTGCCTTTCCGCATGCTTTTTCTCTTCTGTTATTGCCATTCATTTTCCGCTATATTGTTCCTGCGGTTAAGGGGTTGCACGGCGATGCCCTGCGTATTCCGTTTTTGGACGATTTGGAGAAGATATCAATAAAATCAGGCAGTCTTTGGCGTATGGGCAGTGCTGACGATGGCGGATATTCCCGTTTTTTTTGGTTGCTGTATGTCGTCTGGGCTCTCTTGGTTTTTGCATTGGCTCGACCACAATTGGTCGGTGAACCGATACGCTTGCGCAATGAAAGCCGAGATATTCTATTGGTGATGGACATTTCAACCTCCATGTTGGAAAGGGACTTTAACCTCAACGGCAAAAGAATCGACAGGATGACTGCCGTCAAGTTAGTGGCTTCCGACTTTATAAAAAAACGCAATGAAGACCGCATCGGTCTTATCCTCTTCGGAACACGCTCATACTTGCAATCTCCGCTGACTTTTGATCAAAAATCCGTTACCGATATCTTATGGTCAATGGATGCCGGAATGGCTGGTAACTCAACCGCTATCGGCGATGCCTTGGGACTTGCTCTGAAAACCTTAAAAAGCGCAGAGAATCCTGACAGCAAAATCATCATTTTGCTGACAGACGGCGAAAACAACGATGGTAGTCTTTCTTTGGCTCAGGCGATAAAACTTGCTCGTGACGAAAAGATTAAAACCTATACTATCGGCGTTGGCAGTCCACAGGGATTTTTTGGTTCTTTTATGGGGGTGCCGCTTGGTATTCCCAATCAAACACTTGATGAAAAAGGGTTGAAAGAATTGGCTCAAGCCACCCAAGGAACATATTTTAAGGCGGATGATACCGAAGCATTGTTGCGCGTTTATAACACAATAGACCAGCTGGAACCCAACAGTCATGATGAACGCTATATCCGTCAAACAACCGAACTTTATTATATCCCCCTGTTGGCGGCAATTGCCTTAAGTTTTGCCCTATCTCTGGCGTTAAGGAGAATCAACTGATGGAAAACTGGATGACAAATTTTCATTTTTTGCGCCCGTGGATATTGCTGTTGCTTATTCTGCCCGTTTTTTTCTATTCTCGTTATTTTCACGGACGCAACAACCAATCGTCGTGGGAAAAAGTATGCGATAAAAAACTTTTACCATACCTTTTAATCAAAGGTTCTTCCACCCAAAGAAAAATTATGGCACGATTGGGATTATTGGGTATTCTTGCAGCCATTATTGCCGCGGCGGGTCCCAGCTGGAATAAAATTGAAATCCCGAGTTTGGCTCCTGAGAATCCGGTTGTTATCGCTCTAAATCTCTCTTCAGAAATGAAGAAAAACGATCTCTCGCCATCGCGGTTGGAACGGGCAAAATTTAAAATCAAAGACTTTTTACCTCTGCTTAAAGGGACGCAAACAGGTTTGATTGTTTATAGCGGCGAACCGTTCCTAATTTCACCTTTAACCGATGATACGCAGATTATTGCCAACCTGTTGCCTGCGATCAATTTTGATATTATGCCGACAAACGGTGACCGTCTCGACCGCGCCATCACTCTGGCGGTTGAAAAAGTACAAGCCGCCGGTTATCAGCAAGGGGAAATTGTCTTGTTTGCACCGGACAGCGGCCAAAAATTTGATTTGGCGTTGGAAGCGGCCAAAAAAGCAAAAGCGCAGAAATTTAAAATTAATGTCATTGCCGTAAACAAAGATCCGGTCGAGAAGCTGAAGTTGATTGCCGAAGCCGGCGGCGGGCTTTATCAAAACTTGCAAACTAGTGACGAGGAACTGCAGACCTTGGCTCAAGAACTCAATGCCAAAGACACTCTTTTGCAAGAAAGTAAAAATTGGCAGTCGGTTTGGTTGGATTACGGCTATTATCTTTTAGCCCTCCCCTTGTTCTGCTGTTTGTACTTCTTCCGGAAAGGGATTTTGGTTGTGGCCTTTCTTTTAAGCGCTTATCCGGCACAGGCCAGCTTTTTCAAAAATGCCAATCAAGACGGCTTGGAAGCGTTTAACAAGCAAGATTTTCAGAGAGCCTCCGAACATTTTGAAGACAGTCGCTGGATAGCGGCCGCCCGTTACCGCATGGGTGATTATGAACAAGCCTATCGCGATTTTGCCAAGGGAAACGATATAACATCTCTTTACAATCAGGGAAATGCTTTGGCTAAGGCGGGAAAAATTGAAGAAGCTATCAAAAAATATGAAGAAGTTCTGGAGCAAGATGCCAATCATGAAGATGCCAAGTTTAACCTTGAATATCTGAAGCGGCAACAAAATCAGCAACAACAAAACCAACAACAGCAAAATAACAATAACGAAAACGCCAATAATGACGAGAAGCAAGATTCTTCCGGCAATAATGAAGGTGATAATCAGGGTAACAACGAAGACAACAACCAAAATTCGTCCGGCAATGATGAGCAGGATCAAAACCAAGCCGGCAACGATGACGAGCAAAACAATCAGTCTGATAATCAGCCGCAAGATAATAACCAAGGCAATGGGGGACAATCCGGCGGACAACAACCTCAATCCGGCGATGATGAGCAACAAAACGGTTCGCAAGGCGGTATGCAAGAACAACCGGCCGGTGGAGAAGAAAAAGACGATGAACAACCGCAAGACCAGACAGAAAACGGCGGTCAAAACGGAGATTCCGATGATGAAAAATTTGATGAAAAAGGACAGGCTCGTGCCCAACAATATCGTGAAATCCCAGAAGATCCGGGGGGACTTTTAAAGGCCTTTATCTACAAAGAATACAGCCGTAACCGTTATAATGAAAAATAGAAAGCGAAAAAAATGAAAAAGATATTTTTAGCACTGTTTTTGATTGTTTTTTTGTGTGACAGCGCCAGCGCTCAGGCTTTGCGCGCCAAAGTCAATCGCCCGCAACTGCCGGAAGGTGAAACTTTTATGCTGTCGTTGGAACTTGACGATACGGACACATCGGAAACGCCCGATTTGTCGGTGCTGGAAAAAGATTTTACCATTTATTCGGTTTCAAACGCTTATCGCACAAATATCATCAATGGAGTGATGAGCAAGGCTTATCAATGGAATCTGGTTTTGATACCAAACAAAAGCGGTGACCTGATCATTCCGCCGATTAAGGTCGGAAAATATCAGAGCAATCCTCTTCAAATTAAAGTTTTTGCGGCCGGTAGCAACATTAACGCACCTGATGCTCAAAACCCCAATCAACCCCGCTTCAAAATTGAAGCGACCGTTGATAATAAAACACCATATGTTCAACAACAAATCAATTATGTCCTGACAATTTATGACACCGGTGGTTTGCAAGGTGAAGAACCTGTTTTTGTCGGTAATGTCAATGATGACTGGATTATCAAAAGTTTAAGCGATCCTCAAATTACGACAAAAGTCATTAACGGACGCAATATCAGAGAAATTAAATTCTATTACGCCCTGTTTCCGCAAAAAAGCGGCACTTTGGAAATTCCGGCGGCCAAATTTAACGGCTTTTATCTGACCAAAGAAAGACGAAGCAATCCGTTTGACAGCATGTTCAATGATGATTTGTTTATTGCCGGTTTTGGCATGACAGATGTTTTTGCAACCCGCAACCCCGTTGTTTTAACCACAGAACCAATTTTAGTCAGTGTTAAACCGGCGGCTCCGGAAAATAACGGCAAATGGTGGTTGCCGGCAACAGATGTCAGTTTGGCGGCAGAATTTAATCCGGCTCAACCACAGTTTAAGGTTGGAGAAGCGGTCAATCGGACCATTTATCTCAAGGCCACGGGAGTTGCCGAGACTCAACTTCCGGAAATTCGCTTTGCGGACAGCAATGGCCTGAAACAATACCCCGAAAAACCGGAAACATTGATGAAAGTCGAAGGCGGAAAAGTTGTTTCTCTGGAAAAAATTGCCAATGTCTACATTCCTACCGAAGCCGGTAAACGACACTTGCCCGCAATTACCATAGATTGGTTTAACGTCAACACGCATAAGATGGAAAAAGCCATCTTGCCGGCGGTAACAATTGATGTTTTGCCGAATGCGGAAAGCGCTCCGGTTCAAAACGCGCCTCTTCCCAGCACCCCAAATGCGACCTCTGTTCCGGCTTCTCAGCCGCAAATCGTTGAGCAAATTTCACAAGAAAAAATCTTTTTATATGCCGGCAGTGCATTTATTTTGGGCATTCTGGTCAGCTGGTTGCTGATGAAGTTATTTAAGCGCAAAAACACCGCAACAATCCATAATTATAAAAAGTACGTCATTGAAAAAGCCAAAGAAAAAGACCTGCGCGCCGTACGTGACGGCTTGTTGGGATGGGCGGCTGATTTTTACGGACAACCGGATATAACAAGCTTGAAAGATGTTGAAGACTTGAACACAGTGCCGGAATTTGGTTGTGAACTTGAAAAACTGAGCGAATCGCTGTATGCTAATACACAACAGGATTGGAACGCCACTCTCTTTATCAAAGTCTTTGAAAAAGTCTGTCGTGCGAAAAAAACTAAAGGAAAATCGAATGAACTCCTCCCCAAACTCTACAGATAAACTTTTTTCAATTTCGCTCAAAACCATCACCTATCCGGATGATGACTTTGAAAGCTATTATTTGACACATGACGAGGTTGCCGCAATTTATCAAGATGGGAAATTGCCGTTCATTACGTTACAGGAAAAAAATCCTGATGGCAAACCGTTGATTGCCGTCATTTTGGCGCAGGAAAAATCTCGCGAACGCAAAGAAAAAGACTACAGTATTCATCCTGATTATGTGTCAGCTGTTATAAACGCAGGCGGTTATCCCGTTTTTATTGCCTACGACAAAGTGCAGGAACAATTGGAAGCGATTAACCCCGACGGCATTTTACTCATCGGTGGCTACTTCAATGTTCCCAAACAATGGTACGCTATTCCGCCGGCTGAAGATATCGACCGCAGGGGACAAGCTTATCTTGATATGATTGTTTATGCCAAGGAACATAAATTGCCGACGCTTGGCATTTGTGGCGGGCACCAAGTGATATCCGGTTTTTGCGATGGAATGTTGCGCCACAGCATTAACAATGCTGTTTCTCCGGAAAAAAGCCATAAGCAAGGCGGCTATGTTTTGGCGCACAGCGTTAAAATCGTTGCCGGAAGTTTGCTTCACAGCATCATCGGTCAGACAGAAATTATGGTCAATACCGCCCATAATGAAGCCGTCTGCTCCAATGTCCCCGGTGTGTGTTATATTACCGGACTGGCACCCGATGGCGTGGTCGAAGCCATTGAACCCAAAAAGCCATGGAATAAATTTGTCTTGGGAGTGCAATGGCATCCGGAACGGTTGGCAAAACTTGGCGATGAAGCTTCGTTAAAAATCTTTCAGGCATTTATTAAGGAAGCTTCTCGTGGAAAATAACCTGATTGAAATAAAAGGCGACGATTTTATTATTGATGTGATGTATGCACGACCGGATAACATGAGCGGATGCGCCGTGTATCAGGATATCGGTTTTGGCAACCGCGCCTTGCTTCACAAAAATGCATGGGAGTGTTTGCAAAAAGTTATTCCCATTCTGCGACAGCATCATCTTAAAATGAAAATCTGTGACGCTTATCGCCCGCCATTGGCTCATCGCAAATTGTTAGACATTATTCCGCAAGAAGGCTTTTTTGCCCGCTCTCCGGAGTTGTCCCAGCACTGCCACGGAACGGCTATTGACGTTGTGCTGACGGATGGCAACGGACAAGAATTGGAATATCCTACGGCTGTAGACGGCTACACCAAAGAATTTGCCCAAGAAGTTCAGCGGGGAAATTACGAGGCATTTTTCAAACATTTGCAAAAAGCACGACACGACTTTGCCGAGGCAAGCAAACAAGCTTTGCAAAACCGTAAATTTTTATGTGATTTAATGACCGAGGCCGGATTTCAGCCTCTGATACATGAATGGTGGCATTATAATTTGCCGAATGGAAAAGACGCCGACCACCCGATGATTGAGTGGCCGTTTGAAAGGACTGAAAAATGACAAAGATTTCGTGGAAACCCGGGACGATGCTCTCTCCGGTACCGCCGGTTATGGTAACCTGCGGCACAATGGAAAAACCCAATGTATTGACCGTTGCTTGGACAGGCATTGTCAACACCGAACCACCGATGACGTATATTTCGGTTCGGCCGAGCCGCTATTCCCACGACATCATCAAAAACAGCGGAGAATTTGTGATTAACGTTTCTACGCTGGAGCTGGCTAAAGCCTGCGATTATTGCGGCGTGACATCCGGACGCAAAACAGATAAAATCAAAGACATGAAGCTTGAGCTCGAAGCCTGTCAAAAAGTGAAAGCTCCAATGCTGAGTAAAGCGCCGATTTCTTTGGAATGTGCGGTTAAATCCGTTCAATCTTTCGGCACGCATGATATGTTTTTGGCAGAAATCGTCAATGTAAATATTGATGACAAATATTTGGAGAAAGACGGTCGGTTTGCTTTGGAAAAGGCGGGGCTTCTTGCCTATGCTCACGGGCGTTATTACACTTTGGGCAGAGATTTAGGCGCATTTGGCTTTTCGGTCGATAAAACAAAGGAAAATAAGACCAAACCCCGCAAATCCAAATTTGCTGAAGTATTGAGAGCTGAAGAAATTTTGGCCGAAAAAGTCAGCGCCATCAAAAAAGGCTTAGGCCATCGAAAGAAAAAAGAACCCGAAAAAGCTCGTTTTCAAAAGAAAAGGGGAAACGATTTCAGGGAAAAGCTCCGCGCCGACAGATGAAACAATAGAAAACAAAAAGCCCATTCTTTTTGAATGGGCTTTGGAGTTTAACCATTTTCGTTACTTCTGTTTACCATCTTGGGATCCAAGGTCGTTTGCTTAACCTCTTTTTTGGGAGCCGTTATGCCTCGTTCTTTTTTGATTGCCTCATAGGCTCGTCCCCAAGCCCCCCCCTGATTTCTTGAAAACTCTTCTTCTTTTTTCTTATCAAAAGGTTCTCCTGCTTTCCTGGCTTTATCACGGGCCTGATTTTCTTTAATCTGCAAACCACGAATTTCTTGTGCCGCTCTTTGTTCCGCAGGACTTAAATCCGCTATTTTTTCCTGAAAATCAGCTTCACTGGAAATGTTATATCTGTTCTTTTCCAAATCGAACTTATCAATAGCTCCGCGAATACCTTTTAAGGCTTCTGATTTTGTCAATAATTTTTCTTGTTCTGTTTGAGGTTCTTCCTTTTTTTGTTCTTCTTGAACCGACGGACGAGATGTTTCCTCTCCTTCTTTTTTCTGTCCTAAACCATCACGGGTTAACAGTTCTTGCTGTGCTTTATCTAGGTTACTCCATTTCAATTTATCGATATCTTCAGCCTGCATACCGGCAACATAGCCATTATCCTTCAGATAATTCCTTTGCTCCGGTGTCAAAGTCGGTTCATCATTTTCCTTAGGCTTATCGTTTCCAGCTCCGTCTTGGGATTTATCGCTTTTCTCGCTCTGCTCTTCTTCACGCTTTTTATCCATCGCTTCTTTTAATTGCTCTTGATTTTCAATGGTCATACCACTGTTTTCTGCGGCTTTGACCAAAGCATCATACAGCTCAACCGGTGTGTTTTCATCAATTCGGAATGAATTTTGACCGCTCTCTTTGATGTGGGCTAAGGTTGCCATACAAGCTTTATCAAGTTCTTCCCCTTTGGCCTTTTCCAAATCAATCGCATATCGATCGTCTTCTGCAGAGTGAGATATCGCATCCCCTTGATAGGTTTCTGTTTTTTCCTGACCATCGACCTGATGCTTGTATTCAATATCCTTTAACGGCATATAGTTCTCACCATCTTGTTGAGCCTCTACGGTTGCGCCGTCTGTCTTGTCACGTTCGTCCTCAACCCCAACTTGGCTACCATCCGGTGCGGGCAGTGTCTGTTCTGAAGTCTGTGTTTCCTGCGAGTTTTCATTTTCAACCACTTTTTCAGCCTCATCCGGCGATGCACTTGGAGGCAGTTCTTCCAGACCACGATTTTTAACTTGTTGACGATATTGCTCTTTTAACTCAGAAACATTAATTCCTTGCGCCTCCAGACTTTGCAACGTCTTACTAAACAACGTCGTATCTTGCAACTTCTCATCACGATTTTGCGTTACTTCTGCAGAGGACTTAAACTTTTCTTCCGCCGTTGTTCGATGTTTACCATGTTTGTCTTCTAACGTCTTTTCTCGTTTGGATAATTTTTCATCTCGTTTTTTGGCTTTTGCGGCAATCCGCTCTTTGAACCGTTGCAGTCTTTTGATGGTTTTGTCGATTTCCTTATTTTGCTTTTTATCATAGCCTTTGCTTTGCTCCAAACGTGCAATTTGGTCATCCAAGCCTTTCATCAATTCGCCATCAGCCGCTAATTCAGAAGAAGGCAGTGTATCAAGCAACTTGTCCAACTCTTTGTTCTTTTCGCGTCTTTGTCCCCAGGTATCAACATTGGTTGCCGTATCCAAAAAGCTCTGAATATCCGCTTTTCCGGCATTAGTCAGCGGTTCTGCCTGCAATTTTTGCAAATCTTTTAATGTTCGGTGAGAACGCCACTTTTTCAGAGGATGGCGCCAACCGGAGATTTGGGACGCTTCTTGCTGATTTTTAATCAAATCATCCAGACTTGTTCCCTCCGGCAATTCTCTCTTTATTTTCATATGTTCCAAAGCTTTTTTAGAAGCCAGAGTTGCATCAGCTTCTTTGATAGCGGCTTTGGCGTTGCTCTGTTTCCATTCCTGATACCCTAACTGACCGCCTTTGATGCGACCACGACGCTGAGCCTGACTAACCGTAAACATTTCGCCCCGATCACTATCGCGCAAGGTTCTTGAATCTTCACCCTTTTCAATGGATTTTTCCATTTCGGCCTTTAGTTGCGGCAAAACTTTTTCAATCCACTCCGTACCTTGGCTCCAGTCAATAGCACCGTTGACAACTTGTCTGCTGAGCCATGTCAATTCCGCGGTTTCCAAAACCTGACCATTGTCTATTTTGCCGACAATGGTGTTGATATCATAGTTCTTTTCGGAATTGTTTTGAGAAAATATTTCGCTTCCAGCCATTTCTACCATAACACGCCACCCTTATAATTGTTCATCTTGTTTCGATTATAGCGGATTTTCCCCTAATAATCAATTAATAATGCTATTTTTTTGTCAAATTAACAAAAACGTAACAAACATATTTTCCATATAAAAATTATGTGCATAAGGCCGTTGGACTAATTGAACAAATCTGTTCGCTCAGCTATTATTTAAACAATATTTTTACTAAGGAAAACTAAATGAAAAAAGTTATCGCACTATTAGGAGCCGCTGTTTTTCTCGACATCGCACCAGCTATGGCCTCTGATTTTCCAACTTACGGAAGTTTGTACAATATTGAATGGTGTCCGTGTAATCCGGAAGAACCTTTTGACGAAAACGGTTCCGTAGTTATGGGAAAAACAGTTATGTGCCCCTGCAACAAGCTCTATTCCGGATACAAAAAAGGATTTGACGAAGATATTCGTGACATTAAACGGGCGGCGAACAATCAACTGCGCAAGCTCAATTATTTCAAATACTATGTCGGCTTTGATTACAATATTGCCAAACAATCTTCCGCATCGTCCAACCTGACATTTGATGATATCCATTTTGCTCAATCCCCCATCCATATTAATTCTGACAGCATTATTGATGATCAGGACAACTTGTCTTTTGTTTTGGGAGCGCGCGTCAGCAAATATTGGGGGTTGGAAGCCTTTTACGAAACAACATATGAAGATAACAACACAACTCAGATTGATAACAACACCATCAACAATGTCGATTACTACATGATGAATGATTATTTGACATCATATCGCGCTTTTGGTGTTGATTTCATTGGTTATATTCCCCTGTCGTCATTCTTTGATATTTTGGGGTCACTCGGTGTGGCTCAATATAAATTCGAAAACTCCACTCGTTTTTCCGTCTACAATATTGACGGGACTCAGTTAGTTGATGTTATTGGTCAGAATTTTGACGAAGATAAAATCGGTTGGCGTGTTGCGGCCGGTGCACAAATGAATATTGCCGAAGGTGTTGCTCTGCGCGCCATGTATCGTTACATCTCTCTTGGTGGCGATCTCGTTGACGATATGAAAGAATTTTCAATCGGTGTTAGATTTTTGTTCTAGTTTACAGAAAGGTTTTTAATGATGAAAAAAATATTTTTAACAACAGCTTTATTAAGCTCTGTGACATGGAACATGGCTACCGCCCAGTCGTATAATCCAAATTACCCATCAAACATGAGCTATAACTATTCCAATTATGGTTCGCAACCAACCCCAAAAGCTAAAAGTGACGATTTGAAACACTTTAGCATCGGATTTGATTATATTTTTGGTTCTGCGGGTATTGCCGATAAACCGATTTCTTTGGATAACCCCTTATTGGGTGGAGATCCTTTTGAAACCAACACCAGTCGTTTTGATGACAGAGTTGATTCTTTGAACGGCAATATCGGTTTTCGTCCGTTCCGGTATCTGGGATTTGAAGCTTTTTATCAAAAATCTTTGGAAAACACCGATGTTCAATATCGAGAAAGCTATGCTCAGGACATTCGTTTTGCTCAAACAGAATACACCTTAAAATACGAAGCTTATGGTATTGATGTGTTGGGTTATATTCCGGTGACAACATGGTTGGAACTTTTGGGAACATTCGGTGTTTCTAAATACGAATTTGATGCCGAACTTAACTTTAATGCTTACCGACAAGCAACAGGGAACGATAACTTATACAAGTCAACAAATTATAAAATTAATGAATCAAAAACGGCACTTCGTTATGGTGTCGGCGCGCAAGTTTGGCTCAGCAAACGTTTGGCCTTTCGTGCAATGTATCGCTATGCTGATATCGGTGGAGAATTTTTTGAGGATATACAAGAAATCTCTTTGGGCGTCAGATACAATTTCTAATAAAAAAAGCCGCTTAAACAGCGGCTTTTTTTTATTCTCTGGTGTCAAACTCATCGAAACATTCTTTAAGATGTGCCAGCAAAGCTTTATTGGTAAAAAACTTGCAACAATCGGCATCGCTGGTGGTTGTATCTTCCGGAACGGGACGATATTTTTGCAGAAAATATTTCTTTACGCCTTTTTCTTTCAACGTATTTGCCATTGTTAAAATATCATCAACCGTTAACAATCGGGGATCACAGGTTGTGCGGCACTCAAAATTTTTGCCGGATTGTAACAAGATGTCCAAACTTTGCAAAACTTTATCCAGATGATTAGTCTTGGTGACTTCCTTATAACGTTCGGCAACCAACGGTGCTTTAATATCCAAACCAACCCAGTCAACTTTATCCATCACTTTTTGCAAATGTTCCGGACGATAACCGCCGGTATGCAATCCTATTTGATATCCCAGCGCCCTCACTTCATCCATCGCGGCGCCAAGCCCTTCTTGAACCAAAGGTTCTCCGCCGCTGAACACAACAGCATCTAAACGACCGCGACGCTCTTTTAAAAATTCTAAAAAATTTTCCCAGATAAAATCTGTTTGATGGCCAATTTTTTGAATAGCCGTGTTATAGCAAAACGGGCAACGCCACGGACATCCCTGCATAAAAATGACAGCGGCCAATTTTTCCGGATAATCAACAACAGAAAAGGTTTCAACGCCACCAATGATAATATTATTGCCCATTTTATTTTCCCTAATATGCGTTATCCCGAGCCTAAGACTCGGGATAACAATTTTATTACAGCAGACTTGTCTTATTCTGCGGCGATATCCAAAGCATCCATTTCAACCGCTTTGCTTTCGCAGAAACATTTACGAGAGTAAAATTCAGACTTCTTACCTTTATTGAATTCAGATACCGGGCGGAAATAACCCATAACGCGTGTCCAAACTTCACAAGGTTGTCTTTCTTCGTCTTTTAATACTACGTCCTCAAAATTGATCGTTGTCATCTTTTCTTTCTCCAATATTAATTTTACTCTATGCAACTTCTTTTCTGGAAGCTGCGGCTCTTTTTTCTGCCTTTTTCTCTTCATCACAGATCGGGCAGAAGTGATGCTCTCCGGAAATGTAACCATGCTTTGGACAGATGGAAAATGTCGGAGTAATCGTCACATACGGCAAGCGGTAGTTTGTCAGAACACGTTTAACAATATCGCGGCAAACTTTCGCTGATGAAATTCTTTGTCCCATGTAAAGGTGCAATACGGTACCGCCGGTGTATTTGGATTGCAGAGTAGACTGCAGTTCCAAAGCCTCAAACGGATCATCGGTATAACCAACCGGCAATTGAGAAGAGTTGGTGTAATACGGATTTTCTTTTGTGCCGGCTTGAATAATGTCGTTAAAGCGTTTTTTATCTTCACGAGCAAAGCGGTAAGTAGCACTTTCTGCTGGTGTGGCTTCAAGATTGTACATATGACCGGTTTCTTCTTGAATTTTGACCATTTTATCGCGGATGTAATCCAAGAATTTAACGGCAAAGCTCTGTCCCCATTCGTCGGAGATGGAATGTTCGTCATTAGTGAAGTTGCGAATCATTTCATTAATACCGTTAACACCGATGGTTGAGAAGTGATTACGCAGAGTTCCCAGATAACGCTTGGTGAACGGGAACAAACCGTTGTCAATCAATCTTTGAATAACCTTGCGTTTGATTTCCAAAGATGTGCGAGCAATGTCCATCAACTCATCAACACGGGCAAACAAGCCGGCTTCGTTGTTTTTGTAAACATAACCCAAACGAGCACAGTTGAACGTGATAACACCGATAGAACCTGTTTGTTCTGCAGAACCGAACAAACCGTTACCTCGAGCCAACAACTCACGCAAATCCAATTGCAAACGGCAACACATAGAACGAATCTGACCAGGTTTCAAAGTGGAGTTGATGAAGTTTTGGAAGTAAGGCAGACCGTATTTGGCAGTCATTTCAAACAACAGCTCGGTATTGTCATCTTCCCACGGAAAATCAGGTGTCATATTATAAGTCGGGATTGGGAAGGTGAACGGACGACCTTTGATATCACCACGCATCATGACGGTCATATAGGCCTTGTTAATCATGTGCATTTCTTCTTTCAAATCACCATAGGTGAAGTCTTGTTCAACACCGGCAATCAAAGGATGTTTGTCACGCAAATCTTCCGGACATACCCAGTCAAATGTGAAGTTGGTAAACGGTGTTTGAGAACCCCAACGAGAAGGAACATTCAAATTGTAAACCAATTCCTGAATAGACTGTTCAACTTGTTCATAAGTCAATTTATCAGCGCGGATATAAGGAGCGAGATAAGTATCAACAGAAGAAAACGCCTGCGCACCGGCCCATTCATTTTGCAAAGTACCCATAAAGTTAACCATCTGACCTACAGCGGCGCTCAAGTGTTTCGCCGGACCAGCCTCTGTTTTACCAGGGACGCCGTTAAAACCTTCGTGCAACAGGTTTTTCAGAGACCAACCGGCGCAATAAGCGGCCAACATGTCCAAGTCGTGAATATGAATATCGCCGTTGCGGTGAGCTTCACCGACATTAGCAGGATAAACATGGCTCAACCAGTAATTGGCAGTAACTTTACCCGAAACATTCAAAATCAAACCACCGTTGGAGTACCCTTGGTTAGCATTGGCATTAACACGCCAGTCCAATCTTTCGAGGTATTCATTAATGGAGCTTTCAACATCAACCATAACTTTCTTGTCTGAACGCATGCGATTGCGCTGATCACGATACAAGATATAGGCTTTGGCGGTGGCAAAATAGTTAGAAGAAATGAGAACTTGCTCAACGATATCCTGAATATTTTCAATTGACGGCAGGCTCTCAGCATATTTATGCTTCAATACCTTCATCACCTGCGCAGTCAGCAAAGAGGTTTCTTCTTCACCAAACTCACCGGTTGTGGTGCCGGCTTTGTTAATTGCATTAAAAATTTTATCGCTGTCAAAAGGGGCTAATGTTCCGTCTCTTTTGGTAACGCTTTCAATGTGAACCTTGTCGGTGTTATGGATATCTGAACTGGACATTTTTATTTTGCTTTCCTTAAAATTATTGCGTTTTTCTCAGTTGCCGTTTCTGACACTATATGTACAATATATAGTATTAAAAAAATGTAAACATCCCATATATTGTATTCCACAGTTTTTAAAAAGTATCTTTGCTTGCGCTGACCTTGCCCTATATTTTGGGACAAATAAGGGGGCTTCTCAATATAAAAAAAAGAGCTTTTAAAGTGGCTTATCTCTATCCTCTTATAAATCAATCATAAAAAAATTTTTACCATGTAGATAAATTTGTTAAGAACTTTGATTCCAGAAAATATGTCCAAAATTTGGCATGAAGAATCTGCACTTTTGAGTGTTAGACTCCGAGGAGTCTAATACCAAAATCATACAAAAAAAGGATTCCCGAATCCGGAAATCCTTTTTTTATTTTGCGAATCGAGCGCTTAATTCGGACGCTTGATAACATCATCACCCAAAACAGTGGATTCGATGTATTCATCCGTACACTGCGGTCCGACACAACGCTTGAGAACCGTAGCTTTGCGCCCCGGTGTCAAACCGGTGACACGAATCGACGGAACATAAACATCTTTAATCAGAATCTTAAAGGTGAGATATCCTGTCGCTCCGGTTTCATCAGCAATATAGACTTTGACGTTATAGGAACCGACATTCCCCGGCATTGCCGTTCCGGTGAACGTTCTGCTCGCTTCATCAAAGTTGAGCCAATCCGGCAACGGACTGTCATCAATCAAACCGGCTTTCACGATAACCTTACCGTTAAAATCCATCTTGTTGAAGACTTCTTGCGGAATTTGGATACTTATTTGCTGACCGCTTTCAACCTCAACATCCGGCATCAATTTTTGCGATGAAAGGTTAACCGGCGGACGTTTGACAGGAACATCCAACAGATACGGACGATTGTCCGGCAAAAATTCACCCTTACGCCATTTTTCCAACACGCCACGCAGATAAACAGCAATTTTAGATGGTTTTTCGTTCAGCATATAATAAGGAATCGCATCCATTCCCATTGCTGAGTACAGATTTCCCAAGGCATCCTGAACATCAACATAAGCCAACATTGCCTTAACCTCATCCTCTATCGCACGCGAGGATTCCAGCTGACTCTGTTCCGCACGGCTACCATCTTGCATTGTCGTGTCTTCGGCAATATCTTCGGAAACATTTGCCAGCTCATGACTGATCTGATAGTCCTCAACAGCAGACATATATCGTGCCCAAGAGACATAAACCTGTGTCAGCACCAATGTTGTCATTCTTTGGCGGCGCAGATTCTCCAACTCGCTCTCGCTCGGATTGCCGATATTTTCAAAAGCGCTCATACCAATTTGTTTTGCCCGTTTTGCCCATTTGCGATTATAATAAGCGGGATCGTTTTTATACTTAGCCTCGCCGGGGTCTTTGAATTCACGGAACGATGTTTTGATTTCCTCAACATTGGTAACCATATCCCGCACCCGCAATTCAGGACGATTGGTTAGAGCAATCCATTCCATTTCACTCAAAGAGCTTTTAATCTCGGGAAGCTCAAAATTTCCGTATTCCTTACCCACCAAGCGATATTCCGTTGACGGATGGAACCCCATTAAACTGGCCAAACGAACTTCCGATGTTTCCATATCACGTTTCAAAGAAGATAATTTTTTGACAGCCTCCATATATTTTCTTTTCTTTATCAAATCAGGCATTGTCAGACTTCTTCCGGCCTGAGCCAATTCCTGTGAACGGGAATTGATTTCATCAACCTCCAAAGTCATATATTCAATCATCTCATCAACCGTCGGCAAAATCTTCTGAGCGGTTAAGGCTTTCCAATACAAAACGCGGGTTTCTTGCAACAGGTTATGAATAACCTTGCGACTTTGTTCAAAAGCGACACCGGCTTTATACTGCGGGTCTTGCGTTTGATAATAAACCGTTCCGACATCCAAAATATTCCAAGCCAGTTTCAGTTCGCTATCCATCGCCGTGTGATTATCGGTATTAACATAACCGGCGGAAGAGAATATTTCCGGCAAACGGTTAGCCGGAGACCGCCCGACTTCAATCAGACTTTGCTGATAACTGACCAAGCGGCGCGTGTAATTGTATTTGAGCGCCAAAGCCATGGCCATATACATATCGATAGGCTTTTCGATTTTGCGTGCAGACGACGCATACATTGTTTGCATATCAACATCCACGCGGATGGCTCTGTCCCAATCCGTATAAGATGCCGGTGCCGGAACGGCGTGATTGTTATAGTCATCGCTCCCTGTTGAGCAAGATGCCGTTAAAACAGCACCGATTAAAAGAGATGCCAAGATTTTTTTCATAGCTATATCCTTAAGAACACGTATTCTGTTTTCAAGTTATAGCAATATTTTGTATATTAACAGTATTTATTTGCTTTTATTCAACTTTTATGTATAAAATAAGTTTAGAAAGACAGGAAACGAGGCGCAATGTTCGATATTTTTCAAACTATTTTTAAGTATAAAGAAAAGGCAACCCCTGACAAACTGGGGCTTTATCCAGAAAAGGTTCACACCAACGCCATGCCGGAGCGCCGTTATTTGTGGACATCGCGCTTTTTAGTTATTTTTTCCTGTATCAGTATCAGTTTAAGCATGATGCTGGCGAGTGCGATTTATGTTCTGTTGCCGCAACGCCAAGCCTATCCCCTTCTGTTGAGAACAAATAACTACTTCAGCCAACTTGAGCTGGCGGATGTTGCGGAAAGAGGAATCTCGGTTATGGATTTGATTGCCGAGGAATATATTAAAGAATACATCAACCTGCGCCATGTTATCAGTAATGATTATGATGAACTGATGGCCAGATGGTCTCCAGGAGCTAAATTATACTGGCTGTCCGGACGTTCCGTCTTTTCAAACTTTGCGACTAACGACGTGCAAAACAACATTACACAGTTTCGCATGAGCGGAATGGTTCGACTGGTGGATATTGAATGGGTACGTCCAATGACCAGAGGGCTTTGGCATGCACAATTTATCACAATGGATTATTATCCGGGAGAGAGTATGCCGATTATCAACATCTGGCGCGCATATCTGAGAATTGCTTTTACAACCATCAACTTTGCCAACAAAAGACAGCGTGAGATGAATCCTTTCGGTTTTATGGTTTTGAACTACTCTCTTTCTTATGTCGGCACACCGGATGAACCGGAAAGTTATCTGAACACCGCCCGTGATGTCCGCAATCAGAACTATGCTTATTAGGCAAAGGATACGGGATGTCCGGAATATTCGACACACTCTTTCGTTATCGGGAAAAGAAAAGCCCTGACAAGCTGGGGCTGTTTCCCGAGGCTGTCGATATTCCCGCCATGCCGGAACGCCGCTATCTGTGGACGTCCAGAATTTTGGTCATTCTCTCGGCGATCAGCATCTGTTTAAACATGGCACTGGCAACCACCGTTTTTTTATTGCTTCCGCAAAGAGGTGCCACGCCCCGCCTTTATCGTACAAATTTTGACACCTACAATCTGGAAAGAATTCCGCCGATTGAGCAGTCGGCTGACATGCAAGACCTTATCACCGAACAACATATTGAACAATTTTTGAAACTGCGTCATGAAATTCCGGAATCACCGGCTGAACTCTATTATATATGGAGCGAGAGATCCAAATTATATTGGCTGTCATCGTTCACGGTTTTTGGTGATTTCCAGAAAAAAGCAACCTTTACTCAGATTAACGACTTTATTATCAAAGGGATGAAACGCAAAGTCGAAATTGATTGGATACGCCCGTTAACAAAGTCATTGTGGGAAACACAATTCCGCACGCTCATTACCGTTCCCCAACAAGAAGAACCATATGTTTTAATCTGGAGAGCATATCTGCGCATCAAATACGAAAACATTGCCGATGATAACACTGATTATTGGCAAAATAATCCGTTTGGCTTTAAAGTAACACGCTATTCTCTGGCTTATATCGGAACACTAGAACAATCCGCCGGTTATATGGAAGCAGCCAAAGAAGCAACAACAAGAAACTTAAAATAAAAAATTCCCCGCTTTTACACGGGGAATTTTACTTACAGCTTCAATTTTTTATCCAAGCGTTCCAGCTCATCGATATAATGAGAAATAAGACTTAATCCCTTATTCCAGAACTCCGGATTTTTAGCATCCAAACCAAACGGTTTTAACAAACGATCATAGCGCTCAACGCCCGTTCTGGACAGCATATGCAAATATTTGTCTTCAAAGTCTTTAACATTGCCTTCTTGATAGACCTGATACAAAGAATTGACCAAGCAATCAGCAAAGGAGTAAGCATAAACATAGAACGGACTATGGAAGAAATGGCTGACAATCGGCCAAATAGAACGACTGTCATCGTCAACCGTTACATATTTTCCTAAACTCTCACGCATTTCTTCCACCCAAATTTCTTCAAAACGCTCGGCGGACAACTCACCGTTTTTGCGTTCTTCGTGGCATCTGGTTTCAAAGAAATGGAACGCGATTTGACGAATGGCGGTGTTAATCATATCATTAACCTTAGAAGCAATAAGGCACAATTTAGCCTTATCATCATCCAAATTTGCCAATAACGATTGGAAGGTTATCATCTCACCAAAGACTGAGGCAACCTCTGCCAAAGTCAACGGAGTGTCATCGTTTAGCTCACCTTGTTCAATACTCAGACGCATATGGCAACCGTGCCCGAGTTCGTGCGCCAAGGTCAAGACATCATTTTGCTTACCAATAAAATTCAGCATCAAATACGGATGAAAATTTTTCGGCATCGGCATTGCAAAGGCTCCGCTTCTCTTGCCATCGCGAGGAGGAACATCAACCCACGAGTGCTCCGGATTGAAAAACGGTTCTGCCAATTTTTTTAGTTTGGGAGAGAAACGCTGATAAGCCTCCAAAACAATTTGCACGCTTTCATCCCAGCTGTATAACTTGTCCTCGCAAAACGGTAACGGAGCATTTCGATCCCAATATTGGATTTTTTTTACGCCCAACCACTTGGCTTTTAACTTATAAAAACGTTCTGCAATATTTTTATACTGACCACGAACCGCATCGGTCAACGCATTAAGCGCTTTTTCATCAACCTGATTATCCTGATTGCGGGCTGAAACCGGTGCTTTATAGCCACGATGATTGTCGCTGATGGCTTTATCTTTGATAATCATATTATAAATAAACGTAAACAGCTTGGCGTTTTCTTTGCTGACACGATTAAGTTCTTTTCCAGCTTTTTCACGAACAGTCGGATCTTTATCCTGCAATAATTTGGAAATTTCGGCATCATTGTATTCTTTGCCGTCGACCGTATAAGTTAATGCCGCAGAATGTTCGTCATACAAACGAACCCATGCACCACCTGAAGTGACCGATTTGTCATGAAAGATTTCTTCAACAGATTCTGACAGCTCATAATCCTTAAAACGGCGAACTCTTTCCAAGAAAGGTTTATATTTTGCAACTTGTTTGTCGGAGAGCAATTCTTTGAATTTTTCGGCCGACAACTGATTGATCTCCAAAGTGAAGAAGATGGCTGGCTTGGAATAGTCCGTCATTTTTTCTTCAACCTGCTGATAAAAAGCGACAGCCTTGGTATCTTTCATCCTTGTGACCATATTCAGATAGGCAAAAACACCGAGCTTATTTCCCAAAACGGATGTTTCTTCAACCACATTCAAAGCCTTGTAAAACTCTGAGGGTGAAATATCCTTAATTTTACCTTTGTAAGCTGACGCCAGTTTTTTATTCAGACGTTTATATTTATCCAAATCTTTTTGAACCTGAGGATCGTCACTGCCATTATATAAATCGCTCAAATCCCAAGCCGGAAGATTATTGAGGTTGTTCGTCTGCGGAGATTTCTTGTTGTTCATTTTCCAATTCCTCATTTAATATTTTCAATTCTTGCATTTCTTCGCTAAAAGGCGGATTATTTCTGAGATGTTCCTGCCGAGCTTCCTCGTCAAAATCCTCATCTGCGGAAACAACCTCCGGAATAAAGATATAATTGCTCCACGGCGCTGTTTGTTGCCCAGAAATCCATAACTTTATACCTTTGCCAATGACTTTCATCTCGCACCAGCTATTTTGGACAATCCCTCCCAACATACAGCCGATACCCCCATTATCACGACAGCCGGATAATTGTGCCGCCATTGCGTCAGTACAGGGAATAAAGCCTCGTTTTTGCACATCCTGACGAGGAGACAACAACACGAGAATAAACATCCCGAGAAAGATAAAAATCATTGTGCCGGTTATCAGTCCGAACCAATATTTTTTAATAAACTGCATTATTTTCCTTTTTCCGCTTTTCTTTTTTTCAGCAACTCTTCCAACAAAGCCAGTTCTTCACGCGTGTTGGCCGCAGAAGCTTCTTCCACGGGACACTCTACCGCACTACATTTCAGCCCCTTTTGCAAAGCCACTTCCACCGCATCTGTTAAATAATACTCTCCGGCGGCATTTTCATTACTAATGGTATCCAAAATATCAAACATTGTTTCGCCATCAAAACACATCATACCGGAATTGCAAAAATTAATTGCCAGCTCTTCTTCGGAAGCATCTTTATATTCAACAATACGTTTCAGATTGTTGCCATCCATCACCAAGCGACCGTAGCGAGCCGCATCTGCAGGACGAAAGCCCAAGCAAACAACAGCATATCCTTCGCGACGTTTTTGAACCAGACGGCGAACGGTTTCCGGAGTATACAACGGCTGATCACCAAAAATAACCAAGACATCGCCTTTAAAACCAATCAACTCCGAACGGGCCGACAAAACGGCATGCCCTGTTCCCAATTGTTTTTCTTGAACACATGTCGGAGACGGTGCCACTTCTTTTTTTACCAAATCACCATCCGGCGCAATCACGGTCACAACTTTTTCCACGCCGGCTTCCTGCAACATATTCAGGATATGGCGGATCATCGGTTTGCCATCAACAGGCATCATAACCTTGGGCAAATCGGACTTCATACGAGTTCCTTTTCCCGCGCCTAAAACGATAGCGGCTATATTGTTTTGCATCTCTCAGTCTCCTTTATAACTTTTTAATATCTTTAAGTTATAATACCAATTATGTTTTAATTGTTAACAGCGGATGTTTTTTTATGAAGAAACTTTTTCTTGCAATATGTTTCAGTTGTCTCATTCCCTCACTCACTCAAGCAAAAATCAAACAGGTTTTTGACGTTAATGCGGTTCCGCAAGCTCAAAACATGAAACAAAACCACACGCCGCAACTCCATAATGTGACGATTGATGAATTTGAAGATTTTTTGCAGAATCGCATCACCCAAACCGTTATTGAAGATGCCGACAAGATCAATACCAACGCCTTTCATGCCGTTCCCAGCGAACGAACAAATGCCTTGATGAAACAGCAGAAAAAAAGCGAATTTGAAAAAATTTATGATCAGGCGATGCAACGTATCCGCAATAAGGAACAGGCTCAAAATCAACGGAATGATATTCAAATTCAGCAAGAAAATGCCAATCCATCCGACCTTCCGTCAACAATGATGCAGGAATTAAACTCCCCCAACATTCCGATGATTAACGTCACTTTGCCAGTAAACGATATTAAAGTTACGGCTCCGGCATTGGAGCATATTCCCTACCTGAGGAGCGATTTGGAAGTTTTGCCGGACGGCACCTTAAAAATCGAAGAAACAGTTGTTGTGGTCGCCGACGGCAATAAACTTAAAGGCGGATTGACCAAGCCGTTGCCCAAATATGCCTTTGCCATGGATAATTCCCGAACCAAGATAGATTACAGCATTATTGATGTGCAAATAAACGGACAAGAGTTTCCGTACAAAATAACCGAAGGTGAGAATGCTTTTTATATGGTTCCCAAAGCTGGGCAGATTTTGGAAAGCGGCGTTTACACTTATACTTTTCATTATCTGGCTCACCATATCCTTACTTCGTCTGAAGATATCAAAAACTTGTATTGGGATGTGACCGGTTCTTCATGGAATCTGGTTATTTCTCGCGTGGCGGCAACGATTACTCTTCCCCCGGCAATTTCAAATATCGGACTGGAAATTTTCAGCGGACGCCCCAGTTATTTCCGCAAAGACTTAACGCAGATTTATAAAATCGGAGCAAACCGCATCGGCATTATTTCTCTTTTGCCTGTTTTTCCGGGGAACGGCCTGCACATCGTCTTATCTTTGCCGGCAGACAAACTCATTCAACCCGATTTTTCGGACAAGTTTTTGCTCTTCTTTGATCGGCACGGAGATGTTCTTATCAGCCTTTTGGCTTTGCTGGTTATTGCCGTGTCGTTCAAAATATCTTGGAAATATATTCGCAAAAATAAAGGACAGTTAAATATCAAGCTCAAGAAAAATGCTCCCTTGTTGCGCTATCTGGCTTTCAACTGTTTTGACCTGACGTCGTTCGGTAGTTTTTTGTTGGAACTGTACAGAAAAAATATTATCGATATTCAAAATGCTGACGGGCGCGTCTTATTAATCAAAAAAACCGATCGGCTGAATGCTCTTGAAAAACACGAACGCCTCGCTTTGAAACAGCTTTTTGTAAAAGATGACACAATTTTTAATGCCGGAAAAGCTAACTTTTTGAAAATCAAGCGAGCGGCTTCTTTTATCAAAAAAGATTTAAGACGCAGTTTGGCTCTCTACATGCTCAAAATGAACAGCGGCTATTTGTTCTTCAGTCTAGGGATGCTTTTGATTGCAGAAGCCTATATTGCCGCTCTGCAAACAAATGTTTTCAGAACATTTGCTTTTCTGTCTGTCATGACGATTGTTTTGTTCCTTGCCACATCTTTGTTTTGTAAAAAAACAACCCTCAAATGGCTGGCTATCTTTACGAAATTGGGCGCGGTCTTGCTCATTGTTCCGGCATTCTTAATCATGTCGGCGTTTATTCATCCGGCAGGCGTTTTGTTTATCTTTCTGAGTGTTATTATCATCCGTCGGTTTATGTCGGTTTATTCGCAAAGAAATGCGGCTCTTGCCGAACCGATTGCCGATGCTCTCGCTCTGAAAAAAGAATTTTCCGAAACAGAACAAACCCATTTGCAGGGACGGGAAATTATGTTGCAACAACCACGCATCTTTGCCTTAGGTCAAGCCGAAAGATTTGCTGATAAAATCTCAGTAAATGAATATAACAAACTGCAAGCCATGCTCGATTTTCTGGCATTACACAAAAATGCAAAACTATAAAAAAAAGCCCGCGGTAATGCGGGCTTTTAAACAAAAAGAGAACTTTACTTGCGCGAGAACTTTCCAACTTTCTTTTTCGGTTTTTCGCGCATCGCTCCGTTAAATGGCGGCAACCACGGAACCAGCTCGTTATTGAACTTCATGTTGACGCGCCAACCGAATTTGTCTTGCGGGTTGACCTCACCGTTGTGGCGTTTTTCACGAAGCTCCATGAACTCGCCGATGGGAACGAAGTCTTCCATATCGCCGCTCATCCCGACCAGCGTTTCAGGAACGTAGGTCATTCGCGGTAATAAGCTTTGGGTCAGCAGGGCGTTAACCGGTCCATGAAACCTTACTTCGGCTCCATCACCTTCTTTGTCCTCCACGACATAGGTAAAACCATGAACTGTCGTAAACTTCAGAAAACCGGTTCCGATTTCGATGTGGACGAAGTTTTCTTTAGGGCGCTTAATCTCATGGAGGAAGAGAACATTGTCGCTTTCTCCAGAACCCAGAATCCAGCGGCGGCCGTCTCCTTGTTCGATTTTGTAGAGCAACACGCTTGTTGTTTGCGTGATGTCAAACTTGAAAAAACTTTTTGTTTTTTTCATAACACAAAAATTTAAAAATTATAAAAGCATTTGAAAACACGTTATACCATAAAAAATCTAAAGGCAAGCTTTTTCCGAAAAATATATTTTTGTCATTTTTTGTTGATTTGTTTTTGAAATCTGTTATATTTCTGACGCGCAAAGGAAAAATATGAAACGAGAAATAATAAATTATCCCGCTTTTTTAGATGCGATAAACACTTTGTTTTCGCAAACATCCATTTGCGATATTGATACCTATAATAATGAAATGATCGTTTCCAAGCAACGGCGCAAAGAAAAAATAGCTCTTATCTCCGCCCAGCTTAAACAACTAAAAACAGATATAGAAAAATACAAAGAGCAAATTCGTCAAGCACAAGAAGATGATGATAAAAAGAAAAGCGGTCTTCTTCTCAACCAGCTTCTTGCCGCCAAAAAGGCTCTTTTGAAAACCTATAAAGAACAAAAGAATCTCACGCCATTTTCAGAACTGTCTACGGATGCCCAAACCTTTGCCTGCACACAAAGTTTGATGAAAAAATATTTACTTCCGGCTTTTGTGCAATCATCTCCGGCTGCGGCGATTTTGAATAAAGACGGAACAGTATCCCTCAATATCGACAACTTTCTTAATTCCGTATTATACCAACAAGCACAACATATCAAAGACTATGTTGCCTCTTATATTGAAAGATATCCTACCCGTGTCAACGGCAGTCGCTATTTTATCGGATTACATCAAAAAGCCGGCGATTTTGATGCATTGCTGGAAGCCGCAGACGCCTATTTTGAAAAAATCAATGATAAAAATAAAAAAAATCTAGAAAGTATTCTCAACAGTCATCAGGGGTTGGAGGTTATTGAAATCTATCCGGAACATCAAGTTCAAGCGGTTCGCCTCCTTACAAAGGAAGCTTTGGACTACGAAGGAAGTCAAATGCATCATTGCGTGGCAACTTATGCTTCCAATGTTGAAAATGGTGCAACACAAATTTATTCTATTCGCGATTATGGCGATGATGCGACAGAATTTGTACCGCACGCAACCATTGAATTTGCTGATGGCAAAATAAAACAAATTAAAGGTTATCGAGACAGTATTGTTGATTGGAACTATGTTCAAGATACTCGGCGTTTTCTGATGTCATTAATGCAGGTTGATGACTTTTCAAAAATTATAAACTCCGAGCAGATTCCCAATTCTGAGAAAAATAATATTGGTATTATTACCGATATGAGTGGTAAACATCATGATATTTTAGATATTGGTCCCTCTTTGGAAAATATATATTTTGATAAAATCCGCATAAAATCAAGTCGACTGTCATCAATAAACAATATAAATATCAGATTTAAAACTCTGGAAATAGACGGATCGCTTTATTCAAAAACAATTGAGCAGATTGCCAATTTGCCTAAAGTAAACTCTTTGATATTGCATTTAAGCACTCAGGCTTCCACACTGGATTTATCAGCCATCTCTTGCCAAAAGCTGGAACTGGATATCCTGAAGGAAAATAACATTCAAGAAATTATTCTTTCACGTGATGTAACCGAAATTAAAATTAAAGGAAATCTTCCGAATTTATCGACCCTCATCAATCACGATAATTTACAACATCTTTCTTTGACCGGAGACTTTTCTGTTTTCTCAAACTTGAACAGAAACAAGAAGCTTCAATCTCTTTCTTTAAGAGGAAAATTCCCTTGCCTTACAGAAGAGCTTTTCCCCTCCACATTACAAGAATTAAATCTATGCGAAGGCGTATTTGACCGTATCGAAAAACTTGATTTATCATCTTTTCGAAATTTAATAACTTTGGACTTGATGAACAGCTCCTTCCCCAAGCTAAAAGAAATAATCCTTCCTGGTAATGTCAAATATTTTTCCGGCAATCATTGCGCTTTTCAGGCTTTGGAAAGAATAGATATCTCCCATCCACCTGTTAAAGGATTTGGCACTATACAAACAGCAGGACACCGCCCTTTCTCCAAAGACTTTATAAGATATTATGGAATGCAGTTCGCAAACTTGCCAAAAATCAAGAATATTCAACTGCTGCTTAATATTGAAAAAATACATCTCCCCGGAATAAAATTTGGTGAGAATATTCCGTTTGCTTTCTCTGAATATAAAAACTTACGTGAAATTAATTTTCAGTTTTGTTGCATTGCTCAAAATCAGATTATTGATTTGTCAGCAAACAACAAACTCTCAACACTTCACTGTGAGACGCAACAATTCTCTCAAATTATTCCTCCGCAAGGGGTGAGCTTTCTTGATATTCGTAAAGCAGATGAGGCCCCTATTCCTCAGAGCTGGAATTTGGAAGCTTATCCGCACATAAAAACTTTACAGGCAAACTTCCTACCTGTTGTTTCCGCGTTTCCTTATTCAATTGAAACACTCCAATTAACTCTTTTATCACCCAATGAACATCTCAAGAACCTTAAAACTCTTGATTTTTCTGACTGTAAACGAGTTAATTTAAAGACATCGTCTTGTATTCATTTTTCTGAACTTGAACGTATCGTGATGCCGGAGCGTTTTTCCGGTTTCCATCTTTTCCAACTCTGCCCGCAACTGACAGAAATAGATTTCAGCCACACAAAAGGAGAAGCGAAATTAAAAGAAATCAACTATGAGGATGAAGTCTTTAATGATGAGGGACAATTATATTTACATCCGCAACAAATTGAGATATTAAAGAAGATAAAGATAGGCAACGATACAGAATTGACGTTACCGCAACAAGTTGAAAAATTACCCATAACAATCGAATTGCCAGAAGATGCTCCGGCAGAAAAAAGACAACGGCTCAAAGAACAATATCCCGATTTATTAATCGTCAGAGCCTCAAATATTCAGACAGGATTACAACTCCTGAAATCAGCTAAACAAGCCGATAGGAGACGTTAAAAAGATAACAAATATTATTATCTAAACAATTAACAACAATGGAAACAAATGTTAAAGCAATCATCAATCTGATGCTGACATTAGAGGTTTCGTTAGAAGATGTCACCAAAGCTCTTCTTAACCCATCCTCTACGACACCCCTCACAGCCTCCGAAATACAAGAGGCTATTGAGAATGGAAGTGTGAGCTTAGACACCATATTCCCCGCTCAAAGCGAAGCTTGGAATATGCTTGTCGACTTTATTGCCAGCGACAGTTTTTTAGCTGGATTTCCGAAGGACATCGCGCCTCCGGTAACGGAAGACAAAATCGATTATGCTTACACCAAATGCGGCTTGGAATATGCCCTTTATAATGGGGATATTTTAGGAATTGTCATTCGAGCACAGTCTCTTCATTTTGTTCTGGCATTGCATAATTACGGACAAAATCTTGACATTCGACAAGCCCGAGAAAAAGTAGAGAGACTTCCTGAGGTAGCCGGAAAGAAGTGGATTGTTCCTTCTGATGCCAACTTTCTCTGCCTCCACGCTATCGGACTTAAGCGAGTAAATGAGGCTCTGCGAGAGCTTAAAGGAGATGGAATTGGAGGAATGCCATTCCTATCCAGTACTTCACAGGCGAATCCTCCCCGCTATTGGCACGTCCGCTTTGTTCTACCACTTAACTGATGAAACACCAGATTCTTTTAAGGGTCTGGTGTTTTATTATAGCAGTATTTTATGTTACCTCTGCGGCGCTTCGGCGAAGCCTCAGCGGCATACTAACGTCTGCCTGCGCCTGGTAGTGAACCTACTTTCTCGTAGGTTCAACTCTAGCCGCGCAATACAATAACAAAAAACCAGCCCTTAGGCTGGTTATTTGTTATTGGTTGCGGGGGCAGGATTTGAACCTACGACCTTCAGGTTATGAGCCTGACGAG
>CAMRWU010000008.1 GCA_947054505.1 uncultured Pseudomonadota bacterium | reverse complement strand
ACGTGCTCGCCGTCGGTGTTCTGGGTTATAGGATGTTATTAGCCAGATGTCAACATCTTTTTTCAAAAAAAAATTAGATTTTTGTGGAAAGTGTTTTAACCTCTTGAACTTCCTTGATATTAAATTACATTTTTTATATGTCAATGTTTTTTGGCCTGCATTTTAAGCTATATAACATGTGCATATATACCATAAACAGCATATCTATCATTCATCTCGCCCAAACGATTCCGCCGCGATAATGTAGATTAAGATTCTTTTTACCTTGAAATATTATAAGACTTTTGTATTATGTAACACAGTTTAAATAACATATTAAGGGAGGCTAAAATAGCTAGAGAAAATATCAATGCGCCAGTACGAGAAGATGACGGACCGCGCATTAACGAAGAAATCAGAGTAAAAGAAGTACGTCTTATTGACGAAAACGGTGAAAACCGTGGTGTTGTTTCAATCAGGGAAGCTCTGCAAATTGCAGACAATGCCGGTTTGGACTTAATTGAAATCTCACCGCAAGCTACTCCCCCTGTATGTAAGGTTTTAGATTACGGCAAATATAAATACGAAGCACAAAAGCGCAAAGCTGAAGCTAAAAAGAATCAGAAAGTCGTCGAGATCAAAGAATTAAAGCTTCGTCCGATGATTGATACTCATGACTATGAAGTTAAAGTCAAACAAGCCAAGAAATTTTTATCTGACGGCAACAAAGTAAAATTCACCATGCGTTATAAAGGAAGAGAACTCAGTGCCAATGACATGGGAAAAACGATTCTCGACCGCCTTGTCGAAGATTTGGAAGGCCTTTGCAAAATCGATTCGGCCCCCAAATTGGAAGGCAAACAAATGATGATGATTGTCAGCCCTGAAAAATAAACCATCAAACCCTGCCGCCAAGCAGGGTTTCTTTTCTACATATACACACAAGGATTCGCACAATGACTAAGATTTTAGATTACATCAAAAATGCAAACGGTATCGGTGCCAAATATATACTTATTTTTAGTGCTGTTGCTGCTTTACTCCTCACTTTTACATTTCGCACTTTTCAAAACAACTTGCCGGAACGCCTGCAAAACACCGCAGACCAACTTTTGCCTATTAAGGTTGAAAACGGCACAATCGTTACTCCAGAAAACACATTTAAAATTGCAACATTAGACTTGTTTGACAACGCCAAAAGCAATGAAAAACTTCGTATATACCTGAATACGACCGTCGATTCTCTTGACACCAGAAAACTGTCACAAGGCATCTACATCACGCGCAAAGCAATCTATACAATTTCTCCCAATCAAGCCAAAACCAACTACTTGGAATCGTCTTTTGAGATTCCGGCGGCAGATTATCGCCCGTTTTTTGAAAAAGCATTAAATTATACAACCATCGTCGTCTTTATTCTTATGGTTGCGATTCTTTTTCTTACATATTTTCTGTTTTGCGTATTCTATTCTTGGTGCGCAAGTATCATTGCCAAATTCTTAAAAAGAAAAACCGACTTTGATATGCGGATGCGGATAAGCGTCGTTACAGTCCTGCCTCTAAAACTCTTGTCCTACCTGCTCAACCTTGTTGGTCTTTCTTTTGGAGGCTTTACCATATTTATCGCCACCCTTTTCTGCCTCAGCTTATTTATAATGAAGCTACCGGAAGAAAATAAAGAAGCATAAATCAATCATAAAGCGGAAACCAAATTTCCGCTTTATTTTTATCTGAACAAACCGGTAATATCTCTAGAAAACGCCGACCAAAACCGTTATATTTTCCATAATATATCAATCGAGGGAAAAATGAAACGCGTTGAAGAATTAAGCAAAGAAGAAGCCGCTACAGAACTAAAACACATTGCCGAAGAAATGGCAAAATCAGACATTGCCTATTACCAAGACGACGATCCGTACTTAACCGATTCGCAATACGATTCCCTCAAAACACGCAACCAACAAATTGAAGCTCGTTTTCCGGAACTCATCCGCTCAGACAGCCCATCACACCGTATCGGCGCAACCATCAAAAGCGAATTCGGAAAAGTAGCGCATCGTTTTCCGATGTTGTCCCTCGGAGATGTTTTTAGCATTGACGAAGTTGATGACTTTGTTATGACGGTCAAACGTTTTTTAAACACTGCCGAAAACATTGATTTTATGGCAGAACCCAAAATCGACGGTTTGTCTTTTTCCGCTCGCTATGAACACGGCCGCTTTGTTCAAGGCGCCACACGCGGAGACGGCACAACCGGCGAAGACATTACCGCCAACCTAAAAACCATTCGCCAACTCCCATTGGTGATTCAAGGCAATGTACCGGATATTTTGGAAATCAGAGGCGAAGTATATATGTCCAAAGCAGACTTTTTCGCCCTAAACAAAAAATATGAGGCAGAAGGAAAAAAAACTTTTGCCAACCCTCGCAATGCGGCCGCTGGCTCGTTACGTCAGCTCGATTCGAAAATCACCGCCGAACGCAACCTTAGCTTATTTGCCTATACATGGGGAGAAGTTTCTCAGCGCCCATGGCACACACAACAAGAATTTTTTGAATACCTGAAAAAATGGGGTTTCCCGACCAACCCGCTTAATACATTATGCCACTCCTTACAAGAAATCGAAAACAACTTCAAAAATCTGATGGAAAAACGGGCATCCCTCCCCTACGACATCGACGGCATTGTCTACAAAGTAAACGATATTGCCTTACAAGAACGGCTGGGCTTTTTGACCCGCACACCTCGTTGGGCTATTGCTCACAAATTTCCGGCAGAACAAGCTCTGACCACAATTAAAAATATTCGCATTCAGGTTGGACGCACCGGAGCCTTGACACCTGTAGCAGACTTGGAACCGGTCAATGTCGGCGGCGTCATTGTATCTCATGCCACCTTGCATAATGAAGATGAAATCAAGCGCAAGAATATCCGTATCGGCGACACCGTCGTCATCCAACGCGCCGGAGATGTGATTCCTCAAGTTGTGCAAGTCATAACCGAAAAACGCCTCGCCGATTCTCAAGAATTTATCTTCCCGCAAACCTGTCCTATTTGCGGCGCTCATGCCATCAGAGAGGAAGATGAAGCCGTACGGCGCTGTACCGGGGGTCTGACCTGTCCGGCCCAAGCCATTGAAAGAATCATCCATTTTGTTTCCAAAGATGCTTTTGATATCGCCGGTCTCGGAGAAAAAATCGTTGAAGATTTCTACAAAGAAAACATCATAAAAAACCCTGCCGAAATTTTCACACTGGAAGAACGTAACCACGGCGGTGAAGATTTATTCTCCGCCGGTCAAGGATTGCATCTGGAACGTAAAGAAGGCTGGGGCAAAAAATCCGTCGAAAACCTGTTCAAAGCCATCAACGAAAAGCGCACCATTTCTCTCCCCCGTTTCATTTATGCGTTGGGCATCCGCCAAATCGGTAGCGCCACAGCATTGCTTCTCGCCAAAAATTATGGCAACTTTACGGCTCTGCAAAATGATATGATACAAAAAGAAACAGGAAAACTTGTTTCCATTGATGGTATCGGCGCATCTATGGCAACTGACATCGTAGAATTTTTTCAAGAAGAACATAACTTGAAAATCATTAACGATCTACTGCAACAAATCAGTATTGAAGAATACGTCGACACCACCAATTATGCTTCGCCTTTGACCGGAAAAACAATCGTTTTCACCGGAACATTAGAACAAATGACCCGCTCGGAAGCCAAAGCCAAAGCCCAAAACCTTGGCGCTAAAGTTGCCGGCTCTGTTTCCAAACTGACAGATTTCGTTATTGTCGGAGCCGATGCCGGTTCTAAAGCCAAAAAAGCGCAAGAACTCGGTATCACTATTTTGAGCGAGGCTGAATTTTTAGAAATGGCAAATCTATAAAAAGAAAAATTGATAAATACGCGCTAACACCATATTGCAATAAACAATCAGCGGAGACACAATAAACATCAAAACCGCCAACGGCGCATTAAAATATTCTGTGATTTGTTGAACGATAACAAAGCCAAAATTGAAAATTAAGGCCAGCATCAAAAACTGCCAATAATTTCCGGCCGTTTTTTTCCACGCTTCATGAATACTACCGGTCCGCCCCAAAAGAGATGATATCCAGGCCAAAAACGGACGATAAATAATGTAAGGCGACAAAAATGTCACAACCAAATGAAGTCCTAAATCCAGCCAATCGGATTCCAACATATACTTTTGCAAAAAGCGTTGATATCTGTCCGTCATATCCTGCGGCAACCCCAAAAATAACGGCACAATCGGCAACACGACAATAATTGTTACCAGAATCATACTAAAGAATAAAATCTTTGTTGAAGAAACCGTCGACTGAAAAATAATCCTCCCGTCAAAATAAGGATATCTGCGAAAATAATAACGGAAAAAATAACACCAAAAAACATATCCGATAACCAACAACGGCAAAAAGATAATGGTTTTCCAAGAATAAACGCCCGCCAGTAAAATAAAAAAATTAACAACAGAAAAAAGAATAACCGGCTTAATATATTCGCGAACACTTTGGTTCGTCGAAACAAACATTTGCGCCAACGGCAACTTTTTGATAGCATTCTGTTCCATAACGACCTCTGTGTTTATCTCTACTTAATTGACGCATCCATCGGATTAAAGCGCAATAAAATACTCTTCCACATATCATACTTTTCCGCATATTTTTCAGACAACAACGTATACGGACCGCAAATATGAACCGCACGACGGGCACTATCGGCAACAGAGCGGAAGTGGGTATCGCTGTTATAACGAGCCGTATCCAAAATATCGACCCGAGCAACTGTACCATTCTGATTCAGATAGGCGCGAATTTCAACAACCATATCTTCAATACCTCTGGCTCCCGGATCAAGATTCCAACAACCTCTCAATCGTCCGGCCAAGGCATCAAGCTCCGAAATAGACAATTCACTAAAATATGAACCGCTTGTTCCACCTTCCACACCCATATTATTAACTTTTGCACCTTCTTTGATAACAGCTTTTTCATTAGTCTCACCGAGACTCTTTTCCAAATCATCAACCGAAGCCAACAAACTCTTTAACGGATTCGCCAATTCCGGTTGTTTGGTATTTTTTTTCGGTTCCGGCTTCTTGGTTTCCGGCTTTTTAACAGGCTTAGGTGCGGATTTTGGCGCCGGCTTTTCAACCTTTTTTACCGGTTTTTTAGGCTGTGGAGCAACCAAAAAATCTTTCTTTGGCGGCACCGGAGCTTCATCTTTTACTTCAACTTTTTTCTCTTGTGTTTTTTCTGTCTTCGGCTGAGGTTCCGGCTTTGCTTCATCCTGTGTATATTGCTTTTCAATCTTACGTTTAACCGTGCTGGCGGCTTTATCCTCTTTGCCCAATTCCGCCTTAGGAGGAAGATTGGTCATCTCCGAAATTTTAACATCTTTCAAATCAATAATAATCGGCACTTGCCCTTCTGTCGGACGATTAGACCAAAACAACGGCAAATCAACCACACAAATGAGAAATGCAACGACATGCAAAGCTATTGATTTTTTCAGAGGTGTGTTCATCGGTTATTTTTTCTTACCTCTCGCCTGAGCTTTCGGCTCTGTTTTCAAGCCGACTTTTTCAAAACCGGCCTCTTTTAACATCGCCATCAAACCAATAATCCGCCCATATTGAGCACCGGTATCACCGGAAATTGTCACGGTCAGTTCGCTGTTGGCTTCACGCAAAGCATTTAGTTTGGCAACAATCTCTTCCGCCGGAATTTCTTTTTCCCCAATATAGTAATATCCTTCTTTATCAACACTGATGTTGATAGATGTATCTTTGCCTTCCATAGCTTTACCGCCGACTTTTGGCAAATCAAGCGCAATACCGGAAGTCATTAACGGTGCGGCCACCATAAAAACCACCAACAATACCATCATCACATCCATCAAATTGGTGATGTTAACATTGGCATTACGCTGATATCGATTGGAACGGCGACTGTTTTGAGCACTAAAAACCATTATTATTCTCCAGCCATATCGGCCTTAATTGCGGTATCATCAATTTCACGAGACAAAATACTGGAAAACTCGGCCATAAAGTTTTCCAATTTCTTGGCAAAACGATCTATATCCGAACAAATCTTATTATAAGCAACCACAGCCGGAATTGCGGCAATCAACCCGAAAGCTGTCGTAAACAAAGCTTCCGCAATACCAGGAGCCATCGCCGATAAGGAATTGCTTTGTGTTGCGCCGATAGCGTTAAAGCTGTTAATGATTCCCCAAACCGTACCAAACAAACCGACTAACGGAGCCACAGAACCTGTCGATGCCAAAAAGCCCATACGAGTATCCAAAGCATCCAAATCTTTATCCATGGAAACCGTCATTGCCTTTTCAATACGCTGTTGCAAGGAAACACCGCGCAAACCGCGATCGGTTTTCGACTTCAAAATATTGGTACGCTTCCATTCACGCATAGCGGCAACAAACATTGCGGCCATCGGATTATTAGGATGTTTGCCGACAGATTCATACAAACGATCAAGCGAACCACCTGACCAAAATTTTTCTTCAAATTTAGCCGAACGTTGTTTTAACTGGCTTAAAGTACCAAATTTTTCAAAAATAATCGCCCAAGACCAAACTGATGCGGCAATAAGCCCAATCATAACAACTTTAGTCACCAAATCAGAAGCCCAAACCAAATCCCACATAGACATCTGGGCAGCTGTTGTTGCAACATTGCTAAGTGTTTCTGTTTCCATTATTTTTTACCTTTTCAAACTTGACAGTTTATCAATTTTAACCGGAATGTAACACAGAATATTAAAGATTCAATTAATAGATAATTGTTTTTAAGACAAAAAACACAAAAGCCGCAGAAATAATCTGCGGCTTTTGGAGATAAATCAGAATTTAGCGACAATCTTTGATGGAAGCTTATCGACGAATGATACGCAAATCGCGGCAGAAGATAAAGGAAGAAGCCAATCTCCACTGTAGATTCTGGCGGCCTGAGGACTGACGATATAAACGTCAAAAATCAGATACTCATACGTAGGGCGAGGCACCATATATATGCACGCACATGAAGAATAACAACCATGATACAAACAGGTTCGATAATAGTCGCTTTCCTGAACGAACAGTTTGTTCATCAGCGGCTCATAACCATAGAGGGAACGCAAAAAGCATTGCACTTCTTGTTCTGATGGCCACATATCTTTTTGGCATAAATCACCACGAATATCATAGAGAAAATCCTGAAACACGGAAATGCTCAAGTTAGATTTCTCGATGATATCGCTCCATGAAGATTGCGAACTGAGTTCGGCAACTTTCTCTCCCACTCTTTTGAGAAAGAATTCCTTGCGAAGTTTGTTGACTTCACTTAACTTCTGAGCTGTCAGCATAATAAGAAACTTTTAAATTAATAATTAGGGAATTTCTTCCAAGCATATCAAATAAAAAACAAATGTAAAGAAAAGAATCTCATCTCCGACAGACAACCCTCCCCTAAAAGGCTGAAGAAAAAGGCATATAATAAGCGCTAAGAAAAAACAACCAATGCTCTGGTTGTTTTTGTCTGCAAGCTCTTTGTAATATCTTGTTGAGCTGGGAATACTAACTATTCCGCAACGAACACCTGATACCTAAGTTTAAAGGCGAAAGTACCGAAGCGTACATAGACGTACTCGACCTGATATTTCTGTATCAGATGACCATTATATCCCTTTTTACATATATTGCCCTAATTTCAACGCCAAATCCTTCGGTATTCTGGCTGGACGCTTTGTCGCCAAACTCATATAAACAAGTTTGATGTCTATGGAAACAAGAACTTGATCATCTCTGGTAATTTCCTGATGCATTATAGCTGATGCCCCACTCAAATCGATAATCCGACAAGAAACGGTCAATTCATCATCCAAGACTGCCGGCGCTTGATAATCTATATCACAATGCCGAACCACAAATCCGGCTTTATCCTCAGCCTCCAGACCATCTTGCTGACGCACACCTAGTGCGCGAATAAACTCCGTCCGCGCCCGTTCGGCATATTTCAGATAATTGGCATAATAAACTATGCCGCCGGCATCTGTGTCTTCATAATATACTCGTGCCGGAAACAAAAATTCATTTTCTCTGAACTCACCTTTGGCCGAAGCCACACTTTTAATAATCATTATTATCCATCCAATAAGTCTAGTTGTTTATAATCTTTATCCTTGCGCAATTTAGCAATGCCCAGATATTGGCATCCCAAATCAGAAATCACACGACCACGCGGTGTCCTCTGCAAAAAACCAAGCTTGAGCAAAAAAGGTTCAATAACTTCTTCAATTGTTTCCCGCTCTTCTGATAAAGCCGCCGCCAAAGTGTCTGCCCCTACCGGTCCGCCACCATAATTCTGCGCAATACAATGCAAATAACGACGATCAAAAGCATCAAGCCCATAATTGTCGACATCAAGTTTCTTCAGTGCCTTATCTGCAAGTTTATTATCAATTTCAGCCACACTGTCAACCGCACCAAAGTCACGCACGCGACGCAACAAACGTCCTGCCACACGAGGTGTCCCGCGTGAACGGCGAGCAATCTCCAAGGCTCCGGCTTCTGACATCGGCACATCAAGCAACCGTGCTCCGCGAAGGACAATTTTTTCCAATTCCTCCGGCGAATAAAAATCAAGACGCAACGGAATCCCGAAACGCTCACGTAACGGTGTTGACAACATACCCGAACGTGTTGTCGCTCCCACTAACGTAAACGGTTGTAAATCAATTCTGACAGAACGAGCTGACGGCCCCTCTCCGATAATCAAATCGAGCTGAAAATCCTCCATCGCCGAGTACAAAACTTCTTCAATCGCAGGATTCAGACGGTGAATTTCATCAATAAACAAAACATCATTACGTTCCAAATTAGTCAAAATCGCCGCCAAATCACCTGATTTTGAAATCATCGGCGCTGAAGTTGCTCGAAAACCGACCCCCAACTCTTTAGCCACAATAGAAGCCAATGTTGTCTTGCCCAACCCCGGAGGACCAAACAACAAAACGTGATCTAAAGCTTCACCACGTTGTTTTGCCGCCTCAATAAATACTTTCAGATTGTCACAGACAGCACGTTGCCCGACAAAATCATCCAAAGATGTCGGCCGCAAAGAAACAGGATTATTCTGCGACATCTCATTGTCTTCAGCCATTTGCTTGGGGCTGACCAGTCTTTCGTCAATCATTCATTAGTCCTTTTTAGCAAATTCTTTCAAAGCCAATCTTATCAACTCGGCCATATCGGCATCCGGATTATTCAAAGATGCCTGATTGACGGCCTTATAAGCCTCCAAACGCTGATATCCCAGATTAACCAATGCCGAAATCGCATCTTCCATTTTAGACGGATCATCATCTCTGGCCACTAGATTATCCTCATAGTCCTCGGTTTGTTCGTCCGGTGTTATATCCATATTAATATCCTTTGCCACATCACGAAGCGGGATTGTTACAATCTTATCCTTAAGTTCAGTAACAATGCGTGCGGCCAGTTTGGGCCCCACACCGTTTGCTCTGCTGAAAGAATTTTTATCCTGTGCCGCAACGGCCTGTGACAACTGTGACGGACTAAGAACCGACAAGATAGCCAGACAAACTTTAGCCCCCACGCCCTGAACCTTGGTCAGTGTCAAAAACCATTCTTTTTCCCACGCATCGGCAAACCCAAACAACGTGATACTGTCTTCACGCACGATTGTTTCCGTTAATATAGATACCGGTTGTCCCGCCTTCAATCGTGCTAAAGTTTTAGCCGACGCAAAAACCAGATACCCCACGCCGTTCACATCAATAATGCAGGAATCCTCGCCCGTCGAATCAACAATTCCGCGCAATTTGGCAATCATTTACTATCCCCTTTTTCCAATTTGATTTCATCCTAAACAAAAGCGCCTGATTTCTCAAGCGCTTTTTACATTTAAGAACAAAATAAAAACATCCCGCTCCGAAGATAGGGATGTTTAACAGTCAGACGTTATTCACGTCGGGAACAGTTTGCAGAATCCAGAGCGCACCGTTTCTCTTGAACATCGGAATTTCGATGTCGTACGGAATCTCAAGCCAAATGATGCGAAAATCCGCACCCTTGCTCCATCTGTAGCGCAAGCCTCTCCACTGCATAGAGCCGCTGGCTTCGTGATTGCAATCAAGCAACTGAAGCACATCTCCGATACCAAACGCTTTTTTAAAAGCGTTCCAAGTTCTGCGGGAAGACAGATTCTCAAGCTCACACGTCCGGCGCAAAAAACGCTTCGCCGTCATAACGCCGCTCTCTGCCTGCTGGTTTCTGTACCATTCACCAATGCTCCGACAAGTGTAAACCGGAAAATACCGTAGCGTAACCGCCTCGCGCACTCTCTTGGTTGCCACTTCCAGCCTCTTCAGCATCCATGGCGATAAAGCGTCATAGCGGACTGTTGAAGAACAATGCCCCGATGCGGAACTGTCCAGATAAAGGACAACACAGACACGATTCGTCAACTCAAGAAGAAAACACCCCTCCGGCTCGTTCATCAGAGGGCAAATCCGAACCTCAACCAAACGAAAGTTTTTCGAGAGCCGGCTAACCTCAACAAACGCCCTCATCCCGCAACCATAGGGCTGATCCGTAGGCAGGCGATAGCGTTTTTCTTCCATTGCAGCGTGCACAACATTGTTGAGCCCATACTTATCCTCAAACAAAAAGCGTTGCACAAAGTTCCAGCCACGACAAAACGATGGCCAGCGCAATAGTTGAGAAAACTCTTCCTCTGTCACCACCTCGCTAACCTTTTTCAAGGTTTGCCAGATCTTTTTGGGATTTCGCTTCTTAGAGAAACACTCCTTGACAAACGACGAGTAGGTAACATCGTCATCTGTCCAATGCTCTGTGCCCAAAGCATCTTCTGCCGCTTGCTTGCATTTCAGAATGGCAGATTTGAATAAATCTTTATCCATATAAAATAATTGAATTAATAATGTGAATTTTTTTCACATTACCACAAAGAATCCTTTTGTCTAGAATAAATCAAAGCTGTTTTAAATAAGCATCCAAATATTTAAGCCACTCATCAGCATTGTTTTCCTCAAAATACTGCCGCAAAAAGACAATCATAAACTCATGCCGCCGAACAGCTTCTTCCTTGCCGGAACTTGTCATCATCAGTCCCCGCAAACGCAACATTTTCTCAAAAAAATGATTAATAAAATTATCCGAAAGACGATTCGGTTTCTTGTATTCTTCCGCCGTCAAATTCAACTCCGGAAACACTTTTCCATCAAAAATCGGAGCCCCACATTGCGTACAACGTTGCAACGCAAACGCCAAACACCGCACCAAACCATTAGCCCCTATGGCATCCAACATATCAGCATCCGAAACAACACACCCCTCTACCGTTTGTGGGCGTATCCCTTTCAAAGCTTTGCTGTATCCCATATTTTGAATAATATCACAGACCCGCTCCGTTTCATCCTCAGGCACCTGATGTCGCGCCAATATCTGCCGCGCATTAAATAAATTGTCTGCACTATCATCTCCAAACAACTTATAATCATCAACATCATGCAACAAAGCCGCCAACCCTGCAAGCCGGATATCGACGCCTTCCTTTTCTGCCAGTCGAACAGCCAATTGATAAACCCGATCGATATGATCAAAGCCATGTCCATCATGATTATTTTGCAACAAAGCTTTCACATCATTCTTAACTGCTTCAATCACCGAAACACGCCTCCCCGCGAGTTAAAATGACAAATAGCAATTGCCAAAGCGTCGGAAGAGTCATTGTTCTTCGGCTTACACCCCGGAAGCAAAATCTGCACCATTTTTTCCACCTGATTTTTATCGGCATGCCCGACACCGACAACCGCTTTTTTAACCTTATTCGGCTCATACTCCGTTACCGGAATCTGATACAATGCCGGCGCCATAATCACCACACCACGCGCCATACCGAGTTTGATGGTTGACACCGCGTTTGAATTCAAAAACACCTTTTCAATTGCCGCCTGATCAGGCTTGTACAGTTCAATAACCTGCCGCAACACACCCAAAATATCCGCCAAGCGCTCCGGAAGTTCTTTTTTTGTATCTGTCTTAATAAAACCGTCAGCCACATAGCGCAAACGATTGTTTTCTGCTTCAATCACAGCCCATCCTGTTGACGACAAACTCGGATCAAGCCCCAAAATTCTGGTCATAATCATCCTCTCAAAATACATTGCTTTAAGCATAGCGCCATACAAACCAAAATCCAATCGCTAATTTGGCTTTCCACAAACATATGGTACTTCCTTGCATTGAACTCTAAAAAAAATCCCCCGCATTATCAAAATGCAGGGGATCTTTCTTGTTTTAAGTTTAAGCTAATTTCTGCATAACATCATCAGAAATCTCGGCATTATGATAAACATGTTGAACATCGTCATCATCTTCCAATGCATCAACAAAATCCAAAAACTTCTGAGCTGTTTCCACATCATTGATATCGGTTTTAACCATCGGTTTCCAATCCAAACGAGAAGCAGACGGTGTGCCGAATTGTTTTTCCAATGCTTCGGTAACCACGTTCAAATCATCCGGAAGAGTTTCAATCTCATGATTTTCATCTTCGGACAACACATCATTAGCACCGGCTTCCAACGCAGACTCAAACATCTTGTCGGCATCTGCCGTGGCCAACGGATATTGAATATAACCGATACGCTCAAAGTTAAAAGTAACAGAACCGCTCTCGCCCATCACACCGCCGCGTTTACCAAAAATGGTGCGAACATTACCGGCTGTACGGTTTTTATTATCGGTCAAAGCCTCAACAATAACGGCAACCTTACCGGGGCCAAACCCCTCATAACGAACAGATACATAATCATCACCACCGGCACTCTGGCTGGCTTTGGCAATAGCACGTTCAATATTGTCTTTCGGCATACTTTCAGCACGAGCCGCCTGAATAGCCAAACGCAAACGGGGATTTTTATCCGGTTCGGGCAATCCGCTCTTGGCGGCAATGGTTATATCGCGAGCCAACTTGGCAAACACCTTTGCTTTCTTAGCATCCTGCGCACCTTTACGGTACATAATATTCTTAAACTGGGAGTGTCCAGACATTGATATACTCCTTAAAATTCATAAACTCGCAAGCTTTATACATCAAGCAGAAAAAAGGCGCAAGATTTTTTTAAGAAGTCAGATAAAAATTATACAAACATTCAATCTGTATTAGTCACCAGCTAGACAACCTTTTTATTATTCGCGGATAACCATATAATCCAACCGTTCATTATCGGCTTTCAAAACACGGATACCAAAACCGTTGATTTCAATCAGCCCCGGCTTATTGGGAAAACTGATTTCCTCAAAAGTGCCTTTTCCGCCCTGAACTGAACTATAATCAAAATAGGTAAACCACAAACGATCGTTTTTAATCCCCTCATATTTAACATCAAATCCGAGAACAGGTTTAGACTGCATACTTGAAGTCGACGCTACATCTACCATCCGAAAATCATCGGGCAACACTTCATATTCCGTATCTAGCAAAACAAGACGGGAACCGTCAAGTTTTCCGGCTTGATTTCTAAATTTGCCATCCTCATCAATCAGATAAACAAACTCGTCATCTTCTCCCGGAATAATACGCCAAACTTTACCATCAATTTTTGTTTGTCCCAAGATACGTTGCTTTTCATCCTTTTTATAAGTATGAGAAATACCACCACTGCTCAGCGTTCCCGTTCGATTGGGAACAACAAAATTTTGCTGATACCAATCACGGCGATACGTCTTGTTATTCAATACTGTATAACCGCGAAAAGCCGTCATTGACTGATTAAGTTTATAATTACGATCATTCAGATGTTCGCTCTTAACAAATTCCTGCTGATCATTAAAACGATCAACGGAATAACTGTTCAAAAATGTAAAAAAGCCCTTGCGGGATTTAAGGACATCAATCTCACCGGCATAGACACATCCGGCAAGCAACAACATCAGCAACGGCGTAAACTTTTTAGTCATTTATTTTTCTCTTCACGACAAATTAAATTTATTGTTAATTATTATACGATAAACTCCGTTTGTAAATAATGGATTTAACCAATGTTCATAACAGGAAAACAAAGATGAATATGAGCAGTTGCTGGCAGGTGACATTCTCTTCCGTAGAAATTCCGTCACCGGAATTTGAAAATTTTTTAGACGACTATTTTGAGGTTAACGCTTGCAATTTTGATGATGACGGCAATGACGAATATATCGGCTACATCGGCAATGCTTTCTCAGAAGAAGATATGCAACAAGCGGCAAAAACAGCCGGTATCCTCCTACCAAAATACAAAATAGAACGATTGGAAAGCAGCAATTGGCTAAAAGACTATGTCATCCGCTTTCCTCCTTTTGAGGTTGAAGACTTCTTGATTTACGGCGTGCATGAAACGAGCGCTCCGCAAACGAAGAAAATCCCCATGAAAATCTACGCCGCAACCGCTTTTGGTTCTGATCATCAAACCACCCGCAGTTGCCTGAAAGCCATTTGCGAGCTTTACCATCAAAATTTTAAAGCCTATAAGATATTGGACATTGGCACCGGTTCAGGAATTTTATCACTTGCTGCCGCCAAACTCTGGCAGACAGAATGTCAAATCACCGCGGTTGACATCGACCAAGAATCTGTTTGGGTAACCCGCCAAAATGCCGAAGACAACCTCGTTGGTCACCTCATTGCCACCGATGTCAGTGATGGTTGTCAAGCCGATATTGTCAAACAAAACGCACCTTATGATTTAATCTTGGCCAATATTCTGGCCCGTCCGCTTTTATCGATGGCAACCGACATTCAGCGCAATCTCAAAAGCGGTGGCTACTGCATTTTATCCGGCTTTGTTGAAGATCAAAGCGATTGGATTATTTCGGAATATCAAAAACAAGGCATGCAACTCATCAAACTGTACGAACAGGACAACTGGCGCGCCGCCCTCATGCAAAAGGTATAAATCATGACTCTGCAAGAATTACAAAAAAACCTTATCACTCAAAATGTTGACGCCTATATCGTCACCCGTGGCAATATGTTTTTGGGACAAGACATCTTGCCGGAAGAAAATAAAGTCGAAGAACTCTGCGGTTTTAGCGGATCTGCAGGCACTCTGCTTGTTTTCCGAAACAAAGCCTATTTGTTTGTCGACGGCAGATACGAACTGCAAGCCGCCAAAGAGGTTAATCCGGAACAAATTACCGTTGTCTGCTCCAAAGACAGTTTGGCAACTTGGATGCAAAACAATCTCGATGACCCTTGCAAAATCGCTTATAATCCGTGGTGTCACAGTATCAGTGAGGTCGACTATTGGGGCCGTAGCCTAAAAAAACACACCTTTGTTGAAGATAAACACCAACTGCTGGGCAACCGTCTCAGTGCCAAAGAAGTGGAAATTTTTGAACATGACATCAAATACGCCGGTGTTTCCATGGACGAAAAAATCTCCTATCTCACAAAATTTATGCAGGAAAAAAAGCTTGATGCATTCTTCATGTGCGAACCAGACTGTGTATCATGGCTAACCAACCTGCGTTCAGAAACGCTGGCCGACACACCTTTGTTAAGAGCTTTTGCCCTGATTGATGCTCAAGGAGAAATCAGTCTATTCACCACCGATTTCAAAAAAATCGAAACCGAACTGGCTCAACTGCGCGGTTGCACCATCGGACTGAGCTACAATCAAACTCCGAAACAATTGCAAAATATTATGAAAGACCACCGCCTGTGGCTGATTAATATGCCTAATCCGGTACAAAATTGGAAAGCGGTCAAAAATCAGATCGAGCTGAATGGTTTTAAAAATGCTCACAAACGCGATGCCGTTGCCGTTGTCAACTTTTTGCATTGGCTGGAAAACAACTGGCAAGGACAAGATGAACTTTCTGTTGTTGACAAATTACATGACTTCCGCGCTCAGCAACCAAACTTTTACGGCAACAGTTTTGAAACCATCGCCGGTTTCGCCTCAAACGGCGCAATCGTCCATTATCAACCATCCGCCAAAACCAACCTTAAATTAGAAGACGGAAACATTTTACTCTTGGACAGTGGAGCCCAATACCTTGACGGCACCACCGATATCACCAGAACCATTGCCATCGGTACTGTCAAAAATCAGGAAATCATCGACAGTTTTACTCAAGTTCTAAAAGCACATATTGCCGCAGCCTCGGCGCTCTTCCCGCAGGGAACCGCCGGTTCGGCAATTGACGCTCTTGCTCGCGCCCAACTTTGGCAATATGGCAAAGACTACAATCACGGAACAGGACACGGCGTCGGTCACTTCCTGAATGTCCACGAAGGACCGCACTCCTTATCGCCGCGAAGCAACTCCACGGGACTGGAACCGCAAATGATAACCTCCATTGAACCCGGATATTACAAAGCCGGAGAATATGGCATTCGCATCGAAAACCTGACAGTTATCCAAAATGACGACAATCCGGAGTTCGAACGTCCGATGTGTCATTTTGTTCCCCTGACCTTAGTACCTATTGATAAACGCCTCATCAATAAATATCTATTGAATAATAAAGAGAAAGACTGGCTGAACCATTATCACCAAACCGTCTTGCAAGAACTGACACCTTTGGTATCCGCAGACGTCAAAAATTGGCTTAAGACAGCTTGTTCCCCGTTTTAACCTCGGCATATATCAGAAAAACTCCTGATATTGCCCAATCAGGAGTTTTTTTATGCGCAAAATTTATACATTCTTAATGGCTCTGTTTATCAGTTTTCCCGCCATTGCTCAAGTTGAAAACACCGATGGCTATATGGCCAGCCAAGGATCGCAACCGTACTTCGAAGAAAACAATCCCAACTACGACAAATCAATTATCTATGTCTTTTTCAACAATCAACCTTGTTATGAATGCGCTCAAGCTGTTGAAATGATAGAACAGTCGTATAATCAAAACTTTATAGACACCTACAATATGTTTTTGATTAACTATGAAAACGATGGAGAAAACAACTTCATTGAAACTTACCAGCTGAGTCAACCTTTGGAAGTTGTCATGGTCCGCGTTAATGACGGCGCAGACTTTGGCTACAAAAAAATCGAGGGACTGCAAAACATGACCACAGATCCGGTTAGTTTTAACGACTATTTTGTGGAACAGGTCAACGGTTTTCTGAATAACGATTAACAAAAAAAATCCCCGAATATTCGGGGATTTTTCATTACTCCTTCACGTTTTCGGCTTTAAAAAGCTTCAACTTTTCCAATCGTTGCTTCCTCACAAATTTCAAATAACTTTCGTATGAAATCAAGATGATGGCGGAAAAAACCAATGGCAACAAATAATAAATAATGCGATACGCAATCAAAGCACCGAACAACGTGGCCTGATTATGCTCTCCGGGGATAATGTACATAAACAGTCCTTCAAAAACCCCCAATCCCCCCGGAACCTGACTGAACACACCCAGAACCTGAGCAATAATAAACACCCCCATAAATGTATCAAACGAGATATCCACAAACGGAATCAACGAGAAATACAAAACTAAAGATGCCATCAAAATATCCGCCGCACCGATAAACACCTGCGCCAACGCCATTTTAAAGCTCGGCATGTCAAATTCAATTCCTTTAATAACAAACGGCTTTTTATAAAAAAGCGAAGCTCCGAAATACACCAATAGCCCGATTACGGAAACCACGGTCACAGACAATGTTGTCATCTTCGAAACCGAACCTTCTCCAAAGGCGTGATTAGGTGTCAAAATATACCCCATGATAATCAAAAAGAAGCAGGCAACCAAGTATGTAAAACCTGAAAAAGTCACCATCTTGACAATTTCTGCCCCATGAAAACGCCAGCGTGTATAAAGGCGATAACGGATAGTTCCGCCGGAAACAATGGCATGACCGGCATTATTACTAACCGAAAAACCGATAACACCGGCAAAGATCCACTTCCACGCCGCCAACTTGCGTTTAATATAGCGCAAAGCTAAATAATCATATGACGACAAAGCCACATACCCAAAAAACGATGCCAAACAAGCCCACAATAAATTGCGCGACGGAATACTGAACAGGGCGTCCCGAATCTCTTCCCAACTATACTTTGACAGTTGCACATAAAGCATATATGCCGCCACCACAAAGAAAAACAATCCCGCCCATGAAATCATTTTTTTCAACAATCTCTTGGTTTTCAACGCTGCTCTACCCATAATTCTCAAGCCTCACAAATAAAAATACTCTAATATCAGAGCTTAATATGATATAGATTTCTACAAATATCAATTCTAAACATCAACATATTAAAAAAACATTATGATTTTAAACATTGCCAAAAATTTACACAGCCCACCACTTTTAGTATTGAATTACACACCAAACACGCTATCATAAGAATCGGTTAGCGATTCTGTCGCTTTCAAGTTCCTGAAACAAGGAGCGGAGCCGTCGAAAGCTCTTTTTGATGCAGTGCAACAACCTCAAATTTGTTGTATCTAAACAGTTTTTCTGCCGATGCGGAAAAGCTTGTTTTGGGTATAATGAACAAGAGGTTGTGTTTCGACGTTTCCATCCTGTTTTCAGATTTATAAAAATAGGAAGTTAAAATGGATACGCCTGAGAACATATACGTCACTAAGTCGTTTTTACCACCGATAGAAGACTACGAAACCTACATTCGTCAAATTTATGATAACGGCATCTTGACCAATCAGGGACCTTTGCTTCAAGAGCTTGAAAAAAAACTCCAAAAATTTCTGGATATAGACAACCTTCAATATGTCAGCAATGGCACAATAGCACTACAACTGGCTTTAAAGGCGTTAGAAATCGACGATGGTGAAATCATCACCACGCCATTTAGCTATGTAGCAACCACCTCAAGCATCTTGTGGGAACGGTGCACTCCGGTTTTTGTTGATATTGAACCAAATAATTTTACGATTGACGCAAACAAAATCGAAGCCGCCATCACTTCCGACACCAAAGCAATCATGCCTGTTCATGTGTTTGGTTACGCCTGCGACGTAGAAAAAATTGAACAAATCGCAAAACAACACAATCTAAAAGTGATTTATGACGCAGCTCACGCTTTTGGTAGTCGCTATAATGGAAAATCGTTGGTCAGCTATGGTGATATCAGCACTTTGTCGTTCCACGCCACAAAACTCTTTCATACAATTGAGGGCGGTGCCTGTATTGTCAATTGTGGCAATGAAACGGCCAAACACTTGGATTTGTGCAAACGTTTCGGACATAATTGTGATGAACATTACACACTAGGAATTAACGGCAAACAATCCGAATTTAACGCCGCCATGGGCTTGGCAAATTTTCCACACATTGACGAAATCATACACGAACGCAAACGAGTTTGTGATGCTTACGACGCCAAATTGAAGGCCATTGTCCAACGCCCGAAAACACAACAAGGGCTGGATTACAACTACGCCTATTATCCAGTCGTTTTCAAAGATGAAAATCAATTGTTAAATGTTTTCGCGGCCTTAAATGCAGAACATATCTTTCCACGCAGATATTTCTATCCGAGCCTGAACACATTGCCATACCTCAAAAACAAGATGTCTTGTCCGGTATCTGAAGACATCTGCTCTCGCATTGCATGCCTGCCGCTATATCCAACACTATCAGACAGCGACATCACCCGCATTTGCGATATCATATTGTCTCAACTATCTTAAAAAAACGATGCTTTTCAAATTTCTCATATCTCTATTTCAACGTCCAAAACATGATTTGATAATCATTGATGATCAATTTCCTCAACCTTATCCTTTTGGCTTTAGAAATTTTGAAATCAACGGAATATTAAAAAACATTCCCTCCAGTATTGCTTTCTCAATGTTTCCAATAAAACCTAAAGAAGATGCGTGGTTTAGTCACTGTTATGGAATAAAAAAAAAGAAATTCAAAAAAAACCTAAAAAACTATTTGATGTACTACCCTGAAAATAGAAAGCGCATTCACTACCTTCCCAAGCACTTACATTCTGTACAACTATGCTATTCATATTTTTTAGCTCAAACATACACATTGCTCCCATATCTTGAAAAAAACAAAATTCCTTTTGTTTTTGTGCTTTATCCGGGAGGTGCTTTTGGCCTAAACAATCCATCTTCAGATGCTATGTGTAAAAGAATATTCAGTAGTCCATATTTCAGAGGGGTAATTGTAACACAACATATCACTCGGAATTACCTTTTAGAAAAGAAATTATGTCCGAAAAAACTCATCCATTATGAATTTGGCACATACATTCAATTTTTCAAAAACGAAATCCCAAATAAAATTTATTATCCACAAAATAAAAATACTTTAGATATATGCTTTGTAGCTTGCAAATATTCTTCTCAAGGAGTGGATAAAGGTTATGATCTATTTATTGAAACGGCAAAACAACTTTCCCCAAAATATTCCTTTGTCAGATTTCACGTTGTTGGCAACTTCACTCCAAATGATATAGATATATCAAGTATCAACGACAGGATTACTTTCTACGGATTTCAAAATAAAGATTTCCTACTAAAATTCTATTCACAAATGGATATCTGTATCTCCCCCAATCGCTTAGAAAAATTATATCACGGAAATTTTGATGGTTTTCCTTTAGGAGCTGATGCTTTAGCTTTTGGTTGCACACTATTAACTACAGATGAATTGAAAAACAATGATGGTTTTACAGACAACAAAGATATTGTGATAATCAAACCTGAAATAAATCATATCCTAAAAAAATGCATTCATTTAATAGAAAACATCCCTCAAATGTATCAAATAGGAAAACAAGGTCAAATCCGTTGTTTTGAATTACTAGATCCTGAATCAAGACTAAAAAATATAACCCAATTTTTATCGCAAATCATTAAACAAGAAACAATAAAATGACAGACAGCTTCTATTCATCAAATGAATTAAAACAAATTGGCTTCAAATTTATCGGAAACAATGTACAAATCAGTAAAAAATGCTCCATTTATGGTGCTCAGCAAATGATTATCGGTAATCATGTTAGAATTGACGACTTCTGTATATTAAGTGGAAAAATAGAAATAGCAAATTACGTCCATATATCTGCATATTCAGCTTTATACGGAAAAGCAGGAATCAGAATTGGAAACTTTTGCGGAATATCCCCCCGCTCTACAATATTTAGCGCAAGCGATGACTTTTCCGGAGAGTTTATGATATCACCTCTTGTACCTCAACAATTAACCAATGTAATATCAAAACCTGTCGTTTTGAATGATTTCGTACAACTGGGAACACAAACAACTGTTATGCCTGGAGTCATCTTTGCAGAAGGGTCTGTTACTGGAGCAAATTCGTTGGTTCTAAAAAACACCGAAGAATGGAGCATCAACATAGGAATTCCTTGTAAATTCCATAAAAAAAGAAAAACAAACATAAAACAACTCTCATTATTAATAGGTTCCCTAGAATGACGCCAAAGCTATCAATCATCTGCATCACTTACAATCAAGCGACATTTATCCGACAAACGCTGGAAAGTTTTTTGATGCAAAAAACAAATTTTCCTTTCGAAATCCTCGTTCATGATGATGCCTCAATCGATGGAACAACAGAAATCATCAAGGAATTTGAAGATAAATATCCTCATATTATTAAAGCTGTTTATCAAAAGGAAAATCAGTTTTCCAAAGGTACCAACATCACCAAAAATTTCCTTTATCCTCTTGTCCGCGGAAAATATGTCGCCCTCTGTGAGGGAGATGATTATTGGACCGATGAAAACAAACTGCAAAGACAGGTTGATTTCATGGAAACACATCCTGATTACACCTTATGTTTCCATCCGGTAACCGTGCATTACGAAGATAATTCGCAAGCCGATCACCTCTTTCCGCTTCCCGACCAAATAACGTCCAGAAAATTGACATTTGCAAAACTTTTGGAGCAAAATTTTATCCAAACCAACTCGGTTTTATATCGCTGGCGCTTTCATCACGATTCGCTCAATTTATTAAGAGAACGCATCCTCCCCTGTGATTGGTTTATACACTTGCTTCATGCCCAAGTCGGCAAAATCGCTTTCTTTCCGGAACCGATGGCTGTTTATCGTAAATGGCAAGGTGGAATATGGAACGGTGCTGGAAAATCTCCCGAATGGTTTAATCGTTGCGGTCTTGCCAATCTCCGTTTTTGGTTGGCCATGGAAGAAACATTCCACATCAATACACGTTCAGAATTTGAAAAACTCTTTTTTCAAATTCTGAAATACGGAAATGACACCACTCTGCAAAATCTGAAATCTGAATTTGCCGACGATTATACCAAACTCGAACCACAAACACGACAAAAAACACTCAACACCATCAAATATGTCGGCGAAAAGTTCATGCACTATTTCGTTTTCGGTTCAGCTAGAAAAAAACTTAAAAAGCGCTGTCAAATCGCAAAATTTCTCAGCCGTTTTTAGCGGCTTTTATTTCTCTCTACTGACACCATTGTATATCACCTTGTCGGCGTACAGATAACACTTCTGTCATCGGTTGCCGCTCAAGGTGATGATATTTGCGCAACCATCAAAAACTTAGGATTCCATTACATCATACAGGATTGGAAAAACTTCCGGAGCGGAAGTTTTGACCAACATTTAAAACAGAATTGAAAAGTTATTATGGATACTATAATATTTAACCAAATAAATTAAGGTAAAATGATGAAAAAAATTAAGGAAAAATAACATGAACAAATTTTATCGCTATTCCAGAGGTGTCATCGCCGTTACCATCGGCACACTATCTGTTTTAGCCTTTGCTGACCTGTTTTATCCCGTCAAAATTTTTGATATCCAATTTACGCCCCTGATACAACGTCTGCTTGTTGATTTTTCCTTAACTGTAGCCATTTTATTTGCCTTTCTGCTACTCATTACTTTTTTATTCGGCCGGATCTATTGTTCCACTCTCTGCCCGTTGGGACTGTTTCAAGAATTTTTAATGCTGATTTTCCGCCGCAAAACCTCCATTCAAAAAAACAAACCACACAAATACATCCTCGCCGCAATCGTTTTTGGAACCTTAATCGGCGGAACAGTCTTTTTTGTTCGCTATATTGATCCGTACACATTATTCGGATCTGCCGTCAGCGGCGCATGGCTGGGCTTATCCGTTGCCATTTTAATCACCGTTCTGGTCTGGTTCAAAGGACGAATGTTTTGCACCAATATCTGTCCGATTGGTGCCGTGTTAGGTTTGATTTCCAAACACGCCGTCAATAAAATTTATATGGACGACAGTCTTTGCGTTTCGTGCGGACTGTGTGCTTCAAAATGTCCGACCGGAAGCATCGACTTCAAAAACAAAACAGTCAACAACGAAACTTGCATCAAGTGTTTCAAGTGTCTGAATGGATGCAAACATAACACTCTTCACTATGGCATCAAACCGACAAAAGCTCCTGATTTCAGCCCTTCCCGCCGCAAACTGTTGATTAGCGGCGCAGTGATTGCCACTTTTGCCCTCGCCGCTAAAGGCGGAATTGAATTCGGCAAAAACATCGCCTCTAAGATAAAAAAAGTTATTTTGCCGGCCGGCGCTCAAAACGCCGAAGTTTTCGCCAACCGTTGCCTCAACTGCAATCTTTGCGTTCAAAATTGCCCGATGAAAATCATAAAAAAAGCAAATGAAGATTATCCAGCCGTTCATATTGACTATTCAAACGGTTTTTGCGACTATGACTGCAATAAATGTTCACAAATTTGCCCATCCGGCGCCATCAAGCGCCTGTCTCTGGCTGAAAAACAAAAAACAAAAATCGGTCTGGCTGTTATTGACGAGAATAAATGCGTCAAATGCGGTCTTTGCGTTATGAAATGCCCGCGGCAGATTATTGATAAGAAAAAAGGAGAATTTCCTATAATTAAAACAGATGAATGCATCGGTTGCGGTGCTTGTCAAAATGCCTGTCCGGTAAAAGCCATCACCATTTTACCGGCAAATGAACAAAAAATGATATAAAGGAGAAAAACAATGTCTTTAGGTTTAACCGAAATCGCCTTGATTTTAATCGTCGTCTTAGTTTTGTTCGGCGGCAAACGCATTCCTGAACTTGCCAAAGCACTCGGTAAGGCTCAATACGAATATAAAAAGGCCAAAGAAATGTTGCAAAACGAAGCCGATGCCCTCAAAGATTCCATCGAAAAAGCCGCCGAAGAAGATAAAAAATCAGGAAAAGAATAATGCCTGAACAAGAGGATGAAAATCTGATTACCCATTTGGAAGCTTTGCGCTCAACGCTGATAAAATGTTTTGTCGCATTAGGCATCGGGATTATTCCGATGTTTTTGGCCACGCCGTATTGTATGAATGGCTTAATAAAAATAATGATTGGTGACAACAACGTGTCGCTCAACTTTTTCTCTCCGATGGAAGTTTTCATCCTGCAAATAAAAATCGCCGGAGTGCTCGATTTGCTCATTTGCTTTCCTTACATTGCCCGTCAGATATGGAAATTCATCCTGCCGGCACTTTATGACAATGAACGCAACTTCATCAAATCCATTGTTCTCACCTCGAGCTCACTGTTTGTCATCGGAGTTTTGTTCTGTATCTTTTTCATTTTGCCGTTGATTATCAACTTCGGTATCAGCTTTGTCACGACAAACATCAACGCTGTCTTCGGCATATCCAACATCATCGGTATCGCTCTGTGGCTATCCGTTGTTTTCGGATTAATGTTCCAATTCCCGCTGATAACCTACTCTCTTATTCGCTCAGACATCACAACTTATACTATGGTCAAAAACAAAAGACCATATGTGTTCGTAGGCATTTTAATCATTTCTGCTTTGCTGACACCGCCGGACATCGTCAGCCAATTAATGCTAACTATCCCAACCTACTTCCTCTTTGAAGCAGGATTGTTTTTCGCAAAAGATGTTGACAAAAAAAGCTAAAAAAAATTAAACTTTTAATTATCAATGTTATGTATTACAAAAATTATTCCTCTTTTATCGCAATCACAATTCTGCTCGTGAGCCTTTTGCTCTCAGTCCCCGTAACCTTTGCTCAAAATCAAGTAACTCTTTCGGTGCAAGGTGTTGGAGAAAAAATCACCGGCCCCCTGCCTGTCACAAGCGGATACTAAACATCTTCCTGCTACATCCTGTTGGAAAGCGGCAAAGTCCTCTACTTCGGACGACACCGTCCATTTACAACCGAGAAGAAGCCAAAATCCTGATGTTGGCAGAAAAACAAGACACCTACATCACTATCGTCAACAACTGAGCAACATCCACAAAAAAAACAGCGAAAAATCCAATTCCGCTGTTTTTTTGTTTCATGTTGCGACATAAAAAAACGCTCCCTAAGGAGCGTATTTTGAAATGGTGCCAACAGAGATTGCTAAGAAAAAACAACCACTGCTCTGGTTGTTTTTATCTGCAAAATCTTTGTAACATCTTGGTGAGCAAGGAAAGTTAAACGACCGATGCGAACCTAGATGCCTAAGAATAGTCTCTCGTTGCGACATAAAAAAACGCTCCCTAAGGAGCGTATTTTAAAATGGTGCCAACAGAGAGACTCGAACTCCCGACCCACTGATTACAAATCAGTAGCTCTACCAACTGAGCTATGTTGGCACGACAGAAATCTATATAAACAACACAAACAATCTTGTCAATATAAAAATATCAAATTTATCCAACTTTCAAACAAATATTATTTTCTTCCGTTTTTTTACCGCTCAACAAAGCATCTAACCTGTCTCCGGCATTTTTTCCAGAAGCAATCGCCTCAACAACCGTTGAGCTTCCGCTGACACAATCACCGGCATAAATAATCTTATCATGTGAAATATGTTCATTGGCCCGACTACCGATTGCCATCACCACATATTTGAAATCCGGACGTTTAATCCGAGTATCTGAAATATCCTCCAAGCGACCATCTTTATTAAAACGAGTCTTAACAGTTTCGACAATCAAACCATTGTCGTTTTTAGTAACAGCGCAAACCCGCGTCATCGTTGTCATATCAATCTCACAATCCAGCAACATTTCTCGTTCGCCACCGCTGATTTTCATATCCGAAAAACGCCGCCGCACAAACATTTCCACATGCTGCGCTCCATTCTTTCTGGCCGTAAAAGCACAATCAGCGGCTACTGCCCCGCCTCCGATAATCGCCACATTACCCTCACGGGCATATCTTTCCGGCGTTTTCAGATAATCCATATAATTGAGGCAAAATTCTTCTCCCGCGATTCCCATACCGACACAATTTGGTTCACCCACCGCGGCAATAACCCCGACATATCCGCCCTCAAACAAAGACAACAAATTCTCAACCGGTGTTTTTAACCTCAAATCAATATCGCCGATATTCTTTATAAAATCCCAATCAGCCTCGATCACCTCATGCGGCAAACGCTCTTCGGGAATCATATTCATAGCCCCTCCGATTCGTCGATCAGCCTCAAACAGAGTTACGCTGTATCCTCTACCGGCTAACACCGCCGCCGCCGCAATTCCTGCCGGTCCGGCCCCGACAACCGCAACATGCATACCGTTCAACTTCTCGGCATTGCGCAACCGAAATTCCGGATTATTACGAGCCTTTTGTAAAATTGCAGCCTGAACCTTAGGAATATTAACAGAGAAATCGACAGTAGCCCGTGCACAAGATTTCATACAAAACTTATCCGGACAAATCAAACCGCAAACCTGTCCCAATGGATTTGCTCGCAAAATCGAAAAAGCCGCCTCTTCCCATTTTCCGGCCAATGCCAAATTGATAAACTCATTCGGATTACAACCGGCCGGACAAACCTTATGACATGGCTTTGTTGCACAGTTCAAACACCGTCCTAACTCCGCCCTTACCTGCGCATTATTCAAAAACAGCTTTTTCTTCATTAGCGTTCAATCATAAAAGCCGCTCGTCATCGGAGCGGCTTTTATCCCTCTATCTTTTATCTTCAACAACCTCAATATGCAATTCATTCAACTGCTGTTCAGTCACATAATTCGGTGCTTGCATCATTAAATCTTGCGCCTTACCGTTCAGCGGGAATAAAATAACATCGCGAATAATCGGTTCATCCAACAACAGCATAACCAAACGATCCATCCCATAAGCTGAACCTGCGTGCGGAGGAGCGCCAAATTTGAAAGCACTAATCATACCGCCAAACTTGCTGTCAACCACACTATGATCATAGCCGGCAATCTCAAATGCTTTGTACATAATTTCCGGTTTATGATTACGAACAGCGCCTGACAAGAGCTCAACCCCATTACAAACAAAGTCATATTGATACGCCAAAATATCCAACGGATTCTTGTTCAACAAAGCATCCATTCCACCTTGCGGCATTGAAAACGGATTGTGAGAAAACTCAACCGCACCGGTTTCTTCATTTTCCTCATAGAACGGAAAATCAACAATCCAGCACATTTTGAAAGAATTTGTATCAATCAGCCCCAATTCCTCACCGACTTTATTGCGCAAACGACCGCTGAATTTATCAAATTTCACACCTTTACCCACCATAAAGATAACGGCATCACCGTCCTTCGCTCCATAAGCGGTTTTCAGTTCTTCCAATTTTTCAGCATTCAACAGCTTGGCAATGCCCTTGGCTCCGGCCTCGGCAAAAGCGACATAGGCAATACCGCCCATCCCCTCTTCTTTTGCATAAGCATCCAGCTTGTCAAAAAAAGACCGCGGCTTGTCAGCAATACCGGCAACCACCATCGCCTTAACCATTTTTCCCTCATTGACCAAACCATCATAAACACCAAAACCGCTATTGCCAAAGAATGATGTCGCATTTTGCAAAATCAACGGATTGCGCAAATCAGGCTTATCGGAACCATACTTCGCCATTGCCTCACGGAAAGGAATACGAAGATAAGGCGCCTGATCAACTTTTTTACCATTGGCAAATTCATTAAAAATACCGCCCAATGTATGCTCAATCACGCCAAACACATCATCCTGCGTGGCAAAAGACATTTCCATATCCAGTTGATAAAACTCTCCCGGAGAACGATCGGCACGCGGATCTTCATCACGAAAACACGGTGCAACCTGAAAATAGCGATCAAAACCGGAAACCATCAACAACTGTTTAAACTGTTGCGGTGCCTGCGGCAAAGCATAAAACTTCCCTGGGTTGATACGAGACGGCACCAAAAAGTCACGAGCACCTTCCGGAGAAGAAGCTGTCAAAATCGGTGTCTGATATTCCGTAAATCCCTGTTCGCGCATCAATTCACGAGAACGCTGAATAACAGCTGAACGCAACAAAATATTTTTATGAATTCTGTCCTTACGCAAATCCAAGAAACGATATTTCAATCGAATTTCCTCCGGAGCATCATCTTCCATTGCCACTTGAAAAGGCAAAACATCTGCTTCGGAATAAACTTCCAACGCTGTTACTTTCAATTCAACATCACCTGTCGGCATATTCTTATTCACGCTCTCACGGGCAACGACATCACCTTCAATGCCAATAACCGATTCGACACGCACGGCTTCAATTTTTTCAAACAAATCCGACGAACTGTCAAAAACACACTGAGTAATACCGTAATGATCGCGCAAATCAACAAAGCACAAATTGCCAAGATTGCGTTTGCGGTGAATCCATCCGCCCAGTTTAACTTTTTTTCCGATATCACTGCCGCGTAATTCGCCGCAAGTATGAGTGCGATAGCTTTGCATTTTAACCTCTTTGTTAGTCTAAAAAATATTTTCTTTTTTAATGCTGATTTAACATAAAAGCAACTACATTATCATTTTCGACACAAAAAAAGAGCCTTTTCCCGCAGGAAAAGACTCTTTTTTTTAGAGATTTGCGTAACGCACAGTCTTGAACGTCACGGAACCGGACAAATCAGAAACCAGCTTACAGATGGCTTCACGCCACTCGGGCACACCGATGATGGTGTCACGGGACTTCGGAGAACGTTCAGAGTTAAACATAGCCACGTGGAAGAAACGATCGCCCTCATAGACGAAGGCCTTCACGAAAACGCTCTCTTCCCGATAGATTTTCTTGCAAGCCTGTGCCAGAAGCTCCTTAAAGCGGGGAAGACCGGCGCGGGTTTTCTTGAACAGAGCAGTCCCCTCTTCAACGATATAACGCTGATACTTGGCCTGCTTGGGAAGATGTCCTTTATTCTCTTCGATGATATAGAAGGGATAAAGGCTGTAACGCTCAGCTATGTTGACCATCATGTCAACCACGGGACCTTCTTTGAAGTTGATTTCCACGAAAGAAACCGAAGATTCGCCGTGAGGACAGATGACACAGCCGTCGACCATCTTACTGCCATAACGCTCTACAAGTTTTCTTACTGCTGATTTAGCCGCATGTTCCATGGATGAAGCATCAACAATGCAATACTTCACCAGATCAATGGTTTGTCGCTCCATAATCTTTAGGATTTAATAATTGGTGAAAAATTTAGTTATGTAAACAAACATCTGTAAAGATGCAATTATAATCTCTTAATTATAAAAATGTGAGGAAATATATAATCGCAAAAAAACAAAAAAGCAAGAAAAAAATGACAAAAAAAGTGCCCGAAAAAATTCGGACACCTGAAAATGGTTAATAATAGAAAAAAACTCTTGCAGAAACCTCTTCGTCTAAAAGCGAGATACTCGGACAAAAGAGAACGCGGGCTTAAGCTCCTGTGCATTGAGGAAACGCCCCAGACACTGTTGCCAGTAATCGAAGTTCGGATGCGTTTTCAGATCGCAGATCGACAACAACTTGATGACATTCGTGTCCTCATACAGAACGATGTCGGACGCGCCCCCGAACTGTTTCAGGAGAGCTCGTTGCTTGTTGTGAAGGTTGAGTGCAGAGTGCATAAGTCTCGAACCGGCCGGCAACACACACGTGGCAAGTTTTGACACCTCGAACTTAGGAGGATAGGCATCGCCCTTGACATAGAGAAGAATGTAGTCTTGACGGAGTGCCAACTGGAACACTTGAGCTGCCGAAAGGAGCTGAGCAGGGTAGGAATAGGTCAGTTCGACCACAACACCATACCGTTCATCTCTGTGGCAGGCATCACACGCAATCGCGGAAAAAACCTTCGCATCCAGACCATGATCAGCAACAAGGCTCCGCACTCTGGAAAGAAATTGGTTGTTGTTCATGCCGTTATCTCCGTATGTTGTCTTCAGAGAATTGTTGGCTAAAAAAAACAGACTTGTCATACACCAGTTTTTTTAAGATTAATAAATATTGATAATTATTTTATGGCTGAAACCTATCACATTTTTGTCCAAAGTCAAGGCGTATTTCAAAAATTTATCATTAAAAAAATCTTAAACAAATATCTGTAAACTTAATCGGATATAAAAAAACAAAGCAGGACAATCATGAATTTAATCACCACAAACGAAGCGTTGCAAACCTTTTGCCAAGCATTAAAAAAGCACCCGTTTATCACTGTTGATTTAGAATTTTTGCGGGAACACACCTATTACGCAAAATTATGCTTGATACAAATTGGCTCATTGGATGAATGCGCTATCATCGATCCTCTCTCTGAAAATCTGAATTTGGACGTTTTTTTTGAAATCCTGCAAGATCAAAACATAACCAAAGTTTTTCATTCCGGAAGACAAGATATTGAAATCCTCTATTTGCTGAGCGGAAAAATTCCCACTCCGGTTTTTGACAGTCAAGTTGCCGCGATGGTTTTGGGGTTTGGCGAATCAATCAGTTATGAAAATCTGGTCCGCCACATCCTTCACATTGAATTGGATAAAAGCAGTCGACTGACGGATTGGAGCCGTCGACCTCTCAGTGATGCACAACTGCAATACGCCCTTTCCGACGTCACCCATTTAGTTCCCATCTATCAGGAATTATGCTCGCGTCTTAAAGAAAGCAAGCGACAAAGCTGGGTAAAGGAAGAAATGAAAATACTTTGTTCTCCGCACACCTATGACATCAATCCGGACGAAATATGGATGCGCATCCGCCATCGTTCTCACAATCCTCGTTTTCTCACACTTTTACGAGAATTAGCGGCTTGGCGGGAACGTCGTTCGCAAACAAAAAACACACCGCGGCAAAGCTATATAAAAGACGACATGCTCTTGCAAATCACCTCTGTCTGCCCGCAAACACCGGAACAACTGTCCGCCATACGCAGTCTCCGTAAAGACATCTCCGGCGGCAAATTGGGAGCTGAAATCCTTGAGGTGATAAAACATTTTATGGAAATACCGGAAACAGACTACGTTATCCCTCCCAAAGAAAAACCTCTGCCCGGTAAAAAAACGGCATTATTGGAATTATTGAAGTTACTTTTAAGAATAAAATCCAATCAAGAAGGCGTGGTTGCCCGCTTGATTGCCGATGACGACGATTTGCTCAAATTTACCAATAATCAGGATAAAGGCCTCACTTTCCTGAAAGGATGGCGGTATGAAATTTTCGGTCAAGACGCCCTCGCCCTCCGTAATGGTGAAATCCTCATATCATATAACCCGACAAAGCACTGTATCGAGTTTGAACGAAAAACCCAAGATTCCGTTTCGCAAGAAAACGACTAAAACAAATTATCGAGCAAATCCAAAATTTTGTTCACTTTATCGTTCTTAATGGAATAATATATTGTCTGCGCCGCACGTCTGGTCTTGACCAAATTTTCGGCTCGCAAAACAGCCAAATGTTGCGACAAAGCCGATTGGCTGAGACCAATTTTTTTCTCCAATTGTCCGACATTAAATTCCTCTTGTGCCAAATAATGTAAAATTTCCAACCGCTTTTCGTTTCCCATAGCTTTCAACATTTTGGCACTGCTGACAATTGCTGATTTTTTCATCTCATTTCCTCCATAAATTTAAAACGCTATTACTCTAATTTAGAAAATTTATAATCAAAAACCAGATGATATAAAGCTAATTGCCAGCTAACCAAAAGATAAACACGGTAAAACTCATAACTGATATTGCCATTCGCAAACAGATATAATAACATACCAAAAAAACAAAGGAGTTTATGATGAATACGGAAGAGTTAAGCAAACTGAATTTTGAAGAAGCGTTGCAAATGCTGGAAAATATCGTCCGCGAATTGGAAGGCGGACGCATCAAACTGGATGATGCCGTTGCCTCCTATGAAAAAGCCATCGCCCTCAAACAACTTTGTGAAAACAAACTGAACGCCGCTCGTCTGAAAATCGAAAAAATAGAAGTATCGCCCGAGGGAAAATTAAGTACCGCTCCGCTTGATGTTCCGGAGATGTAAATGTCTGACTTTTTTGAAAAACTGAAAGCATATACAGAATATTTCAATAACGAACTACCTCATTTCTTTCCGCTTCCATCCGGAGCAGAGAAACGCGTTGTCGAGGCTATGCTTTATTCCGTAGCCAACGGCGGCAAACGCCTGCGACCATTCTTGGTAACAGAAACGGCAGCACTGTTCGGCATCTCACGGCAACAATCTTTGCCAACCGCAGCTGCTCTCGAGTTTTTGCACTCCTATTCCCTAATTCATGATGACCTGCCGGCAATGGACAATGATGACCTGCGTCGCGGCAAACCCACATGCCATAAACAATTTGATGAAGCAACGGCAATTCTGGCCGGCGATGGCTTACTGACTTATGCCTTTGAAATCTTATCAGATTCGCAAACGGCGTCATCCGCAACAACCCGTTGCCACCTCCTCTCTCTTCTGGCTAAAGCCGCCGGAGCGTTTTCCGGAATGATTGCCGGACAAATGCTCGATTTATCATCCGCCGGCAATCTCTCCGCTTCTGAACAAGAATTCTTAATCAAACATATTGAAGAAATGAAAACCGGATGCCTTATCCGCTATGCTTGCGAAGCCGGAGCTGTTTTGGGCAACGCGACGGAAGAACAAAAACAGGCGCTCATCACTTATTCTCGCAAAATAGGTATCGCATTTCAAATTGCCGATGACATTTTGGATGTGGAGGGCAACCCGTCTCTGGTCGGCAAAACACTAAATAAAGATGCCGAGCAAGGAAAATTGACGTTTGTCAGCTTATATGGTTTGGAAAAAGCCAAACAGCTTGCCGCTCAACTGATTGCCGATGCCAAAGCAAGCATTGCCGTCTTCGGCACACAAGCTCAAACCCTAAAAGACTTGGCCGACTTCATTATCAGCCGAAACAAATAAACAAATTGTTTTATTTTTTATCACGAGAAATAAAGGTCAAATAAATATACTTGGTCAGCGGTGACGGTTTGTTGACAACCAAATTAACAGCCAACCGCCCGCCAGCAGGAAGTTTGGCAATCTCCGGAGTTTGATTCAAAACCTGAAGCATCTGCACATCATTATCCAACATTTCAACATGAATAATCGGCAAATCAATATCACGATCTTTTGAATTAACAATAAACCCTTTAATGGCCAGTTTGCGAACATAATCTTCTTCAAACATATCCCAAACGATATTTTCAAACGCCAGCCCTTCCCCCGGAACCACTGATTGGATTCCGAAAGCACCGTATATATAATGTAAAAACGGAACCTGACGTACAATTTCAAAACGATAAGAATAACAGCACAGCAACAGCAAAACAACCGACGCGCCGGCCACCACCTTGCGAAAAACCTGACTGTGGAAACCGACAATTTTCTTAAATTTCAAAACAAATCGTTGCCAGTGAGACAACTCATTTTCCGCTTGAAACAAACCTTCGGTCTGTTGAGAAAGGCGCTTAAAGATATCATCCATCGGATTATCTTCTTTCGGCTCCGGAACAGTGTCATCAACAGAAGGTTCGTTAGGAGCGTCAACATTATTATCCACTCCGTCAACAGCTTCTCCGACGGCAATATTATCATCTCCCTCCGCCATGTTCCGACTTTCGTCTGTCGCAATGTCTTCAACACCGGCAACCGTCTCTTTTGCAACATCGTTTTCACCGGAGGTTCCACTTTCCTCATCGGCGTGGAACAGAACATCTTCCTGAGCAACTTGTTCAGGCTGTTCCGGACTGTTTTGCAAATCACTTTGTAAAGCTGTAAAGATTTCGGCACAATTGCTACAACGCATCTTTTTTCCCTTTTCGGGAATCAATGCCTCATCAATTTCATAAGTAGCCATACATTTGGGACAATGAATTAACATTCTTTTTAACCTCTCAAATTCACTATAAAAATAAAAAGCGTTTAATCAACGAAAAAAAATGCTTTATTAAATAAATAATTGCGATATCTTGGTTGCATCACAAAAAGGAGAATGCTTTTGATTACCCAAGCAAGAGGAAACACAAATATTATCGAAATGCAAAATGTCGGCATTCGATACGGCCAAGGCCCTGAAATTTTAAGCGACATTCGCTTGGCTCTTCCCAAGGGATCCTTTCACTTTTTGACCGGAAAAAGCGGTGCCGGAAAGACATCTCTGCTGAGCATGATGTATCTGGCTCAAAAACCAAGCCGCGGCACGGTCAGTGTTTTCGGCAAAGACATCAACTTTACCCATCGCGACAATCTGGCTATGCTTCGTCGCAGAATTGGCGTTGTGTTTCAAGACTTCAGACTCTTAGATCACCTCAGTGCTTTTGACAATGTTGCATTACCCTTGCGTGTTTGCGGAATGGATGAACGAGAAATCAGAAAACGCGTCAACGAACTCCTTTCTTGGGTAGAACTTGACCGCCACATATTGGATACGACAGCCACCCTTTCCGGTGGTGAAAAACAACGCATTGCCATTGCCCGCGCCGTTATCAACCGCCCTGATTTATTGCTGGCCGACGAACCGACTGGCAACGTTGACAATGACATCGCCCCCAAACTGATGAAACTGTTTGTTGAACTCAACAAGCTGGGAACCACGGTTGTGATTGCCACCCACTCAGAAAAACTCATCAACGACTTTGCCTTTCCACGGCTTCACCTGCAAAACAGAGGGCTACGCATCTATTATCCCTCAGACTCGTCATTAATGGAGAAATATCATGTCTGATACATCGCTTATTTCCCGTCGGCAGGAACTCCCGCTCAAAGGAGGCAACACAAGCTTATTCTTACAGGTTATCATTTCCATTGCCGTTTTTATTTTTGCGATAACCTTATCAGGTGTCCTTTCCATTAATGCCATGCTTTCCAACTGGAATCAAAGCATCTTGGGCTCGCTCACCGTGCAAATCATGCCGGTCAACGACAGCAATCGCGAAAAAGCTCAAACCGAAACGCTGGCTCATCAGGAAAAAACACTGGAATTTTTGAAAAACGTCAACGGTGTCATAAAAGCAACGCCTCTCAAAGATGAACAACTGCAACAATTAATCCAACCTTGGCTGGGAGACGGCATAGACCTAATCAATCTGCCTATGCCTCGTATCATTGATGTCAAAATCGCTTCCAATGCCGAGATCGACTTCACCCAACTGGCCCAAGATTTAACCGCCGTTTCCCCCTATGCTTCACTGGACAACCACAAACTTTGGCTCAACAAACTCATCAAGTTTGCTGACGGTTTAAAAGCTCTGGCAATGACAATCCTCATTCTGGTTACGGCAATTACCTCCGGTGCAATTTTCTATACCACACAAATGAATCTGGGATTACATAGTGCCATTATTGAAATCCTGCACACCATGGGCGCCAAAGATACCTATATTGCCCAACAATATGCCAGACGCATGGGCTTTCTCGGACTTATCGGCGGACTTCTAGGCTTGCTGTGCGCCATCCCGACCATTTTCTTCATCGCCTCGCTGGCCAAACAAATTGAAGGAGGAATCATCAGTGAAGCCAATCTCAATATCAACGATTGGTTTATCATTTTCAGCCTGCCTTTATTCTCCATGGCGATTTCAATGTTTACTGCTTACCACACCGTTAAAAAAACTCTGCGGAAAATGCTATGATAAAACAACTGCCCCAAATATTCTGTGCCCTAATAATTTGCTGGCTTATCGGATTCGCCGCTTTTGCATATAGGATTAACCATTATCAGCATGACACCTCCTCCCACACCGATGCCATAATAGCCCTGACGGGAGGTCGCAACCGTATACTGGAAGCAATAAAACTGCTGAATAACAAAAAAGCCGACTATCTGTTCATTTCCGGTGTTGAAAAAAACAGTCGTCTGCAAGACATTCTAAACAGCAATCAAATTACCCTTGATGCCGAAAATAAAGTTTTCTTGGGTACATCTGCTCAAAACACCGTTGGAAACGCCCTCGAAAGCAAAAATTGGATAAAACAACATAACATCCGCTCGATTCGTCTGGTCACCTCCAATTATCACCTTCCGCGTAGTATAATTGAATTTGAAACCCAAACACCGCACCTCAAAATCATCAAACATCCTGTCTACTCCGAACACGTTAACAAAAAATGGTGGACAAGCTGGAGAACATTCTCTCTTATTTTTTCAGAATATAATAAATTTTTATACACTTACTTGCGAACAAGACTTCAAATGGAGAAAAACTGATGCTGTACATACGTTCATTTATTTTTAATCTGGTTTGTTACTCAACCCTTCTGATTGGGTGTACATTCACCAGCATTGTCGGCCTCATCTCCCCGAAATCAACAGTCAAAATCTGGAATTATTTCTTTATCCCTATCATTGTCTGGACATTAAAATACCTTGCCGGCATTCGCATTGAAATCAGAGGACAACAATACATTCAACAAGAAAACTGCATCTATGCCGGAAAACACCAATCCGCATTGGAAACATATTGCCTGAGCAACTACCTCAAACGCGCCTCATTTATTTTGAAAAAAGAATTGACCTACATTCCCATCTTCGGCTGGGCTCAATATTTTTACGGTATGATTCCTGTTGATCGCTCAGCCGGAAGTGCCGCCATGAAGAACATGTTGCGTAATGCTAAAGATCGCCTGTCCAAAGGTCGAACCATCATTATCTTTCCGGAAGGAACCCGCAAAAAACCCAACCAAGCTCCGGACTATAAACCGGGAATTGCTTTGTTGTATCAAAACTTGAATGTTCCTGTTGTTCCGATTGCCACCAACACAGGATTTTTCTGGAAAAAGAGCTCTTTTCTCCGCTACCCCGGAACTGTTGTCTTCGAATTTATGGAACCCATGCCGACCGGACTTGATAAAAAAGCATTTATGACCGAACTGCAAAATCGCCTAGAAGCCAAATGTGCGGAATTAAATGCCGAAACATTGCAAAAATATCCATACACGGCAAAAATGTTGGCCTCCAAAGAGGACTGAACAATATGCCCCTGCCTCATCAGATTAATATTGCCTTGGAAACAAGCGGTTTCTATCTTCGCAAATACTTTGCTCCAAAGGAAAACAAAGAAACTTGGATTGCGATATTAGTCAGTTTTTGCATAACTTTTTTCGGTATTTTCACAACACTGGAAAAGATATCTGTCATCCGAAAGCTCAAAGCAGAAATCATAACACTACAACAAAATATGAATATGCTTGGCTTAGACATTGCTTACCGGCATATCAGTTTCAACACCCTGTTCTTTTCTCCGGTAATGGAAGTCAAAGACCTGTCTTTCTATCATAAAGAAAACGGAACATCCCTGACAATTCCCCACTTGACAGTTAAACCATCTGCTTTTGGCTTTACAAAATATCGCTTATCGTTCGGTCCGACCCAAACCCTCACCACCGCCAATAACAAATGGACAATATCAACACCCGACTCAAATTTCAGCATCCAAATTGACAATAAAAAAATAAAACAATGGGAAGCCCAGCTCAACGACCTAAAAATCAAAGATTTTGGAACAATACAATCCCTCACTATGGCCGGAAGACAAACAAACGGTTCTTTGGCAATAAATGGACCTGAAACATTTTTTGAAAATCATATTGATGTCCAAAACATCACCATTTCCCAACAATTCACCCATCCTTTGGGAAACAAAATCGAACGCCTGTACCTCAAAACCAACACAATGGCAAGCGACACACCTGCTCAATCCGTTGACGAATGGCGGCAACACGGCGGATATATCAACATTAACAACATGATTGTAAACTGGCCGCCATTTTCCATGGCCGCCAAAGGTGAGTTTCGCTTTGATGACAACAAACCACTCATTCAACTGGACACCTCCTCGCAGGGGCTTCTGACATTACTGAACGACTTGCAGGACCAAGGCATTGCCGAACGCAAAGGCGTTTTTGTTGCCAACATTCTCCTCACCAATAAGGCATTTAAAATAAAAGAGAATGATACAGCCACAACAATCATCACTCCCATTACTTATCAAAACGGAGAAGTTTATATTGAAAACATCAATATCGGAAAATTTTAAGAAACAAACTCGGCTATAATCACTTTTGCCAAACCGTAGCGACGTTCTTCTACCATCGAAAAACCTTCCGGCAACAGGCAATCTTCGTTTTTCTCAACCTCAATAAAACACAAAGCCCCTGTTTTCAACCAGCGTTGCGCCGCCGCTTGTTGCAACGCCTGCTCAGTCAGCCCCTTTAAATAAGGCGCATCCATAAAAAGAACATCATATTGCTTGGGTGCCTTGCCAAGCTTGCGAGCATCCGCCGTCAACACATTGATTTTATCTTTTTCTTGAGGAAATAAAGCAACATTTTTTTGCAAAGGACGACAATCAATATCGACCAACAAAACCTCGCCAAAACCTTGCGACAAAGCCTCCAATCCGAAAGCACCGCTTCCGGCAAAAACATCCATAAGCATTAATACCGATAAATCATTTCCCAACCGCGAGCGAATAATGTTAAACAACGCCTCTCGTGCTCGATCAGACGTCGGACGAACAAGATTTGTATCCGGAGAAACAAGTTTTTTCCCCCGATATTTGCCACCAATAATCCTCATAGACTAAACTTGGCTCCCAACTGTTCATGCAGAACTTTTGCAGGAACTTCCTTAACTTCGCCTCGTCGCAGACTTCCCAATTGAAACGGCCCATAAGACAAACGAATAAGACGAGAAACCTCCAAACCGATAGACTTCATCACTTTGCGAATTTCTCGATTTTTTCCTTCACTTAATGTCACAATCAGCCAACTGTTTGTTCCCTGAACACTTTCCACTTCAGCTTTTATCGGCGCGTAAGAAACACCGTCGACAACACACCCTTTAGCCAAAGCCTCCAACTTTTTCTTATCAACGATTCCGTGAACTCTGACTTTATAACGCCGCAACCACCCATTCTCCGGTCGCTCAAGCTTGCGAGACAAATCCCCGCTGTTTGTCAACAGCAACAAGCCTTCGGAGTTCAAATCCAATCGCCCGACAGAAATAACCCGAGGCAAACCGGCCGGAAGATTATCAAATACGGTAGGACGATCTTTCTCATCTTTATGAGTGGTTACCAAACCGACAGGTTTATGATAAAGCCATAGGCGAGTAGCTTCCAATTGCGGCAACTTTTCTCCGTCAAACAATATCTTTTCATTACCGTTGACATTAAAAGCAGGAGAATCAACAATCTCTCCGTTAACGGTAACACGCTTTTGACTGATATAAACTTCAGCCTGCCGCCGAGAACAAACGCCGGAACGCGCCATAAATTTTGCCAATCTTTCACTCATTTTAAACTTTCCTTTTTTCTTATCTTCTAGCATAATTAAATAAAATTACAACAGAAAAGGAAAGTCATGAAAAATCTGGAATACATGCAACGCGCTTACGAACTGGCTCAAAAAGCCGCAACTCATGATGAAGTTCCTATCGGCTGTGTCATTGTCAATCCGGAAACAAACGAAATTGTGGCCGAAACCTTTAATCAAAGTCAACATGTTGAAGACGCCACCGCCCATGCCGAAATAAAAGCCATTCAAGAAGCCTGCGCCAAACTAGGCACCAATCGTCTGCGCAGAATGGATTTATACGTCACCTTAGAGCCCTGTACAATGTGTGCCGCAGCCATCTCCTTTGCTCGCATCCGCAACTTATTTTTTGCCGCCACAGACGAAAAAGGTGGCGCCGTCACCAGCGGTGTCCGCTTTTACGAACAACCGACCTGTCACCACAAACCCACAGTACACCACGGACTGATGGCCGAAGAATGCGGACAACTCCTTAAAGACTTTTTCAGAAAAAAACGGCAGAAAAACTAAACACCGTAACTGAAATACTGCACACTTTGATAAATAACAATCCGGTTAATTCCACTAAACGGAAACTCGTTATTTCCGTAACGGATAACCCCGTTTTCATCCGGAAGCCCTCCGTTTCGCAACTGATACTCCCGCACATCAGATAGGCTCATCATCATCCCGTTGCCAAAACAAACCAGCCAACCATAAGCATCGAAACTACAATTCACATGAATCGCCTGACAAATATCATTTCCCTCAATGGTATACGGTTCTGTTTGCCGTCCGACTTCAAAATATTGATTATCAGCCGCCCCGCTAAACCATTTTGCATACCCCGCATCATGAACATTTGCAACGGCAGAACGTTCAACAACCGGCGTAACGACCGGTTCCACCACGACATTTTCTTCAAAAGACGTTTCTGCCCCAACAACTTCATCCAAAACAGGTTCCTCGACCTTCGGTTCCGCTTCCGCTTCGCCATAAGCATCCGAAACAGGTTCCCCAGCCTCTGGTTCTGCTTCCGCTTCGCCATAAGCATCCGAAACAGGTTCCCCAGCCTCTGGTTCTGCTTCCGCTTCGCCATAAGCATCAAAGGTAGGTTCCTCGACCTCCGGTTCTGCTTCCGTTTCGCCATAAGCATCCAAAACAGGTTCCTCGACCTCCGGTTCTGCTTCCGTTTCGCCATAAGCATCCAAAACAGGTTCCTCGACCTCCGGTTCTGCTTCCGTTTCGCCATAAGCATCCAAAACAGGTTCCTCGACCTCCGGTTCCACTTCCGCTTCAACAGCAACTTCATCGGCAAACGTCATTTCCTGAACATTGCTTTCCGCTTCATCGACAATACCGGAAAACTCATCTTCCACAAGAACCTCGTTATCCTCAATCGCTGTTTCCTCGGCAACCGCCGGCTCATCTATAACAGTAGCTTCATCCTTAAATTCATCAAAGTCCTGCGGTGCTTTCCAATCTCCGTTACCATCATCTCTCGGCATTTCCGCCCATTCGTTCATAAACGATGGTGTCAGCTCACCTGCAGAAACATCAGATACATTTTCATCTGCCTCGGCGACAAAAGACAACTCATCACCAACATCAGCGGAAGAAACGTCATCTTGTTCCCTCTCAACCGACGGTTTTTCATCAAAACTAATATTATCCAGCAAATTATCAATATCAAACTGAGGTTCTTCGCCTTCTGCAACAACCTCACTTTCGGTGACACGCTCAAAAGAAGGAGCTGAAATATCATCAAGTCCTTCCAATTTTAAATCTTTATCCAAATTAAAATCAAAAGCATTCACCTCTTCCTCAGACATTTGTCCGGAAAAAGAAAGTTCATCTGCATTGAAATCAAAATTTTCCTCAGCCATCTGCCACCTGTTTACAAAGGAATACAAATAGAAACGCGCAAACCACCCAGTTCACTGTCGCTCAATTCAATCGTACCACCATGCGATGCCACAACATCTTTTGTAATTGACAATCCCAAACCAACGCCACCGGTTTCTTTATTGCGAGATTCATCAAGACGATAAAACGCTTTGAAAACATCCTCACGCTTATCTTCCGGAATCCCAGGGCCATCATCATCAATGGTTACAAACAATTTTTTATCATTGCTTTCCAACTTAACGGCTATTGTCTTTCCATAACGAAAAGCATTGGAAATAACATTTGTCAAAGCCCGTTTCAATGCTTGTTCACGCCCCTGAATAGCACTAACCTGATCATTGGTGGAATAACGGATAAGAGCCTTTTTATTGCGGAATTTATTAATGATGCTCAAAATCATCTCATTCATATCAACAAAGGATGATTTTTCACCACCTTCCCCACTCACAAAAGACAGATAACCGTCAAGCATTTTTTCCATCTCGTCGATATCGGATAAAAAGTCTTTTTTATCATCACCATCCGGCATCATTGTCACCTGCAACTTCATTCTCGTCAAAGGCGTGCGCAAATCATGAGAAACACCGGCCAACATCTGAGTACGTTCACTGATTTGCCGTTGAATCCGCTCTTTCATCTTAATAAAAGCCAGTGCCGCCTTACGAACTTCTGATGATCCGTAAGGTTTGAAGTTTTTATTATCAATTCCCTTACCAAAATCCTCAGCAACCTGCGCCAGCTCAGCAATGGAACGAACTTGAATACGCAAAAACAAAACAGCAACCAGAAAGAGTAAAATTGATGTTCCGGCCATCCAAACCACAAACATAAAGATAGACGAACTAAAAATCTTTTTTCTTGTCGTAACAAACTTGTACAAACCTTGATCATTATCGACAAGAACGATTAAATCTTTATCACCTTTACCCTCATAAATCGTTGTTTCCGCCTTTGGAAAATCCTTCTTCAAAGCTTCTTCCAAATAACCAAAAATCAAACGGTTCGTTTTGCTGACTTTATTGATGACCTGATGTTTTTCTTGCTCACCATAAAATTCGACAGACATACCAAACTTACGAGCGGCCATCTGTTCGATACTCTCCATCTCTTCCGGATTTTTAACCATCATATCGACAACAAAACTCATATCCGCAACCAAATTTTCGGAAAGACGACGCCCCATACGGCTCCAACTACCGTCAAAAAACATCACCACCGAAACAATTTGCACCACAATCAACGGAACAAAAATCAATAACATTGTTCTGAAAAACAACGTACGCGGCAAAAACTTCAGACGAAAATACTTCAGCTTTTCTTCCAATCCGTTTGATAATTTAATATGCATTTGTTTTCTCCTCACAAATAGGATTTATTCAGGCAAAAGCATATAGCCCTTGCCTCTGACGGTTTGCAAATAACGCGGATTTTTAGAGTCCTGCTCAATTTTTTTACGCAAACGCGTAATCTGCACATCTATTGACCGCGGACTTTGTCCGGCCCCTAAAATCTCCGCCAATTTTTCTCTGGTAAAAACTTGACCGGCCTTTTTGCCTAAAACAGATAACAAAGATTGCTCCACCGGAGTAATATGAATAATGCCCCCCTGTTTATCTGACAATTCCTTTGTCACCAAATCATACAAACAAAGCCCGAGCTTTAATTTGCCATCGGCGACACCTTCTTTTACCGGAACACGTTTAAAAATATTTTTAATCCGCAAAACCAACTCTTTCGGCTCAAAAGGTTTTGCCAAATAATCATCAGCCCCATGCTCCAAACCTGTAATCCGATCCTCAATCTCCCCCATCGCCGTGAGCATAATAACCGGTACCGTACTATCCAGCCGTAATGTCACCAAGAACTCAAAACCGGTTTCATTGGGCATCATCACATCGACAATCAGCAAATCAAATTCATACTGTTTAAGAAAATGACGGGCACTATCTGCATCTTTGGCCGCAGAAACATAAAAACCGTTCTCTCTCAAAAAACGCTGTAGCAATGAACGCAAACGAGCATCATCATCCACAACCAGAATATGTTTGCCGCTGTTGTTCATATCACGAACCTTCAAAAACTAAGCGGATGTTTTCTTTGACTTTGCGCCGGTCTTCTTAACGGTCTTTTTTGCAGAGTCTGTTTTTTTAACACTCTTCACCGGTGTTTTTTTAACTTTTGCAACCGGCTCTGTTTCTGCGGAAACAGACTTTTTACCGGTAGCCTCCACAGTCTGAACATATTCAAAACTACGCTGAAAATACTGATAACCGGTAATAAAAGTCAACACACCGGCAATCCACAACAAAACTTCACCGATACCGCCCCAGTACCAAACACCTTTCAACAACATCATAGACAAGGCTGTCATCTGAAACCCTGTTTTCCATTTTGCCAAACGGGTCACCGGCATACCGACATTCACCTCGCGCAAAAACTCACGCAATCCGGACACCAAAATCTCTCGGCACAAAATAACAATAACGGGAATAAAACTGATTTTATATTCAATCATTCCGGGTTTAGCCAACAAAACAACCAAAGCAGAAGCCACCAACAATTTATCGGCAATCGGATCCAACAACCTGCCAAAAGCGGATGTTTCATTACGGGAACGAGCCAAATAGCCGTCAAAATAGTCCGTAATCGAAGCAATAATAAACAAAACAGCAGCAAACACAGCCCATGATTTTGTTGTAATATACACCGACAAAAAGATAATCGGAATGACAACAATTCTGGAAAGTGTTAACAAATTAGGCAGATTATACATTTTTTATCCCCTTGAAAAACCTAAATGTAAAAATATAGTACGGTATAAAAATTAATTATGAAAGTAATTATGAATTTTTTCCGCCGTTTTTTTACTAATACCGTCCACTTTTTGCAAATCCTTAACCGTCGCCTGAGAAATTTCTTCAACAGAACCAAAATAATTCAACAAATCCCGTTTTCTGCGGCAACCGATTCCTTCAATCTCATCAACCCGAGACTTATAAATCGATTTTGCCCGTCGTTTGCGATGCGTACCGATAGCAAAACGATGCGCTTCATCCCGTAAGTTTTGCATATAAAACGCAATCGGCGATTGAAAAGGCAATGAAAAACTTTCCCGTCCCTCCATATGATAAAATTCTTTACCGGCATTCCGATCAGGCCCTTTGGAGATGGCAATAATGGCAATATCGGACAAATCATAATCCTTCAAACACTCATGCACGGCACTCAGTTGCCCTTTTCCGCCATCCAACAAAATAACATCCGGCTTATTCGAAGCATCCATACGGGCAAAACGCCGGCTCAAGACTTCTTTCATCATCGCAAAGTCATCATTGGTAATTTCGCTATTTTTTATATTAAATGTACGATAACTTTTTTTATCAAAACCATCCGGTGTTGCCACCACCATTGCCCCAATGGCAAAACTTCCCTGATTGTGTGAGTTATCATAAATCTCTATACGCTGAGGAAGATGCGGCAAATTAAAAATACGCTGAAATTCTTCAAGATTGTTTTTCGTTCCGGCCATTAAAGCAACTTTACGATCAATTGAAGCTTCGGCATTTGCCTGAACCGTCTTCAAAATTGCCGCTTTCTTCCCTTTGCTGTAAGTTAAAATCCTTGCACCGATAGCCTTTTCCAAAAAAGCTCTGTTCTCAAGTTCCCTATCTAAGATAATCTCTTTCGGCGGCAAATGCCCCGTATAAAAACGCCCTAAAAAAGCTTCTAAAACTTCCTCATCGGAAGCCCCTTCCGTCTGCGTGGGAAAATAAGGTGTATTGCCGCAATTTTGCCCCGAACGGATAAAAAAGATTTGAATACAGATAACGTTATTTTTGCGAACAAGAGCCAAAACATCGGCAGATTTTATGTCGGCATATTCCACATTATGCCCCGACTGCACACTGGTCAAAGCTCGAATACGATCACGCAAAACCAATGCCGTTTCATAATCCATTTTATCACTGGCTTCTTGCATCTTGGCTGACAATTCTGCCTGCATTTTGGTATTACGCCCTTCAAGAAAATCAACAGCCTCCTGAACCAGATTTTGATAATCTTCCTGACTTATTCTCCCGACACATGGCCCCGAACATCGCTTAATTTGATACATCAAACACGGCCGCTCGCGATTCTTAAACACACTATCCCGACACGAGCGCAACAAAAAAGCCTTCTGCAACAAATCAACCACACTGTTAACCGCCAACACACTGGCAAACGGACCAAAATATTTATTTTTATCCTGTCGACTTCCGCGATACTTGCGCAGACAAGGATAATCAGTTCCCATGTCAATCATCAGATGAGGAAACGTTTTATCATCTTTCAAAAGAATATTATAGCGAGGCTTAAACTTCTTAATAAGTTCATTTTCAACCAAAAGCGCTCTGGCCTCATTTTCAACAATAATAAATTCCATCCGCTTAATCTGCGCCACCATCTGTTGCAAGCGCAACGGCAATTTTTCCAAATGAGAATATGCGGTAATCCGCTTACGAATATTTTTCGCCTTCCCCACATATAAAACTTCGTCATTATCGGCAATCATACGATAAACACCGGGCTTTTCCGGAGCCACCTTAATATGTTCCTGCAAATGCGCCAAACCCTGTTTTATATCAAACACCGTCATATCCTCCAATTGTTATTTATAATAAAGGGCGACAACACGAATTTCAAGCAAAGAAATGGATCTTGTCAATTCGCACAAACACCATTGACACAAATACAAAATAGACGTATTATAGACCAAATTTCAAACATGTTTCGGAGCAAAAAAATGCAAAAAAATAAAATGCAACTATTTGATATTGCAACCCTTAATCAGGAAATTAAAGAACACAAAAACACCCCAAACGATTCAGAATACTTTAGAAAAAATCGTTATGCCAGAGCGCTCTCCGTCATCACCTCATTTGTCTCTGACGACCAAAAGCTTTCCGATGCTGACTTGGATGTCATGCGCCAATATGTCAAATGCTTCGGAAGATTGGGCGGCTTAAGAATGTCCAGCATCGCCAAACAAGCCCTGCAAATCATCAAACAACGTCAAAACGAGGCAAAAAAAGCAGCCGTCAAACAGCCTCGTTATGTTTTGGAAAAACGCAAAAAAACAAAAAATAAAAAATTATACGAATACAAAGATGCAAAAACCCTGAGAAGAGAAGCCAAACAAAAAGCAAAAGCTCAAAAGCCTGCTCGTCCTTCATTATTTGCATCCTTGAGCAACGGCATCAAAAAATTATCCGCTAAGATGAACGGCGTCTATCAAAAAGCAACGCAAAAACTCGGAAAAAGCCGCAAATACGCCATTTATCCGCTCATTGGATTAATCAGCCTCGGCGGAAGCCTTTGGGGTGCTCAAAAATTAAGCTCCTCCAAAAATACAAAAGAAAAAATTGAAAACACTCAAAAAGCCAAACATTCGCAAATCATCGCCTCCTCCGGCGCTGAAACAACAGTTTTCACCCCTGTACAATCTGAAGTGGTTCCCCAGCGGGACAAACAAGATACCACCACCTCAAAGATTGAACAAGCCAGAAAAAATTACTATGACACGGCTCTCGAAATTCACTTAGGCGTTCAAAAACGTGACGCTTTATACGCCGCTGTTGCTCAACAAATTGAAAAAGGCAACTTCAAACCGGAGCAAGGAACATCGGTAGAAAAAATCGCTCACAGTTTGACCATGTATCAACTGTTGGCTCCCAATAGTCAAGCCAACCAGTTTTTACAACAGATGCTCCATGCCGACCAAACAAATTCTGTTGAACAAAACAAAATGAACCATCTGGTTGCTCAAACAGCCAACCTTAAAGGAAGCGGACAGCACAGCAATTTTGACAAGCAAAATCCGGAGTTGCAAAAACGCCACCTCCAAAACGTACAAACGCTTCGTCAATTGTCTCGTTAATAATCCCTCCTCTCCAAAAAAAACGCCTCAAGTTTCACACTTGAGGCGTTTTTTACACATGTTTTTACATCCGGTTCAATCTTTCTTGCGCCAATTGAGCTTTCAGCAAGATTTCCGCTAAAGACCGCATCTCCCAATAGCCGTTACCTGACGTGCCAAATCTCTTCTGACAATCATACCGATAATCAGCATTGATGACAATGCGCTCCAATTCTTCCCGAGAATCAATGCCATCCAAAGATTTTTCAACCTCCGCAATGAACCTTTTTCCCAAAAGCGTCTCATCTCGTGTCGCGATAAATTGCCTCAATTTAGTTTCTTTGAACTGTAACAACTGAGACATAACAACGAACATAACAATGATCGCTAAAACAACTGCGGAAAAAACCACAAAAAACAATTTAACATACATAATTATTTATATTTAATGGGTGAATTGATTTCTTTTTAACACGCTTTATAAAGGAAAACAACAAAAAATCTCCGGAACTCACGTTCCGGAGATTTTATCATCGGCAACAGCCAAAACTATTGTTGTTCAATAGCCTGTGCTTGTTGAGCTTCTTCTTTCAATGCCTGAATTTCTTTATCATTCTGGGCAGCAACACGTTTCAAAGCTCTCAGAACCGTACCGGTACCGGCCGGAATCAAACGACCGACGATAACGTTTTCTTTCAAACCTCTCAACGTATCAACCTTACCTTCAACGGCAGCTTCGGTCAAGACACGAGTTGTCTCTTGGAAGGATGCTGCAGAAATAAAGGACTTGGTTTGCAGTGAAGCTTTTGTAATACCCAACAGAATTGAATCTGCTTGAGCAGGTGTTTCACCTCTTTCCAACATCTTGGCATTTTCAGCTTCAAACACATCACGATCAACTTGTTCGCCAACGAGGAATGTTGTATCACCGGGAACAGTGATTTCAACTTTGCGCAACATTTGCGAAACAATAACTTCAATGTGTTTGTCATTAATTTTAACACCTTGCAGGCGGTAAACATCCTGAACTTCCTTAACCAGATATTCAGCCAGTTTTTCAACACCCAAAACGCGCAAGATATCATGCGGAGCCGGAGTACCTTCAACCAAGGCATCCCCCTTCTTCACAATATCACCGTCTTGAACAGCCAAATGACGTCCTTTCGGAATCAGGTATTCAATCGGCTGACCTTTGGTCGGAACAACGGTAATACGTTGTTTAGCTTTGTAGTCTTTACCGAATTCAACCACACCGTCAATATCAGAGATGATTGCCGGATCTTTCGGACGACGAGCTTCAAACAACTCGGCAACACGCGGCAAACCACCGGTAATATCTTTGGTCTTGGAGCTTTCGCGCGGAATACGGGCAATAACATCACCGACCTTAACTTCATCACCGTTATCAACTGACAAAATCGCATCAGCAGACATATAGTAACGAACTTCCTTACCGTTATCGGCAGTAACAGGTTTACCTTTGGCATCTTTCAGCATGATACTCGGTTTCAAACCGGCAGAACCAGAGTTTGAACGCCAATCAATAACGACCTTGGAAACGATACCGGTTGTTTCATCGGTAGTTTCACGGACAGAAACGTTATTAATCAAGTCAACCAATTCAACCTTACCGGCTTTTTCAGTAATAACCGGAACAGTAAACGGATCCCACTCGGCAATCTTTTGACCTTTTTTAACCTTAGCATCTTCAGCAACCAAAATCTTTGTACCGTAAGGAACATGGTGACGTGATTTTTCACGACCTTGAGCATCAACGATAACGATTTCACAGTTACGGGACAGAACAATCAAATGACCATCGGAGTTGGTAACTGTATGGTTGTTTTCCAATTTCAACACACCGGCAAACGGAACTTCAACAGATGCTTGTTCTGCACCTTTCTGAGCCGCACCACCGATGTGGAAGGTTCTCATGGTCAACTGTGTACCCGGTTCACCGATTGACTGAGCGGCAATAACACCGACAGCCTCACCAATGTTCACCGGCGTACCGCGAGCCAAGTCACGACCATAACAAGCAGCGCAAACACCGTCTTTGGTTTCACAGGTCAAAACAGAGCGGATTTTAACTTGTTCAACACCGGCCGCTTCAACAACTTCAACATCATTTTCGTCAATCAGCTTGCCTTTCTGAACCAAGACCTCACCTGTTTCCGGATGAACGATATCTTCTTGGATTGTACGACCCAAGATTCTTTCGCCGATAGAAACGATAACGTTACCGCCATCAACAACCGGACGAACAATGATACCTCTTTCCGTACCGCAGTTGGTTTCCGTAATAACCACATCTTGAGCAACGTCAACCAAACGACGTGTCAGATAACCGGAGTTAGCTGTTTTCAAAGCGGTATCGGCCAAACCTTTACGAGCACCGTGGGTAGAATTGAAGTATTCCAACACCGTCAAACCTTCTTTAAAGTTTGAGATAATCGGTTGTTCAATAATTTCACCGGACGGCTTAGCCATCAAACCGCGCATACCGGCCAACTGACGCATTTGAGCGGCAGAACCGCGCGCACCGGAGTGAGCCATCATGTAAACGGAGTTGATGTAACCGTTTTCGGTTTTGGAAATGTTTTTCATCATTTCATCAGCAATCTTATCGGTACAAGCTGCCCAAATATCAACCACTTTGTTGTATTTTTCACCCTTGGTAATAAGACCGTTTTGATACTGTTGTTCAAATTCCTTAACCTGTTTTTCGGTATCTTCAATCATACCGGCTTTGGCATCTGGAACAATAAGGTCATCCTTACCGAACGAGATACCGGCTTTACAAGCATTTTGGAAACCTAAAGACATAATCTTGTCAACAAACAAAACTGTTTCTTTCTGACCGCAATGACGATAAATCGTATCAATGATTTCACCGATTTCTTTCTTACGCAACAAACGGTTAACCAATGAGAACGGAACATCCTTGTGCTTCGGCAATGTTTCGGAAACAATAATGCGGCCCGGAGTTGTTTCAACCAAACCATATTTTGTTTCACCGCTGTCATCAACATATTCCATACGACATTTAATCTTGGCATGCAAATCAACAACCTTTTCATTCAAAGCCAATTGAACTTCGTTGAAATCGGAGAAGACCATACCTTCGCCGGCCATTCCTTCTGCATCATATGTCAGGTAATAAATCCCCAAGACCATATCTTGTGTCGGAACGATAATCGGCTTACCGGAAGCAGGAGACAAGATGTTGTTTGTAGACATCATCAAAACGCGAGCTTCCAACTGAGCTTCGATTGACAAAGGAACGTGAACAGCCATTTGGTCACCGTCGAAGTCGGCGTTGAACGCGGTACAAACCAACGGATGCAGGTGAATAGCTTTACCTTCAACCAGCACCGGTTCAAATGCCTGAATACCCAAACGGTGCAATGTCGGCGCACGGTTCAACAGAACAGGATGCTCACGGATAACTTCTTCCAAAATATCCCAAACTTCCGGACGTTCTTTTTCAACCATACGCTTAGCAGCCTTAATGGTTGTAGCGTGACCGTACAATTCCAATTTAGCATAAACAAAAGGTTTGAACAATTCCAAAGCCATCTTCTTCGGCAAACCGCATTGATGCAATTTGAGTTCCGGACCAACGGTAATAACCGAACGACCGGAATAGTCAACACGTTTACCCAACAGGTTTTGACGGAAACGACCTTGCTTACCTTTCAGCATGTCTGACAAAGATTTCAGCGGACGTTTGTTGGTACCGGTGATAGCGCGAGCGCGACGACCGTTATCAAACAAAGCATCAACAGATTCCTGCAACATTCTCTTTTCATTGCGGATGATAATATCCGGAGCATGCAGTTCGATTAATCTCTTCAAACGATTGTTACGGTTGATAACACGACGATACAAATCGTTCAAATCAGAGGTTGCAAAACGACCGCCATCCAAAGGAACCAACGGACGCAACTCTGGTGGAATAACCGGTAAAACATCCAAAATCATCCATTCCGGCTTGGTGTTTGATTCCAAGAAAGATTCGATGATTTTCAAACGTTTAACCAATTTTTTGCGCTTAGCTTCTGAAGCATTGTCTTTCAATTCTTCACGAATGCTGTCTCTTTCGCCTTCCAAATCGATGGCGGCCAAAATCTCCTTCAGAGCCTCGGCACCGATACCGGCACGGAAAGAATCTTCACCGTATTCGTCAATAGCTTCCTGATATTGCTCTTCACTCAACAGTTCGTTAACACCAAGAGGAGTCAACCCCGGTTCGATAACAATATAGCTCTCAAAGTACAGAACACGTTCCAAAGCTTTCATCGGAATATCTGTCAACATTGCGATACGAGAAGGCAATGATTTCAAGAACCAGATGTGAGCAACCGGCGCAGCCAGTTCAATGTGTCCCATTCTTTCACGACGAACTTTAGAAAGAGTAACTTCAACACCGCACTTTTCGCAAACGACGCCGCGATATTTCATTCTCTTATATTTGCCACACAAGCATTCATAGTCTTTAACCGGACCAAAGATACGAGCACAGAACAAACCGTCTCTTTCCGGCTTGAATGTACGGTAGTTAATTGTTTCCGGCTTTTTAACTTCGCCGTAAGACCAAGAACGAATTTGTTCAGGCGAGGCGATAGAAATTTTAATTTGGTCAAAAGAATCACCTGTGACTTGCTGACCAAAATATTTCATAAGATCATTATTCATATGTTAAAGCTCCTTTACCTTAAACTTCTTCGTTCAACAATTCAACATTCAAGCACAAGGACTTAATTTCCTTAACCAAAACGTTGAAGGATTCCGGAATACCGGCGTCAAAGCTGTCATCACCGCGAACGATGGACTCATAAACCTTGGTACGGCCGTTAACGTCATCGGATTTAACAGTGAGCATTTCCTGCAAAGTATAGGCAGCACCATAAGCTTGCAGAGCCCAAACTTCCATTTCACCGAAACGTTGTCCACCGAATTGAGCCTTACCGCCCAACGGCTGTTGAGTAACCAGACTGTACGGACCGACAGAGCGGGCGTGCATCTTTTCATCAACAATGTGGTGAAGTTTAATCATGTAAATGATACCAACGGTAACCTTACGGTCAAATTTCTCACCGGTACGTCCATCATACAAATCAATCTGACCAGAAGTCGGCAAACCGGCTTGTTCCAACATAGCGTTGATATCATCACCGCTGGCGCCGTCAAATACCGGAGTAGCCATCGGCACACCGTTTTTGAGGTTAGGAATCATCAAATCGAGTTCCTCAGCCGTCATCTTGGCAATATCACGCTTATATTGTTTTTCGCCGTAAACTTCTTTCAGTTTAGCCTGCAATTCTTTGTCAGTCTTTTGTCCGGCCTTAACCTGTTCCCACAACTCGTTAATCTGCTGACCGAGTTTCTTAGCGGCCCAACCGAGGTGAGTTTCCAAAATTTGTCCGACGTTCATACGTGAAGGCACACCCAACGGGTTCAAAACGATATCAACAGGCGTACCGTCTTCCATATAAGGCATATCTTGCAACGGAAGAACACGGGAAATTGTACCCTTGTTACCGTGACGTCCGGCAATTTTATCGCCTGATTGAATTTTACGCTTGGTCGCAATGAAGACCTTAACCATCTTCAAAACGCCCGGCAACAAATCATCGCCGCGTTGTACTTTTTCAACCTTATCGTCAAAATGCTTCTGGATTTTTTCCAAACGGCTGTCATAAGCGGCCAGCAGTTCTTCAACCTTTGCCATAACATCTTCGTCTTTAACGACAATCTTACGCCATTGAGAAGAAGGAACACTATCCAGAACTTCATCGGTAATTGTTGCGTTCTTAGAAATACCCTTCGGAGCATCAACAACTTTGTGACCGTTCAACATTGCTTTCAAACGAGCTTCAACGTTGCGACGGATAATAGCGATTTCGTCGTCACGGTCTTTAGCAAGTTGAGAAATTTCTTCCTGCTCAATAGACAGCGCACGTTCGTCTTTTTCTACACCGCGACGGGAGAATACATGAACGTCAACAACGATACCTTCAATCCCCGGCTGAACACGTAAAGAAGTATCACGAACATCAGAAGCCTTTTCACCGAAGATGGCGCGCAACAGTTTTTCTTCCGGAGTAACAGGAGATTCACCCTTCGGTGTCACCTTACCGACCAGAATATCACCAGCCTTAACTTCAGCACCGATATAAACGATACCGGCTTCATCAAGATTGCGCAAAGCTTCTTCACCAACGTTTGGAATATCACGAGTGATTTCTTCCTGACCCAACTTTGTATCACGAGCCATAACTTCAAACTCTTCAATATGCAAAGAGGTGAAGACATCATCACGGGAAATTCTTTCAGAGAGCAAAATAGCATCTTCGTAGTTCAAACCGTTCCACGGCATAAATGCCACCAAAACGTTTTTACCCAGAGCCAATTCACCCATATCTGTACACTGACCGTCAGCCATAATATCGCCGGCTTTAACCTTGTCACCGACCTTAACCAAAGGAACTTGGTTAATGCAGGTATTTTGGTTAGAACGACGGAATTTGGACAGACGATAAATTTCAACACCGGCTTCTGCAGAATGCTCGTCTTTAGAACGAACCACAATACGATTTGCGTCTACGGCGTCCACAATACCGTCATATTTACAAACAACTGCCGCACCGGAATCTTTAGCAACAACGTCTTCAACACCGGTACCGACCAACGGAGCTTCCGAACGCAACAAAGGCACGCCTTGGCGTTGCATGTTCGCACCCATCAATGCACGGTTCGCGTCATCGTTTTCCAAGAATGGAATCAAAGCCGCAGCGACAGATACCAACTGTTTCGGAGAAACGTCGATGAAGTCGATTTCTTCCGGACGAGCAAACTCAAATTCACCAGCTTTACGGCAGGCAATCAAGTCATCTTCAAAATGTCCATCATCTTTAACTTTCGCATTGGCTTCAGCAATTTTGAATTTGCCTTCTTCGTTAGCTGACAAATAAACAACATCCGAAGTAACCACGCCATTAACAACTTTACGATACGGACATTCAATGAAACCATATTTGTTGATACGAGCATAAGTAGACAGAGAGTTAATCAAACCAATGTTCGGACCTTCCGGAGTTTCAATCGGGCAGATACGACCATAGTGTGTCGGATGCACGTCGCGGACTTCAAAGCCGGCACGATCACGAGACAAACCACCAGGGCCCAAAGCAGACAAACGACGTTTGTGAGTGATTTCTGACAGCGGGTTGTTCTGATCCATAAATTGTGACAACTGAGAAGAACCGAAGAACTCGCGAATAACCGAAGCAATCGGCTTAGCATTAACCAAATCCTGCGGTTTAACATTGTTCAGATTTTCTGAGCTCATTCTTTCACGAATAGCTCTTTCCATTCTGAGCAACCCCATACGATACTGGTTTTCCATCAATTCGCCGACAGAACGAACACGACGATTTCCGAGGTGGTCAATATCATCAACTTCACCCTTGCCGTCACGCAGTTCTACCAAATGCTTAACAATGCGCAAAATATCGTCTTTACGCAAAATTTTGTAATCATCCGGAGCATCATCAAAAGAGATGTCCAAAGCAACGTTCATCTTAACACGACCGACTGAAGACAAATCATAACGGTCATTATCAAAGAACAAACCATGGAACAACTGATCAGCTGTTTCATATGTCGGAGGATCACCCGGACGCATAACGCGATAAATATCCAACAAAGCCTCTTCGCGGCAGTTGTTTTTATCTGCGGCTAAAGTATTGCGAATGTATGGACCAACGTTAACGCCGTCAATAAACAATGTTTGAATTTCGTTGACCTTGTTGGCAGCAAACGTATCCAACAATTCTTGAGTGATTTCATCACCGGCTTCGGCCAAAACTTCACCTGTCTTGGCAACAACAACATTAGCCGCCAAGAACTTGCCGATCATCTGTTCAGGAGTAACCTTGTAGAATTCCAAACCTTCATCAGCCAATTTCTGAGCCAAACGCGGAGAAAGCTTTTTGCCTCTTTCCAACACAACATCACCGGTTGCAGCATTGACCAAATCAAACTCAAACTTAACGCCTTTCATGCGTTCCGGAGCAAATTTGACTTTCCATGCTTTTTTGTCGGCAACATATGTGTCGCTGTCATAAAAGTAGTTCAGGATTTCTTCTTTATCCATACCTTTAATTTCGGCCGGATCAATCTTCTTACCCTGTTTAGCCAGCTTAGCAATTTTTTCTTCTGTTTCTTTAGAATACAAAGAATACAAAATTGAAGTTACCGGCAACTTACGGCGACGGTCGATACGAGCATAAACCAAATCTTTGGCATCAAACTCAAAATCCAACCAAGAACCGCGATAAGGAATAATGCGAGCGGCAAACAAATATTTACCGGAAGCAACTGTTTTACCTTTATCATGATCGAAGAACACCCCCGGAGAACGATGCATCTGAGAGACGACAACACGTTCCGTACCGTTGCAGATAAATGTACCTTTATCTGTCATCAACGGAATATCGCCCATATAAACATCTTGTTCTTTAATATCGTGAATAGATTTTGCACCGGTAGCTTCATCAGTATCCCAAACAACCAAACGCAAAGTAGCTTTTACCGGAGCGGCAAAAGTCATATCGCGTTTGATACATTCGTCAACGTCATATTTCGGCTCTTCGAGTTCATATTTAACAAACTCCAATTCGCCGTTTCCGGAAAAATCTTTAATCGGGAAAATAGACTTGAAAACTTCTTCCAAACCAAATTCGCATTTTTCAGCGCCTTGAGCTTGAATAAAGCTGTCATAAGAACCTTTTTGAATTTCGATGAGGCTCGGCATATCCGCAACAGCGTCAATTTTGCCGAAACTTCTTCTTACACGCCGTTTGCTCGTATAAGATTCTTTCATTGAATTAAAATCCTTGTAGTTGAATTCTGCGACAATACTATCAGATTTAAACTGAACCCCGACCGCAGAAGGTTGAACATTAATGTATGTAAAAAAAAGAAAGCTCGCCAAACCGTAAGAGATGAGGCCTCCTCTTGGCGAAACCGATAAAATAATTGCATGCAATTGTCACGATTCGTGACTAAATTCGCGCTGATAATGACTCTCTTTTCCGATTCTGGCAAGCAAAAAATGCACCCTCCCGAGTCTTTTTTTAGCACCGAATTTCTCTAAAAAATATCCGACACACTTAAAACAAATTCAAAATACCGCGAGCAACTTCAGAAGAAAACTACAAAGTACTAAAATCCAATTGCCGACGGGTCTGCAATGCTGGCATATTAGCCGCTTCTTCGTTCATATCGGCCAAAACCAAACTATAAGCCACTCTCAAACTCAATAACATTTGACAAAAAACACCCCCAATACTAAACTGCCCGTAACCAATCAGAATTATTAACTAAAACTATTTTACTTATGGAACCAACATTTTGTATCGCTGTACTATCGGCCATTCTTTTCGGCATCTTCTGGGCCAAGCTTCCCCAAAAGCCGCTTATTACCATCGCGGAGAGAAAGTTGCAATTGGCAAAAAATTACAGCCCGCAAAAAGCATTGTTGCATTTAAGTGTCTTACTCTGCACTTTCGCAACAGGGACAATCTTCGGCTTCGCTAACATTATGCGCGTCTTAAATCACGAGACAGACATAATATCGATTATTGCCGCCCTGCTTTTGCAAATTTCAGGATTTATGGCGCTAACCATCGCCGGTCGCACCATTGTCAAACCCCGATCTCTTTTGGAACTGAATTTTTTCGGCTTTGCCCAAATCAGTAAAACCGCAAATAAAATCATCAATCTCGCCTTATTCATCCTTTGGCTTGTACTGATGATTTTTCTGGGGAGCGAGTTTGAAACACTTAACGGCGTCGTTATCGGAAGCGCGGCACTTCTCTCCTGCATCGGGATCGCCTGCTTAATCGTCACTATTGCCGCTTTCGGCTTCTGCCTCATCGGCATTATTATGATTATCGCATTAATAATAATCTCCTGCAAACTCTGGCGCAAATTTTTCTAAACATAAACCCCTTGCACAAACTGCGAGGGGTTTTTAATTTGCTCAAAAAAGAGAGAAGATTGCTCTTCTCTCTTCAATTTTGCTCTGATTGAGCCGATAAAATTTCTTCGGAAAATCCGAATAAAATCTTACTTCAATTCAATCTTAGCGCCGGCTTCTTCAAGCTTCTTCTTCATTTCTTCAGCTTCAGCTTTAGCAACGCCTTCTTTAATTGTCTTCGGAGCACCGTCTACGAGGTCTTTAGCTTCTTTCAAGCCCAAACCTGTGATAGCGCGAACTTCTTTGATGACGTTGATTTTGTTAGCGCCAGCTTCAGCCAAGATGACATCAAATTCATCTTTTTCTTCAGCAGCGGCACCGGCAGTTGCACCACCAGCAGCAACAGCAACGGCAGCAGCGGCAGAAACGCCCCATTTTTCTTCTAACATTTTTGACAAATCAGCTGCTTCCATAACAGTCAAAGCTGACAATTCATCTACTAACTTGGCTAAATCGGCCATTTTTTTTCTCCAATAAATTTATTAAACAAATTCTAAAAACTTTTACTCTATACAAATTTGCGGTTTTAGGCGAGGTAATGCGCCGTAGATTTTGAACGAAGTGTACACCAATAGTACACGAGTGAAAAATCCACAAGCAGAACCCGCATAAAACACAAACTTAAGCGGCTTCTTTTTCGCTGTAAGCCTTTGTAACTCTTGCCAATTGAGCAGCAGGAGCTTGCAACAGACCAATGATTTTGGCTCTGAGTTCGTCCAAAGACGGAATAGTAGCCAATTTATTGATTTCATCAAGTGTGAGAACACCTGTTCCCATAGCACCGCCGATAACAATCAATTTTTCATTGTTTTTAGCGAATTCGACACAAGCCTTACAAGCTGAGATCGGATCATTGGCGAAAGCAATAGCTGTCGGACCTTTGAACAAATCTGTCAGACCTTCAAATTTTGTGCCTTTAAGAGCAAGACGAGTAATCCGGTTTTTAGTAACTCTGAACCCAGCACCTGCTTTACGAATACCGTCTCTGAGTTCTGAAACTTCTTGTACCGTCAAACCTTTGTAGTGAGATACAACGACGATTTCAGATGTAGAGAACAATTCATTCAGTTCACTGAGCAGTTGTGATTTTTCTTCACGGTTCACTTGTTGTCTCCAATCAAAACATCACTGAAAATTCAGCAATGCAATCTTTTTACACTTACCGCCAAGACCGGAAAAAAGGAGAGAAAATCTCCTGTTTCAAGTCTGGCGAGACCTAATCTGTCCAGGAGAAAAAAGATGTTAAATTTTTCTTCACTCCCGTCTGCGTAGGATATTTAAGATTTCAGGTTTCATTACCATCGGTTTTCCCAAAAAAGTCCGCCGAGAGCTTTGCAAACCTTGACCACCTACGGTCTTGGACAGTTTCAAGAACCTTCCGGCTCTTGAGAGCGGACGGTGATAAAGTTCACCGTCCAAAACTTTTCATTGAGTTAACTCTTGTCTGATTACAGAGCAGAAGAGTCAACTTTAATGCCAACACCCATTGTGCTGCTCAAAGAAATCTTTTTCAAATAAGTCCCTTTGGCACCAGACGGTTTAGCCTTCATGATAGCATCAATGAAAGCGGCGGCATTTTCATAAAGCTGTTCTTCAGTAAAGCTTGCTTTACCGACACCGGCATGAACGATACCGTTCTTTTCAACACGGTATTGAACTTCACCGGCTTTAGCCTTTTTAACAGCATTTTCAACATCAGTTGTAACTGTACCCAATTTCGGGTTCGGCATCAAACCTTTAGGCCCCAAGATACGAGCGACCTTACCGGCCATACCCATCATATCCGGAGTAGCGATACATCTGTCAAAATCAACTTTACCGCTCAAGATAGAGTCGATTAAGCTTTCAGCGCCGACAATATCAGCACCGGCGGCTTTAGCTTGATCAGCTTTTTCGCCCTGAGCCAAAACAGCAACGCGAACTGTTTTACCTGTGCCGTGAGGCAAAGAACAAACACCGCGAACCATTTGGTCAGCATATTTCGGATCAACACCTAAGTTAACTGCGATATCAATGGTTTCATCAAATTTTGCAGTAGCATTTTCTTTAACGATTTTAACAGCTTCTTTCAGAGCATAAGCCTGATCTTTATTAACTGTCTTATATGCGTTTACGATTCTTTTTCCCATCATACTACTCCACAACCTTAATGCCCATAGAAACAGCCTGACCTTTAACCATATTCATAGCAGACTCAACAGTAGAGCAGTTCAAATCCGGCATTTTAGCTTCAGCGATTTCTTTAACCTGAGCCATAGTAATCTGACCAACAATGTTTTTGTTCGGTTCTTTAGAACCAGACTTAACATTAGCGGCTTTTTTCAGATAATAAGCAACAGGAGGAAGTTTTGTAATGAATGTGAAAGACTTATCTTCAAAAGCTGTAATCACAACCGGAACAGGAATCCCCGGTTCCATTTTCTGAGTAGCAGCGTTGAATGCTTTGCAGAATTCCATAATATTCAAGCCTTTTTGACCCAATGCAGGACCAACCGGAGGAGAAGGATTAGCTTTTCCAGCGGGGATTTGAAGCTTGATTAACCCTAAAATTTTCTTTTTAGACTTAGCCATTTCATACCTCTTGTAGGATCGTGGTCTTCAGGCCATGGCCGGCCTCCCACGAATTTTGTTAAAACACTCTCTAAAAAAGTCCGATTCTCTCCGCTTTAGACAGAGTCTTCCCTTTTCAGAGTCGCCTTTGTATATCACAAACGATTCATTTTGCAAGCACTTTTTCACTCAAAAACACAGATTTCACATTTTTTGTCAATTTTTCTTGCATAACCTCGCAAAATAAGATATTATTTTTCTAATAGCAAAAAATTACTATCTCGATTATCCACCCTCTCAATATACAAATTATGAAAAAAGGATTCTTCCGCGCCGGCTTCAGGTTGAAAGACACCATCCTCGCCCACGTAGAAAGAGTTAAAGACGACCGAGTATTGTTTTACGTCCTCAACCAAGACGGAGAAACGTGCATCGCATGGTATTACGTCCACGGCGAACACATCAATCTCCATCAAATCTTCAAAAAAGGAGATTGTGTTGAGGTCAAAGTCATCTCAATCGTCAAAGACAACAAAAAAAGTTTGTTGACCGAAATCATCGTTATGCCGGTCACCCTGCCCGTTGACACCTTCGTCGCCGAAAATCCTATTGGTAGCGATGTCATCGGAACAGTAACCGAAATCAACGGTGGTAACATGCTCATTGAGCTGGCCAAAAACGTTTTCTGCCTCGTCAAAAGAGTCGCCAACTCCAAGACTGGAATGGAAGTAACATGTCGCCTCGACCGTTATAACCAAAACAAAAAAATGTTATTCGCCGCCATCGTCTAGCAAAAAAAAGCCCCCTTTCATCAGAAAGAGGGCTTTTCTTATTTATTTCTTTTTCTTCACCGGCACTTCACCTAACTCGGAAGTACAATGCGGACAACGTGTTGCCTTAACCGGTATTGTCTCACAGCAATACGGACAAGTCTTCGTTTCCGGTTCTTTCTTAGCCTCGGCAGCTTGTTCCTGTTTAATCATTTTCGCCTGCAGTTCATTAATCGCCTTAATCAAAATAAATACAGCAAAAGCCACAATAGTGAAACTGATCAGCGCATTAATAAACAAACCATAATTCATTGTAACGGCACCGGCCTTTTGCGCCGCATCCAAAGACAAATACGGGGCTTCCGGAGTACCTTGCTTCAACACCACAAACAGATTGGTAAAATCGACTTTACCGAGCAATAAACCAATCGGCGGCATAATCACATCTTTAACCAAAGAGTCGACAATCTTTCCAAAAGCAGCACCGATGATAATACCGACAGCCATATCAATCACATTACCGCGCATTGCAAATTTTTTGAATTCATTTAAAAAGCTTTTAAACATGAACATCTCCCAAAAAACAAAGAACCCCGTCACAAGCGGCAGGGTTCTATCAAATAAAAGAAAAACTAGCTGACTTTTTCCACCTGAGAAAACTCAAGTTCAACCGGTGTTGAACGTCCGAAGATGGAAACAGAAACCTTCAGGCGAGATTTTTCCAAATCAACTTCTTCAACCAAACCGATGAAAGAAGAGAACGGACCGTCACAAACACGAACCTGTTCACCTGCTTCAAAATTAACAATAGTCTGAGGACGCTCAACACCTTCCTGCATTTGTGTGATAATGCGTTGAGCTTCAGCTTCTGTAATAGGATACGGCTTATTGCGGCTACCCAAAAAATTGGTTACATTCGGATTGTCTTTAACCAAGTGCCAAGCTTCATCGGTCATAACCATTTTAACCAAAATATAACCGGGGAAAAACTTGCGTTCACTACTGACACGCGCACCTTTTTTAACTTCAACAACTTCTTCTGTCGGAATCATAACTTCAAAGATTTTATCTTCCATTTTCTTCAAAACGGCTTGTTCTTTGATAGATTCTGCAACTTTCTTTTCACAACCAGAGTGAACATTTACGACATACCAACGAGGATTCATCGGCCTAAACTCCAAGATTAAAAATTAACTTAACAGCCCAGCCGAGCAACTGGTCAACAAAGAAGAAAAACGCCGAAGCGATTGCAACAAGTACAATAACCATAAAAGAGCTTTGCAAAACTTCTTTTCTGGTCGGCCAGGTAACTTTTTTAACTTCTTGCTTTACCTGTCTGAAAAACTGTATCGGACTGATTTTTGCCATGGAAATTTCCATTTCTAAAATAAATTAAACACGCCTCACGATTCGTGAGAATTAAAGCAACCATAAACGATGACAGCCTGAATTTCAAGACAATTTTATCCAGACAGCCATTTTTGTTGATTACAAATACCTTATGAGCCAGAACATAAACCAATCCTCCCGACAATGCAACACCTTTTTTCTTGCCAAACATTTTCCAATATGATACATCAAACCATCTTTTCAAATTATCAATCAATTACTTTAAAATTATCATTTATGGAAAAAACATTCTATGGCGTAACGCTCATCGTAAAAACAGATGTTCCCACTCATGAACAGGCAGATGCCTACATCTCGGATGCACCGACAAAGGTTTCCTCCGACCAAACCCAGAACAAGTTTCACCGCATCAACCTCAACGCTACGAAAAGAGACAACAGCCAAATCTTCGAAAACATCTTCCGACGAACGCTGGAAGCGCTTCTCAGACTTGATAAAAGCGGAAACTGCACTACCGTCGCCATCGAGAAACTCACCCAAAACACCGGTTCTCTGAACAACTATCAGATCATCAGGGCAATGCTCTGTGGCATGTATGGTTTCTGTCAAATAACATGTGTGGCCGCCTGCCCCATACTCATACACAAAACCGCCATCAAAAAAATCACGCTGTTTATCCCGCCTGAGGATTTATCAGTGGCGGAGGAACTGGACAGGACTGACAATTTCAAGAACTTTACCGACATGTATGCAGAACCCCGCATGCAGGAAATTCTCGATAAAGAGTACCTCGCCGGAAAATAATCGTTATCCGCAAAAAAAGAGAAGCATTGAGGCTTCTCTTTTTTTGTCGGCGCTTGACAATTAGATAAAATCAACCTATAGAGTAATAACAAATTAATTACTTACTCAACAATTTAAAAATTATTCATTATGGAAAAACTGCTTTATTTCAGTCTGGGGCTCAACCTCGTCCTGCTGACAATTCTTTGTTGCAAAAAAACGAAGAAAAAAATACAAACCCCTCAGAAAAAATCGTGTCAATCGACACTAGTTCCTCAGGTTCGCCCCTGCGTCAACAAACAATTAAGAATCATCGCTGAAGCATGCGAAGCCAGACTTGCCGAACAAGATCGCGGCAAAGTCAAACTTTTAGTAGAACGAGAAAACACAGATAAAGTTGCCGCTCTACAAATCGGAAATTTACGCATCAGTCTTTGCCGAGACAAACAAAATCAATCTTTGTTCAAAGTTGATTCATTTATCGAAGCTTTGAAATTGGCAAACAGCGGATACAATGGCACCGCAAGATACATTACCGTTCCTGCCGAACTGGAGAGCATCTTGGCACAACGCCATATCATAAATGTTTATCTCGACGCTCTGGGATTGGAACAAATCTCTGAAAAAGAAGATTTCTGGTGTATTGATACCAAAACGGACCGGAGCACAGAATGGAAACGCTTCAACGGAAGTGTAAACGAGGCTTTCCTCAATCTGCATCGCAGTTCCAAAATCCGCAACGCCGATGGACAATTTCTGTCTCAGGTAGTACACGAGGAAAAAACCAACCTAATCCTCCTCCTCAAAGGTTGGGAACACCTTTTCATTGAAGTCTGATTTCCATTCTTTATCAAAAAACACCATCTCAATTAAAAGATGGTGTTTTTTTTGATTATCATCCCCATCCGCACAAATTCCATATCAGATACAATCATATCCGCCCCAAAGCAGAAAAACATTGACAAAATTTTAAATTCAAGCTACAAAACTATAAAATTTGTATCATTGATGTATTATTTAAGTATAAAATTATGGAACCACAGAACAACGCAAAACGCTCTTCTCGTTTAGAGAATGGCTCCAAGCGGACTCCTTGTCCCGAGTGTAAGTCTCAAAACACTTTCGAGTCAAACAAACCAAAACAAGGACACTACCTGTACTGCAATCACTGCGGTCATGAACACTGGGACGACTGATCCCCTTTAATAAAAAAGCCTCTAAAGTACCCAAACTTTAGAGGCTTTTGTATCACTCCCTTTTCCCTCAAAACAAAAAAACATACATCCTCACCTGCAAAAAACCTCCCTTTCGGACGGTTCTTTTTTTGGCAGAGCATATAGGAGATTTACGGACTTTACAACATTGATTTTTAACATCTTCTGTGCTAATATACCACCACAAACCGGAAGCATTTCACCATATTGTTTAACAATTGAGTTTCTGAAATCCCTATCTTCTTGTGTAACAGGTTGGTGCCATTTTTTATGGGCGTTCAAATCTGCCTTAATCTGCTGTAATTGTTCATCTTCGTGTTTATCAATCTTTAGTTCTTCATTCATATCAAAACGAGGTAAAAAATTATCAACCATCAGCATAGTGTTGATATAATCAAACGTATAACCATTTTCTTTAGCCAGTTCATCAAACAGTTCCACGGCGTTACATTGTTTTTTACCATAAGTTCCGATAGCAAATTTATAAGGCGCGGTTAGTTTTGCTTTCTTAATAAATTTCTGTACTATTTCCGGAGCCTTGCTTTGATAAATCGGATATATAATGCCAATTTCATCTGCGGTATAGTTCAAATCCGCATTTTTTATAATTTGAGGAATACTGATAAGCTCTCCTCCCAATTCTTTGGCGATATATAAACTGTTTCCCGTCGCTGTGAAATAAAAGATTAGGCGTTTGGGGGCGTTTTCTTCGGCAATGGCTTTGCGGATACCTGTTGTTGCCATAAGAATTGCACTTTCTGCTGTCAATTTCAAAAATTCTCGTCTGTTCATTTTCCTTTACCGAATTATTAATATGGATTGTATTAGCGTAATGCGTTGGCTCTTAAATTTAAGTTAATTCTGATTGCGTAATAAACTTGTCAAAAAAAATTATCAATATGCTAACCAACATATCCCGAAAGGCAATAGGATTTAAACCGCATTAACTACTTGTAAAATAAGGAATTTCGTCTGGGATAGTCCGTGTAACCAGCGGGAAACAGCCTCATTTAGCACACCTCACACGGACTCAGCTAAGTGCTTGATATATAAAGAAAAAAGACGCTTTTCAGCGCCTTTATCTTGAGTGGCAGGACACATTGTGCAATACACGGACCATATTGCAATACTAGTATGCCTATAGTTTTAAAAAATCTTTGACTTTTCTCTGTAATATAAATATTCTAACTATACACTAAAGATAGATAATATTTTACTCTTGCGCGCTGATATCTAGCTTGTGCAAGATTTTGTCTGCTGCATTTAAGGCTGCTTCACTAACTTTGATAAAGCTGTCTAGTTCTTTAGGGTCATCAGGAATAACCATAGAGTGATTTTCTTTGGGAATTAGTGACAAATTCGCAGAGAATTTTTCTTCCAGACATCTATTGGCCGCCAAAGCGACTTGATAATTCAGTTTGGCACATTCTGCCTCAATTTGTTCTTCATCAAGAGCGGACGCTGACGTATCTGCTTCTTTGTCCTTATTTTGTAATGGCGGCGGAGTAAAATCTCCGTCACCATTATCATTAGCATTTGAATCGGAAATATTTTCAATTTCCTGTTCGGTTATTGTTGATGAAACTTTAATTTCTTCAGTCTCATCATAAACTTTAGCCTCAAAGGCTTCTTTAGCTGTATTCATTTTTTATCCTTTTCTTGAATACAAATTTAAATAATCCAAGTATGAAACTTGGGGTTTAAGAAGCCGAGACTGAAAAAATCGTTTACAAATAAAAATATTTGCGGTATAAACTATATGAGATGTATAGTTAACCGGATTTCAACAGTCTCGGTTTAGCTTTCAAAACTGACTGAATATGTTGTTGCATATTCGGTCTTTTTTTGTTTTAAAAGCTTTAGGCGTTAGCCTGCTTATTTGCTTATCTTTTTATGTCGGCACCTCCCTTTCACTAAATTTGCGAATCGCAATAAGCTGTCAGCAATCTTCGTGTTTGTTGTTAATTCTTCGTATTTACAATGTATTATAACTAAAAGCCAATTTTTTCGTTGTTATATTTTATCCGCTTTTCGATTCTTTTATATATTATATTTTTATTTTGTAAAGAAATTTTTTAAATAAATTTTCGAATAATCGCTAAATAATTTTATTTTGTTCTTTACTTTTAAAATATTTATTATATAATATATTAAATAAAAGCATTTTAGGAGTTATGAGATGGCTAACAGCGAACAGATTAAAAAAGTGCAAAAGCTTTTTGATACGGAAGACTTGTCCGATATAAAAGAGAAAGATAAGGTAAAGATTGGAAGGGGTAAGCAAGATGTCTTTGGCGAAAGGCTGATGGAGTTGTTCATAAAAGCTAAAGATGTAGGTATCGAAAAACTGACCGTTAATCAGGTTACCGTTGCTTATTATCGCAGCTTTGTCGAGAACGGCGACAGCAAAGCAAAAACCAACGTCCAGATTATGAATAAATTGTTTGCAATGGCCGCCGGCGGTAAATATCCGCTTGAAAAAGTCGAAGGCGAACAAGGGACTTATCGCCTAAAGTAAGTCTCAATACTTAAAAATGGATTTGGACCTCTTGCCCTTAAGGACGGGAGGTTTCTTTATAAAAGAGAGGTTTCGACTTCTCTTTTTATTTAGGCTTCTTACTAAAAGTAACTGTGCTGATTTTAACTCCTCGCACGTAAAGGCCTTGTCCAGATTTTGGCATATATATTTAGGACAGATGTTTTTTAGCTAGCCGCAGGAGGAGTGCCGTCCAAGCTGGCGGATACGGGATGGGAGTAGCCGAGCCACAGACGGGATACGCGGTCCCAGTGCTGATAACATATCTTCTTCATCAGCAAAATAAATCGTCGTCAACCTTAAATGCTTTTTTCCAAATCCGATTTTTGATGCACAATAATCCCGATAGGCTATAAGATTCCAACCAGTTTAACTAATTGTAAAATAAAGGATTTTGTTTGGGATAGTCCGTGTAACTTGCGGGAAACAGCCTCATTTAGCACACCTTACACGGACTCAGCTAAGCGCTTGATATATAAAGAAAAAAGACGCTTTTCAGCGCCTTCATCTTGAGTGGCAGGGGCAGTAAGATTCGAACTCACGACCCTCGGTTTTGGAGACCGATGCTCTACCAACTGAGCTATACCCCTATTTGAATACGGATATGTAAATATCACAAAACATAAATTAATCAAGTCTTTTTTTAGCAATATCACCAAAACATAATAAAAAAAAGCCTTTCACCTATTGAATAGCAGGAAGGTTTCTAGTTCTATGACTAGTATAAATCTTCTTTAAAGTGAAAAAAACGATAGTAAATCCACGTAAGAAGTAACACACTAAGAATACAAACCACAAGGGAAAAAATAAAAAGTACTTTTAGCCCCATAATACCAACTTGTTCAGGCATTTGCAAACGATAGTATAATCCCGCAGCCATAACGCCATAAACAATAAAATGCTCCCATGCTCGTACGCACCATTTCCCATCAAAAGGCCAATGCAACACAACAACATCAAGAAGTATCTCGATTACAATGAGAACATGAAAAGCGGCCCAGATAAACAGGCGAAAAATTTCTGTATCAAACATAAAAATTAGATATTAAATTAATAATTCACATGATTTTTAGAAAACTACTGAACAATACCACTATTGACAAAATTTGTCAAACAATAATTACCCCCATCAAAAACCAAAAACTTCCATCTATAAAAAAGGAACCCTCGCTAATTGCGAGGGTTCCTTTTTAGATAGCCTTAGACCAG
>CAMRWU010000007.1 GCA_947054505.1 uncultured Pseudomonadota bacterium | reverse complement strand
GATGCTCGGGTAGCTCAGTTGGTAGAGCAGAGGACTGAAAATCCTCGTGTCGGCGGTTCGATCCCGTCCCCGAGCACCATTAAAACAAAAATGCACCATTAGGTGCTTTTTTTGTTTTAAATTGTGTTTGGAGAGAATTTGTGCCGGCACGAGTTCGTGTCTGTGGCTGAAGGAAAGAAAAGGCTCTGGGGGAGCGTTTTCTGACGACAGGTGAATTTTTGTTAGCTTATAAACAAGCGATAGCGCAGGTAAGTAGCGTTACAAAAGAACGGGAAAATCCCATCCCTTTATATGATGTGCACCGTTAGGTGCTTTTTTGTTTTGGAGTGGAGGAGCATAAAAAACAGCCCGAGCGTTGTGTGCAACACCGGGGCTGTTTTTTTATGGATATGAATTAGGCTGCTTTATTTTGTTTTTTAGCAGCAAATTCATTCATTGTATTGATGACATAGTCCAAATCTTCATTGTCCAAGTACGGTGTCATCGGGATTGACAAAACGGTCTTGGAGAGTTTTTCACAAACAGGCAGGCTACGTGTGTTCCATTTGGCATAAGCTGTTTGTGTGTTAACCGGACGAGGATAATAAGCACCGCAAGGAATGCCGTTTTCTTTCAAATAAGCCATCAGTTCGTCACGTTCTTCACAGTGAATTGTATACAGAGCATAAGCAGACTGGCAATTATCCAAAATTTTCTGTTTGCCGAAGTAGTCGCTCAGTTCGTTGTCATAACGGCTGGCAACACGGAAACGATCTTTCAATTCTTGATCAAAAACAGTCAGCTTTTGCAACAAAACAGCGCCTTGGAAAGAGTTCATACGACCAGTCATACCCAAACGGACGTTGTCATAGTGGTCTTGCGGGCTCATACCATGAACACGGCAGGACTTAACCAATTCGTTTTCTTCATTTGTGTGGCAGAATGTGGCACCGCCATCACCATAACAGCCCAACGGTTTTGTCGGATAGAAAGAGGTGGCTGTCATATCAGCGATGGAGCCGGCTTTTTTGCCTTTGTAAACTGAACCGAAAGACTGGCAGGAATCGGATAAAACTTTCATGCCGTTAGCATGAGCGATTTTAATGATTTCATCATAATCACAAGGAGAACCGAAGATATCAACCGGAATAACAGCTTTGAGGTTGAGTTTGCCTTCTTTTTTAACTTCATCAATAGCGCGTTGCAAATCTTTGGGATCCATATTGTATGTGTTAGGATCAGAATCTACAAAAATCGGGGTTGCACCCAACAAAACCGGAGCTTCGGCAGAAGCAACAAAGGTGAATGAAGATACGAAAACAGCATCGCCCGGTTTAACATCCCAAGCCATCAGCGCCAAAGTTAAAGCATCTGTGCCGGAACCATTGGTAGAGCAATATTCGACGCCTGCATAAGCGGCCAGTTTTTCATCCAATTCACGGGTTTCAGGACCTTGGCAGTAAGCGCCATGATTCAAAATAGCTTCAAAAGCTTTCAGAAACTTATCTTGTCCGATAACGCTCTGAGAAGTTTTGCAGTCAAAAAGGTTAATCGGTTTATTGGGTTTATTTGTCATATTTTTACGTCCTTTATAAGTTTGTAACTGAGAGGTATCGTATGGCAAAATGCAGATAATTGCAAAACACAAAACATTACTTTTTTGTAACAAAGTTATACATTCTAAAATCTGCAGATGGATGATTAAACTTATTGATTTAACAAATCAGCGTGATATATTATATGGCAAATAAACTATAGAAGAGAGGGTAATGTGACCAAACACCTTAGATTAGCCGTTGGGCTGGTAGCCATATTGATGACGAGCGCCTGCGCTTTTGACGGAAGACTTAGTCGACCGGAGAATAAGGCTGATCCTTATGAAAATTTTAATCGTAAGGTGTTTGCTTTCAATGAATCTTTTTATGATAACGTTATGTTTCCGATTGCTAAGGGATATCGGAAAGTGACAACTCCGTTTGTGCGTGAACGCGTAAGCAGTTTTTTGGCCAATGTTAAAGAACCTGTCAGCGCGGCCAATTATTTGTTACAACTTAAGTTTGTACCGGCGTTGAAGAGTGTCGGACGTTTTGTTGTCAATACGACGATGGGGTTGGGCGGTATGTTTGATGTTGCTCCGGGGTGGAAGCTGGAACGGAAAGATACCAGTTTTAATGAAACGCTTGCCAGTTGGTGTGTTGTGGAAGGGCCTTATATTGTATTGCCGTTCTTGGGGGCGAGTTCACCTCGTAGTTTGACGGGAACGGTTGTTGATGCTGTGGCTGATCCGATTTATTGGATGACATATCAAGATGCCAATATCAGTGCCAAAGTTTCATACCCGTATACGGCGATGGGTTATATTGCTTTTGCTGAAGCGTATCAGGATATCTATAATGATTTGAAGCAAAATTCCGTTGATTTTTATTCAACGTTGCGTTCGGCTTACATACAAAAGCAGAAAGGCTATAAATGTCGTTTTGCTCCGGAAGCCGAAGGTGAAAGTTATGATTTTGATTTCGACGAAGATTTTGATGAAACAGATGCAGAATAGTCTGCTTAGAACTAAAATGGAGAACCTTAGATGAAAAAAGTATTTTTAACATTGGCGGCAACAGTGCTGTTTTTTAGTACCAGTGTTCGTGCTGAAGTTGATGCGAAAGCGGCTGAAAAGTTTGTGGAAGATGTTACCCACGAGGGGATTGAGCAGATTGTTAATGCCAATGTTTCTTTGGCAGAAAAGGATGCTCGTTTTGCGGCTTTGTTCAACAAAGCTTTTGATTTGGATTTTATCGGACAATTTGTTTTGGGACGCAATTGGCGTGCCGCGACACCGGAACAGCGTAAAGAGTTTATCTCTGTTTATCGGCAGTTGAATATTTCAACATGGTCAAAGCGTTTTGATGAGTTCAAAGGGAAAAAATTTGTTTTTAAAGGAACATCTCCTTCAACATCTAAGGGGCAGGTTTTTGTAAATACGATTGTTCCTATGGATCAAGGGGAGCCTGCAAAGGTTTTGTGGCGTGTTCGAGAAAAGGCCGGCAGTTATAAAATTGTTGATATTGTTATTGAGAATGTTAGTTTGGCTATTACTGCCCGCAATGAGTATACAAGCTTTATTAAGAATAATCCCGGTGGTATTGATGCTTTGATTGCTAATTTGAAAAGCAAGATTTAGAAAAATCCCCTCAGTGATGAGGGGATTTTTTTAGTAAAAAATATTTCTGATAAAGCCGATGTTAAACAAGAAATATCTTTCCGGTGGAAAGTAAAGACTGATAATATAACAGTTTAATACCGATAAAATGCCAAGAAAGAAAACATCGTATTTCCATTCCAGTTGCCACCATTGTACAGCAATGCCATATAAACTAATGCTCCATACATATGTTTTAGCATATAGTGGTAAAGTGCTCATATTACCCAGTAATAAAACCGTCGACAGCAAAAAATTATATACCCAAAACATACCCCATGAATAGTAGGCGATATCTTTTATGATGATGAACGGGGTTATTTTTATTTTTTCTTGCATTGGATATTCCTTGTTTTTATCTTATTTTAATTGTGTTTTGTTTATCTTACAATCTTTTTTTTCTCCTCGTCCCAAAAATAGGTTGCCGGTTTGCTGCCCAGATGAGATACCGTGTTGTTGGCAATTTCTTTGATACCGCCATCGTTCATCATTCCGAGAGAAGATTTATTGGCAAAACGGTTACTATGGTATCCTGAAATGCCGCCAAGAGCACCAGCTATCGTACCTGCCAGATGGGCGTTGATATCGCCTTCGGCGGAACCAATGCCTGAGATTGCGCCGCCGGTTATGGCATTACGTAGCCCTTGTGCCTGTTGGATATGGCGCGGGGCAAGGCGGTTGACCGGTAGCTTGTTCAGCGGACTGACAATTGAGCCTATGCTGTTGCTGATAGAGCCGGTTATGGGGGCGCGTTCATTGGCTTCTTTGAGGTATTGGCGCGCTTCATCTCGGTGTTGGATATAACCGCGTTTTGCCGCATCCCATGGGTTTTCTCTTCCGGTTGCTAAGGCGCCGATGCCGTAACCTACGCCGCCGGTAACACCGTATATTTCATCTCCCCAGCCCTGAGCCAAACCTTGAGCGGCATTCGCCGATGCATAGGCCAACTGTTGACCAAGGCCGATGTCATCATTTGCCGCCGTTTGTTGCGGTTGATCTTGTGTTTTTGCTTCTTGTAAAGCTGGATTAGGTTCATCAGGCGAGGAAACATCTATTGTCGGAATTTGCTCAAGTGGTGTGTCTTCAGAAACGCCGCGACGATCAAGATAGTGATATTTTTTTTCTCCCGATTTGGGATTTTCTTTTTTTATCGGTTCTTCTCCGGACAGAAGCCTTCTGATAAATTCTTCGGTTGAAACCATATTTTTCTCCTATGTATAAAAGTTAACCAATGTATCGTTGGATAGATACATTGGTTATATAGGAAATAAATATTTCAATCGCAAGTTGTTGTGGTGTTAATTTGCTACTTTTGCTTTTCTTCCGGTAATAACTTTCAGTTCAGGCATCTGTTGGTCTGTTTTTCTGATGCAACGTCCGTCAATATAAGCCCCCGGTTCGATAGCAATAGAGGTGTGTGTGGCATCTCCGGTCATTTTTGCTGTTTTGGCGATAAGCAATGTGTCTACAAATGCCGAACCGTTCAGGGTTCCGAAAAGTTGCATGCTTTTGGCGTTGATGGCGCCGTTAACGGTGCCGCGAATGCCGATGATTAATTCTTCACAGTTGACATCGCCGTCAACGGTACCGTCAATATGGACGATTGAGTCGCTTGTGATGTCACCACGGATTTTTGTGCTCCGACTGATGATGCTGGGGACCGGGCCGTTGGCGTTGCGGTTTAAACGTCTGGCTAATTTTAAGTAAATCAAGCGTTTCAATTTTTTCATATCAACCTCTAAAATCTAAAGTTTGGCCTGCATAAAAGGCAACGGATCAACAGGTGTTCCCCGATACAAGACCTCATAGTGCAGGTGGGGACCGGTTGAGCGTCCGGTGCTTCCAACTTCGCCTATTGTATCATTTATTTTTAAATAATCACCCTTTTTTACGTATATCTTGTGCATATGAGCGTATTTTGTTGTGAAGCCGTTGCCGTGATCAATAACGACATAGTTACCATAACCTTTGTTGCCGTGTACTGTTTGGACGACTTTTCCGTGGGCTTTGACTTGAATTTTGTTACCGGTGCGACTAGCTAAATCAATCCCTTTATGACCGGCTTTCTTTTTGTTAAACGGATCATTGCGGAAACCGAATTTTGAGGTTACCCAATAGCTCCAAACCGGTTTGCCGATAGGAACATATTTGGCGGCTTCTCGGTAATATTCCAAATCATCAGCGGCTTTGAAAATACTGTTGATTTTATCTTGAATTTTTTTGTCTGGCAAGTCAGATACCGAAGCCGGAATAAACGGTCCGCCGCGCGCGTTTTTCTTTTGGCTGTTGGCAAGAGGGTTGTAGTACATGCCTCGGTCTTTAAGAGATTTGTTAACTTGCTGAAAAGCACTTTTGATTTTTTTGATTTCTTGTGCGGCGATGCTTTCAACGCGGGAGAACACTTCCATTTCCGCGGCTTTAATCGCTTTGACGGCGTTTTCGAGGTCTTTGAGCTGTTGTTTGAGCTCATCCCGTTCTGCTGTGGCAATATCCCGTTGCAACAGAGCTTCGTTGATTTCCATTTTTTTATTGAGCTTTTTGTCGTCAGCCCAGACTTTTTCGGAGGTAATCTTTTTGATTTTGTCTTCAGCCGCCATCATCTGATGTTTGTATTTGTTGATTTCTTTATTAGATGCTCGGCCGCGTTTATCAATAGATTCGAGAACGGAATCAATGTTTTTGTGAATGGCAACAAAATCACCCATAAGGTCAACATAAGCATCACGCGTTTCAACCAGTTCAATTTCTTTATGATTGATGATTTTACCTGATTTGTAATATTGATGTGATGAATATGTGCTCCACAGAGCAATACAAACAAACAGGCCTAGAAAGATCATTTGCGTGCGAGACGAAATCTGAAAGACTTTGGCTCGTCCGGCACTGCGAAAAATGATTTCTTTTTCAGAGAAAAACGGCTTTTTTTTGATGTAGTGAGGAGAATAAGCCTTTTTTTGTTTGAAATGGGGTTTATGTTTCATAATCCCGACCTGATTGTTAATCCAAATGCTTTGCCGTGGCAAAGACATCATTATGTATAGCAAAAAAAATAAAAAAAGCTATCTTTTTTTCGAAAGTTATCCAAAAACTGTAAACAATCCCTTGTTTTTATGGTGGTTTTGCGGCTTAATTTGTGCAGTTATGGAAACTGTTTTACAATTTTGGAGGCGAAAATGCCGGTTATTAAACTTATCAGCACATGGTTTTACAGCGGGTTATCCCCTAAAGCGCCGGGAACATGCGGTTCTTTGGCGGCATTACCATTCGTATATGTTCTGGCTTGGTGGGGCGGTGTGACTGCTGTTGCCGTCTTTGCTTTGGTTGTATCCGTAGCGGGAGTATATGTTGCCGATGTTTATGCGAAAAAGCTCGGGCAGGCGGATCCGGGGCAGATTGTGGTTGATGAGGTGGCCGGACAGGCTATAGCCTTGTTGGCTGCAGGAACAAATCTGTCGTTATTTGTGTTGGGTTTTGGTTTGTTTCGTTTGTTTGACATCTCTAAGCCGTGGCCGGTATCTTGGGCTGATCAAAAAGTTCACGGCGGTTTGGGGATTATGCTCGATGATATTTTTGCCGGTATTATCGGCGGAATCATTCTGTGGGGGATTCGAACCTACAGCGGGTGGTTTTAGTCTTCTTCATCAAGGAGGATGAACTCATCATCAGCCGCCAGATTTAAAATGATGCGGGCGCGTTCTTCAAGCAAGTCCAAATCCAGACTTGAGTTAGACAAGTGTTTGACTTTGTTTTCAAGTTGGTCTTTTTCGGCTCTATATTTTGTTGCCGTTTGTTGGGCTGCGATGATTTCTTGTTTGAGCGATAGGTATTTGAATAACCCTCTTTCTCCGTTGATGCCGTGGAAAGCAAAGTAGACTGACAGCAGAAAACTCAGAATCCAGAAACCGGAGTTTTTTAGTCGTGCTTGAAAATCTATGAACAGCCCCATTGTTGTATCCTAAGCTTTTATTATTAGAGGGAACAGACACGCCGGCGAGTTTTGCTGCGTTGTTTTTATAGGAGCATATTTAAGTTAAAATTTGGTTACGCCCTTTTTATTTTTATCGGCAATCGTTGCCTTTTTGTTTCCACGATGTTACTTTGTCGTTTTCTAATACAAAAGCGGTTTTGCAGTAGTATTCCACGTTGTAGCCAAAGCTGTCTCCGTAGGGTGAGAAATCGTAATCGCCTAAAAACGGAGAGTAAAACGGGTCGTATTCGTTGGCTAAATTTCCTTGGTTGTAAATGTAAAATTCGGAAGGAACATAGACATTGTCAACGCTTGTGTAGGATAAGACTTCAAAGCCGTTCGGTAAAATTTTGGTACCGCTCGGCTGGCCCATGCGTTGAATGAGTTCGGCTTTGTTAAGGCCAAGCATGGCATTCATTTTGGCAGTGTTGTTTTGTGTTGTGCTACAGGCGAACAACAAAAACAATAAGATAAGCGTAAATGAAATATGTTTCATATTTTCCCCTCCCCATGATGTTTGTAAGATAAGGTTGATTGAACGTTTTTCAAGGAGGTTAATGCGGTGGGTTTTGGGGAATATCTGATTGACAGCCAAGGAAAATATTCTAAAATAAGCCTCAGTTGAACGAATTTACAGAAAGGAAAACTTATGACAAATATTCATCCGACAGCTGTTGTCGAAGATGGCGCGCAGATTGCCGCTACCGCTAAAATCGGTCCTTTATGCTGGGTTAGTTCCCGTGCAAAAATCGGGGAAAATGTGCAGCTTCTCGGTCGTGTGACTGTTATGGGTGATACCACAATCGGTGAGGGAACCATCGTGTTTCCGGGGGCTGTTCTCGGTGCCGGTCCGCAAGATCACGGTAATGAATTTAAAGAAGAGGCTAAGTTGATTATCGGTAAGAATAATATCATTCGTGAAAATGTGACAATGCATGCCGGTACGCCGAAAGAACATTTTACAACGACTGTCGGTGACGGCGGTATGTTTATGATTAACTCTCACGTTGCTCATGATTGTGTTGTCGGCAATAATGTTATTATGACGAACAACGCCGTTATCGGCGGACATGTTCGTTTGGGCGATGGTGTCATTATCGGCGGTAACTCTGCCGTTCACCAATTCTGCCGTATCGGTCGCAAAGCGATGATTGGCGGTTTGTCCGGTGTCGATCGTGATGTTATTCCGTTTGGTATTGTTACCGGAGAACGCGGTAAATTGCGCGGTTTGAATGTTATTGGTTTGAAAAGAAGCGGTTTTGAAGAAAGCGTGGTTAAATCTATCAGCCGCGCGTTTATGTTTATTTTCAAAGGAAAAGAAGGGACTTTTGAAGAACGATTGGTTCAGGCTCGTGAAAAATATAAAGACAATGCCATGGTTATGGAACAGCTTGACTTTATTGACGAATCTTTGGCCGGTCGCCGTAAGGTTATGATTGCTGATTAGTTAAAGGTTTTATGTCGATGACAACACAGCGTAAACTTGGTATCATAGCGGGCGGGGGAGCAATCCCCGCCCAGTTGGTGCAACACTGTCTGAAAAGCGGACGTCCGTTTTTTGTTTTAGCCATTGAAGGTAATGCCGAGAAAAATTTGGTGAATGAAAATATTCCTCACCAGTGGATACGTATCGGACAAGCCGGTACCGGTTTTAAGCGTTTGGCTGATGAGAAAGTGCAGGATGTTGTCATGATCGGGACTATTCGTCGTCCGAGCTTTTTTGATTTGGTTCCGGATTTGCGAACAACGGCTTTTTTTGCAAAAATCGGAACCCGTTCTTTGGGGGATGATGGCATTCTTCGCGCTTTGGTTCATGAAATTGAGGCGGAAGGAATGACGGTTAAGGGTATTCATGAGGTGATGTCCGAGCTGTTGGTACGAGAAGGTGTGTTGGGACGGCATAAGCCGGATAAACAAGCACAGGAAGATATTAAGCGGGCGGTAGAAGTTGCGACGGAACTCGGACGTTTGGATGTGGGACAGGCGGTTGTTGTTCAACAGGGCTTGGTTCTAGGGGTTGAAGGAATCGAAGGAACGGATGCTTTGTTGAGACGGTGCGGTGATTATCGTCGAAAAGGTGATGGCGGGGTGTTGGTTAAACTACGCAAGCCGCAACAGGATATGCGGATTGATTTGCCGACTATCGGGCCTTGTACGGTTTCGCGGGCCAAAGAAACCGGTTTGAAAGGAATAGCCGTTCACGCCGGAAACAGTTTGATTGTTGATGAGGCTGAAGTTATTAAGATGGCTGATAAAGTCGGTTTGTTTGTGGTGGGAGTGAATCCTGATGACTATCGGAAATAATCCGTTAAAAGTATATATGATCGCCGGAGAGCCCAGTGGTGATTTGCTGGGATCTCGTTTGATGAAGGCTCTACAACGAAAAACAAACGGCAATGTTTCGTTTTTTGGGTTGGGCGGTGATACAATGGAGGCCGAAGGATTAAAGTCTCTGTTTGATATCTCTGATTTGGCCGTTATGGGGTTGGTTGAGGTTATTCCCAGTATTCCGAAAGTGTTGCGGCATATTCGGGAAACGGTTGAGGATATTGAGAAAATTCGCCCCGATATTGTGATAACGATTGACAGTTGGAGTTTTTCTGCGCGGGTGCATAAAAAATTGCGTCGTTTGAAGCTGGGTATTCCTCAATTGCATTATGTGGCACCGCAGGTTTGGGCTTGGAAGAAAAAGCGAGCTCGGACGATGTATAAATATGTTGATGCTTTGATGACTTTGTTGCCGCAGGAACCAAAGTATTTTACGCCGCATCATTTGGAAACGGTGTTTGTCGGGCATCCGGTGATTGAAAGCGAAGTTCTGCATGCCGACGGCAAAGCTTTTCGCCAACAATACAATATTCCGGAGAATAAGAAGATTATTTCGGTTTTGCCGGGGTCGCGGCATACGGAAGTTTGTAAACTGATGCCGGTTTTTGCAGAAGCTGCGCGGCAGTTGTTGGAAAAAGATGAAAATTTTTATTTTGTGTTGCCAACGGTAAAGACGGTAGCGACTCGTGTTAAAAAAATGGTAGCCGAATTAAATTTGCCGATAACAGTGGTGGAAACACAACAGGACAGATATAACGCTTTTCAGGCTTCGTCAGCGGCTATTGCCGCATCGGGAACAGTGGCGTTGGAATTGGCGATTACCCATATTCCTCATATTATTGCGTATAAGGTTTCTCGGATGACGGCGTTTATTATCAGCCATATCATGAAAATACAGTTTGTTAATTTATCGAATATTATGTTGGGGCGAGAAGTTGTTCCCGAGTTGTTGCAACAACAGTGTGTGGCCGGCAACATTGCTCGATATATCGAAGAATTGTTGGCGCAGAAAGAATTGTATCATCGGCAGATGGATGGCTTTGCCAAGGTTAAGGAAATCCTTAGTAATGGCGAGCAAACACCGAGCGACAATGCGGCTGATTTTGTTTTGAATTTGATAGAGCGAAGTAAGAAAAAAGCGGCTTAATGCCGCTTTTTTTTGAAAATTATTCAGCAACGCATTTGTGATAGTAATCACAGTCGTCAGCCGGACAGTTGACCAATTTTTCATTTTCGGGACACAGCAAGGTCGTCAGGCTATAGCCTTCACATAGTTGTGAACAGGATGTTTCCGTGTTTTGCTCTTCTCCGGGGAGAGATCCGCTCCAGTCGGCAATGTGTGTTACTCTGGCGGCGGCAGTTCCGATGATTAAGCTCAAAAGAGCTGATAAGACGATAAGTTTTTTCATTGTACACCTCGTTTCTGCAATTTTTATTTACAATAATAATGCTCAAAAAGTTAATTTATTGCAAATAAATGAGGAGTGTCTTAAATTAACGCTATGGAGATGAATATGACGTTATGGTGGTATGAATTTCGAGAACAGATTTTTGCGGGGCGGAATCGCTGGGGGTTGTGGCTTCCTGTTATGTTTGCCTGCGGGATTGCCGTGTATTTCAGTTTGCCGACAGAACCTTCAAAATGGGTGACCGTGGCAATTATAGAAATATTGATTTTGTTGGCGATTGTTTTTCGGCATCGGATGACGGTGCTTTATGTTTTGATTGTTCCGGCTATGATGATGTTGGGGTTTGCCGTTATTCAAATGAGGACGATTTATTTGGCCGCACAGCAATTTCCGGTACCGGAAGATAAATTGTATCTCAGCGGTTGTGTCGAGCACTTGGATTATAACAGTCGTGGCAATCAGCGGATGATTTTGGATGATTTGCATGATTTTGACGGTAAGAAAGTTGGTGGAAAGTTTCGTATCAGCAGTCGTTTTCGTACGGATAATTTGCGTAGCGGGCAATGTGTGGAGTTGGTGGCGAAGCTTATGCCCAGACCACAGGCCGTGTTGCCGGAAGGATATCAATTTAATCGCAAAAGTTTTTATTTGGGGTTGTCCGGAAGCGGTTATGCCGAGAGTACGGTTTTGCCAATAGAGTGTCCGCAAACGACAAACTGGAGTGATAGATTTCGTTTTGGTATTGATGCTCTTCGACAATCAGTGGTTAATCATATTAAAAAGGTTTTGCCGGCTGATGAGGCTTCGGTTGCGGCGGCGATTATTGCCGGTGAGCAGGGTGGGATAAAATCTTCTCTTATTCAAAATTACAGAGATTCCGGATTGGCTCATTTCTTGTCGATATCCGGATTGCATATGAGTATGATTGCCGGTTTAATGTTCTTTTTTATCCGTTTGTTGACAGCAATGTTTTCTTCGGTAGCTTTGCGCTATGACGGTAAGAAGATTGCAGCTGTTTCTGCAATGATTATCAGTGCTGTTTATTTATTAATTTCCGGTGCGGCGGTTCCTGCACAACGTGCTTTTATTATGACCTTTATTGTTTTGCTCGGTATTTTGTTTGATCGAAGAGCTATTTCTATGCAGACGATTGCATGGGCGGCTTTTATTATTTTATTAGTCAGTCCGGAGGCGTTGGTCGGTGCCAGTTTTCAGATGTCTTTTGCCGCAGTGGTGGCTTTGGTCGCTTTTTATGAAAGATATGCCGGAGCGTTGCGGAATTTTATAGGCGGTAAGAGGTTGGGGGTGGTGAAAATTGTTGTTGTTTATGTCGTGGGGATTTTAGTTTCTGATTTGGTTGCCAGTTTTGCGACCTTGCCTTTTGCAATATATCATTTCAACAGAGTGGCTCTGTATACAACAGTGGCTAATTTGTTGGCAGGTCCGATTATTGGTTTGCTGATTATGCCGTTTACGTTGTTGTCATTGCTTTTGATGCCTCTGGGATTGGATGTTTGGAGTCTGCAAATCGTTGGAATGGGAATTGCTTGGGTTAATGATGTTACGGCTTGGGTCAGCCATTTTCCGCAGGCCGGATATCCTGTGTTGTCAATGCCGGTATGGGGATTGACGCTGATTGTGTTTGGCGGATTGTGGTTGGTTATTTGGCAAACATCGTTCCGACATTGGGGATGGGGCGCGATTGCGTTTGGTTTTGCCGGTTTATTGTTGGTTAAGGCTCCCGATGTTTTGGTCAATTGGGATGGTTCGATGGTGGCCGTTAAGGATAATTCTGGAAATTTGGTGGTGTTGCCGTCAAGAGGAAATCGTTTTACGACAGAGGTTTGGTTGAGTAAAACCGCATCACATGAGTTAACGGATGTTCAGAAAGAAAATTTGAAAGAAATTTATCGGGGTGAGCGTGATTATCCTGAGTGGTTGGCTTTGCACTGTGATGATAAAAAATGTGTTTATCGCGATATTGTTGTTTTTGATAAGAGGGGCGGAATTGAGGTTAATTATACGGATATTTCGTTGACGGATAGTGGTGGTTTAGCGATTTATCTGACTAAAGAAGGGTATGAGATGAAGACCGTTCGTGATTATGTCGGACAACGTTTGTGGAATTAAGAAAATGGAAAAGACGAATGTGATGAGGATTTTGGATAAGCATAAGGTTGAGTATAAGGCTTATTCGTATGCAGACAAGCCGACAACCTGCGGTGTGGAAGTGGCTGAGCTTTTGGGGCAGAATCCCAATCAGGTTTTTAAAACATTGGTTACGGTTAGCAAGTCGAAACGTTATTATGTTTTTATGCTTCCGGTTGCTGACGAGTTGGATTTGAAAAAAGCTGCCGTATCTGTGGGTGAAAAGGCGATTGATATGTTAAAATCGAAAGAACTTTTACCGTTGACGGGGTATGTCCACGGTGGTTGTTCTCCGATTGGAATGAAGAAACTTTTCACGACCGTCGTTCATCAAACGGCGGAACAATTTCCGACGATTATTTTTAGCGGCGGAAAAATCGGTTATCAGGTAGATGTGCGTTTAAGTGATCTTCAAAAGATTGTTCCGTTTATTGTTGCCGATGTGGTTGTGTGATTCAGATAAACTTCTTGCTATTTGTCTGAGAGCATTTTATATTTTCGGCAAAAGAAATTAGTTATTTAATTATTTAACCTTTAGACCATGAAAAGAATTAAATGTATTTTTTTGTGTGGCGTCATTCTTATTCTTATCGGAGCAAAAGATGTTTTAGTCTTTTCAATGGTTGATAGGGTGATGCTGAAGACTTTGGCTTTTGTGGTCGGAGTATCTCTTGTTTGGCTGGCGTTTTTTCTGGAGAAAAAGTTCCTGCGCAAGAAATAAGTCATTATGTAAAAATCTCGAACAGGTTTCTGTTCGAGATTTTTTTAGTCATCAAAGCGGTCAAATAACATTTTGAGTTCTTCAATTTTTTTATCTTTTTCTTCTTGGGAGGAAAAAGACTGCGCAACACAGTGTTGGAGGTGTTTTTGCAGGATGTTGGATTCAACCGCTTTTACGGCAGAGCGAACGGCTCGCAATTGATTGATGATTTCAGGACAATAACGCCCTTCTTCAATCATATGTTTAATGCCTTCAATTTGTCCGGATATGCGGTTAAGCCTTGGCATATTGTCCATATGGCACGGAGTGTTTCTTTCCATCATTATTCCTACTTGTTGTGAGAACAGCCGCAAGAGGTTTCTTTTTTGTCGGTCTCGCCGCAGTGGCATTCATCACAGCATTTGTTTTCGGCTGTGCATTGGCAGTTGTCGCCACATTGGCAGTTTTCACATTTGCAATTTGGATTATTACATTTTCCCATTTTTATTCTCCTTTTGGTGTTTCTGTGATAATATACACATACCCCGTATTGGTATGAACGTCAATAGAAAAGAATGATTACATCTATTTGTTATGAAATTTATTGACAGGCATATAAAAAGATGAAATATTCACACTGAATTAGATGTTTCTTATATTTTTATTGGACTAACGGACTATCTTTATGATTAATAAAAAAGATTTAAATAACCTCCAAGGCTTGATGTTTTTATATGCTTTGGCTAAAACAGGTAATAAAACTGCTGTTTCTAATGAATTTGGTGTTTCTGTTGATACTGTGAACAAGTATATCGCAGATTTGGAAACATCTGCCAAAACCAAGCTAATTTTTAGTAATGGGCGCGGAACTTTTATTAATCCTGAGGCTAAAAATATTTTGAAACTTGCCGCAGAAATTGCTCAAAATTTGCACCTGTTTAATACGTATACGCAAGACAGCAGTCAGTGCAAAGGGACTGTCAGACTTTGTACTAACGGTTTTATCAGTAATTATATCACATCCAATGCTTTTCGTGAATTTACTCAGATGTATCCAGAGATAAATCTGGAATTAAAAATGCAGTCGGCAACGAATAAGATTGATTTGTTGGAGGTTGATGTTGCTTTTGATACGGAGCTTCCGCAAAATAAGGATGTGGTCTTGTTGGCTTCGCAGAATGTTAAATTTGGACTTTTTGCTTCTCCTCAATATTTGGATGAAAACGGTCATCCAAAAAGTTTGGAAGATTTATATCAAAACCATCGTTTTTGTGTTCAAAACGGTCAATTTAAAAAGATACCCGAAGTTGTTAATTTGTTGAAAAATATTCAACGAATCAGTTTTTCGACAGATTCCGTTGTTGCTTTGCGAAACGCTTTGATCGGCGGTTGGGGAATCGGTATTTGTTCTTTGGGCAGTTGCGGTGATAATTTGGTTCGTTTGGAAAATGTTGATTTCGAATTTTCGATTGATATTCATTTGTTGGCGCATCAAAATACGCAAGATCTTCCCAGAATTCGCGCCTTTACAGATTATCTGAAGAATATTATGGCGAGAAACTATGCGGATTTACCGATGGCTGTTGCCTGTTCGGCCGAGTAGCACAACTGGCTTTGCCATCGGCGTCCGTTTGTCCGCCTGTTGCTTGTAGTCAAACTTCCCTTTGGAAGTTCGAGTGGTTTAAATACACCAACAAAAAACCTCCGCAAGGGAGGTCTTTTATTGGTGCCCTGAAGAAGACTCGAACTTCCACGGCCATTCGGCCATAAGTACCTGAAACTTACGCGTCTACCAGTTCCGCCATCAGGGCATTGGCTTTTGTATATCTCGCTTTTTTCTATTAGTCAAGAACCTTATTTAAATATCCGTAAGAATCTAAAAGCAGGAATGTTCCTAGAATTATTCTATATATTACAAAGGGTAAAAATGTCGATTTTTTCAACCACCACATCACCACATAAATTGCCAAAATGGAGGCGATAAAGGAATAGGTTATTCCGTCAATTGCTTCAATCATGGTTTGAAGATTGTCTTGTTGATACATTTCTAAAGTAACAAGAGAGGCGGCACCGATGATGGCAGGGATAGATAGAAACATTGAGAACTTTGCGGCTTCTCGACGTTCCATACTTAAAAAGCGAGCCATGGTAACCGTTACACCCGAGCGGCTGGTTCCAGGAACAAGTGCCAAGCATTGGGCACAACCGATCATAAGCGCATCCAAAATACTCAGGTGTTCAATTTTGCGAATGGTCATACCAAATCTGTCAGCGACAAACAGCAATAAGCCGTATCCGAGAATGGTCCAGCCGATGATTTTTGTGCTACGGAGCCATTCCATGCCGTTTTCTTTGAGAAATAAGCCGACGATAATAATCGGCAGTGTGCCGATAACAATCAGCCAAAATGTTTTTGCATCAACGTTTTTGAAGCTGGGAAGGAAATATGTTTTCAGCAGGCCTTTGAACATTTTCCAAAGGTCTTCGGAAAAGTAAATCATGACGGCTAAAATGGAACCGACATGAACGGCAACATCCAATGCCAATCCCTGATCAGGAAAAGAGGTGAATTTGGAGAATAAAATCAGATGTCCGGATGAACTGACCGGAAGGAATTCGGTAATGCCCTGTAAAACAGACAGCAAAATTAAATGAAAGTTTGTTAACATTGTTTTTCTCTTAAATCCGTTCTTGCTTTAGGCCTAAAGCCGTGCAAATTCTTTTTTTGAGAGCCAAAGGAGATATTGGTTTAACCAGATATTCCTGTATTCCCAATTGTTTCGCATCCAAAACTGTTTTTTCCATTGTGTCAACGGTAATCATAATTATCGGAACGTTTTTGCCGCCTTCAATTTGTCCACTTTTTAGACTGTTGACAAATTCGAGGCCTTTTTGAGTGGGCATTTGCTGATCGAGCAGGATGATATCAAACTTGAAGCTGTTTAAAAGTTCAATCGCTTCTTCGGTATTACCGGCTTCTTTAGCGTTTTTTATACCGATTTGATAGAGAGCGGTCTTTGCAAAGGTTCTGGAAAACTTGTCATCGTCGACAATTAAGCAAACGATGGAATCCCAGATAATTTGTTTATGAACGTTGTCCTGCATAGGTTGCCTCGTATTGGTTAATGTTATACGAATATTACTTCATTCTTTTATAAATTAAAGCATAAATCGTTACTTTTTCCTAAACTTAATAATGACTTGGGGTTAAACTTGATTCCGTTGTATGAAGCTCCCCAGTGTAGGTGGGGGCCGGTTACTCGTCCGGTTTTGCCCGACAAGGCGATAATGTCTCCTTTTTTTACAGAATCTCCTTGTTTGACGCTGATTTCTTTAAGGTGAGCATAAACAGTGTGCAATCCGTATCCGTGATCGACAATAATCACATTGCCAGAATAAAATAAATCATTGGCGGCTAAAGTTACTATTCCGTCGGAAGATGCTTTAACGGGGATTCCTTCCGGAACGGCGATATCCATCCCGCTGTGCGGATTTTTTTTGATGCCGTTCATAATTCTTTGTCCGCCGAAGTTTCCGCTGATGCGACCTTCAACAGGCTGTATAAATCCTTTTTGCCAATAGGGGGTTGCCGTGTTTTCCGCTTGTCCGGCACGAACAAGTTTTTGTTCCCGTTCAATGTCTCGCAAGTCCGAATCGGAAGGGGTGACTTTGCGGGGCGGAACACCTTTCAGGCTTTGAACATCCCATGCCGTTTTGTTGACATCGACGGATAAGGGGATGACTTCTCCGGAAGATGTGGCCGCGGCAAATTGTTTGGGAGATGTTTCATCTCGTCCGAAAACAATCAGAAAATTTCCTTGCGGTGATAGGCGGATGTCTTTTCCGTCCATGACAATTCGGGAAATGTTGTCGGCCCGTCCCTGTAGAATTTCACCTTGTGCCGGCTGACCGCAGAGTTGGATGGCCGAAGCGGCGGAAGATAGTCCGGCAACAGAGAGAAAGCTAAAAATCGAATAAATCAGTTTGTTGGGCATTGGTTGATCTTTCAGAATGTTTTGATGTTTTTTTGGCAGAAGCTGTTTGCTTTCCTGTTTGCAATGTTCCATCATGGAAGGTTATTTCAAATGAAGATGCTTGTTTGGCTTGTTGAATGTTGTAAATTGTTTTGTTTTTATCGTCTTTCACCCAAGCAAAACCACGTTTTAACACCGAATCTACAGAAACGGATTGTAACCGCAGAGAAAGTTGGTTGAGAATTTCACTTCCCTTTTCAATAATGTTTTTAACATAGTATGGTTTTAGTCCGGTGCGTTCTATTTGGTTGTGTTTGTTTTGCAATAAGGTTTTGAAAGCGATGTTCAGGCGCTCAATTCTGTCATCAAATTTTTGAGTTGCTTCTTGCAACAGTTGTTCCAAATTGGGGATGCCGCGGGACAGTCCTTCAAGTTTGATACGGCGCTCTTCGAAATATCTGGTTTCGGCATTTAGCAACCGGCCGGTGAGGGTGTTAAGCTGGGCGCAGAGGTCATTTTTGACGGGAACGGCAAATTCGGCCGCACCTGTTGGTGTGGGGGCACGCAGGTCTGAAACATAGTCAATCAGCATGGTATCTGTTTCATGACCGACGGCTGAAATAATCGGAATTTGCGAAGCATAAACGGCTCGAATGACGACTTCTTCATTAAACGGCCACAAGTCTTCCAGACTTCCGCCGCCACGAGCCACAATCAAAACATCCGGACGTTTGATTTCATCCATGGGGGAGAGTGCGTTGAAGCTTTTAATCGCCGCTGCGATTTTTTCGGCAGCACCGTCACCTTGTACCGGAGTAGGCCAGACTAAAATATGTGACGGAAAACGATCACGGACGCGGTGTATAATGTCGCGGATAACGGCACCGCTGGCAGAAGTGACGACACCGATTGTTTGCGGCAGAAACGGAATTTTTTGTTTATGGGCACTGTCAAATAATCCTTCGGCGGCAAATTGTTTTTTTCGTTCTTCCAGCAGTTTTAATAACGCACCGGCGCCGGCGATTTCCATTTGTTCAATAACCAGCTGATAGGATGATTTGCCGGCGAAGGTAGTGATTTTTCCGGTGGCAATAACTTCCAGCCCATCTTCCGGTTTGAACGGAAGACGAGAGGCAACGCCTTTCCATACGACGGCAGAAATCACTGCATTTTCATCTTTCAGTGATAGATACCAGTGTCCGGAATCGGCTCGTTTGCCGCCAAAAATTTCTCCTTTGACCTTGATTTTGCCAAAGGCGGTTTCGACCAGTCTTTTGACTTCAAAGGAAATCTCGCTGACCGTAAATTCGGGGATCTGCGGTGCGCTATGCTGGTTTTCCATAAGATTAAGCAAGTCTTCCATTATTGCAAATCCAGTAAGTTTTTCGAAAAGTCAGAAGCTGAGAATTCGTTAATATCATCAATGCCTTCCCCAACTCCGATAAAATAAATGGAGGTTGGGTGTTCTTGTGCTATGGCTACCAAAATACCGCCTTTGGCAGTGCCGTCAAGTTTGTTGATAATCAAGCCATCAACATTGACCATTTCTTTAAATGTTTTGACTTGGTTTAGGGCGTTTTGTCCGGTGGTGGCATCCAAGCATAATAGTGTGTGGTGCGGAGCATCCGGAATAACTTTTTTGATAACCTTGACAATTTTTTTCAGTTCATCCATTAAGCCGCTTTTGTTTTGCAGACGTCCGGCCGTGTCTATGAAAACGATGTCATCATTTTGTTTGATAGCTTCTTGAATGCCGTCATAGCAGAGGCCTGCGGCATCACAGCCATCGGGGCCTTTATAAACGCGGACGTTGTTTCTTTCGCCCCAAACGGAGAGTTGTTCGACCGCCGCGGCACGGAATGTATCACCGGCGATAAAGCTGACTTTTTTGTGGGCAAAGCGTTTGGATAATTTGCCGATGGTTGTGGTTTTTCCTGCACCGTTAACGCCAACCATCAGAATGATTTCCGGATGATGAGTGTCGGTTGTCAATTTTTTTTCGCAAGGTGTGAGAATGTCTTCAATGTCTTTGGCCAGTGCGGTGCGGATATCGACGTTGTCGATGTCTTTGTCAAAGCGGCGTTTGGCCAGCTGTGTCGATAGTTTGGTTGAAGCCGCAATTCCCATATCTGCACAAATGAGAAGTTCTTCCAGCTCTTCTATGGTGTCATCATTTAGTTTGCGTTTGGTGAAGATGTCGCTGATGCCGTTGTTTAGGCGGTTAGAGGATTTTTTTAATCCTAATCCCAGTTTTTTTAGCCAATTACTCATCAATACATTCTCCTTTCTGACGCAATAAGCGAGCCCGTTCTTTGCGAACTTCTACCGGAACCTGCGGCATCAAGGCTGCCGGTGTGCCGCTTCGTTCCGAGTAGGGAAAAACATGAAGTTTGTTAATGCCGGCTTCATGTATCAATTTTACGGTGTTTTGGAATTGTTCATCTGTTTCGGTCGGAAAACCGCAAATAAAATCAGCTCCAAAAGTTGCTTCAGGACGAACGGTCCGAATTTTGTTGCAAAGGGCAATAACATCTTCGCGGGTGTGGCGGCGTTTCATTCTTTTCAAAACCATATTGTCACCAGATTGGATGGAGAGGTGAAAATGCGGATGAATGTTTGGATAGTGTTTGACAAGGTTAATAAAATCATCGTCAAGAGCCGCCGGATCCAAAGAGCCGTATTGCAGAGATGTCAGCTCGGGAATTTGACTTAGAATCGTTTGGTTTAGTTGGCTAAAGTTTGTTGTTGCGATGTTGTAAGAACAGATGTCGACACCGGTCAGGCATATTTCTTGAAATCCTTGTCGTAATAATTCGCGAATCTGGTTAAGGATATCTTGTACCGGAACGGAGCGGTTGTTGCCACGGGCATAGGGAATGATACAATAAGTACACCGATGGTCACATCCCTGTTGAATCTGAACAAAGGCTTTGTGTCGTCCGTCGAAACCGGTTATCAGGTAGTTGTCATAACTGTCGTATGAAAGAATGTCGCCGACGATGGTTTTTTCTGTGATGTCGCCTTGGATGTATTTTTCAATTTCGGTTTTTTCGCGATTACCGAGAATGAGGTCAACCTCATCCATTGCGGCAAATTTTTGGGGAGCAATTTGAGCGGCGCAACCGGTAACAATGATTTTGGCGTTCGGATTTTCACGGCGCAACTTGCGAATCGTCTGACGGCATTGGCGTTCTGCTTCACCGGTTACGGCACAGGTGTTGACAATGATTAAATCGTCACGGTTTTTAAATTTTTCTTTTAGTATTTCTGACTCGTAAGTGTTAATGCGACAACCGAGTGTAATGACTTGGGCCATGATTTATTCCATAAAAAATTCCTCTTCCCAATCACTATACGCGCAAGGAAGAGGAATTGCAAATGTCTTGACGAGTTTTTAAGCTTTTTTTGGCTTTATCCGATAAGCTGAAGCGCTTTCTCAGAGTAGTCTTTTATTGTTTCGGCGCTTTTTTTCAATTTTGCTTTTTCGTCGTCGTTCAATTTGGGGGAAATGACATTGTGGATGCCACGTTTGCCGATAACCGTCGGCAGAGACAGGCAGATGTCTTTGATGCCCTCTACATCATTGTGGTGAGAAGAAACGGTAAGAATGGCATATTCGTTAGTGGTGATGGCCTGACAAATTCGGCACAGTGCACCGGCGATGCCATAGAATGTTGAGCCTTTCCCTTCGATGATTTTGTAGGCAGCATTGCGGACACCGTCGTCGATTTGTTCTTTAATCTCCGGTGTGAGCGGACGTCCGACCATTTGTGCCAGAGTTTCCAATGGAACAGTTCCGGCGTCGCCGTTTGACCATGTCAGAACTTCACTGTCGCCGTGTTCTCCCAAAACATTGGCGTGAATGGATTTGGGTGATACGCCGAGGTGATATCCCAATAATGTTCTGAAGCGGGAGGTATCTAAAACCGTTCCGCTACCAATGACGCGTTCTTTCGGAAAACCGGAGAGTTTTAGAGCGACTTCGGTCATGATATCAGCCGGATTGGCAGCAATTAACAATGTTGTTTCCGGAGCGGCCGCGACCACTTGCGGAATGATGCTTTCAAAAATTTTGACGTTGCGACCTAATAAATCCAGACGGGTTTCTCCGGGTTTTTGGTTGGCGCCCGCGGTTATAATAACCACTTCGGCTCCATTGAGGTCGGCGTAGGTTCCTGCTTTGACTTTGTTGGCATAGGCAAAAGGTGTGGCGTGAGCGATGTCCATCGCTTCTGCGCAAGCGCGTTTTTCATTGGCATCAATTAAGACAACTTTTCTGGCGACACCACGCATAATCAATGCAAAGGCTGTCGCACTGCCGACACCGCCGGCTCCGATAATTCCTACTTTCATGTTTTATTCCTTTCATGTTTTTTCTTGTTTATAGATAGATTTTTTTTTTGAAATTGCAACAAAAAAGGTTGCTGATTAAAGCAACCTTTTTTGTTTTTTATTGTTGCTATTCTGTTACGATGGTTTCATCATCATCCGATGTTTCAGATGGGTTGTCTTCTTCGATTTCTTCATCAACGACTTCCCCGTCACTGGTAACTTCGGTGTTTTCGGTTTCGATAGTCATGTTGCTGATTGCTTCGGCATCAACAGCGACTTCATCTTCAACGAGAGCCGCTTCAGGTGCAGAAGGAATTTCTTCCGCAACAGGTGTTTCCTGCTTCACAAAATAGCTGATTGCCAGTAGAACGATGACAACCAAAACAATGTAAATTAATTTTTTCATAAGAAAGCCCTCCATAAGTTTTATCTGATTTCAGCCTAAAAGCAACATTCTGGGATGTCAATATATTTTCCTTATCTTACACCGAATTTGTTGCCTGAGGCATAGTGACGCAAGCCAAAGTAGAAAAAGCGTGTGGCGATGAAAAAGAATATGAATGTTCCACCGCTCAATACCGCCAAATCACTCCAATTGAAGTTTTTGATGAGTTCAACAGGATAGAAAGAAATAAAGCCGGCGGGAATGATGGTTAAAAACAGGACTTTGTACCAGCCGGTTGTGAAGATGGAAGCCGGTTGGCTGGAAAAGGTGATAAAGGCCATAAAAATGTTGTCTCCCAAGCGCTGGCTGTCTTTGATGAAAAAGGCCAGTGATGACATAATCAATCGGTAAGACGACATTAAAATAAAACCCAGAAAGCTGATTGCCAACATGGTGAAAAAGCTGGTGATGCTTAAATAGCCGGAGATGAAAAATGCGATAAATCCGGTTAGATAATCGCCCCAATTGGCAAAGGTTGATTCCGAGGTGGCAATCATAAATAAGGGATTGCGCGGGGTGGTGATGTAGTTGTCCAATGTGCCGTTGTCGATGTACTCGGGAAGTGTCTGAACACCGCGTGCAAAAAGGGCAAAGCCGGCAAAAGCATTGTTTATTGACATATAGAGCAGAGCCATTTCGCCGATGCCCCAGCCGTTAATGTTGTTGTCTTTATATTCAAAAATCACCCACCACATAAAAAAGAATGCGAGGTTGTTAATCAGCATCATCAAGACATTGACAAAGGCATCAGTCTTGTTTTGAAACGCTGTCTTTATATTGCTTTTTTGGATAAATAAAAAAAGCTTCAAGTTGTTCAAAAAATCAGCCGCCATAGATGTCCACCTTTTTAATGAGTTTTCTGTAAGTGAAGATAACGAATCCGACAATAGCACTGACCCAAAGAGTGTTTAGGAGCACCGCTTCAAACAGATTGTACCATGAAAAGTCATAAACCAATTTTATCGTCAGGTAGTAAATGGAATAAAACGGTGTCCATTTGGCGATGTTAACAAACCATTGCGGATAAATGCTTAAGGGGAATATTGCTCCGCCGAAAATGAAAGCCAGACGTTCGACAACCATACCTAGTGAGCGGATACTGTCAAGCCAGAGACTGCATAATCCCACGCCGGTATAAAACAGTAGGTTGATGGCGGAGGAGATGTAGCACATCAGTATGATTATCGGGAAATGATGCCACGCAAAAGGCGGTTGTCCTGTTAAACCTAACGTTACCAATGTTCCGAATCCGCCCATTATCAGGAATGATACGGTCATGTTTCCCAATCCTTCGGTGTAGCGCATCAGAAAAAAAGAAATGGGCTTGTTGATGTAATAAGCCATGTTGCCTTCTCTGATATCGTTAAAAAGAATTCGTTCCATTCTGGGTGAGGACAGAATAATCATTTCCGCCAGAAGCAGATACCAAATGTAGATGGCGTTGTATCCGGATACGTTATCCTGTATGCCGATGACGACCCAAAGTCGATTGTAGATGAACAGCAGGATAAACAAAAAGAAGAGCAGTCCCGACAGATTGGCTTTGTTGTTCCACGCCTGTTTGAACGAGATACGGAAAATCGCTCCGTATTTTGCAAAAAATGAATTAGTCACGTTTGTAAATCTCCTTGATGATTTCATCCATAGGCGGATTTTCAATTGTCATATCCGTAACGTGATATTGTTTGACCAGCTCATCAATCGCTTTTTGTGCCGACGTTTGGGCGGTGTTGATTTCTTTGCGAATCTTTTCTCCGGCGTCGGTTGTGATTTCTACATATTTTTTCTTGAGGTACGATGCTTTTAGTCGGACAAGAGAATCGTCAAAAATCAGCCGACCTTTATTGATGATGATGACGCGGTCACAAACTTTTTCCATATCATCGGTGTCGTGAGAGGTCAGCAACAGGGTTGTTTCTTCTTCCAAAGCTTGTTTTTTGACAAGATTGCGGATGATTTCTTTTGCCGTGACGTCCAAACCGATTGTCGGTTCATCCAAGAACAGAACTTGAGGATTGTGAATCAGCGAAGCAACAATTTCACAACGCATTCTTTGGCCAAGAGACAGGCTGCGCGTGGTTTGGGTCATTAGGTCGCGGATTTCAAAAAGTTTTACCAAATGGGACAGGCGGCGTTTGAATTTTACTTCTTCAATGCCGTACATTTTGCCAAAAAGCGCAAAGCTGTCTTGTACGGGCAGGTTGTACCATAATTGTGAGCGTTGTCCGAACACCGTACCGATATGGTATGCCAGTTTTTGGCGGTTTTCCCAAGGGACTAATCCCATGACTTCAGCGTGTCCGGAGGTGGGATGCAGGATGGAGGACAGCATTTTGATTGTGGTGGATTTTCCCGCGCCATTGGGGCCGATAAACGCGATGCGCTCGCCTTTTTTTATGTTAAAAGAAATTTCGTTAACCGCGGTTACGCTTTTGTATTCAGGATGAAAAATTCCGCGAAACCCGTGTGACGCTTTTTTTATTTTGAATTTTTTGGTCAGTTTATCAACATTGATTATTTCAGTCATTTTATCCACCTTTTTTGTTTGAAGAAAGTATAAGTTTTTTGCGCTTTTTGGCAAGAGATAATTGTTAAAAAGGTGTTTTTTTTGAAAATAATGCTTGTCAAGTCGCATCAACTTGTGCTAACAAAATATCACGGGCTGATATCGGTCCGATTAATTTGTTTTAATTTTTTAGAGGTTTTATCATATGACTGATACAGCTAACCGCGTTAAGAAAATCGTTGCAGAGCATCTTGGCGTTGAAGAATCAAAAGTAACAGATAACGCCAGCTTCATTGACGATTTGGGCGCTGATAGCTTGGATACAGTAGAATTGGTTATGGCTTTCGAAGAAGAATTCGGTTGCGAAATTCCTGACGAAGCTGCTGAAAAAATTCTTACTGTTAAAGATGCTATCGACTATCTTTCTAAGAATGCTTAAGTTTAATGGCTTATTGAATATGATGAAACTCGCTTGACTAAGCGAGTTTCGTTGTATAAAAGAATTGAGTTATTCAATTTTATGAGGAAAATTTTATGAGAAGAGTTGTTGTTACCGGATTGGGCGTAGTTTCTCCTTTGGGACGCGGCGTTGAATATAACTGGCAGAGCCTGTTGGATGGAAAATCAGGCGTGCGTCAAATCGAGGGCGTTGATCTTAAAGACATTCCTGTGACAATCGCCGGGCAAGTGCCTTGGGGTGATGGCGAAAACGAATTTAATCCTGATACGGTTATGGCTCCTAAAGATCAAAAAAAGAACGATAAGTTTATTCTTTACGGAATGGCCGCCGGTGGTGATGCTTTGGAAGATGCCGGATGGAATCCCGAAAATGCCTCAGAAGAAGAAAAATATCGTGCCGGTGTGATGATGGGATCCGGAATTGGTGGTTTGCAATCTATTTATGATAATGCGGTTTCTTTTAATGAAGTCGGAATGAAAAAAATTTCTCCGTTCTTTATTCCGTCAGTTTTGATTAATCTCATTTCAGGCAATTTGTCTATCAAATATGGCTTGAAAGGGCCGAATCATTCTTGTGTAACTGCTTGTTCAACCGGAACTCATGCGATTGGTGATGCTGCGGCAATGATTGCGCGCGGAGATGCTGATTTGATGGTTGCCGGCGGTGCCGAATCTGCTGTCAATGTTTTGGGTTTGTCCGGTTTTGCCAGAATGAAGGCTGTAACCTCTGAGTTTAATGATCAACCGGAAAAGGCTTCTCGTCCATGGGATAAAAACCGCAGTGGTTTTGTTATGGGTGAAGGTAGTGGTGCGTTGGTTTTGGAAGAGCTGGAACACGCTAAAGCCCGTGGCGCGAAAATCTATGCCGAAGTTGTCGGCTATGGTATGAGTGGAGATGCTTATCATATTACAGCGCCCTCAGGCGATGGTGCCTATCGTGCAATGAAAATGGCGGCGGATCATGCCAAAGAACATGGTGTTGAATTAAGCGATATCGGTTATATTAATGCGCACGGAACATCAACACCGGCCGGTGATGTCGGGGAAGCAATGGCGGTTAAACGTTTGTTTGGTGATAATGGCATTAAAAATGTTTCGATGTCATCTACCAAATCGGCAATCGGGCATTTGTTGGGTGCTGCCGGTGCTGTTGAAGCTGTCTTTTCAATCTTGGCTATTCGTGATCAGGTATGTCCGCCGACATTGAATCTGGAAGATCCGGCTGATGAATTGGCTGATTTTGATTTGGTTCCGTTAAAAGCTAAAAAACGTGAGATTAAGGCCGCAATGTCGAACTCGTTCGGTTTTGGCGGTACGAACTCCTCTGTTGTTTTCAAAAAGTTTGAAGATTAACGATTGTTTTTTGATACGAAAAAGCCCGCAACAGCGGGCTTTTTTATTGTTTTATTTTTGTCCTCCCTATGCAATGTATAGTTGACTATTGCTAATTTTTATGTTATAGTTATGGGAGTTCCGGAACTATAGCATATAGAGGTGCAGCATGAAAAAATTATTGGCGATGTATATTTGTGTTTCAGCCTTGGTTTACGGCTTTAATGCAAAAGCTTCTGGTTTGGATATGCCTCCTTTAGATAATTCACACACACAATTCAGCTTAGTTCCGGAATCTGTTTTTGACAATAGCTCATCTTTTCAGATGGCAAGAACTTATTTTATGCCTGATTATCAACGTAATTTGGTCGGCCGTGTTAATGACGGTGGTAATGATAAGAATAAGCGGACATGTGCAACTTATGGATTGCTGAGTTCTTGTCCTGCCCGTTCCGTAGGAACCGGTGTTCAACATCCAATCCCCGGGCTGACTTGTTATAAGAAATGTGTTTCTTGTACTGATTTTGGTTATGTCTCTCGTTGTCCTTTGCTGAAAGAGGGAACAGAAGTTAGCCCGATAGATGGCTTAACCTGTTATAAAGACTGTCGATGTCCGGCAGAATATAAATATTCAAATGTTTATTTGATGAACTCAATGCTTGATGGTTCAGTCAGAACACGATGTTCTTCTCCTGCTGTTGTTGCGGGGGGCTATTGCCAAACAACTCCCCCTGCTAGCATTACTGCAACAGGCGATGTCTTTTTATATATGCAATGTAATTGTCCGAGTGATTATGACTTGACGGCTAAACTAGAGAATGCAACTTGTGAAACTTGTACTGCAGGAAGCACAAAAAAATACAAATGCACTTGCAATGATGGTTACAGTTTGAGCGGGGGCAAATGTGTTGCTTTGTGTAGGGATTATCCGTTAACAGGTACATGTCCGGAAGGATGTAACTGTACATCATGTCCGAGTGACAGTAGTAAGTATAAAATTGACGGTGCGAAAACCTCTGAGGGGTGGAAACTCGCTAATGGAACTTGTGAAGCCGTTCCTTGCCCTGCTGACTATACCAGAGGAGTGACGAAATGTTCCGACACGCAAAAATATACTTATTTTTCCAGTGGAAAATCCGGTGGTGAAGTTTGCGGCAAGTGCACTGCTAAAGATGACAATTGTCCTACTGATTATAGCAAGACAGCTTGTACGTCTACACAGAAACAAATGGCGAGTACGCAAACTGATGCTGGATCGACTTGTTATTTGTGCCAAAATGATACCTGCGCCAGCGGATATAGCAAGACAGCTTGTACGTCATCACAAAAAATTGCAAATACAACAACAACCGCGGCCGGAACAGTTTGCTATCAGTGTGCAAAATTAACATGTGATGATTATGGATATCAATCATCTGTAGCGTCGAAAGAGCTTTGTCGAAGAGTTGTACCCAAAGATACATCACTGACCTGTTTTACAGAATGTAAACAAGGGTGTGTATTAGGCGGCTATGCGGATAGCGATCAAAATAATGTTCTCTTTAGCAAGGGTGAGAGAAAAGATGGATTTTACTATAATAAAAATTATTATTTAGTAATCCCTCATCCGTGGAATACAAGTACACATACCAGCGGAACAGGTTCTATTACATACGAAAGCGCTGATAAATATTGTTCTGTGAACGGTTATGAAATGCCTCCTCGAAATACTGAAAATATTATTCGCAATGGGCTTGGATATAATACTGTTTGGACGTCAATGTCCGATAGAAAAGACATGCATTATGGATGTGCATTACATTCTGCTTGTGATATGTTAAAGGATGACACAAAATTGGAGCAAAGTGTTTGTCTGCGCAATGTATGTTTGTGTCCAAGCGGTTCAGCTTTGGAGGGGCAATGCGGTACTTATTATACTCAAGATAAAAACACGGTTGTTAAAACGTTGGATGATGGAAGAAAATGCTATAAATGTATTTATGGTTCCGGAAGTAGTGGTTCTGATAGCGGAAAAGAGTATGAAGATGTTGAGTTTACATTTGAAGTGGAGTTTTATGGCTTAGATGGAGGTTTTCATGAGAGTGCCAAATTGTATTTTGAACTTCAAGATTTACAGGGGAGCTATCTTGCTTCTGCTACGGTTGAATGTCCGGCTAATGCAAGTTTTTCGGATGGAAAACACATAATGACAGCGAAATTTGATAAAAAGATAACTCTTTATACAACGGTTAAAGCTTATTTACAGGTGACGAGAGGTAATTCGGGCGGTAATAATATGCATACGGGGTGTTCCGCTTCGATTGATGGAAAAGCGGTAGGGGCGATACCGTCCTGCCCAGGAGATATTCAAGATGTCGTTATCCGAATTACTCCGGAAGGAACCCATAAAGTTGTTGTTCGCTACGCTTTGGGGAAAGCAGGGTGTCCGCTTTCTGCATCTAAGTAAAGGAGAATATTCTGTTTGATAGATCTCTGTATGTTGGGTCATCGATTATACTCGGTGACCCTTTGTGTTTTTTTATATTGATGAGAGAGGAAGAATAAAATTAGGGGATTAATTTGTCAGTAAAAGGCGGAAGCGATTGACTTCATTTTCGGGGACGGTTATCTTGGGGGAAAATGTATTTTTATAGAGGACGCCAATGAAAAAAATTTTGTTGTTGTTGATTTTTGTTGCCGGAATGTTTTCTTATCAACTCTATCGTTGGGTTGTGAATCCGGGGAATTTGAATGAAACACTCAATGTTGTTATTTCTCGCGGTGTGGGAGTTCAATCTGTGGCTCGCCAACTTCAGGAGAAAGGTGTTATTGATAAGCCGTGGCTTTTTGTTTTGGCGGCGCGTCTTCAAGGTTTGGATAAAAAGTTAAAAGCCGGAGAGTATCAGTTTGAAGCTGGTTTTTCGATGCAAAAAGTTTTGCAAAAAATTGCCGCCGGTGAAATCTTTTATCATAAGTTGACCCTGCCGGAAGGGTTAACCACTTTTGAAATGTTGGAGATTATCAGGAATGAACCTGCTCTTTCGGGAAGTCTTTCCGTGATGCCGAAAGAAGGTGAGATGTTGCCGGAGACATACAGCTTTTTATTGGGAGATACAAAGGATAGTATTGTCCTGAGAGCCAGAGAAGCGATGATGAAAGCAAAAGATGAGGTTTGGGCGCAACGGGCGGCCGGATTGCCGATTGAAACCGCAGATGAAATGATGGTATTGGCATCGATTATTGAAAAAGAGACGTCGATTGCTTCTGAACGCGGATTGGTGGCATCTGTTTTTATTAATCGTCTTAAAAAAGGGATGCGATTGCAAACGGATCCAACGGTTATTTATTCTCTGACACTGGGACAAAAGGAGATGGAACGTCCCCTTACTCGCAATGATTTATCCATTGATAGTCCATATAATACCTATCGTTATTATGGTTTGCCGCCATCTCCGATTTGCAATCCGGGGAAGGATGCTATCACCGCGGCGGTTAATCCGGAATTGAGCGATTATTTGTATTTTGTGGCTAATGGCAAGGGGGGGCATAATTTTGCCGTGACACTGCAGGAACATAATCATAACGTGCAGAGTTATCGACAAAAAAGATAGCCTTGACAAAGTAAGGTAATGTTATTAGTTTGTAAGAACAGACTAATTATTCGTTACCTTATTAATTTTATTATCTTATGAAACTAGAACTTTTTTTTCTGCTGCTGTTGGTGGTTTTGGTGGTCGCTCTGTTTTTTGTTCTGCGCAAGTTGATGCAGGATGAGGCTTCTAAAATCCAAAAACAGAGGGATGGAAGTGGTGCGGTGAGCGATTATCTGGCTAATCAGGCTCTGGGGTCCTTTGTTTGTGCTGCAATCATTCTCTCTTTTTTAATCTGCTCACTTCTGATATGGTGGCAAATCGTGTCGGCAGTGGCGGTTGCCGCGGTGGTTATCGGAGTGAAACTACGATATTTTCAAAAGAAGTAATAACCCTTAAATATTATCGTTGTGGAGTAAATTATCCTTACTTTGTATCTCCTGTTTGTTGTAGCAGGGGGTGTTATGGCGATTGTTTCCGAGTGCAATGAGGCTTGGGTTAATCTGTCGCCGGAAAAAATGGGGGAGATGCTGTTCATTGAATTGTGTCTTTGTGTCGGGGCTTTTTTACTTTGTTTCGGCTATATCTTGCTTGCGAAGGAATATTGGTGGTTGGTTTTGATGGCGCTACCTATCGTTGCCGGACAGATAACCGCCAGAGTGCGAAAGTAAACGGAATGTTTCACTATAAAACAAATCGGTATGAGAAAATTTTTGTATTACTTAGCTTTTGTAGCGGAGTCATTGCGCTTCGTTACTCCGTTGCGTGTGGCGCCCGTCGAGTTTGAGCAGAAGAAACGCTTCTGTCAGAAATACGCTCCCATCCTTGCTCAAAAACGAGCAAAGAAGGTTCGTCCTCAGCGGATGCAACACAAGTAAAAAATGTTCAATCTCTTTCTTAGGTGAAAGGAAAAAAAGGTGCTGTTAAGGCACCTTTTTTTGTGGCTCGGATGAGAGCTTTATCGTCTGGTAATAATGAGTTTATGCTTGTCCAACGGTTGTCATTAACATTGGGTATAAGGCTTCTTTGGGGTTCATTCCTTTGGTTAGCACAACCTTGAAAATCGGATACATTCTTTCACATTCTTTGATAGCGATATCGATGATTTGCGAGATTTTGTTTTCAAAAACGTCTTCGCCATTATTAAGGAATACGGAATGCTTGAATACGGGAATGTTTTGTTCTGTCCAATAAGAGAAGTGGCCGACCCATAATTCCTCATTGACCAAGGCTAAAAGTTCAAAAATCTTGCTCCGATCTTCGATTTTGGTTTCCATATCCATCAGACAAGAAATGTGCATGCAACGCATATTGCTTTCCCAAGCAAAAAACAGAAGCATATTATTCCATTTGCCTTGAACTTCGACCACAACTTCATTGATGTTGCGGCGTTCCAGTTCAAACGATTGGCTGGCAAATATATTTTCAACCACGTCAATGGGGTTATAGGTGGGGGCATAATTCTCTGCCGGTAACATTCTAAATTCTCCAGAACAAAACGACTACGTCACGCGTTATGAAAGTAGCTTGCAATGCCGAGTCGTGAAACACAAGTCCCGAGTCGCACTTTTCCACTTAATTCACAGCTGTTGATAACTTTTTTGGTTGTTTTTTGCGTAAAAACAAAAGGTTGTTTGTTTTGTTTTTTTTGTGTTTTTTTTAGGTGTGGATATTTTGTCAGCGCTTAATATAATGTTAAATATTTTTTTAGTGAGGAGTTTTATATGACCGGTCTGCCTTTTCCTGAAGTTTCACCTATTATGTTTTCAATCGGGCCAGTGGCTATTCGTTGGTATTCCATGGCTTATTTGTTTGGGATTGTCGGCGGGTGGTATTTGGTCAACAGAACGATTGCCAAATATAATTTAGGCCTGAGCAAACAGCATATTGAGGATTTGGTTTTTTATCTGACTTTGGGGATTATTGTCGGCGGACGATTGGGGTATGCCATTTTTTATGGTGGGCGGCAAATGTGGCTTGAACCTTGGCATTTGTTCGAAATTTGGAAAGGCGGGATGTCTTTTCATGGCGGTGTGGCCGGTGTTATTGTGGCGACGTGGTGGTTTGCCCGCAAAATTAAATATCCGTTTTTAGGGGTGACGGATTTGATTGTTTTATATGCGCCTCTCGGTATTTTGTTTGGGCGGTTGGCTAATTTTGTTAATGATGAATTGTGGGGACGGGTTACCGATGTTCCGTGGGCGGTTCGTTTTCCGAGCGGAGGTTATTTGCCAAGGCATCCGTCTCAGTTGTATGAAGCCTTTTTTGAAGGGGCGTTGATGCTACTTGTTTTGAATGTGTTGTGGCAGTTTAAAGCCGTGCGAACCAAACAAGGAACCGTATCTTCGGTGTTTGTGGTTTTATATGGGGTGTTTCGTATTTTAATGGAACAATTTCGTGAGCCGGATGCTAAATTGGGCTTCTTTTTCGGGCATATTACGATGGGGCAGATGCTCTCCGTTCCTTTGGTGATTGCCGGTGTTTGGGTTTTGTATCGAAATTTTAAGCCTGAGAAGTAATATTGTGGCTGAAAGTTCTGGTTTTTTGCAATGTTTTGTCTGCGCGGAGCAAAACTTCAAACGAATCTGCATCGCTGCGTTTTTTTTCGGAGACAGCTCCGGATACGGTCAGTTTAATCGGTTTGCGGCGCGGGTGGTAGCAAAAAGACACTGATGCGATGGAGCGACGGATTTCTTCCATACGTTGAAAGGTTTCTTTTTTATCAGCATTGCGGAACAGGATGATGAATTCGTCTTCCGTGTAACGGAAAATAGGTTCTTCTTTTTCTTGCTCGCTGATTTGGTGTGCGATGAGCTTGACAATATTGTTTTTGGCTCTGCGTCCGAAGTTGCGTTCCAATTTGTCATAGTCATCAATGCTGATTAGTCCGATGCTGTATTTCAGTGGAAATTTTTTTGTTTGTATGAGGTATGAATTGCGGCTGTAAAAACCGGTTAGCGTATCTTTATAGGTTTCAAAGTAAAGACTGAGAGCCAGCGAATACAGAATTAACAGCGATGAGGTGAAAAAGAACAGAGATAATCCCGTGGCGGAATCTGAATGTCTTAGTCCCAAAGTAATGCAACAGATTGAAAAAAAGAAACTGTAGTCAGATAAGTTGCCGCGGACAGTCATCTTGATGAATAAAATCAGTGATGTCAGGCAGAACAAGATAAGGGCGAGGCCGTTTAAGGTACTGTTGGGGGATGAGAATATGTTAAGCGATAATTCTTGGTTGCTCAGATGCTCGCCGAGGCTGTATTGTCCGAATATTAAAATGAGTAGTCCCAAGTTGCGTTTGGCACGCAGACGAATGTTGGGCAGACAGGCAAAAAACAGCAAGTTTATTGCTAAGAAAACACAGATGTTTTGATAGGCTGAAGAAGCGGTGAAATTCGCTCCTAAATTATTTTTCAGAGCATTGACCGCGAGGTAGCTGATTGTGGTGCAGAGGACATAAAAGGCCGGCTTGCTTTTGTTAAAGTAGAAAAGGATGAGAAAAATTGCCAGATTGAGCATATAAAAAAGGCTGTGAAAAATGATGTTTGTTTGCGAACTGAAATGTTCAGCGATGCAAAACATAATAACAACACAACCGAATATGGCGGCTTGAACGCTTCCATTTTTGATTGCGGAACTTATTTTTTCACTGTTGTATTTAAAGTTTTTCACGGAACTGTCCTTTTTGTTCCGCATATTATAACAGCTAAAGGTTAAATTTTATTTACGCATTTGAGGATGGAACTGTCACCATAGGAATAAAAACGATAGCCGTTTTCGATGGCATGATGGTAAGCGTTTTGCATTCTGTCCAGACCGGCAACAGCGCAAACGAGCATAAATAATGTCGATTTGGGCAGGTGGAAGTTGGTAATCAGCATATCAATCATTTTGAACTTGTACCCAGGGGTGATAAAGATGCTGGTTTCGTCCGCATAAGGGTGAAGGATACCATTGTCGTCAGTTGCGGTTTCCAAAAGGCGGAGAGAGGTTGTTCCGACAGCGATAATTCGTTTGCCGGCGGCTTTGGCGTCATTAATTTGAGCCGCCGCTTCAGCAGAGATAACGCCGTATTCTGCGTGCATTTTGTGATCTTGGGTATCATCCGTTTTGACCGGAAGGAATGTGCCGGCTCCGACATGAAGTGTCAGAAACACTTGTTTGACACCTTTTTTTTGCAGGGCGGCAAGGACTTGAGGTGTGAAGTGCAGACCGGCTGTAGGCGCCGCGACAGCCCCGTCGTGTTTGGCGTAGACGGTTTGATAATTTTCTTTGTCGTCAAACTTGTCCCATAATCCGGCTCGAGGTTTTTCTCTTTTGATGTATGGCGGCAGGGGCATAAAGCCGTATTTTTCCAATTTGTTTCCGAGTTCATTCGGGGGGCAATCAAAAGAAATGAGGACGCCGTCTTCGTCTTTTTTTTCGATGACTGTTGCCGTAAAGTCTGAGTTTTCGGCACTGATTTCCGCGGTGTAAAAACGGATTGTATCACCGGCATGCAAACGCTTGGCATTTTTGATAAAAGACCACCATTGAATGCCGTCAACAGGGTGATAGAGGGTTACTTCAACCAATGCTTCGCCACGGGCACCATAAAGGCGGGCGGGGATAACTTTGGTGTCGTTAAACACTAAAACGTCACCTTCCTTCAATAAGGACGGAAGGTCATAAAAACGACGGTCAGAAATTTGATCCTCAACGGAGAGGTCAAGCAAACGAGAGGTATCGCGAGGTGTGGCCGGTTGTGCGGCAATGCATTCTTTGGGTAAATTAAAGTCAAAAATATCAACTTGCATAGTAGGATTCCTCAACGTTTTTGGTGTTTTTGTCTTATAACAGATTTCGGCTATTTTGCAATCTTTTTAATGTTGTTTTCGTGAAAATTTATGCTTGAAAAAAATAATTAAGGCTTTAAGCTTATCCGTATAAAAACAAGGAGAGATATAATGAAAAATATAATATCGCTTTTGTTATGTTGTTTGGGATTGTCAGCGTGTGCCTTTCCTCTGACCCCGACGGAAAACGGCCTGATTACGGCAACGAAACAATTTCAGCCGGCTTTGTTTGAAACAGGTGCGCGGGGCGAAATTGTATCCTCTCTGGCTGATAATGTTTCCGATGATGGTTTTTTCAGTACAAATTATACCAATATTCTGGCTTTTCGAAATGTTCAGTCCGGAGAAGTTTTTTCAATAAGTACGTTGCTCGGTAAGAAAAAATATGATTCGGCAATGCTGTCTATCGGAACTTATGAGGTTGTTAATTTATATCTTCAATATGTTTATACAACTACGGAAACTTACGGATCGACAAGGGTTACAACAACGCATGTCGTGACGGATGAACACTTTGAAGGAGATAAGAAAATCAGGTTTACCGTCAGACCGGGGGAGGTTACGTATATCGGGCATTTTGACTTGATTAAGGCAAATAATGAGGTTTTGCCGGATGGTTCCGTTCCTGCGAATTCTTTTAAGATTTCGGACAAGTCGGCGGATATCTCGGAAGAACAAAAGGCAAAATGGTTTAGTGAATTTGGTAAAGATTTTGTCGTGCGGTTGGCAACTGTTAAATAAAGGGACGCAAGATGAAGAATATTTTTCTTATTTTTAGTATCGTTTGTTTTTTATGCGGTTGCAGTGCGGTTGCCGGTAATCGCAAACTTGGTACTTCTGAGCAGGAAATTCAACGCCAGATGGCTGATGTTGCAACCAAGAAAGAAGTGCGGGAAAAATTCGGAACGCCTAACTTGATTTTTCACAAAGACGAACTGGAGTATTATGAATATAAAAATGTTACCGGTCATGGGCGCTATCTTTGGTTAGTGCCGGTTATCGGTTGGGTTGTATCGTTGGTGCAGGACAATTATACGTATTGTGAAAATAACCTGTTTATCGGTTTTGATAAAACCGGAAAGATTGAGGATTGGAATGTTCTTCAGTCAACAGGAACCTTTGATTGATAAAAAAAGAAGCTCCTTAAAGGAGCTTTTTTATGGTGGTGCGCTAGGCCAGACTTGAACTGGCACGCCCTTGCGGGCAACAGATTTTAAGTCTGCAGCGTCTACCAATTCCGCCACAAGCGCAAAACCTGAATTGTTTATATAGAAAAATTTTTTTATTTGCAAGACTCTTTTTAAAATTTATGCGTTTTGTGCGCTAAAAGCATTTAATGCTTGTTTCTGCAGTGAAAATATGATTGAGTGAAGTTGTTATAACAACTCACTTTTGTCAGCCTGCTGCGGCAGGTGACAGCGTCCCGGCAGAGGTGGCTGGCAAGAGTTTTTTAGGGAATAAAAAAATGAAAAGTATTGAAATTTCATGGCGTAACTACCTGCTGCCGAATATCCATAACGAGGGATGGCGGTTTGTGGGCATTTTTGCTGCAATAACAGCGTTATTGGCAATTATGTGGGAGCCATTGGGTTGGATGGGTTTGGTCTTGACCGTGTGGTGTTATTATTTCTTCCGTGATCCGGAGCGTTATGTGCCGCAGATTAAAAATGTGGTTGTTTCTCCGGCGGACGGAACCGTGCAGATGATTGCCAAGGTTAAGGCTCCGGAAGAATTGGATATGGGGGATCAAATGTTTACCCGTGTCAGCATCTTTATGAGCGTGTTTAATGTTCATGTCAACAGAGCGCCCGCGGCCGGAAAAATTACACAATCCGTTTATGTTCCCGGTAAGTTTTTGAATGCAACCTTGGATAAGGCCAGCAAAGATAACGAACGTCAGTTGTTGGCAATGAAAACCAAAAGCGGTAAAGATATTTGCTTTGTGCAGATTGCCGGTTTGGTGGCTCGTCGTATTGTTTGTGATGCAACGCCGGGGCAGGAATATAAAGCCGGAGAACGTTTTGGCATGATCCGTTTCGGTTCTCGTTTGGATGTTTATTTGCCGGAAGGTGTTGAACCGCAGGTCGTTCTTGGACAGACGATGGTTGCCGGCGAGAGTGTTATCGCCCGTTTGGATAGTGATGCTCCGGCTATGAAAGGCGAGGCATTCTAATGGAAAAAATCAATAATAAATTGATGTTGTCCCGTCAAAGACTGACAAGCCTTCCGTTTCGGAAAATCGCACCGAATATTGTGACGATGTTGGCTTTGTGTGCCGGTGTGACGTCAATCCGTTATTCCATTCAGGAAGATTGGGTAAAAGCCGTTTTTTGTGTGTTTATTGCCGCTTTGTTTGATGGATTGGACGGTCGAGTTGCGCGAATGTTAAAAGGGTCGACCAAGTTTGGTGCCGAGTTGGATTCATTATCTGATTTTGTCAGCTTTGGTGTGGCTCCGGCGATTTTGCTTTATCAGTGGTCGTTGTATGATTTGCCAAAGTTTGGTTGGTTCTTTTGTTTGTTGATGTCGATAGGCATGGCAATGCGTTTGGCGCGTTTTAATACGATGTTGGACGATGAACCACAACCTGATTATTGGAAGCATTTCTTTGTTGGGGTTCCGGCTCCTGCGGCGGCGGCATTGGTGATGATGCCGGTGATGATTTCTTTTGATTTTCCGGAGTATACCTTAGTGCGTTCACATGCTTTTTGCGCTATTTTGTTGGTGGTGGTTTCTTTTTTGATGGTTAGCCGCTTGCCGACATTTTCAACGAAAAAGTTAAAGGTGCCGACATATATGTTTATGCCGTTGATGTTGTTTGTTGCTTTGTTTGCAAGTTTCATCATCACTCAGCCGTGGTTCACGTTGGGGATTATGACACTGATGTATGCCGTGTCTATTCCTTTGGGCGTGATTGTTTTCTTAAAAGAAAAACGTCAATTTGAACGCGGAAACAAATAATGTTGCAGTTCAGAAAAGCCTCCGAAATTTTCGGGGGCTTTTTTTATTGGCAGAATGCTAAAAAAATGTTAGACTTGTTTACATTATAGAGAAGGAAAGACTAATGCAAATTAACCTGATGGATGAAAACGGACAACCGGTAGACTTGAGTAAGGAAAGCAAAACCAAAGCGTGGTTATTTGTTTTTCCGGGGAAAAACTTGAGCTTGTCCGGACAAAACAACGATATGTCTGCTGTTCAACAAAAGGTTATGGCCTCTATTGAAGGTGTGAAAAAAAGAGCGGAATATATGGGCGTGAAGGCTGATGAGGTACGTTTCTTCGGAGCTTATTATGATGAAACGGAACGCCAATATATTTTGGATTATAATAACAAAGGGATTATTAATTCCGGAGTGACAAAGCTGGCGGATGATATTATTGAAGCCCGTCTTTGTTTTAATGGTAAGTTGCATAAACCTCTGCAGGCTTCGGCAGAAATGGCCGGAGTTGGTTTTTTCGGTCATTGTTTCGGCGGGATGGTCGCTTCATCTTTGGAGCAGGCGTTGCATGACAATTTGCAACAGCGTGGTGTGGCGGAAGCAACTTCTGAGAAGATTCTTTCTTCGGCAAAGTCGACCCTGACAAATCCGATGCTGAATGTGGAACGGATGCCCAGATTTTTTGATACGTTTGCTTTTGTGAATTGTTCTGATGCGATGCTCAGTGAAAATGAAGAATATAAGGGTGTTCGGGAAAATATTTTAAGCTTTAGCGGTTTTCGCGATGATCAGCTTTTTCATTATAATATGAATTCAAATTTGTGGCGTTATCCTGAAAAAGCGGATATGAAATATTTTCGGATGAAAAATGCCAAACATTTACATGTGTTGATGGCCAGCGCTCTTGATACGCCGTCTCAAGAAATGATGGACGGGCATATTCGTCAGCTTTTGGGAATCAAAAAGGATCAGCAAATGTCACCGGATATGTGGGTGAATTATGTTCAATTGCAGAATCGTTATGCCGGAGGTCATGAGTTGAGGTGTATTATCAGTCCGATGAATTTGCAAGAATCTGCTCAAGCTCAGAAAATTCAGCAACTTTATCTGGCATTGACAGGTGATCAGCTGAAGAAAATTACGGAAGCACAAGCCGCTTTTAATATGAGGATGAGGGCGGTGATTGCGAAGAAAAAAGCTTTGGGTGCTTAAGGTTAAAATTTAGCTTTTTAAGTAAATTTGTTCCAATTCTTTGATTTTATCCCGATAAACCATGGCGGTTTCAAACTCAAGATTGGCGGCAGCTTCTTTCATCAGTTTTCTGTAATCTCGCAGTTTTTTATCAATATCTTTTAATTGTTCAGCTTCTTGCGGTTTGTTTTCTACATAGTCGCCAGCTGTCATTTCACTGAGCGTGTCGGAAATTTTCTTCTTAATGGTTTTGGGCGTTATGCCATGAGCCAGATTGTAATCGAGTTGCTTTTTGCGGCGGCGGTTGGTTTCCATTAATGCGGCATTGATAGAATCGGTCATTTTGTCGGCATATAAAATGACGCGCCCTTCCGCATTGCGGGCGGCTCGACCAATGGTTTGTATTAATGAACGTTCAGAACGCAAAAAGCCTTCCTTATCTGCGTCTAAGATTGCAACCAGTGAACATTCGGGGATGTCCAGACCTTCACGTAAAAGGTTGATGCCGACCAGAACATCAAATACGCCCAAGCGCAAATCTCGGATGATTTCAATACGTTCCAAAGTATCGATATCCGAGTGGAGATAGCGGACTTTGACGCCGTTATCGTTAAGGTATTCCGTCAGATCTTCCGCCATTTTTTTGGTCAGCGTTGTTACAAGAACTCGCTCGCCTTTAGCCGCTGTTTTTCGGCATTCTTCCATCAGGTCATCGATTTGATTTTCGACCGGACGAATCAGACACAGCGGGTCGGTCAGACCGGTCGGACGGATGACCTGTTCGGCAAAAGTTCCTTTGCTTTGTTCCAGTTCCCAGTTTCCGGGGGTGGCGGAAACAAAGATTGTCTGTCCGCGCATTTGATTCCATTCTTCAAACTTTAGGGGGCGGTTGTCAACGCATGACGGGAGACGGAAACCAAAGTCAGCCAAAGTGCTCTTGCGGTTGAAGTCTCCTCTGAACATGCCACCGATTTGAGGAACGGAAACGTGACTTTCATCAATGAAAACCAGTGCATCAGGAGGAAGATATTCAAAAAGGGTGGGCGGAGGATCACCGGCTTTGCGTCCGGTCAGGTATCGTGAATAATTTTCAATTCCTTTACAATGGCCGGTCGCTTCCAACATTTCTAAATCAAAGTGTGTCCTTTGCTCAATTCGCTGAGCTTCAAGAAGTTTGTTTTGTGATTTAAATGTTTCTATTTGTTCGTGTAATTCTTTTTTGATATTGGTGATGGCTTGTGAAATTGCCGGACGTGGAGTTACATAGTGATTGGCCGGATAAATCGTGATTTGTTTTAAATCGGCCGTGCGTTTTCCCGTTAAGGAATCGAATTCGCAAATTTTTTCGATTTCATCGCCAAAAAAGGACAGGCGCCATCCTCTGTCTTCGTAGTGAGCCGGAAAAATATCGACGGTATCTCCCTGAACACGGAATGTTGAACGAACAAAATTTTGTTGGTTTCGTTCATATTGCAGTTCGGCCAGTCGACGATACAAGTCTTTGGGGCTGATTTCTTGTCCGACACTCAGAGGGATCGTCATCGCGGAATAAGATTCCACATCACCCAAGCCATAAATACAGGAAACGGATGCAACAATAATTACATCTCTGTTTTCCAAAATGTTTCGTGTGGCGGCGTTACGCATCCGGTCGATTTGTTCGTTTTGAGCCGAATCTTTTTCGATATAGGTGTCTGTTTTGGGAACATAGGCTTCCGGCTGGTAATAGTCATAGTAGGAGACGAAGTATTCAACGTGGTTGTGCGGAAAAAATTCTTTCATTTCCGAATAGAGTTGGGCGGCCAAAATTTTATTGGGAGCCATAATCAGTGCCGGTCGCCCTGTTTGTTCAATTATTTTGGCCATAGTATATGTTTTTCCGCTTCCGGTAACTCCGAGCAGAACTTGATTTTTTATTCCGTTATTAATCCCGTTGCAAAGTTCTTTGATTGCTTGCGGCTGATCACCGGCAGGTTCAAACGGACTTTCGATTTTGAATGGTGATGACATTATTTAATATCTGAGTTCTTTAATACATCATTGTAGGCTTTGGCAAAATTGCTGAATGCCTGAACATCATTTACTATATTATTTACTTTACGAATGTCAACTTTATCAGCTTCTAGGAATTCTGTTAAGACGTTAAATGTGCTATAATAGTTCGTATTAACAAAGTATGGCTGAAATTTGTTGCGGAGGCGAACTAAAACGGTTTCTTTGCCGGCTTTTTTTAAGGTTGTCGCCCAATCAAGAACATAAGACATTTGTTCCGGACTAAGCGGTTTTCCCGGGGTCGGGCGTTCAATCAGGTATTTTATCGTATCGGAAGCTTCGCTCCACTGTCCGCTTTTCCAAAAAATTTCGGTCTTAAGGAGCAGGGCATTTTTGCTGAAATCATCTTGTAGTAGTTGTAATGCTTCAGGTGTTTTGCCTATTTTTGCCAAGGCTCGGGCTTTTACAACCCGTCGGAATGCTTGAAGCTCTTCGGGGATATTCTCGGTTGTTGCGGTGTCATTTATAATCTGGAGGGCATCATCCGGTTTTTCCTCAAACAGGGTAATCACAGCAAGACGAACTCCTGCCTTAGCTCGGTCTTCATCATTAAGATCTTCTTTTTCAAGCAGTTCTGATAAAAGGTTTTGCGCTCTGGGTAACAAGTCAACGGCAACCAGTCTGTCTGCCAGTTTTTGGATTATCTTATGCTTGCGTGGGCTTTTTTCTGCCAGCCATTCAAAGTCTGTGTACAGAGCCAATGATTTGATGGCCGACATTTTGGTATCCGCCTGATTGTTCAGGTAAATGTCTTCAAACCAAGCCAGCATTTGATCCAGCAACTCTTGCTTTTGCTCTTCTGTTTCAGCTAAAGAAAGAGTGTTTTCCAATGTGCGGATGCCGTTGTAATAATCGTTGTTTTTTACATAAAACAGAGCCAGTTGTTTTTGCAACAGCCACTTGAATCTTTTCTCGCTCCAAGAAAATTTTAATCTTTCCAATTCTGAAATTGCTTCAGGCAGGGGCATGATATTTAACTGCTGGCTGAGGATAACATTATCATAGCGTGCCAGAGACGAATATTTTTGAGATTTTACATTAGCCAACTCGCGATATTCTTTAACCGCGGTTCGGGGATAGCCTTGTAATTCAACTTTTTTGGCCGATAAATATCTGATTTGATCATTGCGGTCACGCAGTCTGTCGGTTCCTGATTTTAAGATATCGATAAAGTGTTGCGCTCCGATATCATCTCCGGCCGCTAAAGCGTTTTTAGCTGCAACAACCGCAATCTCGTCTTTTATTTCTTGCGGATAGTCTTGTATGAGAGAAATAAAAGATTGTAAAACAGCGTTATTTTCCGGTTGATAGGTTTGGGCGCTGGAGGCCAATGTCCGCCAAAAAATAGCGGCATCAGATTGCGGAAGTGTTCCATACTCAAAGTTTTGGATGGCTTCTTCATATCGTTTGGTCAGGAAGTTGGCAACTCCTAAAAGTGCATGGAAATTATCGGTTTCGCTTTCGGGAATTTTTGCACTTTGCATCTGGTGGAGGATATAAAGCGCGTTTGTGCCTAATCCGTGAGACAGGTAAAATTTGACAAGCTCAAGACGAGCCGCATTTTTCTTTTCTGCCGGAGCTTTGAGGATATCTTGCCGCATTTGTTCTAAGGCTGTGTTGTAATTTTCTTTCAACAATTGAGGTAAGACACTGATGGAAAATACATCACTGTTGTCTTGCCGTTCGTACATTTGTTGACGGCGTTTGATATCCAAGTCAGAACTGAGGTTAATTCCTCTGTCTTCGGCTTTTAAGATAACGCCGGTATTGCCTCGGTTGAGAGAGATGTCGCCGGCTTTGATGATAAAGGCCATACCTTGGTATGTGTTGAGCATATCAAATTCTGGGTAATGATACGGTTGAACCGTTCCTTTGCCAACATCGTTTAGAGGGGCTATTTGAATGATATCACCGATGTAGGGGTCAATTGCGGATACAATGTTACCGTTGTTTTCTGCCGGAATAAACAGATAGGGGCGTTGGAGGCTGTCGTAGCTGGTGAAAACGGGCAAATCCTTGACGGGAGATGAGGCATCGTCGGCCGCAAGGTCAATAATCCACAAAAGACCTTCTTTACGGATGCTGACACCGACGTTATCTTTTGGAGTCATGGTGATGATTGTTGCCGAAGGGTGCGGAAATTGGAAGATGTCCGTTGCCAAATTTTTTGCTGTGCGGCGCAGTTCTTTTATGTTTACATTCTGCGGTCTGTCAAAAACAATCCAAAGTTTTTGTTCTCTCTTAAAGACGGCGGCACTGACCGGAAAATTCCACGAAAAACTTAAGCTGGCTATTTCTGTCGGTGCTTTTTTGAGCTGTGGTGAACCCAACGGGGTTCTTTTGCGTAATGTTTGTTTTGCTGTTTTGACAACAGGAGCTTTTAAGTCGTTGACAACAATGGCTTTGTTGTTTGGTTGAGCGGCAACGGCATCTGCGCTTGGCCCTAAAAGTAAGGTTAGCGTTGGAAGTAAGCAAATATGTCGAAACAGTTTTTTCATCTTTACTTAATGTTATTTCCAATTAGTTCAGATGTTACAATTCGCGCTTTTGCAGAATCCATCTGAGATAAGATGGCTGAAGCATTGGAAGGTTTCATTCCTCTCAGCAAAGCCACGGTAATATCCATATCCAGGGTATTAAACAAACGTGCGGCGTCTTTGGGTTTCATGGACGTATAAAGCTTGATCAGAGCAACAATGTTTTCTTGTTCTTTTTGATTGTATTTTTGCAGTAATTTTTCCAGTTTTTGTTCATAAACCTTCAATTGTTCCAACTTCTTGTCAATTTCTTCTTCGGCAATCTTTAGTTGGGTTGCTCTTTTATCTATTTCATTTGATCTTTTATCCAGAGCCTCGCGACGTTCGGCCAGTTCTTGCAAAATTAAAATTTCGGATTGTGTGAAAGCATTTTCTTGTTTGGTTGATGATGAAGAGCTTTGTGATGGACTGCTGTTTAAGACTTTGACGAGTTCATTGGTTTTTGATGAACTTTGCTCGTCAGCCAAAGCCTGAGCGGTTGTGAGGTTGATTTTGTTGGTACGCTCGGGGTGGTTATAAAGGTCAAAAATATTGTTGATTTTGACGGTCAAGGTCAAAAACGCCAGAAAAATGAATATGGGCAAAATGCGAATTTTAATTTTTTGATTCATTTTTTTTCTCTGCTATTTAATTGAGCGCAATGCTTTTAATAATTCGATTTCAGCTTCCGAACGAGAATCGGCATTTTCAAACAACGGAGCCTCTTTGGCGGTGCTTTTGGTTGTGGTTGCTGTCTGTGTCGGTGTTTTGATTTGTCTGCCGTCGCTGATAACTTGTTCCAATCTGTCAGCTAGGCTGTCCGCCCGTTCATTAATGAACAGCAAGTCATCTTTCAATTCTTTGGCGCTGTCAACGACTTCTTTTAGGTTTTCGGAAGAATGTTCGGTAGCAGATTTTAGTTTGGGAATGCTGTTTTCGGCTTTGAATGTTGCATCATTTAAAGCTTCAACAAGCTTGGACAGACTGTTTTGGTTTTGCCGCAATACCTCAAGATTTTTGTTTAAGCGATATGCATAAACAATCATAGGAACAAGCAGGATGATAATGGCCAGATTAATCAGGAGTTCCAAACTATCCATTTTTTTCAGCCTTTCCTTCGACTTTAATTACAATGTGGTCTGATTTTCTGCCCATGGATCCTTCCAGTAACGGAACATCTCCGCAGACAATGTGTACTTTTTCTTGCGGGGTAATATCCAACGGCAAAAAAGAGCCTTTTTTCCATGATGACAATTCACCGATTTTGATAGATGTTTCTTTCAATACTGCCTGAATTTCAACGTCCGTATCCCATAATTGAGACATCAGATGATTTTCCCAGATTGTGTCGCGACCGAAACGTTCGCCCATGAACATTTGAAGCAATAGTTCACGTACTGGTTCCAGTGTGGCATAGGGAATCATTAAATCTATTTTGCCGCCGCGATCTTCCATATCCACGCGGAGATGAGCCACGATAACGGCATTGGAAAGGCGGGAGATTGTGGCAAAACGGGGGTTGGTTTCCAGTCTGTCAAAAATAAAGTTTACAGATGTAATCGGATCAAAAGCAGTTGATAAATCTGATAAAATCAACTGTATCATTTCTTTGACGATGTTTAGTTCAATGGTGGTATAAGGGCGACCTTCAATTCTCATGGCCGCAGTTCCTCTGCGTCCTCCTAACAGGACATCTACCATTGAGTATATCAGAGAACTGTCCAATGACATCAAACCGTAATTATCCCATTCTTCCGCCTTAAAGACGTTAAGCAATGTCGGGAGGGTGAGCGAATCGATGTATTCGCCGAAACGCATGGACTCAATGCTATCTAACGAGACTTCTACGTTATCTTGCGTATAGTTACGTAATGAAGTTGCCATCAAACGAATCAGGCGATCGAAGACAATTTCCAGCATAGGCAGTCGTTCGTAAGACACCATTGCCGAGTTAAGAATGGCACGTACGCCGGTTTTCATATTTCTTATTTCTTCGCTGTCGTCATCATCATTGGTGTATCCCAACAGGCTGTCGATTTCTTCCTGATTCAGGATTTTGGCATCGGCAATTTCCGCATCGCTTAAGGATGCGTCCGCATTCTCTCTGATTTCAATGGAATCAGCCCAGCTTTCATTTGTTGTTTGTGTTTTTTCTTCTGCCACTTTAAGAGCCCTCTACTTATTTTGCCGCAGCCTGAATTTCAAAATTTTTAAAGTTTATGTTATTTACCCGAATGGGGGCGATTAACAGATTTATTCGATAAAGAAGTTCCTCTTTCAACCAATACAATCCGCTGGCGCCGGAGATTTCTTCTTCGGTGAGTTCAATAGTGTGGGAAAGTACTGCATCGTTAATGCGGGGAAGGAGTGTTTCAACTTGTTTGGCATCGTCCACGTTGGAAAGTTCCAAGGTGATTTTCATTGTGGCGACAGAGCCTTTTCCCTGAGATTTTAAGCGTGCGTTTATTTCCGGTAAGTCGTAAAATACCGTAACACCAGCTTCGCTACCGTTTTCATCGGCGGCATTGGACACCACGCTATAGTTTATGCTATTTCCGTGTTCTTTATTGAAGATGTAATGTAAGCCGACGGCGAGGCCGATAACAACCAAAACAGGTACCAAGTACAACAGGACTTTTTTGCGGTTTACTGCTTCGGCATCTTTTTCGTTTTCATCACTGTCAAGATCATTATCCGGATTTACCATAACTTTCCAGCTTTCCTAAATTGATTTATTTTCCTTATTTTACAGCATTATTTTTAGAAATAAACGCAAATTTATCAGTTATTAAATGGAAAGTCGTTTTATTTGAAGCTGTTTATCAACGAGCCGGCTAAAAGATACCAGCCGTCGACTAAAACAAAGAATATAATCTTAAACGGCAGAGCCAGAACTGTCGGCGGAAGCATCATCATACCCATGGACATGAGAACGGAGGCAATAACCATGTCGATAATCAAAAATGGGACGTAGATGAGAAAGCCGATCTCAAAGGCGCGGCGTAATTCGCTTATCATAAAGGCGGGGGCGGCAATTTTAAATGGTGTTTCGCTGATTTCCGTGGCTGGTTTTTCTCCAGCCAAGTCGGTAAACAGCAACAAGTCTTTTTCTCTGGTGTTTTTGACCATAAAATCTTTTAGCGGATTGGCGGCTTTTTCCAGACCATCCATGATTTCTATTTTGTCGTCAATCATTGGTTTGATGCCTTCGGTCCACGAGCGTTCAAGGGTTGGGGTCATAACAAAAAAAGTCATAAACAGAGCCAGCGAGACCAAAACCATATTGGGAGGAGTTGCGTTGGTGGCCAAGGCACTGCGTGTGATGGAGAAGACAACGCTGATGCGGATGAATGAGGTTGTCATAACCAGAATGGATGGTGCTAAGGATAGAACCGTGATAATCATAAAAACGCTAAAAATTCGCGCGGCGGCAGAACCATCTGGTGTGTCGGCAACGTTAAGGGATAGGCTTTGTGACAAGGCGTTTTCGGGAAAACATCCGGCAAAAATCAGAGCCAGAGCCGCTATAAAAAGTTTATGCTTCATCGTTGTTTGCCTTTTGTTGTTTTAACGGAATAAGAGTGTTTTCGGTTGCACCGAGTATGACAGCGAAGTCTTGGGAATCGCAACTAAATAAAACCAGAGCGTTTTTGTTGTCTATTCTTTTGTATTCAATGATATTTAAGCGGGAATCTGCTTTTAGCTTTTTTATGAAACGGCTTTTAATGCCTTTTGATTCAAGGCATTTAAATGACCACAGGGATAAAAGTAATAGGCCGATAACGAAAATCAGCGATAAAAAAGCCTGTATAATGTGTGCCCAATCCATAAGTAATCCCTTTCCTTTGGTGCAAATTATAGGCAAGTGTGCTTAATAGTCAATAAAAGGCTTGCCCTTGTTGATATAGTTTGTTAACGTGGCGGCATGAGCGATAATAAAGGAAATATGCCGGAAAAACGGCGCGGAACCGGAGATCTGACAACATTGGGGTGGACGCTGATGCCGTTTGCCAAGCGTTTGTTGGGGGCGAAAGGATTTGTAGGGGCAGATATTGCTTTTCATTGGCGGGAGATTGTCGGTGATGATTTGGCGGAATATTCTCAACCCTTAAAAATCGATTTTCGCAAAGGGGAGAAAAATAACGGGGTTTTATCAATAGAAGTGCCTTCGGGTGGTTTTGCGTTGGAGTTGCAACATCGGGAAAAGTTTATCGTTGAAAAGGTTAACGCTTATTTCGGATATGCGGCTATTGTCAGAGCCAAGATTTTGCAAAATAATAATTTCAAAATTAATGATGCGGTCGTAGATAGATGTGAACGAGTGCAAAAAAGTCTTGTATCAGCTGAAGAAGAAAATTATATTAAACAACTAAGTGAAGATGTCCAAAATGCTGAGCTTCAGGATGTTTTGTATCGGTTAGGCTGCCGTGTTTTGGGGCAAGTTAAAAGAGAGAAAAATAAAGATGAAGTTTGAAGATATTATAAAAAATGTCAGTTCAATTGTTGCGTTGATTGTGGTTTATCTCATTGCGGCCGGTATGTATTTGTCCGCAAAAGGGTTTGTTATTGACGGTAGCGGCGAGATTGTTTTGGTGCGTAGCGCCTATGCGCAGGATAATGTCGGTCCGCGGGATATTCCTGCTGATTTGGTTTTGCCGGAGGAACATTCTTTGGGAAAAGTCAATGCGCCGATTACAATTTATGAATATTCTTCTTTCGGCTGTTCTCATTGCGCGGATTTTCATTTGACAACTCTGCCGTCCATTATTCGGAAATATGTAGAATCTGGTGAAGTCCGTGTTGTTTTTGTGCCGTTTCCGATTGATAAGGCGTCTATGGATGCCGCTCTTTTGGCAGAGTGCGTTGCGCCTGAGCAATATTTTGCTTTTGCCGAAGTGTTATTTAAAAAACAGAGAGATTGGAGTTTTGCGCATAATCCGCAAAAAGTTCTTAAGCAATATGCGACGTTGAGCGGTATTAGTGCAGAGCAAGCGGAGAAATGTTTGCATAATGATGAAACCGCTCAGAAAATTTTGGAGAATCGTCAGAACGGAATGACACAATTGGGGATTCAAGGAACACCTTCATTTGTTGTTTCCTTTGACGGGAAAAGAGAGCTGATTGCCGGTACGGTCAGCGAGGATTATTTGGAAGATTTGCTGACAGGCGGTATTTTTGACGATGTTGAAGAAGACGCGACGCAAAAAAACTCGTAAGATTACAAAAATTAGGATTTATTTAATAACTCGGTTATTATAGTGCAGTAAAGGTTTATTATGACGAAAATACCTGACGACATTAAAGAGTTGGATAAACGGATTAATGGACTGAAGGCCAAGGAGGCTGTTTTTCGCAAGCACAAAAAGGAAACTGAGTTTTCTTATGCTTCCAAAACAGGATTTAGGGTCGGCTCGGAATTGTTGTCCGGCGTGTTGGTTGGTACGGCTATCGGATATTTTCTGGATACGTTGTTTGATACCAAACCTTGGTTGATGGTTGTTTTTTTGTTTTTAGGCGGTGCCGCCGGTATTTTGAATGTTTATCGTTTTGTTCAGAACGAGGCAGAAAAAAATAAGGAGTAAGTGACGTGTCAAGCCCTATGGAGCAATTTGTTATCAAGCCGATTATCCCTATTGAAGTCGGAGGTGTTGATATCTCTTTTACAAATTCTTCCCTTTTTATGGTTTTAGCCGTTGTGGTTTCTTTCTTGTTGTTGAGACTTTGTTTGCAAAAACGAAGTATTGTTCCTTCGGTCGCGCAGTCTATTCCCGAGAGTATATATGAGTTTATTTCCGGTTTGTTGAAAGAAAATGTCGGCGTTGAAGGACTGAAATATTTTTCTTTTATTTTTACCTTATTTTTGTTTGTTGCGTTTGGTAATTTGTTGGGATTGTTTCCTTATGCCTTTACGTTTACTTCTCATTTGACGGCTGTTGGCAGTTTGTCTTTAATTGCGTTGTGTTTTAATATTGTCATCGGTATTAAGAAAAAGAAAATTCGTTGGTTGCGGACGTTCCTGCCGAAGGGTATTCCTTTTGCGTTGGCACCGCTGATTGTTCCAATCGAGATGATCTCTTTTCTTTCCAAACCGTTCAGTTTGACAGTGCGTTTGGTTGCCAACATGACGGTCGGGCATATTATGTTAAAGATTATCGCCGGTTTTGTGGTCGCGTTGGGTGTGGCCGGTGTGGTTCCTGTTATCTTTAACAGCTGTATTGTTTGTTTTGAGATTTTTATCGCTTTATTGCAGGCGTTTATTTATACGGTGTTGAGCTGTATTTATTTGGGTGACGCTTTGCATGAACACTAAAAACCTGCCGCAGGCTTAATAAATTTTTAGGGTTTAAGACATAATTATTGTGTTGAAAGTTTTATTTATTTTTTAGAAAGGAACTCAAATGGAACCATTAGCTTATGTTGGTGCCGGTATGTGCGCTTTGTCAATGACTGTTGCTGCTTGGGGTGTTACACAAGTTTGGACAACTATTATTTCTACAGTTGGCCGCAATCCTCAGGTTAAAAAAGACGTTGATATCTACGGTTGGGCCGGATTTGCAGCCGTCGAAGCTATTGCTTTGTATGCTTTGGTTATTGCTTTGGTTATGCTGACAGGCAACTAAACCTTTCATTAAATCGAAGGACGGGGCTTCGCTCCGTCCGTTTCGGTTATTGATATTTCTAGGAGTTTTTTTATGCCACAGTTGGATTTTAGCGTTTTTCCGTCTCAGCTTTTTTGGCTTAGCATCAGTTTCTTTACCATGCTGTTTTTGATGAGCAAGATTATTATTCCGCGGATTGCGGAAATGATAAATCTGCGCAAAGAAAAAATTGATGATTATTTGCAAAAGGCGGCGGAAATTAAAGAAAAAGCAGAAAAATCTCTTGCGAAATATCAGGAAGCTTTGCAAAAAGCTACCAGTGAAGCAAACCAGTCGTTGCTGAAAACACAGCAGGATTTGAAAACGCTGATGGAGTGCAAACAAGCTGATTTGTCTGCGGAGTTGGCGGCTCAAATTAAGGAAGGCGAGCAGAAAATCGCACAGGGCAAACAGAAGGCGTTAAAGCAAGTTGAAGAGATGTCTGCCGAGTTGGCTATGGATGTGGTTAAAAAATTGGGCCTGAAGGTTACTGAGGCGCAAATTCGTAAAGCAATCGAAGTTTCTGTAAAGGAATAAATTATGGCTATTGAAGAAAATGTTGCCGGTAAGGAAATTATTGATGCAACGCAGGACGCAGTTTTGAATGCGGCCGGAAGTGTGGCTGATGTTATTGAGACAACAGCGCATGAATTAAGCAGGCATGGTGAGGTCTTTTATCAGAGTGCCGAATTTTGGGTGGCCATGTCGTTTGTTTTGGTGGTGGTCGGGCTGGCTCGTCCAATTGGAAAAATTATGTATTCCCTGTTGAAGAAACGCGGTGAAACAATTGCCAATCGTATTAGTGAAGCGGCAACTTTGAAAGAGGATGCTCAGAAGCTTTTGGCGCAATATGAGAAAAAATATCGTGAAGCGGAGCAAGAAGCTCAGGATATTCTTAATCGTTCCGAAAAAGAAATTAATTTTATGAAAAAAGAAAATATGGCTAAGCTTGAAAAAGATATGGCCATGAAAGAAAAGGATGCGAAAGAACGAATTGCCGCCGCTCAGGATAAAGCCGTTCAGGAGATTTCTTCCATGGCGGCGACGTTGACTATTCAAGCCGTTAAAAGAGTTTTGGCTGAGCAGTTAACAGATAAAGAACAAGACAAGTTGATTGAAGATTCAATCGAAAAAATTGCTTAATCATTTATTTTTGGTAACGGTAGGGGTGAGCCTGATAGGTTCCCAAAATATGAATTTCATCAGAGAAAAATTGTAATTCTTTGAAAGCGTTTTGGAAACTCTGTCGTTGAGGGTGAGATTCTATTTCCACATAAAATTGAGCCGATACAAAACGTCCATTAAGCAAGTAACTTTCAAGTTTTGTGATGTTGATGTCGTTGGTTGCAAAGCCGCCCAAGGCTTTGTATAGTGCGGCAGGGATATTTTTAGCCTTAAAGATAAATGATGTGATGTATGTCGAACCGTCGTCTTCCGGCAGTAATTCTGTCTGTGACATTATCAGAAAACGGGTCGTGTTGTTTGACGCATTTTCAATATTTGGCTGTAAGATTTTTAAGTTGTATATTTCTGCAGCCAAACGAGAGGCAATAGCCGCTTTGCCGGCATCTTGTTCCTTTTTTATATCCTGACAGGACAAGGCGGTGTCAATGCGTTGTATCGGCGTAATGTTATGTTCTTTTAAAAAATTTGAACATTGTGCCAGAGCTTGAGGATGAGAGGAGGCAGATGTGATTGTTTCCAGTTTTGCATCGGGAAGCCCCAGGAGCATATGTTCAATGCGTAAAAAATATTCTCCGACAATGTGCAACTTTGTTTGAGGGAGCAAAAAGTGAACATCGCTGACACGTCCGGCATTCGAGTTTTCGACAGGAATGACAGCTAAATCAACGTTTTTGTTTTGCACGGCTTTCAGAGCTTGATCAAAACTTGTGAACGGCAAATATTCCTGATCGGGAAACAAGTTTTGACAGGCTATGTGTGAGTAGGCTCCGGCAACACCCTGATAGGCGATTTTTAGTTTCATTTATTGCCCTGAAGTTTGAGGTTGACTTTGTTCCAGCCTCCGGTTTTGGGTTTTGATGAATCTTCTTCATCTTGTTTTTTCAGCCAGTTGCGAATAGGAGCATTTTTCTGATTAAGCAGTTCTTTTTGTTCTTCCGTCTGGGCGATGCCAACAGGCAAAAGCTGGTTGAACAGAGCCGGAGAGGCAAAGTCTACTCGGCTTTTTAACAGCGGCGTTACCAGAGCATCAATTATCGGAGCTGCCGGTTTGGCATTAAAGGCGTTAATGCGTCCGCCGTAGAAGATGGCAAAAGCGTGGCAGGGAGAAGACAGTAAGACGTCGGTTGTATCAACACCGCGGACAAAACGTAACATAATTTTGGGGCGAATGATACAGTCTTCGGTTTCATCAAAGAGAACGCTGTCCGGATTGGCAAAAAGCTCGGTAATAACCATATTTTTCAAATCTTGATTGATGATACCGCAAAATCCGGCAATGGCCATGCCGTCTAATGTATAGCCGTTATAGTTTTCTGGTTTATTGGTTATTTGATAACAAAAAATTTGTTCGGCTCCGGTTATGTTTTGCAGGGCAGATTGGCCGATTGCCTTGCTGATGCCGGGGAGGATGTTTTCCGGTCGAACTTCGGAATATGTTTTTGCGGTTTCCTGAGCAATGGCGGAAACCGATGTCAGCATACTGCAACCTAAAAACAAAGCTATCAGGCGTTTCATATTAACCTCTCTGTTGTCGGACTCTTAATTATCATTATTATATAGTCATAATTTAATTATTCTATGTTAATTTTTTATTTATGAATAGGTATGAATGTAAAATAATCGAGAAACGGTGGCGGATATGTTGGATTTTAGCTTGAGCTTCAGACGGCTCTCGTTTAGACTGTAGGTATTAAATAATTTGCGGAGGGCAATATGAAGAATAGTTTGTTTGGTACGGACGGTGTGCGCGGTGTGGCGAATGTTTATCCGATGACGGTTGATTTTGCAATGGCTTTGGCAATGGCGGCGGCAAAGGAAGTTTGTTTGACCAAAAAACGTGTGGCGATTGCCAAGGATACCAGAGTTTCCGGCGATATGTTGGAAGCGGCAATGATTGCCGGCTTTACATCGCAAGGGGTGGATGTGTTGCAGATGGGGGTTCTGCCGACACCGGCTTTAACGGTTCTGACACCCAAGCTGGGGGTAGATATGGCGGTGATGATAACGGCTTCGCATAATCCGTATCACGATAACGGTATCAAATTGATTTCCGCAGATGGCGATAAGTTTTCCGATAAAGTTACATCACGTTTGGAGAAAGCTGTTGTCAAAGGAAACTTTGAGTATGACAGAGATCGGATAGGGCGAGTTGTTTTGTATCCGGAGGCGATTGATGAATATCTTACAACAGTTTTGCGAGCGGTGAAGAGGCCGAATTTGTTTAAGGGATTAAAGATTGTTGTTGATTGTGCCAATGGGTGTTTTTCAAAAATTATGCCGTCCGTTTTTCAGAAATTGGGTGCCGATGTGGTTGCTTTGTCTTGTGAGCCGAACGGTTTGAACATTAATAAAGATTGCGGATCTCAACATATTGAGAATATGTGCGCAACGGTTCGGGAAAAATCTGCTGATTTGGGAATAGCGGCGGACGGGGATGGTGACCGAATTATCGTTTGTGATGAAAAAGGGGGGAAAATCGACGGTGATCAGATTTTGGCCTTTTTAGGACAGTATTTTAAGACCACAGGTGAATTGGGCAGTAATACTGTTGTTGCAACAATTGTATCAAATCCGGGGTTGGATCGGTTTTTGGCATCCAAGGGGATTTCCTGTGTTCGTTCGGCGGTTGGAGAACGTTATGTTATTGAAGAAATGGAAAAGACGGGATCAACTTTTGGCGGAGAAGAGTCCGGCCATATGGTGGCTTCTGACTATTCAAAAACGGGCGATTGTTTGGTGACGGCTTTATTGTTTGTTCAAGCGCTTGTAAATACAAATAAAAATATGAGCGATATTTTTCCGCTTTTTCAGCCGATGCCTCGGTTACGGGTTGACAGTGTGTTTGGTGATAACGCAAAAATGATTAAGGCTTTTGACAAGCCGGAATTTCAAGATGCGATTAAAGATGGTGAGAATCTTCTGGGAAACGAAGGAAAGGTTTTGGTGAGAAAGTCCGGTACCGAACCTAAGATTCAGGTTTGGGTTTGGTCTGATAATTTGGCGTTGGCCGAGAAGGTGAATGAGGTTATCTCGGGGGCGTTGGAAGAAGCAGCCGGATACGTTTCTCGTAAGAAAAGTTCGTAACTTGAGGTTAAACTTTTGTTTACAATTAATTGATAAACTTCAAAATACAACATTGTTTTGGTTGTGTCAGGAGGTCATATGCAGGTGAATCAAATGAATTTTGACTGGTATCGTAAAAAAGATACACAGGTAAAAAAACGCGGTAATCTGATGTTGGTTGTTCCGTCGCCGGTATCTCGAGACGGAAAAACAAAAACACGTTGTATATGGCCGTCTCAGTTTGAGACAGATTCCAGATATTTGAGCCGTCGTATCTGGGGGCGTTCGAGCGAATCATGATAAAGGGTATCATTTCTCTTTTTACATCGGGAATAATTTTTAATCCTTTGGTTCTTTTGGGAATTGCCTTTGGCATTTTTTGTATGGCAACCAAAGACGCCGCCGCGATACAGGTTGCGTTTAAGGATATTCATCTCTATTTGTTGGTTTTGATTCTTTCGACCGCGTATGTCTTTGCTTTTAAAAAGGTTTATAAAGACAACGGTGACAATCTGGATTGGGGGATTATGATTTTTCAATCCATCTTAGGAGTGGCAAAATTTGCGGTTGCTGCCGTTTTAACGATTTCGTTTGTGGTTATGTTGAGCTTTTAGATAGAAATATCAATGTTTTGTCCCAGATTTTCGGATGTGGGAACAGCTCTGTTTTCCGGATTTAACAAAACATCAATGATTTGCTTTTGCATATCAATGTTGTTTTTTATCATGCTCAATTGCATTTGTTGCATGGCGATTTGATATTGCCCGATTGCCCCTATACTTGCCGACATGATGTTCTCCTTTCGTGTTTATTGATTAAGTATAACACATTTTTTTTAACGAAACATTACTAAAATTTATTTTTAGCTTCTTGTTTTTTGTTTATCGGTGATTATCTCTCAGAAAAATAAACATTTCGGAGAGGATGATATGGGCGAAGGTTTTAGAAATTTGGCGATTTTGGTTTGGGCATTGTGTGCGGTTAACGGTAGTGCCAAAGCGAAGAGTATTGATGCGGTTATTGCCGAAGAGCAAAATAATGCGGCACCGACGGTTGTTTTTGGTGCGGCAAAGAAACCAGATGGAAGTATGGGGGAGTTTGTTGTCGAACAGCCGGATGGCGCTCCTAATCCGTTGGGAGATCCGTTACAGGTTTCTAATCCATCACCTCAAGCGGTAACGGATAATGAACAAGACGCTTCAGCTCCGGTTGAAAAGACAAACAGCGTTGCTCAGCCGGTTTCCGAAAACGGCAATGAGACACCTCAGGCTTTGGGAAAGGATTTTCAAAACACTTTGATGGAAGCCAACGGAATGGTCTATGATGTACAGGCTTATCCGGTTAAGGACTTCAAGGCTATCGGTAATTCAGCTGAGCCGGAAACGATTTATTCGCCCAATGTTAATCCTTAATTGCACTGTTGTTGGTTGTAAGGCAGTGTGCGACAGGTCCATTTTCCTTCCAGCAGATTTGTCGGTTCCAAAGCGGTCGTTTGTTCTGCCTCATCTACAGAAGAGCCCAAGTGGATGTAGTATTTGTCTTCACAGCCATTTGTCGCATCATTTTCAGTCAACGGAAAGACAACTTGAGAATCGCCGCTTCCATAAGTGCTGAACAGTTTTGTGTATTTATGCAAATGCAGGCTGGACAGAGTATTGGGCAGTTTGGGGTTGTTGCTGATTGATTTCAACTCAATTTTTGCCACGTCAATCTTTGTCCACGGTCTGACGACAACAGAAGATGTGTCAGCATAGATGCCGCCGCCGATTTTGACTTTGTTGTTGCACCCAAATAGGATGCTGGCATCTTCAGGTTGGTTGTTGGACGGATCGTTATAGCGAATATCTCCTTTAATGAATATTTCGCTGTTGTTACCGCTCTTCAGATAACCGAGAATGCTTCCTTTGACACCAAGAGCAGAATCTTTTCCCATGTCAACATTTCCGCGGATTGAGCCTTCGGTTAAGAGTTTTGATTCGGCGGCAACGTCAAAGTTGCTGCACAGTGTCGGTATGCCGCTGAAGCTGACTGTTCCCGATACTGATATTTTTTCTGACTGCAAGGGGCATTCCGCTAATGTGCCGCTAGCAATAATCTTGACATTTTTGAAGTTTCCGTTTGCGGGCAGAGTTAACGGTTCTTCAAAGTTTAATTTTAGTGTGAGGTTTTCAATGTCTCGATCAAGAACATTTTGATAATGTTCCATATTGTTACGGTTAATCGTCAGCTCAATTATCGGACGAGTTTTGTTTTGGCAATCGGGATGTGTCAATCCGCTCAAGCTACGCAACTTTGTTTTAGTCAAGTCTAATATCGGATTGGTTTCGTTTTTCTCTAGAACATCAGCATCCGGAGAAATGCTTTTTGCTAGTTTGAGACAGTTGGTGATGCATTTTTTGAAAGAGCTGTGTTGGGGGCAATCCAATGTATCCTCCGTTTCGGCGCAGGATGTTTGATTGTATCCGGTTTCTTTGCAAAGTGTTGAGGCGCTTTTGCAGGCACTATATAGTGTTTTGGAGCCTTGGCGGCAAGAAGGGGTTTGTGATGACATCGGGCCAAAGGGACAATCTTTATAGCCTTCGCAAGATGCCGGTTTGACATTGGTCATGACGATATCGTCGCAGGTTGTACAGGTTTTGCCATCAGCGACATATCCTTCAGGAATGTTATCTAAGGGATAGGCGAAGCCTTCGCATTTGCCGCAACATTGACCGTAATCCTGACTGTAGGGGCAACGTTTGTCGGACAATTTGCAAGTATCTTTTGATACGAATCCTAATCCGGTGCAGGCTTTGACCTGATTTTCTTGACAGATGCGGTAAAGAGGATATTTATTGGCGCACATTTTAACCGGAAAGAGAGGGAGTTTGCAATCTTCGGCCAAAAAGTTGTAATTGTTGTTGCGACACCATTGTTCTTGGGAGCAACTGCGGTAGTAGGCGTCATGGTGCGGACATCTGTCTGCCGGAGCTGTTTGGTTTGAACAGTTGGCGTAAGTGATTTTGTAGCCTTCTTCCAAGCATTTTTTTTCGGCTCGACTGAGTTCGTGATTTTGATAGTTGTTGGTGGCGTAGTCGGGAACGACCGCTGCTTGAACAGATTGAGACGTTAAAAAGAGAGGCAGTAAGAAAAAAAGTACCTTGGGCATGACTATCCTTCCGTAAAATCCGGTTTTTATTGCTTATTATACGATTGTGATTTTTAACATTGGGTTAAAAAATATCTTTTTTTGACAAAATTTATTTTTTGACTAGATTTAAACCTTTTTTTGTGGTATGTTGTGCTTGTCGTTATGAAAAATATTTCGATTTTTCTATATAAACCTATTTTATGGGAATCTGGTAATGAATAAAAAAATTACAGTTAAGAATCCGTTTTGTTCGGGCGATTATGTTGTCTATCCTGCGCATGGGGTCGGCAAAGTTTCTGATATCAGCAAACAAACTGTTGCTGGTTCGGAGCTTGAACTGATTGTGGTTAATTTTGCAAAGGACAAGATGACATTGCGTATTCCGATGGCAAAGGCGGAAACGACTGGATTGCGCAGAATTTCCGGTGCAGATACAATGACGGAAGCCCTGACAACATTGAAGGGAAAAGCTCGGGTTAAAAAGGTTATGTGGTCTCGACGCGCCCAAGAATATGAAAATAAAATTAATTCAGGAAGTCCGGTCGCTATTGCTGAGGTTATTCGTGATTTGTACCGCAGTGAAAACTTGGCGGAACAATCTTACAGCGAACGTCAGATTTATGAGCAGGCTCTTGATCGCTTGGCCAATGAGTATGCTGTTTTTGAAAATATCACAGCTGATGCCGCAACGCAAAAGTTATTGGATTTGTTGGCGAAATAAAATATCTGTTTGGGATTTTAAGGAGGTCTGAGGACCTCCTTTTTTATTTCTGTTGATATGCTTGGGGATAAGATATTATCGTCTTGCGAATCAAAAAAAGTTAATTAATTCTTAACACAAAGAGTTAATGAACTTAAAGGCAGAAAAAATGACAGATATTGAGGATTGTTCAGTCAGTCAGACAGATGGGATTACCGTTTCGGCCCGTTCTGTTTTGTTGGATAGCGTTCCCAGTGCCGCAAAGTATTTGTGGGGGTATTATCTGTGCATTGAAAACAATTCTGATCACAAGATTCAGTTGGTTGGTAAAGATTGGAACATTACTGATGACAAGGGGAATCTTTACAGTGATACATCTGCCGGTTTTAAAGGTGAGTTGCCGGAGTTGGAACCAGGGGAGTTTTTTGAGTTTACGTCGGAAGCGCCGTTGAAGTCGCCGTGTGCTGTTTTTTACGGAAGTTGTAAAATTTTAGCCGACGGACATCAGAGCGAAATTAAAATTCCGACTTTCAATTTCAGCAGTCATGCCCGTGCGGCTTGTGTCTTTAACTAGTAATAAGTTGGTACCAGTTCGTTATTAATCACATACATGTTTAAGTATTGGTGGATGTTGGATGTCATTTTGGCGTTGAATTCCTCAAACAGCTTTGTGACCATGCCGTTCCAATATTTTTCTTTTTCTGCGATATCCGTGTCAGCCGGAATGATTAATTCTCTCCATGCCTGAACCTCTGTTTCGGCGCGAGAGAGGTTGCGCGGATCAATGATTTTAACAACGACAACCAGTGTTGCACGATATTTTACTCTGTCTTTGTAGAAAATCTGCGGATTTTCTTCCAGTTCTTCTGTGACACTGGCGTCTTTGATGATGACGTCGGCGCTTTTTTCACTTGAAAAATCAGCCGCTTTTAATCTGTCCTGAGCCCAGAGTTTGGCTGTTTTTTCAATAGAAACAGGGAACAGATGCTCGACATTCGGACGAGTGAAAGACGGAGTGAATTCGGAGATGATATTGATTTTGTTGACTTTTAACTGTATCGGTTCTTCGGTATTATAACGCGGTTCGTTATATCGTTGAGCCGTATCATCCTGAGATTGGAATAAAGCACATCCGCTTGTAAAAAGTGTAAGGAATAAAACAGGTAAAAACTTTTTCATCATATTCATTGTTGTCTTCCATATTAAATAAACTAAAGAAGCCCATAAAAGAGCTTCTTCAACATTATGACAGATAAATTAAAATCTGGTTAAATTATTATTGTTTGCGCAATTCATTCCGATTAAAGACGTATTCTTCGGAACAAAAGTGACAAGTTGCGGTGATTTTATTGTTTTCGACCATAGCGTCAATGTCGTCTTGTGAAAATGTGGCTAAAGTCTGTAACAATTTTTCACGGTTGCAACGGCAACCGAAAGTATAGTCTTTTTGTTTGGATATTTCCAGTTTGTTGCCATGGAAGAGGCGGTGTAAGATATCAGCAGAGGACAGATCCGCATTGAAAACTTCATCTGCGGTCAGACTTTCCATAAAGATTTTTGCTTCATTCCATGCTTCGGTCTGTTCTTCTTCAGACAGTTCAGAATGTCCACCTTTGACAGGCATTTTTTGCAACATAATTCCGGCGGCAAGCCAGCTTTCAGATTCACCTTCCGGTGCTTGTAAGAAGAGCTTTAAGTCGGTGTCTATTTGTTCGGATTGTTTGAAGTAACGTAAAGCGCATTCCGCCAGATTTTTGCCTTGCAAATCAACAATTCCCTGATAGAGGTCAGTGTCGGGACCTTGGTCGACGGTGAAAGCAAGATGCCCTTTTCCCATCAGATGCGGAGCGGCTTCAATTTCGCCACTGGTTTTGCGCAATTCCTGATTATGTGCCAGATGGTCTTCATCAAAACGGGCGCAGGCGCGAATTTTTCCCTCGGATGTTACGTCGACAACAACCATTGATACGGCACCGTTGCTTTGGGTTTGCAGAGTGAATAGCCCTTCATATTTTAAGGTGCTGGCGAGCATGGCTGCCAAGACGCTGCTTTCAGCAATGATTGCGGCTACGGGTTTGGGATAGCAATGTTTGCCGAGAATGGTGTCAAGCAACGGATTAAAGCGAATCAGTCTTCCTTGATAAGCGCCGTTATCAATAAAAAAGGACACACAGGTGTCAAAATTTTTGTTGTTTGGAGTGGGCATTATTGTAAAATCCTTTAAAATGTTAGTTTGTAGAAGGGTATAATCCAGTTTTAAGGAATTTTCAAGTGTTGGAAGATGACGCACCGCGGAAAAAAACAAGAGTTTTACGTAAAATAACTCGACAGAGGTTGAAAAACATAGGTCTTTATTATTTAAAAAGGTTTGAAAGTTCGGTTGCGAATCTGCGACAGGTTTTACAGCGACGTATTAATGATTATGCGTATCAGAACAAAGATTTTGATCGGCATGAGGCTTTTGATTGGGTTGAAGAGCTTTTGGAAGAGTTTCAGCGTTACGGTTATCTGGATGATATTCGCTATTGTGAAATTAAGGTCAAGAGCTATATTGCGGCTGGAAAATCTCCTCGATATATTCAAGGGAAACTTCGTGAAAAAGGAATCGATGAAGCCGTTGTTGCCGATTTTTTGGTACAGCAAGACTATGATCCTTTTGATGCGGCGCTTAAATTGGCGCGCAAAAAGCATATCGGTCCTTATAGTTCCAGTGAGGAAATTCGCAAAGAACGGCGCTCTAAAGATATGGCAACACTGTCCCGTGCCGGATTTGATTATGATACGGTTGTTAAGGTGTTGTCTTTTGAAGATGAATAAATGCTCTCTTTTTTTGTTGACGATTTTGTCTAAAAATGGTATTGTATACTTAAAATAAGTTCTAATTTGCATTTATTATGAGTATTTTTGAAATCGTGGGTCGTAATCCCCGTATTGAAAAAGCTTCAAACAGCTACAAGAAGTCGTACAGAAAACTTCGTACACGTGCAGAACGTCTTGCTGATTTTATCTCTTCGGAGGACTTTCAGCTCTTCTGCCAAGCCGAGCAATTTTCTGAGAACTCCATTGTTCAGTTCTGCTTCAATTCTGATGAGGAAATTCGTATCCTTTTCGGAGGCAAGGTGATCTGGATGGACGGTATGAGTTATCGTGTGGGGCTGGAAAGTCTGACCGATGTCAAGGCTCCGAAGTTTCTTACTCGTCTGTCGGTGCGACAGCAGGCAATCTTCTTCATTGCCACTTACTGGTTGTCGCGTGACGAAGGCGGCAAGTGGCAGGCAGAACTTCTGCTGGGAGACGAAGCGTTCTTGTGGGAGAAATCTTGCGAGACAGCATTTCAGCGAGTGGCTCAACTGTTCGGTGCTAAGGTATCTGCTTCTTTTTTTGCCACTGGTGTCATCAATGGAAAGGAAAGCCTATATCGCTTTGCCGAACTTTCCGTGCCTGATGGTGAAAAAAAGCTGTTGGCTGTTTCTTTCGACAATGGGGCTTTAATCAGTCTTGACCCACAGATGGTTCAAATAACCCCCAATCAAAAAGGGGTTTATGAGGTGTATCGAACCAAGTATAATTGGTTCCGTTCGGTCGGCGATGGTAACTTTAGCCGAATTGTTTAAAAAGAGCGCTGCCCTTTGGGGTGGCGCTCTTTTTATTGAACTAAAGTCTTATTTAATAAATGTAAACGATGATTATGTCATTTTTAGAAAATAAATTTGCGATAATAAGAATTTGAACATTTTAAGAAGGTTGTTTTTCTGAAAATTTCGATTTTACGCTTTTTTTTGATGCTTAAGTCTTTTTGTTGTTGAAAATTTATTTTTTGTTGTTAAGTTAATTCTGTATTAGTTGTTTAACAATTAAAGTTTTTAACCCATATGGAGATTAATAAAATGAAAAAACTTTTAAGTTTGTTTGTAGCTGTTGTAGCTTTGTCTGGTTGTTCCAGCTTAGGTATGGACGGTGGTTTGTTCGGTGGTAGCGAATGCGAATCTATCGAAGCTCGTGACTTCATGGAAAATGCTCAGGACAGAGTTTTCTTCGCTTATGATAGCTCTGCTATTTCTGCTGATTCTGCCGAAATTTTGAATACACAAGTTAAATGGCTGAAAAAACATGAAAATGTTAACGTCGTTGTTCAAGGTTACTGCGATGAAAGAGGTACAAGAGAATACAACTTGGCATTGGGTGAACGCCGTGCTAACGCTGTAAAACAGTACTTGGTTTCTCAAGGTATTGCCGCTGACAGAATTTCTGTAATCTCTTACGGTAAAGAACGTCCGGCTGTTCTGGGCAACAACGAAGCTGCTTGGGCTCAAAACCGTCGTGCTGTTACAGTTGTAAAAGCTGCTAACTAATCTCTTGCGGTTTGACAATCAAAAACGTATCCCTGATTGGGATACGTTTTTTTTGTGCTTGTGATTATGGATTTTTTAATCTAAAGTACAAGCAGTTATATGTTTTCAGAATGAAGAGGTTATTATGAAGTTTTCACAAGTCTTTCTTTTGGGTGTCGGTTGTGTGTTTATGACAACGGCGGCTCAGGCTCAGTCTGTTAGTTCCTTATCTCGAGAAGTTGCAAAATTGCGTGAGGATATTCAGGTTTTGCAACGCCAGTCTTATCGTGACAAAGATGGCGGTATTACGCCGGCATCGGCTCAGGATGTGGCTGTGAAAATGGGTGAGTTTGATGAAACTTTGCGGGCTGCTGTCGGACATATGGATGAGCTGGAGTTTAAGTTGAAAGAATTGCAAAAACGTGTTGAGGTTATTAATAAAGATATTGATATTCGTCTGAAAATGCTAGAAGGCAAGCCGATTGCTTCTGATGGGTTGGGCGTTGCCAATAATGTTCCTTCCGCCAAGTATGATGCTCCCGTTGCTAAAAATGCGCCAAAGTCGATTGTCGGCGGTGCCATTTCAAAAGGTGAAGATTTGCCTGCTGTTAAAACTAAATCGGCCGAGGAAATTTATCAGGAAGGGTTGAATGCTTTGAACAGCGGACAAAGTGAAGAAGCTATTGTTAAATTCACAACCGTCTTGTCTAAGTTTCCAAAACATAAGCTGGCCGGAAATGCTCAATATTGGATGGGTGAAGCCTATTATGCCAAGAAAGATTATGCCAAGGCGGCCATCGCTTTTGCCAAGGGGTTTGAGCAATATAAAAATGGAACCAAAGGGGCGGACAATCTGTTGAAGCTTGGTATGTCCATGGAACAGTTGAATAAAAAGGACGAAGCTTGTGCTGCCTATACCAGCTTGCCAAAAGAGTTTCCCAAGGCTGAAAAAACTATTAAAGATAAGGCGGCGAAAGCGGCTTCCAAGTTAAAGTGTAAATAAATTTGCCGTGAATAGATTTTTTGAAGCATATTCTTTGAAAAGTGATGTTGTCGCCGCCGCGGTTTCCGGCGGCGCTGACTCATTGGCGCTGGTGTTGCGTTTGAATGACTGGGCGAAGGCGCATCAGGTTAAAGTGATTGCTTTAACCGTGGATCATCAACTGCGTTCAGAATCCGGAGCCGAGGCGGCGTATGTTGCCGGAGTTATGAAGAAACACGGCATCGAACACCATATCTTGGTTTGGGAAGGAGAAAAGCCACAGAGCGATGTTGAAGCGGCGGCTCGTGAAGCTCGGTATGATTTGTTGTGTGGTTGGTGTCATCAACATGGGGTGACAACACTGGCGGTCGGGCATCATTGTCGTGACCAAGCCGAGACTTTTTTACTGCGCTTGCAACGGGGAAGCGGTCTCTATGGTTTGAGTGGTATCCTTCCGGTTACCAACCGCAATGATATCGAAATTATCAGACCGCAATTGAATGATAATCCTGATGATTTGAAAGCCTATTTGCTCGGACGACAAATTGAATGGGTGGAAGATCCATCCAATCAATGCGAAGACTATCAGCGTGTGCGTATGCGTAAGTTTTTAGCGTTTTTAGAACAGGGGGCAGGTATCTCTGTTCAGCGTTTGGCAGAAACAACAGCCGTGTTGGCACGAACTCGGGCTTATTTTGAAGATAAAATTGCAGACTTAATCGCCAATCATGTTCGTTGGTGGCAAGGGGCGGCGGTTTCTGTATCTCGTTCTGTTTTATTGGCTCAACATGAGGAAATTCGTTATCGTTTGTTGTCGGAATTGATTGTGAGAATCGGCGGACGGATGTATGCTCCGGAAGCTGAGGAAGTTCTGCGTTTGAGCCGCGGTTTGGAGAAGCCCGATTTTAAGGGCTGTACGCTTGGGCATTGTGAACTTTTTGAGAGCCGAAACAAGCTTTGGATTGTTCCTGAGGATCGTTCGGCGACTTTAATGACAACTGCAGAGTGGGATAAATGCTTGAAATCTGTGCCGCAGTATGCTAAATCTAATCTGCCCTATAAAGTCAGAAGGGCGATTTATAATCAGGTAATGAAACAGAATAATGGCTAAAAAAGAGAAAAAAAGTGATTTTATTTCCACCGGTATGGTTGCTCAAAACCGTCGGGCAAATTTTGATTATCTGATTGAGGAAAAATTTACGGCCGGATTGGAACTGACCGGTACAGAGGTTAAATCTCTGCGTCTTGGTCACGCCAATATCAATGATGCTTATGGAATCGAGAAAAACGGCGAAATTTTCATGTCCAATATGTTTATCGCCGAATATGCCAACAAAGGCTATTCTTCTCATCCGGAAAAGCGTGACCGCAAACTCCTCTTAAAAAAGAAAGAAATCATCGATATTATCAATGCCCTCTCACGTAAAGGCTCAACCCTTGTAGCTATTCGTCTCTTCTTTGATGTCAATGGTCGAGCCAAGCTCGACATCGGTCTCGGGCGCGGCAAGAAAAACTATGACAAGCGGGAAGCCATCAAAGATCGCGACTGGAAGATTCAGAAAGCACGTATAATGGCCGGCTAATACAGATTTTTCGAGATGAAAGTGTCCTCACGTACGTTTTTGTACGCTCCGGTACTTTCCCTCTCAAATCTTATTATCCGTCACATTCTCCGCACTTTTCGAGAGTGTGCCGGAAGCACGTATGATGGCCGGCTAATACCTTATGCGGGAAGTGTGTATAATGGACATCTAATACAGATTTTGCGAGTTGCCGAAATGCTCATTTACGCTTTAGTAAACTCCGCTTTCGTCCCTCTTAAATCTTATTATCTGTCTCATTCTTCCCACGTCCTCGAATTTGTGCAGGTTAAAATCAAGAGGTTTTCTATTTTTACGAGTCTTAACCGATTTTTTAGAATCTTTGACTAAACTCTCAGGCATAACAAAAAGGTTTACAACTCTCCATCGGGGAGTTGTAGTGTTATATTTTATTGGATTAATCTTAAAGGAATAGAATATGATTAGCTTGAAAAAAATTAGCGGATTTGCGTTTGCATTTTTGCTAACTCTTGGCGTCCTTTCCGGAAATGCCATGGCTTCTGAAATCGATCTGAACATTCCGTCCTTGGATGTTGCTTACAACATCTTTGGTTGGGCTGTTACCGGATCGCAACTCCTGATGTATGGCATCGGCATTTGTGCTTTTGGTATGCTCTTTGGTTTGGTTGAATTTATCAAAATCAAAAGAATGCCGGCACATAAGGCAATGCTCAACGTTTCAAACACCATTTATGAAACCTGCAAAACTTATATGAAACAGCAGGCCAAATTGTTGGTGGTTTTGGAACTGTTCATTGCTGCTTGTATTTTCTATTACTTCTTTTACCTGAACGCTACTCCGTTGCCGAAGGTTTTGACTATTTTGATGTGGTCGGTCTTGGGTATTTTGGGCTCTTATGCCGTAGCGTGGTTCGGTATGAGAATTAATACCTATGCAAACTCCAGAACAGCCTTTATGTCTTTGCGCGGCAAACCGTTTCCGGTTATGAGCCTGCCTCTGCGTTCCGGTATGTCTATCGGTGTTTTGCTTATTTGCGTTGAGTTAATTATGATGATTGCCATTCTGTTGTTTGTTGACCGTGTCAACGCCGGCGCTTGCTTCATCGGTTTTGCCATCGGCGAATCGCTCGGTGCTTCTGCTTTGCGTATTTGCGGCGGTATCTTTACAAAGATTGCCGATATCGGTGCAGATTTGATGAAAATCATTTTCAAGATTGATGAAGACGATGCTCGTAATCCTGGGGTTATTGCTGACTGTACCGGTGACAATGCCGGTGACTCTGTCGGCCCGACTGCCGATGGTTTTGAAACCTATGGTGTGACCGGTGTGGCTCTCATCAGCTTTATCGTTCTCGGTGCCGGTATGATGTATATGCCGGATGGCGCTTTGGCTCTGATGGATGGCGGTATCGATGTTCAAGCACGCTTAATCGTTTGGATTTTTGCAATGCGTTTGTTGATGATTTTGACATCTATCGTTGCTTATTGGATTAACTCCAGAGTTTCTAAATTTATTTTTGGTAACAGAGCCTCCTTTAACTTTGAAACTCCTTTAACAAGCTTGATTTGGTTGACTTCAATCATCTCTATTCTGGTTACATTTGGTGTTTCTTATGTTATGATTGGTAATATGGGCGAAGATTTGTGGTGGAAACTTTCCGTCATCATCAGCTGTGGTACAATTGCCGCCGCTTTGATTCCGGAATTTACCAAAATCTTTACTTCTTCAAAGTCAAAACATGTTGAAGAAATCGTCAATGCCAGCCGCGAAGCCGGTGCTTCTCTGAACATTATTTCAGGTATTGTTGCCGGTAACTTCTCTGCTTTTTGGCAGGGGTTGGTTATGGTCGGTTTGATGGCTGTTGCTTTCTTTACCGCTCGTACCGGTCTGGATGCTTATATGGTTTATCCGACAGTTTTCGCATTCGGTTTGGTGGCTTTCGGTATGCTCGGTATGGGACCTGTTACCATTGCGGTTGACAGCTATGGTCCGGTGACCGACAATGCGCAATCCGTTTTCGAATTGTCTCAGATTGAAAACATCAAAGGCATCAGTAAAGAAATCGAAAAAGAATATGGTTTCAAGCCGAATTTTGAAGGTGGTAAGCACTATTTGGAAGAAAACGACAGTGCCGGAAATACCTTTAAGGCAACAGCTAAACCGGTGCTTATCGGTACAGCCGTTATCGGTGCGACAACCATGATTTTCTCAATCATTTTGTTGCTCAATTTGCAACTCAACCTGTTGGAACCGGAAGTTCTGTTTGGTATCATCTTAGGCGGTGCCGTTATCTATTGGTTCTCTGGAGCTTCTATGCAAGCGGTTTCTACCGGTGCGTATCGTGCGGTCAACTACATCAAGGAACACATCAAATTGGATACGGCTAAAGCCGCTTCTGTTGAAGATTCCAAGAAAGTGGTTCAAATCTGCACTTTGTATGCACAGAAAGGTATGTTCAACATCTTTATTGTGATTTTCTCTTTCACAATTGCGTTTGCATGCTTTGATGCCAACTTGTTTGCAAGTTATTTGATTTCTATCGCGGTCTTTGGTTTGTTCCAAGCTCTGTATATGGCTAACGCCGGCGGTGCATGGGATAATGCCAAGAAAGTGGTTGAAGTTGACTTGAACGAAAAAGGAACTGATTTGCACAGTGCCGCCGTTGTCGGTGATACTGTCGGTGATCCGTACAAAGACACTTCTTCAGTTGCTTTGAACCCGATTATCAAGTTCACAACTTTGTTTGGTTTGCTGGCTGTTGAGATGGCTGTTGCCGCTCCTCGCTGTGTGGCGATGGGTGCTGGTATCGCTTTCTTCCTGCTGGGCTTGTACTTCGTATGGCGGTCTTTCTACTGCATGCGAATCGAACCTAAAAAGGTTGACTAAGCATCGTCAATAAAAAGAACCCCCGCATTATGTGCGGGGGTTCTTGTTTTATATTTCACATTGTCCTTGGAGGCGGTGGTCGAGGCGGTCTTCCTTTAGTCCTGCCGGATCTTGATGGATAATAATCTGAGCATTGGGATAGGCTTTTTGCAATTGTTTTTCGACTTCGTCACTGTATTGGTGCGTGGTTGATAAGGGTAGGGAACCGTCCAATTCCAGATGCAATTCAAAAAAATAGGCACCGCCGAGGTCGCGTGTGCGCAGATCATGCAAGCCGTAGACATTGGCACAGGACATGACGATTTTGCGGATGTTTTCGCGAATTTCCGGATTGAGTTCTTTGTCCATCAGTGTCGCCATAGCATCTTGCGCCAATTTCCATGCGTTGATGAGCAGGTAGATGGAAATGATAACCGCAATAATGGTATCAAACCAGTTGATGTCAAAAATGTTAACAACAATCAAAGTCAGGATGATAGACAGGTTGGTCATTACATCGACAGTATAATGAGCGGAATCGGCACTGATGGCTTTGGAATGAGTGCGAGCGGCAACGTATTTTTGGTATAGGATTAACAAGATTGTCATTATCAAACTGACAATCATAATGAAAATACCGATGCCGGTTTCATTAAGGGGTCGCGGGGAGAATAAGCGGTGAATCCCGTCATAAAAAATGAAGATACCTGAGCCGGCAATAAAAGCCGCTTGTATCAGGGCGCTGAGTGCTTCAGCTTTTCCGTGTCCGTAGCGGTGAGAACAATCTGCCGGTTCAGATGAATAACGGATGGCCAGATAGGTTATGGAGGAGGCAAACAAGTCTGACAAACTGTCAATTGTTGATGAGAGAATCGACAGAGAGCCCGTTAACAGAACACCGATGCTTTTAATGACAATGAGGAATACGGTCAGCGCCACACTAAGGACGGCGGCCCTTTTTTTCATCCGGTTTGATTGTTCCGTTGTCAGTGACGGCATGGCTTATTTTCTCCCAAGAATCTGCTGAAATGGTATAATAAACATCCTTGGCAGATTGCATAAAAGTTTTCAGAGCTTCATTGCGTGGTTCTGCCGGAAGTTTGTATTCAACATAATAGTCATTGCCGTTTTTGTAAAATATTAAATCAACGTTGTTATTGTCTTCACCGTTCAGAGCTATGGTTTTGAGTTTTTGAGCTGATGTCGGCAGTTGTGTGACAGCGCTGTTTAATTGTTGATTGAGGAGTTCTTTGGCAACATTAGCAATATAGTTACTGTCGGTGTTGCCGTCAACGGCGGCAAGGCGTCCGAAACGAAGATTCCACACTGTGCCGTAAGTCCAGTCTTGAGGAGTTAAGGACAAGTCGATTAAGTCCATTGCCGCCAGCCAGACTTGGAATTGATTGTCGAATTTGATATAAGCCCCTTTGGAACCGCGTCCAAGCTCAATATCGTATTTTCCGATTTCGAATGCTTGAACGGTTTTTCCTTGTTTGTCTTTGAGGACAATTCGAGTGGTGGGTGAACCTTGCAATTCGATTGGTGTCAGGCCGTATTTATTTAAATTAGAGGCTTTGTTTGATTTTTTTTCATAGAGGTGTGCCTCAAGCAATGCGCTTAAGAAACTGCGAATACGTTGCTGATAGACCGGGTGGTGCGGCCAATTTTCCAGTTGCCAAGATCCGTCTTTTTGTTTGAAAATTAATTTAGTTTGATGAGTCTGTAATTCTATTTGTGTGATGTCATTTATTTGTTGATGCAACTTGGGAAATACAGGTTTGTTTTCATAATCGGCAATAGCTTGTTGACGGGTATTGTTGACGGCCCATATTCCGCAAATCAGGCAGAGAAGGGCGGTGCCACCCAAGGATAGAAGCCTTTTGTTGTACGAAGATGTCGTTTTCAGAGGCGATTTTTGTTTGCGTTTTTGTGTGAAAACATACACCAGCATTCCGATTAAAATGAGTGTCGGAAAAGCATAGATGTTGGCAAATTTTACCAGTGTGGCAATATGGTCAATATCGTAGTTTGCTTTTGTTCTGATGGTGTATAAATCACGACGTTTTTGTTCGATTGTTTTTCGGATACCGGCAATGATGGCGAGTTCGTCAGCGGTAAAGTTTTCTCGGCCTTCAAAGTTTTTTTTACCCCAGATTTCCTGCAATCCCTGCTTGGTTTTTTCAATATCGTCAAAGATATTTTTTTCCTGAATCTTGAAACTTTGCTGTGCTTGTTTGCGCATTTGTTCGATGTTATCAAAGTTGCGTGGTTTGTCAGATTTTCCGCGTAATTCAATGAGGGTCGGTTTGTTCAACAAAGTGTCCAAAACGTTCATAACAAAGTTGGCATTGTCCAACAGGGGGATAGGATAGTTCTTGTCCAGAATTGTTTGGTGTGTTGTCCAGAAATTGTCATACAGCAAATCGCTATCGCCGACGGCAATGACTTCAAAAGGGTGTTGACGATCTTTGCTGATGATGCGTGCGGCGATATATTTGGGATTGGCGTCTTTTTGGAATTTTCGCAGAATTTCCGCCGGATGTATTTTTTTGTAGATGACATCGGAAGACAGTAAGGCAGAGTTGTCTCCGGCTTCAAGCAACGGAATGAAATAAACGGGAGCGTCACGTAAAGGAGTGAAGACACTGGCGCTGGTCAACATCATTTTTTTGAGCATTTTGGTTTCTTTGAAGTCAGGATTGAAGCCTTTTCCCTGAATAAAGAATTGGATGACATCTTGTGTGAACATCGGGTTGCTTTTGTAGTTGGTGGTGGCGTCAATGGTGGATGAATTTCCCAAATCGGCGGCGATGGCTTCCTGATGGAATTTGATGCCCCAGAGTTCGGGAAGTTTTCCGAAATCTGACGCTTTATATTCTTCGGATACCGGAGAAAAAATTTGGGGCGCTTCGGCGGCGACATCAAAGAAGGCAAGAATTTTTCCGCCGTTGCGTGTATAAAGAGTAATGGCGTTTTCCATTTCCGGTGTCATATTACGCGGGTGAGCAATGAGCAACGCGTCTAAATTTTGAAAGTTCAAATTTTCCGGTGTGATGATGCGCAGATTATAGAATTTTTGCAAAAGCGTGATGATTTCCCATTGCTGGGTGGCAACGTTTTCAATAACGTGATCAAACATTGGCAGAGAGGTGATAATTCCCAAGTTTGGTTTTTTATGATTCAGGAGGTATAGGTTTTCGGTTATGTCCTGCTCAATGTAGTCTTGTCGCTGTAACGGAAAATAAGGGATGACATTTTGTGTTTCCACTTCATCGGTAAGTGTTATGCCAAAGTAGGCGTTGGTGTTGTTGCTGATAATCGGCAGTGGTTGCAAACCGACAGCCAATGCTTTGTCTTCCGTATCGCTGAACGGTTCGGGATTGTAAATTCGATAATTGAAGTTTCCATTTGAGAGAGCGGCATAGCGTTCCAGCAACAAGCGGACTTTGTCAAACATGAGGCGAACATCCGGATTGCGTTCTCCTAAAATCGGTGAATAATAAAGTTTGGCGGTTACCGGTTCGGAGAGGTTTTGCAGGACTTTACGGGTGGTGTCAGTCAGGGTGTATAATCTTTGTTCGGTAAAATCAATTTGAAAACGTCGTAATGTGTTGTTGGCAACCAAATTAATGCCGATGAAACAAGCCAGCAAGAAAGTAAAAGCCCAGATGTAGCTGTTGCGTTTTGCTGATTGGAGCCATTGTGTTGTTCCGGCAGTTTTGAAGCTGATGATGAGAATTGTTGTAAAGTTGAAAAGCAATATTAGCGAGGCGAAAAAGATAATTGCTCTGATTTCCAACAGTCCATGGATGAGGGTGTCAAAGTGGGTTATAAAGCTGAACGAGGCGATCATATCAATAATGGAAAGCGGTGCAAAGCTACGGAAAAATCCTAAGATGTACTCAATTCCGCAGAGGAAGAAAATCAGATTGGCGATGACGGAGAGTACCAAGGCGATTACCTGATTTTTGGTTAATGCGGACATTGTTTGAGAGATGGATAGCATACTGCCGGCTAAAATAAAACTACCCAAATAGCTTATGGCAATGACGGCGTTGTCAGGATTTCCGAGTATGTTTACGGTTATCCAAAACGGAAAGGTCAAGAACAGAGCCAAGGCGCAAAACAGCCAAGACGCAAAAAATTTTCCCCAAACCAATGATGTGACCGTTACCGGCATGGTGATGATTTGAAGAATGGTTTTGGTTCGGAATTCTTCAGCCCACAAGCGCATGGAAATCCCAGGCAGGAAGAGCAAATAAAGCCATGGTTGATAGCCAAACATCGGCAACAGGTCGGCATGTCCGCGTTCCATAAAATGACCGAAGTAAATGGCAAATGAACCATTTAACAACAAGAAGCAGATGAGATAAACATAAGCCAACGGAGAGATAAAATAGCGATAAAATTCGTTTTTAGTTACAATCCATAATTTATTCATTGCGGTTACCTTGTCAGTTTTTTGAAAGCTTGTTCCAATGTGTCGCAGCGTTGTTGTTTTAAAATGCCGTCTAATGTTCCATCAGCTAAAATCTTTCCCTGATTCATCAAAATAATGCGTGTGGCGATGGTTTCGGCTTCTTCCAACAGGTGGGTCGAAATCATAATTGTTTTTTGGCGGCTCATATCCGTAATTAAGCTGCGGATATGCTCTTTTTGATTGGGGTCAAGTCCGTCTGTCGGTTCATCAAGGAGCAGGAGCGGTGGGTCGGATAAGATGCTTTGGGCAAAACCGACACGACGTAGGTATCCTTTGGACAGGGTTTCGATTTTTTGATGTTGAATATTTTCTATTTTTGCCAAAGCAGAGACTTCAGGCAAGCGTTGTTTTTGCTGATCTTTGTTCAAACCTCTGAGTTCGGCCATATAATGGAGAAAATTTGCAACCGTCATATCCGGATACAGAGGAGAGCCTTCCGGCAGAAAGCCGATTTTTTCTTTGGCTTCCAACGGGGTTTCGGCGATGTCTTTGCCTAATATTTTTATTGTGCCGTTGTCTGGTGCCAAATAGCCGGACATCATGTTCATTAGTGTTGATTTTCCGGCTCCGTTAGGACCCAACAGGGCAATGATTTCCCGTTGGTAGGCGTTGAAAGACAGTTTTTGAACAGCTTGAATGGAGCCGAATGATTTGCACAAATTTTTTATTTCGATAGTCGCCGCCATGTTTTTCTCCCTTTATCCATTTGTAGTGTAACGATAAAAGTTAAAAATAAGGTGAATTTTATTTTTTGTTCAGCTCATAAAGAACAATGGCCGCCGCAGTTGATACATTGAGGCTTTCCACTTTTTCGTTCATGGGCAGGCGAATGGTCGAATCGCAAGATTCTTCAACCAGACGGCGCATCCCTTTGCCTTCCGAGCCCATGATGATTGCCGTTTTTCCTGATTTGTTCATTTTATCGACGGTGGTTTTGGCATAACCATCCATGCCGATAATCCAAAAACCGGCGTTTTTCAGCTGTTGAATGGCTCGGGATAGGTTGGTTACGCGGCATAGCGGAAGTATGTCAATCGTGCCGGCAGAGGCTTTGGCCATTGCTCCAGTTTCTTCAGGGGAGTTTTTATCCTGCAAGATGAGAGCTAATGTGTTGAATGCGGCACAAGAGCGGATAATGGCACCGATGTTTTGCGGATCGGTCACTTGGTCGAGAATCAGAAGGTGACAATTTTCTTTGGTGTCGGCAATGTCAATAATTTCTTCCAAAGCATAGTTGGGTAACGGCGTGCAAAAAAGAGCGAATCCCTGATGAACGGCTTCTCGCGGGAGAAGTTTGTCGATTTCTTTGCGATCAACAATTTGTAATTTATGTTCGGGAAGTAATCCTTTGACCTCCGGTGCGGTTTCTGCCGTGCAGAGTAGGCGGCTGATTGAGCGTTCCGGATTGCGCAGAGCTGACAAAACAGCGTGACGACCGTAGAGAATCAACGGAGATTTGTTAGGAGTGGGGGAAGAGCGAAAATTTTTAGACATTAAATGACCTTTCTTAAGATACCGTCTTGAGCATCAAGATATTTTTTTGCATCTTCGGCGCTGCAATTCTTGATGGCCATGACACAGGCGATTTTGACGTTGTTATTGCTGGCTTGCAGATAATCTGCGGCTTGTTCCATTGTGATATCGGCGATTTCTGAGACGATGCGGCGACCGCGTTCAAAAAGCTTTTCATTACACATGCGGACGTCAATCATATAGTTTTCGTAAGTTTTGCCGATGCGAATCATGGCGCCGGTTGACAACATGTTGAGAATCATTTTTTGAGCCGTTCCCGATTTCATACGGGATGAACCGGTGATTGCTTCTTCTCCAACAATCGGGTTAATGAAAATAGTGGAGAATGTTTGTAGTTTTGCTTCTGGGTTAGAGCTGATGCCGATGGTTTTGCAACCGATTTTTTGTGCTTCTTCCATGATTGTCAAAACATAACGAGGGTTGCCGCTGGCTGAAATTCCGACGATAATGTCGTTTGGGGTGGGAGAAAATGTTTTTAGATCTTGTTGTGCTAATTCCGCGCTGTCTTCCGAATCCTCAACAGGTAAGCGAAGCGCTGTTTCTCCTCCGGCAATAAAGCCACAAACCATGCCGTGTTCGGTTCCGAATGTCGGCCAACATTCCGAGGCGTCAAGAACGCCGATGCGTCCGCTGGTTCCGGCGCCAAAGTAGGCAAGGCGTCCGCCTTTGCGAAAAGCTTGGGCAATGGTTTCAATCGCTTTGCCGACTTCTGGAAGAGTCTGTTCAATCGCCAGAGCAACTTTTTTGTCTTCATTGTTTAATGTTTTCGCAATGTTGTACGAATCCATTAAGTCAATGTTGACAGTGTCAGGATTTCTTCGTTCCGTTAAAGCGATTTTAGGCATTTGTTTTTCCTATTTATTAATCCGTTATTGGAAGCTATATCAAAAATAAATTAAAAAATAGATAAAAAAGATGTTGACAAAGCGAAGAAAATACTATTATTTGCAGGGTAGTGACATTATAAGGATACCAATCCTCATTTCCTTATTCGTGATAAAACGGAGGGGTGGCAGAGCGGTCAAATGCAACGGACTGTAAATCCGTCGACTTAGTCTACGATGGTTCGAATCCATCCCCCTCCACCATTTTTGAATAGGGTTTAATCTCTCGGTGAGAGACATATAAGCGGGTGTAGCTCAATGGTAGAGCAGAAGCCTTCCAAGCTTATGACGGGGGTTCGATTCCCCTCACCCGCTCCATATTTTCCCCCATTCGAGAATCGGTTTTTAACAACATAAACAATTAGGATTTTGTAAAAATGGCAAAAGAGAAATTTGAGCGGAATAAGCCGCACTGCAACATTGGAACGAT
>CAMRWU010000006.1 GCA_947054505.1 uncultured Pseudomonadota bacterium | reverse complement strand
ACAATTTGCAAACATATTGCCGCAATTGTCGTCCTTGCCGCCGTCATTAACACGATTTGTACCATAGCTTTTGTTATCACCCAAATAATCCGGCAACCACGTCACTTTGGCAACCTGATAACTTTCGCCGGAAACAAAGGCAGAGTTCAGCTCTAATAGTGGTGTTGGATTTTCATTTAAGAGGAGTGAAGCTATCGCCTCATCCATAAAGATTATTGGCGAAAACGCCACGCATAACAATGTTAAGACGTGTTTCATAACAGCCTCCTTACTTAAAACAGAACTGAACCCTACCGTTCCATTTTAGCAAAATTTAAGGGGCGTGTCAATAAGTAATCATATGGGGAAGACAAAATCGAAAATAGGTGATATTATGCCGCTTGTGTCCACTTGCCGGCGTCATCCTGTTTCCAATAAAAACAGTCATCGCCGCCGGATTTTAGTGTTTTCCAAAATGTTCTGGCTTTTGTGAGAGCGTCGGGAGAATTGCCGTCAAATACGTAAAAAATCCGCTCAAAGTTTTTCAGCTCTTCAGAAGTTGCGCAGGCTTCATCTACTAAAAAAAGCATGCTGGCCATATTGGGATTATCTGTTCCGCTGGTCAGCCAAATCGGTTGCAATTCAGCATTGCCGTCTTTTTTCGAGCCATGCGGCAAAAAAGATTGATCGTTATAAGTCCATAGTAACGCATTCAAAAATTCAACACGTTCTTCTGTTCCGATGCGAACCTGAATACTTTTTTTTGTTTCATATGCCTTTTCCAGAAGCTTTGGCAAAACCATGTCCAAAGTTTGGCTTTGGAGGTGGTAAAAGTCAACTCTACTCATTTTTTTCCAACTTTATTGCTGCATAGTGCGGAACATTGTTTTCTTCAATCAAAAGCAAAACCGGACGATGATTTTCAGCTTTTGCTTCTGCAATATAGGTCGCGACATCATTCAGATCAAACACCAGTTTTTTATCCATATGAGTAATCACGGCGCCTTTTTTCACTCCTTTGAGCTCTGCATCACTACCGGTTTTGACATCTTCAACAACCAGCCCCTGCTGTTGGGGAGAAAGCTGATAGCTGTTCATTATATCCGGCGATATCTCAGCCAATTTTAAGCCCAAATCGTTAAATCCGCTGTTGTTTACCGGAGAACGCTTTTGAGCCTTTGAAGCTTGTTTTTCTTCCGGCATTTTGTCGATATTAACCAAGACAGTTTGCTCTTTTTTATCTTTCCATAATTTGATTTCTGTCTGTTTGCCGATTTCTGATTCTGCAACAAAACGAGAAAAATCTCTGGCATTTTCAACAGGTTGTCCGGAAAAGGCTAAAATGATGTCCCCTGCTTCAATACCGGCTTTTTCCGCAGGAGATTCCTGTGTAACGGCAGAAACAACAACCCCTTTGGCTGATTGCTGGTTTAAGCTGTCAGCAATATCTTCTGAGTTTGGTTGGAATTTTAAGCCAATCCATCCGCGCTCAACTTTTCCTTTTTGTTGCAGGTTTTTTAGCACAAATTTAATCTGATTAACCGGAGTGGCAAAACCAATCCCCATATTTCCGCCGCTGGTTGAAAAAATAGCGGTACTGACGCCGATAACTTCACCGTCAAGATTAAGCATCGGTCCACCGGAACTCCCCTGATTAATGGAAGCATCTGTTTGGATAAAATTGTCATAGGGCCCCGATTCGATATCTCGCGATTTGGCCGAAACAATTCCGGCAGAAACACTGCCTCCCAGACCAAAAGGATTCCCGATGGCCAAAATCCAATCTCCGACACGAATTTTATCTGAGTCGCCGAGAGCCAGAGCCGGAAAACTTTTATCACTGTTTATTTTAATTAAAGCAATATCGGTTTTAGCATCTTTTCCGACAACCGTTGCTTCAAAATGTTGATTGTCAAATGTCGTAACCGCAATTTCTTTTGCATCATCGATAACATGATTGTTGGTAACAATAAAGCCGCCCTCATCAATAATAAAACCGGAGCCCAAAGACACCTGTTGCGGATTTTGGGGTTGCAAAAAATCTTCTGTTTGCGGCATCTCGGCATCTTCATTTTGTTCCGGAAGCTTTACCGTCGAAATGTTAACGACAGACGGCTGTGTTTTTTCTACCAAATCAGCAAAAGACGGAAGTGCCTGCTGAGCATGAGCCGGAAGAGAAAAAAACGTTGCCGCGGCAGATATCAGACCTATCCATCTCATGATTATCTGGCTCTCATCGCCTTTTTGAAAAAGTCAAAAAACTCGGTATTCGGCGACAACACCATTGATGTGTTTGTATCAGAACCCAAAGAATTTTTATAAGCTTCCAACGAACGATAGAAAGCATAAAACTGAGGATCAAGATTGGCGGCTTTGTTCCAAATGACAATAGCTTCCTGATCTCCTTCACCACGGATAATCTGAGCCTGTTTTTCAGCTTCTGTAACTATAATGGTTTGTTCTTTTTCTGCGGTTGCTCTGATTCTTTGAGCTTCTTGCCGTCCGGTTGCACGGAACTCTTTCGCATCGCGTTCACGTTCTGCTTTCATACGGGCATTAATCGCTTGCAATACTTCAACCGGCAAATCGGCTCTGCGAATACGAACATCGGCAACGCTGACACCGATTTGTTCAGCATCGATTTTTACGGCATCGCTGATATCGCTCATGATTTTAGTACGCTTTTGTGACAGAAGTTCCTGAAGAGTAATTCGTCCCAAAATTTTACGCAGAGAAGAGTTGACGATTTCTTCCAACTTACTGCGTGCTTGCATCTCCGTACGTACGGTTTTATAAAATCTGAGCGGATCGACAATCCGATAACGAGTAAAACTGTCAACATCCAAACGCTTTTTGTCGTTCAAAACAACTTCCTGAGCCGGAGGATCAAGGTTCAAAAGACGGTTGTCGTAAAAAACAACGTTTTGAATGAACGGCATTTTCATCTTCAGCCCCGGTTCTTTAATCACTCTGACCGGTTCGCCAAATTGCAAAACAATGGCTTGTTCCGTTTGCTCCACAACATAAAATGTGTTCAGCAAAACAAAAAGAAGAACAACGACAGCCCCGCCGAGGGTAATTTTTAGTTTATCACTCATTCGTATTCTCCTTATTTCTCAATTTTCTTTGAAGACGGGGTTTGTTGCAAACCTTCCAACGGCAGATAAGGAACAACATTTGATCCTTTGGCCGCCGGATCTAAAATCACTTTATTGGAGTTTGCCAGAACATTTTCCATCGTTTCCAAATACAGACGTTTGATGGTAACGTCTTTGCCTTGTTTATAAGCATTATAAACGGAAACAAAACGTTCTGCATCACCCTTTGCTTTGTTAACGACACCTTGTTTATAGGCTTCGGCATTTTGTAGACGTTGAGCCGCTTCACCTTTTGCTTTGGGCAAAATTTCATTGCGATAGGCTTCCGCCTCGTTTTTAAAGCGTTCCATATCAGCTTTAGCGCGCTGAACTTCGTTAAAAGCATCGACAACCTGCTTCGGAGGATCCGCTTTTTGCAACTTGACACGGACAACTTTAACGCCGGAGCCAAATTCATTTAACACTTTTTGCAGTTCGTCTTTTGTTTCGTCTTCGACTTTACCGCGGTCACCGGAAATAATCGGCATCATTTCAGACTGTCCGACAATTTCACGCAAAACGGATTGTGCGGCCACTTTGATGGTTTGATCAGGGCTTTGCATGTTGAACAAATAATCTTTAGCATTATCAATACGCCAAACAATTGTCAGATTTATGTCGACGATATTTTCATCGCCGGTCAACATGTGGCTTTCGGTAAAGGAATTCTTGCTGCCGTAATTTTCACTCACACCGAGGGTGATGCTTCGTTCCTGTGTCGTATTGACCTTAACAACATTCTCAATCGGATAGGGCAGGTGATAATGCAAGCCGGCATCTGTTGTGTCGACATAAGCACCAAAACGCAAAACAACACCTTGTTCGTTCGGTTGAACCTGATAAAATCCGGTGGCCATCCATAACAAAAACAGCGCCAAAACACCTAGTTGCCAAGGAAAATTGAAATCATCCCCTTTCTTGGGAGTGAATTTTTTGATTTTCGGTTGGGGTTTTTGTGGGGGAGTATCATGCCACGGAGTGTTGTCATTGTCTTCCCAAGGATTCGGAATTTTAGCCATTTCGTTTTCCTTTACTTTTTTATTGCATTTGCACCATTATATAATATAAATAGCACAAGAAAACAACAGGTGATAACATCTATCAACAGGACACCTTCCATGAACAGTGACATTGAAAACATTGTAAAAACACACTTCGCTAATGAGGCTGTGGATGGTATAAAATTGACCAATGGCCGTTTGATTATAACTCTCCAAAAAGACGTTGCCGACACAACAAAGGAAGCGGCAATGAAAGAACAATTATTGTCTTTGGCAGATGTTTCCAAAGTATCAGTTATTTACACGGCAGAAAAGAAACCGACCTCTCTCAAACCGCGAGAAGAAGGATGGGTGGTCAGGAATGTTAAAAAGATTATCGCCGTTGCATCCGGCAAAGGTGGTGTCGGTAAATCGACAACCGCTGTCAATCTGGCGTTGGCTTTGGCCAATCAAGGAAAAAGAGTGGCGTTGTTTGATGCTGACATCTACGGCCCCTCTGTCCCGACGATGCTGGGATATGAAGGGGTTAGGGCTTTGAGCTATGACGGTAAAACCTTTGAACCTTTTGAATATATGGGAATACAGTCAATGTCCATCGGAACATTCATAGCCAAAGATGTTCCCTTGATATGGCGTGGTTCTAAAGCCTGTGGAGCGATTGAGCAGTTGATGACACAGGTCAATTGGGGCGAGATTGACATTATGGTCATTGATATGCCTCCCGGAACCGGAGATATTCAAATTACCCTGTCTCAGAAGTTGAAACTTGATGGTGCGGTCATTGTGTCGACACCGCAGGATATTGCTTTGATTGATGCCGTCAAGGGCGTGAATATGTTCAAAAAAGTTGATGTTCCGATTTTAGGTATAATTGAAAATATGAGTTATTATTTATGTCCGAAATGCGGGACACGTGCGGATATTTTCGGTCATGCCGGAGCTAAGGTCGCTGCCGAAGAAATGAAAGTTCCGTTCTTGGGAGAGATACCTCTTCACATCGACATTCGTGAAAACGCCGACAACGGTACACCGATTGTTTTTGCTGAACCGGAAAGTCGCTTTACGGCAGTTTATGAAGATATTGCGGCAAAGGTTATTGCTGAATTGGATTAATTTTTCATATTTTTCAAACGCAACAGTAAATCATCGATTTTAAGAGCCAGTGTCGGGGAGGGATGAGCCGCTTTGGCTTGCTCTGCCTGACGTTTTGCCGTGTCATAGGCTCTGATGTATAAGGAATATTCCGCCGCGGCATAACTCGCTTCCGCAGTCTTTCCCAAAATGCCGTATGCTCTTGACAACAGTTGCCAACTCATGCCGTTTGGTCGTTTGATGAGAGCTTTGTTCAAAAGATTGATTGCTTCTTGAGCGTTTTGCGGAGTTGGAGAATTTTCGAGCAATGCTTGTGCCAAGCTGATTTGCAGAAGATATGATTGCGGGGCATGGGCTAAGGCTTTCCGATATTCCTTTATGGCCTCGGCAATATGTCCTGTTTCCAAAAAAATCTGACCTTTCAGTTCATGAAAATAAGGATTGTCTGGTTCTTTTTTTATCAATTCCTCAAGCAAATTTTGGGCTTTTCGAATATTAAGTTGCTTAAAAGCACTGATAGAACGGGCGTATAAAGCCGGAACGGATTTATCATTTTCCGGATATTTACGGAGGGTTGCTTCCGGACTGTTCAGATAAGCATAGAGTTTCGCTTTAACACGATCAAATTCATCCTGCAATTTATCTTTTGCGGAAAGGCTGGAGGTTTCAACAGCCTTTTCAAAAAAACTGATCCGCTCTCTGGTCACCGGATGTGAACGAAAATAGGGTGTTTCTTCCAAACCGTTGAGTGTTTGCAGGGCATTGATACGCTTCATAAATGTCAACATTCCTTGCGGACTTTGTTGTGTTTGTTCTAAAAATGTTACGGCTGATTCATCTGCGGCTCTTTCTTCGTTTGTACGATATTTCATATAGTGAGTGAGGGCCGATGTCTGTGAACCAAGCATCACCGCAACAGCGGCATCACTGCGTCCGCCGGCCGCCGCGGCGGCACCGGCGAGCAGGGCCGAGGCCAGAGTGATGTCTTGCATTTCTTTGTTCTTTAGTTTTTGGCGTAAAATATGTCCGCCGGCAATATGCCCTGTTTCATGGGCAATAACTCCCGACAATTCGTTGGGGGATTCTGCATTGACAATCGTTCCCGTATGCACAAACAGAGCATTTCCATCTGTTACAAAGGCATTAAGGGTGTTGTCGTTAACAATGTAAATGTTGTTTCTGTCATAAGAAACACCGGCGGCTTTGAATAGAGGTTCGGTAATTTTTCCTAAGAGTTGTTCTGTCTCTTCATCAGAAACCAGACTGATGTTTTGCGCATAGGCCGGCGTGCAAACCAAAAAGGCTAATAGCGGCATCAAGCCGCTGATTAGCCTTTGAAATAGATTAAAACAACAAACTAGCCTTTGATGAGCTTTTTCCACCATGTTGATTTTTCCTTCGCCGGTTCTTCCTCTCCTTGGGGAGACATTGCGTTTGATGTAATATCCTCATGGCTGTTATACAAGATAATGGCTTCTTGTTTTTCTTTGGGTTGTTTTTCGGCGTTGTCGCGATAATTGTTTTTATCCCGACGATTGTTTCTGCTACGACGACGGTTATCCCGACGACGATGATTCGAGTGTTTGCCGTTTTCTTTAGCCTCGGTTTCAGCTGTTTCCTGAGGCTGATTTTCTTCAGTAACAGCTACTTCCTGTTCTGTGATGGGTGCTTCCTGTACCTGCTTTTCTTCTTCAACAGGTTTAACAATCTTTGTTCGCTCAATGCGATAATCGGAAACACATTGAACACTGTTGTCGGCGCTGATAACAATATTCATTTTATATTTTGTTTCTAAAGACATAAGAGCCTGACGTTTCTGGTTCAGCAAATAAATCGCGATATCTGACGGAACAAAAACATTCAACTTTGAAGAACGGTTGCGAATACCTTCTTCTTCAATACCTCGCAAAACAAATACGGCGCTGGATTCGATAGTACGAACCATCCCTTTGCCTTGACAATGCGGACAAACCTGATAGTTGCTTTCAAAGAAAGATGAGTGCATGCGTTGACGAGAAAGTTCCAACAGGCCAAACATACTCATCTTGCCGACTTGAATACGTGAGCGATCTTTTTTCAGGGCTTCTTTCATTCTTTTTTCAACCGCATGGTTGTTAGCCGGCTCATCCATATCAATAAAGTCAATAACGACCAATCCGGCCAAATTGCGCAACCGCAACTGGCGAGCAATTTCGTCACAGGCTTCCAAATTGGTTTGGAGGGCTGTTTCCTCTAAATCTTTTTCTTTGGTTGCTTTTCCGGAGTTTACATCGATGGAAACAAGAGCTTCCGTCGGGTTGATAACCAGATAACCTCCGGATTCTAAATAAGCATTAGCTTCATGGAGTTTGTCAAGCTGTCCTTCAACTTGAAAACGTTGGAACAATGGCATGTCTGTGTTTTTGTAATGTTTGATTTTCTTCAGGCTGTGCGGTGACAAAATTCTGAAGAAATCTTTTGCCAGCTTATAACCGTCTTCTCCGGCAACGATAATTTCAGAAGTGTCTTTGGTATAAATATCGCGGAGAGCACGCTTAATCAAATTGCCTTCTTCGTGGATAAGAGACGGAGCTTTGGTTTTTAATGAATCTAAACGGATCTGATTCCAAGCTCTGATCAAATAGTTGTAGTCACGAACAATGTCAGCCTTGGTTTTTTCTTCGCCGGCAGTACGAACGATAATAGACATGTCGGATGACAACGGCAAATCTTTGACAATGGTTTTCAGGCGATTGCGATCAGCCGCATTGGTAATCTTGCGAGAAACACCGCCGCTTTTAATTCTGTTGGGCATCAAAACGCAATAGCGTCCTGCCAAAGACAAATAAGTTGTCAAAGCAGCTCCTTTATTGCCGCGTTCTTCTTTAACAACCTGTACCAGCAAAATTTGTCCTTCTTTAATAACGTCTTGAATTTTGCTGCGGTGGAAAAGCTTACGTGCCCGAATGAGTTTTCTTTGTAATTCAAAATCCATTTCGGTGTCATCGTCGTCATTTTCGATATCATCTTCTCCTTCGGTTAAGGATGATGCTTTTTCTTCAATTTCTTCACTGATGGAGTTTTCTTCAATACCGGCATCTTCGGCCAAAACCTTCAGCGGTTCTTCCGTTTTTTCTTGCGCGGTCGTCTCAGATGTTTCATCTTGAGCTTTTTTCTCTGATGACTTTGTTTTGCTCTTGGCTTGTTGCTTCTGATGTTTTTTCTTTAACAGACGTTTTTTCTGCCGATGTTTTTTCTCAGAAGTTTCTTCTTCTGTTGATGCTTCTTGTTCAACATCCGTTATCGGATTTTCTTGCTCGATAGATTCTTCAGCCGTTTCGGAAGAGGTTTCTTCTTTGTCCTCTTCTTGTGATGCAGCTAAAGCGGTAGCGGCTTCAGCTTTTGCTTTCAAAGCGGCTTCCCGTGCGGCGGCCTTTTCCTGACGAATGCGTTCTCTTTCCAGTTCTCTTTGTTTTATAGCCTGTTTTTTGTTTTCGATGATTTCATCAACTTCTCTGTCAACTTCAGCTAATTCTTCGGCTGAAACATTATAGTAGTCCGGATGAATTTCTCCGAAAGCCATAAAGCCGTGTTTGTTTCCGCCATAATCAACAAAACAGGCCTGCAAAGAGGGTTCGACCCTCATAACTTTTCCGAGATAAATATTGCCTTTAATCTGACGGCGGTGCGTTGTTTCAAATTCCACATCTTCCAGCTTATTACCGTTTACAACCACAACTCTGGTTTCTTCAGGTTGCGTATCGTCAATCAACATTCTTTTGGTCATCATAATTCTCCAAGCCAAGGAACAAAAGTTCCGCTATATAAAACACGCCATCGGGAATTAAAAAAAGAAGATGCGAGACGATTCGTCCTCAACAAAAAACAGTGCAACACTGTCGAGGTTGCGCCCGAAATTAAAATTCTTCAGTTTTACAAAAGCTTGTTTCTTCTTCATTATGTTATATAAAAGCTTTTGTTATTTTAAACCCGTCCGGCAAAATTTGCCTAATATTTGTTGTATTAGCCTGTTTTTCGTTATGATAAAACGGCGGTATCAAATGTTGGCTCATTAATAAAACTATTTTGACCGAGAGAGCCGCGTCCGATACACATAACATACAACACCGACAGAATATACGTTTTGATTTAAAACACAACAATAAAATAAAATTGTGCCGCATTTTTTAAGAAATTGGTAATTGTCTGTCCGTTATACTGAAAAAAAGAAGCGGAAAAGGAGAAGGTTTTGGTGCTCTTAACCAAAATAAAACAAAGGCTGAGATTGGGAATGCTCATTCTGTTGGGAATGGGTATGCTTTTCTGCTCGATTCGTCCTGCCTCCGCCGCTCAAATCAAATCTTTTCGCATCGGGCAGGGAATTGGAAACGTGCGGATTGTGTTGGATGCCGATGCCAAGTTTGACTACAAGGTTTTTTTGTTAACCGAACCCAAGCGTCTGGTGATTGATACTCAGAATATTGATATCAGCAGTAAAATTGAAAAAATGTTGGAAGCCAATAGCTTTGTGAGCGGAATGCGTTTGGGGACGGTTGGTGTCAACGGCGCCAGAATAGTTTTGGATTTGCAAAAACCTGCCGTGATAAAAAAAGTTTTTATGTTGCCGCCGCAAAGCAACTTTAGCTGGCGTTTTGTTATTGATTTGGAAGCTGCGTCGGAGCGTGAATTCGTTTCGAAAGTAGGCAATGACAATGCTTTCAGTAATGACAGTTACAATGCCCGCAGTGGCAATGTGGTTACGGCCGCAAAAACGCCTTCTTCGCCATCCCAGCCGTTGAAAAAAAACAATAAATCAAAAAAAATTATCGTTCTTGATCCGGGGCACGGCGGTGTCGATCCCGGAGCGATAGGAGTTTCCGGCGTTTATGAAAAAAATATCACGCTGGCCATGGGGCGGGAGCTTAAGGAAGTTATTGAAAAACAATACGGTTATAAAGTTTATTTGACCAGAAATCGTGATGTTTTCATTCCTTTGCGTGATCGTGTAAAAATTGCGCGAAAATATAATGCCGACTTATTCTTGTCTATCCACGCTGACAGCGCTCGCAACCGTAAAGCTAAGGGCTTGTCCGTTTATACCTTGTCTGAAACCGCATCCGACAAAGAAGCCGCGGCATTGGCTGAGAAGGAAAACAAGGCTGATATCGTTGCCGGATTGAACTTTGCCGAGCATTCTAAAGAAGTTTCGGATATTTTGCTGAACTTGGCACAGCGAGAAACAATGAACCGCTCCTCCGAATTTGCCGGATTTATGGTTCAGGAGATGCGCAAATCCACACACACGCTGGATAATACGCATCGTTTTGCCGGTTTTGCGGTGTTAAAAGCGCCTGACGTACCGTCTGTTTTGATGGAGTTGGGATATCTGTCCAATCCGACGGAAGAAAAACAACTGCAAAGAAAAGATTATCGTAAAAAGTTGGCTATTTCTGCGGCAAAAGCCATCGATCGCTATTTCAACAATATGCAGCATGCGTCTGTTTTCTGAAAACGTTCTTTTTATCCCGAAATCATAAAAAAAATCTGGCTTTTAAAATAAATTGTACTACAGTTCTAAACGAGATTCTGGTTAAGTTTAATTTAAGGCGTGGGTTAAAAATGTTCAAAACGTTATCATCGCTGTTGAGCACATTTTTCTTTTTTGCCGTCATCGGCTTGGTTTTGGTGATTACTTCTGTTTGGAAAATTTCTCAGGAGCTTCCTGAGTATCGGCAATTGGCAAAATATGAACCGGCAGTAACGACCCGATTGTATGCCGGTGACGGACAGGTCATGAAAGAATATGCAGCAGAAAAGCGCCTGTTTGTGCCTGAGGCAAAAATTCCGGCTCTCGTTAAAGAAGCATTTATTGCCGCCGAGGACAAAAAATTCTATTCTCATGCCGGTATTGACTATGTCGGAATTGTCCGCGCTATTTTGGGTAATCTGAAAAATATCGGCCGCGGTCGTCGTCCTGCCGGAGCATCGACAATTACCCAACAGGTTGCCAAAAACTTCCTGTTGTCTTCTGAATTGTCATATCTGCGCAAAATCAAGGAAGCGCTTTTGGCAACAAGAATTGAGCAGGCGTTTACCAAACAACATATTTTGGAATTATATCTTAATGAAATCTACCTGGGCAACCGTTCATACGGTGTTGCCGCCGCCGCATTGAATTATTTTGGCAAATCACTGGATGAATTGTCTTTGGAGGAAATCGCCTATTTGGCCGCTTTGCCGAAAGGGCCGAACAACTACAATCCCAAAACGCGCTATGAAGCCGCGGTCGCTCGTCGCAATTGGGTAATTGACCGCATGGTTGAAGAAAAGTATGTGACACCGGAACAAGCAGAAATCGCCAAGGAAAAACCGTTGGTGACAATAGATCGTCGCGGCGAGTTCGTTGAGGGGGGGGAATATTTCAGCGAGGAAGTGCGTCGTTTTGTTCAAGCCCAGTTTGGGGAAGATGCCTTGTATGAAGGCGGTTTGCTAATCAGAACCACATTGGATCCGCGTTTGCAAAAAATAGCAACCAAAGCTTTCCATGATGAAATTAAAAATTATGATATTCGTCACGGGTGGCGCGGAGCCTTGCGGAACATCCCTCTTGATGAAAATTATAAAGAAGAACTTGACAGTGTCGAAATGCCTCGCGGTGCGGATGCCGGTTGGCTGAAGGCTGTCGTTTTGGAGGTGTCAAAGGATAAAGCCGTTATCGAAACGGCAGAGGGCAGTAAGGGACAAATACCGTATTCCGTTCTGAAGTGGGCTCGTAAAAATCTGAAAAATCAGGGTATCGGAAATCCTCCGGCCTCAACTGAAGAGGTTTTACAAAAAGGTGATGTTATTTTGGTTGAGAAAGTTACCGAGGCTCAAAACAAAGATAAAAAACTACCAGAGGATGCCTATTATTTGCGACAGGTACCGAATGTCGAAGGCGGAATGGTTGTGCTAGATCCTCATACCGGAAAAATTTTGGCCATGGTCGGCGGTTATTCTTTTCACAAATCTCAATTCAATCGTGCAACACAGGCAATGCGCCAAACTGGTTCTGCTTTTAAGCCTGTTGTTTATCTGACCGCGCTTGAGAACGGCTATTCTCCGACAGATTTAATTCTTGATGCGCCTTTTGTGTTAGACCAAGGTCCGGGGTTGCCGCAGTGGAAACCGGCGAACTATTCAAAGAAGTTTTACGGATTGCTGACATTGCGTCAAGGTATTGAAAAGTCAAGAAACCTGATGACGGTTCGTTTGGCTCAGGATGTCGGAATGGACAAGGTGGCCGCTTACGCCAAAAAAATGGGGATTAATGATAATCTTCCTCATTTGTTGTCCGTTTCACTCGGAGCCAGTGAAACAAAATTGATGAATATGGCTTCCGCATACGGTATGATTGTCAACGGCGGAAAAAAAGTTTCTCCGTACCTGATTGAGCGTATTCAGGACAGAAACGGCCTGACACTTTATAAGCATGACAGACGAGAATGTGAAAATTGCAATGTCGATGCTTGGAATGAACAGGAAGTTCCGGAACTGAGTGATCACCGAGAACAAGTAATAGATCCGTTGAGTGCTTATCAAATGACCAGCATTATGGAAGGCGTGGCACTACGGGGAACAGGAGCGCGTTTGCGGAGTTTGGGAAGGCATCTGGCCGGAAAAACCGGTACATCTAACAACAATCAAGATGCTTGGTTTGTCGGTTTTTCTCCTGATTTGGTTGCCGCGGTTTATGTCGGTTTTGATGAACCGCGAACTCTGGGACGATACGAAACCGGTGCCGGTTCGGCATTGCCGATTTTCTATGCCTTTATGCGTGATGCCTTGGCCAATCAGGCTGATATTCCGTTCCGTATACCGGCCGGTATTAAGTTGGTTCGTGTTAACTATAACAACGGCAAACCGGCAAAGCCGTCGGATACTTCCGTTATTACGGAGGCCTTAAAACCGGAGTTTAATTTTGATGAAAAACGCCAGCGTGTGATTGGTGCATCTGCTCCTGAGGACAATGATAACGATGCTAAAGATGATGTTTTTGATGAAAGTGATGAAGCTGATTTTCAGCTCGGCGCCCAATATTAAAGGATAAAAAAATGCGTGCGGAAATTTATGAAATTGTTGAGGAAATCAAGCAATCGTTGGCATTGCTGAGGAGGTCTCTTTGACTATGACAATGCGCTTATTCGTTTGGATGAACTTGAAGCGTTGACAGCAGATTCTGAGTTGTGGAATTCACCGGAACGGGCACAAAAGCTGTTGCGAGAAAAAAACAGCCTCGAATTTAACCTGACTAATTTTCAAAAGATGGAAACCTCTCTGCAAGATCTGTCCGATTTGGCGGAGCTGGCGGAAAGCGAGAACGACGAAGATGTGATAAATGACGTGATGACGCAGTTGGAAGAGTTGCGTTCACAAGTCAAACACGGAGAGTTGGAAGCCTTGCTTTGCGGCGAGGTTGATGCCAATGATGCTTTTTTGGAGGTTCATTCCGGCAGTGGCGGTACCGAAGCTCAAGATTGGGCGGAAATGCTGTTACGTATGTATACGCGTTGGGCTGACAGCCATCAATATAAAGTTGAATATGTTGAAGAAACCGAAGGTGATGTTGCCGGTCTGAAGTCGGCAACGGTTAAAATCAGTGGTCACAATGCTTATGGTTGGCTGAAGTCGGAGAGCGGTGTCCATCGTTTGGTGCGGATTTCGCCGTTTGACAGCAATGCGCACCGTCATACCAGCTTTGCGTCTGTCGGGGTGTATCCGGTAGTTGATGACGAGATAGAGATTGAAATTAATGAAGCTGATTGTCGTGTCGATACTTATCGTGCTTCCGGAGCCGGCGGACAACATATTAATAAGACGGATTCAGCGGTCAGAATTACCCACATTCCGACGGGGATTGTTGTTCAATGCCAAAATCAGCGCTCTCAGTTCCAAAACCGCGATGCCGCTTGGAAAATGTTAAAAGCCCGCTTATATGAAATAGAGATGAAAAAACGGGAAGATGCCGCCGAAGCTGAACGAAACAGTCAGGGGGACAACGGCTGGGGATATCAAATTCGTTCCTATGTTTTGCAACCCTATAAAATGGTCAAAGACTTGCGAACACAAGTGGAAACATCAGATTGCAAAGCTGTTTTGGACGGCGAGATAGATATGTTCTTGGCAGCATCTCTGGCTGATAAGGTGGGAAAATAATGTGCGGATTAAAAATGTTTATTAAATTTATTATTCTTTTATTGATCTTGGCATATTTGATTTTTTGTGCTGTTGTTTACTTCAAACCGCAATGGTTTTTCTACTACCCATCGACAGATGTTTCCGATGTGGAGAACGCTCGCAAAAACGGTTATGTGGCAGAAGAGGTGCGTTATACATCCGCAGACGGCACGCCGTTGTGTGGTTGGTATACCAAAGCGCAGGACGGAAAACCGACGATTGTTTTCTACCACGGCAATTCATTTAATATCGAAAAGTTTTTTCACAAAATGCGTCCGTTGGCTCATGCCGGTTATGGAACCTTTATGGCCGAATATCGAGGTTTTGGCGGTATTAAAGGTAAGATAACCAATGATAATTTAACAGCTGATGCTTTGGCCGCTATTGATTACCTGCACACGCAAGGGGTGAAGAATTCTGATATCGTCGTTTATGGTATGTCTCTGGGATCTCATATGGCAACAAACACGGCTTTTGTTGCCGCCCAAACAGAACCTGTTGCCGGTGTTATTTTGGAAGTTCCGTTTGATACATTGACCAATGTGATACGGGCTGTTTTTCCGTTGCCGATGCCTTTGGAATTAATCGTGCATGATCGTTATGACAATCTGGAAAAAATAAACGGTATCAAAGCCCCGTTGCTGGTTATGGGAGGGAGTGATGATATTGTTGTGCCGGTCTTTTTGGCAAAAAATCTTTATGAGCATGCTTCCGAACCGAAGGAAATCAAAATTTATGAAGGTGGTGGCCATATTGATTTAGATAATTTTTACAATTATCGCGATATAATAAACTGGTTAGGGACTAATGAGAAAAAACAGGATTAAAGTATACAAGCGCCATAAGCTGGTCGATTTTATCGGTGTTTTCTGTTTGATCTGCATATTGCTGTTTGTTTGGCAGCTGTATCGCGGTCCTATTGCTATACCTTTTCTCAAGCCCTATATCATTAAAGCGCTGAATCACGATGATGCCGATTATCAGGTAACGCTTGATTCCGTAAATTTGGAATTTGTACGGTCAATCAAACCGTTGCGCATTATTGCCAATAATGTTGTTTATCGCCGAACCGATGATGAAGTTGTGGTTAATGCGCCCAAGACATCAGTGTCATTCAGTATCAAAGCTTTGTTGCAGGGGATTATTGCTCCGAGTGCTGTCGAGGTTATCAATCCGACGATTTATATCTTCACGAGCTATGGTGTTGATAAAGAAAAGCAACACGATGAGATTAATCAGAAAAAATTGGCATATTACTTCGATTATATTGATGATTTTTTGGAGAGATTTAACTCAGAGGATAATTCTTATCCCGAAAGCTTTATTAATGACATTGACATCCGTGGGGCGGAAGTTGAGTTTCATGAAGTTGATTTGGGACGCAAATGGGTTTTATCTGATGTGAACTATCGTTTTGATCGAAACTTGGCCAGCTTGGAAACTGAGGTCAATTCTTTGGTCAAGTTTAATGAAAGCGATGTTTTGTCATCTCTGGGGATAGAAGCCGTTTATCGTCCTTTGTCAGACAGATTGGCCTTGCGTTTTTACTTTTCAGATGTCATTCCGGAAAATTTGATTGGACTGTTTGATGCTCAAAATCAAAAAACAGATGCCTTTGAAGTTGCCGTGCCGTTACATGGACAAATAGAAACATTGATTAACGTTAAAAAGGTTGCCAAAAATCGTAATAATCTGTTGAAGAGCATTGATGCTGCAATTGAGAAAATCCAATTTGAGTTCGAAGGCGGGAAAGGATATGTTGCTTTTTCTGATAAAGCCAGTGATAACTTCAATATTTCGTCTCTGATGTTGAAGGGGAATATTACCGGAGGCTTGGATAAAATAAGTATTGAAAATACGGTTTTGAATATGGATGGACAAGAAGCCTCTGTCGATATTAACGCTTCCGGATTAAAGGATTATATCCTGAAGTCATCCCTTGAAAAACTGCGTTTATCAGTCAATGTCGGTGTTAACGAACTTGCTGTTGATGACTTGTTTCATTACTGGCCGCGTTACATTTCCGAAGCGGCTTGGGATTGGTGCAAAGAAAGCATGTCGGGCGGAACTTTGAGTAATGCATCTTTTGTGTTTGATTTTGGTTATGATAAAAAGTCAAAATCTGTTGTCTTTCAGGATTTGAGAGGTTCGGCAGAGGTTGGCGGCGCTTCTCTTGATTATTTAACCGGAATGCCCAAGATTACCGGTATTGACGGCAAGGCTGAGTTTTTCAGTGATAAGATTGTCGTTAACTTGAACAAAGGTGTTTCGAATGATGTTGTTCTGAGCAATGGTTATGTTGAACTTTATGATTTAAATAAAGATGATAATTTTGCTAAAATCAGTTTGCATGCTGTCGGCTCAATTACGGATATTTTGAAGTTGATTGATTATCAACCGCTCGGATATACCTCAGATATGGGTATAAATCCCGAAACAATTAAAGGAAGTGCTGCGACGGACTTGTCTTTAGAGTTTGAGCTTAAACAAGATTTGGCTCCGGATGATGTTAAAGTCGGTATTATGGCTGTTTTGCAGGACGTGGTGTTGCAAAAAGTGGTGAGTGATAAGGATATTGAGGCGAAAAAGCTTGATTTGCATATCACTAATGAGGGAATGTTGTTGAGCGGTGTTACCAGTTTTGAAGGAATTCCCGTAAATCTTTTGTGGGATGAAAATTTCAAAAAACGCGCTTATAACAGTCGCTATCAAATGAGTTTTAATTTTGACAGTAATATGAAAGAAAAATTGGGGCTGAATTTTGCCGCTCTAAACGCACCGTATATTAAAGGCGCGATTCCGACCAAAGCTATTATCACGAGCTATCCTGACGATAAGACTGATGTCGACATCACCGCCAACCTGCGTCCGGCTGGGATTGACTATTCCTTTTTAGGGTTTAAGAAAAAGTCCGGTATTGACGGAACAGCTGAGGTCAAGCTGATTTTTAAGGATAAGGAATTGCAGGTTCCGTCGTTTATGTTGAGCAAACCGGATTTCAATCTTAAGGGAAAAATGATCCTTGATAAGGATAAAAATGTCAAATCCATCAATGTTTCATCGATTAAGGGACCCAAGACTTCCGCTTCTGCGCAAATTGACTTTATGACATCACCGCAAGAAAAAATCAAGATAACCGTTTCCGGCAACAGTTATAATCTGTCAGACTTTTTTGAAAGGGATGAGGATGATGTTCGAGCCGCCAAGGAGCGCCGGAAAAAGTTGAGAGGACAGAAGGTTGAAGAAAATGAAGATGATGATTGGGAAAAATCCAAAACAGCCGATATTAATATCGCGGTAAATAGTCTGTGGACGAATAATAACGTGGCTATTCATAATTTTGCCGGCAATGCCAAAATTATCCACGGCAAAGGAATTGAAGAGATACACATGATAGGAAACTTCCCGTCATCCAAGCGTAATAATAAGAAAAAAGCGCAACCATCCCGCCTCAAGCTGGACTACACGCCCCGTCCCGGAAACGAACATGTTTTGGCGATAGAAAGTAACGATGCCGGTTCAACGATGAAGTTTCTGCGCTTATATGACAACATGCGGGGAGGGACATTGACCATTAATGCGCGTCGTGATGCTGATAAACGTATTATCGGACATGCCAAAATCCGTGACTGCAATATTTACAATACGCCGGTGTTGGCAAAATTGCTGACAGTGGCATCCTTTACGGGAATGTTGGATTTGTTAAGCGGCGATGGCATTGCTTTTTCACATTTTGATGCTCCGTTTGAATATCGGAATAATGAATTGAAAGTGTCAGAAGCCAAAGCGTTTGGCAATGTTATGGGGATTACGGGCAGTGGCACGTATGATAGTCGTTTGCAGGAATTTGATTTTAAGGGATTGATTGCACCTGCTTATGGATTAAATACGTTTCTGGGAAGTATCCCTATTGTCGGCAATCTGCTGAGTGGCAAGGATGGAACGATTTTTGCGGTTAATTACACGATTACCGGAGATATTGATGATCCAAATGTCGATATCAATCCACTGTCGGCATTGAGCCCCAATTCCGTAAAAGATTTGTTTGATGACAAGAATGAAAAATAACAAACGACTGAAAATTGGTTTGGATTTTCATGGCGTGATAAGCACACGTCCTGAGTTTTTTGCTGATTTTTCAGCAGAAGCCTTGAAGCGAGGATATGAGATACACATCATTACCGGCGGTCCGGAGGCGCTTATTCGGGCCGAATTACAGCGTCTGAATATTGATTATACAAATGTTTTTGCGATTATGGATGCTTATAAAGATTGCCCAAGCGTAACAACTTATCACAACGGCGAGCTCCATATTGATGATAAGGTCTGGAATATGGCCAAAGCAAAATATTGTCGCAATCATGGGATTGATTTGCACATTGATGACAGCGACACCTATGTTAAATGGTTTACAACGCCATATTGCCGTTATGGAAACGAACATTGTTTGACCAATAACGGCTATACATTAGACTTTAAGAAACCTGCGGCACAGGTTCTGGATTCTATTGAAAACGTGTTATTTTTTAACAAATAACGAAGACATACTTTGACTTTTTTGTAAAAGTTTCACCATTCTATCAATATTTTTAACATTATTGCTGGCTGATTTTGAGGCAATAAGACGATGCGCATATCTAAAGCGTTCATCAATACCGATATGACTGGTAATTTTCTGATTAAGCTCTCTAAGTGAGGCTGTCTGTTTACTAAAATCAATATTCTGAACCATAAATATCTCCATCATTATACATGTAATAATACAAATATGAGGGCGACAGAAGCAATTGTCAAGCCTAAAGGATTTTGTTCATATAACGCGCCGCAATATCAGTAAATAAGCATAATTTGTTTGCTTTTGTTGATGGGGTATGGTAAAATAAAAGTGGTGTTTGGATTTTTATGTTTTAAGAGGAGTTTATCATGAAACGATACTATCTTTTAGTAGCGTCGTTGCTGTGTATATGTATGGCAACGCATGTTACAGCCAAAGTGACGTGGTTACCTGACTATCTGGGTGACAATAAGAGTTATGGTGCAAATCGTGTTAATGACGGTGGTAGCAACAAGAGTGAGAAAAACTGTGCGACCTATGGCTTGTTGGACAGTTGTGGCGCACATCGGGTTGGCAAAGGTACCCAACATCCGATAGCCGGCTTGACCTGTTATGAAGAATGTGTTTGTGACACTTCTTATTACAAATACACCGCAAGCAACTGTCGCTCACCTAAAAAACTTAGCGAAGGTTGTTCAGATATAAAGAAACCGACGATGGTGGATAGTGCGTTAGTTAAAAAAGATACAGTAGCTGAGCTGTCAAAAACGCTTCCATCAAGTAGTCTTGCAGGATCATTGCCCGGAGCATTAAGGACAATGAAATATGCGCAATGTAATTGTCCGAGCGATTATAATTTAGCAATCTGTCCGATCAATGCCAACTGTGAAACTTGTGACAGCAAACATAAATTTAAGAATTGTAAAGACGGTTATACGGAGAAAAGCGGGGCTTGTGTCAAAATAGAGGATTGCAGCGCCTATCCTTTGACGGTATGTCCGACGGGAGGTGTATGTTCCCAATGTCCGGACAACAATACAAAGTTGAAACTTGACAGCTGTACAAACGGACCGGCTTGGAAAAAAGTGGGTAATACGTGTGAAGCCATACCTTGTCCGGCCGGTTACACTGCCGGTGTGACGACATGTTCAGACACAAAGAAATACGCCTATTCTTCAAACGGTTATTCCGGAGACAAAGAATGCGGAAAGTGCACAGCCAAAAAGGACGACTGTCCGGAAGGATATTGGAAAGGCTGTGCAGACCGACATATAGAAACGGGAACTCCGAAATATACGGATGCGGGAACGCGTTGTATTCAATGCCGGGCCAGAGAATGCCGCGAGTATGCGCCGGCAGGAACGTATATCAGATGGAATGAAATTCCCGCCGACCATAAGTGTACATTAATAAAATTACCGCTTAATGAGACGCCGGAAAATCAAATAGAGTGCTATAAAGACTGCAAGTCCGATATTTGTCCGACGGGATACGGCAAAACCGCCTGCACTTCATCACAAAAGCAGACGGCGACAACAAAAACAGATGCCGGCACAACCTGCTATAAGTGTGAGGATACGGCGACATGCGAAAGCAAAGGATATCTGTCAGCCAAACCAAGCCGTAACCAGTATTGTACAGAAACAACGGTTAACGGCAAGACTTGTTACACAGATTGTAAGTGTTATATTTGGAAACCAATGAAAGCGACGATGTCTGTGAAGAATGATTATGATCCGTGTATGTTTATTGAAAATGAAGGACAGATAAGCCTTGATGCGGATAAGTATGATCCTGAAGATGTGGAGAATTTATATTATGAATGGTGTACCGATGAGGTAGAAGGTATAGATTCTGAAGGTGACGAAGCGGCATTCATGTTTGATCACTGCTTTAAAGAAAATATCTGGCTAAAAAAACCGAATGATAATAAGTTTATCAGTCATATTGCCGGAGTAGCTTCATCAAAGGAGTGTAAACAAAACTATGTACGTGTCTGTTCTCAAACAACCCGCAACAGTGGAGGCTATTATCCGGTCAATAATGGAACATGGTCTATTCAAGGATACACATCAGCATCCAGAATCATAGAAGCAAGTAAATATCCTCAACTGTCAAGCGCTCTTCCTCCTAACTATTTTGTTGTGGATAGGAATCGTCTTGTGTGTTATTCTTATAGTATCGAATATGATATAGGTTGTATTTTTGCAGCCCATGACAAAAATGGAGCTATGATTGTTGAAGAAATTGATGTCAATAATCCCTATGTTGGATACTGGGAGAGTCTCAAGTACACATTGGCCTACGGGACTGTAAAGGGGGATTGTAACAAGTGGGAAAATATCGAGAGTCATCTTGCTCCGGATGTCGACAAGCTGGTATGCCAACAGGCGATTGATACTGATGAAAATGGCTGTCAGGCAATTGCCGATCATAAGAATACCGATGAAACTATATGTAAAACATTGGTTCCGGGGTGTGATTATGCATATTAAAGGAGTAACCCATAAAAACCGACAGCTCAAACTACGGTAATCATGATAGAAATGGCTGTATGCAAAATAGTGATTGATTAATAAACTCCGGCCCCAAGGTGGATTTATCCTTGGGGCTTTTTTTATTTTGTTTACGATTTATTCAGTTCTTTACGGTATGACAAAAAAAGAAAAAACAAGAGTATCGCCTGATGATTACGGAAGAGATTGTTCATATCAAAGGACTGCCCAAAAAACTGGTTGTTTTTCTGCACGGCTATGTGCACTGTGCAGAAGCTGTCGATCATCGCATTTCCTGTCTTTATGATGATTTAGACGATTACGCCATTCATATTCCGCAAGCCCCGGAGGCCTGCGAAATTCATGAGGAAAAACGTCAGTGGTACTCAATGCACCGTTTTGATGCTGAGGATATGCGGCGTCAGGTTGCAACCATTGACGAGTGTGCCGCAATTTATGATAAAATGACTTTGGGGCTGCAACAGGCGTATGAAAATGTTGCGTCGTATATCGAACAGGTGTTGCGGGAATATGATTTGGACTGGGACGATGTTTACCTCTGCGGTTTTTCTCAGGGGGCCATGGTTGCGCTTTATACCGGAATGATGTTGCCGCGGAAAGTGCGTGGCGTCATCAGTTTCAGCGGTATTTTGGCTGGCAAAAGCCGTGTTTGCAAACATGCTCAAAGCACACCGGACACCCTCCTTATTCATGGCAATCAGGATACTTATGTTCGCTTTGAGGCGCAGGAATATACCCGTCAACAACTTGAGAATTTAGGATGTTCCGTAATGACAGAGGTTATAGAGGGAGGCTTACATGCTATTTCCGAGGAAGCTCAACAAGCGGCGGTAGCCTTCATCAAACAAAAAGAAAAAATCAGAAAAACGGCTTAGCGATAATCAATCCGTTGTTTTGCACCAAGTTGTTTTTTTCTCTGGGGATTTTATATTCGGAATCTTGCCCCAGATTGCGTTCATAGATTTCTCCGAAGTTTCCGAGTTCTTTGATCGATTGGCGAACCCATTGCGGATGAAGCCTGTAAGATTCCCACAATTGCGGATCGATTCCAAGCAGGTTGCGGGTTGAACCGTTTGTCACCCCGATAAAAGCATCAATGTTTTTAGATGATATGCCTGTTTCTTCAGCGAGGGACAAAGCATTAAAAATCCACTTAATGACAATCCGCAAAGAGGCATTGTCTCTTGAGGTGTAGGCATAAACCGGACGATAGGAAATAACTTCAGGCAACAGTTCATAAGTGTTGTTGGCGCTGACAATCATCGCCGCCACGCCGCGCAGATAAATTTCATTGGCGCTGAACAGCTGACAGCGTTTCAGGAAAAAAGCCGCTTTAGCTTGCTCCAAATTGTTATATGATAAAAGCTTTAGTCCGAGGTTGTATTTGCGGCTAAAATCATTGACATTGGCCATGTCTGCCGAATTTTTGACCACACAAACATTACTACCTTTATAAGCTTCCATTGATTCGGCGTTTTTCAAAGGATGAGCCAAAAACATCTGCTTATCATAATATAAAACATCTACGGCGGTGGCTTTTCCCTTGATTTCCGCACCAGCAGAAAGAGCGTTGTTGCCAAGCATGACATCAATTGAACTGTCAGCCAAGGCCTTAGAAATTTCAGAGGCCGGCACATTAACCAACTCAAACTTGTTGCTGTCGCCAAAAATTGCCGTAGCCAATACCCGGCACAAATCGGCATCAATTCCGTACCATTGCTTATCTTTGCCTTTTTTGGCATAAGTCGCGGTGCTGAGGTCAGTGCCGCAACGAACAAAACCACGGGTATTAACCACGCGCAATCCTGCGTCAGCCGCCTGCAAATTGTTGGAAAACAAAATACCACAGCATAAAAAGCCGGCAAAGAGTCTGTTTAGTTTCATTTTATTAACCAATATATGTTAAACTTAAACCTAAAATAACTATAGGGCAAAATTTTATGAAACGTAACTGTTTTTTGCAACTTATCAGTCTTTTGGCCGCTGTTTGTTTCTCATTTTCGGTGCAGGCCGAAGCCGTAAATGCGGATAAGGCGCGTCAATGGGCTGAAGAAAAGGGTGAGGAGTTGTTGACAACATTTCGTATTTCCGATATTCGTCAGCGCTTCAACAAATTGGATTCATTATTTATTGAGTATGTTGATATTGATTATATCTCGCGTTTTGTTGTCGGACGTTATTGGCGCACAATGCCGGAAGCTCAACAAAAACAGTTTCAAGAGGTGTTTAATCGCTATGCTTTGGCAATGTATAAGACATTGCCTTTGGAGTTTGCCAGCAATTTATCCTATAATGTAACCGGTGTTTCCGAAGATAATGGGTTTACCGAGATAACCGCTCGGGTGAATTTTGCATTATCACCGGACAAACCTGCGCAGTCTGTTAATGTCAGATTCCGTCTTCATCAGGTGGGCGATAAAATTAAACTGGTTGATATCAAACTGGAAGAAAGCAGTCTGATTTTGGCGTATCGGACGCGTTTTGCCGAGATGATAGAAGGTGTTGACGGTGAAATTGAATGGTTTATCGAAGATTTGACCGATTTGGCGGTTTCGGCAGAACGAAACGTCCAAACCAAAATCAGGGGATAAAAAAACAGATAAGGGTGTTTTCCGGAAAAAGGGCTTGAAATCAGAGGACAATAACAGTAATATTCCCGATAGTTTTATTATATCTGGAATAAGAAAATGAGTGATTTAAAAGTAAGATTTGCCCCAAGCCCGACCGGCTATATGCATATTGGCAATACAAGAACCGCGGTTTTTAACTGGCTGTTGGCCAAAAAACTGGGTGGAAAATTTATGTTGCGTATTGATGATACGGATGTGTTGCGTTCTAAAAAAGAATATGAGGACGCTCTGCGTGACATCTTGGTTTGGCTGGGTTTTAATTGGGATGAAGAAGCTCGTCAGTCTGCGCGAATGGCGCGTTATGATGAGGTTGTTGCCCGCCTGAAAGCTGAAGGGCGCGTTTATGCTTGCTATGAAACGGCCGAAGAATTGGAAGTCATGCGCAAAAAGCTGATGACAAAAGGATTGCCGCCGATTTATGATCGTGGGGCACTGAAGTTGACCGCAGAACAAATTTCCGCGTATGAAGCCGAAGGACGCAAACCGCATTATCGTTTCAAGCTCATCCCCGGCAATATCGACTGGGATGATTTGGTTCGCGGACATTGTCATTATGATGCCGCCAATTTGGCCGATCCGGTTATTATCCGTGAAGATGGCTCCTATTTATATCATCTGCCATCTGTGATTGACGACGCTGATTTTGGCATTACTCATATTATCCGCGGCGAAGACCATGTAACCAATACCGCCGCGCAAATTCAGATGTTTGAAGCCGTCGACGGCAAGATACCGACCTTTGCCCATCTCCCGCTATTAACCGGTAAAGAGGGCAAGTTGTCCAAACGTTTAGGGTCTTTGGGGGTTAGAGAATTGCGCGCTGAAGGTGTCGAGGCAATGGCTATTTGCTCATTTTTGGCCAAACTCGGAACGTCGGAAGCGATTGAACCGTTTTATGATTTGGAAACTTTGGCTCAGTCTTTGGATTTGACTAAACTTGGTCGTTCACAGCCGAAGTTTGATGAAGAAGAACTCAAAACCTTTAACACGCGTTTTGTTCGCAATATGCCGTATGACGCCGTCAAAGGTCGTATTAAGTCCGACGAGGCTTTTTGGAATGCTGTTCGCGGCAACTTAAATGTTGTTGATGATGTTAATGAATGGGAACAAATCTGCCATCAAACGGTCAAGCCTGTTATTGAGGACAAAGCCTTGACGGATGTGGCCGCCGAGTTGTTGCCGCCGGAACCGTGGAACAGCGAAACATTCAATGCATGGTTGGCAGAGGTCAAAGCTCAGAGCGGAAAGAAAGGAAAAGAATTGTTTCATCCGTTGCGCAAGGCTTTGACAGCACAGGAAAACGGTCCTGAATTGAAAACCTTGTTGCCGCTGATTGGGCGTGACCGTGCTTATAAACGTCTCAAAGGCATCGAAGCCTGATTAATTTAGGAGAATATGATGGTTGACATTTACCTCACCAATACACTGACTCGCCGCAAAGAAAAATTTGTTCCGATAGATGCCTGCAATGTGCGGATGTATGTCTGCGGTCCGACGGTTTATGATCGTGCGCATTTAGGAAATGGCAAAACGCCGGTGGCATTTGATGTCCTTTATCGTTTATTGCGTCAGGTTTATGGGGCGGAACAGGTAACCTATGTGTCCAATATTACGGATGTTGACGATAAGATTCTCAATAAACACAAAGAAACGGGACGTCCGATTCGCGACATTACGGAACAGACCTATAATTGGTATATTGAAGATATGAAAAAGCTCAATGTTCTTGAGCCGAATTATCGTCCGCGTGCAACCGATTACATTCAGGAAATGATTGAAATCGTAAAGCGCCTTTTGGACAATGGTCATGCTTATGAAGCCGAGGGACACGTTCTGTTTTCTGTCGATTCGATGCCCAAATACGGATATTTGTCGGGACGTTCGATGAAAGAAATGTTAGCCGGTGCTCGTATTGAGGTTGCCGATTATAAGAAAAATCCGGCCGACTTTGTGCTGTGGAAGCCTTCTGATGCCGATCAACCGGGGTGGGACAGCCCGTGGGGATACGGACGCCCTGGGTGGCACTTGGAATGCTCGGCAATGAGTTCTAAACTGCTGGGCAATGATTTTGATATCCATGGTGGCGGTTCTGACCTGATTTTCCCTCATCATGAAAATGAGTGTGCTCAATCCTGCTGTGCTTTTGAAGGTTCAAAATTTGCCAATTATTGGGTGCACAGCGGTATGTTGATGATTGATGGCGTAAAGATGTCAAAGTCTTTGGGCAACTTCTTCACTCTTGATGAAATCTTGGAAAAATTTCCGGCAGAAGCGTTGCGTTTATTGTTCCTGACGACCCACTATCACCAGCCGTTTAATTTCACGACCGAAGGATTGCAACAAGCCAAAGCCACTTTAGACAAGTTTTACAATGCGTTATTAAAGGTCAGTGATGTTAAAGCCGAGGTTGTTGAGCCGTCTTCCCGCGTTGTTGAGGCTCTGGCCGATGATTTGAATACTCCTTTGGCTTTGAGCTACCTGCACGAGGAGGTCAATCAGCTCAATAAGGCACAGACAGCTGAGGAACAAGCCGGTTGCAAAGCTCAATTATTGGCAGATGCCGGTTTGTTGGGATTGTTGTGGCAAAATCCTGAACAATGGTTCAAAGGTGTTGCCGGTGATTTTGATGAAGCCGCGATAGAAGCTAAAATTGCTGAACGCCAAGTTGCCAAAAAGAATAAGGACTATGCCTTGGCAGATAAGATTCGCAATGAATTGAAAGAGCAGGGGATTGTTTTGGAGGATTCGCCTTCCGGAACAACATGGAAAAAACTCTGACAATAATTACTAAAAGAGCCCCTTTCTGGGGCTTTTGCATAAATTCAATATCCTTTGTCGTCATAGCAGATTAGTGCTTCAGCGGTTCTTTCTTTTCACTTTCTTTGCGAATATCCTTGAAAACCAAACCTGCGAAAGATTTTTTTGCGGCATAAGTCATAAACAATGGCTCTTCAAGCTTTAACATGCCGAGAGTTTCTTCCAATGCTTCAAAACTCTGATAGATTTTGTTGATGAGAATGATGTTTTGTTCAACAGGGCTGTATTTAACAGTCGTTCTTGTTCTTTGCATAGCTTCCTCCTTTGTTACTAAAAAGATAATATTGTATATAAGTCCGGAAGTCCTTTGTTGAGTATAGAGTAACAATGGGAATTTAATTTGTACAGTCCTATTTTCCTCCTTCAGTGAACGAAAAATCCGTACACCTGAATTAAAGTTTTAGAAAGGATGAAAATCAAAAAAATGCCGACTATATTACGCGCGCCCCGGCAACCCGCAAAGACGGGCGGCATCAACGCCGATAGATGACAGAGCCGCCAACCATTTGTCTTCGTCTTTTGTTTTGAAAACAAGTTCCGGAGTAGCAGGAACAACCAACCATGAATTGGCAATGATTTCCTGTTCAAGCTGATTGGGAGACCAGCTGGCGTATCCTAAAGCAATAAGGTTATTTTTTGGGCCATTGCCAAAAGCAATATCCGTCAGAATATCAACGGAAGATGAAACGGCAATATCCTCACCGATGGCGATACTGTCGCCTTTCATATAATCGGTTGTGTGCAGAACAAAACCGCGAACCTTATCCATCGGTCCGCCTTGATACAGATCGATAGGGGTAATCGGCTGGGATGTTGCAATCGGTAATTGGTTGGCCAAATCGTTAAAAGAAAATTCTTTTATTTTTTTATTGATAACAAAACCCATAGCGCCGTCTTTGTTATGAGAACAAACAAAGATCAGAGCGTTTTTAAAGTTGTCATCATTTAGTCCCGGCATAGACACTAAGCATTTGCCGGTCAGATAATTAGTGTTCGTATCAGTCATATTATTCATATATACCTGATTTAAAATTACTCAATACTTGTATTCTATCATAATTTAAAGTAATGTAAAAATATATTTTTTTTATGGCAAAATAATTGATTTTTATGATGAGAATAGCGCTTCTGATATATTTTTTATTGGCTTCCTCTTTTGTTTCTGCCGAAGAAACCGGCGGGAAAGTTATTCTAAATCCCGTTCAACTCCCCGATGAGGAGGTTATGCCGAATTATGGTCAGATTGCGCAGGACTATGTTGAAGACATCAAATATTATCATAAAAAATATCCCGGAACACAAATAGAAGAAGACTTTGTTGATGATATCAGGGAAAAACATCCTGATTATTCTATGGAAACCGCCGGTACCAACGAAAAGTTTATCAGAGTCGGTATCCGTGGGATGCGCCTGTATAATAAGATTAAAAACTCAATCAAAGAGTTCTTACTTGAAAATGACTTACCGATTTCTGTCGATGACAGTCAAATAGAATACGGCGATGCGGTTCCGTATCAGGACAATGGTGATGAAGTTTTGGTTATCAATGACTTTAAGAAAATCATCTCTTATTCTGATAATGAACGTGATCGTTTAGCAGTAGACAATAAAGTCAGTGAAAAGTTAACGGGAAAAAGCTTGTTTCAACGCAAATCAGAGTTCAAAAAAGCTCTGATGGAGGGCGATTGGAAAAAGATATTCACCTATGGCTTGTTTGACGGTAAAATCGTTGATGACAAAAGAGGAATAGGTGAATGGGGAAATTCAGAACTCGTCAATATGCGTTTTCTGACCGTTAAAACGGCCGTGGATGAAAACGGCAAACTCACCGGTGCATTGCAGATGTTTCCTTTGAAAAAGGGCTTCCTTCTGTCGGAGGATTTCAAACAATACAGCGGGTTGGAACTGTCATTTGCTAATTCTGAAAATCTGGATGCCATAGAAGTGCGTTGGCCGATTCCGTATCGTTTGTTTCTTGATGAATCGACAATGGTTGGTTATTGGGGAAACATCATTGTTCCTTTTTCAGCCACGGCTAAAGATGCTAAACAACCGCTTTTGCTAAAAGCAGAGCTCAAAGGAACAGTCTGCGGAGAAACTCGTTGTCAACCGACAGACAGCAAAGCTGAAATAATGTTGGAAGCTGGAACCAGTGTCGATTCTGAAGCTGCTTCTTTTTTAAGAATTGCCGATATCTATAGTGCCAAGGCGCATCACAAGGATATAACCGTTAAACAGGTTCTGATAGAGCATAATGCCGTTGCTGATGTTCACCCCATCGTCAGGATTGAGGTCGAAGCAGGAGAAAGCATAACGGACTTTGACATATTCATTAAAGACAAAACGGGAATCAAATTTGACAGACCTTTGGTTCGCATTGACGGCAAAAAAGTCGTAGCGCGTTTTAAGGCTATGGAAGCAGGAGCAGATTTATCCGATCACCTCGTTGAAGTGTCGATTCGGTTGAACCAGAAAAAATCAATTCGACAGGAAATCAAAGCCGAAGAAGTGTCTTTGCTTGACAGCGAAGGAGATTCGTTGTCGCTAAGCTTGGTTGCAATGGCTTTGTTTGGTGGTTTTCTGCTGAATCTGATGCCATGCGTTTTTCCGGTGTTATCACTCAAGCTTTTGTCTTTTGGTAACTTTGGAGCCAAAAATCAAAAAAATATCAGAGAAAGCTTTGTTCTGAATGTTTTGGGAATATGGTGTTCTTTTGCTTTTCTTATCGCCGGCTTGTGCGGACTAAAATGGCTGGGGCGTTCAATCGGTTGGGGAATGCAGTTTCAAAATGTTTATTTCCTGAGTAGTATGATTTTTGTGGTTGCCGGATTTTTATCCTATGTTTGGGGATGCCTAAAACTACCGTTTTCCGGTATCTTAAATAAGGTAATCGGCCTCAATGTTTCTTCGGGAAAATTACTTCATTTCTTTAACGGTTTCTTTGTTGTGCTGTTATCCACACCGTGTACGGCTCCCTATCTGGGAACTGCCGTCGGTTTTGCCCTGAGCGGAGACTATACGGATATTATCGTGATTTTATCCGCAGTTGCTTTAGGCTTATCTTTGCCATATTTGTTATTTGCTTTGTTTCCTGATTTGATTTATCTGATGCCCAACCCCGGAAAATGGATGTCCAAAGTAAGTCGCATTATGGGATGGATGCTCTTCCTCACTTTAGTGTGGTTGCTGAATATTCTTTATGCTCAGACTTCGGGAGCACTCTTAATCCAATTTATTGCTTTCATTTGCGTCTTTTGGATAATCTTGTGGTTTCATAAGACGTTAATGGATATTATTGATCAACAGCCGGATACGGTTGAGGTATTACAGCGAACCAGAAATTTCTTTCATATTATCAGCTTTTTGTTGATAGGCGCGATTTTGGTCTGGTCGTTTAATTTGGCAAAAAACAGTTATGATATTCGCCGTCAGGAGATTAGCGCCACCTCATATGATAATTTTGATGTCTATGAACAAGTTCAGCAATTGCTAAATGACGGAAGAACAGTTTTCGTACGGATTGGTGCTGATTGGTGCTTAACTTGTAAGTTAAATGATGTGACCGTTTTTGACGGAGAGCAAATGTCTGAGTTTTTAGAGGAGCATAATGTATCGGTCATCGATGTTGATTGGACGAATTATAACGAAGACATCCTTAACTTTATGAAAAAATTCGGACGTCAGGGCTTGCCGTTTTACATTCTTTTCAGCCGTCGGATACCTGATGGTGTTGTTCTGCCCGAAATCGTCAATGACATGGATTTCCGCAAGTTTATTGAAAACCTGAATTACTAATAAGAGCTTTTGAAGCCAAAGGTGACAATCCACTTTTGCCATAATCCGGGTTCACGTTTTTTCAGCTCTCTGCAAATGTTTTTACCCAAGCCTTTGGCTTTTGCTGTTCGCAACGCATTGGGCATGGGAGTAATGATGTTTTCTGCTTTGATGCCGAAAATGCCTTTGGAAGCATAGGGAAGACGTTCCAGATTAACTTTGCCGTTGTAATAGCAATAAACTTTTTCAGCTTGTACCAAACTAAAATCCGGCAGTATATCTGCTGCCGGAATTCGAAAGATGCCTGGAACGATGTATTTGCCGTTTTTCTTCTGAGCATGATAAGCATTATGCTTCATAAATTCGTCGATGCTGAGAGTGTGCAAATTGGATTTGACACCAGCTTTCGTACAAGGAAGATAGGCATACTTGCTAATCTTTCCCGAAGCTACCGTAGCCGACGTAACAACCACGTCGCTCCAATCAAGTCCGCTTTTCACTCGTTCATCTATATGCAAGTGTCCTTTCAGATAGATGATGGAATTCTTTATTCGCAATTTATCGTAGGAGATTTTATTGGTGTCGAGGAGGAACTTGATGTATTCTTCTTTGGTTTCAAATTGGGGTGAAAGGGGGATATTCCGTCGCGTTGCGGAATGAGAAGGGGATGCAGGATTCTTAATGACTTCTGTCGGCAGAATCCTTGGGGGATTGTTTGACATATTGACCTGCATTAAGAAGTTTAATTAACAAAACTAGACAAATCATAACAGCTTGTGTCTAATTAGTCAAGGGAAAAATATTATGCCTTATCGATGGCGAATTTTTTGGCTTCGTCACGTGCCAGTTTGTCAACTCGTTCATTTTCCGGATGGCCGTTATGCCCTTTTACCCAAACCCACTGGATGTTGTGTTGGGATTGTAAGGCATCTAATTCTTGCCATAGTTCGATGTTTTTGACGGCTGATTTTTTATTCGTTGTGCGCCAATTGTTGATTTTCCAGTTTGGTAACCATTTCTGAATTCCGTCCATAACATAGCGGCTGTCCGTATAAAGAACAATGTCGCAGGCTTTTTTCAAAGCTTTCAAAGCCTCAATAACAGCGGTTAGCTCCATTCTGTTGTTGGTCGTTTGTTGTGCGCCGCCGGATAGTTCTTTTTCTGTCGAACCATATCGAAGCAAAGCTCCCCAACCACCGGCACCGGGGTTTCCGGAACATGCTCCGTCTGTATATATTTCAATTTGAGGCATCAGTTTTCACCAATAAAATAGTCATTAAAAAATTCACCCAAAAGAACATTATCTTCATTTTCTTTTCGTAAAGCCTGAGCGACAAAGGAGCGAAGCTTGTTCTTTGGAATGTAAATGCGGAAGTTTTTGGGCGCCGCCTGATCAGCACCGATAACACCTTCTAGTTTAAAATCATCGTCCACAAAAGGCGAGAAAATGATTTCAACATTACAAAAACGCAGAGCACCGCGCGGCGGCAAACGTAATTCCGGTTTGCTAATGAGGTTAAGCTGTCCCTCAATAGAAGGAATGGCATCCATATGATTATAATTCAAAAAGCGAACCTTGTTGTATTCCCCACCGCTTTCCAGAGTGTGACAGGAGAGATAAACCTCTCGGGCAATCACGTTGCTGTCATTGAGCGCCTGAACCGTAAAACTGATTTTCACATATTCTTTGGGCGGATTGTCAATGCTTTTCGGATAAAGAATATCTTCTTCGATATTGTCAAGAATTTCAATTTTTCTTTTATTGGCCAACAGTTCGACATTAGGTTGCGGGCGACGCCCGAACATTCCTGCAATAACGGCATAAGGAGCCGGCACATTGTTTGAGCCTGAACGAATATAAATAGTGCTGTTCGTGGTTGTCATCAACGGTGCAATATCAGATTTTGGAATATATGTAGCAACAAAACCGTCTCCGTTGGCATCACAGCTGACAATATGGTTCCGCACTTTGTTGTGACTGGGAATGGTACAACCGGATATGGCATTTTCCAACCAGCTCAAAAAGCGATGGACATTTTTGACTTTAACTTTTGCTCGCGCCACATCTCCGACTTCAATATCTCTGGAGCACTCAACCCCCCAAAGAATAACACCGCCTTCCGAGTTGCCAAAACCGGAAATGGCTTTGGCCAAGTTTCTGCGGTCATCACGATGAAGCGTCGTAAAGTTCTTGCCGACAGAAACCGCTTGTTTAAAGTCAAGAAACAATTCTTCTGTTTGCTGATTGATAATATACTCATCAATCGCATCTTCACCGAAATAAATCAGCTTTTGAAAAATATCTTCTGCGCGCGACATTGATAATCTCCTTGTGTGTCAAGATTTAAACTCAATGTTTTCTTCTGCTACTATAATATCATGAATCTTAAGATTTGCAAAATCTTCTTTCAATTTTGCGATAAGATTATCGACAAGATATTCGGGAGCAGAAGCTCCGGCGCTGATACCGAGGTTTTCAATGCCGCGTAATTCATCGGCAGGAAGCTCACTCACATCATCAATCAGCCACGCTTTATTTATGCCGTTGTGCACAGCCGTTTGTTGCAATTGTTTGGAGTTTGATGAGTTTTTAGAGCCGATGATAATCAGAGCTTCACAACGTTTGGTCAGTTCAGTGATTGCGGCTTGTCGGTGCGTTGTGGCGTAACAAATATCATTTTTATTCGCCGTTATTAACGCGGGAAATTTGCGTTGCAATATTGAGATGATTTTTTGAACCTTGTCAACGGAAAGAGTTGTTTGCGTCACAACACCGACAAGTTTGTCATCCGGCAGGGTGATTCCTTCTGCTTCTTGTTCCGAATTTATGATCGTAATTTGTCCGTGATTGTCAATTTGCCCGATAGTTCCGATAATTTCCGGATGCGTGTTTTTGCCAATGACGATAATATTAGCGCCGACTGTTTCAAGTTTTTGAATCTGCCGGTGAACTTTTTTGACCAAAGGGCAGGTAGCGTCAATGAGCTTTAAGCCTCGTTCGTTTCCTTTCTGCAAAACACATTGTTCTGTTCCGTGTGCGGAGAGAATAACCGGTCGTGTGGTATCGGTGATTTCATCAAAATCTTCAATAAAAATAACACCGCGTTTTTGAAATTCGTTCACCACATGTTTGTTATGCACGATTTCATGACGAACATAAATCGGTGCACCGTATTCCTTGAGGGTATCTTCAACAATGCGAACAGCACGAGAAACGCCGGCACAAAAACCGTGCGGAACGGCGACAAAGAGATTGCTGACCATCGGTTATCTCTTCAGCATATTTTTAAGCTCATCATAGGAGGCATGTTCGCCGATGGCGCCAAGCAACGTATATGTCGGGTTGCTTGAAAAAATAGTTTGTGCCGTTTTTTGAATGTCATCAAGTGTTGTATTATCGATGCGTTCGACCATTTCTTTAATCGGAATAATACGATTAAAAATAAGCTGTTGGCGCGCCAATATTTCAGATGTTGCCGAAGAACTTTCCAAAGACATCAGCATACTGGCCTTAAGCTGAGTTTTGGCTCGTTGCAATTCTTTTTCATTAACTTTGGTGTCGCATATTTTCTTAATTTCATCAGCAATAACGGGAATAAGTTCTTTCACATCTTTTGAGCCTGTACCGGCATAAATGCCGAACAAACCGTCTTGGGTATGAGATGCCGTAAAACTGTAAACGGTATAAACCAAGCCGCGCTTTTCTCTGATTTCCTGAAACAGTCGGGAGGACATTCCGCCGCCAAACAAGGTGGATAACAAAATAGTCGGATAATATAAGTCCGTTTCGTATTTACATCCTTTGAAACCGATAGCGACATGAGCTTGTTCAATGTCTCGTTGTTCACAGAATTGGCCGCCGATGTATTCTTGTTTTTCAATGGAAAAATCAGTGTGCGGCTGAACATTGCTCATTCTGTTCTTTATCATTTCCACAAACTGTTCGTGATCGATATTTCCGACCGCGCAGGCCACCATATTTTCGGCAGCATAATTAGTTTTCATATAATTATTGAGAGTATCGCGGGTAAAACTGCGCACCACATCTTTCGGTCCTAGGATAGAACGCCCCACCGCCTGATTCGGAAACGCCGTTTCCTGAAAATAATCAAAAATGATGTCATCAGGCGTATCAATTGTTTGTTTAATTTCCTGAACAACAACCTCGCGCTCCTTCACCAATTCATCTTCCGGAAAAGTTGAGTTCTGCAAAGTGTCTGCCAAAACATCAACAGCTGTTTCGGCATCGTCTTTCAGCATTTTGGCGTAAAAGGCCGTAAATTCACGAGAGGTATAAGCATTTGACTGACCGCCGCGATCTTCAATTTCCTCTGAGATTTGCAAGGCTGTCCGTTTTTTTGTTCCCTTAAAGGCCATATGCTCCAAAAAATGTGAAATCCCGTTAACTTCTTTTCTTTCGTAAGCGGCTCCCGTTTTAACCCAAACCCCGAGAGAAACAGTCTCGGTTTGCGGACGTGGTGAAGTGATAATTCTCAGGCCGTTTGGCAAAGTTGTCATTTCAGAATTCATCTGTTATAAACCCTTATATTGCAAATTATATTATTCAATGTATGCTATCTTATATCATAAATAAAATTTTTGAAAGGTCTAAAAATGGATAATAACACCCCCCGATTTGCTATAGTACTTTCCGGTTGCGGCGTCTTTGACGGTTCGGAAATACACGAAGCCGTTTGTACAATGCTGGCTGTTGACCAGTGCGGTTGCGAATATCAGTGTTTTGCGCCGAACACGTGGCAGGCTCGTACGATTGATCATTTTACCGGACATGCGGTTGCGATTGCCGGAGATGAAGATAATCGTAATGTTTTAGCCGAGTCGGCTCGTATTGCCCGCGGTAATGTCAAAGATTTGTCCGAGTTCAAGGCGACAGAATATGATGCGATTGTTTTTCCGGGAGGTTTCGGCGCGGCATTAAACCTGAGTGATTTCGCTGTCAAAGGTGCCGAGTGTGATGTCAATGTGGAAGTTAAACGCGCATTGGAAGAAAGCTATCAGCACGGAATAGTCATTGGTGCAATGTGTATTGCTCCGACAGTCATTGCTCGGGTTTTGGGAAAAAAGGGAATAAAAATCACTGTCGGTAACGATAAAAAAGTTGCTACCGGTGTTGAAAAAATGGGCGCGGAACATCAAAATTGTTCTGCGACGGAAGTTTGTGTCGATTCGGAAAACAAAATTGTCACCACGCCGTGCTATATGCTGGCAACATCACTAAAGGAAATTGCCGAAGGTACCAGAAATTTAGTGGATGAAATGTTGGAACTGATCGACTATTAACGTTTTTTGAGGGCTGTTTGAGCCGCTCTTTTTCCGGAAAGAATAGCGGCTTCAATACTGCATGGATAATCTTTCATTGTCCAATCTCCGGCAATAAAAAGATTGGGATATGGCGTTTGCGCGCTTTGCGGGCGTTTGGCATTATTTTCTTCATCTTGCCGGATAGTCGCATGCTTGTGATGGATAACACGGAACGGCGGCACAAAAGCCGAATTAACATTACGCAATGTATCCAGTTGTTTCCAGATGCTTCTCGCCAAATCTTCAAGTTTTTCATTATTATTTTTGGCATCGGATATGGTAACGGCTGTAATATTGTTATGTACGAAAATCCAATCAAACAAACCATTGGCAACTCCTAAAAAGGCTGCTTTTTTAGGGAGCGAAAGGGGCTGAGACGTATGGTAAAAAATGTTGATGATGCCGTTAAAATCAAATTGAGGCGTTTCTAAAAAACGAGATGTATTGGCGGCATCAAGAGCCAGAATAATTTTATCTTCTGCATGAACTTCAACTTCTCTGTTGTTAAAGTTAAGTTGTGCAATTTGTCCGAACTGCGTCTCCAATTTCAATAATTTGCAGTTGGTATACAACTCATCGGCATAAGCGGCCAAAGGGTTAATCAGGCGCTGGCTTAAATCGTTTTGTGAAAAATAAATGCGACGTTGTTTAGCGCCCCACGGGAAGAGTTTCCAAAATATTTTGTGTTTAATTTTTTTTGCGGCTTTGCCAGCTTCCGTATTGCACATCGCTTTGAAGATTTCAGCTCTGAACTTTTTGTAATCAGCTCCTACCGTATCTTTTGAAACATTCCAAAAATAGCAATCATTGTGCCATTTGTGGGGGGCAAAGAGCTTTGCCGCATATTTGTTGCCGCCTAAGATAACATGGGTAGCGTTATCCAGTCGGGTTTGCAATTCTTTATCGTCGAATGAATAGCAACGTCCGCCCAAGTGACTGGCGGCCTCATAAACGATGGTTTTGCAAGTCGGATTTTTTTTCTTCAAAAAATAAGCGCAGGATAAACCAGCGATACCGGCGCCGATAATATGGTAAGTGATATTTTTTTTCTTCATTATTTACCCATAAAAGCTTTAAGCGCTAAGCAAAGTTTCGTAAATCTTCCGACATTTGGCTTGGGTGAAATAATTTCCCAGCCTCTGTTTTGCATAATATCAAAATAGCGTTTATAGATGTAGGCAATAGCTTTAACCGGACGAGCAACTTTTTTATCAAGTTTCTTGAGGTAGGAAAATGCTTTTTTGTAATCATCATCGGCAATACGAGCAAGTTCTTCACGAGCCACCGATAAATTCTTGTCAACGACAACATCCATCGGCGCAGTAGAATGAATACCTGCTTTTTTCAACAGTTCTTTCGGAAGATATAAGCGATCAGCTTGTGCATCTTCTTTAACATCTCTTAAAATATTTGTAAGCTGTAAAGCTCGTCCCAGAGTTTCGGACAACGCATCAATAAGTTTTTTATCCGAGCATCCGAAAATTCGCAAAGACAAATTCCCCGGAGAACCGGCAACCCCACGGCAATATTGGTTTAATTTATCCATATCCGGAGCCTGTACCGGATTGGGCAAATCCATAGAGATGCTGTCCAGCATGGTTAAAAATTCATCTTTAGGAAGCTTAAAGCGCATACAATTTTTATAAATACGCCGTCCGATATCCGTTTGCGGAACCTTTCGGTCATAGATATTATCCATTTCTTCTCGCCAAGCCTGAATAAGTTCCATCTTTTCAGCCATGGGAGCATCACCGTCAACAATGTCGTCAATGTGGCGGAAAAAGGCATAAATCGTATACATGGCATTTCTCTTGGCGCGTGGCAACAGACTCATGCTCCAAAAAAAAGATGTTCCTGATTTTTTAACCATACGTTTGATATTGTTCATTTTTTATCTCGTGCTAAACAGAGTTTTAACTCCATGAACCAAAGCCTTCACCCAATCAAGACGGCCAAGGCGAACAGCGGAGTTCAAAACATCTTCATTTTCCAACTTTTTTAACATGGAATTGGTTAAAGAAAGAATAACACCCGTTTCCATGCGTAACCGTTTATTTTTTATCAAGCGCGGTAGTTGTTCTGCATCTTTCATCATTGAACGCAGTTCTGTAACGATTTCGACAATCAATGCTTTAAGGCGGGGAGAAGATTGGTTTTGGCAAAAATCATCATAAACAACGCCGTGTTTGTCCATCATTGTTTTCGGGAGGTAGAAACGTTTCATTTCGACACAATCTTTTTTCAAATCTTGAAGATGGTTGCTGATTTGCAAAACAGCACACAAAGTTGCCGCCGGCAGATAAGTAGAAGGATTTTCATCATGGATTGCCAACAAAAAACGACCGACCGGCGCGGCAGAATAAGTACAGTAATTTATCAGCTGTTCCCAAATTTCCAGAGGCTGGTTTGCCGCGTCTTGACGAAAGGCTTTTAACAGGTCGGTAAAAAGCGATGCATCAAGATTTTCTGAGCTGAAAATCTTACCGAGGCGTGTTGCGGCCGAAAATTTTTTTGCCTTGTTTTTCCCGTAAAAAGCTCGTTCGGTTTCATCTAAGAGATTAAGCTTTTCTTTGCTCGAAAGACTGTTATCATCGGCAATGTCATCCGCTGTTCGAGCCGCTTGATAATAGGCTTTTACCAAAGGTTTTAATCTACGGCTGATGAGTAGTCCGACCGGAAAATTTTCGTCCTTGGCTTGTTTCATAACTCATCAATCCATGATTTAATATCGGCCAGAGCTCGCATGCAATAAGCTTGTTTGCGATCCATTCCTTTAATTTTACGGAACTTCCCGTTGACAGTAACTTCACCTTGAATAGTCGGAAAGAGACCAAAGTTGATGTTCATTGGTTGATAGTCGGGAGTGCTGTCGTTCCGCAAATGCTTCAACATCGCGCCAATGGCCGTCGTTTCCGGTGGTAACGCGGCATTTTGCCCCAAACACTCACAAGCGGCAAAATATCCGGCAGCCCAGCCTGTTGCCGCGCTTTCAATATAACCTTCACATCCGGTAATTTGACCGGCAAAGCTGATGTTGGGGCGTTGTTTGAGGCGTAAGAATTCGTCCAACAGCCACGGACTTTTGATAAACGTGTTCATATGAATACCGCCCAATCGCGCAAATTCAGCATTTTCCAGCCCCGGAATCATTCTGAAAATTCGTTGTTGTTCACCATATTTCAATTTTGTTTGAAAACCGACAATGTTGCGCAAAGTGTCTTCTTTGTTGTCCTGACGTAATTGCACCACGGCATAAGGTTTTTGTTGCGGATTGTGCGGATTGGTAAGACCGACGGGTTTCATCGGACCAAAAAGCAGGGTGTCAGATCCGCGTTCCGCCATTACTTCAATCGGCAGACAGCCGTCAAAATAAGCGGCTTGTTTTTCAAAATCATGAAACTCTGTTTTTTCCGCAGTCAACAACGCATTGATAAAGTCATAATACTGCTCTTTGGTCATCGGGCAGTTAATGTAATCGGTTTTGTCACCTTTATCATAACGGGATTGGTACCAAGCCACATCAAAGTTAATGCTTTCTTTGAAAACGACCGGAGCAATCGCGTCAAAAAAATTAAGAGCCTGACTGTCAATCGTCTGTAAAATAGATTGAATAAGCGCCTCAGATGTCAGAGGTCCGCTTGCGACAATCCATCTGCCGTCGTCTTTTTGCGGCAACAGAGTGATTTCTCCGTCCTCAAAGCGGATGAGGGGATGAGCGCGAAGCTTGCCTGTTACCATTTGAGCAAAACCGTCACGGTCAACGGCCAAAGCACCTCCGGCCGGAACTTTACAGGCATCGGCACATTCCATAATCAAAGATTTTAGCTGTCGCATTTCTTCGTGAAGCAGACCGACGGCATTATGCAAATGATCATCCGAGCGTAAGGAATTGGAACACACCAATTCTGCGCAATAAGACGTTTTGTGGGCGGGAGACGATTTTTGCGGCCGCATTTCGTGTATCACAACGGAAACACCTCGTTGAGCCAACTGCCAAGCCGCTTCCGAACCGGCAAGACCGGCACCGATAATGTGAACTTCTGTTGTCATGATAAATCCTTGTCATTTTTATCGTTTTATATCGTCTAAAAAGGAAAATGTAAATAAAAACTTCTTATGATAAGTTAAGGGAAATATTTGCTATCTTCTAAAAAAAAGAATAAACTCTGAGCTGAAATAATTATAAAGAAGAAGAAATGTTGCCTTATTGGTTTTTGACATTGGGTGCTGTACTTTTATTAACTCCGGTTGCCGCACAGGCAAGCGAGGATTCTTCTCCATACCTTTTTGGCGGAGAGGTAAATTATGAAACAGCCGTTGCCATGCCAAACTATGCTTTTGGCGATGAGGCATCATCAGAAAGCGGGGATGTTCCTGTTTTGGATGAGGATATGATGCCCGATGAGACACTGCAAGATTTTGCTCCGCCTCCCTCGGATAATATTCCGATTGCGTCTCAGCCGCCGCAAATTCCAATGTTGCAAACTCCGATTTCGCCTCAAGAACAGATACCTGAAGAAGAACCTGAACCTTTGCCGACAATCAGCAAGGATCAGGCCTTGACCGACACACTGAAAAAAGATGCCGCTTCTGAATCTGCTTTGCCTCTGCCTTCCGTCGAGGGAACGTGGGTTGACAAATTGGCCAATACCAATCCGTTGACTTTGTTGGGAGGGAACGGAAAATCCGCTTCTGGAATAGACAGTCTTGATGACTTGGTTGACAATGCACGCAACCCTTCAAATGCCAATCGTCGTTCCAACGCTTCGGTGTTTGATATTTCCGGTGTCATGTTGCGTATGTCTTTGCAACAAGTTGAGGAAACCATGCGCAATCGAGGTTTTCGTAAGGTGATGGAAAAATACCAAATCCCCAATTTTATCAAATGGCGGAATGAAGAATATTGCCGCAGTACCGGTGTTGTCGGCTATGAGCGAACAGAGGCCTGCGTAACGCAAAAAGCCAAGAAAGACAATCATGAATATGTTCAAACCGTCAAATATTCCAAGTTTGATACCAAGGAAGAAATGGAAGTCACGTTGACGAGTAACTTTACCGACAATAAGGTCTACAAAATCAGTTATAAGAGTATGGCCGCCAACATCACCGGCAACAGCCCTAAGGCAATGTATATCCGCAATATTAAGGTTTATGATTTTTGGAAGAAAGTAAATCAGAAATACGGCAAGCCGGATAATAAAACATCCATTACATGGGGAATGGGCGGAAACAAACCTTTTATGAAAGCCAACACCGGCTTCCTGCAATTGGAAGATCCGATGTTGCGAGAGCTTGATTATACCAGAATGTCTCGTGAAGACCAACGCTATATGAACACGGATTTATACAGTTTTTAGAGAAAGAAGATGACCATAGATTCAAATATCCTTACCCAACTGGTTTGCACACGTTTGAGCCACGATATTGTCGGTAATGTCGGGGCAGTTGCTAACGCCGTAGAATTACTGGAAGAAGGTGATATGGACTTTATGGATGACATCAAATCCATTCTGAAAACCAGTTCGTCCGTTTTATCAGCTCGTATGCGCTTTTTCAGGCTGGCTTTTGGCTTAGACAATGCCAATTTGGAGAATATGGAGTTTTTGGAAAAAACGATTCGTGATTATCTTGGAACAATCGGTAATCGAAATTATCCGCTGGAGTTGGATTTTCAGATAAAAGATGTCTCTTTTTCCCGAGAGGTGCTTTTGGCAGTAATGATAATTGCCGATATGATGATTCGCGGCGGAAAAATAACAATTGCTGAAAAAGAAGGAAAACTTTGGGTCGTATCAGAGGGAACACTAGCTCCCTCAGAAGATAAAATGCTTCACCTGAAAGAGATCTTGGGCGGATGCCGAACAGAACTCAACGCGCAATTTGCTCCGTCTTATTACTTGGTGTCGCAGGCTGAGGAAACAGGAGTGAAGCTCTATTTGTTGAAATCAGACTTTCCTTGTTTTATGTTCGAGCGGAAAGGGCAGGAATAATGGCTGGTAAATGTATTGTCGTTGATGATTCGCAAACAATCCGCATGTTGTTAGTCAAGATAATGGAGAATTTTGGCTTTAACGTTATCGAGGCCGAAAGCGGAGAAGAGGCTTTAGAGCTTTGTCGTCGGGAAAATCCAAACTTGATTATCAGTGACTGGCGCTTGCCTCTGATGGACGGCATAGATGTTCTGTACAAAATCAGGGGAGATCGTCGTCTTTCTCAACCAAAATTTATGTTCTGCGCTACCATGTCTGATATTGATAACATCCGCATGGCGTTGGACGGTGGGGCCGATGATTTTATCATGCGTCCGTTTGATGAAGAAATTATCGGTTCAAAATTGGCTATTTTAGGGCTGTTATAAGGGGGGAAGAAAATGCGCAAACAAGATTTTGATTTTCTGGTGAACCTTTTAAGACAGCATGCCGGCTGGGATTTTAACGAAGGACAATATTTTGTCGTCGATAAGAGAATATCAAATTTTATTCGTGAAAAAGGCTATGCCAGTGTTGAAGAATTGGTGGCCGAGTTGCGTTTGGGAGCCAAACCGTTGGTGGCTCAGGTTGTTGAAAATCTAGCTTTGTCAGACACTTCTTTCTTTAGAAACTACGATGTTTTTCAGCGCTTTGAGAACACCGTGTTGCCTAATTTAAGAGAAAATAATCGTGCCGCCAAACGTTTGCGTATTTGGAGCGTTGGTTGTTCAACCGGACAAGAGGCTTACTCAATTGCCATGTGCATTCATCGGCAATTTCTGGGCTTGAAAGAATGGAACATAAATATTGTTGGTTCTGATATCTCATCAACAGCGATTTCTAAAGCGCAACGCGGACTTTATAACAATTTCGAAATCCAAACGGGATTGAATGCAAAAGACATTCTCAACTATTTTCATAAAGAAGATGATATGTGGAGTGTCAACGACGAATTGCGCCGTATGGTGGAGTTTCGCCGTTATAATCTGTTGCAGGAAATTACTCAAGGTGAAATGTTTGAAATTATTTTTTGTCGTAACGTTTTGCGTTTCTTTACGCCGGAACGTCAGAGAGAGATTTTATCCCGCTTGAGCAAACGTCAAAATCGCGGTGGTGTTTTGTATCTGGGAAAGAACGAACACATTACCGGTATTGATGAATTTTATGACAGATTATCTGGTTTTAATGGTGTTTACATGGCTAAGGGAATTCGGGAAACAATCGAAAAACCTCGTCTGGCCATGAGTATGCCTGAAGAAGAGGTGGTTGCGATGCCTCGTTTTGTACGACCGGATGGCTTGCTCTCTAGACAAATATTGGGACGAAAAGACGACGAGCACGGACAGTAAGATTTTGCAATTTGTTATCTGAAAGTTTAACCGCGATAAAGAGTTGTTGTCGGACGAAAAGATGACCGGAACGATTCTCCCCAAAACATAGGACAATAAAAAAGCCCCTCAATCGAGGGGCTTTGATATTAAAGATTAACGATTCGTGCCAGAGCTTCTTCTGTTTTGGCTTTCTTGTCTAAAGCCTCGGCTTGGCGTCGTTTTTCTTCTTCAACGACTGCCGCCGGCGCGCGTTCTACAAAGCTTGGATTGCCAAGCTTACGAGCATAGCCCTCCAGATTCTTTTCCAAAGCCTCCAGTTCTTTACGCAAGCGTTCCTTTTCTGCTGAAAAATCAACAATCCCCTTGAGAGGCAACAAAATAACCGCTTCTTTAAAGACTGCTTGTGCCATATCCGGTGTAATTTCTCCGTTGTAGGCTTCAATTTTCTCCAAACGGGCAAGTGAGCATATGATTGTTGCAAAATCACGCAGATGTTGCTGAGATTTTTCTTCTGCACCTTTCATATAAACGGTTAATTTAGCGCCGGCCGGCAGATTCATTTCGGCACGCAGGGAACGGATGGCAGAAATAAGATCAATCGTCCAATCAATATCGTTCAAAGCTTTTGTGTCGATGTTTTCATTTTGTGGCCAAGCCGCATGAATAAGTTTTGTTGAGCGTTCAGCCGTATTATTCCAAAGTTCTGTAGTGATAAATGGCATAAACGGATGCAAAATAACCAAAATGCGATCCAATACCCAGCCGAATGTTGCACGAGTTTCGGCTTTGGCATTTTCATCTTCACCATATAAAATCGGCTTAATCATTTCAATGTACCAATCGCAGAAACCGCCCCAAATGAATTGGTAGACATCATTGGCGGCATCCGAAAAACGGTAATTGTTCAGGTTGGCAGTAACCGCGCGGGTTGCTTCTTTAGCTTTGGCAACAATCCACTTGTTAACCGGATGAGAAACCGAAGTTTCGTCAAATCCCTTAACTGGCGCACAACTGTTCATCTCACCAAAACGAGAGGCATTCCAGAGTTTTGTTGCAAAGTTACGGTAGCCGGCAATGCGATTCTCAGACATGTTGATATCACGTCCTTGTGTTTCCATGGCCGCCATAAAGAAGCGCAAAGCATCCGCACCGTATGTTTCAATCGTTTCCATCGGATCAACGGTGTTGCCTTTGGATTTTGACATTTTCCGCCCTTGTTCATCTCGAACCAAACCGTGTATATAACAAGTCTTGAACGGAACTTTTTTCATCATATACATGCTCATCATCATCATTCTGGCCACCCAGAAGAAGATGATGTCAAAACCGGTAACCAAAACCGATGTCGGATAGAATGTGTCTAAAAATTCGGTTTTATCCGGCCATCCCATAGTTGAAAAGGCCCATAAACCGGAAGAAAACCACGTATCCAGAACATCTGTTTCTCTGGTCAGTTCAACGTTTTTTCCATAATGTTTATTGGCCGCAATTTGAGCTTCTTCTTCATTTTCTTCGCAGAAAATTGTTCCGTCCGGACCATACCAAATCGGCATTTGGTGTCCCCACCACAACTGGCGGGAGATACACCAAGGTTGAATATTGCGCATCCACTCGAAATACGTTTTTTCATAAGTAGTGGGAACGAACTTCATTTCACCTTCTTCAACCACGCGAATGGCTTCTTTGGCAAGGGTAGGAGCATCAACAAACCATTGATCAGTCATCAACGGTTCAATAACAACACCGGAACGATCGCCATAAGGAATAACCATCGGATGGTCTTCAATTTTTTCCATCAGACCAAGTTCAGTCATTTTTTCAATGGTTTTCTGACGAGCTGTTTGGGTGTCCATACCTTCAAACGGAGTGTTTTCATTAAGAGTCGCATCTTCATTGAGGATGTTAATCATCGGCAGGTTGTGACGTTTGCCTACTTCAAAGTCATTAAAGTCATGTGCCGGTGTAATTTTGACGGCGCCGGTTCCTTTTTCCGGATCAGCATGTTCATCACCGATAATCGGAATAGCGCGATTAATAATCGGGATAATGGCTTTTTTGCCGATAAGATGCTTCAGTTTTTCATTTTCTTTGCTGACAGCAACGGCAGTATCACCAAACATTGTTTCCGGACGAGTGGTAGCAATGTGGATGAACTGGCCTTCTTCTCCTTCGATAGGATATTTGTAGTAATACATTTTGCCGACGGTTTCTTTTTGGACAACTTCCAAATCAGAAACGGCAGTCATAAATTTAGAGTCCCAGTTGACCAATTTTTTAGCTTTATAAATCAATCCGTCTTTATAAAGATTTACAAAGATTTTGCGAACGGCGCGGCTCAAACCTTCATCCATGGTAAAGCGTTCTCTGCTCCAATCGCAAGAAGCACCAAGACGACGCAGTTGTTTGCAAATCGTACCGCCTGACTGCTCTTTCCACTTCCAAACGGTTTCAATAAATTTTTCGCGTCCCAAATCATGGCGGGTAATGCCTTCTTTGGCCAGATTGCGTTCAACAACCATTTGCGTTGCAATACCGGCATGATCCATCCCCGGTTGCCATAAAACTTTTTTGCCCAACATGCGATTGTAGCGGATTAAAATATCCTGCAACGTATCGTCAAGAGCATGTCCCATATGCAAAACACCGGTAACGTTTGGTGGCGGAATAACAATGGCAAAGGCATCTTTATCGCTGCGCATATCCGGTTTAAAATCCCCGTCTTTTTCCCATTGGGCATAAATTTGTTCTTCAAAATCTTTAGGATTATAATTTTTTTCTAACATGTTAACTCACTTATATTTTTATCAAAACTCTATTTCGCGAAAAAAGCCCTCAAAACTCAATTTGGGGGCAAAAAGATTTATAGGACGGCTCAATAATTTATTGATATGTGCCGACCTTTGCCATCACTCGCTCAATCTCTTCTTTTACTGTTTTTTCTACAATCGCCGGCAGATTTGTTTCCAGCCACAAACGTGTCTGGCGGGAGATTTCTTCTTTGGCCAGTTGATCATAATTCAAGCCGTTTTTCCAGTTGGCGGAAACTTCGTTTCCGATAATATTACGGATAACGTCGTGAATCATATTTTCCAGCGTACGAGATACGTTGCCCATTTCTTTTATCGGTTCGGTAACAGTTTCAACAACAGGCGCTTGCAGAGCTTGTTTGTCTTCTTTGGCAAACATCTTGGCAAAATTGCTGATAATCGAAGCAGAGGCATCAATGGCGTTGCTGTCATTTTGATCAGGTTGCTGAACGTCTTCAAATACATCTTCTGTGGAAACAACGACAGGTGTTTCTTCAGCGACAAAAGTCGGTTCTTCGTCATGGACGACCACTTCCTGTTCAACAACTTGTGCCTGTTCGGGTAACAGGGCTATATCTATATCCGGCAGACGAGGCGCACTGATATCTTCAAAAGAATCAAAAGGATCAGATTTTTCATCAGGAATGCCGATTGCCGGTTCATTTATGGGCAAATCGGTCGAAACAGATGAAACATTGTCCAATTCTTCATCCAAATTAATATCATTTGTTGAGGTAATAATATCTTCAACTCGCATATCTGGAGACAAATCCAATATGTCATCATCTTCTTCTGTTGTTTCAGCCACAACATCGGCAACAGCGACAATCGGTTCTGCAACTGTTTCCTGAATGCCGGCAACCGGAGTTTTTTCCGCAGGAGGCTCTAAAACTGGTTCAATTTGCGGTGTTGAAGCATCGCCCTCAGCCAGAATATTTTTGATGGATGATAAGATATCTTCCATGGAAAGATCTTCGTTGTTGTCTTCTGCCATTTTTGTGTCTCCGATTAAATTCTGCCACCATTTTACACAGTTTTTAATGATTATCAAGAGGCTATAATCAAAATTAGGATAAAAAAGAAAGCCTTGCTGCAGGAACAAGACTTTTTCAATCATTTTAATTCAAAGATAACCATTTATCCCGTGTTTCTTTGTAGAATTTTTTGGGATTGTAGATGTCAACACCAAGTTTTAAATCTTTGGCGGTTAGCTTGCCCATGGACATCAGCAGATTCATACCGGAAACATAATAGTCACGGCGAGCTTTCACTTCGTTAACGTTTGAATTGAGCAATTCTTGATAGGCATCCAACACGTCAAGAATAGTTCTGTTACCGAGAGCTTCTTCTTTTTGAACACCATCCAAAGCAACCTGATTGGCGTTGACCTGTTCTTGAATAGCCTTAATTTTGGATTGGTTGGACACCATATATTCCCATGCGCTGGAAACAACTGATTTAACTTGTCTTTCAGCTTCAATAACTTGTTCCTGAGCTTGCCATTTTTTATATTTGCTCTGGCGAATTTTAGCGCGGCTTTCTCCGGAGTTATACAGGGGAATAATCATATTGACACCCCATTCAACATTATCTGATGTCGTGTCCCCTAAAAGGTTGTTGTCGTATTCTGTTTTAACTTTTGATACGGAACCGTCTAAGCTGACTTGTGGCAATAATGCACCGGTGTTTGTATAAACATCATAGCTTTGCGATTTTAATAAGTTTTTTGCCGCCAAAATGCTGTAATTGTTTGCAACGGCGATTTCATGAGCTTCTTCATAAGACTTGGGAAGGAAGTCTTTTATCGCTTCCGGTTCTTCCAGCTTTTCGGGATTTGTGCCGATGAGTTGAACATATGTGGCTTTTGAGGCTTCATAAGTTCCTTCAGAAGCGATTCTGTCGGAAACCGCCTGTGAGTGACGGGCTCTGGCTTGAGAAACGTCTGTTCTGGTTACTTCGCCGACATTAAAACGTTGTACAGTTTCATCCAAGCGTTTTTTTAGCAGTTTTTCGTTGTTTTTTTGCAAGTCGACAATTGCTGCATTTTGCAAAACATCCAAATAAGCTGTTGAAGCCTCCAAAAAGATGTTTTGTTCAATGGTTGACAAATTGTTCTGTTCTGCGCGAATGAGGCTGTCGGCAGCTTTTACGGAATTTACGGTTGCAAAACCATTGAAAATCGGCTGAGAAATTTTTGCGGCCAAAGTCGTCGTGGAGCTGTCACCGCCGGCTTGAGAAAGTGGCGAACCGTTGTCAACATTACTGTTGCGGTCGTTATATCCGCCGGTTAAGGCAATGTTGGGGCGATACCCTGATTTTGCAATGGCGGCATTTTCGTCAACACTGCGCAAATAAGCGCGTCGAGCCTGCAAAGTTGGATTGGTGTTATATGTCTGGCCCAGGGCTTCAAAAATGCTTTGAGCCTTTGTCGGGGTTGCAAAAGTCAATGCTGTGGCCATCATTAAACTGGCCGCGAATTTTCCGTTCATCTTTTTCACCATGTATTCCTAAAGTCAAAATTTACCGCAATTATATTAATATGTTGCCAAATTTACAAGGAGATTTATTAAAAAACTGATAATCGTTTTGCTGAAAACGATAAAAAAGGATTATATTATTAACCATATTTCAAACAATTGTCGCTAATGTTGAGGATAACTTAGTATTTTATCCCATAGGAGTATGTTAAAGTGAAGAAGAATTCTGCCATTATTAGTGATATCGATCGTGCCCGCTTGAAGCTGTCTATTGAGCATTATATCAAATACTTTATCGGAAAACGAACCTGCGAATTGACCAAGGAAGAAGCTCTTGAAGCTATTTCACTGGCAGTGCGGGAGTTTGCCATGGATAAAATGTATGAAACGATTGCTCGTTACAACAAGTGTGGTTCTAAGCGCATTTATTATTTGTCGATTGAATATCTGATTGGTCGTTCTTTGGAAAATAACCTCCATAACTTGGGGTTGTTTGATATTCTGAAAGATATTAAGATTGATGATTTTCCGGATTTTAGTCTGCAAGAAATTTTTGACACTGAGTATGATCCTGCGCTTGGTAACGGTGGTTTGGGGCGTTTGGCGGCATGCTATCTGGATTCTATGGCATCTTTGGGCCTCCCCGGATTCGGTTATGGTATTAACTATCAGTTTGGTTTGTTTAAGCAAAAGTTTGAAAACGGATATCAGATTGAACAGGCCGATAGTTGGCAGGGTGGGGATTCTCCGTGGCAGTTTGCCCGTCCGGATCGAATTGTTAAAATCCCGATTTATGGAGATGTTGAAACATTGGATAATCCCGATGGACAAAAAAGCTTTATTTGGATGAATACCAAGACCCTTTATGGTGTTCCGTTTGATTTCCCAATTGTCGGTTATGACGGAAAATCTGTAAACTATCTGCGTCTGTTTTCCGCTAAAACCGATGATGAGCTGGATATTAACATCTTCAATGAAGGTGGCTATATTGAGGCGATGAAAGAAAAAATCGAAACAGAAACGATTTCCAAAGTTTTGTATCCGTCTGATGCTGTCGAAATCGGTAAGGAACTCCGGCTCAAACAACAATATTTCTTTGTTTCTTGCGCAATACAGGATATTTTCCGCCGTTTCTTGGAAAAGAACAACGATTTCAAAGAGTTGCCGAATGAAGTTTGCATTCAACTGAATGATACGCATCCGGCTATTGCGATTCCTGAAATGATGAGAGTATTGGTTGATATTCACGGACAAGAATGGGATGCCGCATGGGATATCACAACCAAAGTCTTTGCATACACCAATCACACTTTGCTTCCGGAAGCATTGGAAACTTGGCCTGCACGAATTTTGGGACGTATGTTGCCGCGTCACTTGCAGATTATTTACGAAATCAATCGCCGCTTTATGGATTTTGCTCGCAGCCGCTTTGGTGAAGATCGTGCAAAACTGGATAAGGTTGCTATTGTGTTTGGAGAAGGTGATGGCCAGATTATTCGTATGGCGAACCTGTCAATCGTTGGCTCTTTCTCCGTCAACGGTGTGGCTCAAATTCACTCCGAATTGATTAAAACATCTTTGGTTCCAGAGTTTTATGAACTGTGGCCGGAAAAATTCACCAATGTGACAAATGGTATTACGCCGCGTCGTTGGTTGTTGCATGCCAACACCGCGCTGTCCAGCTTAATTTCTTCTAAAATTGGCAAAGGCTGGATTACAGAACTGACCGAGCTGAAAGGATTGGAAGATTATGCTAAAGATAAAAAATTCCTGAAAGAATTCAGTTCAATTAAGGTGACCAACAAAGAGCGTTTGGCTCAGATTATCTTTAAGGCAACCGGAACAATGGTCAATCCGAAGAGTATGTTCATTGTTCATGCAAAACGTATTCACGAGTATAAGCGTCAGTTAATGACAATTTTGCAAGTGATTGGCGATTATTTGGATATTGTTAAAGACAATGTCAAACCGGCAACCCCGAAGACATATATCTTTGCCGGCAAAGCCGCTCCGTCGTACAATTTTGCCAAGTTAATCATCAAACTGATTAATAATGTTGCCGATGTTGTTAACAATGATCCTCGCGTCAACGAAATGTTGAAAGTTGTCTTCATTCCGGACTATAAGGTTTCTTTGGCCGAAGTTTTGATACCGGCTGCAGATGTCAGTGTTCAATCATCCACGGCAGGCTTTGAGGCCAGCGGTACCGGAAACATGAAATTCGCTTTGAACGGAGCGTTGACAATCGGAACGCTTGACGGTGCCAATATTGAGATTCGTGAAGAAGTCGGAGCCGAAAACTTCTATCTGTTTGGCTTGACCGAAAAAGAAATTCAGGAACGTCGCAGTTCATATAATCCGCGTGAGGTTTATGAAAACAACGTTTATGTCAAACGCATCTTAAACGCGGTCAATTCCAGCATGTTCTGTGAAAAAGATTATGTCTTGCTGTTCAAGCCTATTTTTGAAGAACTGGTCAACCGTGATTACTTCTTTGTTTTGGCTGATTTACAAGCCTTTGATCAAAAGATGGAAGAAGTAGAGAAAGACTTCCTGAACAAGGATGTTTGGGCGAAAAAAGCATTGCTTAATGTTGCCCGTATCGGCAAGTTTACATCAGACAGGGCTGTAATGGAATACGCCCAAAACATCTGGCATGTAAAATCTTGCTAAACAAAGAAAAGTTAAAAAGCCCCTCAACCGAGGGGCTTTTTTATTGTTTTATTTTTTGTCCTCTTCTTCAAATGTGGTTGGATATGTGCGCTGTACGTGTCCGGAAGAATATAATTTGTCAAGTTGTCCGACGGGAATGGATTGTGATCTTCCCTGTGACAGTAAGTATAAACCGGGGACTTGTAAAGACGGTTACACCATGACCTCAAGTGGAATTTGTGTTGCTTGTGCCTGCGGTACTTATTCGTCACCGGCGGGAGTCTGGAGCTGTATGGCTTTAGCGCGTGAGTTTATTTATAAAAGTTCTTATGGCGGAGATGATTGTGACACAAGAATGAAGTCAGGCACTATTAGTCATCTGTATATTATTAAAGGCAAAGATTGCTACTGTGAGCACAATCGAACAACGGCTCCGGAATGTGAGGGAGGATGCTATGGGGATAGACAATCACATAACATCGTAGGTGCGGTAAAATCGATCCCATGCATGGCAATAATCTTTGTGCTGCATCATTGAATGTGATTTTTGACAGCGGGCATACGGGGTTTGTTGTCGGAGCTCAGTGTCAGGAATTTTTTCCTAATGTTTATTAACAAAAAAACACCCTGTAAAAACAAGGTGTTTTTTTACTTGATTTATTTTTTTTCATCCGGATCACGGAGAACATAACCACGTCCCCAGACTGTTTCGATATAATTTTTCCCGCCGGAAGCTTTTTCCAGCTTTTTACGAAGTTTGCAGATAAACACGTCAATAATTTTCAATTCCGGTTCATCAATACCGCCATAAAGGTGGTTTAAGAACTGATCTTTGTTCAAGGTAGAACCTTTGCGCAAGGACAACAACTCCATAATGCCGTATTCTTTGCCGGTGAGATGTAATGCTTTGCCTTTGACCGAAACGGTTTGATTGTCAAGATTGACTTCAACATCGCCGGTACGGATAAGGGAATTGGAATGTCCTTTGGAGCGTCTGACCACAGCCTGAATACGAGCCAACAGTTCTGATTTGTCAAACGGTTTTGTCAGATAATCGTCAGCGCCGTAGCCCAAGCCTTTAACTTTTTTGTCCGGCTCACTCAAACCGGAAAGAATCAGAACCGGTGTATTGACTTTCGAGGCGCGCAAATTCTTCAGAACCTCATAACCGTTCATATCAGGAAGCATCAAATCAAGAATGATGATATCATAATCATAGAGCTTGCCAATCTCCAGTCCGTCTTCACCCAAATCGGTGGTATCAACAATCATGCCTTCTTTTTTCAGCATGGTTTCAATACTTTGTGAGATGGCATAATCGTCTTCAACTAACAAAACGCGCATAGACTTCCCCCTTTTTTATTTTCGTTTATTTATGCCGCTATCTTATCGCCTATTTTTTTATTTGTTAACTTTTTTGAAAGGCCTGTTAATAATTATTAACAAAAATATTCACATTTATTGCATTTTTATAATTAAGCCGTTGTATAAACGAGATACAAATGCAATATTAAAATAAAATATTGTTAACATTCGGGAAAAATTTTGTCAGAGTTATTTTCAAGCAAACTCCACGAGCTGGAAAAATTAAAAGACGCGGCTTATTTCGGAAAAGTGACTGGCGTTCAGGGGCTGTTTGTCGAGGTGAGCGGTATCCGTTCGCGTCTGGCTATCGGTGATCGTTGCAATGTTGTTGCTAACGGGGGGCGTATTGTTCCCTGTGAATTGGTCAGCTTTAAAGACGACAAACTTTTGTTGATGCCATATGCCTCCCTTGAGGGGATAGGCTTGGGATGTCGGGTTGAGGTGGAAGACGCTCCGCCGGTTATTTATCCGCATCCGTCATGGTTGGGGCGGATTGTCAATGCCTTTGGCGAAGCAATAGACGGCAAAGGACCTTTGATTAAAGGAAACAAGCCTTATTTCATCAAATCATCTCCGCCGCCGGCACAATTTCGCGATCGAGTCAAAGGCAAGGTGGATTTGGGGGTTAAGGCTGTTAATGCGTTTCTGACCATCTGTAAAGGGCAACGTATGGGGATTTTTGCCGGTTCCGGTGTCGGAAAGTCAACATTGATGTCAATGATGGCGCGTCATACCGATTCGGATGTCTCTGTCATCGGTTTAATCGGTGAGCGTGGAAGAGAAGCTAAAGAGTTTGTGGAAGACGTCTTGGGCACCGAAGGGCTTGAAAAATCAGTATTGGTTTTGGCAACATCGGATGAGAGCCCGTTAATGCGCCGACAAGCGGCTTATGTCACCATGGCGATTGCCGAATATTTCCGAGATTTGAATAAAAATGTACTATGTATGATGGATTCAATCACCCGTTTTGCCATGGCACAGCGAGAGATTTCTCTGTCGGTCGGTGAACCGCCTGCATCAAAAGGATATACACCGAGCGTATTTGCCGAACTGCCGCGGTTGTTGGAGCGGGCCGGCCCCGGATCAGACAACGGAACGATTACCGGCTTGTTTACTGTTTTGGTGGATGGTGATGATCATAACGAACCGGTGGCTGATGCCGTACGTTCAATTCTTGACGGACATATTGTCTTAGATAGAGCGATTGCCGAGCGCAACCGTTATCCGGCAATTAATATCCTGCGTTCCATCTCGCGTACCATGCCTGATTGTGACACAAAAGAGGAATATGCTCTGGTGGCTCGTGCTCGTAAGTTGATTTCCTCCTATGAAGATATGGCGGAATTGATACGCTTGGGGGCTTATAAAAAAGGTTCGAATCATGAAGTCGATGAAGCGATTTTCTATTATCCGATGCTGGAGGAATTTCTTTCTCAAGGCAAGCAGGAGCGGTTTACTTTGGCCGAATGTTACGAGGGATTGGCAAAAATCTTGTCAACACCGTTTCAGCCGAGTGCTTAAGTAGGGACGGGGTATGAAGAATTCTCTGCAAACATTGACCAGAATTCAAAAGTTTAATATTGATGAACAGCGAAAATTGCTGGTTGAGCAACAAACACAGGAAGAGCGCTTGCTTAGCGAGTTAAATGATTTAAATCGCCGTTATGAGCAGGAAAAAGAATTTGCTCGTCAAAATGCCAATTTTGGCGATTTCGGTCTTTATACCAAGCGCTATTTGCAACAGCGTGAGGATTTGGAAGTCCGCTTGGCCGCTGTTCGCGCCCGTATAGCAGAGATTCGTGATATTATATCGGACATGTTTAAAGAGCAGAAAACTTTTGAGATTGTCGATGACAATCGTAAAAAGGCGGCGCAAAAAGAATTTGATTCAAAAGAACAAAAGATGCTTGATGATATCGGAACCAATGCTTATATCAAACATAACCATTCTTAGTTTTATAAAAAAAGGAGAAAAATATGTTTGAAGTAAAGCCGCTTCCTTTTGCCAAGGATGCTTTGGAGCCCTACATGTCGCAAGAAACCTTGGATTATCATTACGGCAAACACTATAAAACGTATGTTGAAACTCTTAATAGATTGATTGCCGGAACAGAATTTGAGAACTTGTCTTTAGAAGAGATTATTCAAAAAACATACCAAAAACCGGAATATCAAGCAATTTTTAACAACGCCGCGCAAGCATGGAATCATGAATTCTTTTGGAGCGTTTTGTCCCCAGGTGGCGGTGGCGAACCAAAGGGAAAATTAGGTGCTCGGATAAGCAAGCAGTTTGGGAGTTATGAAAAATTTTGCGAAACTTTTAAGCAGGCGGCTGTCAGTCAGTTTGGCAGTGGCTGGGCTTGGGTTATTGATAACGGAGATAAGCTGGAAATTGTTAAAACGGCTAACGCAGATACGCCTATTGCCCGCGGTCAAAAGCCGATAATGACTGTTGATGTCTGGGAACACGCTTATTACCTCGATTTTCAGAACCGCAGAGCCGATTTTGTCAGTAGTTTTTTAGATAATCTGGCAAAATGGCCGAACGAATAATTCCTCATTAAGCAATATTTAAGTTTTTAATAGCATAATTCACGTCATGGATTATGCTATTAATGTTTTTATGTTGACAATTTTGTCTAAAAATTTTACAATAAAAACAGAAATAATTTTAGGGGAGATACCCGATGAGTAAAATGACAATTTATCCCAGCGGCAAAGAATCAGCTGAAAAGAATCAACAACCACAAGAAAGAAAAGAAATGAAAACTCATGCTTGTGGTAAAGAAGGAATGCAAAATCCCAATAACCCAAGATTAAAACAACTGGAAAATGCCGGATTGGCTGTTGCAGCTCCTTTTGGTGTATATGCCGGTGTTGAGGCAATGGGGTTGGGAATGGATCTCATTGATACTGGTGTATCTATTATGAATGATTATCGTTTTACTCAAGAACCTGCCGACTTAGGTGGGGGTGCTGGTGTTTGGGTTGGCGGTGCTGTTACTGGTACTGTAGGACTGGGAGTGACTGTTGTTTCAGCATATGTCGGAACTAAAATGGCTAAGAAATTCAAACGAGCTTATCAAAACAGCAGTGCAAAACAAAAAATTGACCCAGTTATGCGTAAGGTTGGTGCCGTTCTGGCTAAGAATGCACAGAGAGCGGTAGACCAAGTACGTTTGACTGACAGAGATACAATGCATAAAGATGAATATTTTCATACGGTTGTGCCGGCAAAAGATGGTAAAGTAGGGCATACATATGTTAATCCGGTAAAGAAGCTTATACACAATAACACCATGAAGAAATTTATGGATGCTTTTAAAAGCTCTCGTTAATTTTGGCAGAAGGACAGAAACAATGAGTAATTATGTGACAGAAGACAACTTTGTGATTGCAGAAGGAACAGAAGGCGATTTGTATTGCTTTATCAGTGCCAAGGAAAAACATCCGGAATCTCCTCGTGTGATTTATGATGGTCGTGAGCATGCTGTTTTTCTGCGCGGCAATGAACAAAAAATCATCTTAGACTATATCAATCCCGAAGTTCGTGACAAACTGCGCAAGAGCAAAGAAATCGTCATGGTTGAAATATTGGTTGATACCGTTAAAGAAAGCTATCATACTCCGTTGCAAATGGTTGATAAAATCCCCGTGGATTGGAGCCAATTGGGCTTGTCAACGTGGGAGAGTATGGCTTTGCAAGGATAATTTTCTAAAAAATCCCCGATAAAATCGGGGATTTTTTATGGCTTAACAATTATATGGCGTTATTCTTGCAGAAAACATTCTTCAGCAGATGATACGCCGATTTAAATTGATTGTGATTATACTGTAAATGTGTTGCCTTTGATGACAACCGTTGTCCCGGAACTAAAATTCTTTCATTCTTTTCCTGTTGTGAAATTGCTTTTCGGACAAACGTGTATTCTTGTTTATTGGGATAAACATAGCCATCTTTTTCATCGGCTAGTACAATTTCCAGTCTTTGATCAAGAGGGTGGCGATCATCAACAATTTTTCCCAAAACAATGCAGGGAATATTGTATGATCCGAAAACCTTCTGCTTGGAAAGGATAGGAAATTTATTGGTATCAATTCCGAGTTCTTGAAGATGCTCCAGAGAATATCCCGCAGAATACAAATAAATGGGCTCGCCTTTTTCTTGGGCTTTTAACATACTGTCATATAAGGTTTTGTTTAGCTTTCCGCTTTGAACGAGTGTATCGACAATATCAATCAAGTGCCCGTCCAAAACCCGATAATCTGGGTTCTTTTTTAAGATTTCTTTATAATCTTTACACATGCAACGCTCCTTATAAGAGTTGTCATAATAAGGAAGCCTAGCACCGCAATATAAAAAATTCAAGAGTTAAGTAAAATTTGGTGTATGTTAAAAATTTCTGTTTGACATCATAAGCACAAATTTTATACTACCATTGAACAACAAAAGTTGTTCATCGAATTTTTTGTTAAAGACTTTTAGAAAAGGACTTATGATATGAAAAAATTAGCTGTATTGGCTGTTTTGTTTGCTTTGACTGCTTGCACAGGTGCTCGTGGTACAATCGGTGGTCAGAAAGTTTGCACAAACGATTATCTGTTGGGCGTTCTTTCATTTTCTGAAATGGTCAGCCCTTGCGGTAAATAAGATACCTAAAGGAAATAAAAAAACAGCACCGTTACGGTGCTGTTTTTTTTATTGGTGATCCCAGCGGGAATCGAACCCGCGTTACCGCCGTGAGAGGGCGATGTCCTAGGCCGCTAGACGATGGGACCCTCAAGACACCACCTTTAATAATCTAAAAAAGATCAAGTTGCAAGAGTTTTTTTCATCGGTTGAAAATTAACTCTCCTCATCAATACTGCGCTGAATATATAAATCCATTGAACCGCTGAGTAGGGAGATATTGTCAAATCCGTGTTGGATTAAAATGCAATAGGCGTTATAAGCGCCGTATCCTGTATTGCAGTATAAAATAACCGGTTTGTCACGAGGAACACTGTTGAGGTTATTTCTCAGTGTAGCCAAAGGCAGATTAATGGCATTTGTAATGTGGCTGGCGTTAAAGCCTTGCGGAGAACGTGTGTCCGCCAAAATGATCTCACTGCCGACCAGATTCCAGTCAATATCATCATAATAGGTGTAGCGCACACCGTCACGCACCACTCCGCCGACCAAAGATCCCAGTAAATTAACGGCATCTTTAGCCGTGTTGAAAGGCGGAGTGTAGGCCATTTCCGCATTGAGTAAATCTGTATAGATACCGCCTTTTTTCATAATTTGAGCAATGACGTCAATGCGGGTATCAATACCTTTGGAGCCAATTCCTTGAATGCCGAGAATTTGTCCGTTAGGAGCAAACAAAAGCTTGAAAAACATCGTGTCTGCTCCGGCAATATAGCCGGAATGATTGGCTTGCAACAGGTGAACTTTTTTGAAGGAAATGTCGTTTTTTTGCAATTTTGCTTCATTGCATCCGGCGGCAGAAACCATCATATCAAAAACCTTGACGATAGAAACGCCGACCACATCTCCAAAACTGCTGCTGATGCCTATCATGTTCTCGGCAGCAACGCGAGCTTGCTTGATGGCGATAGTGGCGTTGGCCCAGCGTTCTCTGCGTCCTGTGATTTTGTTGGTCACTTCTACATTGTCACCGCAAGCATAAATATCATCGTCATTGGTTTGCATATATTTATTAACGATAATGCCGCCGCTTTCGCCAATGTCAATGTCAATCATAATCGGGAGTTTGACATCCGGTTTAACGCCGGTAGCAATAAGAGCCATATCATAAGGTATTTTTATTCCGCTTTGTAAGGTAATTTCGCTGTCATCAAATTTAGTTATCGTATCGTTTAGGATGAGTTTGATGTCATGGTCACGCAGATGATTTTGCACTAAGGCTGCGGTATCATTGTCCAAATAAGGCAGAATGTGAGAGGAGGCTTCAACGATGGTTATGTCAGCTTTGAGGTCATAAAAAGCCTCTGCCAGTTCTACTCCGATATCGCCGCCGCCAAGAATAACAATGCGTTTGGCGCCGGTGCCGATGTAATAATCTTTGATTTTTTGTACGGAGTTCAAATCACGCAGTGTGAAAATATTATCACCAAGAATGCCGTCAATATCCGGTCGCAATTGCGTGGCGCCGGTAGCCAAAAGGAGTTTGTCATAAGTTTCGGAAGGATGCCCGTCCAAGGTTAAAAGATGTCTCTCTTTATCAATATTGACAACTTCGTGGTTAAGGCGAACATCAATGCGGAAAATTTCTTTCATCTGTTCAACAGTTGCCCCGCGCAGACTTTCTGCATCTTTGACGACATTTCCGAGCAAAAAGGGCAGTCCGCAGGTGGAAATCGCAAATTCATCGCTTTTTTCCAAAACGACGATTTCTGCGTGTTCGTCCAATCTTCGCAAATGAACTGCCGCCGTGATGCCGGCTGTTCCGCCGCCGATAATAACAACTTTCATCTGTTTTTCCTCTCTTCTGATAAGATTTTACTTATATGTAAGCGCTGTCGATGGATTTTTAAGGGGGAAGGGATGTTCTGGCAATTATTTTACTTGACTCTCCTGATTTTTTCTTATATAAAACCGCCATATAACGTAAATTTTTCATATTAAAAGCGCGAAAAATTTATACACTCCAAGGAGTGCCGTCAGTCAGCGAGGGTTCGCACACTGGCGCGTTAGGGGTTTAAATAAAAGGTTTATGTTTTAATGTTTGAAGCATTGGGCGATAAATTAACGGCTGTTTTTAACAAGATGACATCTCGCGGTGTGTTGAGCGAAGATGACATCAACACCGCCATGCGTGAAATTCGCTTGGCGTTGTTAGAAGCCGATGTCGCTTTGCCGGTGGTCAAAGATTTTATCGCGCATGTAAAAGAACAGGCTTTGGGCGAAAAGGTTGTCCGTTCCATTCAGCCGGGGCAAATGGTTGTTAAGATTGTCCATGATGAACTTGTTAAAATTTTGGGCAATGAGGCTGTTGAGCTGAATTTGAATGCGCCGGCGCCGGTTGTTGTTCTGATGGTGGGGTTGCAGGGTTCCGGTAAAACCACAAGTTCAGCCAAAATTGCCAAACGTCTGAATGATAGAAACAAAAAGAAAGTTTTGCTGGTCTCTTTGGATATTTACCGTCCAGCGGCTCAGGAACAGTTGGCTCAATTGGCAAAACAAATTAACGTTGCCAGTTTGCCGATAATTGCCGGAGAAAAACCGGCGGCAACAACAAAGAGAGCCTTGGAAACCGCCAAAAAAGAAGGTTTTGATGTCGTTATTCTCGATTCTGCCGGTCGTCTGCATATTGATCAAGATTTGATGGATGAGGTTGTCGAGGTTAAAAAGATTGCCAATCCGACGGAAGTTTTGTTGGTTGCTGATGCGATGATTGGTCAAGATGCCTGTGTCGTTGCTAAAGAATTCAAAGATCAAGTTGGCGTAACTGGTTTGGTTTTGACCAGAATTGACGGTTCGGCTCGCGCCGGTGCTGCTTTGTCAATGAAAATGATTGCCGGTGTTCCGATTAAGTTTTTGGGAACAGGCGAAAAACTTGACGGTATCGAAGAGTTCCATCCCGATCGTTTGGCCGGTCGAATTTTGGGGCAAGGAGATGTTGTATCCTTGGTTGAAAAAGCCATTGAAAATGTTGATCGTCAAGAAGCCGAGAAAATGGCGGCGAAGATGATGAAAGGCAAGTTTGACCTCGAGGATATGTTGAGCCAGTTAAGACAAGTTCAGAAGTTAGGCTCTCTGGGAAACATTATCGGAATGCTCCCAGGGGTGTCTAAATTCAAAAATCAGATTGAGCAGGCCGGTGTCGGTGATAATCTGATTAAAAAACAAGAGGCGATTATTCTTTCCATGACCAAAAGTGAAAGAAGAAATCCCGATATTATTAAAGCCTCCCGCAAAAAACGTATTGCCGCGGGATCAGGCGTTGAAGTTCATGAAGTCAACAAACTGCTGAAGTCATACGAGCAGATGTCGACAATGATGAAAAGAATGAGCGGTATGGGCGGCATGAAAGGCATGCTCGGATCCGCGATGTTAAAAAACTCCCCGTTTGGCAACATGCTGGGAGGAAAAGGAGGTAAGTTTCCGTTTTAAGCGGAGGCTTGAATGTTAAACTAAAGAAAGGAAAATAAATGTCAGTACGTATCAGACTGTCTCGTGGTGGTTCTAAAAAACGTCCGTTTTACAAAGTAGTTGCCGCTGATCAGCGCGCTCCTCGTGATGGCCGTTTCATTGAAAGATTGGGTTCTTACAATCCGATGTTACCGCAAGATCATGCCGAAAGATTCACAATCAACGAAGAAAGAGTCAAATATTGGTTGTCTCAAGGTGCAGAACCGACAGAAAGACTGCAAAAGATGTTGGCAAACTTGGGCTTGGTTGCAAAACCGGCTTTGCGTAACCAACCTGTAAAATCTGCTCCGAAAGCTAAGGCTCAGGAAAGATTGAAAGAAAAAGAAGAAAAAGCAAGAGCCGCTGCTGAAGCTGCCGCTGCTCCGGCTGAAGAAGCTTCTGCCGAATAAGGTTTTATAGTTACTTCTGAAAAGGACTTCTTTGATGGAACAAAATAATCGGGTTTGCCTAGGCGCTATAGTCGGCGTACACGGAATCAGGGGCGAGGTCAAAGTCAAAAGCTTTACCGAGATTGACCGTGATATAGACCGCTATGGCGAAGTTGAGAACGAAGCCGGTTCACAAAAGTTCAGCATTAAAGTTGTCGGACATTCAAAGGACTTATTGCGCGTAAAAATCAAAGGCTGCGATGATCGTAACACTGCGGAAACATTGGTCGGTACAGGCTTTTATGTCAACCGAGACCTTCTGCCGCAGTTGGAGGAAGAAGAATTTTATCACACCGACCTGATTGGTCTAGATGTGAAAGAAGAGGCTTCCGGCGAGGTTATCGCACAAGTCAACGCACTCTACAATTTTGGCGCCGGTGACTTAATCGAAATCAAAATACACAAGAGCGGCGCGTTGGAAATGTTGCCTTTTACCAAACAATATGTTCCGGTCATCAATATTAAAGATGGTTTTATTATTGTAAGCGAGATTCACTTTGCCGCTGAAGACGAGGGGCAGGGGGAAGATGTTGAAGGTTAAGGTCTTTACCATATTTCCGGAACTTTTCCCCGGATTTTTGGGACATTCTTTAACCGGCCGCGCCTTAAACGATGGACGCTGGTCGCTGGAAGCCGTCAATATCAGGGACTATGCTTTTGACAAGCATGCTTCTGTTGACGACACACCTTGCGGCGGCGGTGCCGGAATGGTGATGCGGGCAGATGTTCTGGGAGCCGCCTTAAAGGCAAACAAACCTCTCGGCCGTTTAATCAACATGAGTCCCCGTGGCAAACCTCTGACCCAAGAGTTGGTCAAAGAGTTGGCAAAGGAAAGCGAATTGTCTGTCATCTGTAGCAGATTTGAGGGCATAGACGAGCGGGTTTTGGAGGCTTATGAGGCCGAAGATGTCTGCATCGGAGACTACATCCTCACCGGTGGAGAACAGGCTGCTCAGATTATGCTGGATGCGGTTGTCAGACTGCTCCCCGGCGTGTTGGGAAACGCTGAATCGATAGCGCATGAAAGCTTTGAAAACTATTTGTTGGAACATCCGCAATACACCCGTCCGGCGGAGTGGGAAGGAAGAGTTGTTCCCGATGTTTTGATGAGCGGACATCATAAAAAAATTGCAGACTGGCGTTTGCGCAAGTCCGAAGAAGTAACACAAGCAAACCGACCCGACTTATGGAAGAAATATCTTGATTTTAAGCAGGGTTAGGTGTAAACATTAAAGCAAATAATTTGTAAAGGGTAAAACTGATGAACATTATTGAAAATATTGAAAAAGAGCAAATTCAAAAGCTTACCGAAGGCAAAAACGTTCCTAACTTCAAGCCGGGTGACACTTTGAAAGTTCACACCAAGGTTAAGGAAGGTGAACGTGAACGTATTCAGGTTTATGAAGGCGTTTGCATTGCTCGCAAAAACGACGGTTTGAATTCTTCTTTCACAGTTAGAAAAATTTCTTTCGGTGAAGGTGTAGAACGTGTATTCCCGTTGTACTCTCCGAACGTAGCTAAAATTGAAGTTTCTCGTATCGGTAAAATCCGCCGTGCGAAATTGTACTTCTTGCGCGCTTTGCGTGGTCGTTCTGCTCGTATTGCCGACGATTTGGCCGCAGCCGCAAAAGCTCGTGAAGAAGCCGCCGCTGAAAAATAATTCAGAGTTGAATGAAGAAAAAGCCCCTCGTTTGAGGGGCTTTTTTTGTACTCAGACATGTGGTTGTATAACAATTCTGTCCACCAGTGTTGATTAGCCATTGAATTATAAAGGGCGAGGTGATATCATCCTCACATCAGATTCGAGGAGCCTTGTCTATGTCCAGAGGATTTTCCTTAAAAAACAAGGGGTATAATGCACTGCTTCATACTTTCGAACTCCTCGAATGTTTTATATGGAATAAGTGAATGCCTGAAATTTCAATTATAGTCCCTTGTTACAATCAAGAAAAATACATTGAGGAGTGTTTTGCTTCTATTTTGTCTCAAACATTTCAAGATTATGAAGTGATTGTCGTAAATGATGGGTCAACTGATAATTCACTGAATGTCATAAATAAATACATCGAAAAATATGATAATTTCAAATTGTTAAATCAGGCAAACAAAGGTGTTGTTGCCGCCAGAAATAATGCTATAGCCCAAGCAAAAGGGAAATATATTTTTCCTTTGGATGGTGATGATAAAATTGCACCGGATTGTTTGAGAAAATTACATGATGCAATACTAGACAGTAAAGGTGACGTAATTTATTGCGGCGGTGAATACTTTGGCAATAGAGAAGGTCGCTTAGATGACATTGCGGCAACAAAATTTAATATGTGTTTGTGTAATAGAGTATGTGTATCTGCGTTGTATCACAAAGATGATTGGGTAAGGTATGGCGGATACGATGAGATTATGAAGCAAGGATTGGAGGATTGGGAGTTTTGGCTTAATTTTATTGAAGACAATAAAAGTTTTTACAAAATTGATGAAGCTTTGTTTTTTTATAGAATTGTGAATGCCTCGAGAAATCAATCCGTTTCAAAATCAAAAGGAAAAGAATTAGTAAAAATAATAAGAAAAAAACACAAAAAACTTTTTGGATGGAAATTCAAGATAAAATTGCTTTTCTTTAAATTGATGCGCTTTTTTTATAGGAAGAAAGTTACGAAATCAGGGCAAGTATGTATAAAAATCTGCGCAATACCTTTATCAGTAAAATTTCTACAATTATTGAACGGTGAGAAAAATAATGGTTAATATATTGATTACTGGTGCTAACGGATATATTGGGCAACATGTATTACAAAAAGCACTTGAGTTAACACAAAATGTAAGTGTTGTAGATATTAGGTTTGGTAATCAAACTAAAAACGTTAAATATTACGAGCAAGATATTTTAGCCCAAAGTACATCGGATGATTTGTATGTCAAATTAGGAAGTCCCGATGTCATTATTCATTTAGCATGGCAAGATGGTTTTAATCATAAATCAGATGCTCATTTGAAAAACTTATCTGCTCATTATGCTTTTATTCGTAATATGATAGATCATGGCTGTAAAAATATTGCAATTATGGGAACGATGCACGAAGTGGGATATTATGAAGGAAAAATTAACGAAGATACACCGTGCAATCCGATGTCACTATATGGAATAGCAAAGAATGCTTTGCGACAAGCTGTTATAACATATTCTGAAGACAAAGATGTTTCTTTAAAATGGCTAAGAGCTTTTTATATAACGGGTGATGATAAACTCAATAAATCAATTTTTGCCAAGATATTGGAAATGGCGGAAGATGGGAAAAGCTCTTTTCCGTTTACGGATGGTAAATGCAAATATGATTTTCAGGATGTCAATGTGTTGGCTGAGCAAATTGTTAAGGCCTCTGTGCAATCAAAAATCAACGGCATTATCAATGTTTGTTCTGGTAGACCAGTTTCTCTGAAAGATAAAGTTGAGGAATTTATAAAGCATCATAATCTTTCTATTCGTCCGGAATATGGCGCGTTTCCTTCTCGAAAGTATGATTCACCGGAAATTTATGGAGATAATTCAAAAATAAAAGAAATTATAGAGGTTTTTAATGAGAATACGGGTTGTTCAGTCAACAGTTGATATTTTAAGATTTAAGTATTTTAAAAAATATTTAAATGAAAATCCCATAGCTTTAAGATTTTTAATAAATTTTTTTAGCTTATTTAATACATATGGCAACAATCTGAAAGTGAAATTGTTAAGATATTGCGGAGCTACTATAGGTGAAAATGTAAAAATCGGTGATAATGTTTATATCTATTATCCGAAGAACTTACAACTTGATGATTTTTCAGGGATTCCGGATAATACAATATTACGTTGTTGGAATAAAATTCATATTGAAAAATACACTTTTATGGCTACCGGTTGTATTTTTGTTCCAGGTTCCCATAGAACCGATAACTATGAAAATTTGGAAAATCAAGAAATCCACATTGGTAAAGGGTGTTGGATTGGTGCATCCTGTACGATTATGGGGGGGGTGGATGCAGGTAATGGTTGTGTCGTGGGTGCAGGGACTGTTTTGTTAGGGAAAAAATACCCACCGTTTTCAATCATCGTTGGTTGCCCAGGAAAAGTCATAAAAACAAGAACCCCTTCTAAAATAATGCATATTCCAACAACATATAATATTGAAGAATTAATGAATGACAAAGATATCAATAATAATGCCGGTTTATAACGGAGAATTATGGCTTGAAGAGGCTATAGAATCTGTTCTGTTTCAGACGTTTTCTGATTTTGAATTAATATGTGTAAATGATTCTTCAACAGATGGCTCTGAGCAAATATTAGAAGAATATTCGAAAAAAGATAATAGAGTAAAATTCTACACCAAAAAAAACGAAGGTCCGGGAGCGGCGCTTAATTTTGGTATTGAAAAGGCACAAGGATTGTATCTTTGTTTTATCGATCAAGATGACAGATATGCAGCAAATTATCTTGAAGTAATGTTTAATGCGATTAATAAAACAGATTGCAATTTATGTGAGTGCAATGCATATTTTTGGGAAAATGATGTATTCACTCCAATACCTTATTGTCGAGTAAAAGTTAAAAACAATATTGTTGATATTAGTAGCGCAAAAAAGAAAAAGCCATTTTCAGGACATTACTTTCCTCAATGGACAAAGATTATAAAAAAAGACTTTTGGAATAAAAACAATATTCAATTTCCGGACAGAAGCAATAAAGCTCATGATGTTCCCGTGCATTATAAGCTAATAGGTTTGTGTGATAAGATAGGTTATGTCTCTGATTGCATCTATTACCATCGAGTTCACCAGAATCAAATTTCATATAATTTTGATTCCGGACTTTATTACTTAATATCTACTAAAGATGTTTTAGATTGGATAAAAAATAATAAAATAAAAGAAAGCAGAGTGATCAAAACATTTCTCCGAGATTTAATAAAACATTCAGCAGCAAATGCGAAAAATATAGACATTTTTGATGATTTACAACAAATAACATCTCAGAATTATAGCTTGATAAATGGATATAAAATAAAAAAATATATACAAAAGAAGAAAAATAAATTCAAACAGGCTAACATCTTAACTTTACCAAGAATAAAAAATGCAATCGTTGGAAGAAACAGTTATTGTGCATGTCAGCCTTTTATTGCTAATCCAAAGACTATAATTGGAAACTTTGTTTCAATCGGTGAAAATGTACGAATAGGCAATGGAGAGCATCCCTTAAGCTTTTTATCAACCAGTCCATATTTTTATTTTGATAATCTAGGTTGGAAAAGTAATAACACACCGAGTCATAATGAATTTTGGGATTATAGTCCGGTAAATATCGGCAATGATGTTTGGATTGGTGATAATGTCTTAATTAAAAACGGAATAACTGTTGGTCATGGTGCCGTAATTGGAATGGGTGCTGTTGTTACCAAGGATGTCCCTCCTTATGCAATTGTTGCCGGTGTTCCTGCAAAAATTATCAGATATCGTTTTGATGAAAAAACTATTGACCGGTTATTAGAGCTGAAATGGTGGACTTTGCCAGATGATGTCATAAGAAAGATTCCGTATGACAACATAGATGAAGCAATTAAATTTATAAAAAAATATCAAAAGAAGGACATTAATTAAGATATCATTTAAAATCTCTCAAAATTATTATCGTAAGATGTCCTCATCATTGACAATCGGCCTTTTTCCTTTTAATAATAAAAGCCTTATGAATTTATAACCAAAGAGGAAAAAATGACAGCGAGAACATTACAAGGATTTATGGAGCTTTTGCCGCAGGAACAAATTGTTATGGAGCAAATGAAAGCCGTAATCCGACATACTTACGAGCTGTTTGGTTTTGCTCCTTTGGATACGCCGGTTCTGGAACTTGCCGAGGTTTTGTTGTCCAAGTCTGGAGGCGATACTGAAAAACAAATTTACGAGTTCAAAAAAGGCGATACCGATTTAGCTATGCGCTTCGATTTGACGGTGCCTTTGGCCAAATACGTCGCCCTCTATAACAATGATTTGACCTTTCCGTTTAAGCGCTATCAGATTGGCAAGGTTTATCGAGGCGAACGGCCGCAAAAAGGGCGTTTTCGTGAGTTTTATCAATGCGATATTGACGTCATCGATCGTGATGAATTAAATATTGTTTATGATGCCGAGGTTTTGGCGGTTATTTACACCATTTTCAATAAATTGGGTTTGCCGCCGTTCAAAATTTATCTGAACAACCGCAAATTGTTGTCCGGTTTTCTGACCCACTTAGGCATTCAGGATAAAACCGTCGATGTGTTGCGTCTGGTTGATAAAATCAAAAAAATCCCTGAGGAAGCTTTCTTGGGTGAGTTGAAAGAATTAGGTCTGCCGGAAGATAGTAACCGCCGCTTGCTTGAGTTTATTAAAATCAAAGGTAACAACTCGGAGATTATCAAACAATTGGAAACTTTGAGCGTGACAGATGAAAACTTTGTCACCGGTTTGGATGAATTGAAAACGGTTCTGGCTCAAGCCGCCAACTTGGGAATGCCGGAAAGCAATGTTCAGATTGATTTGAGCATTACTCGCGGTTTGGATTATTATACCGGCACGGTTTATGAAACATTCTTTGATGATTATCTTGAGTTTGGCAGTGTTTGCTCCGGCGGTCGTTATGACAATCTATCCAGTGTGTTTATGGACAAGAAATTCCCCGGTGTTGGCATTTCTATCGGCTTAACCCGTTTGTTTGACCAATTGCGCGGCAAAGGCCTGTTGAAAATCGGCGGTCCGACCCCGAACAAGGCTTTGATTGTGATGCAAAATCCCGAATATCAAAATGCGGCGGTTAAGTTGGCCGGTAGCTTGCGTCAGAACGGCATTGCCGCTGATGTGATGTTCCGTGATTGCAAGTTTAAAAAGAAAATGGAATATGCCAACAAAATCAAAGTGCCGTATCTGGTGATTATCGGCGAAGATGAAGTGGCGCAGGGCGATTTTACGCTGAAAAATATGGAAACCGGCGAGCAGAAAAGATTAGACTTAAACGACCTGATTGCTGAGATTAAAGGCTAAAAAAATCCCCACATAAAGTGGGGATTTTTTTTATAAATGCTGTAACTTTGAAAAAAAATTAGGTATATTCAAGACAAATATGATTTTTAAATGAGGAATAAGATGAAAAAAATTGCAGTTATCGGCGTTTCTGAAAATATCGGACGTGAAGTTTTGGCTTATCTGGCCGAAGAAGGTTTTGACCACCGCTCAGTCTTTGCTTTGGAGGCAAAATCGGCCGCCGGAAATATGGTTTCTTATGGCGAAGATGAGGAGTTGGATATTTTAGGTTTGGACAGATTCGATTTCTCAACGATTGATACCGCGATTTTTACCGCTTCTGCCGAGGTTTGCAAAAAATATATTCCTCAAGTATTGGAAAAAGGCGTTAAAGTCGTAGATTGTTCCGGTGCGTTCTTTGGTGAACCTGATGTCCCGATGATTATCGCCGGTATGAATGACGAAAAATTGGTTCAGGCCAAACGTGGTTTAGCATCAGTACCGTCTGCCGGTGTAACACAAATGCTGTTGCCGCTGAAATTGATAAATGAACAACATGTCATTTCTCGTATTGTTGTTTCTGATTATACTTCAACATCTGTTTACGGTAAGGAAGGGATGGATGAGCTGTTTAACCAAACTCGCAAAATTTTTATGAATGATACTTTGGTTGATGATCAGCAAGTTTTCCATAAGCAAATTGCTTTTAATGTTATTCCTCAGGTTGGTGAATTTATCGGTGATGAAACACAGAATGAATGGGCTTTTAATGCCGAAACAAAGCAAATTTTAGGCGTTCAAGTTAAGGTTCATGCCAACTGTGCGGTTGTTCCCGCGTTTATCGGTTGTGGGCAATATGTGAATGTTGAATTTTCGGATGAAGTGGATGTTGAGGACGTTCGTAATCTGATGAAAAAAGTTGCCGGCGTTGTGGTTTTTGACAAACATGTTGACGGTGGATATGTTACTATTAACGATGTTCAAGGAGAAAACAACATTTATATCAGTCGCTTGCGTCAGGATACATCTGTTGAAAATGGCATAAGCTTTTGGTGCGTGGCAGATAATCTACGTGCCGGTGTTGCTAAAAATGCTTTGGCTGTGGCTAAATTATTGAGTGCATAATCGGGAGTTTGGATAATATGAAAAAAATATTGAACACTCTGTTTTTTGCGTTGGCGTTATTTTTTATTAGTGAGGTCGGTGCCGCAGATAAAAGTATCACCAGTTTGGGGGCTGATTTAAATTATACCGAAATCAACCAAGCCCTTACCAAAATGGAAAAAGCCATTCATACCGGCAAAACCTCTTCAGAGGATTTGAGCGAAATCGTCAGGTATCTCGGTGAAAAACGTGTTCAATTGGCAGATAGTAAAAAACATATTGAAAATACCGTCAAGTTTATAGATAAGCGCATAGATGCCTTAGGGGATATTCCTGAGAACGGCAAAGAAGTTGCTTTGATTGCGCAAAAGCGTAAAGAGTTTACAACAGAGCTGGCAAATGAAAAAGCCCGTATTGCCGAAGTGGACATTCTTTTAACCAGAATAGATGAGTTGGATATGGCCGTCTTCAATCAACGGCATAAGGAATTGGTTGGCAATCTTTTGATTCGCGTAACGCCTTTGGTTAATCCGACAGAATTTATTCAGGCAACCAGTCAGTTTGCCATTTTGTTTTATGATGTAATCAAATCTCCTTTGGATTGGTACAGAAATCTTTCACCCGCAGATACTGATATTGTCAAAGCCAAGTTGCTCCCTGTATTACTGATTATTTTATTTATATCTTGGTTGGGCTATTGGTTGCGAATGATTTTAATTCGCAAATTCGGTTATCGCAAAGATATTGAATATCCTCGATATGGTCGCAAAATTTTTGCCGCTTTTATTGTGGCCGTGGCTTATGGTGTTATTCCGTCTTTCATCATCGGAACGGTTTTAGCATGGCTTCAGGCTTCTTCAATTTTGACAGTAGGATTTTTGGGCATCGTCTTGCGCAGTTTTCTGTATTATGCGCTGTTTGTGGTTATGGGACGGGCAATTTCCCGCGTGACATTTGCGCCGTATAATGAAAAATGGCGCTTGGTGAATGTTGACAATGCCAAGGCCAAACGTTTGACGTCAGCTTTGTATTTCAGTGTGACCACTGTCGGAATTATGGCATTTTTGGTTCATATAGTGACCGTCGGTAATTATCCGATAGAATTATTAACATTCTTGATTGCCGTATCTTCTGCAGTTAAGGCATTTTGTATTATCTTGATTACCAAGCGAGTTTTCTGGGCGGATGATAATTTTTCGGAAGAAGAGCTTGAGAAAGAAGATAGCGAAGAGGACGTTTGTGAAGATGATGATAACTTTGCTTTTCGTACGACATTCTTTATTTCGTTGTTTGCACTGTCAACGTTCTTGCTTTCTGTCTTTGGCTATCCGTATTTGTCGGCGTTCATTTTAAACCGGTTTATTTTTTCTGTTTTAATCATTGTCGCATTGGTTGGTGCACGTAAAAGCTTGTATGAAATGTTGCATCGGTTGCTGTTATTGCGTTTTTGGGTCAAAACATTCCGCATGCGCCGCCGCATTATCAATAAAATAGATTTCTGGTCAAACCTGATTTTAGATCCGCTGTTTGTTTTATTGGGATTATTCTTGTTACTGGCGCTGTGGGGGGTGCCGACAGATACATTGAGACGTTTTGTCTATAGTCTGTTAACCGGCTTCACCGTTGGCGGAGTTAAGATTTCTCTGATTTCCTTTGTATTGGGTATCGCGTCGTTTTTTGTCGTTTTGGCTTTGGTTAAAGCAATGCGCCGCAGATTGCAGGACAATGTTCTGGCACGAATGGATATTGATGAGGGGGTCAAACATTCTCTTTCCGCCGGATTTGGATTCATCGGTTATATTGTTGCCGTTCTTTTGGCCTTTGCAATAATGGGAGGGAACCTGACAAACTTTGCATTGGTTGCCGGTGCTTTGTCTGTTGGTATCGGTTTGGGCTTGCAGAACATTGTTAACAACTTTGTATCCGGTATTATCCTGTTGTTTGAACGGCCAATAAAAGTCGGAGACTGGGTCGTTATTAATGGAGAGGAAGGAAAAGTCAAGCAGATTAATATCCGTTCGACAGAAATCGAAACATTCAGACGTGCAAGTGTTATTATTCCTAACGCAACCCTGTTGTCTGGAACGGTTACCAATCTGACTCATAGCAACAACTGGGCACGATATGGTGTGAATGTTGGCGTGGCTTATGGCTCTGACACCGAAAAAGTAAAAAATGTTCTGTTGGAATGTGCCCAAAATCACAAAAAAGTTTTGAAAAAACCGGAACCGTATGTTGTGTTCAAAGATTTCGGCAGTAGCAGTTTGGATTTTGAGTTGCGTGTTTATGTCAGCGACATCTGGTCCGGTTGGACAGTGCCGAGTGATTTGCGTTTCGCCATCAATCAGCGCTTTATTGAAGAGGGAATAGAAATTCCGTTCAGCCAGTTGGTTGTTCATCACGGTAGTGAAGTTTCTAAGCAGACAGAAACTCAGTTCTATGCCGGTCGCAAGAAAGGAAAAAAAGATGTTGCTAAATGATCTTAAAGACAAAAATATTATGATTTGGGGATTGGGCGCCGAGGGAGCATCTGTCAAGACATATCTTGAAAATCATCAATTACCGAAGAATGTTAGCGTTTATGAAGATAAAGACGGCGCTGACCGTTTTGAGGAGTTGCTGAAGCAAACTGATGTTGTGATACGTTCACCGGGGGTCAGCATTTATAAAGATGAATATCAAAAAATCCGTCATAAAGGCATAAAAACGACCTCAAGTTCTGATTTGTTTTTAAGTGAGATGCGCGTTAATCATCCCCAAACAAAAGTCATTGGTATCAGTGGTTCAAAAGGAAAGAGCACCAGTGTCAGTATGCTGTATCATATGATGCGTTCGTTAGGGTGCAACGTTGCGCTGGGCGGCAATATCGGAAAACCGTTGATTGAGCTTCTGGATAAAGAATATGACTATATTGTCGGAGAGTTCTCCAGCTATCAAGCTAGTGATTTAACGACATCACCGCATATCGTTATGTTTACCAACCTTTTTTCGGTACACACGGATTGGCATCGTGGTCATGTAAATTACTGTCAGGACAAGCTTCACTTGGCTCATAATCAAAAGGTTGGGGAGATGTGCCTGATAAATGAACGTAATGAACAATTAAAAGCCTATAGTCAAGGGATGTCCAATGTTCGCTTGTATAATGTTGATGATAGTTTTCATGCCGAGGGAAGGGAACTGTTTAACGGACAAAAACTTGTTGTCAATATTGGCGATTTGAAAATCAGCGGCAATCATAATTTAGATAATCTTGCCGGTGTTATGGAAATTATCCAAGCTTTGGGATTGGATGTCGAGCAAGCCGTTGAAAGTTTAAAAGATTTTGAGCCGTTGCCTCATCGGTTGCAAAAGGTTGCAACGATTGATGATGTGTTGTTTATTAATGACAGCATTTCAACAGCACCGGAAGCCGCTATCGGCGGAATGAAGAGCTTTGATGATGATATGGCAATTATCTCCGGTGGTATTGAAAACCAGCAGGATTATACTGAATATGCCAAATTCATCCAAGATAATCCCAAAGTAAAAGTTGCCGTAACGTTGTTTCAATGTGGTAGTCAGATTGCAGAGGCGATTCGTAAGTATGTTACGAGAAAAGATTTTGTTCTGATCGAGGCAGAAAATCTGAAGCAAGGAGTCGAGGCTGCTTTTAATAACTTAAAAGCTTGTGGCGGAACATTGGTTTTGTTTTCGCCGACAGCGCCAAGTTTCGGATATTACAAAAATTTTATGGAGCGCGGACAAGATTTCATAAATATTGTAAAAGGTCTTGAAAAATAAATTTGTTTGTTGTACAAAGCAAACAATGCCAGTTTAGCTCAGTTGGTAGAGCAACGCATTCGTAATGCGTGGGTCGAGTGTTCGAGTCACTTAACTGGCACCATCAAAACCCCTAGCAATCGCTAGGGGTTTTGTGTTTTATATATGTAAAAAGTTTTGTCACTATTGGTAGTTGTATTGTTGACAAATTATATAAGCATGATAGACTGCAAGCATTAGTTAGCTAAAGGAGTTTATCATGCCCAAAATTTCTGTTTTAATGTCTGTCTACAAAACACCGGAAAGCTATCTGAGAGAAACGATAGAAAGTGTTTTAGGTCAGACTTATGCAGATTTTGAATTTCTGATTTTGGATGATTGTCCGGAACATCCTGTTGAGGATATTGTCAAATCATATTCGGATTCAAGAATTAAGTATCAAAAAAATGAAAAAAATATTGGGATTTCGGCTTCTCGCAATAAGCTGATTGACTGGGCACAGGGCGAATATTTGGCTGTTATGGACCATGATGACATATCCGTGCCGGAACGTTTTGCAGAAGAAGCGTCATTCTTGGATAAACATCCTGATTATGGTGTTGTTTCAGCATTGCATTATAATTTTGTCAGCAAGCGTCCTTGTCATTCTCATCCGGAAGATGATCATCAGATAAAATTGGGCATGATGGCCGGCTGTGTCGTAACCCATCCGGTTGCTATGTTGCGCAAGTCAGTACTGACGGATAATAATATTTTTTATGAAGAAGAATTTTCACCCGCAGAAGACTACGCTCTGTTTTCCAGACTGATTCCTTTCACTAAGTTTCATAATATTCAAAAAATACTGCTCAATTATCGCGACCATAGCGATAACACTTCTCATAAGCATGATGACAAAATACTTCGGGCCAGCGATATGATATATGCCTTCTTAAGAAAGGAACATCCTTATCTGTATGAGGAATTTTTATTGCGTCGCCAGCAAAAGACCGAATATAAGCTGTTCGGCATTCTGCCTGTTATCAAATCTGTTGAAAAAGGTAATAAACGAAAGATTTTGTTGTTTGGTTGCATTCCGCTGGTGACTATTCGGCAAAAGAGTTTCTTGTAAAAGGAATTTTTGTCATCTGATTGTGATTATTTGTTGAAACAAAATCTCCGCTTTAGTAAAATATATTTACTAAAGTTGAGGTGGAGTGATGAAAAAAATTTCTTTGATACTAAAAAAATCGCTTGCTTTTTCTAAAAAGAAGAGAAAAGCAATTGATAATTACTTGAAGATTATCCAGCTAAAACAGAATAATCAAATAAACATTGACGACGATTGTCAGGCAAGAGTATCTTTAAACATCAAAGGAGAAGGAAATTATATCAGCATCAGGAATTTGCGGTCGGGAACGGGGCAGATCAATATATCTATATATGGAGATAATTGCCGGATAGTTATCGGTGATGATGTGGCTGTCGGAGGAAAGCTCTCTATCTTGATGGGACAGGAGCATCATAATTTTGGTAAAATTTCCAATGCCGAAGTTCTTATTGGTGAAAAAACAAGCTTTGAAAGTTGTTCTATAATCCAGTTCAATTGTAATGCAAGAATAAAAATCGGAAAAGAATGTATGTTCGCGTACGGAATAACGCTTTTTAATACCGATGCTCACCCCATATATGATGTTGAAAGTCATAAACTAATCAATTATGTTGATAGGATGGAGATTGGCGAACATGTCTGGGTTGGGGCTAATGCATCGATTCTGAAAAATTCAAAAATCGCAGATGATAATATTATCGGTTGGGGAGCCGTTGTTTCCGGAGTATTTCCGGACAAACATTCTGCTATTGCTGGAAATCCTGCCAGAGTCGTCAAAAAGGGCGGAATAACGTGGGATCCAAATGGTTCAGCAGATTATATTCCTAATAAAAAGAACAACGGGTGATACAATATTTTACTTCTTAGCCAACTGAGATGTGTTATTTTGAGCAAACATCGTGTTATAAGATGTTTGAAGATCTGCAACCATTTTTTTGAATTTGGTTAAATTCGCACCGGACAAGTTCTCTCCGGCAGATGCCTTAATTGTTCTCGGATTAACACGCCGACCGTTTTGAACAACCTCATAGTGAACGTGAGGTCCTGTAGAACGACCGGTACTACCAACATAACCAATAACTTGTCCCTGAGTAACTCTGGTCCCCGGAGCGATTCCTCTTGCAAAGCCTTTCATATGACCATAAGCGGTTGAAAACTCAGAGTTATGACGTATTTTAACATAGTTTCCGTATGCGCCGTTATATTTAGCAACTTGAACAACCCCATCACCGCCGGCAAGAATAGGAGTACCGTATGGAGCGGCATAATCCACACCCCAGTGAATTTTATAGTGTTTCAGGATTGGGTGATAACGTTTTCCGAACGGAGACGAGATTCGCGAACACTTATGCAACGGCATTTTGTATAAAGTCTTCTTCATTGCCAACCCTTTTTCCGTATAATAATCCACATCACCACGTGCGTTTTTGAAGCGATAAAGGCCGATACGATCTTTGCGCATAATCAAGCCGGCATATAATATATCACCGGATTTAACAATCTTGCCGTCAGGAGAAATTTGGTTTTCATAGATGATTTCAAATTTATCTCCTTTGCGAACATCGCGACGAAAATCGATAGAGTAAGCAAAAATCTGAATAAAGTTATTAATGACGCGCGACGGAACCCCTTGACGTTGCATACTCTGAGAAAGAGTACCGCTGATTTCACCTGTGGCGCTGTTAATTTCTGGAACCAACTCATCCTTTTCTTTTTTCACCTGATAATCACCGTCTTCGCCCAATGAAATGACGATTCTTTCTCCTAATTGGGGAATTAATGTCAGTGAATAAAATTCGATAATTTCGTCTGTTTGAGGATTAATCAGAAGTGAGGCGGACAATTTTTGACCGGCTTTTAAATCCGTGGGATTATAATATTGCTTAATTTTACTATAGATACTATTAGCTCCGGAGCGGTCAATACTGAGATTGTTTAAGATAGAAATCAGGTTATCACCTTTTTGTACGGTAATTTCTTTAACAATTTTTTTATGACGAACCAAAGAAGATACAACGTTAAAAAGGGATTTGATATTATCAACGGAACTATCCTGATAGATATCCTGTGAGGCGGTCAGATTCTCAATCTCAAGATAATCAAAGCGTTCTGTGGAAGAAACCGAGGCATTAACATAGTTATTATTTGTTAAAGATAAGATAAATGCGCCGATAATAGCCAACACGTAACCCAACGTAATAATTTTACGTTTTGTTCTGTGTTTTAGTTTTGCTTCTATATAATTCAATATATTAATCAACTGATCACACCCTGATAATCTTGTTACAACAGGGAAAATATACAAATATCTTTCCCATTAAGAAAGTATTTTATAGTTTTAGTGTGCATAAGTGAGGCTAAAAATATAGCCTAAGCCCCTTATATCATGAGAAAAATAAAAAAAATATGAAAATTATAAAAAAAATACTTGCTTTTGTTTTTTTTGTTAGCTATAAAGAACCTCGTCAACACCGTGGGGGTGTAGCTCAGTTGGTTAGAGCGCCTGCCTGTCACGCAGGAGGTCGCGAGTTCGAGCCTCGTCACTCCCGCCATTAAAAAAGCCCGCTTAATGCGGGCTTTTTTAATGGCTAGGATTGTCGTGCTTGAAGTCGCGAAGCGAGTTCGACTAACAAGCAATGCGAAGTATTGCGTCGTTGGAGGCGACCGTCAGTGTCGCCATCTGAGGCCGGAGGCCGAAGATGCGGAGTGCATAGCGCCCGCACCGCCGAGGAACTCCCGTTACCGTACAATTAATAAAAAGCCCGCTTAATGCGGGCTTTTTTAATGGCTAGGATTGTCGTGCTTGAAGTCGCGAAGCGAGTTCGACTAACAAGCAATGCGAAGTATTGCGTCGTTGGAGGCGACCGTCAGTGTCGCCATCTGAGGCCGGAGGCCGAAGATGCGGAGTGCATAGCGCCCGCACCGCCGAGGAACTCCCGTTACTATACAATTAATAAAAAAGCCCGCTTAATGCGGGCTTTTTTAATGGCTAGGATTGTCGCGTTTCAACGAGAATAAATTTTTCAATTCCTCTTGAAAGCTGAATAATTAACAACTAATAAAAAGACTTGCGAGCAAATGAAAAAAAGGCTAAAATCAGACAAATTTTAAGGAGATTGATAATGGCTGAAGAAGAACAGAAAGCTGGATTATTAAAGCGTTTTTTACTTTTTTGTTTACATTCACCGGTCAATGTTATTTTTGCATTGGCAACTGTATATTTTGCTTTACAGGCATATGTTTTTGCCCCCTCGATGATGAATAAAATGATTCTGCTAGGAGTGGTTGGACTCTGGATGTTTTGGTTTTTGGCCAAACACATGATATTGCTATTGCTGGTTCTGGCACTTTTGGGCGGCGGTGCATATATGTATTATGAATTTGCCGGCAGAGAAGCGCGTAAATGTGAAGAAAGTGGCGGTTTCTGGAATAAAAATACTCAAACATGTGAGACAAAAGTTTCTTTGGTTGATAGGGTTAAAAAGTTGTTTGAGTTACAATCCGTCAAATAAGTGTCTGAATGTTGATTTAGGTTTTCGGGGAGGGATGAGATGGAGCGCAAAACAAAAAAGTTTGCAATCATCAAAAAAATAAAATCACTCGTCACAAAAACGGGGCGACAGATTTTTTGGCGAGGCAAACCCAAGGATAACGAAATCTCAGAGCTCATTGCGCAAAAAATTCAAAAAAATTCTTATGATTTGAGTCAACTTCATCCTAAGGATGCGTATACACCGCCTTACTTATCTCTGGCCGAACAATTGCAGGTGGAGGATGAGCAGATTGCCCGCGCGGCGATTTACAATCTGGCTCACATTGCTGTCGTTAGACGCCAGTATAGAAACGATATCGTTAGGTTGCTTAAAGATTACGCCGCAGATGATACAAAGACGCAAGAGCAACGTGATTATGCAGAAAAAAAGATTGGTGATATTCTGCATAGAGGGTAATCTGTAACGACAAAACAAAATGCCTCAGTAATTGCTGAGGCATTTTGTTTTGGTGAGTTACTTGTCATAATATCCTGAATAGTCGGGAACGACCGTCTTGATATCAAATGTTTTTGCAACGCATTTTCCGTCAGAACATGTTGCGCAAACGCTGGCATGTCCTTTACATGCATTAACATATGCATTGTTGCTTTGCGCACAAAATGCTTCTGTATATGGTTTTTTGTTGGTTTGAGCAGCCCCCATGCAATAGCCATAAATAGTACCATTTCTTCTTAAACAATCAGATTCCAGCGAGCCACAGATTTGGTCGAGTTCTGATCTGCAAGCATCATTTGATGTACAAGCTTTTTTGGTGCAACGATAACAAACTCTTCCACCGGTAGCGCTTGGATCGCTAGATGTGCAGTCCATTCCGCTTTGCGGTTTAAAATAGATGAAATCCGCATAAGTAGAGCATTTGCAACCACTATTATCCCAATTACATTTTTCAGGAATACATCTATGAGTTTCCGTATCGCAGACCAAACTTTGGAATGAGAAGTAGTTGCCGCAGAAAGATGTATTTGGTTGTGCATCCGGTGTCCGTGTTTGAAGACAGTTGGACAGTCTGTTGACAACGGTAGAGCAGTTCGCAGATGTTGCAAAGTTTTGACCGTTACAAACAGTAGACCCATCAGCAGGTGTTGTACAGTAATTGTTATCAGCTTTTCGCATCCAGCAATCGCCATCGTTTTCGCATCTCTTACTGCAGTCTTTATAACATGTTAGACCATTATATGTTACTGTTGCACAGCCTTTTCCTGACGGAATACTTGATAGGTAATCACCGGTTTCACATGTGATTTTTTCACATGTGGCTTGGGTTGAACTTAGGACTTTAACAGAATATCCTTGATCACAGCACATATAACAGCTAATAGCTTCAGATGATGAGCTGGGAGTTCCCTCCGGATAGACAGCCTGACAGACAGCATTATTTTGTTGTGAACTAAAACTACTGTTATAATCTTCACAGGTTTTTTTGATGCATTTAGGATTCGAAGTTGATGCATCAACAACTTTATAATACTTTGCATTGCATTTCATTAAACATATTTTGATCGGAGCATGGGTCGTTTCATTGAAACCTTCCGGATATACAGGAGTACATCCGCCATCAGAACACTCATTTATTTCCAAAAGATTCGCGTTATAATCACGGCAAGTCTTAATCTTTGTTGTGCATTTGCCACAAACCTGACCACCGGATTTCCCACTGGAAGAATAGGTATATCCCGTGGAACATTCTGTCACGCCTCTGGTGTAGCCGGCAGGACAAGCCGTCATAGAGCATGTTGTTTGTCCCGATGTCCAGTTCCATCCTTCAGAGGTCTTCGCGCTGTCAATCTTATACTTTGTCGCCACGGTGTCGGCACAAGAAGAACAG
>CAMRWU010000005.1 GCA_947054505.1 uncultured Pseudomonadota bacterium | reverse complement strand
TCAACAACAGGTGGGAACAACCACGACTGAGGCCGGCTCAACATGTTATAAGTGCAAAGAAATCGCTTGTCCGATTGGAAAAGTTGATGCCAATACCTATTGGTGTACGGTTCCGGTGACAGATTGTGAAACACTTGGGTATAAGTCAGGTCTTTGTTTGGCAGGTCATAAAGTATTAAATTGTCCGTTTGACAGTAGCAAAGTCGCTTGTTTTTAGAATAAAGGGAGAAAGACAATGAAGAACGTTTTGGAAAAATATTTGCTTGCCTCAGTAGCAATGACCGGTGTGTGTGCTATCAATGTCGGTTTATCTTGGGCGACTTCTGTGATGGTTGTTCCGGGAGGGACAGACGGGGATGGTTGTTGTGCCTGTACAGTGACAAATGCGTCACCCAATTGTGTTGCAACAGATTGTGCAAGTTTGGGGTATAAGCAAACGGAAACCGATTGTAGCGGGTTGAAATCTGTTCGTTGCCCGTTTGATGTCACAAAATATTATTGTCCGTCTTCAACAACGATGGGGGGAGATACAACAGAGTGCCCGAGCGGAAGTTATCCGATGATGGAATATGTCAGAGATACGTTAGGATATACAACTGTTAATTCAACGGAAAGAAAGTGGTATCTGCAGGATACTTTCCCTGGGGGAGCACCATCTGCTAGTGATTCAAAATGGCATTTTAATAGCAATGGTGCATCTATTCTCATTTCGTGTACCGGAGGGTATAGTTTTAACCAATCATATGGTTCTTATAAGTGTGCAGATGGTAAGGATTCATATACTGTTGAGATTGATAATGTTAAGTGCCGATTTAAAGTTGGAAGCGATGGTACAGAAAAAGACTTTGCGATAAGTATCATAAAAACTGGTCAAAAACAGGATCAGTTTAGGACGCTGGGGTATAATACAACATCGATTTGTAATGGCTATAAAACAAGTGTATTAAGTACAACAGGATCTACGTGCTATAAATTTAGCCCACCGACATCACTTAGTACGGGAGGTAGCTTTAATACCGGAGGATTACAAGATGTAGTAACGAAACAACCATAGTCGTATCATTTTTGTTCCGTCAGCCAGCGTTCGGCTTCAAGAGCGGCGACACAGCCGGAACCAGCTGCGATGACTGCCTGACGGAACTTTGAATCTTTGACATCGCCGGCGGCGAAAATTCCATCAATACTGGTTTGTGAGCTGTCCGGCTTTGTTTTTATGTATCCTTCACTGTCCAGTTCCAGATGTTGCTGAAAAATCTCGGTATTGGGGTGGTGGCCGATGGCGATAAAAAGCCCTTCGACGTCGAGCGTTTTAATTTGATCGGTTTTTACATTTTTGATTTTGACACCTGTCATACTGAGCGGCGTGTCCGTGCCGATGATTTCTTCTACAACACTGTCCCATTCGACTTTGATTTTGGGATTGGCAAGCAAACGTTGTTGCATGGTTTTGTCAGCGCGAAGTTCATTGCGGCGGTGGATGAGGGTGACGCTTTTGGCAAAGTTGGTTAAATAGATGGCTTCTTCAACGGCGGTATTACCACCGCCAACAACGGCAACATCTCTTCCGCGGTAGAAAAAGCCATCGCAAGTTGCACAACCGGATACACCAAATCCTCGATATTTTTCCTCACTGGGCAATCCCAACCAGCGGGCGGAGGCTCCGGTGGCAATAATAACGGTTTCTCCGCAAAAAATGTTGTGGTTTTCTGAATTGCATTCAAAAGGGTGCCGGCTGAAGTCGACTTCGATAATTTTATCATCAATAATTTGAACGCCGACGTTATGAGCTTGCACCCGCATGTTATGCATGAGCTCTGTTCCGGCTATGGGGTTGGGAAAACCGGGGTAGTTTTCTACATCGGTCGTGATTGTCAGTTGTCCGCCGATTTGTTCTCCGGAAACCAAAATCGGTTTTAAGCCGGCACGTGCAGCATAAATTCCGGCAGTATAACCGGCAGGACCGGATCCGATAATCAAAACCGATGTCTTATATTCAGCCATAGTTGAGCTCCTTTTTTATTGCGTTGTGCGATAGTTTATCTTGCGGAAGATCAATTGGCAAGTTTTAAAGAGAAATCTCGTTTCTTTCAACTTTACAATCACAGCCTTTAGGTCCGCAAATGCAAACGCTGTCTTTTTGGACATAGTTGGTATCGCTTTCGGATTGACAGGTTTCAACAGACAGAGTGCTTTGTTGTTGCGGATTGAGGCATTCCATATCGCTGACATTATTGGGGAATGTGCAACCGCAAGTATTGTCTTCACGACAATCGCAGGCGCCAAGGCCGCAATCAAAAGGTTCGTCATAATTTCTGGTATCCATGATAAATCTCCTCAAAAAATAAAAGCCGTCTTGATGTAGACGGCTTTAGATATAAGCATTTTTGGCGGAATTTAAATATATTCGATATCAAGGATTTCGAAAGATTTTTTGCCGCCAGGGGCTGCAAATTCGGCCGTATCACCAACTTCTTTGCCAATGAGGGCTTTGGCCAGAGGAGAGGAGAGGGAGATTTTGTTTTTTTCAATATCAGCTTCATAGTCACCGACAATCTGGTATTTTCTTTCTTCGTTGGTGTCTTCGTCGGCAACGGATACTGTTGCGCCAAAACGGATAACATCGGATTTGACACTGGTGACGTCAATTACTTGTGCGCGGCTCAAAACAGCCTCCAGATCCTGAATGCGTCCTTCAATAAAGCTTTGCTTTTCCTTGGCGGCAGAATATTCTGCGTTTTCGGACAAGTCACCATGCGAACGAGCTTCGGCAATGGCGGCGATGATGTTTGGACGATCAACGCCTTTCAAATTTTTAAGTTCAGCTTCAAGGGCAACAAACCCCTGTTTTGTAAGAGGAAATTTTTCCATTTCAGCACCTTCTGTAAAAATATTATGGTTAGAAAAATACAGACTGCGAAAGGAACTATCCTTTCACAGCCCGTTTTGTATATGATGCTTTTAATCTAGCATAGATTTTTTTTAAATCAAGCGGATTTTTGGGGTTAAAAACAAGATTAGTTCATGACAAAGAAGCGCCGGTTTGTTGCCGGCGCTTTGATTTATTTGACATATTTACTGCGGAAAGCGGTAATAAAATCTTTAGCCTGTTTGAGAGCATCTTTGCCTTCAACCTGAATTTTGATATTCAGCTTGTTGTTGAAGTTGCCGGTGATAAAGGCTTGTTCCGGTGTCGGATTGTAAACCAAAAAGACATTGCCGTCCAAAGAATCCAGTTTGAAGTGTTTGGCGTCGATGTTATAATTTTTTAAGTCGGCAATCGGTGTGTTGTCTTGAGTGTTGTTACCGGTGATTTTGGCGTCGACAATCTTGGCGATTTTTTGCGTTTCTTCCGCGTTTTGGGTTATGGCGTAGTCAATTTGGTTGCCGTTAACCATGCGAGAACCGGACATTTCAAATTCATCAACGGCGACAGTCGGTGCGGCGGCGATTTCATCTTCAAAATTTTGGGTCACTTTTTTCAGGTTTTGTTGAAATTGACGGTTGAGTTCCGCAGAAGCTTTGCTCAGAACCTGATTTTTTTCAATCGCTGACATTAATGGCGGCAGAGATTTCATAACCTCGTCCATCATCTGAGACATGCTGTTGGCAATCTGCGGCATTACTTTCTGCATGGATTTATCCATTTGCTCCATCGATTTTTGCATCGACAAGTTGGTTTCTTCAAAAGCTTTTTTGACATCGGCGTTAATAATATCGTCAGCGTGAACGATAATGGGGGAGGTCATAAGTGCTAAAGCCAGAGCCGGCAGAAATTTTGACATTTTGTTCTCCTTGAATAATTAATCTTCCTTATAAATAATACACCAACAGATGAATGACAATCAAAAAAATTTTTAGGCGTTGATTTTTTGTTGCAAAGAAAGTAAACTGTCGCCAATGTTTTTATAAAGGAGAAAATGATGTTAAGAGAAGATTTGCAAAAAACTTTGAAAGAATCTATGCTGGCTCATGATGCGGAAACAACCGGCGCGGTTCGTTTGATTATTGCCGGTATGAAAGAAAAAGACGTGGAAGCGCGCGGTAAAGGCGCTAAGGAGGCTTCTGATGCCGAGTTGTTGTCTATGATGCAAACAATGATCAAACAACGTAATGATTCCATCAAAATGTATACGGACGGTAATCGTCCGGAATTGGCTGAAAAAGAGAAGAAAGAAATTGCCGTTATTGAACGTTTTCTTCCTAAGCAAATGAATGATGCCGAAATTGAAGCCGTGGTCAAAACACTGATTGCCGAGACGGGTGCCGCTTCTATGAAAGATATGGGCAAAGTTATGGGAGCTCTGAAAGCAAAATATGCCGGACAGTTGGATATGGGTAAGGCTAATGGCGTTATCAAATCATTTTTAGGGTAAGTGATGTTTGCAAAAGTATTGTCTATCTGGTTGGTTGCTAAAGTTTATGTATCGTTCGCCTCAACCGTCGCAGTATAACACTTTGGTCAATGAACATTAAAAATAAACGGAAAATAAATGGCGGCGCCTGATTTACAAAAATTTCTTGATGAACTGCGAGCAAAAATCTCGATTGCCGACGTTGTGGGGGCTAAGGTTAAGCTGACCCGCAAAGGTCGGGAGTATACGGGACTTTGTCCGTTTCATAATGAAAAGACGCCGTCTTTTACCGTCAATGAAGCCAAAGGTTTTTACCATTGTTTCGGGTGCGGAGCGCATGGGGATATCGTTAAATTTGAAATGGAAGCCAATGGCTTGACTTTTATGGAAAGTGTCGAAAAGCTGGCGCATAAAATCGGTTTAAGTGTGCCGCGTTTGACGCATGAAAGTAAAGAACAGGTCGAAAAAAGAGCCTCTCAATATGATATTTTGGAAATGGCGGCGAAGTTCTTCGAAAAGAACCTGCGATTGACCGGTGGGGCGCAGGCAAGGGAATATTTGGCTCGTCGTGGTTTTGGCGAAGATATTATCGCCAAGTTTCGTTTGGGGTATGCGCCAAACACAAATGGTTTGAAAGCGTTGCTGACTTCTAAAGGTATCAGCGAACCGGAAATGGCCGAGCTTGGATTGATTTCTATTCCCGAGGACAAAAATCGTCGTTCTCATGATTTTTTCCGTGACAGAGTGATGATCCCGATTATGGATAAACGAGGGCGGGTGATTGCATTCGGCGGCAGAATTATGAACGACGGACAGCCCAAATATCTGAACTCTCCGGAAACGCCGGTTTTTAACAAACGACGGGTTCTGTATAATCTGAATTATGCCCGTGAAGCCGGATATGATGCGAAATCGCTGATTATTTGCGAAGGATATATGGATGTTATTGCTATGGATAAATATGGTATTTCCTATGCTGTGGCGCCGTTGGGAACAGCTTTGACCGAAGACCAAATTCAGGAGGCGTGGAAAGTCGTTAATGAACCAACCTGTTGTTTTGACGGTGACAGTGCCGGTGTGCGAGCGGCTATTCGTTCGATTGACAGGGTTTTACCGATTTTGAAAGCCGGTTATTCACTGCAATATGCCTTTTTGCCGGATAAGCTTGATCCGGATGAGTTTTTGAAAGCTCACGGTAAAGATGAATTTCTTAAAGTGGTACGCGGAACAATCCCGCTTAGAGAGTTGTTGTGGCGTAAAAATACCGAAAATGTGCCGAGCGATACTCCGGAACAAAAAGCCAAGATTGAACAGGATATTAAGGAAGAAGTTGCCAAAATTACCGATGCGACGGTGAAGAATTATTATGTGCAAGATATGCAGAATAAAATTTATAATGAGTTGGGGAGGGGAGCTTTGCGCCGCAAAGCTGAATATCAGCCCCAGCCCAGACAATATGAACGGCAAGAGCGTCACAATCAGGCGTCTGCACGTCCGAGGCCTAAGGTTTCTATGGTGGCTGAGGTGAAGACAAGTCTTGATGATTTGATGGGGCAATATGTTTTGTCAGCCCTTTATTGCTATCCGCAGTTGTTGGAAGAATATGAAGAAAAGTTGGCGATTTTTGAGATTAAAAATCCGCAGCTGAAAAATTTGTATGATGCGATGTTTGATATTATGCAAGATAGCGAAGAGGTGTTGACTTCCGATATTTTGCAGGCAGAGTTGGACAAACGCGGGTTGGCAAAAACAGCCGCCGGTTTATTGGATTTGCGGATGATGAAAAAGCAAAATTCCGATGTGATAAAAATGCGCCATAGTTTGGATGCTCGTATTGTTGAGGTGCAGTTGTGCCAGCTGGATAATGAGATAAAAAATTGTCTGAAGCAGATTGAGAACAGTGACGTCTTTCCTGAAGAGGTGTTTGCTCATTATGAGAGCTTGAAAAAAGAACGTTTGCTGTTGGTGGAACAGCAAGAGCAGGCAGAGTAGGCAAAAATCAGCGGATTGCTTAAAAATATGGTTGACATTTGACGGGAAAATAACTAAAAGCTTAGTAGCTTGAAGTTTATAAAAACCGGTTTTTTAAGGAACGTTAATGTCAGATATGGAAAATCAAGATCTGTATGATGGTGGGTCAGCAGATGCACCCCTTATTGATTCACTGGGCAGTGCCGTAAAGCGATTGATTGATAAAGGAAAAATGCGTGGCTATATTACAGTTGAAGAACTGAATAAAGCTTTGCCTCCTGAGAAAGAATCTTCCGAACAAATTGAAGATATTATGACCGAAATCTCTGATTTGGGTATCAGTATTATTGCCGAGTCGGATGTGGACAGTTTTGAGCCTGACGTTGTTGAGGACGACAGTCTTGATGATGACGATGATGAAGGCGGCAATTTTGATGAAAAAGAACTGGGACGCAATGATGATCCTGTCAGAATGTATCTGAAAGAGATGGGTACTGTTGAGTTGTTGTCTCGCGAGGGCGAAATTGCAATTGCTAAACGTATTGAAGCCGGAAAAACCGTAATGATTGACGGTTTGTGCGAAAGTCCGATGACCATTAAAGCCATTGCCGGTTGGCGTGACGAATTGATGGAAGGGACAATGCAGTTGCGTGACATCGTTGATTTGGAAATGATGTATGGCGATGATGCCGATGCGATGGCTTATGAAGATGAAGATGCTTCCGATAGTGAAGATTTGGACAAGGTGGCTGAGGAATTGGCCAAAAAAGAAAGCCTTGACGATATTGATGACGATTTGGAAGACGATATTGAGCTTGACAGTGCTGTGGATGACGAGCCGGAAGAAGAGGATGATGCCGCAGATGAAATGTCTTCTGAAGAAGATAGCGAAACCGGCGGTCATGAAGATGATGATTTGGATGGCAACGGTAATCGGACATCAGCTTCCGTTTCGGCAATGGAAGAGGCGCTCAAAGAACCTGTATTGGAGATTTTGGATAAAATTTCCAGCTATTATGATGATTTGAAGAAAATTCAAAATCAACGTGTGGCGGCTATTATTGCAGGCAAGAGCGTGACATCTGCTGTTGAAAAGAAATATTTGCAGGTCAAGAAAGAATTGGTTGAGCTTATGAGCTCTATTCACCTGAATGCGACCCGTGTTGAACAATTGGTTGAGCAGTTGAACGGCTTAAACAAACGTTTAATGGGATTGGAAGGCAAGTTGTTGCGTTATGCGATGTCTTGCAAAATTAAGCGTGAGGATTTTCTTGACGTTTATCAGAAGTCAGAGTTGGATCCCAACTGGTTGGAGAATGTTTCTCATAAAAAAGACAAGCATTGGCAAATGTTTGTTGAAAAGTACGGCTTGGAAATTACCGAGTTGCGTGATTCTGTGGCACAGATGGCTCAGGAATGCGGGTTGCCGATTAGCGAATATCGCCGTATGGTTGATACAATCAAAAAAGGTGAACGCGAAGCAGAACGAGCAAAAAAAGAAATGATTGAGGCTAACTTGCGTTTGGTTATTTCTATTGCCAAAAAATACACAAACCGTGGTTTGCAGTTCCTTGATTTGATTCAGGAAGGTAATATTGGTTTGATGAAAGCCGTTGATAAGTTTGAGTATCGTCGCGGTTATAAGTTTTCAACTTATGCTACATGGTGGATACGTCAGGCGATTACTCGTTCAATCGCAGATCAGGCCAGAACCATTCGTATTCCTGTTCATATGATTGAGACAATTAATAAGTTGGTTCGTACATCTCGTCAGATGTTGGCGGAAATGGGACGTGAGCCAGTGCCGGAAGAATTGGCAAAACGTTTATCTATGCCTTTGGAAAAAGTTCGTAAGGTTATGAAAATCGCTAAAGAACCGGTTTCTTTGGAAGCGCCGGTCGGTGATGAAGAAGATTCTTCTTTGGGTGATTTTATTGCAGATGAGAGTGCTTTACAGCCGCTGGATTCTGCAATTCACTCCAACTTGAAAGAAACTTGCACACGTATTTTGGCGTCTTTAACACCACGTGAAGAACGTGTGTTGCGTATGCGTTTCGGTATCGGTATGAACACAGACCATACTTTGGAAGAAGTCGGGCAACAGTTTAATGTGACGCGTGAACGTATTCGTCAGATTGAGGCAAAGGCGTTGCGTAAGCTTAAACATCCGAGCCGGTCGCGCAAGTTACGTTCTTTCTTGGATCAATAATAAAAAATGCCGCATTAAGAAATGCGGCATTTTTTTGTGGCGGAATCAGTCGGTCAGTATTTTCAGACATTCTGTCATCACGCGGATGGGATGTTTGGTGCCTGTTGAAATGACGGAACAAATTCCGGCTTCGCCCATTTTATCAAACCGATGATAAGTTTGGGAATGGGTGAGGTTGGATAATTTGCGTTTGACGAGGATCATGGTCAGTTTGTCACGGTAGTGTCCGTTAAGAACATCTTGCAAAGCAAGGATGATGCAACCGGAAATTTGGTAAAGATCGAAGAGAAGATCTTTTGCTTCGGAGCTTCCTTCTGTCCAGCCTTCACGGATATCGTTGGCCCAACCGCTGCGATACAGCTTCAGGTCGTTGATCTGAGCTTTGACGTCGTTGGTGTTTATTTCAATTTTTGCCATAGCAAATCTGGGTTTGTTTAAAGAGGGGGTATCCTTATATACGTCCCGTTCCCTCTGATGGTTAATAATAATGTTAATACTTAAGAATTTTGAAGCAGTATATCGTTTTGTTTAATTTTGTCAATATGTATTTTGGTGTTGCGTATTGGGTAAAAACATGTTACTAAAAAGGTAATAATCTTAATTTTTAATATAATTGTTATGGATGCTGAAATTATTTTAATCAAGGCCCATCTCAGCAGTGTTTACTGTGCTTCGGATGAGTTGTTTGCCGACTTGGCAAAGTTGGATGATATTTCCTTTCCGCAAGTGTTGAAGCTTTTTGCTGTCTGGCATCATTGGTATGTTCGCCGTTATCTGGCTGCTCAGTTGCAGAAGGAAACGCTTCCGCCAAATCAGGAAGAACTGTTGCGCAGGCAAACTGTTCGGCATGAATATCACTCTCTACATTTCGACTTTATGAACAAGTTTCGTTTCTATGTTCCAAAGGAGGAGGTGGTGATGGCGTATATTGAACGCTTGCAAAGCAATCCCATTCACTACGCCAAGGGAGTTATCGTCATGAAGGAGTTTCTTCGTTATATGTACAGCTATCGTATTTTTGACGAAGCAACGACCATGCGTTTGTCTGAAGCTCATGAAAAAGCTTGGCATGAACTGGAAAAACTTTAACATTAGAACACTCAGGCTTTTAAAAGGCTTGAGTGTTTTTTATTTTGGGGTATAACAGCCTTATTGTGTTAAAGAGGTGTGTTATGATTGAGAAATTAAAGCAATTTATTCTTGATGTCGGGCAGTATTCCGTTGAAAAAAGAGGGGCGTCGTTACACAGTTTGTCGTTTAAGGCAGGGGATGATGCAACAAGAGGGATTGTTACTGAGGTTGATACGGCTATTAGCAAGAAGTTTAAACAATTTATTGAAAATCATTTCGGTGATTTGAATTATATGATTATTGATGAAGAAAGCATTGCGGATCTGAATGGCGATGTTTTTGATTTGGTTGCTAAGACGGATTATCAGTTTGTGATCGATCCGATTGACGGAACAGTCAATTATGCCGCCGATTTGCCGATGTATGGTATTACTGTCGGTGTGATGAAACATGGTCGTCCATGGCTAGGTTTTTTGTATGCTCCTGTCACAGGAGAACTTGTTTATACCGATGGTGAGCAGGTGTTTTTTGAATATAACGGCAGAACTGAGGAGATATCTAAAAATCGGGAGAATTTTTCTCGAGTTGTGATGGCGCATGCATGGCGGGTTCGCTTAAAGCCGAATCATTTTAACGGACGACTAATTATACAGGATTATTTTTCGGCGGTTATTTATTGCCTCTATTTGGCTATCGGACGGGTTAAGGGGGCTTTTATGCAGGCAAATTTGTGGGATATTGCCGGAGGTATGGCGATTTGTAAGGTGCTGGGTATGGGGTTTTATGATTATGATACCAAGCAGGAAATGGACGTTTTTTCTCCAGCGTTTTTTGGCGAAAAATGTCAGGTGAAGAAGATGCATGTCGTTTGTTATGAAAAAGATTTTGAAACATTGAAAAATTTGGTTTCAGGTATTGTCGGAAAGGATGAATAATGTTGGAAAAATGTAGTTATAATTCGCAGGATAAAGAGGTTATGGTAAGGGCGGCAAATGCTAAACGCAAGTCGCGTTTGCAGGAGTTGATAGAATTTGCAAAGCTGGCAGGTTATAAAAAATTGGGAATTGCTAATTGTAAAGGTGTTCAGCCTTTGGCAGATAAGCTGGCGGAAAAATTGCGAGCGGTCGGTTTTGAGGTGTTTTGCGTAAACTGCAAAGAAAGCGGGTTGAATGCTTGTGATATCAATCCGGATATGTCGGGATCGAGTTGTGATCCTATTTCTCAGGCGGCGTATCTGAATGAAAAGGAAACGGATTTTAATATCAATGTGGGCTTGTGTTTGGGGCATGGTTTGTTGTTTCAAAAATATTCAAAGGCGGAGGTAACAACGTTTTTGGTGAAAGATTTTGAAACAGGTCATAAGACAGTTGAGCATTTGTTGTAATTTTTTCTTGACGAGAGAAAAGATTTGCCTTAGTTTCGTGGTGTTTGACTGATGTTGTGCTCTGTGTTAGTGCAATGTCGGTTAGTTTTCGGGCCCTTAGCTCAGTTGGTTAGAGCCGGCCGCTCATAACGGTCTGGTCGTTGGTTCGAGTCCATCAGGGCCCACCATTAAAAAGGAATGATACGCGTCATTCCTTTTTTTAATGAGAGGTTTTGTTGTGTGAAAAATGAAAAATATTTCTTGACTTAGAGTTACCTCTAAGAATTACCTTTGATATGTGTTTTACATTAAGGAGGATATTTGATGAAAGTTTTGTTGATTAACGGTTCACCAAACAAAAATGGTTGCACATATACCGCATTGAAAGAAATTGCCGATCAATTGGAGAAAGAGGGGATCGGTTCTGAGATTTATTATATCGGGACAGATGCCATCCGTCCGTGTATGGCTTGTCGTGCTTGTGCCAAGCTTGGCAAATGTGCTGTTAAAGATAAAGTGAATGAGTTTGTTGATAAAGCCGCTGAATTTGATGGTTATATTATCGGTTCGCCGGTACATTACGGTTCGGCTTCCGGTGTTGTTGTGCCATTTTTAGACAGGGCTTTTTTCTCGGCGTTTATGGGGGGGCGAGATATTTTCCGACATAAACCAGGGTCGGCAATTGTCAGCGCCAGACGTGCCGGAACAACATTCAGTATCGACCAGCTCAACAAATATTTTCAGATTGCCGAAATGCCAGTGATTTCCGGACGCTACTGGAATATGGTTCACGGTACCAATGCAGAAGAAGTCAAGCAAGATAAAGAGGGAATGCAAAATATGCGCATTTTGGCTAAAAATATGGCCTATTATTTGAAGTGTCAGGATGTTGCGGCTAAAGCCGGTATTTTGCCGCCGGAAGCCGAAAACGTCGAGTTTACCAATTTTATAAGATAGGAGCTTGTTGATGCTAAAAAAATTTTAATATTAGTGACTTTATTGTTTTTAGGAGAAAACGCGATGGCGAATGATGTCTTAAACACAAAGCAAAAGGCAATAGCAACGGTAGCATCTTATGCGGCTCGCGGTGATCAGGCGGGTTTGCGTCAAGCCTTGATTGAGGGATTGGATGCCGGAGTAACTGTCAATGAATTTAAGGAAATTTTGGTTCAAGCTTATGCATATTGTGGTTTTCCCCGAAGTTTGAATGCCTTGTCAACACTGATGAAGGTTGAGGAAGAACGCGGCAATAAAGACGAGCAAGGTAAACTCCCTAGTGCCAAGCCGCAAGGAAACAGTCTTGATTATGGCACGGAAAATCAGACTAAGTTGGTCGGAGCTTTGGTGCAGGGGGCGCTTTTTGAATTTGCTCCCGCTATTGACGAATATTTGAAAGCGCATTTATTTGGCGATATTTTTGCTCGTGATAATGTCGATTGGCAGACCAGAGAGTTGGCAACAATTGCGATGTTGGCTTCTATTAACGGTGTTGACAGTCAATTGAACAGTCATATCAATGTTGGCAAATATAATGGTTTGACTGATGATCAAGTGGCGGCAATTTTGGATATCGCATCTCAGACCGGCGCTCAAAATGTGTTGTTTGGTTTTGGACAGGATAATGAAGCTTATGCTCGCTGTTTTACCGGAAAAAGCTATTTACAGCCGCTGACAAATGGTGGTGTTAATATGGCTAATGTTACCTTTGAACCGAAATGTCGTAACAATTGGCATATCCATCATAAAAGCGGACAGATTTTATTGGTGGTTTCCGGTCGCGGTTATTATCAGGAATGGGGTAAACCGGCACAAGAACTTAAAGCCGGCGATGTGGTTAATATTCCTGAGGGCGTTAAGCATTGGCACGGTGCGGCTAAAGACAGTTGGTTTACGCATATTGCGGCTTCTGTTCCTGTTGAAGGTGGTTCAACTGAATGGCTGGAGGTTGTATCCGATGAGGAATATTATAAATTGAAGTAATGTTTTACGGAAATATGAAAACAGCTCCTTTTTATGGGCTGTTTTTTTGTTTGAGGACTTTCATTCGAAAAAAAACGCAATATATCTATCGAGAGTTATATTTTTGATGGAAAGGATTTTACAAATGAAAGTTATCGGTGGAATTATTTTCGCTTTGTTAATCTGGTTTGCGATAGCGGCCGTTGGCGGTGTGAACGGTTTGGTGCGACAAGATGAAGATGTGAACGCGGCTTGGGCGCAAGTGCAAAACCAATATCAGCGCCGAATGGATTTGATTCCGAATTTGGTATCAACGGTTAAAGGTTATGCAGCTCACGAGAAGGAAACTCTACAAGCAGTGATTGAAGCGCGAGCCAATGCGACAAAGGTTTCCATTAATCTGGAAAATGCTCAGCAGATGCAGGAATATATGAATGCTCAGGCCGGAATTAGTTCCGCTTTGTCACGTTTGATGGCGGTTTCTGAACAATATCCGAATTTGAAGGCTAATGAAAATTTTATGGCTTTGCAGGATCAGTTGGAGGGAACGGAAAATCGTATTGCAGTTGCCAGAAAAGATTATATTGCCGTGGTTAAAGTGTTTAATCAACGCGTGCGTACATTCCCCGGTGTTATCTGGGCAATGATTTCTGGTTTGCATGCTAAGCCGACTTTTGATGCAGCGCCAAATGCGCAGACAGCTCCCGCAGTTGCTTTTTAGTGTGTGCGGATAAATGAAAAAAATTATCTTTGCAATCATAGCCTTTTGTTTTTGTTGGTCATTGTCCTTTGCGGCGGAAGTTGATTTTCCGCCGCTGAGCGGGCAGGTGATTGACGAAGCCGGGGTGTTGTCGGCTCAGACCAAAGCGCAACTTAATACGTTGTTGTCATCAGATAAAGATAATCAAATTGTGGTGGCTGTGCTTAAAAATTTGCGAGGTAAAGACGGGCGTGAGTATGGTATTGAATTGGCACGGCACTGGCAGTTGGGGCAAAAAGGCAAAGATAACGGTGTTTTGATTTTGGCGGCCACGGAAGATCGGTATGTGGGGATAGAGGTCGGTTATGGTCTTGAGGATGTGTTGACTGACAGTATCAGCGGACGGATATTGCAAAATGTGATTTTGCCGCCGTTAAAAGAAAAAGTGCCGAATTATAATCAGGCGATGTTGAACGGAGCAATGGCCGTGATGTCGGTTATTTCTGACGGCGGGCAGGCGGTGGTGGATGACATGAGCCTTGATGATTTGTGGTCGTTGATTTTTACCTTAATTATGATTTATCTAATTTTGTCGGGAAAAGGTCCGCGTGGCGGCAGAGGTATCTTTTTAGGTGGTGGTCGCGGTTGGGGCGGCGGAGGCGGCTTCTTGGGCGGCGGCGGAAGTTTTGGCGGCGGCGGTGCCGGACGAAGATTTTAGAAAAATAAAAAATGCCAAGGTCTGTTGACTTTGGCATTTTTTTCGTTCTTTTTATTTTTTGAAGCCCAGATCTTCGAGCCAGCCGGAGATGCCGAGTGTGCGACTGCTGTAGCCGACCCAACCATCTTGAGTGACATTACAATCTTTGCATTGAGCGGTCATATCCTTAATGGTGTTTTGAACACCACCGCCACCGTGCGTGATAAACGGTACAACAGTTTTTCCGGTCAAATCGTAGGTGTCAATAAAACTGCTGACCTGCGGTGTGATGGTGCCCCACCAGTTGGGGGAACCTAAGAAAACAATGTCATATTGTTTGATGTCGGCAACGGACGTTGTCAGTTTTGGGCGATAACCATCCTGAATTTCTTTTTTGGCTTGAACAGTCATCGGACGGTATTCATCAGGATAAGTTCCTTCTGTTTTGATCTCAAAAATGTCGCCGCCGACTTTTTTGTGGATGGCTTCGGCAACTTCTTTGGTATTACCGCTGTAAGAGTAATAAGCAACCAAGATTTTTTTGTTTTCAGTATCCATTGTTGTTTCTCCGTTTGTGTTTTGTGCAAGAGCTTTATAGGCTGAAAAAGCCAGAACGGAAAATGCGATTGTTCCTAACAATAAAAATTTATTCATCAGTTTTCTCCTTATGTTAAGTTCATATAAAAGATAATTCTTAGAGGTAACTCTAAGTCAATCGTTTTTTTATATAACTTGACAAGCGTGGATATTTTGCTGTATTGGAGTGATCATAAATATATTACTCTTAAATTATAAATTCTAATCTTTTATCATTATGAATAAGTTAAAAAAGTTTTGGTTGAAATTAACCAGAGGGCAGAAACCGCAGAGGAAGTATATGCCCTGCATTCTTCCGGCAGAAATGCACAAGAGAAAATCTGAATACGAGATTATAGAGATTTATGAACCGGCGTTTCGTGAACCAGAGGTGATTATTCCGCTGGCAGAATCCAAGCCGATCTCGTTTCCGTTGTCAGATGAAGATGTGGCTAAACTTAAATCCAATTTACGTTATGTTTGGTGTGACGGTTATGAATCCGCCAAATGGATGATTCGTGATTGCAAATATCTCGGTATTCGCATTACAGACAGCTTTATTCTGCATGAGACGGTGATTTATACTTGGGAAGACTGTTATCATCTGTGGGTGAAACGGTGTCGAGCCAGACTTTTGCGCCGCGAAGAGATTATGTTGCTTGATTTTGTTTGGAATGAAGTTTCTGCAATGCGTGAAAAGGCTTGGGATGTTCCTCTGCCGAAAGATTATCGCTTCTGGATTCAGAAAGATTGTCCTCGAGGCGAGTGGGGACGGGATCAGGTGAATCGCCAAGGAGACATTTTGCGACGAGATACAGAAACATTTGCTCGTTTGTTGATGGCCGTGACCAATGATTAGTTGAAAAATCCGCTTTATGCTAAGGCATAAGGCGGATTTTTTTTGCCGTTATTTCAATCTGGTTAATTTTACTTTTTTAGAAATGATTTTTGTGATTTCTTCTTCGTCTTTCTTACTGATGATGTTGTACAGCGGGATTGAAAAAGGCGTAAATTCACCATTGTGTTTTTGCAGATAATTATATTGATAATCAATTCCGTCTTTTGGGATAAGGACGATAATACGACGTTTTTTGAAACAACAGCGAACAATACGTTCTTCGGCATAATCAATATCTTTCCAAGCCAAAGGTTGACAGTGGTCAATTTTAATGTTTTGGCCGTCAATCACAGCAACTTTGTGTTTGAAACAGTGTAGATAAATCCATATCAGGGAAGATACGATTACAGCGGCGATGATGGCCTGAACCTGAGGCCAATGGAGCAGGGCCGGAATTTTGTGACAGCACTTATAGAGCATATAAATCAGAGCTAAGTTGAGCAACAACAAGGTGTCAATGATGCGGAATTTGTAGTAAAATGTTTGTTTTTTCATCGTCGTACCCTCCGATTTTTTTATTGTATCATTTAGAGTGTACTCTAGGTCAAGAGGTTTTTTGTTATCCTATACTTTCGTTTATCTTTTTTTAACGACTGAACATTATGCTGTAACGCAGTGATTAATTTTTGCGAGAGATGTCGATATGAAAAAAACTTTGTTATTGGCCGGTGTGGCTTGTTTGATGACTGCCAATGCAAATGCCGGAATGTTGTCTCCATATGTCGGAGCTGATTATGTGCATGTCAATACTGATTATAAAAACAAAAATAAAGAAGGTAAGTATGCAGACAGTTTTAATTCATTCGGTGTGTCTGCCGGTATTCGTCTGACGAATTCGTTTGCGCTGGAAGGTTTTTATCAGCAGTCGCAAAATAAAGATAAAAATACTGATGGCGGTTATGACGGCGCATCTTTTAAAAATAGTCTTGAGCTTAAAACTTATGGTGTTGATGTTGTCAAAGATATTATAAATTTGGGTAAAGTTGAGGTGCTGACTTCTATCGGTTATGTGCGTTATCAGGCAGAAACAAAAAGCGTGCTGACCTTGGGCGGAACAACGACCTCCGCGCATGATACAGAAGAAGGTGATGGTTTGCGTTTTGGTATCGGCGGACAGTTTAATCTGACGGATAATCTTGGTGTCAGAGGAATGTTTCGCTATGGGATAACCGATTTGGACGCCGTTAAAAATTATAAGGAATTTTCTGTCGGTTTGCGCTATTATTTTTGGTAAAAATTCCACTTAAAGTTTGTGATGGAAGCTGGGTTATTTTTTGTGCTTTATAATCATATAAAGGATTATGACGCCAAAGAACAAAGAAATGGCATTGAATAAAATCATCTGGAAAGAATGCAGATAAATGCCGTATAACATCCAGCACAGAATTCCGATGCTGTAGATGACATAGCTACAAAGGGACAAGCCGGCCACGTTTTTGCTACGGATGGTTTGGATTGTTTGCGGCAAAAAGCACACGGCAATGCAAATGCCGGCGATATAGCCTAAGAGTTCTCCGATAACGTTCATCTTTTATCTCCTGTTTCTACCATTCTATAATGCCTTCGAAGTTGTTTTTCTTGCGCCATTCGAGCAAGGATGGAAGGTCTGATATATTATCCTGAATAACGGCTTTGTAGTATTCAATGCCGGAAATTTTTATATCATCCGGCGTGGTGAATTTCAGTTTTAGAATTGTACGGCGCTGTTCCTGTGTCATTGTTTGTTTGATTGTGGTGGCAACATTTTCAAAATAGCCGTCGAATGTTGTTCCTTTTTTGATTTGGATTAAGTCGATTTGCCACAAGTCTTGATTTTCATCCTCGTACCATAAATGCCATTCAAAGCAAGCTTCTTCTGTTGCACTCAAGTTAGTGAAGTCGCATTTTTTTATCTGCGGGTGAGCACAAATTTCTGCAATAGCCGCAAAACTTTTTTGAACATTGAGTTCTTGGGTGTAGATATGAAAATCAATATCGCGGTGTTTGGCCATAACGCCGATTTGCAGAGAACCGACCAAGTTGATTTCGGCGTTTGCTGCGCGCCAGATTGGTTTTAACCGGAGTGTTTCAATAATCTCTAATGCTTTTTGACTGTTTTTTGCGGAGAGTTGTTCATATTCTGTCATTGTATTTCCTTTGTTGAGGCTAGATTAGCTTTTCTGTTTGGGTTGTCAAGTTATAAACTTGATTATTTGAGCTTCGTTCCCATATTAAAATAAATTACTTGAGGAGAGTTTGATGAAAAAATTTATTATGGGACTGTTTTTTGTTTTTTTCTGTTCTTTTGCAGTGCAGGCGCAGACTGTGGCTCCGGTTGCGGATGGTGATGATTTGATCAATCTGACACAGGCCGACAAACAGCTCACACAGATGACAGCAAAGTTAAACTCCGGCAAAAGCACCAAGGGGGAAATATCTGATTTTCTGCGCGATTTGACGGAGATGCATGGACGGTTGCAAAAAGCCAAACAATCTTATAATGGTGAGTTGGGAGTGTTGCAAAGAAAGCTTGATGCTTTGGGTATGGCTCCTGAAGCCGGCGCAAAAGAACCGGCTGAGTTGTCAAAACAGCGCAAAGAGTTTGTGCAAGCCGCCGATACTTTGAAATCGCAGATTGCCAAAACAGATTTGTTGTCGGCTAAAATTGAAGAAATTAATGCGCTGATTTTGAAAATCCGTAATCGGCAGTTATTGAATAATATTCTTGTTAAACAGAGTTCAATTTTTCATCCGCAGGAGTTCTGGCATTCTTTGACTAATTTTGCCGGTTTTGTATTTAAGCTGGCGGCTTCTCCGGTTAGTTGGTATAAGGAATTGCCCGCAGACAGACAGGAGGCTGTTGATAGCGATTTGGCTTTGATTGTCTTGAGTATGTTGGCGGCTTCATTAGCGGCATTTTTCCTCGGTCGATATATTAAGCGGCGTTTCGGTTATTATAACACACCGATTGAGCGTCCTGATTATTCTCAGAAAACAAAGATGGGGTTGATTATGTTTGCCGCGCGCGGTTTGATTCCGGCGGCCGTTATCGGTGCTTTTTTAATTTGGTTGCGGCATAATGAGTTGTTCAATAAGGGCGCATTTGGCTTGCTTTTGAATACGGCGGCTTTTTATTTGCTGGGATACTATTTGATAAAGGCGGCGGTTAAAGCTGTGTTTGTTGCGGATTGTTGTAAATGGCGTTTGGTTGAAATGTCTGATGAACGAGCAAAGGCGATCAGTTCTTCATTGATTTTTTCGGCGGCGGCTATTTGTATTGTGTCATTTTTTCAAAGTTTGGCCAATCAGATGGAATATGATGCTTCAATCGTTTATTCATTAAAGATTTTTGCCAACGCGGTCAAAGCTTTCTGCATTATCTGGGTGGCGCGAAAAGCTCTGTATGACAGTAAGACATTGTCAGATGAAGAAATGTCATCTGATGAACAGATTACCGGATTAAGTACGTCTTCCAAAATCAGTTTGTTATTGTCTGTGGTGGTGATTGCGGCTTTTGTTTTGTCGTTGTTTGGTTATATCCGTTTGTCAGAATTTATTATCAATCGTATTATTGCTTCGGTTGTGGTTATCGGTGTTGTTTATATGATTGATCAGTTGTTGCGCGGTATTTTACATCGTTTGTTATTGCTGAAATTTTGGGTGCGCACCTTGCGGATTAATCGTCGTAAGTTGGTGAAGACCGAGTTTTGGTTTGGGTTGTTGCTGACGCCGGTTATGTGGACGGTTGGGATTTTTGCTCTGTTGGCATTGTGGGGTGTTTCTGTAGATTTAATGCTGGCACGAATTAAAAGTGTGCTTATCGGCTTTAATGTCGGGGGAATGCATATTTCGATTACCTCGATTTTGCTTGGGGTGGTCAGCTTCTTTGTTATGCTTTCTTTGTTCAAAATGCTGAAAAATAGTTTTCGTGACGGTAAGCTTAGTAAAATTGAAATGGATGAAGGATTGCGCAACTCCGTGGTTTCATCCATCAATTTCTTAGGGTTTATCATTTCCGGTATTTTGGCGATTGCGGTAATGGGCGGCAGTTTGAGCAGTATTGCGCTGATTGCCGGTGCATTGTCTTTTGGTGTCGGTTTGGGTTTGCAAAATATGGTCAGCAACTTGGCGGCCGGTTTGACGATTTTGTGGGCGCGGCCGATAAAAATCGGTGACTGGGTCATTATTAACGGTTATGAAGGTGTGGTTAAGCAGATTAATGTCCGTTCGACAGAGTTGGAAACGGCGGAGAAGTCAACAATCATTATTCCGAACTCGGATATTTTATCAAAGAGTGTGGTGAACTATACTTATGCCGGAAGATTAGGTCGTATTGTAATGAAAGTGACTGTTGATTACAGTAACGACATTACCAAAGTTAAGGATATTTTGAAAGGGATTGCGGCGTCAAATCCTGAGGTCTTGACGCGACCGGCACCATCAGTAGCGTGTAGCGCGCTCAGTGCCGTCAGTATGGAATTTACGCTGACGTGTTTTACGGGAAATGTTTTCAGCCGTGGTAGCATAGGCAACGATTTGCGAGAGAAAACAGCTCTTGCATTCAAAGAAAACGATATCAAAATGGCGTAGGGTTATTTGTATATTTTTTGGCGTTGAGCTTCGATTTCTTCATCTTGCATTGCGAGATTGAGGTTGCCTAGCTCAACAGCTTTTTTATAAAGTTTGATTTTGAAATCAATTTTTTTGAGGTGATTTTGATATTGTTTGATTTGTTCCTGAATTTTGGCTTTGTGTTTTTGGAACATTTCCAGACGTTGGGGCAGGGTGGCATCTCCGGCTGAAAACCAGTCGATATATTGTTTGATGCCTTTGAGCGGCATGCCGGTGTCTTTCAGGCATTCGATCATCGCCAGCCAGCCGAGGTCATTATCACTAAAGACGCGAAGACCGGAACCGCTTTTGTGAACAAACGGAAGCAAGCCTTCTTTTTCGTAATAACGCAATGTATGTGTGGTCAAACCAGTTTTTTTGGCAACTTCGCCGATAGAATATCCCATGTTTTTCCCCTTTTTTGAATGACGATACTTAAAAACGTCCACATTGTCAATAAAAACTCTTGACTTGGAGTTAACTCTAAAATTTATGATAGGTTCGAAATATATGAATCATATTTTAACGGAGGGAAAATTGACGTATTTGGAACATATTAATTCACCGGAAGATGTTAAAAAGCTTTCTGAACAGGAAATGAAGCTTGCGGCGGATGAAATTCGTACGGCTATTTTGAATCGTGACAGTAAAATCGGCGGACATGTTGGGCCGAATTTGGGAGTTGTCGAAGCGACAATTGCGTTGCATTATGTTTTTGACACGCCGAAAGATAAGATTGTTTATGACGTGTCACATCAATGCTATCCGCACAAAATTTTGACCGGTCGGCGTGATGGTTTTCTGACAGATGAGGGAATGGCAAAAATCTCCGGTTATACCAATCAGGATGAAAGCGAACACGATTTTTTCAAAATCGGGCATACGTCAACCTCCATCAGTTTGGCTTGTGGTTTGGCCAAAGCACGTGATTTGAAAGGCGAAAAACATAATGTGATTGCGCTTATCGGTGATGGTTCTATTTCCGGCGGTGAGGCTTTGGAAGGTTTTAGCAATGCGGCGGTTTTAGGTAGCAATATCATTATTATCGTTAATGACAATGAGATGTCTATTGCCGAAAATCAGGGTGGTTTGTATACGAACTTGCGGTTGCTGAGAGAGACTGATGGACAAGCAGAATGCAATATGTTCAAGGCGTTGGGATTTGATTATCATTATGTGGCTGACGGTAACTCCATCTCTCAAATGATTGATGTTTTGCAAAAAGTTAAGGACACTAATAAGCCGGTGGTTATTCATATGCACACGCTGAAAGGCAAAGGCTATAAATATGCCGAGGAAAATCAGGAAAAATGGCACTGGAATGTTCCTTTTGATTTGGAAAGCGGTGAAGCGACGATTGATATGTACGGTGAAAACTATAACGATATTACTTATAATTTTTTGAATGATAAAATTAAAAAAGATAAGGATGTCGTTGTTTTGACAGCGGGAACTCCCGGTGCGTTCGGAATGACACCGGAGCGCCGCAAGGAGCTGGGCAAAAATTTGGTTGATGTCGGTATTGCCGAAGAACATGCCGTGGCGATGTCGTCGGCTTTGGCAAAAGGCGGTTGTAAACCAGTTTTTTGTGTTTGGAGCTCTTTTCTGCAGAGAACGTATGATCAGCTTTCACAGGACTTAGCCATTAACAACAATCCCGCGGTTATTTTGGTTTATGCCGGTGCTATCTCAAGTATGGATGTGACACATTTGGGATGTTTTGATATTGCTATGGCTTCAAATATTCCGAATATTGTTTATTTGGCTCCGACCAACAAAGATGAGTATTTGGCAATGTTGGAATGGGGGATTGAACAACAATCGCATCCGGTGATTATTCGTGTGCCGCAACAAGTGAATGCCGCTGTTGCACCGGTTGCTCAGGATTATGGTGAACTGAATAAGTATCAGGTTGTTCGTCAAGGGAAAGATGTTGCTGTTTTGGCTTTGGGCAGTTTCTTCGGACTGGGTGAAGAGGTTGTTGCTCAACTAAAAGAGCAGGGGATTGATGCGACCTTGATAAATCCACGTTATGTCAGCGGTTTGGACGGAAAACTTTTGAATGATTTGAAAGCTAATCACAAACTTGTGGTGACACTTGAGAACGGGGTGTTAAACGGTGGTTTTGGCGAGAAAATAGCACGTTTTTACGGCGCCGACGATATGAAGGTTTTGTGCTATGGCGCTCGTAAGGAATTTACAGATCGTGTTCCATTGGCTGAGTTATATCAGCGATACAGACTGACCGTTCCGCAGATTGTTGATGATGTGAAAAGAGTTATATTATAAAGTGAAAAAAAACACCCTCTGTCAAAGAGGGTGTTTTTTTTATTTCTTGAAAATCCATCTGCAAAATGAAAAAACTTTTCGCAAGATGAAACGGGTTGGTTTTATCACGATAATAAAAATTATAAAAAGAGCAAAGACGGCTAAGAACGTTATTACTATTGCCAGAGACGGTATATACATACTAAAATCTAGGCGTGCGCTTAGTATTGTTAAAGCTGTTATCCAAATAAGCAGAATACCGCTGTTCATTAGGACATTTTGCCAAGGTTTCCAGCCGTTGCCTAAGATGTTTTTCGTGAAAGTGTTTTTGGGAGAAAGAATAATCTTGCAGAGAAACATGCTGATGAGAGTATTTATCAAGCTTAAAAAAGCAGAGGGTAAAATTTTTATTACCGGTGCGCAATTTAAGTTTTGAGAAATGTCTAAGGCTCCAAAAACGAAAGCGGCGATACCGGACAAAAGCATAACCAGTCTTACACGCCTACTAAATTGCGGCTTCCAATGGCTGAGATAAATGATAAGGCAGATCATTGAAATACCGTAGCAGATAACTGCAGTTAAAGAATAATTTTCCATGATTGTATGAGTTAGTTAATAATTATTTAGTTATCGGGAGTATATATTTGATATTGCAACTGTCAATAAAAAAGGCTTCCATTTAAGGAAGCCTTTGATTTTTAGTCTTCTTCAACAGGAGAACTGTCCCCAATCATCTCGGTACTGAGATGACCTGCATCAGCCTTGATTTTATTTTCGATTTCTAAGGCTACCGAGGGATTATCTCGGAGGAACAGCTTGGCGTTTTCTCGTCCTTGGCCGAGTTTGTCGCCGTTGTAGGCAAACCATGAACCGGATTTTTCAATAACACCGGCTTTAACGCCCAAGTCAATCAATTCACCGGTTTTGGAGATACCTTCACCATACATGATGTCAAAATCAATAACTTTGAACGGAGGAGCAACTTTGTTTTTAACAATTTTGACTCTGGTCTGACTACCGATAATATCTTCCTTGTCTTTGATTTTGCCGATGCTACGGATATCAATACGGACGGAAGCATAGAATTTGAGTGCGTTACCACCGGTAGTGGTTTCCGGATTGCCGAACATAACACCGATTTTCATACGGATTTGGTTGATGAAGATAATTAATGTATTGGAACGGGCAACCGTTGAGGTCAACTTGCGCAGAGCCTGACTCATCAGTCTTGCCTGTAACCCCATGTGAGAATCTCCCATTTCGCCTTCTAATTCAGCCTTAGGAACCAGAGCGGCAACTGAGTCAACGACCAGAACGTCAATCGCGCCGGAGCGAACCAAGGTATCGGTGATTTCCAAAGCTTGTTCTCCGGCATCCGGTTGGGAAATCAGCAGGTTTTCAATATCAACGCCGATTTTCTTTGCATAGGATGGATCAAGAGCGTGTTCGGCATCAATAAAAGCACAGGTGCCGCCTTTTTTCTGAGCTTGAGCAATGACGCTCAGAGCCAGAGTGGTTTTACCGGAACTTTCCGGACCGTAAATTTCGACAATACGGCCGCGAGGCATACCGCCGATACCCAAAGCCATATCCAGTCCGAGTGAACCGGTGGAGATGCCTTCAATATCAATATGGGCATTATCCTGTCCCATACGCATGATAGAACCTTTGCCAAATGCTTTTTCAATTTGACTTAAGGCCGCGTCAAGTGCTTTATCTTTATCCATTCTGTTTGGTCCTTTTATAAATTATAATTGTAATTACGAATCTTTATATCGATACTATGTTCTATTTTTGTTCTTTTGGCAAGAACTTTTTTTCACGATGTTTATTTTTGTTGTTTTTGTAACGAGAAGGGTAGGTTTTGACAATGACGCCACCGGATGTCGGATTGCGAAATTCATCAAGAGAAGCTGTCATGACCGCACCAAACAAGACGACGATCCATGAGCAATAGATCCACACCAAAAGTATTGGTAACGTTGCCATAGCGCCATAAAGGGTTTTATAAGTAGCACTGGCAGAGATGATTTGTCCGAAGAATTTGCGCAACAGGTAGAACATAAAGACCGCAATTGCTGCACCGATAAAGGCATGGATAACGCGAACTTTTTTGTTGGGAACCAAAACATAAAGCAAAACCAAAGATAGGGTTGTAAAGAAAGACGGAAGCAATGTTCCGATATAAAAACCGGAGTTAACAATATCTTCCGGCATAAATTGTTGCAGAGCGTACAGGTATCCACGCATAGACATTGCAACACCTATCAGTAACGGACCTAATGTGATGACGGTCCAATACAAGGTGATTTTGGTTTTGATATTGCGCGGTTTATAAACTTTGAAAATAAAGTTTAGGCTGTTTTCGATTGTTGACAGCATCAAAATTGCGGTGATGGCGATACCGATAACGCCGATGGTGGTCAATTGTGCCGTGGCATTAATGAATTCGCTGAAATATTGGGTGATTTCCTGTTCAATATTGGGAACAAAGTTTTGCAAAACGATTTCCTGCAATTGTTCCTTGGCGTTGCTGAATACCGGAAAGGCAGAGAAAATGGCCAGTCCGATGGCAATAACCGGAACAACGGCGATTAATGACGTGTAGCTCAGGGCAGCGGCAACACGAAAAATAGTGCCGCTTTCAATGCGCTGTAGTAAAAATTTTAAGAACTTTTTGCAGATGACTGTTTTTTTCAACAGCCACAATCCCACGGTTTGTGTGTGATTTTTCAGATACATTTGACACCTTTGAAAAAAAATGTTTACAAAATTGCTTAAATTTTATAGAAGTCTGGGTAGAATTCAAGAGTTTTAATTTTAACTGTTAATTTTGAAAAAAGGAAAACGTTATGACGGAAACGACAGCTTTGATGGCTGGTAAAAAAGGCCTGATTATGGGCTTGGCCAATGATAAGTCAATTGCGTGGGGTATCGCTCAGGCTTTGAATGCACAGGGTGCTCAGATTGCAATTTCTTATCAGAATGAAGCGCTGGAAAAAAGAGTTCAGCCTTTGGCCGCTCAGTTGGATAAAGAGCCTTTGTTGATTAAATGTGATGTTTCCGACTCCGCAAGTGTTGAGGCTTGTTTTAAAGAGTTGGGTGAAAAATGGGGCAAAATTGACTTTGTTGTTCATGCGATTGCTTTTTCTGATAAGAATCAATTGAAAGGTCGTACAATCGACACAACTCGTGATAACTTCAAAATGACCATGGAAATTTCTTGCTTCTCATTCTTGGAAGCTTGTAAATACGCTTCTCCGATTATGAATGAGGGGGGGGCCATTGTTACCTTGACTTACATGGGATCTGAAAGAGTTTTGCCAAACTACAATATCATGGGTGTTGCTAAGGCTGCGTTGGAAGCTTCTGTTCGTTATGCCGCTATGGATATGGGTAAACAAGGTGTTCGCGTCAACGCTGTTTCTGCCGGTCCGATTAAGACTTTGGCCGCTTCCGGTATTGGTGATTTTCGTAAGATTTTGCACTGGAACGAATTAAATACGCCGTTACGTCGCAATGTCACTCAAGATGAAGTCGGCATGATGGTTATGAGTTTGCTGTCCCCTTGCGGAGCCGGTGTCAGCGGTGAAGTTATTCACGTTGATTGCGGCTATCATATTCAAGGGATGCTTAATCTGGATACTGCCGTTGAAACAGGCAAAATGCTCTGCGAATAAGCTTTTCGCTGTTGATTGAAGAAAATCTCCTGCACAAAGCAGGAGATTTTTTTATAGTGGAAAAATCAATTAAGCATTGAGAAAATCAGCAAATTTATTAAAATTGCAATCATGTGAGATTAAGGGGGAGTTAAATGTCTGAGCCTAAAACGCCGTTTCCGTCTGGCGGATATAGTAAAATGAAGGTTGTTTCAGCCAAGATTTTACTTAAGTCTGTTATCTATGCTTTTGCGATTTTCGGTATCTTGTTTATTTTGTTATTGCTGGTCGTTTTAGGATTGTTGCGGTCGGATGTATCTGCCGTTACGATACCGGATCGGGCTTTGTTGATGCTTGATTTGGATAATTCCTTTGCTGAGGTTCGAAAAGATAATCTGTTGACTGAGGTTTCTGAGGGTAACTCTTTGTCTTTTGCCGATTTGCTTGCGGCTTTGCAAGTCGCTGGCAGAGATGATGCTGTCAAGGCTATTGTTGCCAAAGTTAATGTTTCCGGTTTGGGATTGGCGCAGGCTCAGGAGCTTTATCGCACCATTAAGTTGATCCGCCAGAATGGGAAAAAGACATACATATATTCAACCGGTTTTGGTGCTTATGGCGGTGGAACAAAGGAATATTATATGGCAACAGCGTTTGATAAGATTTCCATGCAACCAAACGCGGAAGTCGGATTAACCGGTGTCAGCGTTGAGGTTCCGTTTGTTCGAGGTTTGTTGAACAAAATAGGGGTGACACCTGAGTTTTTCAGTCGTTATGAATATAAGAATGCAATGGCGTCATTGACGGATAAGAAGATTTCCAAGACCTATAAAGAGAACTTGCATCGTATGGTCTCTTACCTTAGCGGAGAACTTTTGGCGATGGTAATAAAAGAACGCGGTGTTGAGTGGAAAGAGTTGGAAACTATGATGAACGAAGCTCCGTTTTCTGCCGAATATGCCAAAGAAAAAGGGTTGATTGACGAGATTGTTTATGAAAGTGACTGGATTGCCGCATTGGAAAAAGAATATGATGCGGAGGTGCTTTCTCTTAGGGATTATGCCGCAGTATGTTATTTTAATACAGCCAAGCCAAGGATTGCGGTTTTGGTTTTGGAAGGGACAATTAATCAAGGTTTGAGTGCGGATAGTTCTTTGCAAGGAGAGGCCGTTGTCGGTTCGCAAACTGTTTTGAAGCAGATTAAAGAGATTGAAAAAGACAAGGATATTAAAGCTTTGGTCGTGCGTATCAATTCTCCGGGAGGAAGTTATACGGCAGCTAATGAGATTTGGTATGCGCTTAATCGCTTGAAAAAAGAACGTTCTTTGCCTTTGGTGGTTTCTATGGGGGATTATGCGGCTTCCGGCGGTTATTTTGTTGCTTTGGCAGGAGATAAGATTTTTGCGGAAGGGGCGACTCTTACCGGTTCTATCGGTGTGTTGGGCGGTAAAATGGTTTTTGCTGATTTGTGGAACAAGGTCGGTGTGAATTGGAGTAGCATAGGTATTTCTGATACGGCTAATTCGGTTAGTCCGAATTTTAAATTTAGCAAAAGACAAACGTCGATATTTAACAAGTCTTTAGACCGCATATATAAAGATTTTACTTTAAAAGTTTCTAAAGCCAGAAATATTGATTTGAAGCAATTGGACAAGTTGGCAAGAGGACGTATCTGGCTCGGAAGAGAAGCTGCGGAAAACGGGTTGATTGATAAAATCGGTGGCTTGGATGATGCTGTTATTGAAGCAAAAAAATTGTCTGAAATTGAAGAAGATGCTAAGTTTGGTCTGGTTTTTTATCCCAAACCGAAAACATTGCAAGAGAAGTTGAATGAAGTATTGTCTTCTGCTCCTATGTTTTCATCTTTGGTGCTGGTCAAACAATTAGGGATTGACACGGAAAAGCTTTCTATTTTAAAAAGATGGCAATATGATGCGGTTTTGCCGCCAATAAAATTTAATGATTAGTAAGGAAAAAGCGATGGCTATAGATACGGAAACAGTAAAAAGGATAGCGTTTTTGTCGCGACTGAAGATTGAAAACGATAAGATTCAGGCGACAGAAGATGAGTTTAATAAAATTTTGGATTGGGTGGAACAACTTAAGGAAGTTAATACCGATAATGTTGAGCCGTTGATTTCCGTTAATGAAAATTGTTTGTCGTTGCGTGTTGATGAAGTGACTGAAGGTAATCAGTCCGAGGCTGTTTTAGCTAATGCACCGATGAAAGAATATGGGTATTTTGCGGTACCGAAGGTTGTAGAATAGGGTGTTTGGGGCAAAATTTTGCCGATGCCTTTCAAATTTTCGGTGATTTTAGGTATGTATGAAAGATAGTATAATGACAGAGTTAACAAAATTAACAATTTGCGAAGCCAAAAACGGGCTGAAAAATAAAGACTTTACTGCCGTTGAGTTAACAGAAGCCTATGTCAAAAAGATGGATGAGTGCCGTAAACTCAATGCTTTTGTCTGTGAGGCGCCGGAACAAGCTTTGGAGCGCGCACGTGTCAGTCAGGAAAAAATAAACAAGGGTGAGGCCGGTGAACTTGAAGGTATTCCTTTGGGAATTAAGGATTTGTTTTGTACCAAAGGTATGGCAACAACGGCTTGTTCCAATATTTTAAAGAATTTTGTGCCGCCTTATGAATCAACGGTTACCGGAAAGTTGTTAGATGCAGGAGCAAATTTTTTGGGCAAGCTTAATCTTGATGAATTTGCAATGGGCGGCAGTAATGAAACATCGGCTTTTGGACCGGTGGTTAATCCGTGGAGCAAGGATGTTCCTTTGGTTTCCGGCGGGTCATCCGGTGGTTCGGCGGCCGCAGTTGCTGCAGATATGTGTGCCGGTGCAACGGGAACTGACACCGGCGGATCAATCCGTCAGCCATCAGCTTATTGCGGCGTGACCGGAATTAAACCGACGTATGGTCGTTGTTCTCGTTATGGTATTATTGCTTTTGCATCATCATTGGATCAGGCAGGACCGATTGCCAAAGATGTTCGAGATTGCGCGATTATGCTTAAAACAATGGCCGGTTATGATAAACGTGATGCGACATCTGCTCAGGTTGAGGTTCCTGATTTTGAAAAGTTTTTAGGACAGGATATTAAATGTATGAAAATCGGTATTCCTAAAGAATATCGGGTTGACGGTTTGAATTCTGAGGTTGCTGCTTATTGGGACAAGGCTGCCGAAATGTTGAAAGCTCGCGGTGCCGAAATCGTGGATGTTTCTTTGCCGCATACACAATATGCTTTGGCGACATATTATATTATTGCTCCGGCGGAAGCTTCTTCTAATTTGGCGCGTTATGATGGTTTGCGTTTTGGTAACCGTGTTGACGGACAACATTTGGATGATATGTATATTAATTCGCGTACGGCCGGTTTTGGTAAGGAAGTCAAGCGTCGTATCATGATGGGAACATATGTTTTGTCTGCCGGATATTATGACGCTTATTATGTCAAGGCACAGAAAGTTCGTCGGCTCATTCGGGAGGATTTCTTAAAGGCGTTTGAAAAATGTGATTTGATTTTGACGCCGACAGCACCGACACCGGCTTTTCCGATTGGAGATAAATCTATGCAAGAAAATCCGTTGACAATGTGGTTAAACGATATTTTCACCGTCTCGGTTTCTTTAGCGGGATTGCCGGCGATGAGTTTGCCGATTGGTTTGTCGCAAAGCGGTTTGCCTCTTGGTATGCAGTTGGTGGGCAAAGCTTTTGATGAAGCCAGTATTTTCAAAGCGGCTTCTGCTTTGGAAAAAGATGTTAATTTTAGGAGTGTGAAATAATGAGCGGAATGATTATTAACGGTAAAACAGGTGACTGGGAAGTCATTTGCGGTTTGGAAATCCATTGCCAGATTATTTCAAAATCCAAAATGTTTTCCGGCGGGTCAACACATTATGGTTCTGATGCCAATGAAAATGTGTCGTTTGTTGATGCCGGAATGCCCGGTATGTTACCAACCTTAAATGAACAATGTGTACGGCAGGCCATTAAGACTGGTTTGGGTTTGAATGCCAAAATCAACAAGTATTCGGAATTTGCTCGCAAGAATTATTTTTATGCTGATTTGCCGCAAGGTTATCAGATTAGCCAATTTAAGTATCCGATTGTCGGAGAGGGTAGTGTTTCGATTGATTTGGCAGATGGGACAACTAAAGAAATCGGTATTGAACGGTTACATATTGAGCAGGATGCCGGCAAATCTATTCATGATATTTCACCGACAAAAAGTTTTATTGATTTGAATCGTGCCGGTGTGGGGTTGATGGAAATTGTGACTAAGCCTGATTTTCGTTCTCCGGAAGAGGCGGGCGCTTTTTTGCGTAAATTGCGTTCGATTGTCCGTTATCTCGGGACTTGTGACGGTAATATGGATGAAGGATCGATGCGTTGTGATGTAAACGTGTCTGTCCGCAAAGTCGGAGAAGACGGATATCGTACCCGCAATGAGATGAAGAACGTCAATTCGGTTAAATTTGTGATGCAGGCGATTGAAAATGAAGCTCGTCGTCATGTTGAAACTTACGAGAATGGTGGGACAATCGAGCAGGAAACTCGACAGTTTGATCCAAGCACCGGTACCAGCCGTGTGATGCGTAAAAAAGAGTTTGCTCATGATTATCGCTATTTTCCGGAGCCGGATTTGTTACCGCTGGTTTTGAGTGATGAGTTATTGGCGGAAGTCAAAGCGGATATGGTTGAGTTGCCGGATGCTAAAAAAGCCCGTTTTGTTAAGGATTTGGGGTTGACGGATTATGACGCGATGGTTTTGTGTGAAAATCGCGAAACCGCCGAGTGGTTTGAGAAGGCAGCCAAAGGGCATGATGCTAAAAAGGTTGCCAACTGGATGATGGGTGATTTCTTTGCTATGCTGAATGAAAAGAAAATCGGTTTGGAAGAAAGTCCGATTACGCCGGAAAATCTCGGGAAATTGGTTGATTTGATAACATCGAATGTTATTAACGGCAAGACTGCGAAAGATGTTTTTGTTTTGATGGCAGAAACAGGCGATGCGCCGGATAAAATCGTTGAGGAAAAAGGTTTGAAGCAAGTTACGGATACCGGAGCTATTGAGGCGGTGATTGATACTGTTTTAGCCAATAATCCTGATAATGTTGCCGCATATAAGGCCGGAAAAGTTGCTCTAATGGGGTGGTTTGTCGGTCAGGTTATGAAAGAGTCAAAAGGAAAAGCGAATCCGGCAATGGTCAATCAGTTGTTGGCTAAAAAGCTTGCATAGGCAGAGATTGATGTCGTTTTTGCAGGAGAGCAAAAAGTCATAGTTTAGGCTTGAGTTATTTTAATATTTGACAAGTTATTTACGGTATTTGCAAACAAAAACAACCATAGTTATGGTTGTTTTTTTTTGTTTCTGATTGTGTTAAAGCGCTGGAAAGCAGGTTGTGTCACATTTGTAACGGTATTTTTGGTTTATACACCATTCGGTATATTTACTTAGTGTGTTGCTTATGGTACTTCCTGCTTTACACTCGAAAACTATTGTTCCATTATTGCTACCGGAGGACATTGTTAATTCTCCGTTATTAACACGTATTGTTATTTGTCCGCCCCAAAGGCAGCTTCTGCAGATATGGGGGGTTCTTGTATGATATAAATTTCTTCTTTTCCCGCAATTAATGCTTTATAGAGTAAATCTTCATGATTTTCTGTATCATCATAGACAACTGTCTTTCCAAGGTATTTGGCATATTCTTCGCATTCTTTACACTCATAACACCAAAGTCCAGAAGATAATTGCTTTCTATTGGTTTCTTTTTGCAGAGAAGAAACACAAGGAGCATTACTATACCCGATAGGACAAGTAATGTTTTCGCATTTATAGCATGTTGAACCGGCTTCTGTTGTGGTTGAACCTGTTTGTTTTTGCGCTGACGTACAAGGTGTCTTGCTATTTCAACAATCAATCACACGGGCGGACAAAAAATAAAATAATAAAAAAGCCCCTCGGTTGAGGGGCGGGTTTTTACATTGACGGAGCAGGAACCGGAAGTTTGGGAGCGGTCGGTGTTGGTGCCGGAGCCGGAATCTTCGGTGCCGCCGGAGAGGTCGGTTGCAAAGCTGTCGGGGCTTCCGCTTTAGGAGCTTCAGCTGTCGGAGCAGTTTCTTTTGGTTCAATTTTTAATTCAGGAACCGGAACTTCTTCGGTTGTTTTGGTTTCCGGAGTTGTGGCTTTAGCTTTTTCGGCTTCTGCTTCAGCTTCAGGACCGGGGGTTTTGGTGTCAAGTAAGCTGTTTAGTAGCATATGGGTGACTTTGTCTCCGACTTTGATTTGATTGCGGCGAACTTGTCCGGCATTTAATTCAATTACGGCACGGACGGGATCACGAGAGATAATCAAATCTTCAGACATCGGTTGAGCGTTTTCTTTAATCATGCTGATGCTACCATCGGGAGCCACAAACAACATGTCTAAAGGAATTTTGGTGTTTTTCATCCACATGGCTGTTGGACGAACCGGATAAATATTAAAAATCATACCACTGTTGAAGGCCAAATTGGTGCGGTACATCAGGCCTGTTTGCAAGTCTTCCGGTGTGTTGGCGACTTCAACGGAAAAACGGGCGTCACCGTTGGTGGTTTTAATGACCAGAGGGGTTGTTGGTTTGGGTTCCGGTTCTTTGGTACAGGCAACGACCAAAAGGGCCAAAATAAATAATTTTGCAAATTTAAGCATTAAGTGTCTCCTTGGATTTTGTATTGCTGAGTTTGCGCGGCTGCCATTGCGAGACAACGACAGGGCCGTTTTGAGAAATTAAAATTTTACGAGAAGGTGCTTTCTTTTCCTGATGTCCTTTTTTTTCAGGCAGAGGAGCGGTTGGTCTTTTTCCCAAGCCGGATTTGAATAACGTGGCGATTTGTTGAATGTTTATTAAGCTGGCTTGACCAGCTTGATAAGCAGACGCGTATGCCGGAGAGGATTTGATAAGCTCTGATAAAGCGCGGATGCTCATCGGCGAATATTTTTTCCAAATGATTTCCAGAAAATTTCGCGTCTCTTTGTCTATTTCAGGAGTGAGGGCTTGCCAGTGGCACACTGAGGAAATACGGGCGATGTTTGGTTCCGTAAAACCGTTTTTGTCACAGACGAATGCGGCCGGCATTAAAATCGCATTATTATTCAGCAGGCAGAAATGTACCTGTGATAGAAAAAGCAGGTGCTGTAGCTTTTCGGGTTCAAGAAGCCAGCCGTTGTTTTCGGCGTGTTTCATAAACCAGACGGCGATGTCCGTTGCAGAGGGGGCTGCCGATGCTGTCATGCGTTTCCTCCATTGGTTAAATTTGCGCTTATTATAATATAAAGGCGATTAATTACAAATAAATATTCAAAGTTTATCCCCCCTTAATTTAATTGCTTAAAAGTGATTTTTTAGGCTTGTGTTATGGTTGTAAATATAATATCAATAACGAAGAATGTTTTTTTGAGGATGATATTAATGTTATTGTTAATCAGAAAGTTGAGCGTTGTTTTGGCTTTATGTAGCGGGATTTTGCTTCTGAATGCTTGTGCCGGAGTGATGTTTCCCGACATTGAAGATGATGATGAAGTGGTTGTCGGCGAGGGTGGCCGTGTTGTGAAAACTTTGCCCGGTGAGGGAAAAACCTTAAATGCCGATAAGGAAAATGCTTCTTATGAAGGTGAAGACGAAGCCGCTGAAGAAGATGTCATTCCGGAAGAAGATAAGGTTGAACCGGCAAAAGTTAAGCCTGTTGTTCGTGGCGATGAGGAACCAGTTGCTGAGCCGGAAACAAAAGAAGATGTTGCCGATATGAAAGTTGTTGAGGCTCTGATTGCTTCTGAGGAAGTTAAAGGACCAAGCATTAGTTATCGTGCTGATACTTTTTATTTTGAAAACGGCAGTTCCGTGTTGGGAAGTGAATATAAAGACAATATTGCTCGTATTGCCAAAGAGGCTAAAGCAAATAATGCGGATGTCATTGTTTATGGTTACGCTTCAAGTCGTACGCGCAATACCGATGCCGCCACTCATAAGTTGGCAAACTTCAAGGTGTCGTCAGAACGAGCACAAAATGTTGCTGCGGCACTGAGAAAAGCCGGTGTTCCGGCTTCAAAGATTGTGGTTGAGGCTTTGTCTGACACAGCTCCCGCATATCAGGAGGTTATGCCTGAAGGTGAGCGCCTGAATCGCCGTGCCGAGGTTTATATTTCGTATTAATATAGTATGTTTTCCAAGGTGAAGTGTGGCACTGGGTAATAGTTGATATTTTCGGGCCACACTTTTTTGTTATTATAACAAAGAGGTTTTGCAACAAGATGGAACAAAATAAATCATTAGGCGGAAATTTGTGGATGATGTCCGCCGTGAACGAGAAGGTGGCAGAGTTGATTTCTCAGCGCTATAATTTGCCGTATTTGGCGGCCAGTATTATAGCGGCACGAGGTGTGGATGTTAACGATGTTCCTGCTTTTCTTGATCCGAAATTGCAAAATCTGATGCCTAATCCGTTTGTTTTGAAAGATATGGAAAAAGCCGCCAAAAGGATTGCTGATGCTGTTATCAAAAGGCAAAAAGTTGCAATCATCGGTGATTATGATGTTGACGGAGCTACATCAACATCTGTTTTGCGATCGTTTTTAGAGGCTGTGGGATGTGTTCCCGAGGTTCATATTCCGGAACGTGACGAGGGGTATGGTCCCAGCCGGCAGGCTGTTGATGTTTTTAAGGCTCAAGGGGCTGATGTTTTGGTTACGGTTGATTGTGGCACGACGGCTTTTGATGTTTTGGAATATGCCGCCGAGCAAGGAATGGATGTTATTGTGCTTGATCACCATGAGGCGGAAGTTCGTTTGCCCAAAATTTATGCTGTTGTTAATCCGAAGCGATTGGATGAGGATAATGATTATCCGTATTTGCGTTATATGGCGGCGGTCGGTGTTGTGTTTATGGCAGTGGTTGCCGTAAATCGCGAGTTGCGAGAACAACATTTTTACGGGCAGGAATTTGCTGAGCCGAATTTGATACAATGGCTGGATTTGGTTGCCTTAGGGACAGTTTGTGACGTGGTGCCGTTAAAGGGCTTGAATCGGGCTTATGTTCGGCAAGGTCTGAAGATTATGGCCAATCGTCAGAATGTTGGTTTGACGGCGCTGATTGATAAAGCGGGTTTGACAGATGCGCCGACAGCGTTTCATTTGGGGTATGTGTTAGGGCCGCGTATCAATGCCTGCGGTCGGGTGGGGGAAGCTCATCTCGGTAATAAATTGTTGTGTTGTAAAGACACTTATCAGGCAGATTTGTGGGCAGAGAAGCTGAATGAATTTAATATTCAGCGTAAAGACATCGAATCTTATGTTATGCTGTCGGCGATAGAAACCTTGGAAGGAACTCCGCAGGAATATCCGATTGCTTTTGTGTATGGACGAGATTGGCATCAAGGGGTTATCGGTATTGTGGCCGGAAAGTTAAAAGAGCGTTACAATGTTCCGTCTTTTGTGATGTCGATTGAGGCTGATGAGGTGAAAGGATCCGCTCGTTCTATTCCGCAGATTGATTTGGGAGCATTGGTGATTGCCGCCAAAGAAAAAGGTATTATTACCAAAGGCGGTGGGCATACTATGGCGGCCGGATTTTCTCTTAATGAAGACAGAATTGAGGATTTTCGGCGGTTTGTCGGACAATATGTGGTCGAACATATCGGCGGGGAGGCGATTACTCCCGTTTTGGAGATTGATGCCGCTTTGGATACCGCTGGTGCGACGGTTGAACTGGCCGATTGTTTGGCTCAGTTGGAACCGTTTGGTGCCGGAAATGCCGAGCCGAAGTTAATGTTGCGGCAAGCGCGGATTTCTAAAGCGTCATTGGTCGGGGTCGGACATGTTCGTTGTGTTTTGTCTTCGGCGAATGGCGGCAGTATTAAGGCGATGGCGTTTCGTTGTGCCGATAATGAGATTGGAAAAGCTCTTCTGACATCTAAGGGAGAGGTTTTTGACGTTGCCGGTGTTTTGCGTAAAGACAATTGGATGGGGCGGAATAACGTGCAATTTATTATTGATGATATCAGAAAAGCAGAGTGAGGAAGACAGTGATGGTAAATTCTCAAGTGAAAAAGAGAGCAAAAAACATTAAACGCATTCGTCTTGAACGTGAAAAAGCCGTTTTTATGAAAGTCGGAGCCAAGCTTCGGGCTTATTTGTTTACGGGTATTTTGGTGACAGCTCCGGTGGCAATAACTTTTTATATGGCTTATAAATTTATTTTGTGGGTTGATATTCTTGTCAACAAGATGATACCGGAACAATATCAGCTTGATAATTATCTGCCGTTTACAATTCCTGGGCTCGGATTGATTGTTTTGGTAGCTGTGTTGATTGTTGTCGGTATGTTTGCAGCCGGTTTTATGGGGCGTTTTTTTCTGCGATTGGGAGAGTGGATTGTATATAAAGTCCCATTGGTGTCAAGCGTTTATTCCGTATTAAAACAAATATTTGAAACGTTTTTTTCAAGCAAAACACAAGCTTTTAGCAAGGTGGTTCTGCTGGAGTATCCGAGAAAAGGAATCTGGATTTTGGGGTTCGTCAGTTCGGAAATCAAAGGTGAGGTAAAGGCGCAATTCAAGGAAGAAATGTTGAATATTTTTATTCCGACAACGCCAAACCCGACTTCCGGTTTTTTGATTTTTGTACCCAAAAAAGATACGGTTGAGCTGGATATGAGTGTGGAAGAAGGGATTAAGTTCGTTATTTCCGGCGGTTTGGTTGAACCGAACGAATTGAAGAAAAGAAAGTCTGTTGAAAAATAAATGGGGAATAATTTGTCCCCATTGTTAAAAAAGACTTGATTTATTTTTATTTGTGTTTTATTTCTTAGCACAGCTTTGTTGGCAATATGCGGCCATGGCGGAATTGGTAGACGCGCAACCTTGAGGTGGTTGTGGGAGAACTCCCGTGAAGGTTCAAGTCCTTTTGGCCGCACCATTCTTTGTTCAATGAGGCTTTTTGTTTATCTACGGAGATGCTTGGCATAAAATAATTTTCTGATTTCCGCCTTTGTGGCGGCATTCATGATTCGACCGGAAGGAGGAATTGTTATGAGTAAACGTTTTAAGCGTGACCTGCTTCCTAAGTCCAAGCTCAAAAAGAAGAAAAAATCCATAGAAATTTTTGACGGCTATCAGTTGGGACTGGGGCCGAAGATGATTGATTCAATCAATATTGCTCTGCGTGAAAATGATGTTATTCATGTTTGCAAGATTGTTGAAGGATTGTCTGAGTATGATTTGGCGGATTTGATTGAGGTTTTGGATCTTAACTCTCGTAAGAAGTTGATTGAGATTTTGGGCGATAGAATCAATCCGGAAGTCTTTCCGGAATTGAATGATGTGGTTCAGGAGCAAGTGATTGAAAGCTTGAATGAGCCGCAAATCGTTAAAATCGCTAATGAATTGAATTCTGACGAGGTCGTTGAAATCCTTGAACATATGGATGAGGATGAGCAACAAAGCATTATTAAACAACTTGATCCGGAGTTGCAATATCAGGTCGAGTCTTCGTTGGGGTATCCGGAAGATTCTGCCGGCCGTTTGATGACGCGCGAATTTGTCAGTATGCCGGACTCGTGGACGGTTAAAGAAGCGAAAGAGTTTTTGCTCAAAAATGAAGAGTTGCCCGAAGACTTCTATGATATTTTTCTGACGGATGAAAAGTTTCGTCCGACGGGGCAAATTGCTTTGGATAAGTTGTTGCGCGCCAAACCTTCGCAAAAGTTGTATGATGTGATGGATGGTGAGATTGTTCCGATCGGTGTGTTGACTGATCAGGAAGAAGTGGCACATATGTTCCGTGAATACGGTTGGATGTCGGCAATGGTTGTTGATAATCGCGGGCATTTGGTCGGTGCTATTTTGATTGAGGACGTGGTCGATATTATTCATGAAGAAGTTTCTGAAGATATTATGCACTTGTCCGGTGCCGAAGACGGTGATGTTTATAAGTCTGTCTTTTCAATCTTTAAATCGCGAATCGTTTGGCTTTTGACAAATTTGGGGGCGACATTGGTGGCTTCAACCGTGGTCAAAGGGTTTCAGGATGTGATTGCTCAGGTGTCGTTGCTGGCGGTGTTAATGCCGATTGTCGCTTCAATGGGCGGGACGACGGGAAATCAGACGTTGGCGGTTGTGGTGCGGGCGTTGGCAATGAAAGAGTTGACTTCTCGCAATACATTACGAATGATTGTGAAGGAATTTTTGGTCGGTGTTTCCAACGGTTTATTGTTTGCCGGCTTGATAGGTGTTATCACGCATTTATTGTTTCCGGATTTTGTTATTGTCAGTTTGGTTATTGCGATTGCGATGTTTATTGAGTTGAGTATTGCCAGTCTGGCAGGAATTTTGGTGCCGTTGACTTTGAATCGTTTGAAGGCAGATCCGGCGATTTCATCCGGTGTATTTTTGATTGCGATAACAGATTCCGGCGGTTTCTTTGTCTTTTTAGGTTTGGCAAAGCTGTTGTTGTTTTAAAAGTTTTGCATATCTCAGACATAAAGCTTTTTATTTTGTATCTTAACGCGTATAATTTTTGAAGTTTATGATATTTCAGGAGTGGAAAAGTGATATCGGGGATTTTGGTGGCATTGGCAGTGGTGATTGCTGATCAAGCAAGCAAGTTTTGGGTTTTGAATGATTTGTTGCAAGAACGGGTGATGATTGTTTATACCTCGTTTTTTAATGTTGTGCGCGCCTGGAATACCGGTGTCAGTTTTTCAATGTTTAACAATTATGGTTATTTGGGGGCTTGGTTATTGTCAGCCGTTGCCTTGGTCATTGTTGTTTTTTTGCTCTATTGGTTGTATCAGGAAAAAGATAAACTTTCTCAAGTTGCCTTAGGAATGATTATCGGTGGGGCAATCGGCAATGTCATAGACAGAGTTCGTTTAGGTGCTGTCTTCGATTTTCTTGATTTTCATTGGGGGGAAAGCCATTGGCCGGCTTTTAATATTGCCGACAGCTTTATTTGTCTTGGTGCCGGACTTTTGGTGCTACAGGGATTGTTAAGTGTTTTTCAAGCAAGAAAAGGAAAAGTAAATGAATAAAATGATACGTATGGGAGTGGTCATGGTTGCTTTGCTCTCAATTGCCGCTTGCGGAGCGACAACAAAAGAAAAACTCGGCCTTTCTCGTAAGGCGCCGAATGAGTTTTTAGTTATGCCGCGGGCACCGCTTTCACTGCCGCCGGAATATGATTTGCGTCCGGTTGTCGAGAACGATGCTAAAGCTGTTGATGACGATGGTTTGAATGAAGCTGAGAAAAAGTTGGTGGAACAGGTTAACAAAGCTCAATAGGTTTTTATGAAGAAGAGTTTTTTGCATATTCTTTGGCTCTGCGGGATGCTTGCGCTTTCTTTCGGTGCGCAAGCAAAGCTTTTTAATGGGGAAGAGTTTGTTCTGGATAACGGTTTGCGAGTGATTGTTTTGCCCAATCATAAGGCACCGATTGTCAAGCATATGGTGTGGTATAAGTCCGGCGGGGCGGATGAAGCTTTGGGAAAAGGCGGAAGCGCTCATTTGTTGGAGCATCTGATGTTTAGAGGAACCGATAAGGTTTCGGGAGAAGAGTTTAATCGTCTGACAGAAGAGAACGGTATGGATGGCAATGCTTTTACCGGTCAGGATATGACAGCGTATCATCAGAATTTGGATATTACTCGTTTAGAGTTGGCGATGTTTTTGGAAGCTGACAGAATGCGTAATTTGCAAATAAGCGATAAGGATTTTGCGTTGGAACGGGATATTGTTTTTCAGGAACGCAAACAGCGTGTTGACAATAATCCCGTTGCTTATTTCGGCGAGGTTTTACGCCGGAGTTTGTGGCAAGAACATCCGTATGCCCGACCGGTGACGGGGATGCCGGAAGAAATTATGAACCTGACGAAAGATGATGTGGTTGATTTTTATGAGGAACATTATGCTCCCAATAATGCAGTATTGGTATTATCGGGAGATATAGATGTTTCAACGGCTCGGCGTTTGGCTGAGAAATATTATGGAGGTTTGAAACAAAATCCGCAATTGCCGGAAACTGTATTTCCGAAGTTGGAAAATATTGCTCGTTTTCGGGTAGATATGGCACGACCACAGGTAAACGCTTATCGTGTGACAAGAGTTTTTGCCGCTCCTTCGGTTAGTTTTATGGCGGAAGATGTTTATGCCCTCAGCGTCTTATCAGCATATCTGGGGGAGGGCGAAACCTCTCGCTTTTATAAAAAACTGGTTATGGAGGATAAGCAGGCGGTGGCGGTTTCAACATCTTATGATTTTGCTTCCAGAAGTTATGGTACCTTTAGTGTTTCGGCTGTTCCGCAACAAGGTGTTTCTCCTGAAGAACTTTTGGCTCGTCTTGATGAAGAGTGGGAACATTCTGTTAAGGCATTGAACAAGGCTGAGCTGGAAAAGGTGAAAAATAAAATGTTGGCGGGAATGGTTTATCTGCGGGATAATCCGAATGAGGCCGCCAATATTGTGGGGGCTTTGGCTGTGGCAGGAATGTCTTTGGCTGATATTGAGGAGCAGGAAAATAAAATCAGGGCCGTAACGGTCGGGCAGGTTCAAAAGGCCGCGTGGCGCTTGAAAGAAAATTCTTCGCAGATAGAGGGAATTTTGCGTCCCCAAAAGCAGGAGGGGGTATAATGTCGCATCGTCCATTGTATATGAAATCCCGTTATCGTTATTTGAAGGGATTGTTGTTTTTGGTGTTCGTTGCCGTTGTTGCATATGGTTTGTATGGCTTTTCATGGCGACGTTCTCCTCAGGATCTGGTTACAAATTCGGTTTTGAAAGATAAGACATTTGAGGCAAAGGTACAGGAAATTATTTCTCCTCGCTTGAAAATAAAGGCCTATTTGATAGAAGACAAAACCAATCCGATTATCAGCGTCAGTTTTTTATTCAAAAATGCAGGCTATGCAACTGATAATGAAGGAGAGCAGGGGATTGCCAATCTGGTGGCTTCTTTATTGACTGAAGGTGCCGGTCATTTGACGGCACAACAAATGAAAGAAGAAATGGAAAGTCGCGCCATTGCAATTTCTTTTGCCGCGGATAAGGATGATTTTTCCGGTAGTTTGCTGACGACCCGCGATAATATGTTTAAAGCTTTTTCTTTGTTGCGGGATATGCTGGGACAGCCGCGTTTTGATCCGGAGGATATTATGCGGGCGAAGACTGTTCTAGTTGAGGCTCTTCTCCGGCAAAGCGAGCATCCGCAAAGTCGGTTGTCTTTGAAGATGAATGAAGTGTTGTTTGCCGGACATCCTTATGGACGCAATCCGTTGGGCAAGGTTAAGGATATTGAGCGGATTTCGGCGGCACAATTAAATCAGTTTGTAACAGATCATCTTAATCGGCAAAATTTGATTGTCGGTATTGCCGGAGATATTAGCAAGAATGAGGCTGAGAGGATGTTGGATAATGTGTTTGCCGACATTGGTTCCAACGGCCGTATTAATTTTGTGCGAAATCCTGAGGTTAAATTTGATGGTCGGCAGATTTTGATGCCGGAACAAACAGGGCAAAATATTTCCTTAAAAGCGGTTGCTGGTGTCGGACGGAATGATGCTGATTTTTATCCGTTGTTTATTGCCAATCAGGTTTTGGGCGGTTCAGGGTTGACATCGCGCCTGTCTAAGGAAATCAGAGAAAAAAGAGGGTTGACCTATGGTGTTTATTCGTATTTGGATTTGACGGATAAAGCGCCGCTTTTGATGGCGGGATACGCCACAACCGCAGAGAATTATGAAGAAGCGGAGAAGTTGTTTGTGAAAGAGTGGGAAGCTTTTTCAAAAAAAGGAATTAGTGCCGAAGAACTTGAAAAGGCAAAGAATTATTTGATTGCTTCCTATAATCTAAGGTTTTCTTCAATTAGCGGAATTGCCGATATTTTGGCGGCTATGCAAAAATATAATTTGGGAGCTGATTTTTTGAAGCAGAGAAACAAGTATGTGAAGGAAGTTACTTTGGAGCAGGTGAATAAAGCCGCTAAAAAGTATTTTGATGTAAATCGATTGGTCAGTGTGAGCATCGGCCGTTTTAATGAAGGAACGAGGGAGTAGGAAAATGTTTGGGGCAAAAAAGGAAGTTAATAAAAGCAGAGCTTGGAAGCGTTTGGAAAATCATTATAAAAGTCTTCGTAAGCTTGAGATGCGCGATATGTTTAAAAAAGATCCGCAACGTGCCGAGAGATATAACGTCAGTTTGGAATCGATGGTATTGGATTATTCCAAAAATCGTATTAACGAACGGACGATGAAATATTTGTTGACGCTGGCAAAAGAATGTAAACTTGATGAAAGAATTAAGGAAATGTTTGCCGGTGACAAGATTAACATCACAGAGCATCGGGCTGTTTTGCATACGGCTTTGCGTAATCGTTCCAATACGCCGGTTTATGTGGACGGAAAAGATGTTATGCCGGAAATTAATGCCGTGTTGGCTAAAGTGCGCAAGTTTTCCGAGGCTGTTCGTTTGGGTGAGTTTAAGGGACATACCGGCAAAAAGTTAACGAATATCGTTAATATCGGTATCGGTGGTTCTGATTTGGGACCGAAAATGGCGACGGAAGCGTTAAAGAAATATTGGGGTAAAGATATAAAATGTTATTTTATTTCCAATATTGACGGGACTGCTTGTTGTGAGGTTTTGAATGAAGTGGATCCGGAAACGACATTGTTTATCGTTTCTTCAAAGACTTTTACGACAATTGAAACCTTGACCAATGCTCGCACATGTCGCAAATGGTTGGTTGATGCTTTGGGGGAACCTGCCGTTGCTAAACATTTTGTGGCGGTATCGACCAATACGAAAGAGGTTGAAAAGTTTGGCATCAATCCTGAAAATATGTTTGAGTTTTGGGATTTTGTCGGCGGTCGTTATTCTATGTGGTCTGCCATCGGGTTGTCTATTGCTATTGCTATCGGTATGGATAATTTTGAAAAGATGTTGGATGGTGCACATACGATGGATTTGCATTTTAAGAATACCGAATTTTCTAAAAATATTCCGGTAATTCTTGGGTTGCTTGGGGTGTGGTATAATAATTTCTTTGGTTTGAAAAATTATGCCGTTATTCCTTATGATCAGTATTTGACGTATTTGCCTGCTTATTTGCAACAGTTGGATATGGAAAGCAACGGTAAATTTGTTTCCAATAACAATGAATATGTCAAATATGGTACGGCGCCGGTTTTGTTTGGCGGTGCGGGAACAGATGTGCAGCATTCTTTTTTCCAGATGATACATCAGGGAACATCGATTGTGCCTTGTGATTTTATTATTCCAGCTATTTCACATAATGAGGTTGGCGATCATCATGAGATTTTGGTTGCTAATGTTTTGGCTCAAGGTGAAGCTCTAATGCGCGGAAAAACAGTTAAAGAAGCGGCTGAGGAATTGAAAAAAGCTGGCAAAAGCAAAGAAGAGATTGATTTCTTGAAGAAGTTTAAAAGTTTTCGCGGCAATCGTCCGTCGAACACTTTTGTTATTAAGAAAGTTGATCCGTATGCTTTGGGGATGTTGGTGGCAATGTATGAACATAAAGTCTTTGTTGAAGGGGTTATTTGGAATATCGATTCATTTGATCAGATGGGGGTCGAACTGGGTAAACAAATGGCTCTTAGCATTCTTCCGGAGTTGCAGAGCAATGCCAGCGGGGTTGCTCACGATAGCTCAACCTCTGGTTTAATTAAATTAGTTAAGTCTTTGAGAAAATAGGGAAATAATTTGTCGATTCGTGTTCTTCCATCCAATCTGATAAATCAAATTGCCGCCGGAGAAGTGATTGAGCGGCCGGCTTCAGCTGTTAAAGAGTTAGTCGAAAATGCCATTGATGCCGGTGCATCCTCAATAGAAGTTCGTTTGGTAGATGGCGGAAAAAGCTTGATTATTATCAGTGATGACGGAAAAGGAATGACGCCTGATGAATTGTCTTTGGCGGTTGAGCGGCACGCAACTTCAAAGCTTCCGGATGATGATTTGTTTAATATTAATTTTCTCGGCTTCCGTGGAGAGGCTTTGCCCTCCATCGCTTCTGTTTCAAGATTATCAATTACCAGTCGACCTAAGGGGGCTGACAGTGCTTGGAAAATAGAGGTTAACGGCGGAGAAAAGTCTTTGCCGGTTCCAGCTTCCGGTGTTTGCGGAACGCGCATTGAAGTACGGGATTTGTTTTATGCGACGCCGGCGCGGCTTAAGTTTTTGAAGACAGCGGCGGCAGAAACGGCTCAGTGTGTGGATATTATTCAACGTATTGCTTTGGCTAATCCGAGTATTGCGTTTTATTTGTATGATGGAGAAAAAAAGAAAGTTGCTCTGCCGGCGTGTAACGGTGATTTGTTTGATGCTCGGCTGGAGCGTCTGTCTGCTGTTATGGGAAGGGAGTTTTCCGAAAACTCTATTTTGATTGATGCTGAGCGTGACAATACTCGTATCAGTGGCTATGTTTCCTTGCCGACCTTAAACAAAGCCAATTCTTTGTCGCAGTTTTTGTTTGTGAATAATCGTCCCGTGCGTGATAAGTTATTGTTGGGGGCTATTCGCGGAGCATATCAGGATGTTTTGGCATCGAATCGATATCCTATGTGTGCTTTGTTTTTTGATGTGGAGCCTCGTTATGTGGACGTGAATGTTCATCCGGCCAAGGCTGAGGTGCGTTTTTTTGATAATGCTTTGGTGCGCGGTTTGTTGGTTAGTGCCATCCGCAACGGGATAAATCAACAGGCGAACAGAACGTCACAAACGCTTGATTTGCAAACTTTAATACAAGACAAAGTTCCTGAATGGGGGGATGTCGCCACAGCGGCGGTTCCGGAAGCTGGGGTGTTACATGAGGATTTTCGTCCCGCCTCATCTTTTACGACTTATGCTTATCGTCCGCAGTCGTATTCTCGACATTCACAGGCGGTGTTGCCTGAGTTGGAACACAAGATGTCCGTTAAGGTAGAAGAGGAAAGAACAACGGTATCGGGAGAAGAAATCGGGCCGTTGGGGCTTGCAAAGGCTCAGTTTCATAATACTTATATTATTTCGCAGAATGAAGACAGTATTATTATCACAGATCAGCACGCCGCTCATGAACGGATTGTGATGGAAAAATTAAAGGAAGGACTTTTGCGGGGAGGAATGGCTTCGCAGATGTTATTGATTCCTGAGATTGTGGATTTGGATGCGGCTGAGAAAAACAGACTGTTGGTTGCGGCACCTGAGCTGGCAAAGCTTGGGTTGGTGATTGAAGAGTTTGGAACAACAGCTGTTATTGTGCGCGAAACACCGGCATTGCTTGGTGATACTGATGTTAAGGCGTTGATTCACGATGTGGCTGAGCAGATGGCTGAATGGGGAACCGGTTTTGAATTGACCGAAAAACTCCACCTTGTTTGTGCGACTATCGCTTGTCATGGGTCGGTACGGGCAGGGCGTCGTTTGAATGTTGATGAAATGAACCGATTGTTGCGGGATATGGAAAAAACACCGCATTCTGGACAGTGTAATCATGGGCGGCCGACATATATTGAATTGAAAATTAAGGACATAGCAAAACTTTTTGAGAGATAAAAGATGGTCAGCAGTGTTTTTATGCAAGGTTTTTTAGCTTCTTTGTTTGCCGGATTAGTGACCGGATTGGGCGGTTTTATGATCTTTTTGAAACGGCGCTATTCGCAGAAAGATATTAATTTTATGCTGAATTTGGCGGCCGGAGTGATGTTATCCGCTTCAATATTTTCGTTATTGGTACCGGCAATGAACCGCATTATGTCTTTTGATCCGGATGTTCATGTGGCGGCGTTTTGGTATGTATGTGCTGTCTTTTCAGGAGTGGCATTAGTTTGGTTGTTGAATGAACTTTTGCCGCATGAGCATAATCATCTCGGGCATCACGGACCTCGTTTCAGTTTGCGATCTGCGTGGCTGTTCGTTATTGCCATTACATTGCATAAGCTTCCTGAAGGGCTGGCTGTCGGGGTGGCCTATAGTGCTGAGGAATTTGTTAATCCTGATAGTTTGGTTATCGGGATTGCTTTGCACAATATTCCTGAAGGTTTGACAATCGCGATTTCATTAGTGGCGGCAGAGACATCAAAAATTAAAGCGGCCTTGACGGCTTTGTTTATCGGAATGGTGCAACCGGTGGGAGCTGTTATCGGTTTGTTATTAATGGATTTCAGTGATAAAATTGTGCCGCTGGGAATGGCTATGGCCGGCGGAACCTTGCTATTTGTGGTGATTAATGAGATTTTGCCAGAAACATATGGTATGAAGACAACAGAACGTTCGGCGTTTGGTGTTTTTGCCGGTTTTATCTTTATGGTCTATCTGACAATGGTGCTGGGTGACTAGGTGATGCGCAGGAAATTTTTACTATTTTTTTTGTTTTTGCTTCAAGGCTGTGCTGTTTTTGGTAAGACGGGTTTTGTTTTGCCAAAAGATGAAAACGGGTATAAATGTGAAAATGTTTTTTGTTTGACGGCATTTGAAATTCCTTATGATCAGAAAAAGTATGGTTCTATCTATTCTGAAACGGAAACTAAATATTTTTGGCATACAGAAAAAGGTTTTTACTTGCATACGGAGTGGGGAATTCAAGATGATCAGGGATATTCTTGGACATGGTATTGGATCTTTCCTGTATATAAAGGTGTTGGAGATGGAATAAATCCAGATAGTAATTTCGTTGTTTATTTAGATAATATTAGTAATGATTATACTGAAGATTTTTTGAATAATTTGGAAATTGAGTTGCGGAACAACGGTAAAAAAAATCAGGCATCAAAAAAAGTGTATAATTGTGAATATAGCAACAAAGTTGAAAAAGTTGAATTTGTTTTTGGGGTATCTTTTAATGATGTAAAAGAATATGGCGCTGAACTGGTTATTCGTTATAAAAATTTTTATAAAATAATAGATTTGGAATATAGGTTAATGAAGTATAAATTTGCGGCGGTGTAATTATTTAAAAAAAATTGTTGACGAGGAATAAAAGTTCAGTTAAATATAGCTTCGTACCACATGGAGAGTTGGCAGAGTGGTAATGCAGCGGATTGCTAATCCGTCATCGTGAATAGCGATGCACAGGTTCGAGTCCTGTACTCTCCGCCACTTCAAAAGCACCTTAGGGTGCTTTTTTTTGTGTTGGAGACAGGACTATCACTCAGGAATGTAAGTTCGCCGCGGTTACTGTCGTTTCCCTTGCTCACTAACATTTTCTGAGATGTTACAGACAAAAAACTGATGTGTATCAGTTTTTAGCTTAGCCATTCTGTACTCTCCGCCACTTCAAAAGCACCTTAGGGTGCTTTTTTTTGTGTTGGAGACAGGATTTCTTTTATAAAAAAGATGACAACAATCTATAAGGTTGAAGAAATATAAGTAAAATTTATTTTACAACTTACGATTTTGTTTGACATTGAAGTTCTAGCCTCATACTCTTGTATTATCGCAAATGAACAGGAGGACTATCTTTATGAAAAAATTTTTGTTATTTCTTTTGACGGTGTTGTGCGGGTGTAAGTCACTCACTTATCAGGACCTTAATCCTACAATTCAACCGAATACGAATCTTTTGCCGGCGATGAATATCGAAATTGATGAGAGTAGCCTAAAAGCGACATACCCTGTTCGTACAATTTCGGAATATAATGATGACGGATATAAAATAGACTCTCGGAGAGTTGTTGATGAACGCGTTGGTGATGTCAGAAATATTTTTGAAAAAGAAGTAAAAGAAAATATAACTGATGTCTATGGGGCTAAAAAAGGATATATCAGATTGAATTTGGGGTATTATAACGATGATTGTTCCAAGTGGTATGCTATTCCTTCCGTGCTGACAGTGGGAACAATTCATTTGGCCGGTTTTCCGCTGATTTCTGACCAACAAACGTTGGAGGTTATTGTCGAAATTCAGGATAATAACCGTGAAGTTATTAAAAGATATTCTGAGATGGTATCTAATAAGGCTTATGTGGCAATGTATTGGGGGTATTCAAAAGGGAATGTTGCACGAAAAGTCGGGGCTGATAATATTAAACAGGCTCTTGAGAAAATCCGTTATCGGATAAATGCGGATGCTCCTGAGATAAAAAGGAAATTGAACTAAAACATTTAACCCCGATTTTAATATCGGGGTTTTCTTTTGACATTCTGTTTATTTTTTTGTATAGTCTGCATAATGGTTTATTAGTATAATGAGAAATTGTTGTATTGTATTTTTATACGGAGGGACAATGCTTGAGGCTGAAGATATCAAAAAAATATCACATAGATTTGCAGAATTGCAGGCAGGTGCTTTGTTTATGTGTAATCGTCAAAAAAAGCTGGATCTTGCGTTTGCTGTTTCGTCTTCCGTTTCTAATGATATAGATTATATTGTTTGGATTGCTCCCGGGCAATATTTGTCATCAGCATCTTATGTTGAGCAGGTTAAAAATTCTGCCGGACAAAATGCTCAATTTCTTCATTTTTTTTCGATAGAAAATTTATCGCTCAATGATTTGAATTATCTTAAATTATACGAACTTGCATGTATGTATCGGGTTTTGTGTATTGTTGATGGCAGTGTCGCTATTAAGAATGCAGAGGCGGGGAGGACACAAAGGTTATTGGCGATGAAGCATAAGTTTGCCTATCGTCTTATTTTATCGGAAATTCCGCTGACGCGCGGGATCCTTGATTTGTACACTCAGTTTTATTTTCTTAATCCTTTAATCTTAAATATGACACAAACTCAGTTTCGGCATATGTTTTTGCCGATATCTATCGGTGATTTTGATGTGGTTAAGAGGATTTCGACTCCTCAGGATGAGATTAAGCTGATTAAGATGATTCGTCCCTATATTCTTACTTGTGATTTTACTAACAATGTTGATATCATTTATCATGATTATAATTTTGAATTGACACCGTCGGAAGCAAAGGTTTATGAGCAGGAAAAGGAAGATTTTTTGAACAGACGGGACAGGGTGGCTTTTTTTGCAGGTTGTGCAACATTTTCAATATTTGTATACTTTATGTAAGAGAAAAGTTGACACTTTGTTTTCATTGATTGATGATATTCTCAGTAAGAATGAAAAGGTTATTATTTATACTAAATTTTTAAGCGAAATTCGTTTTTTGAGAGAATCGGGCGGGTTGCGGGGGCGGAGCTTTGTTGTGATGTCGGGTAATTCTAACAAAATAAATGCTCTAAATCGTTTTGAAAGAAGCGTTAATATTATGATTTGCACTTATAAGGTAGAAATTCCGTGTATAAGTGTTAAAAATTGTAATAATATTATATTCTTTACGCAGACTTTCGATTATAAAGATAAATTGCAGATTGTGTCATCATGTTATGGTGATGACGGATGGAAATTGAATGTTCATGATTTTTGGGTTAATACAAGATTGGAAGATTTGATTAAAAACAATCTTGGCCGGAAAAAGAATGTTTTGAAAAATATTTGCAGTGTGATGTCACGAAGTGAGGCTTTGAATTTATGAAGATTTATACTGATAAAAATGTTTTTGAGGCTGTACAAGAGCGTATAAAATTCGCTTTTGATAATTTTGACAACATCTACGTGTCTTTTTCGGGAGGAAAAGACAGCGGATTGTTGTTGAATATGGTGTTAGAGTATAAAAGAAAACACAATATTACTAAGAAAATTGGAGTTTTTCATCAGGATTTTGAAGCCCAATATCAGTTGACGACTGATTATGTGACAAAAATGTTTGAAGAAAATATTAATGATATCGAACCCTATTGGGTTTGTTTGCCCATGGGATCTCGTTGTGCGGTCAGCAATTATCAGATGTATTGGTATCCGTGGGATGATGAAAAAACAGAACTTTGGGTTCGGCAAATGCCCAAGATGCCATATATCATTAATCTTCAGAATAATCCTTTTGATTTTTATAAATATAAAATGGCGCAAGAGGATCTTTATGCCGAGTTTGGCAAATGGTATGCCAATCATCATGAGGGAAAAACAATTTGTTTGTTGGGGATTAGAGCGGATGAATCGATAAATCGTTATCGCGCTTATGCTAACACAAGAAAAACGTTGATGAAAAATTCGCAGTGGACAACCAAGATGTCTAAGAATTTTTATAATGCCTATCCTTTATATGATTGGTCAACAAAAGATGTCTGGGTTGCTAACGGCAAATTTGGTTATGAATATAATAAAATTTATGATCTTTATTATAAAGCCGGTTTGACAATCAGTCAAATGCGTGTTTCAAGTCCGTATCACGAAAATGCAAAGGAAAGCCTCAATTTGTATCGGGTTTTGGAACCGGCGATCTGGGCAAAGGTGGTTTCTCGCGTGAACGGAGCTAATTTTGCGGCGATGTATGGTAACAGTAAGTTGATGGGGGTTGGTAAAATTACTCTTCCCAAAGGGCATACTTGGCGCTCGTATGTTAAGTTTTTGTTGGCAACTTTGCCTGATACAGTCAGAGCCAATTATGTTGCCAAGTTTAAGACTTCAATCAAGTTTTGGTGGAAAAAAGGAGGGGTTGTTAACGATGACGCTTTGGCGGAGTTGGAAAAATGCAATTATCGAATCCGTCATAATGGTCGTAGCGGTTATAATAAGGATAAAGACAGAATTTTGTTTTTGGGAACGCCGGATGATACCGATGATATTAAATCGACGATAGATATTCCGTCGTGGAAACGAATGGCCATCTGTATTTTGAAAAATGATCATTTATGCAAATATATGGGATTTGCTCAGACCAAAAAACAAACACAAAGAGAAAAAGAGTTGATTGAAAAATATAAAAGCTTGTGAAGGAAGTGAAATGAAAGAATTTGTTAGTCCAGTATACAATGTTATGGCGGTTCCGGTTGAGAAGGTTGTGGCAAATGATTATAACCCCAATCGGGTGGCGCCGCCGGAGATGAAGCTTTTGGAATTGTCTATCTGGGAGGACGGATACACCCAGCCGGTTGTTTGTTATTATGATAAAGATGAAGATAAATATATTGTTGTTGATGGCTTTCACCGCTACACAATAATGAAGACGAGCGAACGTATCTATGCCAGAGAAAAAGGAAAGTTGCCGATAGTGGTTATTGATAAGGAATTGGGAGAGCGTATGGCTTCTACCATTCGTCACAATCGCGCTCGCGGCAGTCATAATGTTGATTTGATGAGCAATATTGTTGAAGAATTGGTCGAGATGGGCAAAAGCGACAGTTGGATTTGTAAAAATATCGGAATGAGCGCCGATGAGCTTTTGAGGATGAAGCAAGTGACCGGTTTGGCCGCTTTGTTCAAGGACGAAGAATTTTCCAGAAGCTGGGAAGTTGGTTAACTTTTACAATGATAAAAGGAAATCTGTCAGAGCCTGAGGGTTTTCCCATTCGATGGCAATTTCCAAAACATTAAAAGCGGAGCGTTGTTCCGCGGGGATTTTGACAATATCTTTGGTAGTGGTGTAAAGGATGGCATTATGTTCTTTGGCTACTGCCAAAAGTTTTTGGATATCACTTTGCTGATAAAAGTAATGGTCCGGAAAGTCAAAACTTTTTACAATATCAAGATTGCAAGCCTTTAGGCTGGTGTAAAATTTTTCCGGACGTCCGATACCAGCAAAGGCCACTACTTTTTTTTCTGTCGTTTGAGGGCAGAGAGGAACGACGTTTCCTCTGAAAATGGGGATGTTTTTTATGCTTGAACAGAGGTTATGCTTGTCTTCTCCCAAAAGAACAATGCCTTGAGCTCTTTTTAGTCCTTGGCTTTGAAACTCGCGCAAAGGACCAGCCGGAATGCAGAAACCGTTGCCAAATCCGGCTTCTCCGTCAATGACCAAAAGAGAGATATCTTTATGTAGTGACGGGTTTTGGAAGCCATCGTCCATAATAATGTATGCAACATCGTTGTCGTTTTTAATGATTTGTTTAGCTCCTTCGGCACGGTTTTTGTTGACCAAGACCGGAGCTTGTCGGGCTAAGATAAGCGGTTCGTCACCGACTTCCGTAGCTTGATGGTGAGATTCAACCATTGTACCTTGAAGTTTTCCGCCATAACCACGAGTGAGAAAGCATACTTTTTGCTTATGTTGTTGGAGGAGGGTTGCAATTGAAACAGAAACAGGGGTTTTTCCAGTTCCGCCAGCGGTCAGATTGCCGATACAAATTACTTTAGCGGAGATTTTTTGCGGCTTTTTGAACGTTTGTCGAAGAAGTGTTGCCGTGCCGTAAAGAAGACCGAGCGGCCAGAGCGTATATGCGGCAAATCCTTTATGTTGCCAATGCTTAGGTGTTTTCATTCAGATGTATTCCTTGACTTTGTTCATGATACCATCCAGAACTTTGGCTTCTCCGGTTGCCCAATTGTAGGCCAGACTGCGTTTGGCTTCCAGAAGTTCTTTGTTTTGCAATAATTGCGACAAGAGTTCTTCCAACTCAACTGTGTCGTTAATCTGCATAATACCATCAGCTTTTTTGGCGCGGTTCATTGCGTCTGTAAAATTATGCATATAAGGACCGACAATAACGGCATCACGGACACGAGATGGTTCCATAAAGTTTTGTCCGCCATGGGGAATGAGTGAACCACCGATAAAGACTATATTGGCTATTTCATACCATAATCCCATTTCACCAATGGTGTCTGCTATGTAGACATTTGTCTTGTCTGTTATTTTTTCATTAGCTGAACGCAAGGCGACGTTGAGTCCCAATGTTTTGATTTTTTCTTTGATTTCGGCGCCGCGGTTGGGATGGCGCGGTGCAATGATTAAAAATAGGTCGGGAATTGTTTCCAAGAGACGTTGATGGGCTTTGGCAAGCCTTATTTCTTCATCATCATGTGTGGAACTGGCCAGCCACAGAGGGCGTTCCTTTATCTCGGAAGTAATTTCTTCTTTTTTATCTTTATCAATAGGCAATGGCAATCCTGAATATTTCAAGTTGCCTAAGCAGAGAGCGTTGCTTGCTCCCAGAACTTTCAGGCGGTAAGCGTCTTCTTCTGATTGTCCGAGGCATAGTGTAAAGCAAGCTAAAAGTTCTTTACTGATAAAGTCAAATTGTTGCCAACGTTTGAAGCTTTTGTTGGAGATGCGTCCGTTGATAAGAATCAAGGGGATGTTTTTTCTTTTAATGCTGGACAACATTGCCGGCCAGAACTCAGATTCAAACCACAAAACAACATCCGGACTCCAGTATTTGACGAATCTGGTTGTGAACATCGGATTGTCAATGGGGATGTATTGGTGGAAAGCTCTTTCCGGCAGGCGTTTGTTCATAACATCTGCCGATGTGACAGTTCCGGTGGTAACCATAACGTAGACATCAGGATATGTTTCTATTATTTTTTGTATCAACGGGAGCATGGAAACAGACTCTCCGACTGAAGCGCCGTGCAACCAGACAAGTTTTCCTTCCGGACGTTTGTGAACAGGACGGCCAATCCGCTCATTGAAACGCTTGATATCTTCTTTGCCGTTTTCTTTACGTTTGTTGATATAGCGTTTGATGACCAGAGGATATAGAACTGTTATGAGCGTATTGTATATCTTGATAAACATTATCTTTTCCTGTTAGATGAGGTTGAATCGTCCGGTGTGGTGGGGAAAATTCCCATTTCAGTATCACATTGGATACTGAGATTATTTAATTCTGTTTCGATTTTTTTGCGGTATTGTTCCAAAGTTTTTTTATCGGCATCTTTGGGGACGTATAAGGGAGGGGTTATACGCACAATACCTTTACCGAAAGGGAACGGGAGCATCATGTGATCCCAAACTTTGGTTAACCTTTTTGATTTATTGACACTGTAAGTGACACCAATGATGGGCTTTCCTGTTTTTTGGGCAAAATAAACCGGTGATTTGCTAAAGTGCATTCTGGGACCGCGCGGGCCATCCGGAATGATGCAGACGGCTTCGTCTTTTTGAAGAGAATGCAATAAACTCAGAGCGGCACCGTTAGCGTTTTCGTTGGAAGAACCATTGATGGTTCCAAAGCCGAATCTTGTTAAGAGGCCGGCAATCATTCTTCCGTCACGGTGTGGTGAAACCAGAGCATTCATAGGGCGTTGTTTGTTCCAAAAATACGGAATCATCAAGGCTCGTCCGTGCCAGATGACCAAAATAATACTTTTTTCTTTTTCCCAAACGCTGTAGAAATCGTCAATGCCGGTCAGAGACCATTTGGTATGTTTACCGATAAAACAGGTATAGTGATATAACAAAAAAGAAATCGCATTCATGACAAATGCTGATTGAACAATTTTGCGCAATATTTTTTTCAGTCGTTTTTTTATAGGCATTTTTTGTTAGCGGTTGACGGTGTTAGTGATACTGATGCCAATGGTTTCATTGTCGGTGATGACGACTTCACCATGACCGATGAGGATGTCATTGGCATAAATGTCGACATAGTCATTGATATCTTTATCTAATTCAACAACAGCGCCGCGGCCGAGTTTTAACAACTGATTGACGCGGAGTTCCGCCGTACCGAGGGTGACTGAAACATCTACCATAATATCATTGTCTGAGGTCGCTTTTTTTGCAGGCATTTTTATCTCCATTTATTATTTAGCCTCAATATGACATATTTTTTTTAAATCTGCAAATTATAATTAAACTTATTATATATAAGAAAAGCATGGTTGAAAGTTGTGGATTAAAAAGATATGAATTGCCCAACAAAGATAAGTGTGGCAAAAAATTGAGGTTAAGTGTTGCAGAAGCAAAATGCTTTTCCTATATAATGTGGTGAAGAATAACTAAATTATGGACACAGGTGGCAAAATGGTTGCAAAAAAAGAAAGATTTCCGGTACTTCCTCTACGTGATATTGTTGTTTATCCTAAGATGATTGTACCGTTGTTTGTTGGGCGTGAAAAATCTATCAATGCCTTGCAGGAAGTTGTTGACAATGATCAGAATATCGTTTTGGCCACACAGAAAGATGCTTCGGTAGAAGAACCTGCAAGTGACGATATCTATCATGTCGGCACACTGGGAACCGTTTTGCAAATGTTACGGTTGCCGGACGGAACGGTCAAGGTTTTGATCGAGGGGTTGGAGCGGGTTAAAATAGATAAGCTTTACAGCGGTGACAGTTTTATGCAGGCAAATATTACAATTTTGCCGGATGTTGAGAGTAAGGTTGACGAAGCGGAGTTGGAAGGTTTGTCTCGTGCAGTTCTTTCTCAGTTTGAAGAATATGTCAAGTTGTCAAAGAAAACCCCGCCTGAGGTTTTGATGGCTGTTAATCAAATTGACGATTACAGCAAGTTGGCTGATACCATCGCTTCTCATTTATCATTGAAAATTGCTGATAAACAGGCCTTGCTTGAAGGAGCGGGGCTCAAAGAGCGTTTTGAGAAAATTTTGGAATTTATGGATGCCGAAATTACGCTTTTGGAAGTTGAAAACAAGATTAAGAATCGCGTTAAAAAACAGATGGAAAAAAGCCAGAAAGAATACTATCTGAATGAACAGATGAAAGCGATTCAAAAAGAGCTGGGTGATGGCGAGGATGATGCCGAAATTGCCGAGTATATGAAAAAAATCGAGAATACAAAGCTTTCAAAAGAGGCAAAAGAAAAGGCCTTGGCTGAAGTTAAAAAATTGAAGTCGATGAGTGTGATGTCGGCTGAAGCTACTGTTGTTCGCAATTATTTGGATTGGCTTTTGGATATTCCTTGGAAAAAACGTTCAAAGGTGAATAAAGATTTGAGCCGAGCCATGGATATCTTGAATGAAGATCATTATGGTTTGGAAGAAGTTAAAGAACGTATTGCCGAATATTTGGCTGTGCAGGCGAGAGCCGATAAGGTTAAGGGACCGATTTTGTGTTTGGTCGGACCTCCGGGGGTGGGTAAAACTTCTTTGGGAAAATCCATTGCCAAAGCTACCGGTCGCAGTTTTGTTCGTGCTTCTCTCGGGGGAATGCGCGATGAAGCCGAGATTAGGGGGCATCGTCGGACTTATATCGGATCCATGCCCGGAAAAATCATTAAAGGAATGAAAAAATCAGGTACATCAAATCCGTTATTCCTGCTTGATGAAATTGACAAGTTGGGCAATGATTATCGAGGTGATCCGAGTTCCGCTTTGTTGGAGGTTCTTGATCCGGAGCAAAATGCAACGTTCAGCGATCATTACTTGGAAGTGGATTATGATTTATCCGATGTGATGTTTGTGACAACGGCAAACTCTTTAGATATGCCGCGTCCATTGTTGGATCGTATGGAAATTATCAGATTGTCCGGTTATACCGAGGATGAAAAGATTCAAATTGCCAAAGGACATTTGTTGCCGAAGATTTTTAGTGAAATGGCTATCAAAGAAGGAGAAGTTGAAATCGAAGACAGCGCTATTTGCAATATTATCCGCTATTATACTCGTGAAGCCGGTGTTCGAAATCTGGAAAGAGAGATTGCGAAAATCGCTCGTAAAGCCGTTAAAGAGATTTTGACCTCCAAAGAAAAGAAAGTTGTCGTTAATTGTGATAATTTGGAAAAATATTTGGGCGTTATCAAATATCGTTTTGGTGAGGCTGAAGAAAAAGATCATGTCGGAGTGACAACCGGTTTGGCTTGGACGGAAGTCGGCGGTGATATTTTGTTTATTGAAGCTGTTGATATGCCGGGGAAAGGGATTGTCAAACAAACCGGTAAACTGGGTGAGGTTATGAAAGAATCAATCGATACGGCTTATTCGGTTGTTCGTTCTCATTCTGCTGATTTGGGTATCGATCCTGAGATTTTTGATAAGACGGATATTCATGTTCACGTTCCGGAGGGGGCAACACCGAAAGACGGACCATCAGCCGGTATTGCCATGTATACGACTTTGGTATCTGTTTTGACGAAAATTCCGGTGCGCAAAGATGTGGCTATGACCGGAGAGATTACGTTGCAAGGGCGTGTTTTGCCAATTGGCGGATTGAAAGAAAAGCTTCTTTCGGCTTTGCGCGGTGGTATCAAAACTGTTATCATTCCTAAGGATAATGAGAAAGATTTGGCGGAAATTCCGGATAATGTCAAAGACGGGATGAAGATTATTCCTGTTTCTGAAGTTAATGAAGTCATCGGAATTGCGTTGAACGGAAAGGTTCAACCGCTGAAAAAAGATGTTCCGCCGGAATGTTTGAAAAAAACGGAAACGTCTTCAACAGGAATGATGAGGAACTAAAATTAGAAGCCCGCAACAGCGGGCTTTTTTGTGTTTTAATTTATTTGGTAAGCAGGAAGACATTACGGTCAGATTTATCCCAAGATATATTAATCCGTTGCCAAAGTAGGATTTTTCTTATATAAAATAGTAAAACAACTTGGGTGAGGGATTGATGATACCTAAAATTATTCATTATTGCTGGTTTGGTGATAATCCGATGGGTGAATTGGAAAACCGCTGTTTGGCTTCTTGGAAAAAGTTTTTTCCTGATTATAAAATTCGTAAATGGGGCAATGAAGATTTGGAGCGTCTTGATAACCGCTATCTGCAAGAAGCTGTTGCGGCCAAAAAGTGGGCGTTTGTTTCTGACTATGTGCGTTTGCATGCCTTGTACGAGGAAGGTGGTATTTATTTTGACACCGATGAAGAGGTGCGTCGACCGTTGGATGAATTTATGGAACATGACTTTTTTATCGGTTCACAACGTTGCGGAAGTTGTCGCAATATTTCTCCGGCTCTTATTGGGACGTTGCCGCATAGTGAAATTGTTAAAAATTTGTTGGCTGTTTATGATAATGAAGTTTTCGTTCAGCCCGATGGAACTTATAATCTGACAACCAATCCTGTTTATTTTGCTCGTGTGATGAAAGACAAATATGGTTTGGATGATGTTTTTGTCACCGAAGGGCGTCTGAAAATTACTGATAATGCTTATATTTATCCATACTTTTATTTTTGCACAGATAACAAAGACGCTTATGCCGTTCATCATTATTCCGGAAGTTGGAAGCCTGATTGGAAAGTGGAAGATAAGTTTAAGTTGCCGTTCGGATTGATTGTTCGTAAATATAAAAAGAACAGGGACGGTGAGCCTATGCCTGTGGATGACAATGAAAAAATTGTCGGGCAATTGAGCACTTCCAAACGCTCGAAATGGACATTGATTAAAAAACGGAAATAGACACATGGGACTAAAAAAGCTGAATCGTTGGATGAAAAGTAAAATTCACGGTTATGATTTGCCACAGTTGGTAAAGTCAAAGCCTTGGGTTATTAAACCGACAGACAGAATTTGTATTTTGGCGCCGCATCCTGATGATGAAACAATTGCTTGCGGTGGATTATTGGCGAAATACGGATCTCAGTGCGATGTCGTTTTATTGACTAATGGTCAAAAGGGCGGGCTTATCGGTTGGAGTGAGGCACAAACGGCGGAAGTCAGAAAATCTGAGTTTGAAAAAGCGATGGCTTTTTTGAATGTTCGTTCTTATTCGTTTATGAATGGGATGGACAGTGCTTTGATTGATGCTTATCAGGCCTTTGCTCAGATTGATTTTTCTACTTATGACTATGTGTTGATGCCGCATCGGCAGGATACGCATGCTGATCATATGGTTGTTAGTGCTTTTTGGAAAAGGTTGGTTAAAGAGAAGAAGTTCAAAGCTCGTGCCGTGTATTATGAATTGTGGGGGGCTTTATCGGTTCCGACACATTATATGGATATTAGTGATGTTATTGAACAGAAAAAGGAAGCTATTGCTTTTTATCAATCACAATTGGCCAATATAGATTATACATCACGGATTGTGGCATTGAATCATTATCGCGGAATTCACCATCATATTTTGTATGAAGAAGATTTTGCCATGGAGAGAGCATAAATGTGTATGAAATCAGCGATGCAAACATATATGCTGAAGATTGACGATTTGTTGGTGTTACCTGAGTGTGCCGATAAAGCAGGGTATGCCGGTGAGGGTGTTGCTATTTTGATTGGTAATGCGAAAACGGGTGTTTCAGATTGTTTGCTTTCTTCCAAAGAAGAGCTTTTGCGTCTTAGAGAACAGCAAGACTATGTTGAAACAAGCGTTTATTTTTATCCGGTTGTTCATTCTTGGAATTTGCCTGTTTTGCTGATTGGTAAGTTGCGCAAAAGATTTAAAACACATGGGACGCATTCTTATCGTGTAAGACCGCAAGAAATTGAGCGTAAGAAGCTTATTCGGTGTGTCAGAACGAAAGAAAATGCTTATCAATTTTCGCAAATCTATATTCCGGATGAAGAGCGTTATCGTCTTTATGAGGAATTAGAGCAGGATATTGTTAACAATGGGTGGAATGCTGATTGTGGGCCGTTGTCAATTATGCTTTGTCGGAGTTTGAGCTATAAAGATAGTTTGGATAACGGTAATCATCGGATAAATATTTGTCTGGAACATAATATTCCTGAAGTGACGGTTTCTTTTTGTTATGCCGGAAAATCTCCGTGGTTTTTGATAAAGCTTTTGGAGGGGGCTGAAAAAATATTTGCTTTTGCGAATCTTGCAAAAAAATAGTTTTCGAATCGCTGGAATCGCCTTTGTTTGTAGGAGAAGGGGAGAAATTCCCTTCTTTTTTTGTGAAAATATGTGTATAAGTTCTCAAAAAGTGCTCTTTTATCCCCTGTAAGCGTTGTTTTTGTTTGACTTAACGAAAATTTGGCGCTTAAATTTTCTTGTGGTTAGAGATATTTTCTCCACATTGGTTTATAACTTATATTAGAGGGAGTCCTCACCGTGAATAAAAACGAATTGATTGCTAGCATCGCTAGCGAAACAGGCCTTACAAAAACTGATTCTGCTAAGGCTTTGGATGCATTTGTAGCTTCTATCACAAACGCTTTGAAAAAAGGTGATGAAGTTCGTTTGGTTGGTTTTGGTACATTCGCTGTTTCTAAACGCGCTGCTACAACTGGCCGCAATCCGCGTACCGGTGCCGCTATTAAAATTCCGGCTCGCAAACAGGCTAAGTTTAAAGCTGGTAAAGCTTTGCAAGATTCTGTAAACTAATATAAGTGAGAGCCGGCAACAACCGGCTCTTTATATATTATAAATAAACGGGGCTTTCGCCTCGTTTTTTTTGATGTTATTTGTTGCTTGTGAAAAAAATAAAAAAAATTGAATTTTTTACTTGATTTATTATTTTTGACGATGTATAAACACTTTCGTAAGTGAGATGGGCGCTTAGCTCAGCTGGAAGAGCATCTCGTTTACACCGAGAGGGTCGGGAGTTCGAACCTCTCAGCGCCCACCAATTAAACCGCCTTTTAGGCGGTTTTTTTTGTGAGCTAAGTTCAATTTTTTTCTGGTTTGGAGATGTTTTATTCTCAAACGCAGTTTGTATCACTCGGTTTGTAACGTTTGTTTGACACCGCATCGTTTTTTTGCTACTCTGATATATATAAGTGGAGGGTCTATGAATATTGATTTAGCGGTTGTTTTGTGTTTGGCCGATGAAAAGAAAAATCAACCGTTTGACGATTACTGTGCCAGTGTGGTTGCTCGGATGCTTGAAAAAAGTTCTGAGGAAAAGGCTTTTTTGCAACAGTATGATATTCATTATTATATTGCGGATAATTCCAAAGATGACAGTGTTGCCAGAGTGGTTGATGCTGATGATAATTGTGATTTTGAGGATGGACGGAATTTTGCCGTTGTTTTTAATCGCGATGTATTGGCGCGATTGGAGACGGAAGACAGTATGGCGTTTGTTGTGGCACATGAATTGTCCCATATAATGTATCGAAAGGGTTTTCTGGATTTTGAACGGTTGGCTTATGGTGAAGAAGCGTGTTGTGATTGTAATGCCATACGTTTGATGGATGCCGGTGGATATAATTTGTTGGATATTGCCGCCGTTGATGCTTTGTATCCTTGTTTGTCTGAGGAGATGGAAGCTCGTTTGAGAGAACGTCGTGCGTTTATTCAGAGAAATGATATATTAATGACATCAGGCTTAGGAAAAAGCAGACCTTTGCAAAAGGACACTTTTATTCATTTGCAAAAAGAGCCTTGGAAAAGGGAAAATATTTTTGAACATGGTGAACCTGATGTTGCTCGTGTTATTGAGGAGATAGTTGATATTGCTGAGCGGGGCGACAGAGACAGTTTTAAAAGGGGATTAAGAGATTTTCTGAGTCAAAGGTCGACAGAAGAATCCACTAAGCTTGTTATGAATATTTTAGGACAGGTGATACCAAAGTTTCCACCTGTAACCGAGATGATAGCGACATGCCGTCATCGTCAAAAAATTTATAATCATCCGGTTGTTATGATGAGCGACATTGTGATGGAACAATTTAATCGTTCCGGTAAAAAATTGCTTCCGCCCGCAGATGTGCAGATTGTCGCGAAATATATGCAAGAAAATCGTTTGTATTTTGAACAGCGGGATAGACGGTTATGGGAACCGTTGCGTAAAACGATGGCGGCGGCAACGTTGCTGGGCTCGCATAATATTGGCGGGCGAAAATAATTTTCTTATAAAAAAATGAACCTGATGTTAATCTTCTCCGTTATAATATACAGAGAGGAGGAACAATATGACTGATATTTCTGCTTTGATTAAGGAAGCTAAGCCTTTATATTTTGCTCGCAAACGTCGGAATAACATTATCAAGTCGTCTTTGGCGATGTTGGTGGGTGTGGTTATGCTCGGCAGTTTGTATTCTCAACCACAACCGGCATGGGATTATAGTTACTATTTTTATGGCGTTGAATTTTCTGTTTCTGAAAATACGTCCGTTCTTGAAGATATGGGTTTTCCCGTGGATGATTATGGTTTGTTGATGGTGGGCTAATCTGATGAAAGATATTATTTTACAGTATCAAGGAAAAATCAGAGCCGTTATTCGAAAACTAACCGGTTCGGAAAACGAAGATATTGAGCAGGAGGTTTATATAAAAGCTTGGCGCAATATGGATAATTATGAAGATAAAGGCAAGTTTAGTCAATGGATTTGTATGATTGCAGCCAATGTCTGTCGTGATTATTTTAGGTCTCGTCAATATAAAATATCCGCTTGTTCAGTCAGTAGTGAAGATGTTATTAATAAGGTCAGAGTAGGGGGACGACAAGAAGAAATAGTAGATGCCAAATCTCGTCAAAAAATTATTTTGAAAGCGGTTGACGATTTGCCGAAAAAAATGCGGCAAGTGGTTGTTTGGCACGAGTTTGAAGAGTTAAGCATAGAACAGATTGCAAAAAAACTCGGTGTTTCCGAAGGAACTGTCAAATCGCGGTTATTTAATGCCCGCAAAGTTTTGAGTGAAAAACTACAATTTTTAAAAGGAGAGTAAAAATGAAGAAAACTTGGTTAACAATGCTTGCTGCCGGTGCAATTATGTGCAGTCCGATTATGGCTTTTGCTCAGAAAGGAGAATTGCCTCCTCCGCCACCGCCGCATGAGGATGCTCGTCCGGAGATGAAAAAAGATCATCATGATCGGTTTGCCAAGGAGCTGGGTTTGACAGATGAACAGAAGGCGCAAGCGGAAAAAATTCGTCAGGCCGGTCGTAAAAAAATGAAACCTTTGATGGAAAAAATGAAGGCGCTTCATAAGGAAATGGATGAATTGCGCAAGGAAAATATGCGGGAATTTGAAAAAATTCTGACACCTGATCAGCAAGCCAAACTGAAAGATATGAAAGCTAGAATGGATAAAAGAATGAAAGAACGTCATCCAGATGGCAAACGAGGTAAAAACAAGAAAAGTAAACCTAAAGCTGATTAGTCTTAAAGACGCTCCATATCGGGGCGTTTTTTTGAACTTTTTAACGAGAAAACTCGTTATATTAAATGTCTTTAACTTTTTTAGGAATTTGTGATGTTAAAAAAATGTATGACTGCTGTTGTGTTATCTTTGTTTTTTGTATCTTCGGCTAATGCCGGATTACGTGGTAGTCGGCATCATATAGTGCCGCATAGATGGCCGCCGGTTGTGGTCAAACATTCACACAGTAATCTCGGCGAAATTTTGGCCGCCGGAGTAGTGGGAACTGTTATCGGCAGTATGATTGCATCTAATCAAAACAGCGTTTCTTATACGTCATCAAACAAATGTGTCGTTTTGCGTTCACGGTATGACGGACATCTTGTTAAACGCTGTTATGAGGAGCCGGTTTGTTCCAGAAGCTGTGGTGATGATGTTTATGATATTTTGTATATTGATTAGGAAAAAAGCTTGTGCTATAAAAAATCAGATTTGATTTTTATGGACAACGAGATGGATAAAGAACTTTTGGCACCGGCCGGAGATATTGAAGCCGGTTATGCCGCAATTCATTATGGCGCCGATGCTGTTTATTTGGGATTACAGAAGTTTTCGGCTCGTGCGACGGCTACAAATTTTGGTGAGCAGGCTTTGAATGAATTTGTCGCCTATGCTCATGCAAAAGGACGAAAGGTTTTTGTGGCCTTAAATACTTTGCTTCAGGAAAAAGAATTGCCGGATCTATTAAAAGCTTTGAATACTTGTGTTAATTGTCAGGTAGATGCTTTGATTGTGCAAGATTTGGGCGTGGCTCGCGTGGTTCGGGAACAATATCCGGAATTGGAGTTGCATGCCAGTACACAGATGGCCGTTCATAACAAAGAGGGTGCTTTGGCTTTGCAAAAAGCCGGTTTTAGTCGTGTGGTTTTGGCAAGGGAATTGACTTTGGCAGAAATTAAGGAAATCGCGTCTATTCCGGAACTTGAAACCGAAGCATTTATTCATGGGGCTTTGTGTTATTCATACAGCGGGTTATGTTTGTTTTCTTCTATGGAGAGCGGGCGGAGTGCCAATCGCGGCAAATGTTTGTATCCTTGTCGGTCTTGTTTTAAGGGGGAAGATGGGGAAAAGCACTATTTTTCGATGAAAGATATGGCTTTGGAAGCTGAGGTTTTACAAATGCCTGTTACGTCCTTAAAGATTGAGGGGCGGAAAAAGAGCGCATTGTATGTGGCGGCGGTGACGGATTATTATCGGCAGATTTTGGATGGTAAAGGAGCTGATGCCACAAGGGCTGAACATATTAAGCAGATTTTTTCCCGTCCATGGTGCAAATTTCATATTAAAGGAAAAGATAAAGCCGTCGTTGATAGAAACTTTGTCGGGCACAGAGGCCTCGAAATTGGAAAAATCAATAAAATTCAAGGTCGTATAATCACTTTTAAAACAAATCATTTGATTTCAAAACATGATGGTATTCAGATTGATGTTTCGGGACAGGATAAGCCTTTTGGGTTTTCTTTGAAGAATTTGCGTGTGGGCGGCAAGTCTGTTTTTGAAGCTAAGGCAGGTAGTGTGGTTGAGGTTTCATTACCACCGCAAACTCCTCAGTTGCAAAAGGATTGGACTGTTTATTTGGCTTCATCCAGTCAGGTAAAAGGAGCATATGACTATAGCCATCCGAAATCAGGAGAATATAAGAGGCGTTTTCCTTTGAGCGTGTCAGTCCGTGTTGCGCCTGATAAAATCTGTGCTGAAGCAAATGGTAAAAAGGCTTGTGTGGAGGGACGTTTTGAGGTTGCTGTTGATTATTCTAAAGTTGAGCCGGCAATTGAAAAATCTTTTTCTAAGACGGGAGATACGGTTTGGAAGCTTCAGAAAATTGATATCGTCAATCCGGATAAGCTGTTTGTTCCCGTATCAATGTTAAACGATTTGCGGCGTCAGTTGTTTGATATGCTTCATGCTGAGGAAAAATTCGGCGATTTACCGATTGTTTCGACTTGTGTTCATTCCAAAGAGCCCAGATGGATTGTGAAGGTCGATAATGCCGCGATTTTGGCGAACATAGATTTGCAGTCGGTTGATGAGATTATTTTTGCGCTTAGTTTGGATAGTGATCTTAAGGCTTTGCGCAAGTTACCGAAAAATAAATTGCGTTTGGCGTTGCCGGCGGTGTGTCGTAAGAATAAAATGGCGGCTTTTGTGTCGCTTGTTCAGGAGTTGGTCGCCCAAGGATATCGCAAATGGGAAATTGCCAATTATTGGGGGCTTGACGTTTTGCCCGATGCCGGCATCGATTTGAGTTTTGACAGTTCTATTTATACAATGAATACGCAGGCTGTTGCCATGGCTAAGGATTTAGGAGCCAGTCGTATTACTATTCCTTTGGAAGACGGTTTACAAAATATGCACTATTTGGCACAAAACTCTTCATTGCCAACAGTGATGGTTTTGTATCAGGATGTGCCGCTTTTTACCAGTGCGGTTTGTTTGCGTTCTAATGATTGTCAGAATTGTCCGCGGGGCGAAAAGTGGCTTACTTTGAAAAAAGGACAGACGACTTATCAGGCGTTGTCGAAAGATTGTCATATCATGCTGTTTTCAGAAATGCCTTTGTGTTTGGCCGCTGAAGCTCAGGATGTCAGACCGGATTATTATCGTGTCGATTTTTGTTACAAGCCATATTTAGCACAACAAGCGGCTGATATTTTTGAAAAAGTACGTTCTTTTGAGGATGTGGCAAATAGCATTAAAGCGAATGTTTATCGTAATAAAGATTTTTAGGAGGGGAGATGCATTTAATAGCTGTTGTTTTGGTTCTTTATATTATTTACGCAGAATGGCGGGCGATTGATTTGCGCAAAAAATTGCAGAACTGTCAGATTTTGTTGGATAAACTGAATGAAGAAAAAACTGTTTGGTATTCTGGAGTGTTGCCAAAATCCGAAGAATTATGTCTGTTTCAGGAAGCCGACGGAGACTATGTTATTTCCAAACTTTCTGACAAACGATGGTTGAAAAAAGACGGTACTGTCGCTTTTGAAAAGATTAAACGCTGGGCTTATATTAACGATTTGGATCATATTTAAGAAAGATGAAGAAAATTTATTGGTTGATTTTGATTGTTACGGTGCTTGCGGCGTTTGTTGTCTATGATGTCAAATACAATTATGTTGATTGGCGAACCGCTGATCGCAGTAGTGCCGGAATAGCGCCTCTGCCTGAAGATGAACCGGAGGCTGTGGTGCAGGTTTATGCGGCAAGAACGTATAATTGGCGCAAGTATTTTGCTGTTCATTCTTGGATTGCAACTAAGGAAAAAAATGCGGATAGTTATACGGTCTATCAGGTGGTCGGTTTTTATTTGTGGAGTAGGGGAACGGCGCTTGACATTCGGCAAGATATTCCTGATCGCAGATGGTATGCCGCCGAACCTGTGTTGTTAAAAGATTTGCGCGGTGAAAAGGCGGAACAGGCAATCGAAAAGATTAAGACCGTTGTGACGGATTATCCTTATTCCAAAGAATATCATGCTTATCCGGGGCCGAACAGTAATACGTTTATTTCGTATATTCTGCGTCAGGTTCCCGAGTTGGATGTTGATTTGCCGCCAACTGCCATCGGTAAAGATTTTTTGGGATATGATAAATTTGCGACTGTTTCAGAAAGCAATACGGGGTGGCAGGTCGGTTATCGTGGTTTAATCGGTCTCAGCTTGGGAAAAGTTGAGGGGCTGGAAATTAATATTTTGGGACTTAATTTTGGAATTGATGTTTTGCGTCCGGCGATTAAGTTGCCGTTTGTCGGACGTATCGGAATGGAGAGAAAATAAGATGAGACGATTGGGTGTTAAACTATGGACAAATGATGTTTTTAAAAATCATCCGTTTTTCAGCGAAATTGTGAATTATGTTAAAGAGGGGCGTTTTGATTATTTGGAATTGTTTGTCTTTCCTGAGACTTTTGACGCAACATTTAAGGATATTTGCAAAGAGATTAAAGGATTTCCTGTTGTTATTCATAATTCTCACAGTGGTTTCGGTTTTAATACCGGAAGTCGAGAATGCGAAAAGAATAATCTGCGAGATATTAATGATTCAAAGAGATTTGCTGATGAACTGGAATCCGATATTATTATCGTGCATACCGGTTGCGGTGATAAGCCTGAAAATTTAGAGGAGACAATTCGCCAGTTTAAGTTGTTTAATGACAAGCGGATTGCGGTTGAAAATCTTCCTCCGTTTTGCGGAACCAGCGGCAATGTTTTGCATGGTTTGTTGCCAGAAGAAATTAAGTTGGTCAAAGATGAAACAGGTTGTCAGTTTTGTATGGATTTTTCACATGCAACCTGTGTTGCCAATCATAAAAAAATGCCGCTGGATGAAGTGCTTTCCGCTTTTTGTGCATTGAAGCCGGATATGTACCATTTGTGTGACGGTTTGACAGATGAAATTAATGACAAACATTTGCATTACGGAGAAGGAAACTATAATCTTTCTCATTTGGTGAATGATTATATCACAGACGGAGCTTTGGTCACAATGGAAACGGGGCATTCGTTGCCGACAAGTTCACAGCCATGGCTCAATGATTATGATTATCTGCGGAAGCTTGAGCATTAAGCAGTTCTGAAACAAAGCGGGGGAGTGTTTCTCCCGCTTTTCCGTATATATGGTGGTCAAAATAGAGGTTATTGGATGTTAATTCCAAGTTAAACTCATATGTTTCCGCGCCATAGTATTTGGCTATTTGCACAAAGCTGGCGGCCGGAAAAACCACACCGGATGTTCCGACAGAGATGAACAGGTCACATTGATGAAGAAGCTTGTCCACATCTTCCATATAAAGCAGGTTTTCACCAAAGAATACAATATTGGGCTTCATCATTCCGCTGATTTGACAATGAGGGCAGGTTGTTTCCGTATCAACATCAGTAAAGGTTTCCAAGACATGTCCGCAGTTTAGGCAAACGGCCTGATTAATCTGTCCGTGAATGTGGTAAATGTTTTGACTTCCGGCTTTCTCGTGTAATGTATCAACATTTTGGGTTATGATGCTGATTTTGGCCGGATATTCTTGTTGAAGTTTGGTGATCGCCAGATGAGCAGGATTGGGTTTGGCGGCGTTCAACAATGGTTTCAGTTCGTTATAAAAATCGTGGACATAGGCGGGATTGCGCTGAAAAGCTTCAATAGTTGCGACATCTTCTACGGGATGGTTGTTCCATAAGCCATTGGCGGCGCGAAAGGTTGCCAAACCGGATTCAGCAGAGATGCCGGCTCCGGTTAAAATGACAATATGTTGGTAGTCTTTTTTCATTTGTGATTCCATTTTATATTTTCTTTGTTATATTTAAGATATGATTGATAAATAGTTGGTTAATTTCCGGAGAATAATAGTGGGTTGGTGGTCAAGGTTGTTTTTGCCGAAGCCGTATAATCAGGGATTTTTGCCTGAAAAAGATGGGCATAGCGTTTTTTTTGCCGAGTTTGGAAATCCTCAAGGTAAGCCTGTTCTTGTGTTTCATGGCGGTCCCGGAGGTTCAATGTCTTATCGGGCGGCAAAATTGTTTAATTTGAAGCGTTTTCGCATTATTCTTTTTGATCAGCGCGGTTGCGGAAAATCTCTCCCTTTAGGTTGTGTTGAGAATAACACGACGCAAGATTTACTAGAAGATGCAATGCGTCTTGTTAATTCTTTGAAAATAAAAGATAAAATTATTGTGCGGGGTGGTTCTTGGGGGGCGACTTTGGCCTTATTGTGGGCAATCAGGCATCCGGAGATGGTTGAACGTTTATTGTTGTCGCAGATTTTTTTGGCGGATGAGGAAGCAAAACTTTGGGAAGAAGATGGAGCGGGGTGGTTTTACCCTGATTTTCTTGAGGAGTTGAAGAAGAACACGGAAGGTGTTGATTTGGCTTCATATTACAATAAACTTATTAAGAGTAATAATTTGGAAGAACAGCTTGCGGCAGCTAATACGTATGGTTTTTGGGAGGTGGTGCGAAGCTCGTTGTCTCCTCATTGGAATGGTTGTTCCGAGCTTGGTGAGTGGGAATTGGCTTCGCAAAGAGTTTTTATTAATTATGCCGCTAACGGATTTTGGCTTCCCAATAACTATATCTTGGAACATATTGATAATATTAGAAAAATTCCGACATTGATTGTTCATAATCGTTTGGATTTTGTTTGTCCTCTAAAAGGGGCTTATCGGTTGCACAAGGCTTTGCCTCATTCTGAATTGGTTGTTGTTGCCGGACAGGGGCATTTTGGCGGTATATTAGCAGATACTATAAAAAAAGAAATCAGAAGGGTGTTAAAATGAGAAAAGATTTTTATATATTTCGTCATGGACAGAGTACTTATAACATTGCCGGACGTACTCAAGGACAAACAAATGATTCCGTTCTGAGTGATTTGGGAAAAGAGCAAGCGATTGCAATTGGAAAAAGGCTGGCAGATAAAGTGATTGACGTTATTGCCACCTCTCCGTTAAAGCGTGCGATGCAGACGGCAGAGTTGGCTAACCAGTCTTTGAATGTTCCTATTGTGATTGACGAACGCTTTATTGAGGTGAATGTCGGCGTGGTTGAGGGAATGCATTATACTGAAATTTGTGAAAAATTTGAGGATATTTTTAAGAAAATGCATTTGCCGGGGAAAGAGTGTGAGGATGTTTGTTATCCTGAGGGAGAAACAAGAAAACAGGTCAGAGAGCGTGTCTTTGCCGGATTGAATGACTGGGTAAAACAGCCCTATAATGTTATAGCGGTTTCTTCTCATGGTATTATGTTGTCGCAAGTTCTGGTGGCTTTAGGGGACGGAACGACAGATGTAAAAAACGGTGCGATTTTACATTTGAAATTTGAAGATGAACAGTGGAGTGTGGTTGAATGGGTGTCTTAGAGACAGAAAGGGAAATTGCCGCTGTTGAGCAGGCTAATTTTGTCTTGCTTTCGTTATATCGGGAATATGCTGTTAAGTCCTTGTATAATGAGACGTTGAAGGAAGAGTATTGGGGTAAAATGAGGCAGATTAAAAATGATTTGCGATATTTGACCCATAAAGAACTTTTGGTGAAAGCTGAAAAAGTTTATCGTCCCATGTTGTTGAAAATGAAAGGATAAATAATGTCAAAAGGTAATGAATATATGTTAACTCCGGACGAACGACAGGATTGGTATGATTACGTTGTTCGTCCTTTGTTTCTGGATGGAAAAGAAAAGAGTGATCGTCCTACGTTTGTTTTGTTGACAGGACAACCTGCGGCCGGAAAAACAACCGCAGCGGCTAAGTATTCTCAGCTTTTGAGTGCGGAACCCGTCAAGTTTGGCGGAGATGATATTCGTATTTTGTTGCCTTACGCAGACAAATTGTTGCATGAAAATCCTATTGAATATCCTTTTATTACTAAAGAAGATATGTCGTGGGCTCGGCGAAAATTAGTGACTGATACTTTAGCCGGAGGGTATAATCTCCAGATAGACAGTATCTTGTCTAATCCAGCAGATTGGAAGATGGAGACGCTTCTTCAGGCGAGGGAGGCCGGATATCGTGTGGAATGCATTGCTTTGGGTGTTCATCGTTATCTGAGTGAAGTTTCAATGTTTATCCGTCGTGAGGAGCAAATTAAGAGCTGTGGCGTTGGTTTTCCGGTAACTATGGGGCCTCATGATAAAGCATATGATTTGTTGCCTGAGATTGTGGCCAGAATGTATACTGAAGGTGTTGCTGATAAAGTATCTATTTATAATCGTCAGTTTGATAAATATTATGATACAAGCGAAGTTGAAAATCCCAGCGGTCAAGCGATTATGGGTGCAATTATCAAATCGCGAGAAGATTATCTGAATGTGGATGCTTTGAAATATATTCAAGCATCATGGAAGAATGTTTATGAGAATATGATTGCGCGTCAGGCTCCGGAGACACAATTGAAAGAAGTTCTTGCGTATTACAGCGCATTTCGAAAGAACTCTGGAATTTATATGGTGGATGGTAATAGCGGATTGCAAGATATGTTTTTATTATTGCGTCAGAGAAAGAATGGCGGTCGGATGTAAGGATAAAAGACATTTCCCTGCTGACATGTTTCATTCGTATACATAATATAAAACAGAAGACGGTTCTGTGATAGCTGGTGTATGCTCATAAGTATTTGTATTCCTTGTAAAAAATAGGGAAAGAATGAGGGTGCAACCAATCATTTTTGCTAATCTTTGCCAGACTTTTTGGAGTTCTGGCTTATTTTTTGAACGCCAAAGATTAAGGTCTATTAATGCTTCCTCTTTGGGCAGGCCAGCCAGCTCGGCGAGCTTAATCATAGTCGATTCAGAGGGGAGGGTTTTGCCTTTTTCTAAAGTAAATAAAGACGGCTGTTTAATATTTAAAATTCTACAAAGTTCAGCCCGATTTTTTAAGTTGCTGTTTTTTATAGCTGTTTCAATATAAATGGCGCAATCTTTCATTTTAACCTCTATATATACATTACATAAGCGACTTATACATAACATAAATTTATTGAGTTGACAACTAAAATTTAACCATTTAGGGTTTAATAAACTTAGTTATCAACTTATTTTTTTGAGTTGGTATTTAGTTAACAACTAAAATAGGGGCCGCCCCGATGGCTTACAAACCAGTACCAGAAGAACTTTTTGAGGCCGATATAACAGCCGCACAATTTCGCGCGCTAGCTATAATCAGCATAAACATCTTATCTCAGGGCAAATGGACAGGTTATTGTTGCTTGGGTTATACCGAGTTGGCAAAATCTTGTTATACAACCAAAAGCTCGATGATTAATACCATTTCGCAACTTCAAAAGCTTGGCTATCTGGAAATAACCAAGCGAGATGCGTTTAACCGTTCAAATGCCATAAAATTGACGATATTGAACGGTTTAGAGCGCAGTCTAAATACATCGGGGGATTTAAAAGGCTGCGCACCTCGAGGGTCGTTTTTTGATACCCCTAAAGGGTCTTTAAAAGATACCCCTCGAGGGTCTTTAAATGATACCCTCAAAGGGTCGTTTTTTGATACCCCCTATATAGATTTAAAATTTAAAAACCTAAATTTAAAAACCAAAAACGCGCGTGCGTGCGCGAAACAGGGGTCTTTAAATGATACCCCAGAGAAAGAACATATAGCACCGGCCGACGGTGCGGCCGGTCGGTCAAAGCCGATTCAAAACTCGGCAGGAGATGTCTTGGCGGAAAGTCAGGCGGCTAAGCCTGAAGAACAGCTTATTTTGCAAGCTATGAAAGAAAAATTTAGGGATATTTTTTCCGATATAAGCCTTTCAAAGGCTGGAAACACGTATATTTTGCGGAAAAAAGGCAAATATGCGCTTGTTGAAGATGTGCGGATTCGAGAGGTGGTTTATTGGTTGTGTTCATCCGGTTTGGATGCACGCATTTTGGACTGTAACACCCGGGTTGTCGGGGAAGTGATAATTGATGAGGTAGCTTAAAGGAGGAAAAATGCCAAAAGTAGTAGGATACGCAACCACATGTCCGGTTTGTGGTGAGAACTGGCAGGAAGTGCGCGAGAACAAGCGCGGCACGCTGTACATTTATTGCGAGCGGGGATGTGGTATGAAATTTTCGGGCGCAACATCGCGCAAGATAAAAGCTAATTTAGCGGCCGGCAGGAGTTTTATAAAACCGTATTATACCGTTTATCCGGAAAAGCCGGCAATCGAAGAAAGTCAATACATTGAAAAACAACAAGAAAAAGGAGCAAATATAAATGGAAAACCAGGAGAATTTGGAAGAATTGAGCCTATCAGACGGCCTGACCGAGAACCTGCAGCCGTTGCCAGAGTTCGACCAACAGGAACAGACGGACGCGGATTTCTTGCCCGCCTCTGGGATGATGACGACGAATAACGATCGATATTATTCCCAGGGCGAATTTGAAGCCGGTTTTAATGAGTTTCTCAACTTTTTGAAAAATCCGCAAACTTCGCTTGATACTTTTGAGGTTTTGCGTGCCGAGGGGCAGAGTTTGGCGGCTGGCAAGGTTTATAAAATGGCGCAGAATTACAAAATTTTGCGGTTTTTAATCGATAGACGCACGCGGTTAATGCATGATTTTGCGTTAATATCGATATTTGCGGCATGTGAAACAAACGCAATCGTTATGAACTGGACAGGGATTTCATTAGCTGAAAAGGGCAAAATATGGCTAAAAAGCAAAATAAAGGCAAGAGCACAGTCAGCGCAAGCGTCGGGCAAGCGCAGCGTGTGGGGATTTTTGGCGCCTCGGGGTGCGGAAAAACAACAAAAGCCCGCAGCCTGATAAAACCGCTGAAGCGCGTTATCTTTTTTGAGCCGTTGGCTGATGATTTAAGACGCCTGCAGAGTGATGACGGTTTCAAGCCGGTTATCGGATTGAATAATCTGCTCAAAGAGGTTAGGGAAAGGTTTACAACCGGTTTTAAGCTTGGATATTATCCAACTGCAGGTGCTGAAGATAAAGAACTTTCAGATTTGGCTGGTCGGCTTATGGCGATTCAATCTGGTTATGGTTTCAGCCATAATGCACAGATGACGCTGGTCATTGATGAGCTTGATTTGAGTTTTCCGACCGGAATCAGTCAGCGCGACCCTAAAAATGGATTTAAGAACCTTTGTTGCCGGGGACGCCATGCCGGAATTAATGTCATCGGATTGTCGCAACGTATGCACTTAATCGACAATGTGTTCCGGGCAAATTGCTCGGCGATGTATATCTTCAGGCACAGCGAGCCGGCAGATATCGATGTCGGTGTAAAAATTTTAGGGCGTGAAAACCGAGAAAAACTGCGGGCTTTGAAGAATTTTGAGTATTTTTACAAACAAGATGAAAAAATTTTTTTAAAAGCATGAATTTTCCTATGTATGATACATAGGAGCAGTTTTAAGTAAAATCAAAGACTTAGCAAATTTGACAAGTCTTTGATTTTTTTTGTAGCCTCGAATCGGTAATTTTTTTAACAACACAAGGGGCTTATAAAATGAAAACAATGGTAAAATATGCTTTGGCAACTGTTGCCGGTATGTTCGCGTTTAACTGGATTTCTTCTAAATTTTCAGGCAAATAGGGGGTGAAATATGCAGACACCTATTCGTAACTTTGAAGAAGGCAAACAGATTGGCGAAGGCGCAAGCATGATTCCGTTCAACGTCAACTGTTATGACGTTATCCGGGACTTGGTTTTAGAGTTCAAAAATGGTTCTTCAGCTGCAACATTGGCTAACTGCCTGTCATCTGTTAAGCGTATTGTCGTTATGATTAACGGTATGAACACTATTGATGTTAAACTTTCTCAGTTGGTTGATTTGTACAAATATCTCGGTACGAGAGTACAACAACAAACATTAACCAACGTCTTTGGTCTTAACATTGGCCGTTTGCTTTATGCGGCCGGTGTTGTGAAAGATGAGTTTGCTTGGCGCTGTGGTCGTCAAGGAAATACTGACCCGAACAAAAAAATCAGTTCTCTGGTCGTTCAAATCTATATGAATTCTACCATTACGGACATTACAGACGTTAATCTGTATTCAATCCGTAAAAATGTTGAGGCTGATTGGAACGATAGTTACGTTCAGTTCAACAACAACACTATCAGCTTTGCTGCAGCAGGACAATCTCAAGTTAATACTTTGCCGAAAAACGCAAATGATTTGTTCTTAGCCGCGATTGCATATAATGGCGGCGGTGCTATTGCTTCAGGTGAAACTTTGGTTAACAACGTAAACGTTGCCCGTAGTTTGTCGCTCGATGTTAATAACGCTATGAACGAACTTGACGGTTATGGTGTAATTTCCGGAGCTTTTGTTCACAACTATTGTGACGGTATGGCTAACAGTGGTCTGTTCGTCAACGATATTACCTCTGAATTATCTGTCCGGACAACTTTTAGCACTGCGCCGTCATCATCTTATGACATTGCGGTTTTGAAAGTTCACAACTGCCCGGCTGTTTTACAGTCAGCAGTAAATAGCAACACATTGTTATCGCTTGATACATTGCCGCGATAAAGGGGGATAAATGGCTTGGTCAGAATGGATTGACGGGCTGACCTCGGCAGGTAAAGGCGCGGGAGAAGTTTACCAAGCCTTTACCGCCGATAAAAGTTCCGACGAGGCAGCTTATTTACGCGGTGCAAACGATGTATTATCCGCGCAACTGCAACAGAATAGAGATGACAGCACAATCAAGGTTGGAGATTCTGAAATCTCAACCACAGGTTTGTTGTGGATTATTGGTGGTACGCTTGGCCTTTTGACGATTGGCTTGGCTGTCAAAAAGATGATGTAGGGGGCAAATATGGCACTACCGGCAGGCAATTATGATTTAGATAATACATCACATGCAACCTCTGGCGCACAAGGTGGCCGGATTGGGTCAAATTTCATATATAACTCTGCAGGCGGCGGTATTGGCATTGTCAAGATGTTGGCATTGGCCGGTGTCGCCGTTATCCTGTTAAAACTCATGAAATAGGGGGCTTAAATGGGATTATTCGGCGGTTCAAAGTCAAGTTCAAGTAGTACGGTATCTAATTACACCACTACCACCAGCCAAACAACGGGCGATTTGGCACATGGTAATATCCAGGGGGCAGGTGATATTACTGTTTATGGTATGTATGGCGATGATATGCAGGCGTTTTTGGATACCATGACAACAGTCGCATCCGGTAATGCAGACCTTGCAGGTAAGTCGATTGAGCAAGTAGCAAAAGGTTATCAATCAGCCTATTCGGAAACAACCGGCATGCTTCAACAGCTTAAGCCGGTTCTGATGGTGGGTGTTGGATTATTAGCTTTAATGTATGGTGTTAAGTTTTTGAAATAAGGGGTTTTTATGATTAACAAAGAGATGATGGAAACGCTGGAGGAGTTCTGGCGGACACACATTGAACAGGCAAAACCGTTATTGATTGATAACGGTCAACAACAATCGTCTTATCGCGAATTTACAATCACATTACCAGCTGCTGGTGTTTATAATCTGACAAATCCGTTTAATTACTTGCGCTGCTTAGAAGCGTCAAGCTCGTTTGAAATTGCTTGGTCAACAAACTTGGGCAATACTACGTTTGAGGCTGGTTTAGGTATTAAAATGCCAAAAGTAATTCCGTATGCGCAGATTTTTGCTCCGAAAGACCAACCATTAACCGTTCGTATTGGTTGCGGTATTGGTGAGTTTGACGACAGCCGTTTGACGGTTTCCGGAACAGTACGCACTGAGCCGGCACAATATGCGTCTTTTGAGGCTTCAACACTCACGATTGCAAATGGTTCTGTAGAGATTCCCCCGGCCCAACGAGTGATTTTGCAGAATACCGGTCAAAATATCATGTATATTGGTGGCACTGAAACGGACGGCTTGCAACTTCAGCCGCAAGGAACGTTTGAATATACACTTGGCGAAAGCTTGACTTTATTTGGTACAAACGGCGATACTTTGGCGGTAGGGAGTTTTAACTGATGAACAACAGTAGCTTAAACAATCCATATTTAATTGCTTCATATACCGATGATAATGGTAACTGGTGGCGATTATATGAGGGGGATTGGTGCGAGCAAGGTGGTATATTGCCGTCTACAGCTGGTGTTATCAATTTGCCTTTACCAATGGCTTCAAATAAATATACCTTTAATATTTCTGGTGCAACAGGAATTAGAACTATAGCGTCTGTCAATTATTCAGGTGCAACTTTAGGTGCAAGCTGGGAGGTGAAAGGTAAAGTTAAAAAACTGTACCGAGAAGAAGTAAATGACGGCACCTATCATTCTGAAGCATTGTATACGGACGTTGAAAAAACTAATCGTGTTTATTTCTTGCAAAAAGACGACCCAAAAGTTTCTGCCTCTTGGGATACCTACACGGTCATCTTTAGAGAACCAATGCAACGCATAGATTATTTCACGTGTGTCCCCGGAGGATATGCCGGTGTGCCAACCCCAACACTAACAGGATACACTGTTAGCGGCCAAAACGTTGATTATGTGACACACTCACCATATACAGTAATAGGAGCTTAAAATAATGTTTAAAATTGGAGATTATTTAACCCCGGCCTCATACAAAGAAGGAGCAATTTGGGCAACAGCTAATCGTGCTCAAATTAATCCTGACACTTGGTGTATTGAAGCATTACCAGAACCGACAAAAGAAGAACAGTCAGCCAACAGAGAAGTAGCTTATCAGCAAAATGTTGACCCGATAACGTGTCATATCTCACGCCTTATGGATGAAGAACAAACAGATGAAATCAAAGCTGAAATTGAGGCGTTAAAGGCTGAACGTGCGGCTAAAGTTGCTGAGATAAAAGCGCAATATCCATATCCGGAGACGGTTGCATGAATAATCCGGTTAGCGTTGGCTTGGTTTTGGCGGTCGGCGCCTTTTTGGTTTATCGAGGGGGTAAAAATATCATGACTGATAAAAATGAACAAATAGACGCAATGGCACGTACAGCCTGGGGCGAAGCCCGGGGAGAGGGCAAAGAGGGTATGCAGGCTGTTCTTAATGTGATTATGAATCGAGTTCAAGCTGGCAGTTGGTATGGAGCAACACCCAAAGAAGTTTGTCAAAAACCGGCTCAATTCAGTGTTTGGAATAAGTCGGATCCAAACTATGGTCCGATGTTAAAAGTTAACGATTCAGATAGCAATTTTGCTTTGGCCAAAAATCTGGCCAGTTTAGCGTATGCCGGTACTCTCCCGGACATTACAAACGGCGCAACTAATTATTTGGCGCTTGGCTCTCTGCAGAATGTTCCGTCCTGGGCGTCTAAAATGGAGCAGGTGGCCAGTATTGGAAAACACACTTTTTACGCATAGGGGATAATATGCCTTTAGTTTGGTTAGGAATTTCTGCACTCGGTGGGATTTTAACGGGTATTGTTTACGAAAAGGAAACAGAACAGCCGGTTGTAACAAGTTCGGTGCCGTCTTTTACATGGTGGGATAAAGCACTTATGGCTGCAGCTGGTGTTGCTGCCTTTTGGATTTGGAGGTCAACAAAGTAATGGAAGATTTATTCATACAGATTTTAGGTAATTCGCCAACGCTTATTGCCGTTTTACTCCTTTATGGTCGGTTTGATAAACGTTGTGCATTAATTGAGCAACAACTCAAAGATGTCCAGGAGGTACAGAAAAAATGTTGGTTAGCATAAAGGAAAAGCTTAAAAATCGCGGGTTTTGGGCTGGGGTGGCAACCGCGATTGCCGGGATATTAGCCGGCACTTTATCCGCCCCGGAAGCAATTATCAATATCTTACAATCACTTATAGGGGGATAAAATGGCAACAAAAACACGCAAAAAATCGACAGCTAAGCGCAAAGCGATTACTAACAGACCAAGTGTGCGAAAACACAAAAAACGCTCTGTACGGTCAAAAAAAGGCTTTTTAGATAAATTGCTTGCTATTTTTGATTAATCTGATATAAAGAAATCGGTCAGTGCTGGAACACTGGCCGATTTCTATAACCTAGAAAGGAGTTAACCTTACTAAATCCTTCCAATGGTTTTAGGATAACTGATTTTTTTATTATTGTCAACAATATTTGATATAATACTAAAAATCAGTGTTTTAACTCCTTTCGCATTAAGAAGGGAGGCTCAAAGTGTTACTAAAGGCTATTTTTTATATCCTTGAGCTAATGCTTGAGATGTTACTCTTACTTTTCAAATAAGTCAAGAGTAGGGAAAGGGGGCGCTTGCTCCCTTTCTTTTATCTATTTCTACGGTCTTCTAAAAACCAAAAATTTACATTGGCTTTTAATAGCTTAAATATATGGTTTTCTGATACTCCCAAAATTTTTGCTATTTGTTTTGCTGTAAAGCCGTTATTTTTAAGTTTTTCGCAGGTGTAACGCTTAGCATATAAATTTATAGCACTCATATAACGTCCTTGCGCCCAATAAACAGCTTCAACACGGTTTACATTCGTTTCAAAGTCCTGGGCTGTTAGTAGCATGGCATCGGTTTTATTTAAGCCGTTAGCCATATATTTGATAACTGATTTTACAATATACGGATTTTGGAGCCGTAGTCTGTTTTCTTCATTGATAGTATATTGATGTAGCGAACTGAGGTCTAATTCAATTTGTTTTGTAATTTTTTTGAGTTGATGTGTAGAAATATTTATTTTATCTTTTAGCTCAGTAAAAATTGAGCTATCATTACATACTATCATTTTTGGTTATTCCTTTAACAGGTTGAAAATGCTAGAATATTGTTTGTTCGTAAAAAGTTAGTTATTTTCAAAAGCTTATTTTTCAACCACTTAACAACTCGTTTGTAAACATAATCTATATTATGCGACAAAAATAATTGTTTAATATCAGAGGTGTACTCTGCTCTATTTTGTTTTGTCATATTTTAAAGAAAAATAATTATGCAGGTTTGTTGTTTATCTGTTTTGTTTTTGAACTAAAAAAACTCCCATCAGTTTCTCAGATGGGAGTTTAAATAATTCTTTTTGTTGTTAGATTTCGTTTACAATGAGTTTTACCAAATTCATAATGTACGCGATGATTAAGAATGTCAGAGCTTTGACGGCAATGACAAAGATGCTTGCGCCGCCGCCAATGATTAAGAGCTGAATAATTAAAGCCGCGGCAATGGCACAGCCTGTCAAAATCAGCCAGTAATTTTTTGTGCCGTAGAATAAGAATGTGCAAACAGCGGCAGAAACAGACAATGTTGATTTGCCGGCGTTGTTCATAACCGATTGGCAAACAGATTTTATAAATCCGATGTTCAAAATATAACCGGCGGCAATGGTTATCAGAGCAATTGCCAAAATTAAGAGATAAACTTTAAGTTTTTTCATGATGATTTCCTTTCTCTTTGTTAGTTAGTCGTTAAAATATCTAAAATTTGCGTCAGAATTGTCGCCTCCTCTCCCATTGTTGATATCTTATTTCTCGCTGTTTGCGAAAATTCATGTAAGAGTGGCTGTGGAGAACGATTGTTGTTGTCGTAATATTGAGCAGTGAAAACATTATCAAGCTTATCCAACGCGTTGACAAAGCGGGCTTCAGCTGTTTTTTGCATTGTAAATTCATTAAAAAGCTCAGAAATCTCGTGATTGTTTAGTTCCTGTGCTAATTTGTTTACTGCTTGTTTTTCCTGTAATAACTTCTTTTCTGGTTCTATTTCTCCAGGGATAAAGTCAGAGGCATAAATTTCCGGTAGATCGTGAATGAGCGCCAATTTTAAACATTTGAGCAAATCCAAATCTTTAGGTGCAAAAATTAATGTCAAAAAAGCCAGACTGTAGCTATGTTCGGCATCGGATTCCGGCTGTTTGACGTTTTTCAGTACCCACCCTCTTCTTTTTAAATCTTTGAACTTGCCCAGAATGTCGGCAATATTTTTTATCGTTTGATCATTCATCTTAGTTAAACGCATTTATCAGTTTTTGAGTGTATTCATTTTGTGGATTTTCAAATATTTGCTGTTTGTTTCCGTATTCAACGATTTTACCGTTTTGCATTACAACGATTTTATCGGCAATGGACGCGACCGCATTCAAATCGTGTGATATAAAAACATAAGTTAAGTCCCTATCCTTTTGAATATTATGTAATAATTTTAAGATTTGTTGTTGCATTGTTATGTCCAATGCAGATGTGGGCTCGTCCAAAATTAATAGTTTGGGATCCAATATCAAAGCTCTGGCAATGGCAATTCGTTGTCTTTGCCCGCCGGAAAACTCATGAGGATATTTAATTAGGTCTGTTTCAGATAATCCGACTTCTTTTAATGTCTGGATAATCCTTTGTTTTTTATCTTTTTTATTTATTTCTTTATAATGCACTTCCAATCCCTCACCTACGATTTGCTCAATATTCATTCGAGGATTGAGGGAGTTAAAAGGATCTTGAAAGACTATTTGCACGGATTTTCGGAAGTTTTTTTCAATTCCGTTATAAAATTTTAAATCGCCTTCGAATTTTATTAAATGGCAGATTGCTTGTCCCAGGGTTGTTTTTCCGGAACCGGACTCTCCGACAATACCTAGATTTTCCTTTTCTTTTAGGCTTAAGGAAATATTGTTAACAGCATATAAATAATGAGATGTATTGCCCCAGAAATTCTTTTTGAAAGGATATTTTACAACCATATTTTGAATTTCGAACAACATATTCTTTGTTTCTTTGGTATTGAAATTCAATGTATTGTGTGAGTTTATTAATTTTTTAGTATAATTATTTTGCGGGTGAGAAAATATTTGTTCACATGTTCCGTGCTCAACAATTTCGCCCTGTTTCATAACAATGACATCATCCGCAATTTGTTTGATGAGGTGCAAATCATGGCTGATAAACAGCATCGACATATTCAGTTCTTCTTTAAATTTGAGTAATAAGTCTATGATTTGCTTTTGAATTGTGGTATCAAGAGCTGTTGTAGGTTCATCAGCAATCAGGATATCTGGATGATTAGCTATTGCCATGGCTATCATGACGCGTTGTCTTTGTCCGCCGGACAGTTCGTGAGGATACGCATCGTATTTGTGGGCGGCATTACGGATGCCGGTTATGCCGAGGAGGCGGATAGCCTCTTGTTTGGCTATATCTGATGAGATTTTTTGATGGATACTGATTGCCTCAGCTATTTGATGGCCGATGGTATGGAGCGGATTGAGTGATGACATAGGCTCTTGAAAAACAAAGCCGAATTTGAGACCGCGATAATGAGATAAATTCGGGTTGTTGAGGAGCTCAATAGTTTTATATTTTATGGAGCTTTGTGGTGAATGGAATGCTTTGGGATATGGGAGTAATCCTAAAATCGATAAGGCTGTTAGAGATTTTCCGGAACCGGACTCTCCGACAATACCTAAGATTTTTCCTTTGGGAAGATTAAAGGAAATGTTTTTGACGACTTCATTGCATCCATCTTCCGTGTGAAAAAAGACGGATAAATTCTTGATACTTAATATATTATCCGTCATTGATTCTTCCTCGTGTCAAATGCATCGCGAATTCCTTCGCCAATGAAAATAAGCAAAGTCAGAATGCTGGCCAGTACAAAAAATGCCGAGATGCCGATCCATGGCGCTTGCAAATTGTCTTTTCCTTGACGGACCAAGTCTCCTAAGGATGGATATTCAGGAGGAAGGCCGAGTCCTAAAAAGTCCAGAGCGGTCAAGGCGACAATGGCTTCAGACAGAATAAACGGAACGAATGTCATTGTGGCAACAACAGCGTTCGGCAGAATATGTCGGAAGATGATGCGTTGGTTACTGACGCCAAGGGCGCGAGCGGCTTTTACAAATTCAAAGTTCTTTGTTCTTAAGAATTCTGCGCGGACAATTCCGGTCAACTGCATCCAACCAAAGCAAATCATAATAAACAAGAGCCCCCAAAATGAGGGGATGAAGATGCTGGCGATAATAATCAAGATGAACAGTTGGGGCAAAGCTTCCCAGATTTCTAACACGCGTTGCATAATCAAATCTGTTTTGCCGCCAAAGTATCCTTGAATGGCGCCAGCGATAATGCCGATGACGGAGGATGTTGCCGTTAATAAAAACGCAAAAATGACAGATAAACGGATACCATATATTATTCGAGACAAGATATCCCTACCCTCATCATCGGTTCCCAGCCAATGTTTGCTATCCGGTGATGATGGAGTGGGACGTTCAAGTGTGTAGTCTATGCTGTTGTATGAGTATGGCAATGGCGGAAAAATCATATAGCCATGTTTATTGATGTTTTGTCTGATGTAGCTGTCTTTGTAATCTGCTTCGGTCGGAAAATCACCACCAAACATTTTATCGCTATAACTCTTGACAATGGGAAAATAAAACTCTCCCTTATATTTTATGAGCAGAGGTTTGTCGTTAGCCAATATTTCAGCTATTAAGCTTATCAAAAATATTATGCTGAACAATACGAGAGAAACAACAGCGCGTTTGTTTCTCTTGAAAGCATTAAGACGGCGAAAAATAATGGAATTCGATTGTTGTTTGAGCATTATTTTGCTTCCGCTTCTTTAGGAGCTTCCGTATTTTCCTTTAAATCTATTACTTTGGTTTCAATATTTATTTGCGGTTGAACCTGCGGCTGAACTTCTTTGGGCTCATTTTCAGAAGTTTCTTCAGTGTCTTGAGTGTCTGAAACTTCTTCAATGGTTTTTGTTTCTGCTTCAGATGGAAGCTCATCAATTTCTTCCGCAACTTTGGCTTCCGTTACTTCTTTTACTTCATTTTCGCTCGGAGCTTCAGTTTTTGTTTCAGCCTCTTGTTCTGTAGGCAGAAGGTTTTTCAGATTGTTTTCCGCACCATTAGCCTCTGCCCAATTTTGATACCATTGGATAAAGCCTGCCAAAGATTGTTCAACAGTTTTTGCGGATATTTGTTTTTCTTCAAAGGCTTTGACTGCTTCCTCTTTGGCTTTTTTATCAAGATTGATGTTTTCAAATGACGAACAAAGTGGTGTGTTATTAAACGCATTTTGTAAAAAGCTGTTTATCGGGCAGATTGCATAATCTATTGAAGGTTTGTCGCTTTGAGCTGTGTGAATGGCAAGCGTCAGCGTTTTATTTTCAATGTTTTGCGCAAAATCTGTTGTCGGAGCCATCGGTAACAAGCGTTGAGGTGTGTTTAACCCTTGAATGACGATGGTGGTGTTAGCCAACTTGTTATTGTTGCTTAATTTTGCAATAAAGTTTTCCAATTGTCCATATAGACAAGCCACTTGTTCGGCATAGCTTTCCTTTTTACGGGCGGCGTTGGTACTGTCAGCCGTAATCCATTGGGAAACAGGCTTCAGTTTGCACATGCTGTCATAGACATAAGCATCCGCCGGCAGTTCGATAAGGGCAAAATAAGCATTTTTTCCTTCATCGCGCTCAATATCGCGTGCGATGATGTCCAAACTTTTAAATGAGTTTATGACAGAAAGTTGCAGGCTGGAGAAGTTATCGAGGGGAAAATCCTGCGAAGACAATACGAGTTTCAAAACATCGTTGATGATACAGGTATCTTCAATAATGCCGGTACTTTCCAACCATTGATCAAACAGGAGAATCGTTTTTTGAACCGTTGTTAATTGTGTTCCGTCCATATTGAAGGGGATGTTCTTTTTGCGAACACATTTATTGGCGACAATTTCGTTATTGATGTAACAACTTTCCAATTTGTGGGTTTCGTAAATATGAATTTGATAATCTTCTTTTTTCAAGCTTCTGAAGAGTTTGTTGCTTTTCAGGTATAGTGTCGGAGAGTGAAGATTGTCAAAGTCCCAATGACTGTGTAATATCACGTTTGACAGAATGAAGTTGTCTGCTTTTTCATCTGTTGAGGCAAAATTCAATGCGCTTACGGCATTTTCAAAAGGATTGCCATTGTTATTGTAGGCATTTGCAAAGAGCTTGAAGTTGTTTTGCGTGTAAAAGCCAAGCATAATTTCAGCCGCGTTGGTCTTTTTGTTGGAATCCGCCGGAGATAACTTCTTCATATTTTCATATGAGGTTAATCCTGAAAAGGTCAAATAAACCAAACGTTTTTCATCATTTTTGTTTTGACTGACAATGTCTTCATCCGGATTATTGTAAACGGTTTTGAAATTAGAGTTGATGGGATAAAAATAGCCGGTTCCCAAATTCCATCCCAAAATGAACAAAAAGATACCGAGAAGGTAAAATTGTGTCATGCGACCGGCAAAACTCATGAACAAGAATGAAAAGATTGCGACGGCAATTATTATAACTATGTGTGAGTTATAGCTGAGGTAACTGACAAACTCTTGCGGAAGATAATCTCCGTATTTTCCGGCCAGAATGGTTCCTTTGTCAAAGAGAGCAAATTGGTTGAGGATTGCTGTTGTGAAAAAGGCTATAACGACGGCTACCCATACGTTTTGTAACACCTTAGAAAAAGATAAGAGAAAATTTATCAAGAAAACAAGGCTTGTCAGAGCTATCAATAAGTAAAGAGCTTCCGGATTGATGGTTTGAAATCCCGTAAACATACTATAGCTTCCTGATTTTGCAAATAAAATGAAGTTGATTGCAATAACGGATGCGCACATCAGACCTTTGATAAACAAGTCGACGATATATTGTCTAAACGAACGTTTGGGGGATTTTTTATTGTCTTCTTTTCTGTTTTTTGCCCGAGCTGACACCTGACGACGATCGTCTATAAAAATATCTTCCATGTTATCCTCTCTTTTCATTTACACAAACATATCTAATCATAATTTTTTTTACATTTAAAGAAAAAATCCTCAGAGTTTGCACAACTTCTGAGGATTTTAACTGTTCTATTGAACTTATTATCTTGAGTAGAACTCGATAACCAAGTTCGGTTCCATAACAGATGCGTAAGGAACGTCATCGAATTTAGGAACAAAATTGTATGTTGCAGACAATTTTTTGCTGTCTACATCCAAATATCCCGGAACATCGCGAGATGTTGCTTCTACAGCGGCCAAAACGATCGGCAACTGTTTGGATTTTTCACGAACTTCGATAACATCACCAGCTTTAACCATGTAAGAAGGAATGTTAACCTTTTTGCCGTTAACAGTGATGTGGCCGTGATTTACAAATTGACGAGCAGCGAAAATTGTTGAAGCGAATTTGGATTTGTAAACCAAGTTGTCCAGACGAGATTCCAAAATGCCGATAAGGTTTTCAGCGGCATCACCACGTCTTCTGATAGCTTCTACGTAATATTTGTGGAATTGTTTTTCAGAAACATTACCATAATATGTTTTCAATTTTTGTTTAGCAGACAATTGAACGCCGTAGTCTGTTTGTTTTTTGCGGCGTTGACCATGTTGTCCCGGAGCATATTCTCTTTTAGCAACAGAGCTGTTCGGATTGCCCCAGATTGTGCCATATTGGCGTTCTTTTTTCTTCTTTGCAGAAACGATACTTTTCATTTTTTATTCCTTTAAAGGTTGTTTGTTTATTGTCCCGGTAGTTTTGGCTTATTTATGCCAAACGAGGCGGTTGATCCGCCTTCATTCCCAGAAGTAAGGGCAAATTATAATATTAATTGTGAAAAATCAAGTCTTTTTTTCAAAAATTTAGTGAATTTTAAATTATTGTTTTTTATGTTTTCTTTTGAAAGAGGTTTTTGGGTATGTCATATGATTTGATATTGAACAGAGCTGTCCAGTTGTTTGAAAGCGGAGAACTGGATGCGGCCGAACGTTTGTTTCGTCAGATTTTGGAAACGGCTCCGCAACAGCCTGATGTTTTGAACCTGTTGGGATTGGTTGCCCAAGCCAAGGGGGCTCATCTTGATGCGTGTCATTTGTTTTATCAGGCTATTATGCAGAAGAAAGATAATCCCGCTTTTTATTATAATTTGGCTTTTTCTTTGAAGTTGGACAACAAACCTTATGAGGCTATCGAAAATTTTCAAAAAGCATTGATGCTGAAACCTGATATCAAAGAAGCCTATAACGAATTGGGGGTTATTTATCAAGGTTTGGGAAACCTCTCAACAGCTCGGGAAAATTGGAAAAAAGCACTGTTGTTGGATAATGATTATGTTGACGCCAATGCAAATTTGGCCAGAAGCTATGAAAAAGATGATTTGCCGCTAGCTTTAAGTGAACTGAAAAATCTTATCTCTCACTATCCGGAAGAGCCCCTTCCCTTATATTATTTGGCATCAATACTCATGAATAACAGGGAATATGAGCAAGCCACCTCTGTTGCTTTTCAGGCGGAAGCCAAAGCTCCTTGTGTTGATGAAATACAGGTGATTTTGGGAATGCTGTTTCGCCATCAAGGAAAAATTGATGATGCCAAGAAACATTTTGAAACCGCCAAAGAGCTTAATCCCTTTAATATTGCCGCGCTTATCGGATTGGCGGATGTGAGCAGTCAAAAAAAGGATTTTAATCAGGCTGAGGAATTGTATAAACGAGCTATTGAACTTGATAAAACAAATTTTGCAGCTCATCAAAATTATGCGGAAATGCTTTTTAAGCAAAATCGCAAACTGGAAGCCTTGGAAGAATATCGACAGGCGGTTATTTTAAATCCTAAATCTGCGGAGCTTAATAATAATTTAGGTGTTGTTCTCAGAGATTGTCAGGATTATGAACAAGCTATGGGGCTTTTTATTAATGCTCTGGTTTTGGAACCGTTATTGGAAGCCGCTGCTGTTAATGCCGTGGAAACTCTGATTTTGTGGCACAGAAAAGATGCCGACACCGCCTTGAAAATTGCTGAAAATTGGTATCGACAAATGCCGGAAAATATTTTTGCCAAGCATATTTATTGTTGTTTGAAGGGAGAAAAAAGTGAAGCTGATATTAGCTATAATCAGAGGTTGTTTGAATCTTTTGCTGATAATTATGAGCTGGTTATGTCGTCTGTGGGCTATACAGCTCCGCTGGCTGTGGGAAGAATTGCAGGATCTGTTAAAGGTACCGTTGTGGATTTGGGGTGTGGTACGGGGCTTGTTGGTCAAGTTGTTAAAAGCCCTGAAAATCATTTAACCGGTGTTGATATTTCTGAAAAAATGCTTTTGAAAGCTAAGGAAAAAGGCGTTTATGATGAATTAATCTGCCAAGATATTATTTCTTTTTTGAACGAGAATAATAAATTTGATTGGGCTATTGCTGCTGATGTTTTAGGATATCTGGGAAATTTGGAAGCTTTTTTTGCGGCGGCAAAAGGAATTAAACTGATTTTTACGACGGAAGCTGCTGAGAATGACGATGATTTTTATTTGCAACCCAATGGCCGCTATCAACATAGTTCAAAATATATAGAAAAACTTCTGAAACTTAACGGTTATTCAGATATCTTTCAGGAACATCTTGTTTTGCGACAGGAAAACGGTTGTGATGTTTTTGGTATTTTGTGGAAAGCTGAATAAATGAAAAAGCCGCCTTCTTTGAAAGAAAAGCGGCTTTTTTGATGAGATAAGAACAATTAGAATGTGTATCTCAAACCTGCGGTAACTTCCATCAGGTTGTCAAGGTAGCTGGTGTCAACCAATGTGTAACGGCCCATTACACGAGCAGATACATGTTCGTTGAAGTTGTATTGAGCACCAACACCGAAACGGTATCCCATGTGGTCTTTGTCATATTTACCATTCGGGAGGTTCTTAACTTCGAGGTTGTAGTTACCCAAACCGACAGAAGCCAACAAATCAACTTTGTCTGTGCATCCCAACGGCATGTAACCATACAAATCCAAACCATAAGAATGGAATTTAGCTTTAGCCTTTTCGCCTTCTACAGTAGCTTTTCTTTCACCAGACATTTGGTAATAAGCTTCCAAACCGGCATATTTGCCAAGACGTGTACCGACGTTTACTGAACCAGAGTTGTAATCTTCTTTCAATTTGTTGGCATCACCTTTGAAATCAGCAGCACTGAAAATGTAGTCAGCACCGACATACGGTTCAATCTCATGACCAAACATCTGCTGAGCATTAGCTTGGGTTGAAAAGAAAATGCAGGCAGCTCCTGCCAATAATAAAGCTTTATTCATTATTTAACTCCATTTTATAAATAAGTTTACATTAGTAGTCCATATTTATCGTCCAGGAGAGTTGTAATCTTGATTTAGTACCTAAAATAAAAATTACAACAGTTATTTTATTATTTTTTTTACTAATATTTGTTTTTATAAAAAAAGTTTCTTAACATCGAATATTTATAATATCTAAACTTCAAAATACAAGGAGTGTCATCATGAGTTTTTGCTGTCCGGATGAAAAATGTTGCAAATGTCAGCGTCTTATTGCTTTTCGGCATGATAATAAAATAAAATTTCCGACTTATTTTAATGCTCCGGTTCCCTCTTTTGGAGAATTAGACGCGCAAATTCTTATTGTCGGGTTGGCTCCGGGGTTGAATGGCGCCAATCAAACGGGGCGCCCGTTTACAAATGATTATGCTGGAGATGTTCTCTATCCTATTTTGAAAAAATATGGCTTTGCTTCCGGAGAATACGGTAAACGGCGTGATGACGGTTTTGTCCTTTCGAATGTGCGGATTACCAATTCTGTCCGTTGTGTTCCGCCTCAAAATAAAGTAACGGGAGAAGAAACGAAAAATTGCGGTGCTTTTCTTATAGACGAGATTGCGGCAATGAAACGGTTGAAGATTATTTTGACATTGGGAAGTGTGGCTCACAATGCTGTCCTCGGTGTTTTGGGATATAAGAAAACAGCTTATAAATTTGCTCATAATGCCGTTCATTGTTTGGATAAGCACAATTTGTTACTGGTGAACTCTTATCATACGTCACGTTACAATATTAATACCGGTGTGTTAACCTATGAGATGTTTGAAGATGTTATTCAAAACATAAAATTGCGTCTTAATGATTGACATTAGCTCTTTTTTCTTTATCTTGCATACCGCTTAAGTATCAGAAAAAGAAATTATTATCAAACAACTTATATTATATGGAAACAAAAATTTGGTATGCTTACGGCGAATCCTGTTGCCTTCAAATTTGTTCCGATGATTTGGCCACAGTCGTCAAACGTGCTTATCAAGCAGGATACGGTTACGTGGTTCTTTACAAAACAACGAGCCGTCGTTCTCGCCTTCATCGCCGCATTATCGCGTGGAATTGTGAGGTAATGGGATATGAAAAGGCCTTACAACAAAACGTTGATCCTTGTTGGATAAAAGCTCTTCATGAGTGGGGATGCCGCCTTTTTTTGAAAGCGCCGTCACCTATTCCTTATCCGGAAGATGTCTTTCCGTTTAAATGGTTTGACAGCTTTGTTAAGTTGTCCGACGAGGAGTTGTCCGCTTTGTTGAAGTAATAAAAAAGGATGGTTGAAAAGCCATCCTTTTTTATTTATGGAAACAGGACTATCTTTTGCACAATTAGGAACTATATTTTTACAATCAAAAAAAAATAGGTTACAGTTCTAAGGTGTTGTCAAAAACAAGAGGAGCTTAAAATGTTAAGCAAAGCAAAAAGTTTTTATAATCAGGTTGTGGCTAAATTTGATTGTTGCCCGATTTCCGCATATTTGAAAAAATTGCGCAAAGATTGGCAATCCGGAATGGTTTGGACGGCCGAACGGCTATATAATTCAGGGATTTCCCCTAATCTTATCTCCCTTTTGGGGTTTGGGGTCGGATTGCTGGCCATTAACTTTTTATCCATGGATATGTATTTGGCGGCACTGATTTGTATCCTTATTAACAGAACGCTTGATGCTCTTGACGGAACCGTGGCTCGTTACAAAGAAGTTACGGATTTTGGCGTTTTTTTTGATGCAACGTTAGATTATATTTTTTATGCCGGTGTTATTTGGGGCTTTGCCTTGGCTAATCCGCCGAAAAATGCGATTGCGGCGTCATTCCTTTTGTTTGCGTTTGCTGCTTCAGCTTGTGCAATGCTGTCTTATGCCATTATTGCCTATAAAAATGACAAGAGCAAAAAAATAGAATTGCCATCATCCCCTTTCTATCTTGGCGGAACAGCACAAGGATCCGAAACTTTTGTCGCGTTGATTGTTCTATGCCTTATTCCCTCGTGGTTTGTGGCTATTGCCAGTATTTTGGGCTGTTGGTGCCTACTTAAGACTTTGGTTGTTATTTCAACAGCCTACTATAATTTTGTAATTGTTTCATCCAGAGGCAAAAAGTAATGTTACGGCGTTGGATTGGTGTTTTTTTATGTTGGTGTTTTTGGGGAGCGGTTAACTCTTATGCTCTGGAATTTAAGAAACAAACAAAAGAAGTTTCAGTCCAACTGCTGACTAACTTTGATAAGATACATCCTCAGCAAAATTTGGATGTTCTTATTAAGTTTACGATGAAGAATGATTGGCATATCTTTTCGCAAAACCCCGGAGATATCGGTTTGCCTACGAAAGTGAACTGGAATCTGCCTTTGGGATACGAAGTCAAAGATCAGACTTGGAGTATTGATGAAGAATTTGAGAACGAAGGGATTGTTCAGCGAGGGTATGGTGATGTCGCATACTATCGAGCTACGATTGTCCCAACACCTGATGTTTTTCGGATTGCACAAATGGAAGCAGAGGTTTCATGGTTAGCTTGCAGGGAAGAATGTCTGCCCAAAAAAGTTAAGTTTTATCTGGATATTCCTATTACACAGCAGGATTTACGACCGTCTCAAAGATGGGAAAACGAACTTCAAAAGGCAATGCCTTATTTTACCGTGCAGGACAGTTCTTTAAATATCGGCTTCTTTGTGGCTATTTTGATGGCGTTTGCCGGTGGCATCATTTTGAATTTTATGCCGTGTGTTTTTCCTATTTTGGTTCTGAAGGTTATTGCCTTGGGACATACATCCGAAGATGACAAACGCAGAAATATCTTGGAGGGGCTGGTTTATACCTTTGGGGTTTTGTTATCCTTTATAGCTATGGCTTCGGTTCTTATTTGGCTTAGAATGCACGGTGAACAAGTCGGCTGGGGATTTCAGCTTCAATCTCCCGTCTTTGTTACCATTATGCTCGTTTTGTTTTTTGTTATTTTCCTGTTGCTTCTTGATGTGGTTAATATTCCCAATCCGTTGGTGGAAAAAGTCGGAAAAATCACGTTCAAACGACAGATGTGGAATGCGTTTTTTACAGGGTTCTTTGCCGTTTTGATTGCCAGCCCCTGCACCGCCCCATTTATGGGAATCGCCGTCGGTTATACATTAACCGCACCGTTGTATGTTTATTATCCCATATTCATCAGTTTAGCCTTGGGCTATGCCCTCCCCTTTGCCTTGGCCGGAATATTTCCCAAATTGTTGCACCGTTCTTTGCCGCGTCCCGGTCGGTGGATGGCTCGGTTGAAGAAGCTTTTTGCCATTCCCGTTCTTTTAACATGTTTTTGGTTGGCGTGGGTACTTTACAGTCAGCTTGACAAACGAGGAGAAATTGTTTTAGGGCAACGCTTAAATTGGCAGGTTTATAATGCAGAAGCCGTTGATGCCGATGTTAAAAACAAAGAAAAGGTGTTTGTGGAATTTACCGCAAAATGGTGCTTGACGTGTCTGATGAATAAAAAAGTGGCTTTGCAATCAGAAGATTTTGTTGCGTTTGCTAAAGAAAACAATATTAAACTGTATCGAGCCGACTGGACCAATGATGATGATGATATTACTCAAGCTTTGGCAAAATATGGGCGAAACAGTGTTCCTTTATATGTTTATTATGATGGTAAATCCAAGTCATACAGAATATTGCCACAGATTTTAACACCGGGAATTCTAATCGGAAAACTTCGTTGATATCAAAGCTTGAAGATACAAAAAAGGCGTTGGAAAACGCCTTTTTTGTGCGATATGATAATATTTATTTTCCAAATATTCCAAAATCTTTGATTTTGTTTTTGACACCGCCAACAACGTTTTCAAGGTTTTCTTTGGCAACATTTTTGAGGTCACCGAGATTGTTCTTGATAACGGTTTCAGAAGCCGTGTTCAGAATTTTGGTCAGGATTTTAGAAATGGAAGATGCGATGCTTTCCCCTTTTTTGCTTTCACCAATATCACGTAAAGTGATGGCTGGCAATCTAACATCTAAAGTAGCTTCATCTTTTTGCAGAGGTGTAATAGCTTTTAAAGCGCCTTCATTGATGCTGACCAGTTTGATAATAACTTTTTTGGCCGCGGCTTTGTCTTCGGTCGTGGCATTAGCGGTTTTTGCCTCTGCGGCTTGAGCTACTTCATCTTTTTCGGCGCTTGCCGTGTTTTGGGAAATGTTATCCAACAATTGTTTAATGTTGTTTTGGGTCAAAGATAACATTTCATAAGTGATAACCGGCTTGTCGACTCTGATTTCGTTAATAATAATCGTGTCGGTAGCCAAGCTCTTGAGGTCAACTTTTACAGTAACACCACCCAAGTCGATTAAGTTGGCTGATTTGTAGTTTTTCGGATTACCTACGGTCAGGCCTCTGATGGAACCTTCACCGCTGGTCAAAGACAGATTAAAGCCCTGTAAGTTGACTTCTGTTCCGGTAATTTGACTTCCGTATTTATAAACTAAATTTTTAACGATTGCCTCAATTGAGTTGACAAAGTAGTAACCGCCGGCACCAATAAGGATAAGCAGCCCTAAAAAAACATATCTTTTTTTCATTAAAAGTTCCTCTTTGTGCGTTATACCTAATATCATTTTGGATTTTATCTTAAAAAATAAACAACGCAAGAAGAAGTAATATTGTTGTGTGTATCATCACTCTTTGAAAAAAAACGAATCAAATTTTGAGAGTGCTTTGAGTGGAAATTGATAAGAAGGAACGTTTGACGGCGCGTGGGGGTTACTATCGCTACGCTCTGTTGCACGGGCGAACTTTTGCCGTTGGCAAACCGGCGATGCTCCTGCCTCGCCTAGTTCTGGTAGTCGAACCCCAGTTGTCTGGGCTTCTCACCTACTTACCTTACCACAACAAAAAAAGCCCGCAAAAGCAGGCTTTTCTGTTATGGTAGGCGCGTGGGGGTTCGAACCCCAGACCCACTGATTAAGAGTCAGTTGCTC
>CAMRWU010000004.1 GCA_947054505.1 uncultured Pseudomonadota bacterium | reverse complement strand
TGGAGAGGTGGCAGAGTGGTTTAATGCAGCGGTCTTGAAAACCGTCGAGGGGGCGACCCCTCCCAGAGTTCGAATCTCTGCCTCTCCGCCATAAACAACAAAGCCCCGTTTTTACGGGGTTTTGTTGTTTGGAATGAAAGAGAACAAATGGTGAAGCATTGGTCAAAAGTTGAATATCTGCATCAAACAGTCAAGAATCCCAACATTATCATCAAAGGAACCAAAAGTTATTATAGTGATGCGTGGACAGGTGGTTTTGAAGACTATTGCGTGCGCTATTTATATGGGGATGAATACAGCCTGAAAACATGGAAACCACAATGGAAGCTGGATAAGCTTTATATCGGTAATTATGTTTGCATTGGTGCAGAAACCATTATCCTGATGGGTGGTAACAACACACACCGTAATGATTGGTTTTCCAATTATCCGTTTTTTGACAAAATTACCCAATCTTATCAGCAAAAAGGCGATACTCATATCGGCGATGGAGTGTGGATCGGAATGCGTAGTATTATCCTCCCAGGTGTTTCTATCGGTGAAGGCGCCGTTATTGCTGTCGGAAGTGTTGTTACACAAAACGTTCCGCCCTACTCTGTTGTAGGCGGAAATCCGGCAAAGAAAATTAAACTTCGCTTTGATGAAGGCATTATTCAACGTTTGTCGGCTCTCAAAATTTATGACCATAGCGAAGAAGAATTAGATAAGCTCACAGATTTGCTGTGCTCTTGTGATATTGACGAGTTGGAAAAGGCTCTGGCTAAACTTTGCTGATAAAAGGATTATCCTTAATCAAATAACGCCACGGATTGTCTTTGTCTTCTCCGGCATAGTCAATTCCTACTCTGGGTTTGGCGATACAGTCATAATTTTGTATGCGAGGCGATATCCAGATCTCATCACCACGCAAGTCTATGCCGTCATGTTGTTTCTTGGCTATTCCCAAAGCCTGACAGAGTTTTCCGGGGCCTGTTGTCAGATTTTTCATATTGTCACAATGGCGGCGCTCTTTCATCACATCTAATCCGGCAACCGGTTCAAGCGAGCGAATTAAAACAGCGTTGGCAGTTCCTTCCGGACCAACAACAACGTTAAACTGATTATACATCCCGTACACAAAAAAAACATAAGCACAACCACCAGCTTTAAACATTGTTGCGGTTCTCGGTGTTAGCTTATTCGGATACGCATGGCAAGCTCTGTCGGTTGCACCAATATAAACTTCAAGCTCTGTAATCATGCCGGCCGTAAATTTACCGTCCACATTTGAACAAAGGTAACTTCCCAGCAAGTGTTTTTGAGCGGTCTGAAATGCATCTTGCAAATAAAATTCCGACGCTAATTTTAGTGAAAAATCTATCATAAATGTTTTGTAACACACTACATGCGCATCGTCAATACATAATATAAAATTATATATATCAATATATTACTTTATAAAATTAATCTTTTGCTTTATCAATACAAAACTACACAGTCATCCCCGTTAAAGCTGTAATCAATGACAATATCATCACGAATAGTGAAAGATGTTTGACAATAATAGTTTGTTGAGGTGGTGTCATTGCCATAGTTTGGTGTTTCAATCGCATCATAGGCCACTTCATAAGCATATGGCTCATCATCACCACCCATCGGATGTGTGGCAAATTTGATATAGCTGACAACTTTTTCATTGGGCATGATGAAAAAAGTATTATACGGATGTCCCCAAGCCTGCATCAACCTTTCCTCGCTTTGTCCAAGCCATGGCGTCAACGTATCGGCATAAGTCATCTTTCGAGTTTGACATGCACCGGTTAATAAAAGAAAAATAAGACTCAAACGTTTAATCATCATAACATCCTCCATTAGAAAGATGTAATGTCAGATATTCGCTTTCCAAGGCAAGTGGTTATTTTTCTGAGAAAAGCGCCGTATATTTCGCCTGTGTTGCCGCATCCATTTTAACTTCGGCATCTATGACGTCATTTTGAGTTTTTAATGACAGCACTTCTGTATTTTGATGTAGCCAAGCCAGCTGCTTACCATCTGATACCGATATTTTAAGCCTGATATTCTTTGCTTGAGCAGACAGAAGGCTGTCTATTTTTTTTAGAAAATCATCTGTTCCCTCACCGCTGATAGCCGAAACAGGAATGATATTATCCTTATTGTTATACCTCTGGTGTAAATCGGTTCGTTCTGAGGGGGACAACAAGTCAATCTTGTTTAACAATTCAATATAGTTATCCATTTCTTCTACATTGCTTAAACCTAAGCTTTCCAAAACGCTGATAACATCTTGTTTTTGCTCTTTGGTGTCAGGATTGGCAATGTCGCGGACATGAACAATGATATCTGCAGACAAAACCTCTTCAAGCGTGGCGCGAAATGCCATAATCAATTCATGCGGCAGATCTGAGATAAAACCGACGGTGTCAGACAAAATAACCTCTCGACCTGACGGTAATTTTATTTTTCGCATTGCCGGATCAAGCGTGGCAAACAGCATATCTTTAGCCAAAACATCTGCCGAAGACAAGCGGTTGAATAACGATGATTTACCGGCATTGGTATAGCCGACCAACGCCACAACCGGATAAGGAATCCGTTTGCGAGCCGAACGCTGAATGCGACGTGTCTGCTTGACTTTTTCCAAATCTTTTTTAATGCGCAGTATCTTATCATCAATAATACGACGGTCTAATTCAATCTGTGTTTCACCGGGGCCGCCTAAAAATCCGGCGCCGCCGCGTTGACGTTCCAAGTGTGTCCAACTGCGCACCAAGCGACTGCGCTGATATGTTAAATGAGCCAGCTCGACCTGAAGTTTACCTTCCTTAGTTTGTGCGCGTTCACCAAAAATTTCTAAAATCAGAGCTGTTCTATCAATAACTTTGATTCCGAGTTTCTTTTCCAAGTTGCGTTGCTGTATGGGAGATAATGATGTATCCATAATCAATAACTCTATCCGGCGTTCGGCAATTTCTGCCGTTAACCGGTCCAAAACACCCTGCCCGATATAAGTTGAAGGTTTGATGACTTTCAGCCGAACGATTTCAGAGTAAACGACGTCAAGGTTTATTGCCGCGGCCAAACCGACAGCTTCTGCCAAACGAGACTCTGCTGAAACAGGCAACGGTGCGATTCCGACATCCGGAAACACAACAGCTGCCTGTGTTCTTTTATTCTTATTTAACTCGATAAGAGGCAATTTATTCTGCGGCGTCTTGAAGCTCAACCTCTACAGCCTCACTGGGCATAATGGTTGAGATTGCATGTTTGTAAATCAGTTGAGTATGCCCATCACGGCGCAACAATAAAGAAAAGCTGTCAAACCAAGTTATCAAACCTTGCAATTTAACACCATTCACCAAAAAAACAGTTACCGGAATTTTGTTATCACGGATATTGTTTAAAAAATCGTCTTGAACATTTTGAGACATCGTTTGTTCCTTTTATTGTTGTCCACTACAATTGATTTTAACAATATTTTTTTATATTAGTAAAGCACTGATTGTCTTTAGGGGATAATTTCTATTGTAAATGTTATGACAAGATTTTTTCAACGTGGCGAACATCTGACGAATCAACATACAGCAACAAAATATCACCCTCCTCAATATCCGTTGTCGGCAACGGATAAATGAACTCATCACCGCGCTTTATGGCAAAAATGCGACTAAACTTGCGTAAATTTAACTCACCGATTTTTTTGCCGCAACACAGGCTATCTTCTGTCGCTTTAATCTCCCACACCTCACCACAGCCGCGACTGACAACATGGGCATCAATCATCTTAACCTTGCGAATTTCTTTTAAGATTTTAGAAATCGTAATGGAACTTCTGTCGACTAAAATATTGTTTTTAATGTTAAACAACAAATTGTTATACGATGGGGTGTTTACCACCGTAATATTAGTCATTACACCGTTTTGTGAGGCAACCATTGATGCCAGAAGATTATCTTTGTCGTCCAATGTAACGGCAATACTGGCATCGGCATGATTGATATTGGCCTCATTCAAAATCACATCGCTCATCATTTCTCCCTGAATGACAACCACATGAGACAACTCGCGAGCCAGACTTCGCGCATCATCCATATTTTCCTCGATAATCTTACAACTGACAACACTGTCATCATGCTCAACTTGGCGACCGATAAAGCGACCGATCAAACTTCCGCCAAAAATGACCAGACGTTCATTCCCCGGCGTATCAAGACCAAAGCCGCAAATTGTTTCATCAATGAGTTTTTTACGAACCAAAATGTTTATTTCATCACCGGCTTCTAAAGTATCATAAGCTTCCGGAACAAAACAATTGCCATCGCGCAGGATATTTACGACCGCGAAATCCAAATCAGGATTGACGCGCGACAAATGCATAATCGGCGTTTTTAAAAACGGACAATTTTCATTTATTTTTAAAGTCAGAATAGCGGCTTCATCCTGTAAAACGGAAATGACACCTGAATTTCCGGGGTATTTTAATATTTGCAGGATATTTTGCGCAATTTCAATATCCGGTGATATAATCATATCTATCGGCAGATGATTGTCACTGTACAACGTCTCCCACAACGGATTAAGAAAAGCTTCGCTGTCCAGACGCGCAATTTTATGAGGGACATTAAACAAGCTGTGAGCAATCTGACAGGTTATCATATTTACTTCATCACTGTTGGTAACCGCCAAAAGCAAATCAGCGTCCTCAGCACCGGCTCGTTCCAAGATATCAGGATGAGAGGCTTCTCCCAGAACCGGCAATACGTCGAACTCCTGCCCCATCTCATCAAGACGGCGAGAGTTGTTGTCAATAACAACAATATCATTGTTTCCTTTGACTAGATAGCCGACAATGCTTTTTCCAACGTTTCCGGCTCCGCAAACAATTATTTTCATCATTCATCCCTTTCAGCACTGCTGTCAAAGAAACGGTTAACTTCAGCCAATGCGGCTTCCATATCGTTTATGCGAACATAGTTTTCACGGAATTTGCGAGCATCTCGCAGATTTTTGCAATACCAGCAGACATATTTCCGAGATAAGCCGAGGGCTAATTTGTCACCATAATAAGCGGCCAATTCTTTAATATGGGTTAATAATGTTTCTTTTACCAGTGGTATCGGTAAAACTTCCGGCATAACACCGGTCTCCAGAAAGTTATGTATTTGAGAAACCAACCATGGTGCTCCCAGTGCGGCTCGTCCGATCATGACGGCATCTGCTTTGGTGTGGTTCAGCATATCCGCGGCTTTTTGCGGTGTGGTAACATCTCCGTTACCAATCACCGGTATTTTAACCGCTTGCTTAACTGCGGCAATAATATCCCAATCCGCTTCTCCTGAATAAAAATCCGAACGAGTTCGTCCGTGTACCGTAACATAAGCGGCACCGTTATCCTCACACATTTGTGCGAATTCAACAGCATTGACGGATTGATGATCCCAGCCCTTGCGAAACTTGACACTGACTTTCAGTGATGTTGCTTTAACCACAGATTTGATAATCTCTGCAGCCAGCGACATCTCTTTCATCAGATAAGAGCCTGATTGATTGGACACAATCTTTTTAACCGGACATCCCATATTGATGTCAATGGAATGAGCCCCCAGCTCTTCGGCAAAAATGGCAGAATCGGCAAACAGCTGAGGATTATTGCCTACAAGCTGAACCACCACAGGATAGTTTTCTTCCCGAACATCGGCAATTTTATAAGTTTTGGCATTCTTACGTGACAAAGCATTAATGGCAACCATTTCCGAAACCATTACCCCTTTACCAAAAGATGAAACCAGCCTGCGCATCGGCTGATCCGTAATACCGGCCATGGGTGCTAAAAAAACTTTGCTGTCAAAATCCAATATCTGCATCTATACCTTAAAATCAAATTCGCGATTATTCTTAAATAAAAAGTCGACCAAAACCTTCGGTTCCTTTATAACTTCCGAAGCATAACGATAGCTGTCAGCGGCATAGGTGGTACCGATATGGTTATCATATTTTCCGGTCAGCTGATATGCCGTTGAACTGGAAAGAAGTCGATAAGAATAGTTGTTCAGACGAGAACCTTCTGATGAAAACGATTTTTCCGAAGCATCGCCCAAGATTTCCGACTTGGCAGACGAACGCTTCTTTATTGTCTCAACAGAATGAGAAATCTGTTGATGCAATGAGTTGATATAATCGTTGGCCAACAGCCTGTTCATCTTCTGTCCTATTTAACCTTATCCAAAGTTTTTGCCAAAATATAATACAGCTTGCCGATATCAGCTCCGGAAATAACTGACAGCAAAATACCGGAACGCTCATTGGCCTTTGCTCGCTCAACCAATGTTTCAAACTCAGACAGATAACCGTTAACCAATGTTCGGAAATCAGAATTCTTTTCAAATTCATTACGAATTGCCGCGACTTGTTGTTTGGTCATATTACGAGCCAGATAGCGAACAAATACCGAGGTATCGCCATTGTAGAACTTCTTCCACAAATCATCCTCATCTTTGGCGTTAAACACACGATTAATATCAACAGACATGGTTTCCATGCGTTCAATAATTGTTGAAGCATTTTTCAGGAACGCATCAATCTGAATACCTTGATAATTTTGTGTCAGCGTTTTCAAAACATCTTCCGCTTTGCGCGTATTGTCATTCAAGCTCTTAATCTGAGAAGAAACGACTTCATTAAAATGAATGCTTTGTTTTACAATATTTTCACCCTGACGGTCAAATTCATTTGTCGCTCCCAACAGATTGTCCATTGCCCCCTGAACCTTATTCAAAGTATCGTCTGTTGCCGCAATCAAAACACCGGATTGTTTAATAAACACTTCGCCGGATGTTCTTATCTCATTGGAAATTCTTTCGGCATTGGACGATATTTCCACAATGGCCGCCCTCAGTTTGTCACCGGAGTTTTCAAAATGAGCCGCGCTCAATTTTGTGGCTTCTTCCAATTGCAAACTCAGGTTTTTCAGGTTTTCACCCAAGCCCTTGACCTTATCGTAAGCCTGATTTGCACGATTGGACAAGACACCGGAGGTTTCATTCAAAACGGTATTAAAGCAATCAACCAACTTTTTGGTATCTTCTGAGATTTGAATCATCTTATCACTTTGTTCGCTAATAAGGTTGTTAATCTCAATAACACCGGTGCTTGTTTCCGCGGTAACCGTATTGAAGCCAGCCAGATATTTTTCATATTCTTTAAAGACGCCGCCTATGTTCTCAACCGAGTGGTGGATGGCTTCATCCAAATCTTCACTGCATTGGCTCAAGCGGATATTGACCTGTTCAACATCTTTAACCGAATTCTTGGATGTCTTGTGAACATCTTCACCGGCTTTAATCAGACGATCTCCCAAGACATTAAACTCATAGGCAATCTTGGTTGACATATCAAAAACATCGTCTGCGTTGCTCTTAAAGGTTTCGTTTATTTCCTTCATCTTCTGAGCAACATCGACCGTAGCATCAGATAAATATTTGTATTGTTGAGCCAAAGACGCTTCTCCCAGACGGGTTTGTGTCGCCAAGGTGTTGACAACATCGGCGATATTGTCTTTTTGATGCTCCAGCAATTGTTTGATATCATCAGCCTGCAATTTAGCCTTAACCAATGCGACATCCATACTTTTGATTTGTTCATCCATTAGTTTGGCCGCATTTTTGCCTTCGGCGACCATATCGCTGTTAGCCGCCTGCAACTTAGTGCAATTGCTTAAAATAACACCGGCAGAATTGTTGCTCTCGTCTTTCATATCCTTAACTGTTGATGAGAACAAATCAATTTTTTCCTGAACATTGTCAGCAATACCGGATAAATTCTGTGTCACATCAGAAACCAATTTGCTGACGAAAGTATTTTTCTCGTTCAACAGATTTTCAATCTCCATAAGCTTATCAATAGAACGATGGCTGTTGCCGGCGACAGCTTCCGCGTGCTTATTGGTATCTTCTTCCAAAAGAACCATACGAGAAAAGACTTTATCCGCACTTTGTTCTATCGCGGTGATTTGTTTCTGCAAGGCATCTCCCATAATAGTCGTGTTTTCGGAAATCTTGTCACAGAAACTAAAGAATTCATTTTCCTGTTGCTTGAACAATAAACTTAACGCCGTTGCTTTATCATCCAAAGAGCGAACCACATCGGCAACATAAGCAGTTGTTGTTTCCGCAACGTTGGTCATGAGGGTATTTTGATTTTCAAAAGATATTGTCAAATCTTTGAACAAAGCGGTGGAATTTTCCGTCGCTTTGTTGATTTCGCGACTTTGACGTGTCAGAACCTCATCAACCTCGTGCGCTCTGTCATTGATTGAGCGTGACAGATTGTCCATATTCTGAGATTGTTGTTGTAAAACTTCTTCAAAATGGCTGACCTTGTTCAGTGTTTCATCCGCAGAGGCGCCAAATTTTTCGGCCTGAATATCCATATCCTCATGCAACTGGCGGCTTTTGCTAATAACTTCGTTGCACGATTTCAACATATCATCCGTCTGTTTTTTCAAACGGGTAACCACTCCGGATGCATCGGTTTCAAGTGATGAAGATGCTTTGCCCAACTCTTCAATCTGGCGTTTAAGGTCTTGTTTAATTTCTTCAATCCGATTAGCCGAGTTGGCGATGTTGCGTTGTTGTTGCGCCAAGGCCGCTTCGCTTATCTGACTTTGGGTTGTTACCACGGAAGATGCTTCTGTCAGCAAACCGGCGTGTTTGTTCATATTTTCACTAACACTTGTCATTTCACTAACCGAACGGACAGCCTGCTGACGCAAATTCTCAGAACTGTTATTGATATCGCTGTTGAGTACTTCCATTTTGGCACTGATATCATCCATCGTCTGCGACAAAAGTTCGTGACGTGCCGAAATATCTTCAGCAATTTGGGCTGATTTTTCCAAAGCCGCCGTAGCACTTTCTTCCAAACTCCGTGTTTTGCGCTCCAAGTTGGCATTATAGGTGTTAATGTTTTCATTGGCAACTTCGGCTTTTTCCTGCAAGGAAATAACATTGTTTTGCAACGCCGCATCTGTTTTTTGCAGAGAAGATACAATTTCATCCGCTACGCGAGACAAACTGTCAACCTGTAGCGCAACGCCTTCTTCCAAAGTACTGCTACGAACTTTTAACTTATCAATTTCTTGAGCCATAACCGCTCCGTATTCGCCAAACTTAGAGATAACGGCATCGGTTTGCTCATCAATATTTCTGACGTTATTCTGCCAGTTTGCCGAATGTTTGGCGATGGCGTTATCAATTTTGGCAACTTGTTCACCAACGGTGTCCTTTATTAAAGCAAAGCCTTGCGCAATATTGGATTGCAGATGATTGCAACTTTCCAAAGCCTGATGACTGAGTTCGCCAATCATTGCCTGCAGGTTGGAATCATGTTCATTGATAACACTGTCCATTTTGGCCAAGTGGCTGTTTAGGGTTGAATCCAAAGTAGAGATTTCGCTATTAACAACTTTTTTTATGGTGTTGCAATTTTCAATTGCTTTGTCTGAAATCTTTTGTAAAGATACGGTCTGGTCGTTCAAAACCTCTTGAACGCGCATCAGGTTGTCACTGCTTTCTGTATTGAAACGAGCCAACATCTCATTGGCCTGTAAAATATTGCGACTGTTATTTTCGGTAATATTGCTCAATACTTCCCCTGTTTCTTTCAATTCTTTTATGCGGGGCAACAGGGTTTTGAAAAGTTCGTCACTACTGTGCTCAAAGCTGGAAACTCCAGAAACAAATTCGCGATTATAGCCAGCAATCATTTGAGCCGATACCTCGGCTTTTGAAGAAATTGTTTCAAAGTTTTTAACCAGAAACTTGACACCTTCACTCAGTTCTACAATGGTTTTTGAGGAATAAGCATCCAAAGTGGATACCAATTTGGAAAATTCTTTAATATTGCTACGAATCTCATCTTTGATAATTGCGGTTTGATCCGTTGCCAATTTTGTAACTTGTTGAAGTTCAACAACCTGAGAACGAATGGCATCGGCCATGGCTTTGGCCGTTTGCGGTGCTCCTTGTTCGGGGTAAACAAGTTGATTCATATATGCACGCAAAAATTTTGCTTCTTGTTTGAAAGAGGTGCCTCGATCAATATAAGCCATTACAACCCAAATGATTGCCAACGGCAAAGTTATGCCGGCCAAAAATCCACCAAACTCGTCCGGCATCATCAAAAACAGGTTGGACCAACCAAAAAACTGAGTAATATAAATGAGGACAATTGCAAACCAAGCCACACTAACCCAAATCATCAGACGATGGAGATTGTTGGCCAGCCAAGATTGTTTTTCTTCTATTTCGGTATAATTTGTTTTGGTGTTGTCACTCATAAATTGCGGAAGATTGTTACTTTTAGACACATTTACAGTGGCAGACTTTTGCTCTGACATCAGATATTATTCCCCATAAAATTATATTCCCCAATGTTCTTCATTCTGAAAAACGGGATCATCTTACAGCATAATTTTTCAATTGGGAATTATTAATAAAAACTTACTCTACTTATCCACAAGCGAATGGTTTTAGAACAAGCCGGAGATGATGCCGTTGTCATCAATATCTATTTTATCCGCCGCCGGTGTTTTCGGCAGTCCGGGCATTGTCAAAATATCGCCGGCAAGCGCCACAACAAAGCCGGCGCCGGCGGACAGCCTGACATCTCGTATCGGCAAAACATATCCCGACGGTGCACCCAATCCGTTTTTATCATGAGAAATCGAATTTTGCGTTTTGGCAATGCAAACAGGTAAACGACCATAGCCTTCCCGTTCATATTGTTGCAGTTTTTGCCGTGCGTTGTTTGAAAAATCAACGTTTGATGCTCTATAGATTTCTTGCGCGATTGTTTCTATTTTTTCGGTTAAAGGCAAATCATCTGCGTATAATGTTTGAAAATCAGAGTTTTGGTTCAATGTTTCACAGATTTTCTCAGCCAAAGGCAAAACACCCTCGCCCCCTTTGGCCCACCCTTCCGTAACAACGGCCGTTATGCCCATTTTCTCCGTTTGGGTGACTACAAATTGTAATTCTTCTTCCGTATCCGCGCTAAAACGATTGAGCGCAACGACAACGGGCACTCCGAATTTTTGCATATTTTCAATATGAGTTCGCAAATTGGCAAAACCGTGTTCTAAGGCGATTGTATTTTTCTCGCTCAGTTTATCCAGCGGCATACCTCCATGCATTTTTAATGCTCGAACGGTAGCGACAATTACAACGGCGGAAGGATTAAGCCCCCCTTTGCGGCATTTGATATCCATAAACTTTTCGGCTCCCAAATCAGCACCAAACCCTGCTTCCGTCACCACATAATCAGCCATTTTCAAAGCTGTTTTTGTTGCAATCAAACTATTGCATCCGTGAGCAATATTGGCAAAAGGCCCACCATGAATCAAAGCAGGCGTTTTCTCCAAAGTTTGTACCAGATTGGGCTTTATCGCGTCTTTCAAAACCGTTGCCAAAGCTCCGACACAACCTAATTCTTTTACACTGACAAATTTGCCGTCAAATGTCTGCGCCACCACAATGCGCCCCAACATTTCTTTCAATTCATCAATATCTTGTGCCAAACACAAAACGGCCATAATTTCGCTGGCTACCGTAATATCAAAACCGTCTTGTCGTTCAATACCGTTTATCTTACGGCCTTGCCCTATAGTGATTTGTCGTAAAACACGATCATTCAAATCAACGCAACGCCGCCAACTTATGGTTTGAGGATCGATGTTTAGTTTGTTTCCTTGATAAATATGGTTGTCAAGCAATGATGCCAATAAATTGTTGGCAATAGAAATGGCATGGATATCTCCGGTAAAATGAAGATTGATATCTTCCATCGGCACTATCTGAGAATAGCCGCCGCCCGTGGCACCACCTTTGCGTCCGAAACACGGACCCAACGATGGTTCGCGCAAGGCAATAATGACTTTTTTATCCAAGCGGTGCAGAGCATCTCCCAAGCCGATTGACACGGTTGATTTCCCCTCTCCGGCCGGTGTCGGTGTTATTGCCGTCACTAAGATGAGCTTGCCGTCTTGTTTTTTTGAAGCCATAATTTCTCGAAGTTTTTTATAAGCAATCTTGGCTTTGTGTTTGCCGTAAAGTTCAATATCATCTTCCGTCAAGTCAATTGATGCGGCAATTTCCGTTATCGGAGAGAGTTCTTTTTGCTGAGAGATTTCTATATCGCTTAACAACTTTCGTCCTCCATTTTTTTCAACACATATTTCAGCTTTTGCAAAACATGCACCTGCATTTGCTCCTGAGAAATGTTTGCCGGAACAACCACGCTGGCCTCAACCTTTGTTTCCGGTTCGATTGCCGTTACTTTCACATAGGCGCCCTGCCTAACATATTCAAATAAGATCTCAGACATTAATCTTTCAAAAATTTATTGCTCTTGGGGAAGCCGAACGGTGCCAATTTGCCAACTTGCGCACGATGTCCAAGCCATGTCAGCAAATCGGTTTCTGTTTTGGTTCCTCCAGCACGGTTATAAGTAAAGCCGTCACTTTCCTTGAATATTTGAAGATCAGCCATGCCACCGTCTTTGTATTTTTGCAGGGCGACACCACGACCACGAGCCATTGTTGGAATTTCCTCAATCTTGAAAACCAGAAGCTTGCGATTATCACCAATAACAGCCACCATATCACCGGTAATTTTCTTACAGAATACGGCTTTTTCACCATCAGCCAAATTCATAATCTTACGTCCGTTACGGGTTTGAGCTATCAGATGATTTTCATCAATCACAAAACCGTGGCCGCTGTCCGAAGCAATCAGATAGCCGGCTTTGGGCTCAAAAACAAACATATCACAAATATTGTCGTTGTTGCCCAAGTCAACCATCAGGCGCAACGGCTGTCCGAAACCACGACCGCTGGGAATATCACTGCCATTAACATTAAAGAATTTTCCGGAGGTATCAAACAAGATAATCTTATCCGTTGTTTGCGCATGAATTGCCATTAACAATGAATCATCGTCTTTAAACTTAAATTCCTCATTAAGCGCGGTATGGCCTTTTATACATCTGATCCAACCTTTTTGCGACAAAATAACGGTAATCGGTTCTTTCTCAACCAAAGCTTCCATAGAGATTTCAATATCATCAGCCACTTCGGCAAATTCGGTACGACGACGACCCAAGGCGGTCTTTTTACCAAATTTTTCTTTCATCGCTTTGATTTCATCAGCAATTTTCTGCCATTGCAATTTTTCATCAGCAATAAGGGCTTCCAATCCGCCTTTTTCCGCCGTCAAGTCATCAAATTCGCGCTTGATTTCGCTTTCCTCCAACTTGCGAAGACTGCGCAACTTCATATTCAGAATTGCTTCCGCCTGATTTTCAGTCAGCGAAAAGGCTTTCATCATAACAGCTTTCGGCTCGTCTTCTTCACGGATAATTCGAATAATTTCATCCAAATTGAGATAGGCAATCAAATAACCGGACAAAATCTCCAAACGATTATTGATTTTTTGTAAACGATAGTTAGAGCGGCGCAACAATACTTTTTGACGATGTTGCAAAAACTCACGCAATACTTCTTTGATGCTCATCACCCGCGGAACATTGTCGGAATCCAACACGTTCATGTTCATATTAAAGCGGCTTTCCAGTTCTGTCTGCTTAAACAACAGCTCCATCAGCATGTTGGCATCAACATTACGGCTTTTGGGTTCAAGAACAATGCGGATATCATGAGAAGATTCATCACGAACATCACTCAGCAACGGAATTTTCTTGTCTTGCAACAGCAGGGCAATCCGTTCAATCAGCTTGGATTTGACAACCTGATAAGGAATTTCGGTTACAACAATTTGATATTGTCCCTGCCCTAAATCTTCTTTTTCCCATTTGGCTCGGATACGAAAATTACCGCGTCCCTGAGTATAGTTATCCAAAATGGTTTGGAACTTATCAACAATAATGCCACCAGTCGGAAAATCCGGCCCTTTAATCTTGCGCACCAAAGATTCAACTGATGCCTCAGGATTATCAATCAGCATCAGCAATGCGTCACTAACCTCAGACAAATTATGCGGCGGAATGTTGGTTGCCATACCGACAGCAATACCGGCAGAACCGTTGCACAACAAGTTGGGAACAGCCCCCGGCATTACAACAGGTTCACATTCTTCACCATCATAAGTATCGCGAAAATCAACGGCATCATCATTCAATCCGTCCATCAGAGCAATGGCAAATTCAGTCAAGCGCGCTTCCGTATAACGCATGGCTGCCGGACTGTCGCCGTCGATATTTCCAAAGTTTCCCTGACCGTCAACCAACGGATAGCGCACGGAAAAATCCTGAGCCAAACGACACATTGCGCCATAAACGGCACTGTCACCATGCGGGTGATATTTACCGATAACATCACCGACAACACGCGCGCATTTCTTAAAACCTGATTTGGGATCAAGATGAAGCTGGCGCATTGCAAACAACAAACGACGGTGTACAGGCTTCAAACCATCTCGAACATCCGGCAACGCACGGTCAACAATGGTTGACATCGCATAAGACAGGTAACGGGAGCTTAGCTCTTCGGCTAAAGCCACGTTTTTGATTTTTTCGTTGGTTTCGACCATGTTTATTCCATTTAAAACGTCAGATTATTTATAATTTCCGCCAAGTTAGCACGACTTTGAGGAAATTTCAAGTTATGCGGATTAAAAAAGTTTTTATTGAGGAAAAATGCCGTCATTTTCAATAAATCCGCCAATTCTTCCACTTGTGGATGATCATCATTTTTTAATATGAAATGAGGATATTTATAGAGGCGGCTTTTGTATGGTTCACCGGCTTCCGCACAAACGGCTTTTCCGGTTTTTGGAGAGACATAAGCTAAATTTTCGGTTGTTCCCGTTGCCGAACACTCGCTTAAATCCAAACCCACACCAAGAAAATCGATAAGATAAAATTCATAATAAGCATAGTGCGTTATCCAATTTTCTTCAAGTATCAGATTAAAAAAACAATCAACATACCGATAGAAATTTTCTAGATTTTCAAGCTCGGGCAGACAGACATTTGATAACGCACAGAAAGATGCTAAAGCCTCTAACCGCGCTCCGTCATTCATAAAATTGACAGCGGTCGGCTCAATTAATTCTACCTTAAGCGACGGCATATTTTCATCAAGGCGAGAATAAACATCTACCGCAACTTTATTTCCCAATTGAAACACCGCCAAATTCTTTTTATTCAAACAGTGTTTGACAAAGCCAACAACTTTACCGTGCTCTTGCGTTAATACGGTGAGAATTAACGAACTCTCACCGTATTTGCGCAGATTGATGATATAGCCTTTATCTGTAAATTTCATTTCCTTAATAAGGTTTTACAATGTTTTTTGTGATTTCATCATAGGCTTTTAATTCTCTCAGAACCTGTTTCATCTCATGCAGAGGGATTGTGTTGGGTCCATCAGACAGAGCCTTGTCCGGATTTTCATGTGTTTCCATAAACACAGCCGCAACGCCGACAGCAACAGCGGCACGAGCCAAAACCGGCGCGAATTCACGCTGACCGCCTGTTGAAGCCCCCTTGCCTCCGGGTTGCTGAACAGAATGAGTTGCGTCAAAAATAACCGGACATCCCGTATTTTTCACCATTTGCGGGAAAGCACGCATATCAACAACAAGGGTGTTATATCCAAAACTGGTTCCTCGTTCGGTGATGCAAACATTTTCATTGCCGCTGTCGGTTACTTTTTTGACAATGTTATCAACATCCCACGGTGCCAAAAACTGACCTTTTTTCACATTGACAACCTTTCCGGTTTTTGCGGCGGCCACAACCAAATCTGTCTGACGACACAAAAACGCAGGAATCTGCAACATATCAACATGTTTGGCGACTTCTTCGCATTGTCCGGCTTCATGAACATCGGTTACGACAGGAATATTGTTATACAATTTTTTAATTTCATCAAAAGTACGCATTCCCTCTTCCAAGCCAACGCCGCGAGCACCATTGATTGAGGTTCTGTTTGCTTTGTCAAAAGATGCCTTAAAAACATAATTTATGCCCAGTTCTGTCGTGATTTCACGCATGGCGCCGCAAATATCAATCGCATGCTGACGACTTTCAATCTGACAAGGACCGCACAACAAAGACAATGGCAAATTATTGCCGATTTGAAAGTTTCCGATTTTTATTGTTCTTTGTTCCATAAGGATTATCCTCTATTTGTGTTACATAATGCTTTACTTGTAGCACAAATACAGGCTTTCGCAAGAGCAATATTAATTTATCTTAACATTTCTTTTAGTTAAGCTGAATACGCAACCATGTAAACAGTACGTTACCGTTGTTTTTAATGCCTGGAACATAGGCGGCCTGAACAGAAAATCTTTTATATGTTATACCGGCCAACGGCAATGGCAACGGTACCGGAATGTATTTATATTCATGACGCTGGGTCAGGCTCAATGTATAACCGACACCGACGGAAAAATCACGATTGCAGTTGACATACCAATTTTTTTGATAAGCATAACCGAAGATTGTTTCCAAGTAAAAATTAGAATCCTTAAACCCCATAGCGTAAAGCCCGTGCCAGTTGCCGGCGGCATCATAATGAGATTTGCCGATACCAAATCCCCACGGTTCTTCATTGTAGTCTTCTATCTTTTCTTTATCATAAAACAAACGGTTATGCCAGGTATATACAGGGATATAAGCATCATATTTGTCAGACTCCCACGTATCCTTAACATCTTGTTTCAGCTGTTGAAAATAGCTGTCCATATCTGCATGTGCAGATGAAACAACGAAAAAACTACAAAAGAAAGCTATGATAATTTTTTTCATCTTTTTAGTCCGCTTAGTTATTGCACCAGTTTTTTATATCTTAAAATAAAAAATTGGCAAGGAGGAAAAAAGTTATCAGCATTTATGTTTTTGTTGCCGGAAATGCTGGTTGCAATTTTTCAAATAAACAGAACCCCTGAATTGTTTTCAGGGGTACTGTTTCGGCTTACAGCAGACGACTTTTGTCGATTGCCGCTTTGACAAATGATACAAACAAAGGATGCGGATCAAACGGTTTTGATTTCAGCTCGGGGTGGAACTGGACACCGATAAACCACGGATGGTCCGGAATCTCGACAATCTCGGGCAGCAAACCATCCGGTGATTTTCCGGAAACAACCATGCCGGCTTTTTTCAAGACATCTTCATATTTCAAATTCACTTCATAACGGTGACGGTGGCGTTCAAAGATTTTATTGCAACCATAAACTTTGGCGGCCAAAGAATTTTCCGACAACACACAAGGATATGCCCCCAAGCGCATTGTTCCGCCCAAGTCACCGTCCTTATTACGACGCTCGGTTGAACCCTCCCTGTCCCACTCGGTCATCAAACCGACGACAGGTTCACAATCGGCTCGCAATTCTGTTGTATAGGCATTTTTAATACCGACAACATTCTGCATGGTTTCAATAACCGACATTTGCATACCGTAACAAATTCCCAAAAACGGAATCTTATGTTCGCGAGCGTATTTAACAGCGGCGATTTTACCATCTGTACCTCGTTGACCGAAACCTCCGGGGACAAGAATGGCACTGACATCACTCAACAATTCGTTAACATCTTCATGCTCCAAACGCTCGGAATCAATCCATTTGATTTTGACTTTATATTTGTTGGCAATACCACCATGGGTCAATGCTTCATTAATAGACTTATAGGCTTCAAGCAATTGAACATATTTGCCGACAACCGCAATACGAACAATCCCTTCCGGATGACGGATAACATCCATAATACGTTCCCATTTGCTTAAGTCAGCCTCTTGACGGCAATCAATGCCGAAATGTTTGCAAACCTGAAGGTCAATCCCTTCATGCGAATAGGAAATAGGCACTTGATAAATGCTGTCGCAATCCAAGGCGGCAATAACGTTTTCTTCTCTGATATTGCAGAATAAGGCAATTTTGCGTTTTTCGTTTTGCGGAATTTCGGTTTGAGCACGGCACAACAACATATCCGGCTGGATCCCGTATTCCTGCAATTTTTTTACAGAGTGTTGGGTCGGTTTTGTTTTTAATTCTCCGGCTGTGGGAATATAAGGCAACAAGGTAACATGAATAAACATTGCCCGTTCACGCCCCAAATCATACGCCACCTGACGAATGGCCTCCAAATAAGGTTGCCCTTCGATATCACCGACTGTTCCGCCGATTTCACATAACACAAAATCTTCATCGGTAATGTCTGACAAAATAAAGTCTTTGATTTCATTTGTCACATGGGGAATAACCTGAATAGTGGCACCAAGATAATCACCGTGACGCTCCTTATCAATCACACGTTGATAAATCTTGCCGGTGGTTATGCTGTCGGTTTTGTGGCATGCAACGCCGGAAAAGCGTTCATAATGTCCCAAATCCAAATCGGTTTCCGCGCCATCATCGGTTACATAAACCTCACCATGCTGATACGGACTCATTGTTCCGGGGTCAACATTCAGATACGGATCCAACTTGCGCATCCGCACTTTAAAACCTCGGGATTGCAGGATTGAAGCCAAAGATGCCGAAGCCAGCCCTTTTCCTAAAGATGAAACAACACCGCCGGTGATAAATATGAACTTGGTTTTTTCAGACATTTTATTCCCTTTTTCAATCAATTAGATTTATTTTAATTCTTTTATTTAAAGTGACAAAGGCACCTTAAGAAAGGTGCCTTTTATGTTGAGTATTCGTTCTCATTATTTTTCCGCTACCGGAGCTTGAGGAGCCGAAGGTTGAGAGGTTTCAACCGGAGCTTGCTCCAAAATAGATTTATTCGGACGGGTTACCCCTTTGTAATATAATGACAAAGAGATACTCGTAATAATGAAAATTGTGGCCAAAATAGCTGTTGTGCGGGTCAAAAAGTTACCGGTACCGCGCGCACTCAAAAAGTTGGAGGCACCGCTACCGCCGCCTAAACCGTCCAAAGCACCGCCTTCAGAACGTTGCAACAAAATCAGCGCCACTAAGAAGATAGCAGCCAACAAATGAATAACCAATAAAACTGTTCCCATTTTTATTTATCCTTTTCTAAATTAACAACCGGCATTCTTGGCAATGGCGATAAAATCGTCAGCTTTCAAGCTGGCACCACCAATCAAAGCACCGTCAACATCAGAGAGCGACAATAATTCTTTTGCGTTGCTCGGTTTTACGGAGCCACCGTACAAAATGCGCATTTTATTGGCATTGCTCTTGCCGAGTTTCTTAGCCAAAACCTTACGGACTGCGGCGTGAACTTCTTCAACATCATTGGTGGTCGGAACTTTGCCGGTACCGATAGCCCAAACAGGTTCATAGGCAATGACCGTATCAGCCGCTGTCGAATCATCCGGAACAGAACCTAAAATCTGTTCTTTACAAACGTCAATAGCTTTACCGGCTTCACGCTCTGCCAAAGTTTCACCGATGCAGATAACGGTTTTCAGGCCAGCCTTATGAGCCGCAACAGCCTTTTTGTTAATCAGTTCGTTCGACTCGAGATGATCAGCACGGCGTTCAGAGTGACCGAGAATCACGTATTTGCAACCCAAATCTGTCAGCATCAACGGACTAATGTCACCTGTGTGAGCGCCCTTTTCAGCAAAATGGCAGTCTTGTGCACCTAAAGCAACCTTAGTACCGCGTAAAGATTTTTTGACTGTTCCCAACAGTGTAAACGGCGGACAAACTAAAAATTCACATTCCGGCTTGCCCATCTTTTTAACTTCAGCGGCAATTGTTTTCGCCAAATCAGTGCCTTCTGCGGTCAGGCAGTTCATTTTCCAGTTTCCTGCAATCAGTTTTTTACGAGCCATAATTTATTCCTTTATTCTAAAAAAACATTGTTTTCTTACTAACATACTCAAAAAAACTTTTCAACATCAATATTTATAAGTTGTATAAATTATTAATATTGCTATAATCGCGCAAGATAATAGATTTAAAGGAATAACTATCATGATGACCAAAATCAGAAGCATTCAGGACTCTTGGCTGGCAAAGAGCATTCTTATTTTGACCGCTTTGAGTTTTATGTCGTTGTTCGGCGTGTCCAGTTATTGGGGAAATGCCGGCAAAAATAAACCGATTATCAAAGTTGACGATGTTATTGTCTATCAGGACGAAATCAACAGCCAGTTTCAGCAACAGTTGCAACAGGCCAGAAATCTGTTCGGGGAAGATTTGGAAATTAATGACGCAATGAAAAGCGCCATTATGCAAGATATCGTTCAGAAAAACCTGACCAACGCCATCATGCAAAAAACCACAGATGATTTGGATGTTTCCATCAGTGACGAACTGGTTCGCAAAATCATTTATTCTCAAGCCGAATTTATGGATGCCAACGGCAACTTCAGCATTGAAAAATTGCGTCGTTTGTTAGGCGCATCCGGTTGGAGTGAAAAAAGATATATCGAAACATTGCGCGGCGATATTGAAAAACAACACCTCCTCCAACATCCTGCCGAGAATATCAACATTCCTCACTTTATGGATAAATATCTGGCTCAGCTGGAAAATCAACGTAAGGTGTTCAAATATGTTGAAGTTGAGCCGGCTAAGCTCGCTATTGATCGTAAAATCAGCAAAGATGAGCTGGAACAATACTATCAAGATTTTATCGGCCAATTTGAAGAACCGGAAAAACGTGATTTGCAATTTGTCAATCTGTCTGTGGATGCTCTTGCGGCAAAAATGACACCCAGTGAAGAAGACATCAAAGCCTATTATCAGGAAAATATTTCTAATTATGTTATTCCGGAAAAGCGTATGGTTTTGCAGATGATGTTTGAAGAACAGGATGCGGCTGACAAAGCCATGGCGGCATTGAACGCCGGCGGTGACTTTTATAAAGTCGCCAAAGAAGCGGCCGAACAGGATAAAGCGGCTACCGAATTGGGCGAAATGTCTAAAGATATGTTGCTTGCGGATATGAGCGAAGCTGTTTTTGCCGCTCCGCAAGGCGAAGTTGTCGGTCCGATTAAATCTGAATTGGGATGGCACATTCTTAAAATCACAAAAATCACGCCAAAGAAAGAAACAACTCTTGCCGCCGCAAAAAGCAAAATCATTGAGGCTCTGAAAAAAGAACATGCCTTTGATGAAGCTTATAAAACCATTGCCGAAATTGAAGATAAAATCGGTGGCGGCGCAACATTGCAGGAAATTTCGGAAGCTTATAAAACACCTATTTATAAAGTAAGCGGCCTGAAAGAAGACGGCAGTACACAACGTGCTCCCGTTCAGTTCAAAAAACTGGTATCTTCACCAGATTTTATTGATGCGGCCTTTTCTTATAACACGGGTGAAATAAGCCAAGCTCTGGAAGATGAAACAGGATTTACAATCGTTGAGGTTATGGCTATTGAAGATGCTCATCCCAAAGAACTCAGCGAAGTCAAAGCTCAGATTGAAACCATGTGGGCGGCTAATGAAAAGAACGCTATCGCACAGGAAATCATTAACGATGTGACCCATGATGTGGAAAACGGTGACAGCCTTGACAGTGTTGCCAAACGCTTTGGCTTGAGTGTTAAAACAACAAAACCCTTGAAAAGAAGCGAAAGCTTTGCCGGTTTATCTCAACAACAAATGGCTGAATTGTTCCAAGAAAATATCGGTTCTCTAAAGCTGGTTGATCACAACGATGGTCAATTGCTGATTGTGCCAACGAAGGTTATCAAGGGTTCGACTAACCTGTCCAAAGAAGAAACAGAAGTTTTGCGCTCTAAGGCTAAAGCTGATATGAGCCAGACTGTTGTTGAAGAACTTTTGAATGCTTATAGTTCAAATTATGATGTGCGCGTTAAATATAAGTACGTCGGTTTGACTGAGGATAATGACTAGTCGAACCACCTACGGATGGAGGCAACAATTAAACGGCGGCGGAAAGCACTCGTTAAACGCTCCTGAAATCAGGAGCGTTTTTCTTTGGTTTGAATTTATCTTATCTTTTTCTTGTAATGAGAAACTGCGACAACTTCCTTAGCATCCAGATAATCTTTTAGGTATGGAAAAACCCCCGCTGTTCTTACAAACATCGGGGGTTATTGCACAACTCTCACTTAATATTAAACATTAAGCATATTGATATTTAATTGTCCTAACAGGGAATACAACCCCTGCCCTTAATTTTTTTATTTATTTCCGGAAAATTCATACAAGCCGGAAGCGTCAAGCAATGAAGCCTGATCTTTTTGAGCACTCAGCGGATAGTAGTTGAAATAAACACTCAACAAAGCTAAAGCGGCAACCGGCATAACCACTTTCTCAAACGGGAAATGAGCATGACCACCATTACGAGTTTTCATCCACTGATAAAGTTTTGATACATAAATAAAGGTCAAGGCCCCCAGAATTGTACTAAACAACAATGGATCCATATAGAAGCACAAAATCGGACGCGGTTGATATTTTATCTCGCTGATGTACATAAAACCGATTGAACCCACAGAAATCACCATCAACAAAATATCCCGACCGATAAAGTGCCAATTTTTCTTATTGAACCACAAAATCAGCCAATACCCCAATAAGGCGAGTAATGCTCCAGCCCATACACCGACAACGCTATCATCGACACCATAATAGCGAGCAACTTCAAGAGAAGCACCAATGGCAACAGTGCAAACGGCACAAGCCGGATTGGCAGATGCCTTGGTTGTGGCAAGCAAAAACAAAAAAACAGCTAAGAATAAAGTCATTACAAACTCCTAATTGATAAAATTACCTGCCATCAAAATAAACAACATATAATATTTGTCAAGTATTATTTTATATATGTATTATTCCGCAGGAGTGTTTTCCTCAACAGATTCCAATTTTTTAAGATAACGTCTGGTCATTTTCAGAGCATTTTCAAAGCTTGAAGCTGTTGCCACAATTTTACGATCAATTCCATCTTTCAAAAAAGCATCATGCAAAACACGGCGCGGTTGTTTTTTTACATTTGACAAGATTATCTTGGTTTGATGCTTTCTCAATTTTTTTATAAACTCAACGATAATGTTGGCGCCGCTTGCATCGACCACGGGAACATACCCCATTCGCAAAATCAACACCTTAGGCGGTTGCTTCATCTTGTTGAAAAAATGGGAAATATGTGAGGCACCGCCAAAGAACAACGGACCGGATAACCGTAAAGAAACAACACCCTGCTCGTGTAAAACTTCACTTAAGTCACGACCGCTTACGCTGTATGGATTAACTGTTTCATCCGTTTCGATTTCAATTTCCTTGCTCATACGATGCATAAAGATGATACTGGCGAGAATGAAACCCACACTGATGGCCGTATTCAAATCAACCAACACTGTCAGCAATAAAGTGACCAACAAAGTATATCTATCCCCTTGCGGACCGCGAATTAGTTTGAAAAGCTTCTCCAGCCCCATCATATTCCAACCAATCAGCATCAAAATAGCAGACAAACAAGCTAACGGAATATATTTAGCCGCGGGTGATAACAGTAACATAAATAACAATAAAAAGACAGACTGCATAATTCCGGCAATCGGCGAATAAGCATTCGCTTTAAAATTGGTTGCTGTTCTGGCAATCGCACCTGTTGCCGGAACACCCATAAAAAATGTACTGACAATATTGGCAACGCCCTCACCGATTAATTCGGCATTAGAATTGTGGTTATCACCGCTCATACCGTCAACAACCGTTGCGCTCAACAAAGATTCAACGCCGGCCAAAAAAGCTATTGTCAAACCACTGGGCAATACTTTCAACGCAAAATCGAGGTTAAAATCAGGCATTTGTGGTGCGGGTAAGAAATGAGGGATACCGCCGAATTTATTACCGATGGTTGCGACGTCGGTTCCGGCAATACTGAATACCGCAACCAAAACCATAGAGACAATCACACTGATTAAATAAGCTGGCAGTTGAGGTTTTTTGAAATTAATATAGAAAATTGTCGCAAAAGAAACAACGGCAATCGCCACAGAAGACAGGCTTAGCTTATCCATATTGGCCAGATATGTTCTCCATTTGGGCAGAAAATCCGCAGGAACACCTTCAATCTGCAAACCCAACAAATCTTTTATCTGGGTTGACATCAACAAAATACCAATACCGGCAGTAAAACCGATGACGACCGGATACGGAATATACTTTATATAGGTTCCCAACCGCAACAGACCAGCAGCAATCAGAACAACGCCGGCAATCAGCATAGCGGTTGCCAAACCGGCATAACCAAACTGATGTATTACATTAAAGATAATGACCACAAAAGCTCCTGTCGGGCCACCAATCTGATAGCGACTTCCACCCAACAGAGCAATCAAAAAGCCGGCAATAATCGCCGTATACAAACCTTGGGCCGGTGTAACCCCTGAAGCAATCGCCAAAGCCATTGACAAAGGAATGGATACGACGGCAACCGTTGCTCCGGCAATCATATCTCGACGGAATTTTTGTCGGTCATATCCGTGTTTCAGGATTTCAAACAATTTTGGGGTAAAATTTTCTGCCAGACCGGCAAATCTGTTTCTCAAACGACTCAGCATTTTTATCTCTTTTTCATTATCTTGTAAATAAACCGCCATAGGTTTACTACTTTATCAGGCAGAGTCAATAAGATGATGTAAAAATTCACTATTTTTTTTGCAGAAAAGAACCTCGGACAGCCGAGGTTCTTTATTTTAGAGTTTGATGAGTTCTTCAACACGTTGCCTGAATTTCTCCAAAACATCAGATTTTGGCGTATATTTTTCCTCAAACGGCTCAACCGTCTGCCATCCAAGCTCCTCATAAATTGCTTGAATCTGCTTAACAACACCAGCTTTCCAACCATAAGATCCAAAAGCCAAAGCGGTTTTGTTTTTTGGAGCCAAACCGCGCATATAGGTTACAAAAGCCGCTATGCGAGGAAACAGCTGGTTATTTAATGTCGGATTGCCGATAACAACATATTTGGCATCCAAAAAATCGGGCATAATTTCGGAAACATCTTTAACCGCCAAACAATGTTTAACGACCGGAATTCCGGCATCCTGAAATACTGCCATTGCAACATCGGCCATCGTTGCCGTGGCTCCCCACATTGTATCATAAACAATAACGGCTTTACCTTCATTACCACCACAAGCCCATTTGCAATAGTTGTTCAAAATAGCACCGACTTCTTCTTTGCCGTTCCAAATCAGACCATGTGACGGAGCAATCATTTCTATATCCAGCCCCAAATCTCCGGCAGTATTCAATGCTTTTTCTGCCTGAGAACCAAACGGAAACAAGATATTGGCATAATAGCTTTTGGCATGTTCCATAACGGAATCAAACGGTGCGTCCTTTACAAAAAGCGCATCAGAGGCATAATGTTGACCAAAGCCGTCATTTGACAATAACAACTTTTCTTCCGGAATATATGTCATCATAGAATCAGGCCAATGCAACATCGGGGTTGTCATAAAAGCCAATGTATGCTTGCCGATAGAAACAGAATCACCGGTCTTAACAATTTCATATTGCCAACCGGTGGTGTCAAAGTGTGCTTCAAGAGCCAACTTTCCAGCATTGTTGGTAATGATTTTGGCTTGCGGAGCCAATTTCATCAGCTCAGGGATATTGCCGGAGTGATCCATTTCAACATGATTGATAACAATGTAGCTGATGTTTGAAAAGTCAACAATACTTTTAATTCTGGCAATGTTTTCATGTGATAAATAATGCTTGACGCCATCAATCAATGTGATTTTTTCATCTTTGATTAAATAAGCGTTGTAAGTGGTACCGTGCGGGGTGGTATAACCGTGAAACTCTTTGATATTCCAATCTTTTACACCGGTCCAAAAAATATCTTTTTTGATTTCAACTGCGTTCATTTTATTCTCCTTCATTATTCTTTTCTTATAAATAATACTGACATTTGCTGTTGACAACAAAAAAAGAAACTATTAACAATAATGATAATCATTATTATTTGGAGAAAATATTGAAATATTCCAAACAAAGAGATTCGATTTTAAAAACCCTGCAAGAAAACGTGGTTCATCCGACCGCTGATTTTATATATGCCAAAGCTAAGGAAGAAAATCCGAACATCAGCTTGGCGACAGTTTATCGCAACCTAAATCAGCTGGCAGAAAACGGAGATATAAAAAAAATCAGCGGGTTGGATAATATGACTCATTTTGATCATAACACTCACAAACACTTTCATTTTATCTGTACAAAGTGTGGTAAAATTTTTGATGTACCGTATAACATTGCTCCCGAATTAGGCAACCGCTTGGCTGAACAAACCGGTTTGACAGCAGAAACATACGACATCTCTTTTCAAGGTCTCTGTTCTGATTGCAGAGATAATCGCTAACTTAACTTTAACGGAGAAAATATATGGAACTGAAAGGCTCTAAAACAGAAAAAAATCTGATGGATGCGTTTGCCGGTGAATCGCAAGCTCGTAACAAGTACACCTATTATGCGGCTAAAGCCAAAAAAGAAGGTTACAATATCATTGCCGAAAAATTTGAACAAACAGCAAATAATGAAAAAGAACATGCTAAAATGTGGTTCAAACTGTTACATGATGGTGAGGTTCCCTCCACTATCGACAATCTGCGCGATGCAGCCGCCGGTGAAAATTATGAGTGGACAGATATGTATGCCCGCATGGCTCAGGAGGCTCGTGAAGAAGGTTTTGATAAAATTGCCTTTTTGTTTGAGGCTGTCGGTAAAATTGAAAAAGGTCACGAAGAAAGATATAAAAAACTTCTTGATTCTTTGTGTGAAGGCAAAATTTTTGAACGCCCGACCAAAGTCATTTGGGAATGTGCAAACTGCGGCTGTCGTGTTGAAAGTCCGAAAGCTCCTCAAAAATGTCCGGTTTGCGATCATCCGCAAGCTTATTTCTTCGAATTGCAAGAACAATTCTAGTTACAAAAAAGCCCCTCAAACGAGGGGCTTTTTCTTAAAAATCGCGAACTAAGCCATTTTCAATTCACCGGCAACGGTTTTTCCTCTTTCGGTCATCAGTTCGTAACTGACTTTTGCACCTTCGTCCAAAGAACGGAGACCGGCTTTCTGCACTGCTGAAATGTGAACAAAAACGTCTTGTCCTCCTTCATCAGGGGTAATAAAGCCATAACCTTTTTTATTGTTAAACCATTTAACTGTTCCTGTTGCCATAGTAAAATATCCTTCTAAAACAGGTTAAAAAACAAGTACCTCTCCTTGGTGGAGCGGTCCTATAACTTCGTATCGGTGGTAGATTTAACCCGTTTATAAAGTATTTATTCTAAACCACGGTGCTTAGTTATGTTTTGATTGTAATCCAACTATTTTAGTTTGCAAGAAGTATTTTTTCCCTATTTCTTGCAAATCGGCAAATAATGACTATTTCAACAATACTTGAAATTTTTTTAGTGAGGTGTCGATATGAAAAGAACTCTTTATATTTTATCCGTTGTCTTGCCGGCCGCCCTGCTCTTTAGCATGGTTGATGCTACAGCTCAACGTCGTAACACAACGTCTCATGATATAAAACCTGTTCAACAGGTTGAAGATAGTGTTCAAGATGTTAAACATAAATCTGAAAAGATGGAGAAAAAACATCATAAAGACGACAAAAAAATGAAAGACTGTAAATGCAAAAAAGACAAAAAGCACTTTAAATCTTCGACCAATGAGGAAATAACCGAAAATTATAACGAAGCGGTCGAGCGCATCAATAAATCTGCTTTTGATGCCAAACAAAAAGATTTTTTGTTGAAACAGGCTCAAGACAGCCGTGATTTTGCCATCCAACAAAGTGAAGCTCGCCAAAAATTGTTGCAAACACAAATGGCTGACCGTCAGAATTTCGGTATTACGAAAGACAGTTTGAGAGATAATAAAGCAAACAAAAAAGCGGTGAAAAAAATAAATAAGATTTTGTTTGATTAAAAGTTAAAGCGGTTCGAGAAGAACCGCTTTTTTATACTTCACAAATAAAAAAAATTCTGATAAGTTGTCGACGTTGCCTGCGACATTGGGGTTGCGGGCTTTTCATTACGTTATGATAAAGGAACTTTAAAATGTCATTAAAAAAATCAAGAAAAGACAATTATCCCGAATGGTATCAAGCTGTTGTCAGCGAAGCAGATATGGCAGAAAACTCTTCCAGCCCGGGGTGTATGGTCATCAAGCCGTGGGGATACGGCATTTGGGAACGCATCCGTGATGTGTTTGATGAAAAGATAAAATCAACCGACCATGAAAACTGTTATTTTCCGATGTTTATTCCTTTGTCATTTTTCCAAAAGGAAGCGGAACATGTTGACGGTTTTGCAAAAGAAATGGCCGTCGTTACTCATTCACGCCTGTCAATGAAAGACGGTAAGTTAGTACCGGACTCCAAACTGGAAGAACCGTTGATTGTTCGTCCGACTTCTGAAGCCATTATCGCTGATTCTTTTTCAAAATGGGTTAAATCTTATCGCGATTTGCCGGTTTTGGTTAATCAGTGGGCAAATGTCGTTCGTTGGGAAATGCGCCCCCGCCTCTTTTTGAGAACTCGCGAATTTTTATGGCAGGAAGGTCATACCGCTCACTCCACGGCTAAGGAAGCTGAAGAAGAAACAAAATTGATGCTGGAAGCTTATCGTGAATTGTGTGAAGAAACACTGGCAATGCCTGTTTTGACCGGACGTAAACCGGAACACGAAAAATTCCCCGGCGCAGTTGATACCTACTGCGTGGAAGCGATGATGCAAGACGGTAAAGCCTTGCAAGCAGGAACATCTCATTTCCTCGGACAGAACTTTGCGAAATCAGCAAACATCTCGTTTGTCAATAAAAACAATCAACAAGAATATGCCTATACAACCTCTTGGGGTGTCTCAACCCGTCTTATCGGTGGTGTGATTATGACGCATGCTGATGACGAAGGAATGGTTGTTCCGCCGAAAATCGCTCCTTATCAGGTTGTGATCGTTCCGGTTATTAAAAAAGCCGAAGATGAAGAAACCGTTATGGCCTATATCAAGAATATTATGCAGGATTTGAAAAACAAAATGCCGTTTGGTGAAAAAATCCGTCTTAAGCTTGATAAACGCGATCGCTCGTCTGTCGACAAGTTTTGGGAATGGACACGTAAAGGCGCTCCGATTATCTTGGAAATCGGTCGTCGTGATGCTGATGGTAATAATGTGATGCTTAAAGAACGTATTAAACTCGGCACACCGGAGGGTAAACAAATTCTCAACCGAGACGAGATGATTGACACCATCGCCAACCGTCTGGAAAACATTCAAAAAGAAATGTTCACTAAAGCCAAAAAACGTCTGATGTCCAATATTCGCACGGATATCACTTCTCAGGAAGCATTCAAAGCTTATTTTGATAATTCCAATGAATGGATTGAAGACGGAAAAGATGGCAAAGTTGCCTTTGTTCGCGGCAAATGGAGCGGTGATGCTAACAGCGAAGAACTGCTGAAAACAATGAAAATTACCATCCGTTGCATTCCTTTCGATCAATCAGGAACTGAAGGTGTTTGCTTATTGACCGGCAAACCAGCGACAATGGATGTCATTTACGCTCGCAGCTACTAGTCGAACCGGCGAGCCGCCGGAGGCAACAGTTAAGTGCAAGTGGAGAATCCTCGTTTGCAGTCGAACCGGAGAGCCGTCGGAGGCAATAGTAAACGGCTGAGGAATTTGATCTCTGAGCAATTAACATTCGTTTAAATCATAAAAAAAACACCCTGCTTGTTCTGCAGGGTGTTTTTTTTATCCGTTAACAATTTCTCTTTTTCTGAGGGGGACTTTTTTCGGTTCTTTTCGGATAAATTGTTTTAAACTGTCTCTGAATTCCTGTTGCTTTCCACCTTTTTCCAAATATTCATTATATGCAACGTCAACATAGTGGCTATCGGTTACCAACGGAGCTATTCTGGCCTTTACCGCTTTAAGTTTTGCAACAGTTTTATCTTCCGGCAGGTCTTTAATAACATCTTCGGAAATAGAAATACCCCTCTCTTTTAGTGCTTCTAAAGCACCTTTTGCGGCTATTGTTTCCTTAAACTTCTCATAATCTTTCATCATAATAAGTCTCCTTTATGCAAAGGTATTCTAATAATTATAATATAGCATATTTTGGCACCTAATACAACATTATTTGCAACAAAAATGTAACAATTTATTCTGGCTCGCCTGATAAATAGCTACGCACATTATTATACAGCTTTTGATATAAAGACGGAAAATAATGAGATGGTAATTTTTCTTTGGAAAACCAATAATATTGGTGTGGACCATCGACCTTAACAGCCAGAGGTTCCTTTTCTGTGGTGATGGTTGAATTTTTGTCTTGCGGCAATCTCAACAAAGCTAAATTTTCACAATTCATAAAAACCAGCTCACCGCTACATCCGTAATTGGCCTGAACATATTCAACCGTTGATTCGCTAAAGTCGGCATATCCGTTGAAATATCTGTCAAATTTGGCCATTTTTAATCCGGAGCACCCCAACAGATTAAAATGCCCTTTAGCGTGCTTACCAACCTCTATTTTTTCCAAACTTTGAGCACCGCTGACATCTAAAGTTCCGGCAAAATCCTCGGCGATTTTGATACCATGATTGCCGGTTAGTTCATTTTTGCTACTCACGGAAATTTTGCCCTTGCAATCGTTGCCTATTGTTATGTTATCAACATTCACACTTGCGGCGTTCAGTACACCTCTGAACGAATTGCCTATTTTGACATCCCGACGCCCCCAGTTATCACTCAGTTGAATATCAGCATAGCTGTAAAAACCGATATCAATGGCATGAAAGCATGAATTTTTTATTTGCAGGCTACCGCTATAAACATCATCAATATTCAGATTAAAACAACGCAAACTTTCATTAATCGTTAAATCACACCGGCAATTATTTTGAATTTCGATGCTTTCAATCGTACTGCGTGACAGATTAATTTTTCCGGTAAAGCTATCCTTCATTCGCAAAGCTTCAATCGTCTTATTGTCACGCATATCGATTATTAAATCGCAATTTTGTTCAATCACCAATTTTTTTACTTTTGCTCGGCTCAAATTGTAAATTCCGCCTTTGGAAAACGCCGGTATTGATAAAGAGTGACGATTTAGGCTTCCAATAAACAGGCTAACCCCGTTCAATCTTTCTTTCAGGCGTTTTACAACCTGACGCTCTGACAGATATTCTTCCTGTCCCTGCTCATCTTTAAGAATAGATACATCCAAGGTTTCGGCGGTTTCTTGATTCATTTTGTATTGACGGGCAACAATAAATTTATGCAAAATTCTTTTTTCAACGGTAGTCAATTGATGGCCGCGATACGGCAAAACAGCCGTTACCTTATTATCGCAACTCTCCAAAACGGCAATCGGTTGCTCATTTTTATCCTTTAAAACAAGCGAACACTCCTCTCCATAAACTTTGGTTATTTGGTAACCGTCTTTCAATTTATAAACCACACTACTGTCGATATTTACTGTCACCGGTGTATCCTCTAAATTTATGTCTGTTAAAATTCTGCAACCTATTTAATCACTGATAACCATAAGTCTATATAGGACATAACATTTTTTATGAAAAATATTGAATGAGGCTTTATTTTTTATTTTCTTTTTGTTATAAGGGCTTTGGTTGTAACTATTGTAATGGATAAAATGACTCTCTTAATTCTTTATGCCACATTGGCAATATCTGTTTCTTTTCTATGTTCCGTTATGGAAGCGGCTCTTTTATCAATCATTCCCAGCTACATTGCTCAATTGGAAGAAAAGAATCCTAAACTGTTTCTCAAAGTTTCAATGATGAAAGAAAACATCGACCAGCCGTTGGCCGCCATTCTCTCATTAAACACCATCGCACATACCGTCGGCGCTACCGGTGTTGGCGCGCAAGTCACAGAACTCTACGGACAATCATATATCGGCGTCGCTTCCGGTGTTATGACTTTCCTTATTCTCGTTTTGTCAGAAATTCTTCCCAAATCAATCGGTGCCAAGTATTGGAAACAACTTATCCCGTCAATGGTTGTCACCTTACAGGCGATGATGTTTGTTCTCAAACCACTGATTTGGATGTCTGCTCTCATCACTCGTTGGCTGGATAAAAAAGGCTCTGATACATCAAACATCAAAGATGAGATTAAAGCTCTTGCAAAAATGGGAAATGCATCAAATGTGATTGATGACAACAAGTACCGCGTTATTTCCAACATTGTCAATCTCGGTGAAGTAAAAGCCAAGGATGTTATGACCCCGCGTACTGTGGTTCATGTTGTTCGTCCGGGGATGAAAATTAAAGATTTTGATGAGTTTTTAATCGCGACACCTTTTTCTCGTTTTCCGATTGTTGATGAAAATGAACAGAACTTTTTAGGGTATATTCATAAATCAAGTTCCTATAAAGCGAAAGATAACGAAACTGTTGACCAATATGCCCGCCCGATGCGCAGTTTTTCGGCCGATGCTCATTTGGAAGTGGTTTTATCATCCATGTTAGATGACCACAACCATATGGCTTTGGTTGTTGATCAATTCGGCAATTGGATCGGCATTTTGACACTCGAAGATATTCTGGAAACCATTCTGGGAAAAGAAATCGTTGATGAAACGGATGTAATTGCCGATTTGCGACAATATGCTAAGATGAAATGGCAGAAAAAACGCGAACAAAAAGGTATTACTTTAACTGAAGAATAGGCTTTTTCTCCTTGAAATTGTGTAAATAACAACTACCTCTTGGATAGTAAAACACATTAACAAGGAGAAAACAATGCCCCACCATTTGGCACCACATAAAGGTGCCGGACATCCCCCTGCTCCGGCTCGTTCCGAATTTAAGCATCTTATTTCGCAATTTTGGAATATGTTCGATTTTCCAACTTCCGGCGGTTTTGATAAAATGGAACCCAAAATTGATGTAAAAGAAAACAAGAAAGACATCAGCATTGTTGCCGAGCTTCCCGGAGTAGCGGAAAAAGACATCAATGTTGAAATTTCAAAAGACGGTGATTTGACAATTTCCGGAGAAAAACGTCATGAAGCCGAAACATCTTCTGAAGACAGCTATATTTCAGAAATTTCCTATGGAATGGTTAAACGGACAATTCATTTGCCTTGGGATTTGGATTTCAGCGCAACAAATGCTGATTATGAAGACGGTGTTTTGAAGATTGTAATCCCAAAATCAGCTGTTGAACAGGAAAAAAAGAAAAAAATCGCCGTAAAACGCCGCAATAAAAAAGAAAAATAAAAAAAGATTGAAGCCCTCTAAACCGGAGGGCTTCTTTTAATGTTTTAACTTTTCTGTTTTGTTATGAGCTAACTGTAAAACTGCTTGAAAATCATCATCATCAGAAACTTTATTCTTACGAACAAAACCACATTTTTGACATCGGTGCACAATAATATATTTCCCATTCTTTTGTTCAAAATCAACAGGTTCCATCAATCCGCCACAATCCGCCTCTCGGTCTCCGGGATTGATGTCCACATGTTTGGAATACAGGCATTGGGGACAATGATTAGTGTATCCGTTTCCTTTGACTTCTGCTCCACAGTGTTCACAAATAAAGTTCTCTGTTGTTCTGGTAAATTTTTTCATTTTTCACTTTCGTTTTATTAAGCTTATTTTCTTTTACATAAAAATATCAAGAAAAACAATGTAAAAAAAACTTGCAAATTAATTTATTTTGGCTAATTATAAGTTTGTCGAAAGACTCGGGACTTAGCTCAGCCTGGTAGAGCGCTTGCTTTGGGAGCAAGATGCCGTTGGTTCGAATCCAATAGTCCCGACCATCAAGGTCCCGTAGCTCAGCTGGATAGAGCAACAGCCTTCTAAGCTGTGGGTCAGAAGTTCGAATCTTCTCGGGATCGCCATTTATAAAAGAAAGTCCGCTTGTCGGGCTTTTTTTTATAAATGTTGAGAAACCGCAAGATTTGAACTTCTGAGAAAAGAAGTTCGACTACAAGCTCAAGGCGGGCGGAAGAACGCCGCTCAGCTCCGCTGATGAGCGCCCGTGAAACTCAAGCCTGTGCGAAGAGTAATCTTCTCGGGATCGCCATTTATAAAAGAAAGTCCGCTTGTCGGGCTTTTTTTATTGCTGAGGGATTGCAAGTAGGAAAGTGAAACTTTCCGTAGCGGCGGAAAGACAAACGGAGGCGCGCCGGTAAGCTACGCCAAAGATGGCAACAAATCCATTCTCTGTAACAATCATTATCATATGGATTTTTATGAAGATAAAATCTAAAAGCCATTGACTGTTTTATCAAATGTATTAATTTTCCAACATCATCAAATACTTTACAATATAGAGGCTAAAATGTTTACGGACTTTAATTTTCAACAATTTATCAGTGCTTTCTTGGTTTTATTTGCGGTGATTGATATTACCGGTTCTATTCCTATTTTGATAAACCTGAAAAAACGCGGCAAAAAGATTAATGCGGAAAAAGCAACTTTTATTTCCTTATTCATTTTCTTTATCTTTTTTTATGCCGGAGAAGCATTCTTAAAATTATTCAATGTTGATATTTCATCATTTGCCGTTGCCGGTTCTTTAATTATTTTTGTTATTGCCATGGAAATGATTTTGGATATCGAAATCTTCAAAAGTCCGGAGGATGCTCCTAAAGATGCTTCCTGTGTTCCGGTGGTTTTTCCGTTAATCGCAGGTGCCGGCGCCCTAACAACCATGATTTCTATCCGCGCACAATTTGCAACGGTTAATATTTTTCTGGCAATCCTGTGCAATATGGCCATTGTTTATGTGGTCTTGAAAATCACGAAAAAAATTGAAGCTATTCTCGGTAACGGAACAATTTATATGTTACAAAAGTTTTTCGGAATCATCCTACTGGCAATCTCAGTTAAACTCTTTACGGCTAACATTACCCGCTTAATTGAAAATTTCTAATCCCACAAGACACGATTTTCTGAAAAGCTGAAATGACCTCGGCGACTGATGATCAGGTGATCAAACATTTTGATTGAAACTGTTTTGCAAGCCTCATTTATCGCTCGGGTCATTTCTATATCAGCCTTTGACGGACTCACATCTCCGGAAGGATGATTGTGCACCATGATGATTCCGCCGGCATTTTTAGCCATTGCCGCCTTTACAATCTCACGCGGGTGCAGAGCTACGCCATTAAACGTCCCGCGTTGCATGATTTCCGTTCCAATTACACGCAAGCGGACATCCAGATAAATTAAACGAACTTCTTCAACATCTGAAAAACACATTGATGAGCGGCAATAATCAAGCATCGCGTCAATGTTGCTGATAATCGGCGCATCCGAACTCTCCAACTTTTGCCATGATGTTCGTAAAGATGCTGCTTTCACAATCTTCAAAACTGTTGCAGTGTTTTCTTTAACACCCGGAATTGCAAGCAACTCATTCAGCGGAGCGTTAATGACATCGGCAAAACTCCCAAACTGATTTATCATTGCTTTTGCCAAAGGTTTGACATCTCTTCTGGGAATTGCCTGCATCAAAAGCAATTCCAACAATTCATAATCCGCCATATCTCTGCCTTCGCTTATAAGAAAACGTGACCGCATTCTTTGGCGGTGTCCTAAATAATCTGGTTCTTTATCCCCGGTAGTCACAATTAGTCCTTTTATTTCTCTATTTTGTACGGAGGTTTGTCTAAACCTTTGAGAGAATAGGTAAAGACCTCATATCCATCTTTGGTAACAGCCAAAGAGTGTTCAAACTGAGCTGACAGACTTTTGTCTCTGGTGACTGCTGTCCAACCGTTTGCCAAAATAATGCCATCAGGCTTGCCGATATTTATCATCGGTTCAATGGTAAAGAACATTCCTTCTTCCAATAAGGCTCCCGTCCCTTTTTTGCCGCAATGCATTACATTAGGAGCATCATGAAAAACCTGTCCCAGACCATGACCGCAAAACATATCGACAACAGAATAGCCATACTTATGAGCATATTCTTCAATAACCGCACCGATATCCCCCAGTCTGGCTCCCGGTTTGACCACATCAATTCCGCGCATCAGACATTCATAAGTCACTTCGGTCAGCCTTTTAGCTTTAACAGACGGCTTGCCGGCAAAATACATACGGCTGGTGTCACCATACCATCCGTCCACGATTGCTGTAACATCAATATTAAGCATATCACCGTCAGCTAGTTTGCGTTCATAATCAGGAATCCCGTGGCAGATAACATGATTGATAGAAATGCAAACCGATTTGGGATAACCATGATACCCCAGACATGCGGGAACAGCACCTTTGGAAATTATAAACTCGCGGCACAAATCATCCAACTCACCGGTTGACACTCCGACTTGCACATAAGGCGTTATATAATCCAGACATTCGGCGGCCACTTTTCCGGCCACTCTCATTTTTTCAAAATCTTGCGGATCGTCATGAATAACAATTCCGTCTTTACGCTTAAAACTCAAAATTTCACCTCAGTTATCAATATAAAATATTCATAGATCTGTTGATTGTTACATTATTTGTACCAACATTACATCCATAGCAAATAAATTCAAGCCCGTTTTTTGCCTCATCGAATATTTTCGCGGCCGCAATGGGATCAAGCACCCAGCTGAATTTGGCCTCTGCACAATCTTCTCTGGGCACAATCATAAATACAATTGTGCGGTATCCTTTTTTTCTCAGGCGAGCTAAATTTTCAAACATTTCAATTTCAAAAAAATTTATGCCTTCCGGAAAAGCGGAATATCCGCCAACCTTTCCATATACGTTTTCAATAAAAACCACACATTTTTCATGATTCTTATTTGTCAGTTCAAAGTCCGCATAACTTAAGGCATCGCTTGAAGAAAGCTCCCGACATGCAGAAAAATCTTGCAATTCCGCAATTAATCCCCGCTCAAAGGCTTCAAGAAACAACCGGCGTTTATAGGTTGGATTTACGAGGATTAATCCCTCTTTTGTTCCGATAAATTCTATTTCATATTGCACAATCCGAAGCCGAGGTTGCTCTTTTAAATACACGCAATTCCCCGAAAGGCATATATTGCCGATTTTTAAAGACGAGCAAAAGGCGCTAACAATTTTACCATCCGCCAAGCGCACATCCATCAAAAGAGAGTTATATCTTTTGACAATTTCTCCACGAATCAGATTTTTTTCAATATTCAAGTCAATCCTTGCCTTTAAATTATGTTACTGACCATTAAATATTATATAAAATTCACTTTTTGGCAAGGATATCCTTATGAAACATTTGATAAAATTTATTTATGCTTTTGTTATTGTGGCATTAACATCTTATATTGCCGGATTTTTTACCAGATACGGTTTAGCCGCTTGGTACGACAATCTCCCCAGATTGCCCCTGACACCACCGAATTCTTGGTTTCCTGTTATCTGGAATATTTTATATTTCCTGATGGCCATTTCATTTGCTCTGACATTAATCCGCGCCGAATTTGACTGCCAACGAAAGATAAACCTTTTGTTTGTCGGTCAGCTTTTATTGCAAATCATTTGGTGCTTTGTCTTTTTCTACCTCGGCTATATCGGCTTGGCTTTCGCAATTATCTTCTTTCTTGGTGTTATCGTCTTCAAAATGATACAGATTTTCAGCAAAATTGACAAGAAAGCCTCATGGTTACTGTACCCGTATTTTTGGTGGTTGGTTTATGCTGGTTTTCTGAACTTTTGTTTCCTGTATTTTTACGGAGCAATCGTAGAGTTTTAATAAAATTTCACTAGACAGGCGTGCTTCTTTGCTTTATTAATAGCAAGTTAATATTTTTTGATTTTTGGGAAATAAAAAATGACTATTGCTGTTAAACAAATAAGAAGCACGTTTCTTGACTATTTTGCCAAGAACGGCCACAAAATCGTTCCTTCATCTTCTTTGGTGCCGAACAATGACCCAACCCTGATGTTTACCAATTCAGGCATGGTTCAGTTCAAAAATATTCTGGCCGGTAATGAAACACGCGATTATACCCGAGCGGCAACTTCCCAAAAATCTGTCCGCGCCGGTGGAAAACACAACGATTTGGACAATGTCGGCTATACAGTTCGCCACCACACATTCTTCGAGATGCTCGGCAACTTCTCGTTCGGTGATTATTTTAAAGACGATGCCATCCGTTTTGCTTGGGAAGTCGTCAATAAAGAATTTGGTATCAACAAAGACAAACTGGCCGTCACCTATTATCACACAGATGATGAAGCCCGTCAAATTTGGAAAAAAGTTTCAGGTCTGCCGGATGATCGTATTATTCCGATTGCGACAAAAGATAATTTCTGGCAAATGGGTGATACCGGTCCTTGCGGTCCCTGCTCTGAAATCTTTTTCGACCACGGCCCCGAAGTTTGGGGCGGTCTTCCGGGGACACCGGAAGAAGACGGCGACCGTTGGATTGAAATCTGGAATTTGGTTTTTGACCAGTTTGAAGACCTGCCGGACGGAACAAGAATTCCTTTGAAGCGCCCGTCAATCGATACCGGAATGGGATTGGAACGAATCGCCGCTATTTTGCAAGGTGTTCACTCGAATTATGAAATCGACATTTTCCAAAACCTGATTAAGGCTATCGCCGATTATGCCAACTCTGATCCGGAGGGACCGCTTAAAGCCTCTCACAACGTTATTGCCGACCATTTGCGTTCGACAGCCTTTTTGATTGCCGATGGGGTTTTGCCGTCTAACGAAGGGCGCGGTTATGTCCTGCGCCGAATTATGCGCCGTTCAATGCGTCATGCTTATATGCTCGGCGTTAAAGAACCAATGATGTATAAACTTTTGCCGGCTCTGCAAAAAGAAATGGGAGAAGCTTATCCCGAACTTTATAAAGCCGAGACCTTAATAAAAGAAACAATTCGCTGTGAAGAAGAACGCTTTTTGAAAACATTGGATAAAGGTTTGCGCTTGCTTGATGACGAAGCCAAACTCCTGAAAGCCGGTGATACATTTAACGGTGAAACAGCCTTCAAACTTTATGATACTTACGGTTTTCCGCTGGATTTGACACAAGATGCCTTGCGTCTGAAAAACATTGCCGTAGACACAAACGCTTTTGATGCAGCTATGGAGCGTCAAAAGGCAGAAGCTCGCAAAAACTGGGCCGGTTCAGGTGATGCCGGAACTGAAAAAATCTGGTTTGCCATTCAAGAAAAACTTCCGGCAACCGAATTTTTAGGCTACACAACATTAAAAGCAGATGCTCAGATTACGGCTTTGGTTCAAAACAACCAAGAAGTTGATGCTGTTAGTGCCGGTGAATTCTATCTTTTGGCCAATCAAACACCGTTTTATGCGGAAATGGGCGGTCAGGTCGGCGATAAAGGCCGAATCGTCAGTTCCGATTTTGAAGCTGAAGTTCTTGATACCAAGAAAAAGCTTGATGGCCTCTATGTTCATATTTGCAAGCTACTCAAGGGTTCTGCAAAAAAAGGGGCTATGGCAAACTTTGAGGTCAACGCGGTCAATCGTCACGCCATTGAAGCCAATCACACCGTTACACACCTGCTTCACCACGCTTTGCAGGAGAAATTCGGTGCCAGTGTTACTCAAAAAGGTTCGATGGTTGCCGCAGACAGAATGCGTTTTGACATCGCTTACCCAAAACAGATTAGCGAATCGGAAATCCGCGAATTAGAATCCGCCGTGAATGCTTTGATTCGTCAAAACCTGCCGGTCAACACCAAGTTGATGTCTCATGATGAAGCCATCAACTCCGGAGCTATGGCTTTGTTTGGCGAAAAATACGGTGATGAAGTACGTGTCGTTTGCGTAGGAGATGGTGTATCCACGGAGCTTTGTGGCGGGACACACGTCAAACAGACAGGAAACATCGGTTACTTCAACATCATCAACGAAAGCGCTGTGGCTGCCGGTGTCCGCCGTTTGGAATGTGTTACCGGTGCCGCGGCCGAACAGTTTGCCTTGGATATGGAAGATTGTTTGCACAGAGCCAGCTCTTGTCTAAAAATCGGTGTTAATGATTTGGAAAACCGCATCAAGCAATTGCTTGACGAAAAGAAAGAGCTTGAAGTTCAATTGTTTGAGATGAAAAAGAAGCTGGTTAACGGTCAATCGGCAGATAATTCAAAGCAATTTGAACAAATCAAAGATGTTAAATTTGTTGCTAAGATTTTGGAGAATATTTCACCAAAAGAACTTAAAGCCTTTATTGATGAAATAAAATCTCAATCAAAAGACAACACTCTGATTGCCCTTTTCTCAACAACAGAAGGAAAAGCTTCTGTTGTTATCGGTGTCAGCGACAATATCAAAGCGACCTACCCTGCCGATAAGCTGATAAAAATTGTAGCTCCTTTTGTTGGTGCTCAAGGCGGCGGCGGACGTCCGGACATGGCGCAAACAGGAGGTCCTGATGCTTCACGATTAAATGAAGCTATCGATGCTTTGCGACAAGCAATCTAACTTTTATTTCACAGAAGCTTAAAAATCCCCGTGAATACGGGGATTTTTTTGTATGCTAACTCTTTGAAAAAACTATTTTATACAAAAAAATATCATTTTTGTCGTTTTTTTGTACTTGATTTATGTCTTAAAATATGCTTTAATACTTTCATAATTTGATTATAAAGATATAGATATGTTTAACCGCTGATAGATTTATCTTGAAGCAAAAAAAATACTTTCAAATGAATACTGTACAAAACTACATCGTAGAGAAGTTCGAAAAGTTCGCAAACAGCCGCAACATCATTCTCCTCGCTCACCCGACAATGTGTGACATCGTCATCCCTGCCTCAACCAAAGGCAAGACCCAGCACATGGCCGCTCCGGCAGAGAAAGACGGCATCCCCGGCTTCCTCATCAACCTCGGCGACAAGAAGCTCACTTTCTTCGCCGCCACGGAAGTCCTCTGCAAACCACTCAAGGACGGCTCTACTGTTAAGGGAAATGTTCGATTGCATCACAATAAAAGTGGAATCGTATTTACGGCGATATAATCAATCTTTTTACCTTAATACCTATTGAAAGACGAAAAAGTCCTGCTGTGAAGCGGGACTTTTTTACTTTGCAAGTAAGGCAACAATTAAATCCCCGTAGAGCCGAAACCGTTTTCTCCCCGCTCTGTTAACAATGCGGCAAACTCATCTTCCGACACTTCTTCAAATTCTGCCCGATAAGGAAATGGTAACTCTATTTGCGCAATTTTATCTCCGGGGTTGATGATATACGTTTTTCCGCTACTTTCGGCATTTGTATTCAACAAACCGATAATCAATTCGCCACGATAATCCGTATCAATTATTCCCGCTATTGTAATAATCCCATGCTTTATTGCCAATCCGCTACGAGAATTTACTCGAAACCACAACGGATGTTCCGCGGCCAATTTTACTCCCGTAGGGATACCTTTTTGCTCGCCGCACTGGAGCTCCACCGGTTCGGCTATTGCCGCGCAAATATCAAAGCAGGCGGCGCCGGACGTGGCATATTTTAAGTTTGCCTCATTCTCAACATAATGAGATAACTTGGTAAACTTTACTTTAGAAAAAATATATTCAATCATATCTAAACAGCCACCACACCTATCAACTTATCGTGCGATTGATAATTGACCAACTCAAAATCCTCATATTTAAAATCATCAATATTCTTGACGTTCGGATTGATTTTCATGGTCGGAAGCTCGTATGGTTCACGGGAAAGCTGTTCCCTCACCTGTTCAAAGTGATTGTGGTAAATATGCGCATCTCCCAAAGTATGGACAAACTCGCCAAGCCCCAAGCCGGTCACCTGAGCGATCATCATCGTCAACAAAGAATAAGATGCAATATTAAAAGGAACACCTAAAAACATATCGCAACTGCGTTGATATAACTGGCAGGATAATTTTCCATCGGCAACATAAAACTGGAAAAAACAATGGCACGGCGGCAAAGCCATCTGTTCAATCTGAGCGGGATTCCAAGCACAGACAATCATCCGACGGTCATTAGGATCTTTTTTCAAGCGTTCAATCACATCTCTAATCTGATCAACGCCCTCACCGTTAAAATTGCGCCATTGCGCTCCATAGACAGGCCCCAAATCACCATTCTCGTCAGCCCATTCATTCCAGATTTTAACGCCATTATCTGTCAGGTATTTGATATTGGTATTGCCGGACAACAACCAAATCAACTCGTGGATAATGCCTTTTAAGAAAACTTTTTTGGTCGTGACCAAGGGAAAACCTTTGCTCAAATCAAAATGCATCTGTCGTCCGAACACCGAACGGGTATCAATCCCCGTACGATTGGGTTTATCGGTACCGTTTTCCATGATATCACGTAAAACATCAAGATACTGTTTCATCCAATTTCTCCTAAATATTAGCTATCGCATTGATAATGTGCTTCAAAACCTGTTGTTCGACAAAGTTGCCTTGCTTGATGTAAATCGCGGTCGTGACATTGTCTTCCTCATAGATTGTGCCGATTTGTCGGTATTGCTTCTGCATGACTGCCACTGCCTCGGAAATATCAGCCGGCTGACCGTCCAGTTCTTGCATATCTCCCTGATAAACACAATCAACAATAATGTCCGGCATTAATTTATTACCACTACCGACAAAAAGATTATAAATTCCGGCTCCGCCACAGATGTACAAATCCTCGGTCACATCCTTAAAAAGCTTAGGATTTGTCACCACTTGATGTTGCGGATGACGGGTTTCATATTCTGTTTGATTGCTCAGTACAAAAATCTTTTCTTTATCGAACTTTGGCGGCAAAGTTTCATAGGTTTTACGCCCGACAACCATATTTTGTCCGGCAACAATTCGTCCGAATTTTTTCAAATCAGAAGGAACACGCCAAGGAATCGAATCACCAATTCCGATAATATTGTCGCCGAAATGTCGGCACCAAACAGCAACCTTTGTCATCTTTTTCTCCCACAAAGATGTTAGCAGTTTTTTGATGAAACACAAAAAAAAAGCTGAGGTTGCCCTCAGCTTTTTTGATTACTATCTCTTATGACGATAAAAGCCAGCCTTAAAGGCCAGAAAACGGTGTCCCTTTGCCTTGAGAAAATCAACAGCTCCGGCTTCAACTGCTTGGTCCAAAACATTCTTGCGCTGATATTTGTTAGAGGAGTCGTAGTAGTCTTCCCAGTCAACCAGAGAACGGTAACCATAGCGAATTAATATTCCCCAGCACTTGTTCTTGACCAGAAACCCGACCTGACCGTTGGTCGCCAAAAAACGGTATTCCTGCATCTGGAGCAACAAGTCATACTGCTCGTGTTTGAGTAGTTCATTCCGAACATCATCATTAGAAAAAATCTTACGATGCTCAAACAGTTCTTTCCAATGCCCGCCATTAACAAAGGCGGCAAAAGCCAAGTCTTTTAGCGAGGGAAACTCATCCAAAAACTTGTACCACCTATTTTGAAACAGGAATTCGCTTTTCCCGCTTTTGAGCACTAAGGGTATCCACTCTCTCCACTTCTCTCTCGGAAGTTTATCCAGACGGTCATGGTCGATGAGTGTCTGCCACTCGCCTCGTTCAATCAAGAGGTTCCATTGCTCATATTCGGCCAGAAGTTTCGCTTCTAAGTTCATGTGTGTGAGGAACGATGTCCAGCCTTTATACAGGCAAAGATTCGTAAATTCATCATCCCCGAAAAAACCTTGAAACCAGATGGTCAGTTTCTTGTTCCAGTCGATAGGATGCCAGAACGTACCATTGCGGATGAGATCGTCAATCTGCCTTTCCCAGCCTCTTTCGAATAGCATCTGGAGCACCATCGGAGTGATCGGATAGCCTTCGTTCAGACGGTCAAAAACATCAGAACGGCATTCAGTATAGATAACTTTTGCCATCAGATGGTTGTAGCCGTCAAGCCCTAAGCTTTGTAGCATTTTTTGTTTATTCATAATCTCGTAAAAATTAGTTTGACATAAAAATTTATTTTTTTGTCCTTTTAGCATTGGTTAGCAAAAATTGCAAGTTTTTTATCTTAACACTTGAAATTTTATAGTTTTATCCCTATACTAATAAATTGTCAGAGCAATCTGACTATGACACTAGAAGCTCTGTGAAATAGATATGTTGGACCCGGGGGCAGTACCCGGCACCTCCACCACTCACAGCATGATGGGTTGCACATCAGCGGTTGTTGAAAGATCATTTTAACAAAAAAGCAAGCTGAAATACCATCGCGAGAGATGTATTATTACGGGGGTGACACAGGATTGACAATGTATGGTAAAGACAGGTAAGCCGTGTTCGGTGAGATACCACCGTTATCGGTTCAAATTTAAATGAATGCTAACGATAATAACGTAGCTCCTGTTGCAATGGCTGCTTAATTGTAGTCGCAACAAATTCAAATCCTTATGATTTAGGATAATCGTAAGTGGGGTCTGAGCCACCTATCAACAGAACGGCTCGCTTGTTTTTTATGAAAAGGTGATGCATGGAAAAGTTGGAAATTAATTATGACAAGCTGGTTGAAAAAGCTCTCAAACACGTGGTTATTGAGGCTTTGAAAATTGCCGCTGACGAAGGACTTCCCAGTGAACATCATTATTACATCACGTTTCGCACCAATCATCCCAGTGCCCGTCTTTCTGCACAATTGCTCAATCAATATCCGGAAGAGATGACTATCGTTATGCAACATCAGTTTGCCAATTTGATGATTGGCGAGACTTATTTTGAGGTGGATTTGAGCTTTGGCGGAGTGCCGCAAACTTTGCGCATTCCTTATGATGCCATTACCTATTTTGCCGATCCATACGCCAAGTTCGGCTTAAGCTTCAGCAACAGCGAAGATACTTCTTTTCAAAATGCGGAAGATGAGCTTGATGAAAGTCCTGAGCTGAAACAAGCTTCCGGCGCCGCAACCGTTATTTCTATCGATGCTTTCAGAAAAAAATAATGCGTAAACTATCTGTCATTATCGCCAATCGTCACTCAACCAGCATTTCTCTGGAAGATGAATTTTTGACCGAGCTTAAAAGAATTGCTACAGAACGCAACCTCAGTCTTAATCAGTTGGTAACGGAAATAGATGCTGAAAGAGAGAATGAAAACCTCTCCAGCGCCATTCGCGTATACATCCTCAAACAGTTGCAAAATTCTATTTCTCGTTAAATTAATGAAAATCAGAAAAAAACTTAAAATAAAAGCGCCTTTCGGCGCTTTTATTTATTCTTCATCATCCAACTCATCAAAATCATCGTTTTCGATATCGTCTTCATAATCTTCATCATTGTCGATATCATCCGCTTCATTTGTCAGGAGCATTGTTTCATCATCCTGCAACTCTGATTTTTTGCGGCGACCGCGACGCTTTTTATCCGGTCCCTTTCGTTTCATCGCATCAATAACATAGTTGCCGGTTACCTTGTATAAATCAACCAAGTGATTGTTATACATGTGGTCGGCGCCTTCAATCATTGCGTAGTCAACAGACACGTTACGTTGCGTGTTCAGACGCTTAACCAAACTTGTCACTGTTGATGGAGTAACGATTTCATCAACGCATCCCTGCGTAATCAAACCGGATGTCGGACATGGCGCCAAAAATGAGAAATCTTTTTCATTAGCCGGAGGTGACACCGCAATAAAATTATTGATGTCAGGACGACGCATTAATAACTGCAAGCCAATCCATGCTCCGAAAGAATAGCCGGCAATCCAACATTGTCTGGCATCCGGGTTGACCGACTGCAACCAATCAAGCGCAACGGTTGCATCAGAAAGCTCTCCCGGACCGTCTTCAAATTGTCCCTGAGACCGTCCAACACTGCGAAAGTTAAAACGCAACACGGAAAATCCCAAGTTTTGAAAACAACTAAACAACGTATAAACCACTTTATTATTCATGGTTCCGCCATACTGCGGATGAGGGTGTAAAATCAAAGCAATCGGCGCAGAAGGATTTTCACTTTGATGATAACGTCCTTCAAGACGACCAGCGTGTCCATTAAATAAAATTTCTGTCATTACCTTAACCTAAAATTAGAATTTTTAAGTATTATATAAATTAAATACTGATAAATTATTAACATTTTCAGGAATGTAGCACAAAATGAAAACAAAATTCAAGATGATTCTTAACGACATTGATGCCGTTATCGCCAGAGACCCTGCAACCAAGAGCAGAACTGAAGCTCTGCTTTGCTCAGCAGGTCTTCACGCCATTATTATTTATCGCTTTGCCAATGCTTTGTGGCGGCGAAATTTTAAATTAACCGCTCGCGTGCTGTCACAAATCTCCCGTTTTTTTACCGGTGTGGAAATTCACCCTGGGGCAAAAATCGGACAAGGCTTCTTTATTGACCACGGGATGGGGGTCGTTATCGGAGAAACCACCGTTGTCGGTGACAATGTTACCCTTTATCACGGCGTTACTCTTGGCGGAACAACCGTTTTTAGCAAAAAAGGGAAAAACACCAACAAACGCCACCCTACCCTCGGCAATGATGTTGTTGTCGGCGCCGGAGCTCAAATTTTAGGCCCGATTGAAATTGGCAATAATGTTAAAGTCGGTGCTAACGCTGTTGTATTAAAAGATGTGGAAGCCAACCAAACCGTTGTCGGCGTTCCGGCTCATTCGGTTCAGCATTCTCGCAAAGAACCCGCCGGATTTATGGCTTACGGCTATTGCCCTACCGACAAGGATCCTATTGAGTGTCAGCTGGAGCTTTTGCAGAAAGAAATCAATTCACTGAAAGCCAAGACACAAAAAAAGAACTAATCGAATATTTTTTTGAAAAATATAACAATTTTGTAACTATTATTTTTCTATAATATATAGTATTATAATAATAGCGGAATGTTACGCGGGAGGACTGTCATGTTAAAAATAGCACCTTTATTAGCCGGAATTAGCTGCATTGCTTTTGCTTTATCTGCTCAGGCACAACTTGCGGCCAACCCTTGGAAAAAAAACAGCCCGCAACCAGCTCCGACATCAAAAATTCAGGCTTTGGGGCAGGCTCAGGCTGAACAGGCTCGTCAAGTCAGAGAAGCGCAAATTCAACGTGCTTCAGCCAGATTGCAAAGTCAACGAGCGGCGAATATGGCAACACCGCAAGTTCTGGAAGCACAAAATCAAGCCGCTGACAATATTATGGGCAATGAAACATCCGTTGCCACACGCGCTTCTGCCGCAAATGCAACAAGAAGCGGTGATATTAACCTGACACCTAATGACGGTTATATGGGAGATAATGTAGCCAGCACTGATCTGACAAAAGCTCCGGCTTATGCCAACAGCGATATTCTTCCTGTTGATCCGTGGGCTCGCGCACGCGACAGAAGCGGCATCAAAACATGGCGCGGAAGCGGACAGCATGGTAAGTTGAACTACATTGGCGAAGCGACAACGTTTGGTGAAAATTACGGACAAGAAATGATTGCACCGGAAGTTAATCGTCACAACATGATTGTTTTGACCCAACACCTGCGTAATTTGGGATACAAAATTCCGGAAAGCTACGATCAAAACATCAGAGATCTTCCACAAAATTATGCTCGCCAACTCAGAGCGGCATACAACAGCATCGGTCACGGAAACAATCCGTTTGATACGGTATTTGCCGGCTTTTTGGACTCATTTGAAGAAGCTTCCGGTCTGGATGTCGAAAACCTGCTGTTTAACAGTATAGACCTTTTGTCAATTGACTAAAACAAGGAAAAACCATGGTTAAAATACACTCCTGCGCATTTGCATTATCTATGTTAATGGCGTTGCCTGTTTATGCCCAAGACACGACAGCCGATGAGCTTCCTCCTCCGTCTAAAATTACGGAAGCGCAGAAAACCCAAGCTCAACAAAACATAAACCAAAATATCGACACATTGGTAAATACAAGAGAGCCACAGCAGATGAAACGAATTTTGAAGGCCTCTGAACAAATCGAAAAGAATAAAATCCGTCAAAAGAATCGCTTTGCACCGGCTGGAGAGCAAGTTCGTTATCAAGAAAAAAACATTAATGTTAAAGACAAAAACGCTCTGAAAAAATATTTTACAGAAACCTACGTTACCGACCCAAGCATTGTAGAACCGGCAACCACAGAACCTAAAACTGAAGCAAAATAATGTACGAAAAACAACCCTATATCATTCTGGTTGAACCTCAACTGGCAGAAAATGTCGGTATGGCGGCCAGAGCGATGATGAATTGCGGCCTTTATCACCTGCGCCTTGTTCATCCCAGAGAAGACCACCTTTCTGCCAAAGCAATTTCAGCCTCTTCCAATGCCGAAGAAATCCTTTATAATGCTGAAGTTTTTGACACAACAGAACAAGCCATTGCCGATTTGAATTATGTATTGGCAACAACATCTCGTCACCGTGATCAGGTCAAGCCGGTTTTAAACGCCAACCGAGCAGCGGAAATTCTTGACGAGAAAATTGCAACCGGCGTCAAAGGCGGAATTTTGTTCGGACCAGAACGAACCGGACTGAATAATCAAGATGTTTGCCTGTCTGACGCGGTTATCAACATTCCGCTTAATCCCCGTCATTGTTCTCTTAATTTATCACAAGCAGTTCTTTTGGCCGGATATGAATTTCATAAACTGCAAATTGAAGCTCCTGATGAACAATTTGTCATAAACCATTCTGATTTGGCCGATAAAGAAAAAGTTCTGCAATTCTGCACTTACCTCGAAAACAAGCTTGATGATTGCGGCAATTTTAAGGAAGATGAAAAACGCGACAAAATGGTTATCAACCTGCGTAATATTTTTACCCGCAACCAAATGACAGAACAGGAAATAAATACGCTTTACGGCGCAATCAACCGCTTGATGAGACATTCAAGTCATTAATGGCTGTTTATTAAGGTATTTTTAGGATGTTTGCTTATATATAGGTTAATGTTATTTAATTTATATAAGGAACAAATAAAATGCATGGTGCAGATTTATCCCTAGTCCCCCAGCTTGTTTGGGGAATTGACGCGAAAATCGTCGCCGCATCTATCGTAATTTTAGCATACGTTATTTTGTTTACGGAAAAGCTGAACAGAGCCGTTGTTGCTTTGTTGGCGGCTTCAGTTATGATTTTTGCAGGAATTTTAACTCAAAGCACTGCCATTAAAGGTATTGACTTTAATACCTTGGCGTTGCTCATCGGTATGATGATGATTGTCGGCATTTCCGAAAAAACCGGAATTTTCCAATACGTTGCTATTTGGGCGGCTAAAAAAGTGAACGCCAGTCCGCGCGGTATTCTTATCGTTCTGGCGGTTGTAACGGCTGTCTTTTCAGCGTTTTTGGACAATGTTACCACTGTTTTGTTGATAGTGCCGGTAACATTTCAAATTACCAAAAAGCTCGGAATTCCGTCCCTTCCCTATTTGTTGGTTGAGATTTTTGCATCCAACATTGGTGGTACGGCAACCCTTATCGGTGACCCCCCGAACATCTTAATCGGTTCGGCCTTAAATCTGTCTTTTACAGACTTTATGTATGAGCTGACACCGATTGTAACGTTGTGTATGATTGCTTTAATTGCTATCTTTGACTTTTTCTGGGGGCGTCGTTTGGTTTCAACCAAAGCTCGCCGCAATAAAGTTATGTCTTTGGATGAAAAAGCCGCAATTCAAGATAAAGGCTTGCTGATTAAATCTTTGAGCGTTTTGGGAATGGTGATTATCGGCTTCATCTTGGCTGAACATCTGCATATTGCCAACGGTACCATCGCCATTTTCGGCGGCTCACTCCTGATGTTGCTTTATACTTGGGGTGATGGCCATGAGGAACGTGACAATAAAATTGAAAAAGCATTTGATTTGGTCGACTGGACAACAATCTTTTTCTTTGCGGGCTTGTTTGTTATCGTTTACGGCTTGGAAGTCACTGGCATCTTATCTATGCTCGGACAAAAGTTTATCGACATCACGGAAGGCAGTATCCAAAAAGCCAGCCTGTTGATTATTTGGGTATCGGCCATTGTATCCGGTGCGATTGACAATATTCCGTTTGTGGCAACAATGATTCCGATGATTAAATCAATGGAAGCCTCAATGGGCGGACGTGAAGCAATGATGCCTGTTTGGTGGGCATTGTCTCTCGGCGCATGTTTTGGCGGTAACGCAACTCTTATCGGTGCTTCAGCCAATGTGATTGTTGCGGGTATGGCAACACGTCATGGTGCCCCAATCAGCTTCCTAGGCTTTATGAAATGGTCTATTCCAATCATGTTGTTGACGGTCGCTATGGCAACAGGTTATCTCTATCTTGAGTATTTTGTTGTCGGTATGTAATGCCTCATCTTTTACGAAAAGCCGCTTGAAAAAGCGGCTTTTTTTTATGTTCATAACAAAGAAAAATCACCTATAGAATGCAACAGGGGGTTATTACCGTCTATGCGGGATAGTAATACTTTTCCTTTTCTGTTAAAGGATATAGCTCAAAACAAACTTTAACAAGAAAAGGAGAAAATAAACATGTACAGATGAAGATGAAGTTGACAGTTATGGCGTAGACCATAAGGACTTTTCACTGCGTGATGAGCTTGAATATCAAAATGCACGCGTTAATCGGGAACAAAAACTGATGGATGAGTACAAAAATCAGGGGATTACCAAAGATTATCCGCAACACGCCACCAATTTTTGGGGAACAAATGCCGACAATAATTATGGTTTCGGTCAATCAAACATTGGTTCTAACATTGAAAATGTTATGCCTCAAAACAGTAACACACAAGCCAATCCCAACTATATTTCCGATGAGGATCTACAGGCTAAGTCATGGCAGAATGTTCAAAGATTTGAAAAAGTTATGCGACACCCTTATTTAGACACTAAGGGATATATCACAGTCGGCGGCGGTGCTAATGTTAATAATTATAACGATTTTATGAATGTCAATTTTATGGCAGATGGAGTTCCAGCAACAGAGACTCAAAAAACAGCGGCTTATGACAAGCTACAACAAATGAGTATGGAAAGAGATATGTTCGGCAATTATAAAAACCGTAATAAATTTGCAGAAAGCTTTGCCAATGATACAAATTTAAGAATATCTGACGAGGAAGCATATCGTATGGCGCAAAACCATATAAAAAACGATTTATCGCATGTTCGAAAAGAATTTGCGGATTTTGACCGTTTTCCCAATCCCTTAAAAGAAGTGTTACTGGACATTCAATATAATGTTAAAGGAGGGCTTAACAGAAAAAATTGGCCCAACTTATATCAGGCCATCGCCAATCAAGATGTGGAGGGAGAGAACGGCATTGTGGCTAACATCCACCGCAAAGACGTGGGGCAAGAACGGAATGATGGGGCGGAAAGAATGGCGCGCTTAATCAGATTCTAACTGTTATTGGGCTGGGGCGTGACACAATAAGTCGATTGGTTTTTGTATGGAGAATCTGGGCTGTCATAACTATATTCCCAAATGATTAAACAGTTATCCAATAATAACTCACCTATGGCGTAGGTAAAATACCATTTTGTTATTTTATCGCTCCAACTATCTACCATACATTTTAAGGTAATGCGATCTTCTTGGTTCTCAATAAGGTCGCATTTTGCTTGAGCTGCAATTTTATTTTTATCTAAAGGCGTTCTAAAATCAATAGATGTTGGCGTCAGATAAGCATAGCCGCCTCCTCTGCTTAATGGTCTTAAAGGTTGATTGAAAATAGGATTTTTAAATTCTTTATTATAGTGACAAGCCGACAGAATAAACATCATTACCAAAACACAATATTTTTTCATAAACGTTTCCTTTCATATTTTACATAGTAAACACCCTTAAAATAAAGTCAATCAATCATTAAAAGTTGTTCTGAAAACATATTTCATTATTTTAAGATGAATACTTGCGCCACTCCAAAAACAAACCTATATGAAAAGCAGGTTATTCTCTTTAGGAACTCATATGCCACTAAAAAATGAAGACTATTTTATTCCCATTAAAGCCGGACGAAAACTGGCTCGCCTGTTTCGGCAATCCCCAGCCCTACAACAAGATGAAAAACTGCAACAACAACTTGTCGATTGGGCAAAAGAAATGCTGATTGAAAGTCGTGCCGAATGGGAGGATATGCGGACAACCACAGTTAACGCTGCCATCGCCAGTAGCAAGAAAGCGGAAGCCATCAAAAGAGGAATGCTTCGTGATAAGAAATACGCACCGTTTCGGGAGTATTTCGCTTCTGTTCAACGGCAAAAATTTCTTGAACATCAAGAAGTCGGACACAAATTATCTGCCAACGGATTTGCCATTTGGTTTTTGGAAAACAAATCCCGAGACATTGATATCCCCTACAAAGAAAGCAATCGTTTACATAAATTAATACAATTAGCGGAAGAAAATAATCGTGCATTCAAAAATCACCTATAGAATGCAACAGGTGTGGTATTGCCGACATGTCATAATTTATGCGAAAATAATTAATTAGTCGGCGGTGAAATATCGGACGATGGCATTATTTTATGCACATCACAGTGTCAATGGTTGTCAAACACGTTCAAAGACAATATAAATGCTGTAGATATTGGAGAATTATGCATGATTTTTTCGAAATTTGAACGGCTTGTCGCCTCCCGTTATTTGCGGGCAAAACGTAAGGAAGGCTTTATTTCTGTAATCACCGGCTTTGCTTTTACCGGTATTGCTCTCGGTGTGGCTACATTGATTATCGTGATGTCGGTTATGAACGGTTTTCGTCACGAACTTCTGTCCCGTATTCTCGGCATCAACGGTCATATCGGTATTATGTCGCCGCTCGGTTATCCCTTTAATAATTACAAACAAGCCATTCAGGATTTGGCTGATATTGAAAATGTCAAAATCGTTATTCCACAAGTGGAAACCCAGCTTTTGGTCTCTGCCGGAAAAGCGGCCGAAGGTGCTATGGTCAGAGGTATTTCTGCCGAAGATTTGGTCAAAAAGCCAATTTTGGAAAAGGCATTTCAAACGGTTGATCTCAACGATTTTCACGATGATAACGTGGTTATGGGAATTCGGTTGGCGACCAAGATGGGCGTTGTTCCAGGGGATAAAATCACCCTCATCTCCCCCAACGGAAAAGTTACTGCTTTCGGCACGGTTCCGCGGATGAAGTCCTATCAGGTTATCGGTACTTTTGAAGCTGGTATGTATGAATATGACTCCAACTTTATCTTTATGCCGTTAGAAGCGGCGCAAAAATATATGGGGTTGAACGATGCCGTTACCCATATCGACGTCACCCTTGATGATGACAATGCCTTAAAAACCGCTCGCAAAACCATCGAAGAAAGCATTGGGCTCGGCGCGTATGTCTATGATTGGCGCCAATCAAACGCGGCTTTTTTCAATGCGGTTGATGTTGAACGCAATGTGATGTTTCTGATTTTGACCTTGATTATTTTGGTTGCCGCATTCAATATCATCACGGCTTTGATTATGTTGGTAAAGGACAAAGGACGCGATATCGCCGTCCTGCGCACTATGGGCGCTACCAAGGGTATGATTATGCGCGTGTTCTTTATGGACGGAGCATTTGTCGGTGTGGTCGGTACGGCTCTGGGGTTGCTTCTGGGCTTGCTGTTCTGTTATAATATTGAAAATGTTCGTCAGTTTTTGGAGAGTTTGTCAGGAAGAGAATTGTTCTCTGCCGAAATCTATTTCCTCTCTCAATTGCCGGCTAAAGTTGACGTGACAGAAGTGGTTATGGTTGCGACAATATCATTGCTGTTATCATTCCTTGCAACATTGTATCCGTCTTATCGTGCGGCAAAATTTGATCCGGTGGAGGCTTTGCGCTATGAATAAAAGAACAGCTCCGACATTAGAGCTTAAAAATTTGCACCGTCGTTTTAAACAAGGTTCGCAAACGCTGGATGTTTTGCGCGGTGTGAACCTTGATATCGAAAAAGGCGAAATTGTCGCCCTCATCGGTCCTTCCGGCTCAGGAAAATCAACAATGCTACAAATTGCCGGTCTGCTGGAACAGCCAACCAAAGGAGAAATCTATTTAGACGGACAAAGGTGTAGCAAATTGAATGACACCATGCGTACAATCTTGCGACGCGATTATCTGGGATTTGTTTATCAATATCACAACCTGCTGGCTGATTTTGATGCAACGGAAAACGTGATGCTCCCTCAGCTGATTTCAGGTATCTCTCCCAAACTTGCAAGAGAAAAATCCGAATGGTTGCTCAAACGTCTCGGCTTGGAAAAACGCCTAAAACATCGTCCGGCAGAAATGTCCGGCGGTGAACAACAGCGTGTGGCAATTGCCCGTGCTTTGGCCAACACACCGAAGTTGCTTTTAGCCGATGAACCAACCGGTAATCTTGACCCCAAAACATCGGAAATCGTTTTTGCCGAGCTCCTTTCCATTGTGAAAGAAACAGGTCTTTCTGCTCTGATTGCCACACATAACTTTGAACTGGCCGATAAAATGGATCGCAAAGTTCAGTTGCAAGATGGTAAGCTTATCGACCTGCGCGCCGCCAGTTTTGTCAGCGAGACCAACTTCTACTAGCTCCTCGCAGGAGAGGCAACAATTAAGCGGAGACGGAGAATCCTCATTTGCAGTCGTGGCACGCCTCTAGCTGGTGAGGCAACAATTAAGCAGTATAAAGGTTGTGACACAATGTTTTTTCGTCTTTAGGAATGCGAGCCGTGAAAAATATTAAAAAAAATGCTTGCAATCTGAGGGTTTAAAGTGTATAAACGCCGCTGAAAAGAGTGGTTTGGGCTAATTGGCATGCCTGACGACTCCTGATAAATCCAAATTTTTTGATATTTAGAAAGGGATTAAAATGCCTAAAATGAAAACTAAAAGTGCCGTAAAAAAACGCTTTGGCGTTACCGGAACCGGCAAACTGAAAAGAAACTTTGCTTTCAAGAGACACTGCCTCTTCTGCAAAACTCCGAAAATGAAAAGACAAGCTCGCGGTACAACTTTGCTCTCAGCAGTTGACGTTCAGATTGTTAAAAAGTTTTTACCATATTTGTAGGGAGAATGAAGAATGTCTCGTATTAAAAGAGGTGTAACAGCTCACGCACGTCATAAAAAAGTTTTCTCTATGGCTAAAGGTTATAGAGGTCGTTCTAAAAACGTTTTCCGCGTTGCTATTGAAAAAGTTGAAAAGGCTTTACAATATGCTTATCGCGACAGAAGAGCTAAGAAAAGAAACTTCCGCACATTGTGGATTCAAAGAATTAACGCAGCAACTCGTTTGCACGATATGACCTACTCTCGATTTATCAGCGGGCTCAACAAAGCTGGTATCGAATTAGATCGTAAAGTGTTGGCCGATATCGCTGTTAAAGAGCCCGAAGCTTTTGCTAAGTTGGTAGATCAAGCTAAGGCTGCTCTTAACTAAGACTTATCAGACAACTGTCGAACTAAGTTTGAAAAAAAACAAATTAAAAATAAAGAGTTGCCCCTTGGGTAACTCTTTATTGTTTTTAAACTCTGCCTCAGGCAGGAATGTGTAACAAGGTGAAAAAATGGAAGATTTGCAAAGTATTAAAGCGGAATTATCAGGCTTAATCAGCAAGGCACAGGATGGTAAGGCTCTGGAAGAAGCCCGTGTGGCCATCCTTGGCAAAAAAGGGCGCATTACCGATATGATGAAAGCATTAGGTGCCCTGCCGGTTGAACAGAAAAAAGAAATGGGTAAAAGCCTAAATATTCTGAAAACAGAAATTGAAGCAGAGCTTGAAGCTAAAAAAGCCGAAATTGAAACAAAAGAACTTAATGCACGGCTGGCTTCGGAAATGATTGACGTCACCCTGCCCATTCGTCAAGAAAAACAAGGCCGTATTCATCCGGTTTCCAAAATCTACGAAGAGGTAACAGCGATCTTCGGACAAATGGGTTTTGAAGTTGCCGACGGACCGGATATTGAAGATCAATTCCATAACTTTAACGCTTTGAACACACCGGCAAACCACCCTGCCCGTCAAATGCAAGACACATTTTATGTTACCAATCCTGAAAGTGATAATTTTGACGACAGTTATGTCGTTCGTACACAGACTTCTGCCGTGCAAGTCCGCACCATGGAAAAGAAACAGCCTCCCATTCGCATTATTGCTCCGGGACGTACTTATCGCTCTGACTATGATGCTACACACACGCCAATGTTCCATCAAGTTGAAGGATTGGTTATTGACAAACACACGACAATGGCTCACCTCAAAGGTTGTTTGTACGACTTCATCAAAGCCTTTTTTGAACTTGATGAAATTCCTGTTCGTTATCGTCCGTCCTATTTTCCGTTTACAGAACCATCTGCAGAAATGGACATCGGCTGTCTGAAAAGCAAAACAGAATTGAAAATCGGTGCCGGTAACGACTGGTTGGAAATTTTGGGTTGCGGTATGGTACATCCGAATGTTTTAAAAGCTTGCGGAGTTGATCCTGATGAATACCAAGGTTTCGCCTTTGGTTTGGGTTTGGATCGCTTGGCGATGTTAAAATACGGAATTCCCGATCTGCGTGACTTTTTTGCCTCGGATGTCCGTTGGATGAAACACTATGGCTTTGTGCCATTAGACGAAGCCTCCATGACCGGAGGACTGAGCAATAACGGCGGCGCAGCCAGATAGGAGATGTTGAGATGAAATTTACATTATCATGGTTAAAAGAACATTTAGATACTAACGCAACTGTCGATGAAATTGCCGAGACATTAACTCGTATCGGTTTGGAAGTTGAGGAAGTATCCAATCCGGCGGCATCTCTTAAAGGTTTTGTGACGGCTCGCGTTGAGGAATGCGGAATGCATCCGGATTCCGATCACTTGCACCTCCTGAGTGTTAATGACGGCAAACAGACTTTGCAGGTCGTTTGCGGTGCACCGAATGTCAAAAAAGGTTTGATTGGCGTTTTTGCACCGGTCGGCACCCTTATTCCCTGCTATAATGAAACATTGAAAGTCGGAAAAATCCGCGGAATTGAAAGTTTCGGAATGTTGTGCTCGGAAAAAGAACTGGGCATTGGCGAAGACCATAGCGGCATCATCGAGCTTCCTGCTGATACACAAATTGGTCTTAATGCGGCTGATGTTTTGAATTTTGATCCGGTATTTGATATTTCTATCACACCGAACCGTGCTGAATGTTTGGGTGTCAGAGGAATTGCCAGAGATTTGGCCGCAGCCGGCATCGGCTCATTAAAGGCACTAAACATTCCAAACAATAACAGCAACTTTAAATCTCCTATTAAAGTAAAAGTTGAAGATTTTAAAGCTTGTCCAACTTACGTCGGACGCTATATCCGCAATGTCAACAACAAAGCGGAAACCCCGAAATGGATGAAAGATCGTTTGGCGGCTGTCGGTCTGCGCTCAATTTCTCCGCTGGTCGATATCACCAATTATGTCAATATTGATATGGCCCGACCGTTACACGTTTTTGATGCCGACAAATTGGTCGGAGACATTTGTATACGTATGGCTCAAGACGGAGAAAAATTTGTTTCGTTGGAAGATAAAGAATACTCTTTAGACACTCAGTCTTTGGGGATTTGTGACAACGACGGCATCCAGTGCTTAGGCGGTATTATGGGCGGCGCTTCCAAAGGTTGCTCTGCCGATACGACAAATGTCTTTTTGGAAAGCGCTCTATTTGCACCGGAATGCATAGCCCGTACAGGACGCAAGTTTCAGATTGATTCCGACTCACGCTATCGCTATGAACGTTGGGTTGATCCGAAATCAAATATTACCGGTTCAGAATACGCTACCAAACTGATTTTGGAAATTTGCGGCGGTGAAGCCTCCGAATTGGAAATCGCCGGTGATGAAAATTGTCAGGAACGTGTAGCTTATATCCGTCCATCTCGTATGAAAGATTTTGCGGGAATTGAGGTTTCTAAAGAAAAAATTGTTGAAATCTTGAACAACCTCGGCTTCAAAACCAGTGACGAAGGAGACAAAATCAAAGCTGTTTCACCAAGTTGGCGCGGCGATATCGAAGGTGAACACGACCTCGTGGAAGAAATTGTCAGAATGATTGGTTTGGATAATATTCCGGCAGTTTCCCTGCCCTGTGACATGTTCCCCAAACAAACATTGACCCCATCTCAACGTCGTACGGTTACTGTCAAACATGAATTGGCCGACCGCGGTATGTTGGAAACCGTGACTTGGAGTTTTACAGACTCGAAGATGGCTAAAGACTTCCGTCGTTCACAAGATGTGGTTTTGGTATGCAATCCGATTGCCGCCGATATGGATGAAATGCGTCCGTCTTTGTTGCCCAACCTGCTGTCGGCAGTTCGAAACAATGTTGCTCGAGGTTATGCCGATGTGGCTATTTTTGAAGTCGGTCCGGAATTCTACGGTCGCAAACCTGCTGAGCAAACTTTGGTAGCCGCTGGTGTTCGTTCCGGCATGACTGCAAAAAAACATTGGTTGGAAGAGGTTCGTCCTTATGATGTTTTTGATGCAAAAGCAGATGCTCTGGCCGCTATTGCCGCGGCAAACGGCCCATTTGACAGCGCTCAGATTTCGACCGATGCTCCGGCATATTATCATCCGGGACGTAGCGGTGCATTCCGTTTGGGCAAAAATGTCATCGCTTACTTCGGCGAAATTCATCCGCTGATTTTGAAGAAATTCGGCATCAAACAGCGTGTGGTTGCCTTTGAAGTTTATCTGGACAATATTCCGTTACCACGCACAACTGCCGGTAAAGGTAAAAAGAAGTTGGAATTGTCACAGTTCCAGCCGGTTGATAAGGATTTGGCCTTTGTTTTAGATAAGTCCGTTCCGGCGGCCGAGGTTTTGGCAGCGGCGAAAACTGCGGACAGAGAAAACATTACCGATGTCAGAATTTTTGACTTGTATGAAGGCGAAAATCTTCCGGAAGGTAAAAAATCTTTGGCATTGAGCATTACTTTCCAACCCAAAGAAGCGACTTACAGTGATCAGGACATTGAAACCCTGATGCAAAAAGTCATTGTGGCGGTTGGTAAAAAATGTAATGCTGTATTGCGTTCATAATGACCATGAGCCGATTGTTCAAAAACAATCGGCTCTTTTTTTATCGATTTTAATAAAATTGTAATACATGTTTTGTAGCTTGAGGTTATATTGAGTATGGAGTTTACGTATGATTGAAATTGCACTTTATAACCATCAAAATGATACTTTTGAAAAACAAAATTATCCTTTCGTTGCGATTGAAGAATTTACGGGAACGTCTTTTGCTGATTTTACAAAAGAAGCTCGAGCTTTTATTCTGCGTCACTCTCAAGATCAAGTTGTTGTGATAAATAAATATCCCCCCAATTTTGATTTTAATCTTTTTGCCATTGCATTGACCGTTGAATCTTTGCGGACGGAAAATTACATCAATTGTGTGGCAATTCAAGTTTCTGATCTGGCTACCGCTACAGAAGCTTTCAAACCATTTATCGCTCTGACATTCGGCTTAAAGTATGTTCACACGTTACAGGAAATGGATACTAAATCATTATTCAGGGATTTATCCTCTTTGGGATATTTGGGGTTAAAGATCACTCACCATTACACTTCAAACTCCCTCATAATGTCTTTGAACGGATCAAAGAAATTGCCGTCGATTGAAGCAACTACGTTTGCAGATATGCTTACCGCCGTCGGCTATATTAAAACTTTGGCTTTGATGAAAAAAGATTATGGCTTGGAAATCAAGTTATCTGAGTTTGAAAAAGATGCCTCATTTGATGAGGATGTTGTGTTTTCAAAAGTCGTTGAGTTGGTAGCGCCTTTAATCTAGAAATTTCAGCTTATCCGCTTCATCACTGCTTCGGCAAAAACACGCAAAGAATTAGGTAATACCTTTAATTTTAAATCTTTGGGTTCTGTTTTTTTACGCTTGGCCATTTTGACAAAGTCATCCCAATCAATTGCATATTTAGGACATAATAACGCTTTCAGATTGTGACAATCATAACGGGCAACGGCATCAACATATATCCCCTTGCCGCTTACAGCTGTCGGAAAACCGGCATTTGCCGTCTCACATGCGGCATAAGAATCCATACTATGGACAACCAACGTATTATCAAATCCCAAAATTGCGGGATAGATATTTCCCAGCTGAGAAAGTTCCGTAAACTGTTTTTCATATTTTCCGGAATAGGCGCGCCAATTGTCTTGCTCTTCACCGGTTTTGATGATTTTCTTACAATTCTGGAAGATGATATTTTCTTCGTCCTGTGTTTTCTCATATAAAAAATCAACAACATCATTTGGTGTTCGCGGACCGTTCACAAAAACAACACCATATCCGCAACGGCTCAGGTGTCGAGCATCCTCCAGAAGTTTTTTGGCATATTTTATATCGAAGATAATTTCTGATCCATCGACACGCCCGCCTAAACACAGAACAACTTTTTTTGAAAAGGAAAGATATTTCTCCAATTTTTCGCATTGTTGTCTGACACTGGAATACTTTGCCGTTGTTTTTAGCTTTTTCAAGAATTCTTGTTGTTTCTGCAAAACGACGGACTGCTTAAAATTGTTCAAAGTTCCGATTGTTATTAAAACCTTTCTGCGCAGTTTTTTATTCTGCAAAAGCCGAATCCTTGTTGCCAAGGTCAACATATGTTTCGGCACATTAATTAAATCAACATATTTGTAATTGTATAAACGGCTGGTTAAAATAGTTGTCAGAATATCGCCCTGTTTATTTTCCTGATAATATTCTTTGACAATTCGACACACCAAATCAACATTTTCAGGAGAAAACTTGCTATCCGTCGCATCATATACCGTTACAAAAACACGAGGTATTTTTACGTTTTTTTGAAAATAAGTTTCCAATAAAGGATAGAGACGCTGTTTCAAGTCCTTATATTTTTCATGTCGGCTTTTGAAAAAAGATTTTTTCATCTCGGTTGTCTGAACCACATCTTCAGGAAGAAGAAATGCTTGTTCGTCATATGCGCACCCAGTCACATCAGACAGCCCTCTAAAAGCCCCCAATATCTGATTATGATATCCCAGATTGAGCGTTGGCAGAGCTAATACAGATATATCCATTTATTTCCTCCCCAAAATTTGGTATAAAAAATAACAGCATTTGCTTAAAATAACATTAAGCCCATGCGGTTAAACGAATGGATCGATGCTACATATTTGAGCTACTACCACGACCTCCGAAAGGATTAATCATACCGACACCTCCGAAATATTTGCGGAAGAATCCCGGTTCTTGTCCATAAGCCTCGGTTTCATCATCGTTGATACGAACATCCTGACCGTCATTTTTGCTCATACGGATAATTTCTTTTACTTCGTCATTATCATTAAACTTGATGGTCAGAACATCGCGATTGACCTCGTCCGGCGAGAAGAATGCGACGCGCTTAATATCCGAAGACATATAAATCCAAGTATTTTTATCAAAAGAAACAACCGTGGACGGCGCCCCTAACACACGACGGACATCGGCTCGGCTATCCCCGACAGAAACTTTACTAATGCGTTCATTAGACGGCATATTACCATTATGGGTCATAAACCATTCATTGCTCTTTTCCGTTGAACAGCCGCTGGTCAGCAACAACACGCAGGAACAAGTACAGATCATTTTGCTTATTGACATTGGGGTATCCTTGACATTATATCCTAACTTATAATTTGATTTGTTATAACATAAGGAAAATATTTATGCAAAATCTTTTTTCTTATCCGCTGAAGATTGAAGATCTGACAGCCGCCACCCGTCACTACAAGCTAAATGCCGATGAAAAACAACTGGCGTATATTGCCGAAGTTTTAAAAATTGCCGGCGCCAAAAGCTGGGAGGCCGACATGAGTGTTCAAATGCGCAAAAAAGAACACACACTAACGGTAAAAGGGAAAGTTCGTGCCCAGTTGGAGCAAACAAGCGTTATTTCGTTGGAAAACTTCATAAAAACTTATGAACCGGAGTTTGAAATTGTCTATGACACCAACCTCACCCCAAAAGATTTGGAGGAAATGGAGTTTGATTTTGACGATGATGTTCCTGATGTTATTGTCAACGGACAGATTGATTTGGCAGAAATCGGACTGGAGCAAACGGCCTTGGTTCTGGATGATTTTCCACGACAAGACGGAGAAGTTTTTGAGTTCAAATCCGAATTTGACGAAGAAACTACTCAAAAGACCAATCCGTTTGCCGCTTTGGCAAAACTAAAGAAATAAACAAGGTTTATGCAAAAAGTCCTTGCAAAATAATAAAATATTGAGTAAAAGGATTGCAGAATTTCGCAAAACGGTGTTTTATTTAGTTGATTTTAGAAATAAGATGAGCTAATAATGCCGGTTGAATAACTTAACAACATTAATTTTAGAGTATGAGAAAATGGCTACACCTAAACACAAAACTTCAAAATCTCGCCGCAACATGCGTCGTTCTCATGATGCGTTGACAGCTAATTCCTACATGGAATGCCCGAACTGCGGTGAATTGAAAAGACCTCACAACGTATGCCCGAAATGCGGTCAATACGACAAACGTGAAGTTGTTGCTCAGAAAGCAGCTGAATAATTTTATTACTATTGTAACCGGCCGTTTTATGCGGCCTTATATTTGAATGGAGCAGGTTTTGTCTACTAATAATCTGGTTATATCCATTGACGCTATGGGGGGGGATAATTCCCCCCGAATCGTGATTGAGGGATTGGCTATTGCCGCAAAAAAGAATCCTGACGCTAAATTTCTGTTATTTGGTGATGAAAACAAAGTTATGCCGATTTTGAATCAATATCCGGCATTGTTGAAAGTTTGTGAATTGCGTCATACAACAGAAATGGTTCACAATGAAGACAAACCGTCTTCCGTTATCCGCAACCGCAATACCAGCATGTATATGGCTATTGATGCCGTCAGAAAAGGTGAAGCGCAGGCTATCGTCTCGGCCGGAAATACCGGTGCTTTGATGGCGATTTCAAAACTGGTACTGAAAACCATTCAAAAAATCCACCGTCCGGCAATTGTCAGCATTATGCCGCATCAAAACGGCAAATATGTTATGCTTGATTTGGGTGCCAATACAGAATGCAACGCCATCAATTTGGCGGAATTCGCTTTGATGGGAGATATTTTGGCTCGTCATGCTCTCGGCCTGAAAAAACCTCGTGTCGCACTGCTGAACATCGGTGCAGAGGAAATGAAAGGCAAAGAAGAAATTAAACAAGCCGCTCATATGATTAAAAACTCACATATGAACTTGGATTTTCGCGGCTATGTTGAACCTCACGAGATTCCCAACAATGTGGCAGACGTGATTGTGGCAGACGGTTTTACTGGAAACATTGCTCTGAAGTCAATCGAGGGAACAGCTCGTTTGGTTATCCGCCTGCTGAAAAATGCGGTAAAAAAATCTTTTATGGCAAAGTTGGGGCTTCCCTTTATGCTCGGAGTTATGCTCCGTGTCAAAAAGACGATGGATCCTCGCCTTTACAATGGGGCAATGTTTGTCGGACTGAACGGTTTGTCTGTTAAAAGCCACGGCGGAACAGATGCTCTTGGTTTTTCGGTTGCCGTTAATAATGCATTGATGCTGGTTCGCCAAAACTTTGTTGCAACAATCCGCGAAGAAATTGAAAAAGTTGACCTTGACGAATTATCACAGGAAGTGTTTTACGATGTCTATTAGATCTGAAATTATCGGCCACGGCCACTATGCTCCCAAAAAAGTTTTAACTAATGATGATTTGGCAAAAATCGTCGATACTAATGATGAGTGGATTACAACCCGTACCGGAATTAAAGCTCGTGCCGTTGTCGAAGACGAACTCAATTCTGACATTGCGGCTAAAGCGGCTGAAATGGCTATGAAAACGGCCGGTGTTTCACCAAAAGAAATTGATTTAATCATTTTGGCCACCGTAACACCTGATAATACGACTCCGGCAACAGCCATCAAATTGGGGGCAATGCTCGGCGTTAACCCTGGGGTACCTGCGTTTGATATGTCTGCTGCCTGCTCCGGTTTTGTTTATGCGCTGACAATGGCTGATAATATGATTCGTTTGGGACAAGTAAAGACTGCTCTGGTTATCGGCTCGGAAACTTTATCCAAGATTACAGACTGGACAGACCGCAACACCTGCGTTTTGTTTGGTGACGGTGCCGGTGCTGTTGTTTTGCGCGCAACAGAAGGAAAAGGAACAGCTGAAGATACCGGTGTTTTATCAACTGTTTTGTTCTCTGATGGCACACATTATGACAATTTGCGTACAACAGGCGGCGTTTCAACAACGCAAAACGCCGGTTTTGTAACAATGGATGGTAAGGAAGTCTTTAAGTTTGCTGTTACAAGTATGCCGCAAGCCGCTGAAGAAGCTATGAAATTGGCTAATATCACTATTGATGACGTTGATTGGATTATTCCGCATCAGGCTAATATCAGAATTATTGAAGGCGTTGCAAAAAAATTGGAATTGCCGGAAGAAAAAGCAATCGTCAACATTGCCAACCATGGAAACACATCGGCGGCAACTATTCCCATGACTTTGTCCGAAAAAATTGAAGATGGCACATTGAAAAAAGGCGACTTGATTGTTTTAACAGCCATGGGAGCCGGTTTTACTTGGGGTGGCGCAGTCATTCGTTTGTAAATAACTGATAAAAACTGTGGATTATGTCTTGTCATAAACAGGAATCTGGGTTAAATATCTGGCATATCTTTTCGATGTTTGTAATGTAAGAGGATTAAAATGAAAACAATAACACGTGCTGACGTTGCTGAAACTATTTATGAGGAAATCGGTCTCTCCCGTAAGGATTCCAATGATATTTTGGATATGATCTTGGATGAGATTGTTAAAGAACTGAGCAACGGCAATGACGTTAAATTGTCTTCTTTCGGCACTTTTTCTTTGCGCGATAAGAAAGAACGCTCCGGTCGTAATCCCAAAACCGGTGTGGAAGCCGTTATTTCGTCAAGACGTGTCATCTCTTTTAAACCCTCGCAAACAATGCGCAAAATCATCAACGCCTAATTGGATTAGCTGATAATGGTCGTCAATAAAAGCAAAGCTGCATTTCGTACCATTGCCGAAGTTGCTGAAGAACTTGGGGTTGCTACCCATGTTCTGCGCTTTTGGGAAACAAAATTTCCGCAAATAAAACCGATGAAACGCAGTGGCGGACGTCGTTATTATCGTCCGGATGATGTTGAATTGGTAAAAACCATTCGTGATTATCTGTACGATAAGCGTTATACGATTGAGGGTGTACAGAAATTATTCAAAGAAAAAGGTGTTAAAGCCGTTGTTGGTGAAGAAATTCAAAAAGACTTTTTTGAAGAAGTGTTGCCAGAAAAAATCGATGTAGAATCACGGAAACTGGTTTCTTCTTTGTTGGAACAACTGAAAAGCATGCGAGAAGAGTTGAGTATCTCGTTGGCAAAAGCAAATAAAGATTTGTAAAAATAAAACCTCTTTCAAAAGAAAGAGGTTTTATTTTTAGTGATCCATAAAAGTTACTATCCGGTCGTTATTGATTTGCTTCTGCAAACCGCTTGTATATCTTCCTATTATAAAATATCCCACACAAACAATTAGCAAAACCGCTTCAACGCCCCAGAAATAGAGAGACATTTCAGGCTTAAACAGAAAAACAAAGGACAATAACATTATCCCAAGCAAAGGCATCAAAAAGATAAAAAGATTCACACCCCAGCGGAGTATTCTTTGAGCTTTGATGAAAAGACGGACGTCTTTTTCTGTTTCTCCGAAAACCACCTCCGGCAATTTGCATATTCGCAGGCTGTATTTCATAATGGGCTTGTACCAAATTGCGGAATGCTTTAGCCCATTCCTTTCAGGTGTGTCCCCATATTGGCGAACATACCAACGGATTGCTTTGAGCAATAAGTCATCATTTTCTTTATCCATAAGCGTAAGTTTAATAATACGTAAATAATGTTATTTGTTTCTTTATAACAATCACCTGTTAATAAAGCAATATAAATTTATATTCCGTATTTTAACTTGAAAACCGTTTTTTTTTGCTTGCATTTTGGATGTAGCCGTTATATAGAAGAGATGTTATTTCGGGACGTAGTTCAGCCTGGTAGAGCGCTTGCATGGGGTGCAAGAAGTCGCTGGTTCGAATCCAGTCGTCCCGACCATAAAAAATCCGCCTTTAGGGCGGTTTTTTTTGTGGATTGGGCGGCAGATAAGAACCAGCGAAGAAGCTGGTTCGACTACAAGCGAAACTTCTCTTAGTGTTGCAAGCGAGCATAGCGAACACGGCAACACTTAGTTGTTCCCGCTGGTAGGAAAGTGAAACTTTCCATAGCAGTGGAAAGGCGGACGAGAGTACGCCGGTGAGCAAAGCGAATGAGCGCAGTGCAACTCGTAGAGTAATCCATTCGTCCCGACCATAAAAAATCCGCCTTTAGGGCGGTTTTTTTTATGGATTGGGTAGCAGATCCAGATAAAAAAGATGCCTAACATTTCAATGTTAGGCATCTTTTTTTAAGCAAGAACCTTTTCCGATCTTACGCTCACAACCCAAAAAACATAGAGAGGAACCGCAAATCGAAAAACAATTAGCGCGATTTGGTTTTCCGGCCCATGGGATATGAATTCTATACACCGTCCCAAAGTCGGTATGATAAGCCATGTCTGAAAGATAATATTCGTGTAGAATTTTCGGGGAGATTTTTTATTGATAATAAACTGGCTGATAGCCATCAGTGCCACTATCATTATAACAAGTTCCCACGCAACAGAACTAAATGCGGAAAATCCCCAACAGGCTCCTAAAAGCAATGCTATCGGAGCAACAGAACAAAATAACTTACTCATATTATGGAGTTGATGGTTAATAATATCTACGTAATTTACATTTTTACGGGATAGTAACGAACTTTAACCTCAAAATCAAGAATTAAATTTTTGACGCAAAGCCTTGAGAAATACTCTGGCGGCCGGAGAAAACACCTGATTTTTTTTCCAAACAATATCCAGTCCGGCTTCCAATTTAGGTGATAACGGACGAAAACAAACATCGGCTTTCATATCGTCAACCAATTTATCCAACGTTAAAACATACCCCACTCCCTGCTCTGCCAATAATGCCGCATTAAAAACCAAATTATAGGTGGCAATGATGTTCATCTCATCTAAATTATCCTCAAACCAGTCGAGAAAATCATTCTGCGCCAATGTTTGCTTCATCGCTTGACGAGAAAATATCAACGGCAACTCTGCCAGATCTTGCTTAGTGACAGATCTTTTCTTTGCTAAAGCACAGTTTTGAGGCATTATCACTCCCCAGACATCCTTAATCGGAAAAGAAAGAGAATCATACTTTGACAAATCCGTCGGTTGAATCAAAATACCAAAATCAAGCAAACCTTTGTCTAAGCGCTCGGTTACATCCGTTGCATTGCCGCTGTACAGATGATAATGAATATCCGGATAATCAGCGCGCAATTTATTAATCACCTCGGCTATCAAACGCATTGCCGATGTTTCTCCGCCTCCGATATAAACATCTCCGGAAATGTTATCTTTTATTGATAAAAACTCATCTTTGGTCTTGCGGACCATATCAATGATTTCTTCTGCTCGTTTTCTAAACACCATTCCTTCCGCTGTCAGCGAAATATTGTGACTGCCGCGAATAAACAGTTGCTGTCCTAATTCATCTTCCAAATCTTTTAACTGTCTGGAAAGTGTCGGTTGAGTAACATGTAAAGCTTCGGCGGCTCTGGAGATGTTGCCCTCCCGTGTGACAGCTAAGAAATAGCGCAATACCCTGAATTCCATTTTTCCTCCACTTCATAGCTATGCTTTTTAGGCATAATCAATTATAGGATATAAGTATTTGCTATTTTGTAAAGATAAATTTAAAATTAGAATAGTTTTATTCGATAGCTATAGGAGAAAAAGATGAAGTTCCATCTTAAATCAAATCGGTTACAACTGATTTTCTACACATTAATCGGAGTATTCCTTTCAACGTCAACAACCTTAGGAGCAGATATGGCACAACAAAACTGGGATAAAGTCTTTACCAAGAGCGATAAAGTTGATGTAAAAAAAGTCACCTTCAAAAACAGATACGGTATTGAATTGGTTGGTGATTTATACACCCCAAAAAACAATGTAGCAAAAGATATGCCGGCTATTGCGGTCAGTGGCCCATTCGGTGCCGTTAAAGAACAAGCTTCCGGTTTATATGCGCAAACCATGGCGGAAAGAGGTTTTATTACGCTGGCATTTGATCCGTCTTTTACAGGTGAAAGCGACGGAACACCTCGCCATGTTGCCTCACCGGATATCAATACTGAAGATTTTAGTGCTGCCGTTGATTTCTTGGCTAACCATGAAAATGTCAATCCCGAAAAAATCGGCATTATCGGCATCTGTGGCTTTGGCGGCATGGGACTAAACGCCGCGGCCATGGATCCCCGTATCAAAGCTACTGTTACATCCACCATGTATGACATGAGCCGTGTTAATGCCAATGGGTATTTTGATGCCATGAGTGAAAAAGAACGCTATGAATTGCGGAAAAAACTAAACAACCAACGAACCAAAGATTTCAAAAACGGAACTTATGCCGAAGGAAGCGGCCTCCCTGATGAATTGAGCGGAGATGAACCGCAATTTGTTAAAGACTATTTTGGTTATTATAAAACTCCGCGTGGTTTTCACAAGCGCTCCATCAATTCTAACGGTGCTTGGAATATGACATCATCCCTGTCTTTTATGACCATGCCAATCTTAACCTACAGCCCTGAAATCCAAAATGCGGTTATGCTTATTCATGGAGAAAACGCACACAGCCGCTATTTTAGTGAAGATGCATACAAAAACCTCAAAGGGTCCAACAAAGAATTGTTAATTATCAAAGATGCCAATCATGTTGATCTCTATGATCAAATGGAAAAAATTCCGTTTGATAAAATAGAAACCTTCTTTAATACATATTTGCAATGAAAATTAGAAAAATTTATTGCCAAGCCTCCTCACCGGTACTATCATTTGTTATCGTTGATTTGATGTGAGGTTATGATGAAAAAAGAAGCATCGTTATCTATTATTGAAGATACCAAAAGCCATAAATTTTTGATGATACGTCATCATCGCGGCATTAACGAAGGTTGCATCAATTTCTCCGGCGGCAAAAAAGAAAACGGTGAAACCATGGAAGATTGTGTCCGTCGTGAAACATTGGAAGAAACAGGATTAATAATTGAAGATCCGATACAGGTTGGATATGTGGAATTTCCTCGTTTCGATTTCTATGTTCATATTTTCAAAAGCACAAAATACTCCGGTTCGTTAAAGGGAAAAGATGATGAGGGGGAAGCTTTTTGGGTTGATGAAGATAAAATCCCCTATGCGGAAATGCGTGAAGCCGATCGCAATTTTCTGCCGGATATTTTAGCGGGAAAATATGTTAAGCGCCGCTATAATTATGATGAAAATTTCAAATTAATTGATTTTGTTGATCTATAAAAAAAGCCCCAGGAACATCTTGTTCACGGGGCTTTTTTTTAAAGTTTTTTAAAAGAACTACTTTTGAGACGAGGAAGATACCAAACAATTTTATTACAAAAGATTTTGTCGAGATTGCGGCACCGGATTTTTTCGACTATCTCATAAATGAAGACAAGCACGGTAATGCCTAAAACTGTCCAGAAACATATGTAGACTTCGTCCCAGTTGTTTATCAAACTACCGTTCACTCCCGCTATTATCAGCAGACAAGAAAGAATCACTAAAAACAGCAGGCTAAAAACGACTGTGCCGCTTGCCATCTGCAACTTGATTTTTTGAACTTTGATAAAAGCATCTGCTTCTTTCTGGCTCGGTGCAAAAATGACCGTATTGTCCCAGAATGCATGGACGAGATAACCACTTTCTTCCGGTGTTGCATTAAACTCATGACAAAACTCACGATAAGCATCCTCTAAAAGATTAGCTCTCTTCAATAGATTTTCTTTTTCCATATTATAATAATTTAAAAATGATGACTTGTATTTTCTGAAGTATAGATAAATTTAGATAAAAAGCAAGAAAAAAACGTCCCGACGGTTGTCGGGACGCCAAGAGTTAGAACAGGCGGTTAGCCGAATTCATAATCTCTTCGGAGAGTTGCTGCAGGTTCGTTTTATCGTCGAAACCGATACAAAGGATTTGGCGGCCGGCGGCTTGGTAGGCTTTCTCGATGCCCTTCCAATCTTCCACTCCATTTTTGTTGAAGAGGATGATCTGAGGAACCTCGGGGAAACAGGTCAGCATATACCAGGTGTGTGTCCCGGCGATGCCAATTGAACCGGAAAGCTGGCGGTAGAGGTTCCAGTACTTGATGTGCTGAACGCCTCTGATTCCGAAAACCTCTTCATTCTCGGTCAGACCGGGGACATAGAGGTTGAAATCCTTAGCCAGCTCGACCACGCTGTCACGGTCGTTGACTTTGTGAAAATGTTGTCCAAGCACCAGTTGATGTCCTTCCTGCATCTGCAACGGATAGAAAACCTCCAGCGGCAAGCTTTGCTGTTCCGCGGTGATGCCGCAATGGCCATCACTTTTCAGTTTTTGCGGGATGAACAGAATGTTGTCGTCTTCTGCCAAACCGTTGAACTGAGGAAGCCCCTTCCGGTTTTCGTCGGCAAGGGTTAGTTTGCCGGTGGCGAACGCCTGCCACATCTCATCGGTGATTTTTCCGGCGAGCAAGTCGGCGCGGATGTCCCATCCGTTTTTGTGGTAGGTGTCGCGTTCCTCCCAGCAAGCCTTGACCATCTCAGGTGCAAAAGCTGACAGATTGTTGAAAATCTGCTCAACTTCAGCGGTGAAGGCCTCCTTTGTATCCTTCATGCTGAAAGCCACGGGAGTGAGGTTAGCAACTTTGGCGAGGTTAACACAGGCGAAGCCATGACCGAATCCTTCGGTAATTAATGCGAAATTCTTCATTTTTGTTTGTTAGTTATATGTTATTTTGTTCGTGTTATAAGCAAACAAGAAAGATTATCACATCAAAAAAACCTTGCAGTTCTTCTATTTACAATAGCTGACATAATAATCCTTTTCATTAGTGATTATATCATAATTAACATCATTTTACCAGTTTTTTTGTTATTGATTTTGGGAATAGAATCAGGTTTAATAATTGACATTGTAACGAATGCGGAGTTGTTTTATGCAAAAACTTGAGAATGTCTTACAACATTACGGCGTGAACGGACAAGTCGTTAACATTACCGAAGGACCGTTGGTTACGTTGGTTGAATTTTTGCCGGATGCCGGTACAAAAATAAAAAACATTACGACCTCTCTTGATGATATTGCCCGTGAACTCGGCGCTCCTTCTTTGCGGGTGGAAGCTTTGGAAGAAAACGGAACAATCGGTTTTGAACTCCCTGCTCAAGAAATGAAGACAATTGACTTTGCCTCACTGCTTTCTTCTCAAGAATTTGCGCATGCCAAAGGTGCGTTGCCTCTTATTCTTGGCGTGGATATCAAAGGAAAACCGGTTATTGCCGATTTGGCTAAAATGCCGCACTTACTGGTTGGCGGAACAACAGGTTCCGGAAAATCGGTCGGATTGAATACCTTTATCCTGTCGCTGATGGCGAAAAAGAAACCAAGCGACGTTAAGTTCGTTATGATAGATCCCAAGCGGATTGAATTCAGTGTCTACAATCAACAAAAATATATGTTGGCACCGGTTGTCACGGAAATGACCGATGCGGCCTCTACCCTCTCCTATCTGGTCGATGAGATGGAAAAACGCTATGCCAAGTTTGAAGAAAATTTGGTCAAAAATATTGTTGATTATAACGATAATGTCGGACATATGCCTTATATTGTCTGTGTTATTGACGAGTTTGCCGACCTTATGGCATCAGATAAAAAAGTTGAAGTTTCTGTTCAGCGCTTGGCTCAAAAAGCTCGTGCTGCCGGCATTCATTTGATTTTGGCAACACAAAGACCATCTGTCGATGTGGTAACCGGTGTTCTGAAGGCTAATTTTCCAACACGATTAGCCTATAAAACAGCCAGCGCCGCCGACTCACGTACAATCTTGGATGTGGCCGGAGCTGAGAAGCTTCTCGGCCGCGGAGATGCTCTTTTCCTTGCCTCCGACGGCAACTTAGTTCGTCTTCACGGGGCTTTTATGTCTGACAAAAACATCAGCGCTTTTTTGGAACCTTTTCGTGCTGATGTCAAGGCTTTGCCCATTTTAAAAAAACAAACGACCGAACCAACAAAAAATCAAAAAGGTTTTTGGAGACATGTTTGGGACGTTTGGGCTTCTTTGCGCCAAAAAGACCGGAAGTTAATTATCAATGGAGCCGTATCTTTGTTTGAAATGCTGACGGGGTCTCGTTCAAAAAAACGTTAGGTCGTTCACCCTTTATTTCTCCCCTACACAGATTATATCTGATATAAAACCAAAGGAGAAATATAGTGAAAAACAGTTTGCATAAAGATTGGAAGGCCTTTCTCAAAGCCTTGTGGAATTTCTGGACCAGTCCGACCGGCGCCTTTATTCTTGCCATCTCCGGTATTGCCGTCGGGTATTATATTTTTTATATCAGCCGACCGATTCTGAAATATCATACCGAAAAAGCAACCTTTATTTCTTCTCTTAACGACAACGATTATAAAGTTTCTGTCCATGGCAAAGAATACGAAGATCTTTATATGACGCGCGTTTATCTTAACAATAAAGGTGCCGCCGCGTTGTCCGGCAATGACGTGTCTAAAATCGGTCACGATCCGATACGTATTACCACGCCGGCCGGTGCAAAAGTCGTTCACTACACACTAGATGAAACCGAAACAACCGAAGCAATCTCTGCCAAACTAGAAGAAGCCGACGGTGATTTGGTGATTAAGTTTGACATTCTCAATCCCGATTATCAAATTGCGGCGTCAATTTTGCATGAAAATCCCAATGCCGAATTTGAGGTTAAGGGTAGCGCTTTGAATGTCAACCAGATTACGAGAGAAATCAGTGATCGTCAGCTTAAATTCTGGGGATTATGGTCGCTCGGTATCCTTTACCTGATTTTGGTTATCATTTACATCTATCATCATTGGTATCAAAAACGTCGAAAAAAACGATAATCTTTCAAATAAAAACAGCTCCATCAACAGGAGCTGTTTTTATTTGGTTCTGTTTTGTGCCCGCATATGCATCGCCATTATGTGAGCAGGATCCATTTTTTTTGTAATTTTTTGCTGAGGAACAAACCCTTGCAGAACATTTGAGAGCCGTTGTTCTACAGAACGCACGTAATCTTCAGGTGTCACGCTAATCTGAACATAAAGTTGATTAAAATAATGACGAATGCTCTCATCACTTTTGGGAAGAAAACGAGCGGTGTTATGTTTCACCATATCAGCAGCAACCCGCTTATTATTAACATTCAACGTATCATAATTAATGACAATATAAGCTCGATCCGAACAATTTTCGCCGTTACAACCGGAATCCATGGTTTCTATGTTTTTATCAAAAAGTTGTTGGCAGGCTTTCAAGCAAGGCTCTTCCACCACATCTTTCAAATCATCCCTCACCTTAACCGTAATGTTTGTTCCTTGATGAAAAGCGGGAACATCTTTTACTTTTCGTGCCGGTGTTATTGTGAACGGCAATTTCTTTTTTCCAATGGTAAACTTCGGTGTTTTGTTGTCAGAAACCTTTTTCTTATGAAACTGCATCTTCATCTCCGCCTATATTATCATCCTGTTGTATCCTAGCATATTTTCCATAAATTTTGAAGTGTGAATGTTCAATTTTTTTACTTGAAATTTTGAGGCAATGCCCTAAAGTAAAAGGCAGATTATATGACTTGAAGGAGTAAAAACATGAAGAAAACCTTAATTTGCAGTATTTTGGCTGTTTCTATGCTCAGTGCCTGCGCAGTTGATCCGTATACAGGAGAAAGCAAAGTTTCCAAGACCGCTTGGGGTACCGGTATCGGTACTGCAGCCGGTGCCGGTATCGGCGCTTTGGCCGGCGGCAAGAAAGGTGCTTTAATCGGTGCAGGTGTTGGTGCAGTTGCCGGTGCCGCTACCGGTGGTTATATGGATATTCAAGCCCGCAAGTTGCGCGCAGAACTGGTTGGTACCGGTGTGCAGGTGCAAGAAGTTGATGGTCGTATTTACCTGATTATGCCAGGTAACATCACTTTCGATAGCAATGAAGCCGTTATCAAAACAGGTTTCCAACCGGTTTTGAACTCTATTGCCAAGGTTATTAAAGAATATAACAAGACTATGGTTCAGGTTTATGGTTATACGGATAACACCGGTAGTGCCGCAACCAACAACGCCTTGTCTTTGCGTCGTGCCACTGCCGTTTCCAATTATCTGCGCCTGAAAGGTGTTGACGGCAACCGCATTATTACCGATGGCTTGGGTTCATCTAATCCGATTGCATCCAATGCGACAGCTGCCGGACGCGAACAAAACCGTCGTGTTGAAATCGCTTTGATTAATCAACAATAATATTTCTGTTCCGTGAGGCTGCCGACACGGTGGCCTCTTTTTTTTGGGAGGGGTGCTTATGTCTGTTTTGCAAAAGTTGGAATCTTGGCAAAAAGCCGGATTAATCGATGCCCGACAAAAACAAATCATTATGGATTATGAAAATAGCCAATCATCCCATAAGCTGTCCAGAATTGTTTATTTTTTAGCATGTTTTACGATAGGATTGGGCATTATCTCCATTATTGCCGCCAACTGGGATGCTCTTCCGTCAGGATTGAAAATCTTATGTGATTTTATTCTGCTGTCTTTAACCGCTTTGGCGGCATTTAAATTTGAAAAACTTCCTCACTCCAATAAGTTTGAAGGAACGTTGCTGTTTTTTGCCATGCTTATTCTGGGAAGCATTGGCTTAATCGCTCAGGTTTTTAATCTGCAATCAGATAATCTGTCCGCCATCCTCTTGTGGTCTGTTCTTACGGCTCCGTTACTTGTACAAACAAAAAAAATTGCTTTGCCGATTGTTTGGTTGCCGATGTTCTTTGTATCTCTCGTTGATTGTCTGGCAGACTGGTCGGTTTTTGAAAATTGGTGGAGAAACTTTTCATCCGCGTTCCTGCTGGCTCCGATGTCGTTCGCTACGTTGATTGCCTGCTTCTTTTTCGTCATATTCAAATACGCTTTCAATGAACGCAACCATCAACTTGTTTCGGCGGCAAAATTTTGGTTAATTGTCGTATGGACATATTCAATCTTGTCGGCAAATAATCCCTACTTGGTTAATATCCTTTCATATATTCACAAGCCGACAGAAGTCAATTATCTTTATGCGGGCCTGACGTCCGTCTTCTTTCTTATCACAGCTTTTGCCGCGTTCAAAGTTCTTTCCTCCCCTTTGCTGGCGCAAAATATGGGTATTATGTTCTTGATGGTCTTCTTATATCAGTTCATTGGTCAAAACAGTATTATTCGGGAGTTGTGGAGTATTGTCCTGACGCTTTCTGTTTTGGGAGTAACATTATGGCATGTCAACAAATCTCAAAACTATAAGCTGGCCGATTTTATTTCTGCTCTTATCGCCTTGAGGATTTTTGGAATCTATCTGCAAGTTATCGGCGATCTTTCCATGACAGGCATCGGCCTTATTGCCTCTGGCATCATCTTATTATTACTGATAAAACTGTGGTATAAACTTAAACAAAACAGAGGATTGAAAGGAAACGACGATGAAAAATAAAAAACTTTTAATCTTTTCACTGGTTTTTCCGGTTATTGTTCTGCTGTTATGGACGTTGTCCCTAACCTATTACCATCATTCTGAAAAAAGGACTGTTCTGATTGCCGTTACCGGATATGATCCCCGCGATTTGTTGTCAGGGCATTATGTTCAGTTGCAACCGGATTGGAATGCCACAGACTGTACACAATTTGAAGACAACATCTGCCCTAAAAAATTGTTTAGAACATCTTACCGCTATTTCCTGCCTCAGAATGAAGCTAAAAATCTTGAAGTATTGTTGGCTAATCGTTCTCAGGCTCTTTCGGCTCAGCTTCAATTTATCTTTATCCCCAATCAAGAACCGGTATTAAAAGATTTGTTCTTGGAAGGAATGCTTTGGAATGATTGGAAAGCGACTAAAACCCAACCGAAGGAGTGACGCCGTTTTGCCGCAGAGTTTGTAAAAGCTCTGCCAGATATAGTTTTTCGTTATAATGAAGCTGACCGTCCGATTGACATATTTTTACGGTTTCTCGCACCAGTTCCTCTGCTTCTTCGGGAGACTTTTTGACTATCCGGTTTAAGGCCTGATAAAAATCATCTTCTTTCGGCTGAATCTCTGACAGATAAGCGGTAATGTATTGGCGACTCAGCCCTCCTGTTTCGGGAAGCTTTTTACAAATAAAATCATAAATTATCTGCTCTTTAACAATTGTCATATTTTTTTCACATGAAGACAGAAAACGCATAATGACAATATCAACATCCAGCGGTTCAAAAATCTTTTTATCAATAATAACCTTTTTCTTCTCGCTTTCCGCTTCAGGATTGTGCTCCTTCAAATATTCCTCAAAAAATATTCGCGGCGTTTTATAAAGTTTTTCATTCGTCAGATCAGTCAGATTACGCACAAAATGAGAATCAAAAATATAAGATTTATGATTACGATAAAAATAAAAATCAAAGAAAATATTGCCGTCTTTTTCCCAGACCTTTTTTACGGCTGCTCTTTCTTCAAACAGGCGGTTATTCTGCACCAGACGAACTAACATGTTATAAAAACGCAAATTATCCTGCGCCATTTGCACCTCCGGACAAATCGCTCAACTTTTTAACATAGTTGCGAATTGTTTCAACCCGCACATCGTAACTTTCCAAATTCTTTTCAATAAACAATTTTTGATCCGGACGAATTTTGATAACACCGAAAGACATTTGAATCATTTCAATCAAATTTTCTGGGCGCGCAAAAATATTATTATGAAAAGCTATCAAAATCCCTTTACTTCCGGCATCTATTTTTTCAACATTCGCCCGACGGCATAAAGTTTTTATTTCAACTGTTTTTAACAAATTATCTACTTCTGCCGGCAACGGACCAAAGCGGTCAATCAGTTCTTCCCGCATATCGGCAATAGCATTGTTATCTGCCAACTCGCCGATACGTTTATATAATCCCAATCTGACGCCAAGATCGCGCACATAACTTTCGGGAATTAGAATCGGAATACCGGTTGTAATCTGAGGTGTCCATCCGGAGGCATCCTGATTTTGAACTTCAGCAACAGCTCCGGAACGCAAACGCATAATTTCCTCTTCCAACATATGTTGATAAAGAGCAATACCCACTTCTTTGATGTGTCCAGACTGTTCTTCGCCAAGAATATTTCCGGAGCCTCTGATATCCATGTCATGGCTGGCAAGAGAGAAGCCGGCACCCAAAGTATCCAACGCTTGAAGAATACTTAAACGGCGTTCGGCAATCGGTTTCAGTTGACGTTTTGGCGGAACGGTAAAATATGCATAACCTCTGGTTTTGCCGCGACCGACACGCCCTTTTAACTGATATAACTGAGCCAATCCAAACATATCAGAGCGGTAAACAATCATCGTATTAACCGAAGGCATATCAATTCCGGACTCAATAATCGTTGTTGACAACAGCATATCCGCCTTGCCGTCAGCGAAGTCATTCATAACTTCTTCCAGATGTTTGACGGGCATTTGCCCATGTGCCACAAGAATTTTGATATCTGGAACCAACTCGCGCAGTTCACCTTCAATGTTAAAGATATCGGAAACTCGCGGACAAACGAAGAATATTTGACCACCTCGGAATTTTTCACGATAGATGGCTTCTTTTATCATCACTTTGTCAAACGGCATGACAAACGTTCTGGCGGCCAGTCTGTCTACCGGCGGTGTTGCGATAATACTCAATTGTTTAACACCGGTCAACGACAGTTGCAGAGTTCGGGGAATTGGGGTTGCCGTCAATGTCAAAACATGGACATCTGATTTCAACTGTTTTAATTTTTCTTTATGGGCAACACCAAAATGTTGTTCCTCATCAATAATCAACAAGCCCAGATTACAAAATTTGATATCCTTGGATAGCAAAGCATGTGTGCCGATGACAATTTCAACAGAGCCCTCCTCCAAACCTTTTTTCGTTTCTGCGGCCTCCTTAGGCGTAACCAAACGGGAGAGCATTTTCACGCGTACAGGAAAACCCGCCATTCTTTGTTTGAAGTTGATATAGTGTTGGCGCGCCAAAAGCGTGGTCGGAACAATCAAGGCAACCTGAGCTCCGGAAGCTGCCACGGCAAACGCCGCCCGCAAGGCCACTTCCGTCTTGCCAAACCCTACATCACCGCAAACCAATCTGTCCATCGGTATGGCGGCATTCAAATCAGCCATAACATCAGAAATGGCGTTTAACTGATCATCTGTCTCATTATAAGGAAAACGGGAACAAAAATCATCAAATAAGCCTTGTTGCGGCATAAAGCAATCTGCTTTTTTCAGCTGTCTTTCTGCGGCGATTTTAATCAATTTCTCCGCAATATCACGAATCTTGGCTTTGACTTTGGCTTTTTTAGCCTGCCATGCTGTTCCCCCCAAAACATCAAGCTGGATATTTTCGTCTTCAATACCATAACGAGAAATAACCTCAATATTTTCAACAGGAACAAAAAGCTTGGCATCATTTGCGTACAGGATTTTGAGACAGTCATGCGGTGCCCCGCCGGCGGTAATGTTTTCCAGCCCCAAAAAACGTCCGATACCATGTTCCACATGGACAACCAACTCACCAATATTCAGCGAAGAAACATCGGCAATAAAATCTTTGGCGGTCACTTTTTTGGCGCGACGGCGTAAACGTTCTCCCAAGATATCTTGCTCGGATATCAGACAAAATCCCTCACCGCGGAAACCATTTTGCAAAGGCATAATCACCATCGCTACCCGACGAGATTTTTCTTCACATTCTTTCCAGCTTTCTGCAAAAGTTAAATCTGTCGTTCCGTATTCATTCAACAGTGAAAAGATGCGTTCTCGAGATCCTTCACTGTAGCAGGCGATAATACGGCGCAGTTTTTTATTTTCATTCAGATAGTCTTTAACGTCTTCATAGACTTGTCCCGCCGCCACATTTTTGGCATTGGAAAAATTGCGTCCGGGGATAACCTCGGCATTGATGACGTTTTCTGATGCGGGAATACTCAGCGGTGTTAAACTGATAACGCCTTTTTGTTGCAAGCGTTCCTTAAATTGTTGCGGTTGTAAATACATCAATTCCGGCTTGACGGGACGATAGGCATCGATTTCGGTTTTATTCGGCAGGCTTAAGGCTTCCAATCTGGCTTGATAATAATCGGCAATACTTTCCGCCTTTGATGTGGCGGCCTCTTCGACATTTTTACCGGCAATCACATAGGCCGATGGCATATAGTCAAATAACGAGGGTAAGTTTTCTTCATAAAAGAACGGAAGCCAATTTTCCATGCCGAGATATTTTTTGCCATTGGAGACAGCTTCGTATATCTCATCTTCATTAAACGCCGCTCCAAACGCTTCTCGATATTTGGCCCGAAAGTTTTTTATGGTATCGGCATCAAGCATAACCTCGTTCATAACTTTAAAGTTATAAGATTTTATTTCACCGGTAGTGCGTTGATTCATCGCATCAAATGTACGGATGCGCTCCACTTCGTCATCAAATAAATCTATTCGTAGCGGTTCGGTTGTTCCGACAGGAAAAATATCTATAATATCACCGCGGACAGCATATTCTCCGGGTTCAATCACCTGCTCGACCCGATTATAACCATTGGTTGCCACATAGTGCAAAAAATCATTAAAATTCAGCTTTCCGCCTACACGAACTTCCCGAGATGAATTGAGAAAAATCTTCATCGGGGGCAATTTCTGCAACACAGCTCCAACACTGGCAATAATCACCCGAGGATGTTTAGGTGCAGGATTCAACACTAATTCAGAAAGAACGTCTATCCGCTGAGAAATGATATTGACATTCGGCGATACCCGATCATAAGGTACCGTATCCCAAGCAGGAAAGCTCAAAACTTTTACCGCCGGATTTAAATATGACAACACCTCCGAACAACGTTGCAATTCAACGCCGTCACTCACTACATATAAGATATCTTTTTTTGAGGTGCGGATAAACTTATCCAAAAGAAAGGCATCATAGCCCTCAGGAACAGAAGAAACGGTATAATTCCGCAATGTTTCCAAATCATACTGCATGTGCTTTTTATACACTCAAACCTACAGGATTGTAAAGAATAAAGTTTGTCAACATCCGCAATTAAATTTCACTTTTCATTTATGGCAATTTATATTATTTTTAGGATAGTTTTGATAAGAGAAGATATTATGCGGCCGGAAATTTTACATCCTGTTTTTATGGGGCTTAACACGATAAAAGGTGTGGGTGAACGTAGTCTGAAACTACTTTCTAACTTGGCTGGCGACAAAGTTATCGATTTGCTTTGGCATCTTCCCGCTAACATTATTGATCGCCGCTCGTCTCCCTCATTAAGAGAGGCTGTTTCCGGAAGAATATACACCCTCAAGGTACGAGTTATCGATCATCTTCCCCCAAAAACAAAAAAGCATCCCTATCGAGTGGTGGTTGAAGAAGTTCATCCGCAAGCGGTTGTCCCCGAACAACTGACTTTGGTCTTTTTTAAAGTTTATGCAGACTCAATTCATAAAAATCTTCCTATCGGTGCCGAACGCGTCATCAGCGGAAAACTTGACAATTTCAACGGCGGCTGGCAAATGTCACATCCCGACTTTATTGCGAAGTCCGAAGATTTTGAAAAACTGAAAAGCGTGGAACCGGTTTATCCTCTGACGGCCGGTATCACCAATAAAATGATTTGCAAATGGATGCCGACGGCATTGGCTAAATTGCCCCAACTACCGGAATGGATTGATTCACACTTGCTCAAGCAAAAGGGCTGGAACAGCTTTAACAGCTCTTTGCTTGTTGCACATCATCCTCAAAGCCTTGACGATTTGTCTCCGGCATCACTGCCCAGAGTACGGTTAGCTTATGATGAACTTCTGGCTAACCAACTTTCTCTGGCCTTTGCCCGTGACCGCTCGCGCAAAAAAAACGGCCGCATCATTAAAGGAAACGGGCATCTGCGCCAAAAGGTCATCACCACACTGCCCTTTCAGCTGACCAATGCTCAAAAACGTGTTTTGGAAGAAATCTATGCCGACCAAGAAACTGAAACCAAAATGTTGCGTCTGGTGCAAGGAGATGTCGGTTCCGGTAAAACCATCGTTGCCCTGCTGGCAATGCTCAATGCCGTTGAATGTAGCTGTCAGGCGGCGATTATGGCTCCTACGGAAATTCTGGCAAGACAACACTTTGAAACTATTGCCCCCATCTGTGACACATTGGGGTTAAAAGTCGGAATTTTGACCGGACGGAACAAAGGAAAAGAACGAAAAAAACTACTCAGCGATTTGGCTGACGGTTTCATCAACATTCTTATCGGTACGCATGCTTTGTTTCAGGAAGACGTAACATTCAACGACTTGGCTTGTGTGGTCATTGACGAGCAACACCGTTTCGGTGTTCAACAACGTCTCGGCCTCAGTAAAAAAGGCGATCGAGCCGATGTTTTGGTGATGACAGCCACGCCCATCCCTCGCTCGTTAGTGTTGACCGCATACGGTGATATGGACTATTCGCAGATTGACGAGGTTCCTCCCGAACGCAAACCGGTTGATACCAGAGTCATCTCTCTTGAAAAAATATCTGATGTCGTTCATGCCCTGCAACGCAAAATCATATCAGGATCCCGAGCTTATTGGGTTTGTCCTTTGGTTGAGGAATCGGAAAAATCAGATCTGGCTGCCGCCAAAGAAAGATTCGAAAGCTTGCAAAAAATCTTTGGAGAAGATGTTGGTTTAGTTCACGGCAAAATGAAAGATGCCGAAAAAGATGATGTTATGACACGTTTCAAAAACGGAGACATCAAGCTATTGGTTGCAACAACCGTAATTGAGGTCGGCGTTAATGTTCCTGAGGCAACCGTTATGGTTATTGAGCATGCCGAAAGATTTGGTTTGGCGCAACTGCATCAATTGCGCGGTCGTATCAAACGAGGGATTGAGGCATCGTCTTGTCTGTTGTTGTACGGATATCCTCTCAGTGAAACAGCCCGTGAACGCCTCAACATCATGAGAGAAACGGAAAACGGTTTTCTCATTGCCGAAAAAGACTTAGAGCTACGAGGCGGTGGTGAAATATTGGGCACCAGACAAAGCGGTTTCTGTTCTTTTCGTCTGGCGGATATGTCCGTCCACAAAGACTTATTGCATGTCGCTCATCAGGATGCAAAATTGATTATCAACACCGATCCCCAATTATCAACTTCCAGAGGAGAAGCTTTGCGTATCTTGCTTTATCTGTTTGAACGAGATAATGCCATTAAGACTTATACTGCCGGCTGATTAATCTCTGGGCAATACCGGCCAGCGTCCCTCTGCGACTTGTTGTAATGTCGGGTTGGGCAAATTAAATTTCATGTTATATATCCAATAGTTGGCCATAACCCGTTCGATATAAATTCGGGTTTCGGCTGAGGGGATAACCTCAATAAACAATAACGGATCATTACCATATTTTGCGGTCTTTTCCCAGCGTAAGAGGTTACTCGGACCACCGTTATAAGCCGCCATCATATAAAACAGATTTCCGTCAATGAACGGCTTGTTCAAAAGATAGTTGACATAGCGTTGCCCAATCTCAATACTCACCTCAGGTTTGAGTAATTTTTGATTGTCTTTTTTTATCGTGATGTCTTTGGTCACATGATATGCCGTATTGGGCATCAATTGCATCAATCCGCGCGCACCGGCCGGACTTTTGGCCTCGGGCTTAAAACCGGATTCCTGTCTTATCAGAGCTAAAACCAATGCCTTGTCAACCTGCCAGTTTTCATCGGGAATCCACGACGGTGTCGGATAAGCAACACCATCATAGGACATATCCTCCTCCGGCCGGTTCAAATCACCGCATACTCTGATTGCCAACGCATGCATATGATATTGGTTGGCAATGTAGAGCGTTGCCTCTTTTTGCTTGTCCGTCATTTCATAATAACCACGCTTCAACTCTTGTTCAGCTAAATCTTTTCGTTTGGCATGCAAGAGAATAATCGCCCGACGAATGGATGGTGATCCCAGAAGCTCATAAACGTAATCCAGAGAATTAAAATTGTTCAAATAAGCAACGGCATCCCAATGATATGTCAGGGGTTGTCCGGCTTTATAAGCGGCCAAAATGCCATAAAATGTGTGACGGTATTGCGCGGCCTGTTTTAACATTTGTTTCGCCAAAGTCTTTTGACCGGAACGCGTATATGCCCTATAAGCCCAATAACCACCGGCAGAAACCAGCCAATCATCCGAGTTCCCCAACTGAGCAAGACGGGAAAAATAGGTTGCCGCGCTTTTATAATTTTTCATCCGCCAAGCAGACAAACCTGCTACCCATGGCGCAACGGCAGATGTTTTCCTTTTGGAGGCTCGTACCCCCCATTCCCAAGCCAATTTGTTTTGGTTGTCAACAAGATATTTCATAGCCAAAGAAGCGGCCAATTCATCCCAATATTTGTTAGGCGCTTTTTGTCTGAATTTATTTTGCTCCAAAATCAGACGAGCCGCTTTGGTTTTTCCGCTACGCAAAGCTTTGCGAAATTTGGCAACCTGTTGCACAAGATAGTGCATATCTGCCGGAAAAAGATGCTCTAGATCCTCGTCTTTCCATCCTAAAATACGAGAACAATCAGACATTTGACGGGGTTTTGTCAGTGATGAGGCTTTGCCTTTTTTCAAAGCCAGATTATAAATCCGGTTCGCCTGCGGCAAATCAGAATATTTCTCTAACCATTCTTGCAGTTCGGCAAACGAGGCTTTATAATTTTTGTGCAGATATTTTTCAGCCAGAACATGCCCTAAGATGATGTTGTTTCCCAAGTCAGACAACACATCGTCAGCTTTTGAGAAATCTGCGGCATCAACGGCTCGAAATGCTTTTTTGTAACGGGTGACGTCTTTCTTATCAATCAACAGATAGTCAAGAATTTTATTATAGACTGTCGGGTTGATAACGTCCAAATTGCAACTTTCTTCTGCTTGCGCGCAGAAAACTTGCAGGCAACACAAAACAAACAGACAGACGGCTGACGTTTTTTTTAGCACTTCCAACCTCTTATTTCAGGTCTTTTAACCACACGATATTAGAAGCACATTCGGCGGAAGTCATCCCCTTAACCCGACAACGGTTAACAATGATGTTGGGCATTTTATCCATACTATAACAACCATCCCCCATCAAAGCATAATTGTAATATGTTTGTGTGTTTGGCTGTACGTTTGTAAAAGAAACAGTGGTTGTCATTTCCGGCCAGACTAATTTTACATCAAGATTTATCAACCGGCGATCCAGATTTGTAACAACAAAAAACGAAACGTCACAGGAAGTCATCCCCGAGATACTGCGGTTAATATGAAAGTCTTTATAAAACAGAAAAATCTTGTTTTTGACAACAACGGATTGACCTTCATCATTTAATCGTGAAAAAACGGAACCGCCACGCTTAGAACCATCCAACGTTGGCTTTTGGAAAGCATTTTCTGGAATAAAAATTTCCTCTTTTTCTTCGTCCGGTTTTTGAACATTATCTGTATTGGTAACGGCAGGAGTTTTCTCCGATACAGGAGGTTGGGCATCCACGGCTTCTGCAATTCCCTGCACACCTTTTACTTCCGACAATGGAACGGCATCTTCGGCAGAATCGCCAAAAGATTGAGCCCATACAGCTGATGCCGCGCATAAAAAAATTGCCGAAAGAATATATTTCAGGGATGCTTTTGTCACGAGAACCTCCGCTTAATCCAGATTTTCCTTAACATAATTAAAATTGGAAGTCACTCTGTTTATTTCATTAAGGGTGTCATTATACAGACTTTGCAAATCATTTTTCTTTTGCTCCAGCTGAGAATATTCGGCTGATTGCAAGTCTGCATCAGAAACTTCCTTAAATTCAGAATAGTATTCCGGATTGTTAATGGTTACGAATTTAAATAAATCCTGACAACCGCTGTTCGAGCTATTGCGATTGCCGTTCTCACTCGTGGTGCTGGTACGACAATTGGAAACGCGAATGTCAACATCATTTAACAAAAGGAAGCAACGTTCCGTCGCCACTTTTGACTTTAAGGAAACCTGTTGATGCGGTTTCAGCGGCGGAAGCTTCAATGTCAACTTGACGTCTTTATTGCTCAGACTGGAAGTTTTGTAACGAGAAGAAGTGTTTTTGTTCAACCGACGATCTTCACGCTCGTTGCGCGCTTCCTGATCAATGGCGTCAGCGACAACATCATCTTGCCAAACAAGTGTCAATGTCGCAGAAGCCAATTCCACATTGGAACGGTTATAAAAAGTTGCTCCGAAATCACAAGAGGTCACCAAACCATCGGCATTTTTCACAGGAACAATATCTTGAAGCTTAAATAAAACATTGTCCTCGGCGCGTACACTTCCGGCAACCAAAGACGCTCCCAACACCAACAAAGGTAGCATTACTTTTTTTCTCATTTGACTTCCCTTAATTATTAAAACTTTTGTTTCATAATAATATTATTTTTATAAATTACTATCAAATAGTGAAATAATTCATAACATTTAAGATTTTTTATTAAGTTCTTTCGATAACCTTAAGAAATCGGCCCATGATTTTGACTTTTGTCCGGGGGTCCGCAACAAATATGCCGGATGGAAACTGGCCAACAACTTTGCAGAAGAACCATCCGATTTGGTATATTCCAACCACCGACCGCGCATTCTGGAAATACTCTCCGCGGTGTTCAACAGAGCATTAGCAGAACTTCCGCCCAGAGTGAAAATAAAATCAGGATTTATTAAATCAATTTGTTTTTTCAAAAACGGTAAACAAACGGCGATTTCCGAATCCAGAGGCGTTCTGTTTCCAGGAGGACGCCACGGTAAAATATTGCAGATATAGCAAGAGGTTCTATCCAACCCGATTGCCGCCAACATTTTATTCAAAAGATGACCGCTACGCCCAACAAAAGGTGTTCCAATCCGATCCTCGTCTGCCCCAGGCGCCTCGCCGACAAAAACAACTCTGGCCTGAGGATTGCCATCACCAAAAACCGTATGAGCGGCGGTCATTTTTAAGGCACAACCTTCAAACGTTTCAACTGCTTGCCGCAGTTCATCAAGCGTTGTCACTTTACTACATATGTCTTTGGCATTTTGAAAAGCTGTCTGTGTTGCCTGAGCCAGTTCTGTTGTTGCATGACGAACCATCGGCGTATCCGCCGGTGTATTTTTTTTGACAGGTTCCGCAGAAACAGAAGGCATTGCAGAAGCTTGCTTCGGCATATTAAAAAAGGGCTCCTCCGCACAGATTTCATCTACGCCGGCGCAAATATACCACTCTAAAATTTCCTGTAACGAACTTGTTTCTGTCATCATAGCTTCAGATTAGACCAATTCTCTTATTTTTCAAGACAAAACATTTATTTACACAATTTTTGGAATATATTTAAAAGACTATTGTATGATTTAAAAAAATGGCTAATATTATCCTGATTGTATGTAGATAGGTTATTTCAATGGCAAAATTCGGTTTTTTAGGCATTTTATTGGTTTCAATCGCCCTTTTCGGTTCATGCTCAAACAACATCGGACGCAAAGCTCAAATTGAAGAGCAAGCACCGGCGGTTTCGGAAAAAACAACACCGCAGAAATCATACGGTTCATATTTGGCCGGACGGGTCGCACATTTGCGGAGAGACTTTAACAAGGCTTCCGACTATTATATCGAAGCCCTGAAAATCGATCCCAATAATCCTGAGTTGGTCAGCCGCCTCTATCTGCTCCTTGTTTCTAAAGGTCGCATTGACGAAGCCGCTGTTTATGCTCAAAAAGCTTGGGATAACGGCGACCGCAATAGCTTTATTCAGGTGGTTATGGCTGTTGATGCTCTGAAACAAGGAAATTACTCTCAAGTTGCTCCGATACTGAAAAAAACAACCAACCCCGTCTATAATGAATTTATCAATCCTCTTCTCAACGCTTGGGCTGAGGTCGGTATGAACAATCCGGATCAAGCCCTTGCACAACTTGACAAGTTAAAAAAAGAACCCAGTTTCCGCGCTTTGTATCATTTTCATCGCGGGATGATTAACGATTATTTCAATCGCACGCGCGATGCTCAAACCGATTATGAAGTTATTGTCAACGAAGAACAGTTAGAAATGTCTTTCCGTGCACTGCAAGTCATCAGCAACTTCTATCTGCGTACGGATCAAAAGGACAAAGCCGTCACGATTGCCAATAAATATAATGATGAAAAGCTATTGGCAGAAATGCTCGCCAAACTTCAAAAAAATGTTGCTTCCGCGAAAATGTCCAATACTAAAAAAATCATTCAAACGCCGAATGAAGGCGCGGCTGAAGCGTTGTTCAGCATTGCGGCAACATTACGCCAAGGTGTCGGTGGGATTGATTTGGCACACATGTTCATTGCAATGTCGATATACGAAAATCCTAAGTATGATTTGGCAAAACTTTTATTGGCCGATATTCTCGAAAACAGAGAAATGTATGCTGATGCCAATGATGTATATGACACTATCGGCAAGGATTCTGAAGCCTACTACACCGTTCAGCTGAAAAAAGCCAACAACCTTGTTTTAACTCAGGATTATGCGGCCGCGGAATTACTACTCAAATCCATTGCCTTGGATTCTGACAACTATCAACTCTATTTTAATATCGGCGATATTCTGCGTGTTAAAAACAAACCGGAAGAAGCCATCGAATATTATGAAAAAGCTCTTGAAAAACTTTCCAACCCCGAAAGCCAACACTGGATATTGTATTATGCTTTGGGTGTTGCCTATGAGCAGGATAATCAGTGGAAAAAAGCGGAAAACTCTTTCAAAAAAGCTCTGGAACTCAGCGATAACCATTATATGGTTCTTAACTATCTGGGATATAGCTGGTTGCGGCGCGGTGAAAATATTGACGAAGCATTCACAATGATTGTTAACGCCTATAACCAAGCTCCAAATGACAGCAATGTTAACGACAGTTTGGGCTGGGCTTTATATAATCTCGGTTACTACAGAATGTCCATCAACTACCTAGAAAAAGCCGCTGAAGCGGATCCATCCAATGCAGTTATCTGCGATCACTTGGGTGACGCCTATTGGTTTAATAACCGCAAAAACGAAGCAGGCTTCCAATGGCGCCACGCCCTTCGCCTCAAAGATGACAGCAAAGAACTTAACAAAGATACCGTTCAGAAAAAGATACAAGAAGGTCTAAAACAAGAACCAAAACTCACATACAATCAGGAAGTCATCGAAAAACAAATTCGCCTTATTCAAAAATCTGATGACTAGCCGCCGGTGGCAACAATTAAGCGGCTGTTGAAAGCCTCGTTTATGATTGCAGGTAACTGCGCAACTTTGGAAACGACACAATAAAAAAAGCGGCTATACAGCCGCTTTTTTTATGATGCTTTTTTATCTTCCTTACGAAGAATAAACTTGGGTTCCTTTCCGTTATTGATGACCTTTTCATCAATAACGATTTCAGCAACATCTTTCTTATCCGGAATTTCATACATCAATTCCAGCAAGTTGTCTTCCATAATCGCACGCAGACCACGCGCTCCGGTTTTGCGCTCAATGGCTTTTTTCGCAATGGCTTTTAATGCTCCCTCTGTAAAGGTTAACTTTACATCTTCCATATCAAACATAGTGATATATTGTTTCACAAGAGCATTTTTCGGTTCTGTCAAAACTTTTACCAAAGCTTCTTCGTCCAAATCACCCAAAGTAGCAATAATCGGCAGACGACCGACAAATTCCGGAATCAGACCAAATTTCAATAAATCTTCCGGCTGAACATCTTTGATGATATCTCCGACATTACGCTCTTCTTTAGGAGCAACTTTAGCACCAAAACCGATAGACGTTTCATTGCCGCGACGGCTGACAATTTTTTCCAAACCAGCAAACGCACCACCACAAATGAACAGAATATTGGTTGTGTCGACGTGTAAAAATTCCTGCTGAGGATGTTTACGTCCACCTTGCGGCGGAACATTGGCAACCGTACCTTCGATAATTTTCAACAAAGCCTGTTGCACGCCTTCGCCCGATACGTCACGAGTGATGGACGGTCCATCCGTTTTGCGAGTAATTTTATCAATCTCGTCGATATAAACAATACCACGCTGAGCCTTTTCAATATCGTAATTGGCATTTTGTACCAATTTGAGGATAATATTTTCGACATCCTCACCAACATAACCGGCTTCGGTCAAAGTTGTTGCATCGGCAATGGCAAACGGCACATCCAAAATTTTAGCCAAGGTTTGAGCCAACAATGTCTTCCCGCTACCGGTCGAACCGATTAAAATAACGTTAGACTTGGCTATCTCAACATCTTTTTTTGCTTTTTGGCAGTTCAAGCGCTTATAATGATTGTAAACAGCAACAGACAGTACTCGCTTTGCCCGTTCTTGTCCGATTACGTATTGGTCAAGAAACTCCTTGATTTTTGAGGGTGACGGTAAAGACCCATCATAGCTGTCACCTAATTCGGATTTATTCATTTCAACCATTTCATCGGCAACGATATTGATGCAAACTTCAATACACTCGTCACAGATATAGACGCCGCGGCCGGCAATCAATTTTTTTACTTCATTCTGACTTTTGCCGCAAAAAGAGCAATGCAAAATCTCGTCCTGATGATCGTGTTTATCACTCATATTTAATCTCCTATTTTACGAGTTCTTCGCGAGAAGTTACAATGTGGTCAATCAATCCGAATTTTTTAGCTTCTTCCGGTGTCATAAAATTATCACGATCCATCGCTTTTTCGATAACACTCAATTTTTGACCGGTGTGTTTGACATAAATTTGGTTCAAACGCTTACGCATATTCAAAATCAGGTTAGCCTGAATTTCGATATCCGTTGCCTGTCCCTTAGCTCCTCCAGACGGTTGATGGATCATAATCTGAGAATTGGGCAAGGAAAAACGCTTGCCGGCAGCTCCGCCAGCCAGCAACAAAGACCCCATAGAACAAGCCTGACCAATACAAAGCGTGTTTACATCACAGCTGATGTACTGCATCGTATCATACATAGCCATACCGGATGTCACCACGCCTCCGGGGGAGTTGATGTACAGAAAGATGTCTTTCTTCGGATTTTCTGACTCCAAAAAGAGCAACTGAGCACAGACCAAAGATGAAACCTCATCATTAACTTGTCCTGTCAAAAAGATAATTCTTTCCTTTAACAAGCGGGAATAAATATCGAAAGAACGTTCGCCCTTTGATGTCTGTTCAATAACCATCGGCACCAAAGTATTGTCATAGATTTCTAACGGACTTCTGTATTGCATCGTCTTTTCCTTATATTAAACACTATTTTGATATATGTGTAGCATACTAATATTCAATAAATCATTAACAAAATAAAAAGGGTTATGACAGATTGATTTTTTCATCAACAATGAACAATGGACGCTTTTTGACTTCTACAAACACTTTAGCCAAATATTCCCCTATGATGCCTAATGATAAAAGTTGCACACCGCTGAAAATAGTAATAATTGTTACCAAAGATGCCCAACCGACAATTGTCCCTTTGATAGACCATCGATAGACGACATAACAAAGAAAAACCGAACTTAGAAAACAAATCGCAAAACCTAAAAATGTCACCAATCGTAAAGGAATAATCGAAAAATTAGATACCCCATTCCAAGCTAATGCCATCATTTTAGATAGAGGATATTTGGTTTCACCAGCCTGTCTGGCGGTTCGATCATAATAAACTGTTGCAGATTTGAAGCCCAACAGAGGGATTATTGCACGCAAAAACAAATTACGTTCCGGAAACTGTTTTAATGTTTCTACGGCTCGCCTTGTCATCATTCGAAAATCAGCATGATTATAGACAATGTTTACTCCCAATAATTTTAGCAAACGATAATATATAACTGCCGTTGTTCGCTTAAAAAAACTATCTGTTTGACGAGAATCCCGAACACCATAGACAATATCACACCCAGAATTAATATTTTTCAACATTTCAGGAATACAATTCGGATTATCCTGCAAATCAGCATCAATAGTTACATATACATCTGCAGATACTTCATACATTCCGGCCAGAATTGCCCCTTGATGTCCAAAGTTTTTAGATAGATTCACAGCGGATATATTAGGATTTTTTAGACACGCTTTTTTAATGATATCCCAGCTTTTATCTCGACTACCATCATTCACAAAACACAACAAGCTCTCTTTGCTTATTTTGCCGGTCTTTATCATTTTTGCCAGTAACGCAGACATTGTTTTAATTGTTTGCGACAAAATTTCTTCTTCGTTATAACACGGCAAGATAATTGCTAACTTTTTCATCTGAATAACCCTTTATTCCAAATATTTCTTAAAGCCATTAATTTTTCTGTTAATGATGGACAGCGAGTTAATATAAATCTTTTTACTCTATCTTTGATTTCCGTTTTGCTAACAGATGTTTTAATTTCATCAAAAAACTTAGTATTATACTTTTTCAAGTTCACCCCAGTTCTCTTTGAGAGCCGACAACAACAAATGTACTGCTGAATATGAGAATGAGCGTCCCTAAGAATAAATGCTGAAACGGCTGTTGGAAGCTCGCTTATACAATGTGGCTGATATCCATCCGGAGGTAATTGGGTATATTGCAATTCTACAATTTCCAATCCGGACTTTTGAAAAAAATCGGGCAATGAATTAGCTGTAAAAAATCGCAGATGAGTTTCATCCAAAATACCAATTTTTGTATATGTCCAATCATTTAACAGTAAATTTGCTTTGATGCTGGCATGGGCAACATTAGGAATAGAAATGATAATATTACCGCCTGATTTTAAGTATGAACATAATATCTGTAATACTGATAAAGGATTGTTCAGATGCTCCAAAACATCTGCACAAATAATACAGTCAAAAAACTGCCTATACTCTGAAAAATCATTTTCTTTCAGAGTATTCAAATCAACTTGATGCAATGCGGAAAATACCTTTTTAGCCTTAGCCTTTTTAATACTTTCCGTATTAATATCCATACCATAGATTTCACAATTTTTGTTCTTATACAAAAGTTCAGATAATGCTCCATTAGCACATCCGACATCAAGAATTCGACTACATGAAGGAACCAGCGGATAAATTTTTGAAAAACTATCATTCATTCCACACAGTGAAGGATGCCGATCATAGATACTTCCTCCATTTTTATGCTTCGCCAGTTTCATTTTGTTTATCCTCTATAAATTGCTGTTATTTTATACAAATTTTATTTGTTTTAAATAGAAATCTTACATATATTAGAATAGGTAGCAACTATAGGATAATTTTATGTCTCCACGTGTTTCTGTTTTAATGCCAACGTATAATGGTGAAAAATTTTTAGAAGCCACAATCAACAGCATCCTGAAACAAACATACCATGATTTTGAACTGATTATCTGGAATGATGCCTCTACAGATACTTCTGAAAACATAATCAAAAATTTCGATGATAAAAGAATCAGATATTATAAATCTGATAACAACATAGGAATCTCAGAAAGTAGAAATCAATTGATACAGCTAGCCAAGGGAGAATACTGGGCAATTATAGATCATGACGATATTGCCCATCCGCAGCGGCTGGAAAAACAGGTCTCATTTTTAGATGCGCACCATGATATTTCCGCTGTCGGAACAGCTATTCGTTTATTCTGTAAAAATCCGAATGCAGGAAAATTCAAAAACTTTATCCGTAATCTTGGTTGGATTTGGAAACAACCTGCTTCTCCCACAGTATATGATGCTCTCAAAGGCTGTCCACTCATGCATCCCAGCGCCATGCTCAGAGGAAAAGATTTTAAAAATCATAATCTTTTTTATAAACAAGACTATACTCCGGCAGAAGACTACAAACTATGGAGTGATGCTTTGCTGTCCGGTCTTAAACTGGCAAATATCCAAGAAGTTCTCCTTTATTACAACTTGCATGGAGAAAACTGTTCCATTCATCGAAAAACTCAAATGCGGCAAGCTGACCATAAAGTTAAAAATGATATCAGACAGTTTTTAAATATAAAGGCTTGTTTTCATTATCCGTATCTTTTGGTTATTTTACAGAAACTTCGCCTTTCTTTGAAAAAGGATAAAAATATATGATACCGTTCGCCCCCTACTTTCAAGAAAATATTATAGCAACTATTTTTCGCAACTTCAGTTATTATCTAACCTATCAAAACTGGTTTGTAATCTGGTGCGGAACAATGTTTGTATTATATGGTATTTATCGCCTGCTCTATTCTGGCATAAAACAACCTGTTTCTCCATATTTTCCAACAGATAAATTTTCTTTTAACAACTCTTATTTTTTTGATTGGTTCGGGCTTGCTCTTTGTTGTGTCGCCATCATCCTTTACGGCACGGCAATGTTTTTATCTGAAGCTAGTTTATTTAATAATGTTGATATGATGAGTGTTAACACCATCGGAATTTTTAAGAATGGTGTTACCCCCTACGTTCATCTTAAAGACAGATTATCTCCCTTTGGCGGCATTGACCTAAATATTATATATGCTCTGTCACATCATTTTTATTTGCATGCTTTTTATGTCTTTTGCCAATTGTTGCTAATTGTATATATGCTGTATCGCCTAACGGATTTTATTCCTGTTTTTCAGCGATTTTTGATGTTAACGGCAATTGTCATGTTGCCATCCTTTTTTGGTATTAATTTAATTGTTTATCCTGAACGTCTATTATTCATTTGGGTTTTATGCAGTTTAATTTATGCAAAAAAATTCTCACTTTCTGGAGATAAAAGCGCGCTTTGGCTTTTTGTTTTATTTATGAATATTGCTTTCTATACGAAAGAAACAGTAATCCTATTGTATGTTGGTATCTTAATTGCGCTCATCTTGGCAGATATTTGGAATGAAAAAATAACCCTATCCAGTTTTGTCCATCCGTTCAAAGCAATGCGAAAATTACCTTTGGAAACTCTCATCTTTTTTTCGGCATTAGTTTTTGCATTGCTCTTTTTATGGACTGCATCCGGAATAATTCAAAACGAATATGTAGCTTTACGCATTAAAACAATGAAAGAAAGTGTTTATTTTTACCGTTATGAAATAGCAATTGCTTTCATCGCACTTTTAACAAGTCTTTTCAACATAAAGAAAAAAATGTTTTTGTTTCAGGAAGGGCTTCTCTTTGGTTGCTTTTTTTCTATGTTCTTTATTATTTGCATTTTAAAGGTTGTTCCTTGTTTTTATTCCTATGAAAATAAAACATATTATCTTTTGCTACCGACGGTATTCTGCCTGTATTATATTTTCTGCAATATTAAAAATAATAAAATTATTATCTTCTTTTCTGTTATTTTCTTGGCTTTGGCCGGAAATGTCGATTATCAAAACTATAAAAATGAATCCGGAAAAATTTATCGAGAAACAGCTGAAAAATTAATTGAATTTTTAAATAACAGAAAAAATAAAACAATTTATATAAATGCAGAAAATCCTATGACATGGTGGGAATTTAAAGCTTGGAACAGCGCTTTGAAATATTATTTTCCAAACGAAAAATTAATATTTAAATATCCGTTGGATGCCCAAAGCAGAATCTTTCTTCCGTCTTTAGGCGCACCATATTTTCACAACACCAGATGGGCTGATAAACCGGAAAAAGATGATTTGGTTCTGCATAAAAAAGAGTTTCAATATAAAACTCCTTTGTCAGAAAAACTTTTATATGAAAACCAACTTTTTGCTATTTTTGAGGCGAAATGATAAACTTCTATAAAAAAATTGAAAAACTTTGGTTCTCTATCCATCAAAAAATTCGCTTTTTATTGGTTGGCGGATTTAACACATTATTAGCTTACGCTTTGTTTGTTTTTTTTATAGACGTTTGCAAATGGCATTATTCTTTTGTGTTGATTGTTCAATATATTATCACAATTAATATTTCTATTTTCACTATGCGTTATTATGTCTTTCAAAGTCACGGCGATTTGAAACGAGAATATACTAAAGCTTGGTCTGTTTATTTGTTTTTGTTTTTATTGAATTATGCATATCTCTTTGTTAGCGTTTCCTGTTTGGAACTTCCTCCTATTATCACTCAAGCTCTTTACATCATTGTTTCAACAATATTAACTTTTGTTTTGCATAAGAAATACTCATTTCAATAAAAAAACGCCCGCAGTTGCGAGCGTTTTTTTACCTAGAAAATCTTAAGCAGATTTTTTAGTTGTTTTCTTTGCTTTCGGAGCTTCGTCATTGAAGTTATACAACTCTTCAACGCTAACAGTTTTTTCTGTCACTTTCGCTTTGCCGATAACGTAATCAATGATTTTTTCTTCAAAAATCGGAGCTTTCAAAGCTTCTACAGCCTGCTTGTTTTTCAGATAGTAATCCAAAACAACTTTTTCCTGACCAGGATATTTGCGAGCTTCTCTCATGATAGCTTCGTTAATATCTTCCGGCTTAATAGAAACAGCAGCTTCTTGACCGATTTGAGACAAGACCAAGCCCAATTTAACACGACGAACGGCAATTTCTTTATATTCTTTCTTCAATTCGTCTTCAGATTTAGCTTTTTCGCTCTCATCCAACTGATTGTATTTTTTAGCCTGTTCATACTGTTCCAAAATAGCTTTGTATTCAGCATCAACTAAAGATTCAGGAACTTCAAAGCTGTATTCTTTATCCAAACCATCCAACAACTGACGTTTGATTTTCATACGAGAAGCGTTTTCATAATCGCTCTTGATGCGGTTGGAAATTGTTTCTTTGAGCTTATCCAAGCTTTCTTCACCCATGGATTTGGCAAAATCATCGTTGATTTCAACAGTTTTCGGTTCACGAACTTCTTTAACGTCAACAGCGAACACAGCTTCTTTGCCAGCCAAATCTTTGGCATGATAGTTTTCAGGGAATGTGACTTTAACATCAACATGATCACCCGCTTTTGCTTTCAACAACTGATCTTCAAAGCCCGGAATAAACGAACCAGAACCGAGTTCCAAAGGATAATTGCTACCTTTTCCGCCTTGGAATTCAACACCGTCGATAGAACCGACAAAGTCAATCATAACAACATCGCCTTTAGCGGCTTCGCGACCTTCAACAACTTGAGTTTCCTTGCGAGCTTCTGACAAATATTTCAAAGCCTTTTCAACTTCTTCAGCCGGAACTTCGGCCATAAATTTATCCAAAGAAATGTTTGAGAAATCTTTGATTTCAACATTCGGCAAGTTTTCAACAGAAACTTCGAATTCAATATCTTTACCGTTTTCAAAAGATGTGATTTTAACATTCGGTTGCATTGCCGGACGCAATTTTTTGTCTTTAACCAATTCTTCAGTTGCCAAACGGATTGTATCTTCCAAAACTTCGCCCATAACAGAATCTTTATATTTTTTCTTCATCATTTCAAAAGGAGCTTTACCGGCGCGGAACCCCGGAAGTTTAGCAGATTTGGAGATTTTTTTGATTTTATCATCGACTTTTTTTTCAAAATCAGCGGCAGAAACCGTGACTTTATATTCGTTTTTCAAGCCTTCAGACTTTAATTCGGTAACGTTCATTAACTTCTCTTTCAAATTTTAACAAATTCATTCCCGCAAGTTGGGAATGGTGCGAGCGGAGAGACTCGAACTCTCAAACCTTGCGGCACCAGATCCTAAGTCTGGCGTGTCTACCAATTTCACCACGCTCGCAGGTTGTGACACTAATAATTTCTTGCATACTACTGATTTTTTTTTATAAATCAAGCACAAATTCACAATGCAAACAAAATTATTGTAATATAACTTTATCTTTTGTAATATGAGGAAAAGTTATCTGCTTTTATTTGCAAATTCGAGGAGTATTCCGGTGTTTTCAACCCAATTTATGACCAAAATCCTGTATAGTACCGTTGCTTTGAGCCTACTTGGCGGTTGCGCTATTTTTGATAAAAAAGATACAGATAAAGAATCAAACTGGCTGATGCAACAATTTGAGAAGACCGGAGACAAAGATGCCGAGTTGGCAACTGTGGCCTATTCTCAAGGAGATTTCAAAAAAGCTCAAGAGTTGGTTTTGGAATCATTGCATGACAATCCCCGCAACCAACAGGCTTTATTGGTCGGTGCGTTAAATGCCGAAAAACTCGGTCGCATCAACCGTGCTCGTCAGTATTATGAGGATCTTATTGTTATCGGCGGCACCCAGAAAACTATTTTGGGTACAGACAACAGCGTGCCGACACCGATTGTCGACATTGCGAAAAAACGTTTGCGCGCCTTAACAATCAAACAGAGCAAACTGGTTATCGAAAACCCCAACGGTTCAAAGTCTTTTGATATTTCCAAAGCGGCCAGTAAAGAGCAATCCAAAGCAGCCATCAATACAGCTTGGAAAAAGAAAAAACCGGCTGCAAAAAAAGCCAGTGTCGGCAATTTGTTTACTCCGCAAGAACAAAACATCATTACACGCTTTTTAACCCTCAAGGAATTGGCTGAAAAAGATCTTATCACCAAAGATGAATTTTTAAGTCGCAGGGTGGCTAATGTCGGCGGTTTGTTGCCGTTGACACATCAACCGGCCGCAACGGGAGTTGATTTGCCGGTTCCGTCTCCCGATTTGATTATTGAGCGTATTAATGTTCTGAAAGAAGCTACGGAATCCAGAGCTATTACACCGCAAGAATTTTCTGCAGAAAGAGATATTATCATTGAAGCTTTACTGCCGCCGAATCCCAGAACAAGAATGGCTCGCAAAGCCCCTTCCCGCACAATTCTCGGTGCCGCAAAGGATTTGCGCAAGCTGGAAGTTCTTTATGACTTAAATTTGATTACCTCATCAGAAAAAGCGGCCGAACAAAAAGCCATTGAAAAATATTTAGGCATCAACCGCGCACCGGCAACTCCGAAAACTGAAGTTCACAAACCGGTGCAAACAGATGCTTCGGCACAGCCTCAGGAAAACAAAACCATTGAACTTCAGGCTCCCGTTACAGTCAGTGTGACCGTTCCAACACAAGAAGTTGCTACTGTTAAAGAAGAACAGGCTGTTGAAGCCCTTCCGGCTCCGCAAGTACAAATTAACACGGTGGAAACAGTTACTTTTCCGCAGGGATTGCAACCGGTATCCGTTTCAGATGCAAAAGCACCGGCTTCTATTGTTCCGGTTCCGGCATCTTCGGCTCCCGTTCCCAATGTCAGCAGTCCATTTTAGCTGTTTTATAAAAGCGCATTCAGGTTTTGAGTCAGTTTTTTGCAATTAAACCTTGAAACTGCGCTTTTTTTTGTGTAAAAAGCAGATAACTTATAAAATCAATTAATTAAAGAGCGACAAATGCCTGAAAATACGCCTAACATTCGCAAAACATTTGCGATAATCTCTCACCCCGATGCCGGTAAAACAACTTTGACCGAAAAACTGTTGCTGTTCGGCGGTGCCATTCAACAAGCCGGTGCGGTTAAAGCACGCGGTGAAAATCGTCATGCCCGTTCAGACTGGATGAAAGTTGAACAAGAACGCGGTATCTCCGTTGCCTCCTCGGTTATGAATTTTGAATACGAAGGCATTACCTTCAACCTGTTAGATACGCCGGGGCACGAAGACTTTTCCGAAGATACTTATCGCGTTTTGACGGCGGTTGACTCTGCCATCATGGTTTTGGATTCTGCCAAAGGTATTGAAAGCCAAACAAAAAAGCTGTTTGAGGTTTGCCGCTTGCGTGATGTGCCGATTATCACATTTATCAACAAACTTGACCGTGAAGGACAAGATCCTTTTGCTTTGCTTGACGAGATTGAACGCACGTTGGCTCTTGACGTCACGCCGGCAAGCTGGCCTATCGGTATGGGACGCAATTTTATGGGATGTTATGACCTGATTAACGACCAATTGATTTTGATGAACAAAACCGGTGACAAATCGCAAATCAATGCCACGATTGAAACCTGCAAAGGTTTGGATGACGAAAAACTTGACAAACTGCTTCCGGCGCATATGGCCGCTAAGCTACGTGAAGATGTCGAAATGATAAAAGAATTGTGTCCGGCTTTTGACTTGGATGCTTATCGCCAAGGAACATTGACACCGGTCTTTTTTGGTAGTGCGATTAATAATTTTGGTGTTCGTGAAGTTTTGAAAGGCTTGCATAATATGGCGCCAACTCCGCGTCCACAACCGGCAAAAGAACGAGAAGTTAAACCGGAAGAAAACAAAGTCAGTGGCTTTATCTTCAAAATTCAAGCCAACATGGATCCCAAACACCGTGACCGAATTGCCTTTATGCGCATTTGTTCCGGACACTTCAAACGCGGAATGAAACTCTTGCAAGTTCGTACCGGCAAGGAAATTAAAGTTCCGACACCGGTTATGTTTCTGGCTCAGGAACGTGAATTGGCGGAAGACGCTTATGCCGGAGATATTATCGGTATTCCCAATCACGGACAACTGCGTATCGGCGATACATTGAGCGAAGGTGAAAAAATCAATTTTACGGGTATCCCGAGTTTTGCTCCTGAGTTGTTGAAATCTGTTCGAGCTCTTGATCCGCTGAAGTCTAAGCACCTTGGTGATGCCTTGAAGCAAATCGCCGAAGAAGGCGGCGCCAGCATTTTCAAGCCGGTTATCGGGGCAGAATGGATTGTCGGCGTGGTCGGTATTTTGCAATTTGAGGTTATGGCTGATCGTATTAAAAATGAATTTGGTTTACCGGTTATGTTTGAACCAACGCAATATTTCACAGCCCGCTGGATCAATTGTGACGATAAAACGGAAATGAAGAAATTTATGGATGCCAACCAGATGAACATTGCTGATGACCATGACGGCGCTAAGGTATTTTTAGCACGCAATGCTTGGCATTTGAACAAAACCAAAGAAGATTTTCCGAAAGTTGTTTTCAGCAAAACCAGAGAACAGGTTATTTAGCTGAAAATTTTTCAATAACAATAAAACCCCGAGGATAAATTCACCTCGGGGTTTTGTGTGTTAATTATCTATTTCATACTGTTGCACAAAACCTCTTGGTCTGTACTGTATGGAATTTCATAACTTCCTGCGGTATTTCCGCTGTTGAAATGATTAAGCTGGTCCTGACAAATGGCATTGGCTTTCGCTCGTTGAAAATACGTAAGATAACTTTCTGAAATACCGCTGCAGATTCCTTCTAAGTAGAATGTTTTTTCTTCAACAGTTCCATCTGCTTTTGTTGCTTCAACGTAGCAAACACCACCGGTAAAGTATATTTCCCAGGTTCCATCTTCACTATTGCGACGTCCTACCATACTTCCATGCCATCTGCCTGTGGTCGGATCGGCACCATTTAGTGCCTCATCCCAGTCACAATAACCATAAAATTTACAGCTTCCTATACTACCAACAGAGTTAACACCATCATCAAAAAAATTTGGACCATCATTAGCAAAAATACTATTTCCCGAATACGGAATAACGACTTTCTGGTATCCGGCAGATTTACAATCCTTGTAACAGGTTAAGCCGCTTCTTGGTGTAACTGATGTGCAAGATTGTCCGCTTGGGATAGAGGCAACATAACCATAATCCGTACAGCCTTTCAAACTGCAATCTTTATAACAGGTTAATCCGCTTCTCGGCGTAACCGTCGTGCATTTATTGTCTGCCGGAATGGTTGTTTTATACGAGCTGTTATAATCCGTGCAGCTTTTCAGTGTGCAATTTTGATAACAATTCAAACCGCCGACAGTGCTTGCTGTCACTTTGTCACATTTATAACCATCAGGAATAGATGTTTTATAAGAACTGTTATAGTCCGTACAACTTTTCAGTTTGCAATCTTTATAACAAGTCAAACCACCAACGGTGTTTGCCGTAACTTGTGTGCATTTATTATCAGCAGGGATTTCTTCTTTATAAGCGCTACTGTATTCCGAACACGATTTACAGTTATAATAACAAGTCAATCCGCTGCGCGGTGTCGCAGTCGAACAAGCTTTTTTAGCCGGTTTTGACGCCAGATATCCGTAATCAGCGCAGGTTTTCAGAGTGCAGTCTTTGTAACAGGTTAAGCCGTCAACCTGAGATGAAGACACCGTTGTGCATTTATAACCATTAGGAATATCATCCCTATAAGCAGAGTTATATTCAGAACAACTCTTCTTAAGACAACAGCTACCTTGCAAGGTGTATCCTTTCGGACAAGTACATGTCTGATAGAGCGTAATATTACCGGTTGTACATGTATTGCCGCCGGCAATAGCACCGCAGCTGGTGTCGCAAAAGGAAACCGAGTGTCCGTCTAAATAAGATGCCACGGAAGACACCGTCCGATACTTATAATCAGCCGGGCATAAGCAGTTTGCATAACACGTCAACCCCGGAATAGGATGTGTTACGCCGGTTCCAACCTTCGGAGACGGGCAACTTCCTTTCTTTCCATAGGTCTCACATTGTCTGTTGGCAGCATCTCGACCACCGTCGTTAACACGGTTTCTTGTTTGCCTGCCAAGCAAATTGCGTTGATAATCGGGCATAAAATAAGTTCTTGCAATTTGATAAGAAGAACTGTTGTCAACAACAGATTCCGGAACTAAGCTGAATTGTGTGTGTGAATTATCTAAAGGAGGCATATCCAAACCAGAAGCTTTTGCATTAAAGCCGTAAACCAAGGCTGAAACACAAATATACATCGCCAATAATTTTTTCATGCTGTACCTCTAAATGCTATAGTTCCGGAACTTTTTTCACTATATCACATATTTCAGCATTAGTCAACAATGCATCAAACACAGAGGACAAAAATAAAAAAAATCCCTCTCGTTTGAGAGGGACTTTTTTTATTAAACCTGTCCGTGACAGTGTTTATATTTTTTACCGCTGCCGCAGGGACACAAGTCGTTTCTTGAGACTTTTCCCCAAGTTGCGGGATTGTTCGGGTCAACACTTCCTTTATTATATTGGAAAGGCGCCGCTTTTTCGGCGTCTGTATCAGCATTATTACCGACAACGGCGTCAGGCGTTTCGTGAATTTCCTGAACATTTTTATGCCGCGGCGTTTGATTTTGCAACGTGTCGGCAGAATTATTTTGAATAACCGTACGCAACAAGATAAATGTCACCTTTTCTCCTAATTGATTGAGCATATCAGAAAACAGATTAAACGCCTCTTTCTTATATTCATTCAACGGATCTTTCTGACCATAAGCACGCAAAACAATCGTATGGCGCATATAATCCAAAGTGGCGATATGGTCTTTCCACAAACCGTCCAGTTCCTGTAACAAAACGGATTTTTCAACCAAACGCATAATCTCCGCCGGAACATCTTGATTTTTAGTGGCAACATGACTATCAACCGCGTCAAGAACTCGTTCTTCAAGTTTTTCATATTCCATTTCCGGTTCATTGCTCCATTCCGCTATCGGCAAAATGATACCGGTCATACGGGCAAGTTCCTGTTGCAAAGCTTCAACCGGCCATTCTTTAGGCGATGAACCATATTGAATATTGCGAGCAATAGCAGAACGAATCTGTTCATGGCGCATATCAAGAATTGTGTCGGAAACATCATCAGCTTCCATCAGTTCTTTGCGTTGTTCATAAATAACCTTACGCTGATCATTCATCACGTTGTCATATTTGAGCAGGTTTTTACGAATGTCAAAGTTACGCTCCTCAACCTTTTGCTGAGCTTTTTCCAAAGCCTTGCTAATCCATGGGTGAACCAACGCCTCACCTTCAGGCAAGCCTAAACGCTGCAACATCACAGACATTCTTTCCGAACCGAAAATACGCATCAGGTCATCTTGCAAAGACAAATAGAACTTGGAGGTTCCGGGGTCACCCTGACGACCGGCACGACCACGTAATTGGTTATCAATGCGACGGCTTTCATGGCGCTCGGTACCGATAATGCACAAACCACCGGCGGCCAAAACCTTTTGCTTATCTTCTTCGACTTTCTTCTTGATTTTTTCACGCAGCTCGGCGATTTGCTCTTCGGTTTCATCCCCTTTGAGTATTTCTTTCAAATGCATGTCCACGTTACCGCCAAGCTGAATATCCGTTCCGCGACCGGCCATATTAGTCGCAATGGTAATGGCTCCCGGAACACCGGCTTGTGCAACGATGGATGCTTCTCTTTCGTGGTGACGAGCATTCAAAACCTCAAACTTGACTTTGGATTTGGAACGCAACAAGTCGGCAACCAGCTCAGATTTTTCGATAGATGTTGTACCGACCAAAACCGGCTGTCCTTTTTCATGACATTCAAGAATAGTTTTGATAATCGCTTCGTATTTTTCTTTTTCCGTCCGATAAATTTCATCGTGCAGATCCTGACGTTGAATCCCTCTGTTGGTCGGAATTTCAACACAGCACAAATTGTAAATATCACCGAATTCGGCTTCTTCGGTCATAGCTGTACCCGTCATACCCGACAATTTCGGATACTGGCGGAAATAGTTTTGGAACGTGATTGAAGCTAAGGTTTGGTTCTCTGACTGAATCGTCACGCCTTCTTTGGCTTCAATCGCCTGATGCAAACCGTCAGAATAGCGACGTCCCTCCATCATACGGCCGGTAAACTCATCAATAATGACAACCTTGTCATTCTTTACAATATAGTCAACATCACGGATATGCATTTTGTGCGCACGCAAAGCCTGATTGACGTGATGAACCAAGCTGACGTTGGCGATATCATACAGACCGCCCTCTTTAATCAGTCCCACATCTTTCAACAAGGCTTCAACATGTGTCATACCGCTTTCGGTCAAAGTCACACTACGGGCTTTTTCATCCTTTTCATAGTCGCTGTCCACCAAAAACGGAATAATTTTGTTGACCAAAATATATTTTTCAGAACTATCCTCTGCGGCACCGGAGATAATCAACGGCGTTCTGGCTTCGTCAATCAAAATAGAATCGACTTCATCGACAATAGCAAAGTTAAACGGCCGCTGAACCATCTCTTTGAGGCTAAACTTCATATTATCCCGCAGATAGTCAAAGCCCAGTTCGTTATTGGTGGCATATATAATGTCACTGTTATAGGCGGCACGGCGGGCATCATCATCTTTTTCATGAATAATATAGTCAACAGTCATACCCAAAAAACGGTATACTTGTCCCATCCATTCCGCGTCACGCTTAGCCAAATAATCATTAACCGTTACAATGTGAACGCCCTTTCCTTCCAAAGCATTCAGATAAGCGGCCAATGTAGCAACCAAGGTTTTACCTTCACCGGTTTTCATTTCGGCAATCTGTCCACGGTGCAAAACAATACCACCGACAAGCTGAACATCATAATGACGCTGACCCAAGGTTCTTTTGGCGGCTTCACGAACAACCGCAAAGGCTTCCGGAAGAATGTCATCCAAGGTTTCCCCTTCTTTCAAGCGTTTGCGAAACTCTTCGGTTTTATTCCGCAATTCCTCATCAGTCAAAGGGGTTATGGAGGGTTCTAAAGCATTAATACGTTGGACGGTTTTGCTTAATCTTTTAATATATCTGTCGTTGGCACTGCCAAAAATTTTGCGTGCGATTGCGCCTATCATGTGTTTTTTTTCCTTACTTAAATATATTCATTAGTCTACATTTAGTGTTTTAACATCCAGAAGTCAAGACACTGATATAAAGTTATAAACGCCGTAAAAAATAACATTGGAAATATAATCAATTTTATTATATAACAATCACAGACAATTTCTTTAACAAAGGAGAATATTTATGCAGAAGAAATATATCGCTCTGGCTATTATGGGCATGTTGACCCTCAATGCCGGCAATGTTTTGGCGGAAGGAAAAGACGGTGTTGCCGCCGTTGTTAACGGTGAAAACATTACCGTTGCCGAAATCAAAGAAGCCTATAACAGCAATCTGGCTGTTAAAGAAAAAGTTCCGTTCAAGGAATTTTATGACAAGACACTTGATGTTTTTGTTAACGGAAAAATGGTTTATCAGGCCGCTAAAGCTGCAAAAATCGAAGATACTCCCGAATATAAACTACAGTTAAAAATTGCCAAGGAAGATTTAGCCCGTAAAATTTATCTTGAAAAACAAATCGATAAAAATGTCAGCAAAGCCGAAATCAATAAGGTTTATGATGATTATAAAAAATCTTTCAAGGCTGAAAAAGAAGTTAAGGCCAAGCATATTTTAGTCGACTCTGAAGATAAGGCTAAAGAGGTTATTGCCAAACTGAAAAAAGGCGGAAATTTTGATAAATTAGCCAAAGAATATTCTAAAGAACCGGCTGATCTCGGTTATTTTACAAAGAATATTATGGTTCCTGAGTTCGGCGATGCCGCTTTCTCTATGAAAAAAGGCGAATATTCGCAGACTCCGGTCAAAACACAATTCGGTTATCATGTCATTTTGGTTGAAGATGCCCGCGATGCCAAACCGTTACCTTTGGAAAAAGTTGAACCTCAGCTTAAAGCTATGTTGTCACAAAGTGCGGCATCAACTGTTTTCAAAGATTTATCAACAAAAGCCAAAGTAACTAAATATGGCTTGGATGGTAAAGTAAAAAAATAAGATTTTTCTTATGAACATTTTGAACTCCGATTAGAAATAATCGGAGTTTTTTATTTTTGTCCTCCCACCGCAACAAGTTGTTGACACTTTGTGGTATCTTTGCTAAACTAGAGATTGGAGTTTAGTACTATT
>CAMRWU010000003.1 GCA_947054505.1 uncultured Pseudomonadota bacterium | reverse complement strand
TCCGGCAAATGCCACCAAGACGAGTGAATGCAGTACCGGTTGCGGATCAGAAAAAGTGACAAGATACAAATTTGAGTGTAATAATGGATACAAATTATCCGGTAATGCTTGTGTCGCCAATGATGACACTTGTCCGACCGGTTACACCAAGACTGCTTGCTCACTTTCACAAAAACAAACAGGCAGAATATCTAATGAAGCAGGAACTATTTGTTATCAATGTGAAGATATTGATGAGAACGATGTTTATCAGGTATGTATAGACAGCAACGGTAATCTCAGCAACAGTAGAGCCGGTTCGGAATGTTGTATGGATGTTGCCGCCTCTTATTGTGATGACGCAGATGCTATGAGGCCTGATGATATTCTTTATACCGATGGTTCGACCTGCAGAAACCTTGTTTTGGATAAAACACCTCTGGCTATTGTTCTTGATGATGATAATTGGTTTGCCGTCGGAATTCACTCCTTGACAAGAACAAACAGCAATTATTGGAGTAAAGCAGTACAACTTAATGCCGCTCATGCTTTCACAGAGACAAACTATTATACTTGTGCGGAAGTAAAAACCCTTGCCGAACGGAATGATTCATACGGTTGTAGCCTTAATAATCCAACGATGACTGTATATGCGTATGGACCTCGCACAACACAATGCGCTCTCAAACGCGGTGCAGAAGATGAAGCCGGCGAGGAAGATCAGATTCAACAGGTTAATATCTTCCAAGAAGCTCTCTCCAGAACTCGTATAATCAACCGTGAATATCTGGGATGTGCTACGACTAAAGGACAAATGGGCTTAGATATCCTTGACAGAAAGGGCATCTGGTACGTTCCGACATCTTCAGAAATGTATGCTTTAGATATGAAAAAAGAAAATTGCAGAATCAGATTGATGCAGAAACTCTCTGAAAATGCGGCTGTTACTGAGGAGTTTTATTACGGAGATAATGTAAATTATTGGCTGTCTTATGCGGCTCTCGGTAACTTCCCCTGCGCTTTCAAATCCGGACGCACAGGAAACACGTCAACCAATGGTCCCGTTGGCGGTTCTACCGGTCAAATCTCCTCTTCATCACAAATGCAGGCTATCTTGTTTATTGATCCGAGAGAATATGCCGAACTGGCCAAAGATCCAGATCGTTGTGACAGAAATGAGATGTGCGCTGAGTTTGCCCAAAAACAGGGAAAAACGCTGGTCACAAGTACAGAAGAAATGACTGCCGCTCTGAATGCCGGAAAAAGAGAGATTTATGTCTTAGGAAACGTTCAGTTAGAAAGCGGAGCCACAACCGCAATTTACAGTGGTACTGTGAATATTTACAATGCTTCTTCTATTAATGTATCTTGCGTTAATTCAAGAACGTCCGTTAGTGGAAGCTTTTATCCAAAAAGAGCTGACTGGAATTTTCATTTACCGGTTAACTTTGGTTCGGTGATTACGGATGAGACTCCAAGCGTGTCTTTTGCGGCGGGAGGATCTTTCATTGACTTTGATATAAACAACACCATCGGTAGCAATACAGGAACAACAATTAACTTCAGTGGCACATACTCATATACTATAGGACAATTCTCTGTTTCCGAACCTGGTGAAGCTGGTGTAACAGTTAATTGTTCCACACCTAGTATTGATGCTTACAAAACGCTTCAGCCGGTTTGCGAACAAGGTGCCATGACATTCGGCAATCGTTTACGATGCAACAATTGTTGGTAAATTCTGATTAAACGAAGTCCTCGGGTGGATTTATCCCGAGGATTTTTTACGCTGATATATTATTTCTTATTCAAAAAAAACGGCTCTATTTTTATAGAGCCGTTTTTACGTACATTAATAAGGTTAGGCGACTTTAACGTCACACACTTTGGCATCAAAGGTTATTTTAGCCCCTTCAATATCAGCATCGGTTCCGTTTGCACAGCCCTCACTAATCTTAATTGCCAAAACCTGATCAGAAATATAGGCCTTGTTTTCTTGCAAAGCTTTTGCCAATTCGGCATCTGATGTTGCATAGCACAGTTCAATGCGATCAGAAATGTTAAAATCTTTATCTTTACGCATTGTTTGAACCAAGCGAACAAAATCTCGAGCCATACCTTCGCGTTTCAACTCTTCGGTCAGGTTGGTGTCTAAAGTAACGACGGCTTTGTTATCGGCAAAAGCCTTGCCGGCAACACCGTCTTTCATATCCAGACGAACCTCAAACAAATCTGGTGTCAAAGTTTTGCCGGCAATGGACAACGTACCGTCATTGTTCAACTGCCATTGTCCTTGTTTATAGGCGCCCATAACGGCACCCATATCCTTGCCCAACGCCTTACCCAACAGCGGTGTATAAAGATAAACCGTCTTGGTGGCATAATTGGCTAAATCATTGTCAAACTTAACAGCTTTAACATTCAACTCGTCTTTAACGATTTCTTGATAAGCGGCGTCAAGTTCTACGCCGATAACCGTCAGACTGCTCAATGGCAAGCGGTTGCGCAGATTTTTCTCTTCACGGATGAATTTTGCGGTTGAACACAAATCCTGAACAAAATCCATAGCATCAACCAATTTCTTATCATACACAATATTACCCAACTGCGGATAATCGGTCAAATGAACAGATTCTTCGCCGGTCAGGTTTTTGAACATATATTCGCTGACAAACGGCATCAACGGCGCGGCAATCTTAGCCACATTAACCAAAACAGTGTAAAGCGTGTCAAATGCTTGAGCATCACCTTCCCAGAAACGGTCACGTGTACGGCGGATATACCAGTTGTTCAGAATCTCCATAAACGCGGCGATTTCATTGGTGGCCATAGAAACATCATAGGTTTCAAGCCCTTGCTTAACAACGTCACGCAGATGTTTCAACTTGGAAAGAATGTAGTTGTCAATCGCCTCGCTCGAAACACTGATTTCCTTAGCCTTGTATTCCTCGGCATTGGCATATAATGTGAAGAAGTAGAAAGCGTTCCACAACGGTATCAAAGCCACACGAGCGGCCTTGGCGATTTCTTTTCCTTCTTTATCGACAGCCAAATTTCCGCCTTTCAAAACCGGTGAAGAAACCAAGAACCAACGCAACGCATCAGAACCGATATTATCCAAAACCTCATTCGGGTCAGGATAATTCTTCAGACGCTTGGAGAGTTTCTGTCCGCCTTCGGCCATCAATAAACCGGTACAAATACAATTTTTGAACGCCGGACGATTATGTAATGCCGTTGACAACACGGTCAAGGTATAAAACCAACCACGCGTTTGGTCTATTGCCTCCACAATGAAATCCGCAGGGAAGTGATTTTCAAACCATTCTTTGTTTTCAAACGGATAGTGAATTTGAGCATACGGCATTGAACCTGATTCGAACCAACAGTCAAAAACATCTCCGACACGACGCATCATTGTTTGACCTGACGGATCATCCGGATTGGGATAAACAACATCGTCAATATAAGGTTTATGCAGATTGGTGACTTCGATGCCGGTTTTTTCTTTAATCTCGGCAACAGAACCAAATACATCAACACGAGGGAACTTCGGATTATCAGATTTCCAAACGGGAATCGGCGTTCCCCAGAAGCGATTGCGAGAAATTGACCAGTCGCGAGCACCTTCCAGCCATTTGCCGAAACGTCCGTCTTTAATATGCCCCGGAACCCAATTAATCTGCTGATTGTTGGCGACCATTTCATCACGAAAATCCGTTACCTTAACAAACCAAGAAGACATCGCCTTATACATCAACGGTGTATCTGTACGCCAGCAGAACGGATAAGAGTGAGTGTATTGTTCCTTTTTCACTAAAATGCCACGTTCTTTCAACAATTGCATAATCGGTTCATTAGTCTCAAAAACCTGTACGCCCTGATAATCAGGAACTTCAGCCGTAAACTTGCCGGCCTCATCCACAGGACAAACAACGGGGAAGTTTTCATCATATGCGCGGCAGGCATCAAAGTCGTCTTGTCCGAAACCGGGGGCGATATGAACGACACCGGTACCGTCTTCGGTAGAGACGAATTCACCGGACAATACTTTAAACGCTCCCTGCTCTTTCAGGTGTTTGAAGTATGGAAACATCGGTTCATAGCTCATACCGACCAAGTCTTTACCTTTTAAGGTTCCGACTTCTTGGGCATTTTCGAGTTGTTTTTTGTAGCGCCCTTTCAACGCAGTACCAATAACATATTTGTCATTGCCTTCCTGCATGATTGAATAGTCAATATCATTACCGACGGCCAACATCAGGTTTGAAGGCAAGGTCCACGGTGTGGTTGTCCAAACTAAAATATTCATACCGTTTTCAAGCTTGAACATAACCGTAATGGCGTTATCCGTCTTGTCCTGATATCCTTGATTGACTTCAAAGTTGGATAACGGGGTTTCTGCCGCCCATGAATAAGGAAGCACACGATAATCTTCATAAACCAACCCTTTGTCATAAAGTTGCTTGAAGTTACTGATGACACTTTCCATAAACGGCAAATCCATGGTTTTGTAATCATGGCTAAAATCAACCCAGCGGCCGATACGCTTAAACATACCAACCCAGATACCGGAATATTTCAAAACATCGGAACGGCAGAAATCATTAAACTTTTCAACACCAAATTCTTCAATCTGTTTACGACCGGATACGCCCAATTGTTTTTCGGCTGACATTTCCGCCGGCAAACCGTGACAGTCCCACCCTAAACGACGCTCAACCTTTTTGCCGTTCATGGTTTGAAAACGAGCGACAACATCTTTGACATACGACACCATAATGTGCCCATAGTGCGGTGTGCCGTTGGCAAAAGGAGGGCCGTCATAAAAAACGAACTCTGCGGCACCGTCGCGATTGTGAACAGATTTTTCAAAAGTGTTGTTATCTTCCCAAAATTTGAGAATTTCTTTTTCGACTTCAACGAAGTCTGGTTTTGCCTTAACATCGGCATAATGTTTAGTCATTGGCGCAATACCTTAATTTTACAGATTGATTTTATTGGAAAAAGTTGATGATTATGTGCGAAAAAGTATATCCCCTAAGGGATAATAATGAAAGGAATATTTATGTAAAAACTGCACATAACAAAAAAAAGCCTTTAATAAAAAACTGCAGTTAATTTAATACAGGAATGTCGGCGAGTCAATTGTAAAATTTGCAACCTTTAAAAAGAAAAAACACCGGCTTTTCTCAAAGCGGGTGTTTCAAAAAAACGAAATTACAGAACAACAGAACTTTTCACAAAGTTTGTATTGCTCTACGCAAAAAAGATATCCGTCACCGTATGGCTAAACCGATGCAGATCTTTTTCAGCAAGTTTTTGAAGCTATTGTATACACACGTAAATATATGTGTTCTTTTAATAATATCTTAAAAGTTTTTAATGATGTTGATGTCATAACACGATTATTTTTTTTGTCAATATTTATTTTAAAAAATTTCGCCACAAACCATCGGCTCCGGCACACCGGTTGTTAACGGATAAGAGATGGGAAGATTGTACAACCGGCGAGCCGCGATAAAAGCATATGCCTGAGCTTCAACAGCTTCCGGCTTCCATCCTTCTTCCGCAGAATTAATAACATCCATCCCCTGAAGACGTTGTCGCAGAAAACGTAACAATGTCGGGTTTTGCGCTCCAATACCACAAACAACCATTTTTTTGGGCATTTCCGGCACATATATCGCCAAAGAATAAGCAACGGCTTCTGCAATGAAAGCGGTTGAGGTTGCCGCACCGTCACTCAAAGACAAACCTTCCAAATGTTCACACTTTTCCTTAAATGTATCTCTATCTGCCGCCTTAGGCGGGTATAATGCCAAAAACTTATGCTTCATCAAGGTTGAGAGAATACGTGTATCGACTTGTCCGGTGACGGCCAGACTGCCGTTATAGTCCATTTGCATTCCCCCGTGTTTCAGAACCCAATCGTTTACCGGAGCCAGTCCTGGGCCAATGTCAAAAGCCAACATCTCTCCGTTGTCGCCCAACCATGTCAAACTGCTGATACCGCCAATATCTAAAAAACAAACAGGCTTTTCCAAATTTGCCCCCAAAAAAGCATGATAAACGGCGGTTAGCGGCGCTCCGCAACCTCCGGCCAGCATATCAGCCTGTGAAAAACGACTAACAACCTTAATTCCGGTCTTCTCAGCCAATTTTGCCGCATTACCGATAGAGCTAATATAGTGTTCTTGAGGATTGAGGTATAAGATGTGACCGGCAAAAGCGATTACATCAATTTTTTCGTCATAGTCAGCAATAAAGTCTTGAATCACCGAAGCATAAAAATCTGTCAATGCTTCATCGGCCTCAAAATACACATCATCGGCAATTTCTTCTCGGCGTTTTCCTTGCAATCGGCGTAGTTTTTCCAGTAAGTCATCGTCATACGGAACATTAACCGCCGCCCCGACATCAAAGACGTCAACACCATCGGTTGATATGACCGCTGCCTCGACACCATCCAACGCCAAGCTTCCCGAAACACCTAAAATACGTTGCGCCTTGATTAAATCCATAAAAAAAAATACTCCTTTATTGCATTGTCGGAATTATATGGTATTATGCGTTAACATTTGGTTATAATCAAAGGATAGAAAAATGAGCAAATTTAAGTCACAGTTTATTAATATTATGGTCGAACGCGGCTTTTACAATCAATGCACAAACGAAAACGGTTTTGATGATTATTTGTATGAGTGCGAAAAAAGCGGAAAGCCGGCTGTGGGTTATCTGGGCTCCGACCCGACCGGCGACAGCCTCCATGTCGGCCACATCGTTCCTCTGATGATGATGCGCTGGTTTCAGAAATGCGGTCATAAGCCGTTGACTCTGGTCGGCGGAGCCACTGCGCGTATTGGGGATCCGTCCGGCAAAGACAAATTGCGTCCGTTTTTGACTGAAGAAGTCTTGGCTGAAAACATCAAAGGCCTGAAAAAATCATTCGGAAAATTCCTGACATTCGGAAACGGAGCGAATGATGCCTTGATGGTGGACAACTGGGATTGGTTCAAAGATATCAATTATCTGTCATTTTTGCGCGATATCGGCACATATTATTCTGTCAACCGCATGTTGACCATGGATAGTGTCAAAACCCGTCTGGAACGTGAACAACCAATGTCTTTCCTCGAATTCAACTACATGTTGTTACAGGGGTATGATTTTTGCGAATTGTACCAAAAATATGGTTGTCGGGCGCAAATTGCCGGTTCTGACCAATGGGGCAATATCACATCAGGAACAGAACTCGGACGGCGCAAATATGATGTTGAGTTATTCGGCTTCACCAGCCCGATTATCACAGACTCAAACGGTAAAAAAATGGGCAAATCCGAAGGAAATGCCGTTTGGATTAATGAAGAAAAATTGCCGACTTATGATTATTATCAATATTTCCGCAATATCGGAGATGCCGAAGTCGGAAAATGTCTGCGGATTTATACGGATCTGCCGATGGATGAAATTCGCCGCTTGGAAGCTCTGAAAGATCAAGAAATTAACGAGGCTAAAAAGATTTTGGCTTTGGAAGCTACAAAAATTTGTCGCGGCGAAGAAGAAGCCCGCAAAGCGCAAGAAACTGCCATCAGCCTGTTTGAAAAAGGTGCGGCCGGCGGTGATTTGCCGACAATTGAAGCTAATGGCAATATCGGTGTTTTGGATGCCTTTTTACAGCTTGGTTTTGTGGCCAGCAAAGGCGAAGCCCGTCGTTTAATTAAACAAAACGGCTTAAAAATCAACGATAAAATTGTCAGCGATGAAAACTATGTCATCAGCACACAAGATATGATTGACGGTCAAGTTAAATTGTCACAGGGTAAAAAGAAACACGGTCTTCTGAAAATCGCTTAACTTATCAGACAATAAAAAAACACCCCTTTTTGTTTGGGGTGTTTTTTTTGATTAGACCATCAAGAAAAGGCCTATAGCCAGAAATATCGAGATGATTAAATACCACAAAACTGTGGAGAGTTTCCATTTCTTGGTCAGGAAAAAGCTTATTAAAGCTATTGCCGAACACATGATAACGATAAATATCAGTCTACATGCAGACGAGCATTTATCTGAAATGAAAACTAACAATGTTGAAAAGCAGACAAATGTTAATGTTACCACAGCCTGCACAGCTTCAAAAACATTAGCGAACGGATCTTTCCTTGGAGGAGACATACTGATTTGTTTATAGTTTGACAATAATAATTATATGCTTTTAAATTAAATGTTTTTTTATAAAAGTAAAGGGGCTTTTGCCCCTTATTATTTTATTATTCCAACCAATATTCAATTGTTGAAACAACTCGTACCTTTTTATTAATAAACTGTGTTTGCATTCCGTCGGTTTCATCCCTCGGCAAAATTGAGAAAACACCTTGGCTGGCTCGACGAATGCGGCCAACCTTGCTTCCGGAACTCTTGGCAAATTCATCAGCGGCCGCGGCGGCATTTTTAGTCGCCTCTTCCAACATTTGCGGTTTAATTTTATTCAAATCCGTAAAAATATAAGAAACAGGCGAACCATATGACTGACTGTCAAAGATAATTCCTTGCGCAACCAATTCACCATTTTGACGCAAAGCCTTATCAATGGTTTCAACATCCGATGAACGCACGGTCAAAGTCTGACTGACGATGAAACGGAAATTCATATCGTTATTGCTACGATACGGATTGGCCAACAGGTCGTTTGTTTCAACCCGATCTTCCGTTACCTGATCAGCTGAAATTCCTTGCTTGGCCAAAAAAGTATAAATCAAACCGCGCTGACGTGAAATTTCCTGTTGAGTGCTTTGCAAACTGTTTCCGGTGACAACAAATTTCAGTTTCCAGATTGCCAAATCGGCCTTAACATCCATTTCCGCCAAGCCCTTAACGGTTACAAAATTTGAATTGACTTTAGCCTGATAGTAATAATATCCCGGAAAAAATCCACCCAAAGCAACACCGGCTGCCAGCAAAGCCGATGCCAGAATTTTTCCTTTCCGACAGCCGTGTTTATGATGATGTCCGCATTCCAAATTAATCTTTTCTTCCATTTTTACCTCCCTTTTCTTTTTTATTTAAACTATAACCATTAGTCGCTTATTCAACCTCAGCATATAGATTTAACGCGGTTTTAATACCATCGGCAGCAGCAGAGACTATTCCGCCGGCATACCCCGCCCCTTCGCCGCTGGGATAAATACCTTTAATCGGGCTTTGATTATTGCCGTCCCGTAACATTCTTATTGGAGATGAACTTCTGGTCTCAACTCCCGTCAAAACCGCTTGTGCATCAGCAAAACCGTGTAGTTTTTTATCCATCTCCACAATCGCCAAGCGCAAAGTTTCCGTTATCTTATCAGGAAACAGTAATGACATGTCTGTCGGAACAACACCGCAAGAATAGCTCGGCATCACCTCTCCCATGCTTTTTGACGGTAATTGTTTCAACAAATCCCCAACTTTTTGTGCCGGTGCCTGATAGTTTTTTCCGCCCAGCGCAAAAGCCGTTTCTTCAAGTTTTCGTTGAAGATACATTCCTTGTAAGGGGTGATTTCCCCCAAAGTCTTCCGACGTTACACCGACCAAAAGCGCAGAATTGGCATTTTGTTTATCGCGTGCATAATAACTCATACCGTTGGTGACCAACCGTCCGTCTTCAGAAGCCGCGGCGACCACAACACCCCCCGGGCACATGCAAAATGTATAAGCCGAACGTCCGTTGGGTAAATGAACAGACAATTTATAATCCGCTGCCCCTAATGCCGGATGTTCGGAAAAATTATGCTGTAGCGCTTTATTTATCGCAGACTGTCGATGTTCAATTCGCGCTCCGACAGAAAAAACCTTTTGAACCATGGGAAGTTGTCGCTTATACAACATTTCAAAAGTGTCTCTGGCACTGTGTCCGATAGCCAAAATTAATTTTGAACAAGGTATTTCCTCCAGTCCCGCAGGGGTTTTAACTTTTATCGCCTGCAACTCATCATCTTTGACAACAATATCTTCCAAACGATGCTCAAAGCGATATTCTCCGCCTAAACGAGTTATTTTGGCTCGTATATTCTGGACAATATGGTATAACTTATCCGTTCCCAAATGCGGCTTGGCAAGATATAAAATATCTTCCGGTGCTCCGGCGGCGACAAGCTCTTCAAAAACTTTTGCCGTAACGGCATCTTTTTTTATGCCGCTCATTAACTTTCCGTCAGAAAATGTTCCGGCTCCGCCCTCGCCGAACTGAACATTGGACTCAGGATTTAATTGGCGTTGGTGCCAAAAATGCTCGACATCTTTTTGACGCTCGGGAACCGCTTTTCCCCGCTCCAAAATTAACGGACACAGCCCTGCTTCCGCCAAAACCAGACCGGCAAACATCCCTGCCGGTCCACTACCGATGATTATCGGACGCGGTTTTGATTTTGTCATGATAATCCGCGGCAGTTTTTCCGGCGAAGAAACTTTCTCAACAGATGCCCAAACTCCGGAGGAAAGCAAAACATCCTCATTATCAACTTCAATATCTACAGTATAGATTGTCCACGCGGCGCTACGACTACGGGTATCTGTCGCTTTGCGAATGATTTTAAAAGACCTGAACGGCTGTTCCAGCTTTAATAATTTAGCCGTAGCAGCCGTCAAATCTTTATCATCAAACCCTAACGGGAATTTTAAGTTACTGACTCTTAACATTTTATCTCCTGCATTATTTTTAATGTATTTTAGCCGGAAATAAAAGCAAAAAAATGATTAATCGATGATTATCTTATGCGTCCTCGTCATCATCGTCTTCGGTCTCTTTGTCTTTACCGCCAAAGAGAATATTCCACAATGACTTGCGGTACATCCACAAATTCAATACGCCTAAAACAACGGCCATAGAACCAAACAAGTAAAGCATATAATACCAATTCAACTGGCCGGCAGACATCATGACATCTTGCTGACTAACGCGGATAAAACCGATGGCAACACCGGTAATGGCAAAGGCCGCAATAAAAGCCAAGGTCCAAATTTTGCGCAAAACGCGATTGTCAACCGCAAAAGATGTAATAAAATAAACGACAAAAAATGATAACAACAAATAAAATTCCATAGCTTCTCTCCTTTATGATAACTTGAGCTATGAATGATATAATCGCTGTTTTTGCACTTTAAACCGCAAAAGAGCCGAACATATTGTTCAGCTCTTTTGTTAGAGGAATGGTAGAAGTTTATCTCCATTCAACGCAGACTTCCTCGAGCGAATTCGAGAAAATGCGGGCTTCGTAGCCACCAACGGGGGCGGCGTAGACCTGTTTGCGGTCAATGATTTGCTGGCGGTGGATGGTCTGATCGTAGATGATGCAGAAATATCGACGGCCCTTCTTGCAAGGGGGCTCCAGAACTGCGATTGCGGTCACTTTTCTGCTGTCGTAGAGTTCAATGACCCAAGCCGGTTGCTCAAGGCCAGGGAGGAGCTCCAGATGAGCGTTACTGATATCTGCATACTGTCTGCGGATGTCTTTGCCGAGCTTGTCGAACATAAAGTTCGTTGCCCATTCAGGGGTTTCAATGGAACACATATTTACGTAGTGTGGTTAAGTGGATTAATAATTTAACTATTCGATCACTAGCAAGAGATTATTGGTTTGGAGAGATAGTTCGCCATTGATTTCAACAACCTCCATCGGGCCGTATTTGCTGGGAAAGATGTCTCCGGAAGCGTTGAGAGGTGTAGCCATGTTTTCTGAACGCTGAAGATACTTCTTTTTCATCGGGTAGAAGCAGAAGTAGGTTGTGGTGTTGTCAGCTTTGGAATGGGCAGCCATTACCCAGACCAGCTTGTAACGTTTCTTCGGGTTCTGATTGTCTAACGACAAAACAGGGGGCTCCAGCTCATACGCCTCGGCAATCCAAGGCAAAAGCGCCACGATGTTTTTTTGGATTCCCTCAGGTGTCTGTATTTCGACACGCATCAGGAGATTCGATTTTCGTTCCATATCGGTTCGTGATTAATAAGTTAATAAATATAATTTTATGATTAAACGTTAATCGACATATAGACAAAAGTCAAGTGAAAAACCGTTGTTTGTCTAAAAAAAAGAAACAATGCTCACTCTTTAAATTTTAGCTTTTTCGAATATATTCTAGACACTCAGTTGGTCAGGAGAAAATTTATGAGCAAAAACATATTACTAGCAACATTCTTTTCGTTATTCTCTCTTTTCACTCTCTATACAGGAAATGCTTTTGCTCAATCGGTTCCTTCCGATAACATACCAGCTCAAAAACAGACTCGGAGCGGACAACAACGAACTACAGCCAACAAAATCATGCGGAACCATACTTTTACCGATTTTGGACAAGAATACAGCGATTTTAAAAATAAACTCAGCAATGATTATGGACTGGAATATGCCGTCGATGTGTCATATATGCCTCAATACGGAGCACCCAACGGCAAACAAGCGGCGATACAAACAATCGTATCTCCCTCGATAACATGGATGGTTCTACACAATGAATACGGAACGGGAACTTTTAACATTGCTTATGGCGTAACCCGCTATTCTGGCAACAACGGGGAAAATATCGGACAACGAATCGGCGTCGTTACAGGAATTAATGATTCAACCTCGGAAACCGACTCTTTTAATGAATTATACTACACACACCAGTTTTCCGGAAAAATGAGCTGGCTGACTTTAGGAATCGGACAATTTCCTTTTTACAATTTTGACGGAACAACCTATGACTCTAACCAACAAGTCAACTTTATCAATACCGCTTTGGCGCAAAACGCTTCCTCCACCTACCCGACCGCATCACTCGGCGGTTATGTTCAGGCGGCACCCAGTGACGAATGGGCTTTCGCTATCGGTGCTCAAGATGCCACAAACATTGATGGAAAAGGAATTGTTTTCACACATCTTGATGACAATCATTATGCCAGTTTCGCATCCATCTCATATACCCCAACATTTAAAGGTTTGGGGAGCGGACAATATTCAGCCATGATCTACAATATGCCATACACCTTCAAACAACAACAAACAACCAACGGGTGGTCTCTTAATGCCAGTCAAGATATTGGTGAAAAATGGGCCGTTTTTGCAAGAATTAACGGTGTTAGCGGCAATCAGGCGGAAATTGATCGTTCTTATGTCTTGGGTTTAATCTACAATAACCCTCTTAATCGCAATCCCCTTGATCAAATCGGGTTTGCCGGCGCTTATAACCGGATTAATCAAACGGCTGTCGGTGAAAACACCAGTCATCATGCAGAAAAAGTTCTGGAAGCCTATTGGGCTTGGGGAATTTCCAAGTGGATGACACTCACTCCGGACATCCAATTCTACTTTGATCCGGCACGCAATACAAAATCTGATCATGCAACCGTGTTTTCGTTGCGCGCCAGTGTTTTCTTCTAAAAAAACAAAGCACCGCAAAGGTGCTTTATTTTTAACTATGTGTGCGAATTTCCTTTATTTTTTCCATATATGTCGCCGACAACACCGGAATATTCTCCGCCGCCGGTTCAACAGAATTTTCGGAAAGCTCATGTTCGGATGGCAGGAAAAACATTTTTTGTGCCAGACCGGCGAATTTTTGAGGATTTTTCTTCTTCAAACCATCCACTATTTCAAAAAGTTGCTCCCGTTCGTTATTCAAACACTCAAAAATAACTTTCTCTCGTTTATCTTGCATGTAGAGTACGGCTAGCTCTTTCAGCACACCTCTGGTGTCAATAACATATCCGGATACGCCATTGGGATGTTTGCCATCGTTGATATCTCGGTTGCCGGCATCATACAAAGGCATCCCGTTTTCATCCCTGCCGTCAAACGAAATCATATGGCTCATCGATTTGCCATTTTTTTTGGTCTGCCAAGCCAATGTTCCCGCACCATATTTATAATTTCCGTTAACGTCCTTTTCCATCATTGTCTTGGTAATATCCTTGGTATAGACCACACATTGAGGAAATGTTTTCTTCATATAGTTAACAAAGCTTGAACAACTCAAACCGTTATGTTGCCCTGTCTTGTAGGTCAAGTCCGTGAACTCAAGATACCGAGCGGCCAAGTTAACAAATGAGGTCTGCACTGTCGCCTGACAATAAGGAAGTTGCGATGCGCTTCGGCGAGAAGAGCCTGATGCATTATTGATAACGTCGGTTCGTCGCTTGTTATGGAGCACGGTTCCGCGACGAGACATTTGCAAGGTATCAACCTGAGCATTCATTTCAGCCACATAAGCTTTTATCAGTTCATCGGCTCGTGCGCTTGCTCGTTGGCTAATCACCTCATCCACAACTTCAGGATACTCTCGAAGAACCTGAACGCCAAAGTTTTCAATATCAAGCTTGGGAAGTTCCTGCTTAAAATGCATAATTCCGGCAATCAGATCTTCATCAACAGAAATTTCTTTACGTTCAGAGTTATCCTTATCTCTCGGAGCGGCATCCGCGCTCATGGCAGATGAAGTCAGTGTCATCCCCCAAATTAGGCATTTGTTGAGCTTAAACCGTCTGATTCTCTCCAAAATAGGGGCTTTCTCAGACATTTGCCGGCTACGTCGTTCCCGACGATCACGCCTTTTATTTTTAGCATTTTGGATAAGTTTTTTCCTTGCCTGCTCAATTTCTGCAAAAACATCCATTTCTCTCTCCTCTTTTGCTTTTTATTTACCATAATTCTTTTGGTGTTTCAATCTAAATAATTGTCATTACTGTTGAATTTTAGCTTTACATTTGCAGCAAATTGGGAATATATAGTCATATTGTGCGAAAATTAATAATGATTGCGAAATGTTATGCCAAATTTATTAAAAGTTTTTTCGATCCTCATTCCTTTAACAATACTTTCTTCTTGCAAGACCACTCCTGAAAAACAACCTGTTACAGAAGTTATCCCGCAACAGACGCTTCAACATCCGTTAACCGTTATCGGCGGCGTGGAACCCATCTATTTTTTGCCGGTTAGCGCTCCTTTTTCCGCAAGAATCGATACCGGTGCAGAAACCTCGTCCATTGATGTTTCCGAGATGCGCTTTTTTGAACGAGACGGTGAAAAATGGGTCGCCTTTGAATTGAATCACGATGGCACACAAGAACATCATCGTTTTGAGAAAAAAATTGTTCGCAAAGTCAATATCCGCCGTATTGATGAAGACGAACAACGCGTTGCCGTTATGATGACTATTAAAATCGGTTCCGAAGTTATCACTACCGAATTTACATTAGCCAACCGCACAAAATTTACTTATCAAGCTTTAATCGGTCGCAATGTTCTCAACGGCCGTTTTATGGTTGATCCGTCTATTGAAAACACTCTTCATTAATTAATCGAGAATCTTAAATGTTAAAAAAATTTGCCTCCGTTCGTTTTACTCTTTCTATTTTACTGTTCTTATCAATTTTGTTTGCCGGATACAGTATTTACTATAAGGTGAGATATTGGGGGTTCAATTTTGTTCCCAAGCAAAACGCAGATGTGTGGACAGTGGAAGCTCACATATCTTTTGAACCCAACGGAGATCCGATAAAAGTCAGTCTGACAACTCCGGCAAAAAGTGATGAATTCAAGATTTTGGAAGAAAACATCATCGCTTCGGGATATACCGTAAAAAAAGACGAAAACACATCTCGTCTTTTGTTGACAGCTCCCAAATTAAAAAAAACGCAGGATATTTATTATCGGGTTATGCTGTTTGATAACATTGACTCCAGAGGCAAAACCAAAGCTCCTAAACCCAATGCCCCGAAAAAACCTATTTTTGAAGAGCAGAGAATGGCCGTTTCCAAACAAATTATTGACATGGCAAAAAAAGAAAACGGCGATGACGTTGCCCAGATAATCAGGTTCCTCAACAAAGTGCCTTTGGAACCGATTGTTCAATCTTATCTTCCGATGCAAAAAACACCTCGGGACATGGTGGAAACCATCAGCGATTTATTGGCAATAAAAGGGATTCCGTCAAGAATGGTCCGTGGCTTTAAGCTGGAAGAAAACAAAAAATCTCTGGCGCCGGATTTGATGATTGAAGCCTATATGGACAATGTTTGGAAAACCTACAACATCGAAACAGGTGATAAAGGATTGCCCGAGAATTTTGTTGTATTTCAACGTGGCGGCGATGCTTTGATTGATGTAGAGGGCGGTAACAACTCAACCATTCGTTTTTCCGTTCTTAAATCTATTGCCTCCTCAATGAGCTTAGCTAATAAGCGGGCAAAATTGGCCGACAACAAGTCATGGTATGACTATTCTATCTACAACCTTCCTCTGGCAGAGCAAAACACATTAAAATGGTTGTCTATCTTTCCGTTGGCAATTTTGATCATCGTGTTAATGCGTAATGTGGTCGGTTTGCAAACAATGGGAACTTTTACTCCGATGTTGCTGGCAATGGCTTTGGTCAAAACCGGTTTTTGGTCTGGTCTTTTGTGCTTTGCTCTTATTGTCGGCGTGGGGTTGGCTATTCGTTTTTGGCTGTCGCGGCTCAACCTGTTGATGGTTCCGAGAATTTCATCCGTTGTCATCATTGTCATTATTATGATGCAGTTTTTAACGGTTATCGGCTATCAATTCAAATATGACGTTGCCCTTTCCGCAGTCTTTTTCCCGATTATCATTATGGCTTGGATTATTGAACGGGCTTCTATTACTTGGGAGGAAGACGGCGCCGTTAATGCCGGAAAAGAAATCGTCAACAGTTTGTTTGTGGCGGTCATCACATATTTCATCATCAGCAGTGAGTATATCCGTCATATTATGTTCGCTTTTGAAGAACTCAATCTGGTGATTCTGTTTATTGTGATGCTTCTGGGAACCTATACAGGTTATAGATTGTTGGAATTAAAACGTTTCAAACCTCTGGTTAAAGAATAAAACAATGTTCAAAAAGTTTTTCTCATCATTCGCCAGTCCTAAAAAGCTTAGAGAAGCCGGTATTCTGTGTATGAACAGTCGCAACTATGACGTTATTTTCAAAAACAATCAGCGACGTTTGTATCCTTTGGTCGATAACAAAGTTCTGACGAAAAAGCTGGCTAATGAAATCGGAATTAATACTCCGGGGCTTATCGGTAAAATAGACCATCAGCATGAAGTCAAAAACATCCTTGATATTATCAGCGGCTATAAAGAGTTTGTCATAAAACCGGCACAAGGAAGCGGCGGCAAAGGGGTTTTGGTTATTACTGATTATGAAAATGAAGTTTTCACAACGGCTTCCGGACGCCATATCTCGTATGCGGAAGTTTATCAGCATATTTCCAACATTCTCAGCGGTTTGTACAGTTTGGGCGGCAAGTATGATTCTGCCGTTATTGAAGAACTTGTTCATTTTTCGGATATTTTCAAAGATTACAGCTATCAGGGGGTGCCGGATGTTCGCATCATTGTCTATAAAGGCTTTCCGGCCATGGCCATGACCCGTTTGCCCACCAAAGAATCAGGCGGAAGAGCAAACCTCCACCAAGGCGCTGTCGGGGTTGGTCTAGATATCACAACAGGAAAAGCTTTGCGCGGAGTGGTCAGAAATATGCCGGTAGCCATTCAGCCGGACACAGGAGCCGATTTAATGCAAATTCAGGTTCCCTACTGGCGCGAACATCTGATTATCGGCTCCAAAGCATATGAAATGACCGGTTTGGGATATTTGGGGGCGGATATCGTCTTGGATGCGTTTCGCGGTCCGATGATGTTGGAGTTGAATGCTCGCCCTGGGTTGGCGATTCAAATTGCCAATGGTATCGGCTTGGCCAACAGATTGAAAGAGATCGACACTTATCCAAGCGGTTTGACTCCGGAGGAACGTGTTGATTATGTTATGAAAAAAGCGGCTAAATAAACATTTTGAGCCAAAAATTTGCAATCTTCCGTTTATGAACCTATATAGATATTGAGAGTATTGTCATTTTGAAAGAGGGATAAAATGTCTAAAGCAAGTGAAACCAAGCAAGAAACCAAACTTTTGAAAAATTCCGAAGCAAAGAAAATAAGCAAACCGGCGACCAAAGGTTTAAAAAAAGCTGAAACGCCAAAGTTGGGGCTCAGCAAAACCAGAGCAAAAAAAATTAAGCACTCTTATACCGTTAAAGATGCTGAAAACGCTATCCTTCTGAAACTCAAGGATGGTGATGTCGTTATTGAAATGTTTCCGGAAGATGCTCCCAACCATGTTGCCCGCATCAAAGAACTGGTACGCGCCGGATTTTATAATGGTTTGAAATTTCATCGCGTAATTGACGGCTTTATGGCTCAGACAGGTTGCCCATATGGTAACGGAACCGGTGGTAGCGGCAAAAAACTGAAAGCGGAATTTAATCGCCGCCCCCACAAACGTGGCACCGTATCTATGGCTCGCTCGATGTTTCCTGATTCTGCCGACAGCCAATTTTTTATCTGTTTTGGCGATTGCAACTGGCTTGACGGTCAATATACTGTTTGGGGAGAAGTTACCTCCGGTATGGAACATGTGGATGCCATTAAACGCGGTACCGGTTCCAACGGTGAAGTTAAAGAACCGGATGAAATCATCAGCATGATTGTTATTGCCGATATTTAACTTTTTGTTTTTCATTAGCGCCGCTGTCTTTTTTTGTCTAGACAGCGGTGCTTTTTTATGCTATTTTATGGGCAAATTCCAAATTTTTTAGATTATGAAAAAGATATTATTTCTGTTGCTCGCGATATTGACGTTATCTTCGTGCAGTTCCGGAATGTGGTACCAAAAAAACAACAGCTATGTCTGGGCATCTGACAAATATGATGCAGACAGACGCTTTGCCTCCAAAAATGTCATCACCCGTACAGACAGGAACGGCATTACGGAAACAAAATCCACTTACACGAACTACACTTTTTCGCTCAGCTTTTACGGCTACAAACTGGTCAATAAAAAAAGCGAAATATTCCTTTATCAAGGAGGAGCGCTCGTCAGAAAATTCTCAAAGAATTCTCCGCAAACCCATGATTGCCAACTTGGCGGTGTTCGACTGATTGTTGATGTCAAATCCTCTCATGTCGCCTATGTCCGGATTATTATGGGAAACAGCGTCCTAAAATCCGCTACCTACTAATCAGAGGGGGAAGTTTTTCTTCCCTCTTTTTTTATTTTTATTAACCTTATCTTGTTAGAATATAAAAAAAATGATGAGGTTTAAAGACATGCGCTGTGAAGAAGTTGCCATTAATTTGGCTGAAAACATGCTATTAACAACTGATATCGTTCTTGATAACAAGACTTATCATAAAGGTTATGCTCTGACCAAAGAAGACCTTATCATCTTCAAAATGCACGGGATTGAACGTCTTTCAGGCATTTTTACAGACGAAAACGACTTACATTACCACACGGTTTTAGGGATTGTGGCCGCCAAACTTTGCGGTTCAAACACGGCATACGCCATTGATAAAAACGGAATCTGCCAAATTGTTGCCATGACAACCGGTATTTTTAACGGACATGAAGAACGTTTGTCAAAATTCAATCGACTGGATGACAACATCGTTCTTAACTCTATTGAACCGTATTCCTTTGTTCAGAAAGGTGATGTTATTGCCTGTCTGGAATCAATACCTCCGGCAATGTCTCAGACTTCTGTGGATGATATTTTATTTAAGCTCTCCGGAAACATTGAGTTGCTATCCGTCACGCCGCTTACCCCAAAAAAAGCCGCGTTGATTTATGCCAAAAGCAACAACAGTTTTGCAGAAACCAAACATTTTACCAATATCGTCAAACGTTTGGTCAAAGAATTTTCGCCGCTAGATGTCAGTTTTGCCTCAGAATTTAATACCGAATGTCATATTGATAATGTGGCCAATGCTTTGGAAGATGCCTTAAAATCCAATAATGACGTTATTTTTATACTACCTTCTCGCCCCTCGGCAGGAAAAGATGATGTTATCCCGCAGGCGGTCAGCAAAATTTCTGACGACATCGTTGCGCGTCATTTTCCGCAAATCGGTGCCCATGATTTGTTAATCGCTGAAAAGAGAAACAAAAAAATCATCGCTCTTCCGTATGGCTATGACAAGGCGGATGTTTCCGTTATCAACCGCTCTGTTAAACAGGCTATTTTCTCCGAAAAAATGTCTGCCAGTGATTTTAACAAACGGCAAAGCATGTTTATGTCCGACGGTCAAGTTCTTGATCAGTCTTTGTCGGATAGCCTGATTTCCGGCAAAAATTTGGGGAGTGACACGAAAAAAGCCAATATCGGCATTGTTATTTTGGCTGCGGGTATCGGCAGTCGTACCGGCAGAAACAAACTTATGGTTGAATATGAAGACGGAACTCCTTTATTTATGCGTGCTGTTAATGCCGCTTTGGGTTCAGAAGGCCGTCCGGTATTTATCGTTACCGGCTATCATGATGAAGAAATGGCAGAATTTTTGGAAGATATTGACATTAATGTTTTGTATAATCCGGCTTATCGCTCCGGAATTAAGACATCCATTGCTCTGGGGCTAAAGTCTGTTCCTTCTTTTTGTGAGGGGGCATTGCTGTTACCGGCAGATATGCCAAATATAACTTCCGCAGATATTAACAAACTGATTGCCTCCTATAAAAAAGGCAAAGAAAAACAAGTTTGCATGTTTATGCATCATGCTCAAAAAGCCAATCCGATTATCTGGAGTAGCGCTTTATATGACAAAGCAGACATTGTTCCGGAAGACTCATTGTTACGCCCTATTTTTATGGAACACGCTGACTATACAACTTATGTTGAGGTCAAAAATGATGCGAAGTTTTTGGATGTCAACTTCCCCAGCGATATTGAAAAGGCCTTAAAATAGAAAACGGAGGTTTTTACACCTCCGTTCCCTTATCATAATCGATTTTTAATCGCTTTTATTATCATTGCAATAACGAGAATAACCCATACTGCAATAGTTATATTGCAGTATGCTCCCCAAGTCCAACTTGTGATAGCAAAGAGCCCGAAGACACCCCACAGACCCGCTCCGATTAAGAGGCTGAGCACAACAGATCCCAAGAGGAGCTGAACGATTTCACAACGAAAGATTGCGATTATGATGATAATGACAACAACGGTCATTACTAAATTTAAAATTCCTGAAATCATAATATTTAAGGAATGTGTTTGCCACTTTTGATGAAAGAATCCTAGAAAAACATCTCAAGCAACAAACGGATTAATAATAGAATATATATAAAACACAATAGGATTTTGTACTTTTAGTATATCATAAAATCTATTGTTAATCCAGTACAAAAATATCTCCTTATTTTTATTTACAAAAACGATAAAATTGGCTATAAAATATGGAGTTTTTTATGGAGTTGATATCGTGACCACACAGAAATATACAGATTTTGACATTCAGGCAATGCGCGAAGCTATCCGGATGTCGGCAACCTCAGCACAGAATCCGACCTCTCCGGCCGGCGGTCCTTTCGGTGCGGCCATTTATAAAGACGGAAAACTTGTTGCCGCCAGTTACAACCACGTTTTGGCCGAAAACGATCCTTCCGCTCACGCCGAAGTTTACACCATTCGTCAAGCATGCAAGGCTCTCGGCACTTGGGATTTGTCCGGTTGCACTCTCTATACCAGTTGTGAGCCTTGCCCGATGTGTCTGATGACCAGCAAATGGGCCAATATCGAAAAAATCTATTTTGCGGCAACGCGTAAAGATGCCGCCGACATCGGTTTTCGTGATGATGAGCTTTATGCTATGCTGAAATCCGGTGTTTTTGGGGTGCAAATTGAAGAATGTCATGCCGAAGCCGTAGCGGCTATGAAAAATTGGCAAGAAGCAATCGGCAATAAAGGCAGTTATTAAAAAATACGTGACTTTTTTCGAAAAAACGTTATAGTAGTGCGAAACTTCAACAAAATCAGGGTAATATAAGCGTGAAAAAAATACTCTCCGCAGCTGAAGCCAGCAAATTAATTCCGATGAACACATCTCTGATGGTCGGAGGTTTTTTGAATTGCGGTTCTCCGACAAAAGTGATTGACGAACTGATTAAAAACAAAACAGGCGGCCTGACTTTGATTGCTAATGATACAGCCACTCCTGAATTGGACAAAGGAAAATTGGTGGTCAATAAACTGGTTAAAAAAGCTATCGTCACACATATCGGAACCAATCCGGAAACAGGAAGACAGCTTAATGCCGGTGAAATTGAGGTAGAATTGGTACCAATGGGAACCTTGGTTGAGAGAATTCGCTCCGCTGGCGCCGGTTTGGGTGGTTTTTTAACACCAACGGGTATCGGCACCCTTGTTGAAGAAGGCAAACAGGTTCTGGAAATTGATGGAAAAAAATACTTGCTCGAAAAACCTCTTAAAGCTGATTTTGCCCTTATTTACGGCACAAAAGCCGACAAGTTCGGTAATGTCTTTTTGGAAGGCACAACCCGTAACTTTAATACCGTGATGGCAACCGCCGCCACAACTGTTATTGTCGAAGCAGATGAAATCTGCGATGAACCGCTAAATCCCAATGAAATTACCATTCCGGGAATTTTTATTGACTATCTTGTTGCATGAGGCTAACCATGACACTTTCTAAAGAACAATGCCGCGAAATTATCGCCCGTCGTATCGCTCAAGAATTTAAAGAGGGTGATGTCATCACTCTGGGAATAGGCCTCCCGACAGAAGTGGCAAACTATATTCCGCCGCATCTACATGTTATTTTTCAATCTGAAAACGGATTGCTGGGAGTTGGTCACCAAGACAAAACACCGCAGAGTAAGCCGAAAATTATTAATGCCGGCGGTGTTCCCGTCATGACCAAACCTGGGGCTTCCTTTTTTGATACAACGATGGCTTTCACGATTATGCGCGGCGGCCATGTTGATGCAACGGTTTTAGGTGCCCTGCAGGTCGACGCAGAGGGAAATTTGGCCAGCTGGATGATTCCCGGTGCATTTGTTCCCGGTATGGGAGGTGCTATGGATCTGGTCGTCGGAGCAAAAAAAGTAATTATCGCTATGGAACACACCAGCAAAGGTGAGCCGAGAATCGTTCAGAAATGTACGCTACCCCTCACCGCTGTTCATGAGGTTGATTTAATCGTCACGGAACGTTGCGTTTTGGAAGTTACGGAACAAGGACTTTTACTCAAAGAAATTAACCCGCATTTTACTGTAGAAGACATTATTGCCTCAACCGATGCTGAGCTGATTATTCCACCGGAATTAATGGCTATTGCTGTTTAATAAAAAAAAGAGGTTTGCCTGTTCGACAAACCTCTTTTTTTATTAGAGAACGCATTGCGGTAAAGTATCGTAGAGGGCGACCTGATATATGTCCTCGATATAACTCTTCGGACATTCCAGTTTCAGGAAAGTTCCTACCCTATACTCATAACAACCGGATGCAACAGTACGCACCGCTGGATAAGCCTTTCTGGAAATGGCAGGAAGCTGGCACTCCATAAAAAAGCGACGGCAGGCGACATCGATGTAATAAGGTGTTCCGATAAGGCTGATGCCCAAACGTATCTCCGTTTTGTCAGAAACACGTTCTTTCACAAGACACCACCTCAACTTTTGCCTCCGCGGGATGTTGAAATGCCGGCGGAAGAACTTGTAGGTATTGAAGTTCATAATATCTTAATTTGTAGGTTATTTCCTTTCTTATATGACAAAAAAGACAAAATGTCAACCTTTGTTTTTAGACAATCATTGACAGAAAATTAATAATCTTATAATATATTATTATAAATGGAGGGTGATATGGCCAAAAAAGAGAATAAAAAGAATAAGAAAAATAATTTAGCGCTGGAAACACGCATCATCTCATCATTTTCTCTGCTGGAGTTCTGCCGGTTGGATGAGCAAAATCTCACCAAAGAAGATTTAGACATTCTTTTTAATCGTGTGCAGGAAATCAATAATTTGGCTCTGGAAGATGAACAAGCTTTGGATATTGCCGTTGAGCATGATTTGGAACAAATCACCTCTCATGACAAACTTAAAGAAAGAATTCAACGCAGTCGCGTGATTAATACCTATCAAACTCTGGGATATTTCGGCCTGTGTTGTGGTACTGAACACGAGCATCTGCCAAATGCTCAGGAAATTGTCGCTACGGTGCTTCATAACCTCAACATCAAAGACGCCGACACCTTAGCTGATAAAATTTTTCATAAAACACTTGATGATGAAACGGCTACCACTCTCTTTACCGAGGTTAACAAAAGAAAAAGCTCTTTGATTGAAAATCTGAGAACAGATATGCAATCATATGACACCCAAAAACAACAAAATCCGCTTATTGAGAGTCTGCGTCCTGATTTGGAAGAATGTACATATTCCGCCCAAACAAAAACCCTTGAAATTCCGTTTTCCTGCAACAAAGATGATGAAATCAGACAGCTGTTTAAGGATGATGTTCGCTGTGATTTTGATCAAAATATTCGGCATGAATTTCTGCGGTTGTGCGGACAGTTGATGGATACCGGCAGACGTAGTACGGAAGGTCTATCCTATGAGGAGAACTACGCGTCTTTTAAGAAATTGATGACCTCACAATATGGTGAACAGGCTATTGACCAAGCCTTGAATATTAAAGATACAGATATTGTCGGTAAAGATATTGAAACCGTAAGAAAAGAAAAATTCAAAGCCAAAGGGGAAGAAATGTATTTCCGAACCGTCGCAGCTTTGCTGAGCGAAAAGAATAGCTATAATCAAGATTATAATACCAGCTGTAATTGGACAGCGTTTGCAACAAAAAATATCTCAGACTATATTCAAGGACTTTTAAATGGCTATAATAATATAAGAGCATTGGCATTGCTTGATCCCAATTCTGGAAGATCCGGCAAAGATCTTCCAGAAGATGCTACGAAAAATCAATATGTCAGCGTTCATCATGGAAATTCTACAGTCGCCGCCTCTCATGATGTTACTCGGCACATTTATCCGGAACTGTTTAATGATAAAGAATTGAACTCTCCTGAATTAAAAGAAGAGATGAAATCGTTAAAAAATGAAACTAACCCCAAAATAAAAGAACTCAAACAAGAAAATTTGAGAGGTAAGCTACGCCCCATCTTAAAACAAGCTCTTGAAACAGCAAAAGATTTGACCAATCAAATGGGTGGGCTTATGTTGGTAGTGGGTAATGAAAAACACCAATCTATGGAACCCAAAGGTAAGATTACGGTTAAGCCATATCCGGATAATTCCATTATGGCGGCAAGAATCGATGTGGCTTTTTTAAACAGAATTAATTCGCAACTTCCGAAATCTATGCAGGCCGGAATACAAAAGTATGTTAATATAAATAGTCCGGCAAAGACATTGGATATTTCCGTCGCCCTGCCTTTACCGGAAGAATCAATCTGGACACAGACGAGAGATAAACTTAAGGCAAAAGAAAAAACACAGGTGAACATTCTTCAAAAACATCAACGTTATTCTCATTAAAAAAAGCTCCCTGATATCAGGGAGCTTTTTTCTGCGAAGAATTAGAAATATCTCTTCAACAAAGCTTCCAAAGCCTTACCATGGCGAGCTTCATCACGTGCCATTTCATGAACCGTATCGTGGATTGCATCCAAGTTGAGTTCCTTGGCTCTTTTGGCAATTGACATTTTACCGTGGCAAGCACCATTTTCACCGGCCAACATTTTTTCAATATTCGCTTTGGTTGAGCCCTCGACCAACTCACCCAACAATTCGCCAAAACGAGAAGCGTGTTCAGCTTCTTCATGCGCAATTTGTTCCAATACAACGGCAACTTCTGGATAGCCCTCACGCATTGCCTGACGAGCCATAGCCAAATACATGCCAACTTCTGAGCATTCACCGTTAAAGTTATCTCGCAGACCCTGAACTATCTCGGCATCAACACCTTTTGCCAAACCCAAAACATGTTCGGCCGGCCATGTCATTTCTTCTTCTTTATAGGGTACAAGTTTTTCACCTTTTACCTTGCATACCGGACATTGAGCTTCCTGACCGTCTGCAACGTCAAAAACCTGACCACAAACTAAACATTTATATTTCATCTGTTTTTCCTTTCATAGATTGGTGATGAAAAAGCTATAGCAAATTTTGCCTGCGGTTTAAATAGCTGACACAAATCTTACACAGAAAATTAATTTACAGCCCCAATATTTTGCCTGTAAAAATCCGGATTATGGTATAAAAAAAGACCTGCAATAGCAGGTCTTTTTGGTAATTGCAAACCAGTTCTAGCGTTTGCTGAATTGGTAAGAACGACGAGCCTTAGCACGACCGTATTTTTTACGTTCAACGGTTCTGTCATCGCGGGTCAAGAAACCAGCTTTCTTCAGAACAGCGCGCAATTCAGGTTCAAACTCGTTCAGAGCTTTAGAAATACCGTGTTTGATAGCACCAGCTTGACCAGACAAGCCACCGCCTTTAACTGTGCAAACAACATCAAATTCATTAACGCGGTTAGCAACTTCAAACGGTTGATTGATGATCATCTTCAAAACCGGACGACCAAAATATTGGTCGATAGATTTTTCGTTAATTGTGATGTTGCCTTTGCCCGGCTTAATCCATACGCGAGCAACAGCGTCTTTTCTTTTACCTGTAGCATAAGAACGGCCAAATTTGTCCTTTTTAGCTTTACGAACAACAGGTTCGGCAACAGAAACGGCAGTTGCGCTTTTAATATCTTTCAAAGATTCGATTTTCTCAGCCATTATTATGCGCTCCTTTTATTCTTCGGGTTTCTGGAAGCGATATCCAGAACTTCAGGGTTTTGGGCTGTATGCGGGTGGTTTTCACCGGCATAAACTTTTAACTTGGTCATTTGCTGACGCCCCATCGGGTTGCGGGAAATCATGCGTTCAACGGCTTTGATGATAACTCTCTCAGGAAACTTGCCGGCCAAAATTTTAGCAGGAGTTGTTTCTTTGATACCACCAATCCAACCTGTGTGTCTGAAGTATTTTTTGTCAGTCAATTTCTTGCCTGTCAATTTAACTTTGTCAGCATTGATAACGACAACGTAGTCGCCGCAGTCCAAATTGGTAACAAAATTCGGTTTGTGTTTACCACGCAAAATTTTGGCAATTTCAGCAGACAATCTGCCCAATACCAAACCTGTGGCATCAACGACATACCATTTTCTCTGAATGTCAGAGGGTTTTGTTGCATATGTGTTCATGTGTTTCTCTCTTTTCTAAAGATAGTTTTGAATTCGTGTTGAATATACAGGAAAGAATCGCAATGTCAACAATAAAATTTATTTATTTTTCAATCACATAATAAACGGTATAAAAATACCACACAACAACATACTGATTTTACATAATTTTCACCAGAAAATCGCAATCAAATTTTTAATTTAATTTTCCATTATCTCTTTATATTTTGCCATACACTGAATTTTATCCAGCGCATAACGATTGATTTCTTCCATTTTTTCATACGGAACATTTACAGATTCAGCCAAATCCAAAATATAGTCAATCTCCCGTTCGTCCAAATCATCATCTATATTTGCCATCATAAACAGCTCAATGAATAGAGTATATTTCTTTTTCATACAGGAAATATTATTAATGCGCTCTACAATTTCCTGCTTATTCAACATTTGTAATACCTGCGAATATTTTTCCGAGGGAAGATCATACTCTTTAAGAAGTTTTTTAATAAGCCCTTTTTCTTCCTGCTCAACTTTTTTATCAACACAGATTAAGTTAAAAATGATTTGTAAAAAAATAATTTTTTCATCCGGAGATAATGTTTTTATATATTCTTTCTCCATCACATCATTCCTTTCAATTCATATAATTTTTCCAACGCCTCTCGCGGAGAAAAGTCATCAGGATTCAGCTGTTCCAACATCTCCAAAACCGGCGAAGCGACGACAACAGACTCTTCCTTTGCTTTCAGAACGGCAAACAAGGGCAAATCATCTGCCAACTGGGATAATGAACGACTTTTGCCATTTTGCTCCAGATGCTCCAGCACCTGCCCCGCACGCTTGACAACGGCATTCGGCAATCCGGCTAGTTTAGCAACATGAATACCATAGCTACGATCAGCAGCACCTTTGATGACTTCATGCAAGAAAATAACTTCATCATTAAATTCTTTTATATTCATACAATGCAAGGTCATTTTCGGTAACTTGGCCGTCAATGATGTCAGTTCATGATAATGTGTGGCAAAAAGAGCCCGACATTTATTGACTTCATGCAAATGTTCAACCACCGCCCAGGCAATTGACAAACCGTCAAACGTTGCCGTTCCACGACCGATTTCATCTAAAATAACAAAAGAACGTTCGTCAGCCTGATTTAAAATGGCGGCAGTTTCAACCATCTCAACCATAAATGTCGAACGGCCGCGCGCCAAATCATCAGAGGCTCCAACTCGGGAAAATATCTTATTTATCACCCCGATATGAGCTGATGCGCAAGGAACATACGCTCCCATCTGTGCCATAATAGCGATAATGGCATTTTGCCGTAAAAATGTCGATTTACCGGCCATATTCGGACCGGTCAATAACCACAAGCGACCATTCTCATCATCCAGCTGACAGTTGTTGCCGACAAAAGCACCGGCGTTTTCACGAGCAATTGCATTTTCAACAACCGGATGGCGACCATCCTTGATATCAAAAATCAAACTGTCATCAACAACCGGATGGCAATACTTTTTCTCAACAGCCAAATCAGCCAATGCGGCGGCAACATCAAACTTGGCCAATGACTTCGCTGTTTTGGCGATATCTTCGGCAGAAACTTTAACCTCGTTCACAAGCTGTTCAAAAATTTCCAACTCCATCGCCAAAGCCTTGTCATCAGCATTGCGAATTTTGTTTTCAAGCTCAGTCAATTCCACAGTTGTAAAACGTGTCGCATTCAAAACTGACTGACGGTGAATAAAATCTGTGTTCTCCAACATTATAGAGGCATATTTGCTTTGAACCTCAACAAAATAGCCGATGACATTATTATATTTTATTTTAAGATTGGCTATTCCGGTTGATGTCGCATATTTATCCTGCAAGGCCAACAACATACTACGACTATCGGCCTTAATATGTTTTATCTCATCCAAAGCATTTGAATATCCTCCCTTTACAAAACCGCCGTCTCGGGCCAACAAAGGCAAATCCTCGGACAAAGCTTCTTCCAAGTGACTAACCAGATTATTGTGATTGCCCAGATTGACGATAATGGCTTCCAAGGCATCCGGCATCTTGTTAATAATTTGCTGTTCGTTTCCTTGGCAAAAACCATATAACAGATTTTTAAGAGGGTTCACAATAGATAAAGCGGCCTTAATATTGGCTAAATCACGTGGACCACCTCGTCCTAAACTCAGACGAGAAACCGCGCGTTCAATATCTGGACAAGCTTTCAACAGCGCCCGACATTTCTGACGAATGTGCGAATAAGACATAAAAAACTCGACACAATCCAAGCGACGGTTAATGGCGACCACATCCTTTAACGGATTGGCAACGCGAGAGGCTAAAAGTCGACCTCCGGCACCCGTCACTGTTCGATCGATAACGCCGAGCAGGCATGAACTTCTATCACCGGTTAAAGCTTCTGTCAGTTCCAGAGAACGACGCGTAGCCCCGTCAATTTCCATTATCGCATTTTCGGTGACTTTCTGTGGCTTGGATATCAAGGGAATTTTGCCTTTTTGCGTATTCTCCACATAATCAAGCAAGACACCGGCCGCTGTAATCTCCAACCGGCTGAAATTACCAAAGGCTTCCGTAGTACCGACTTTAAATACGTCCAACAACCGCTTTTTGGCGTTCTCACTGTTAAATCGGGCCTGCGGCAGAACAGAAAGCTGATCGCGCCACTCATTCAAGATTTTAAAAATTTGCGGATTTTGCAAATAGGTATCGGAAACAACTGTTTCAACAGGGTTAAGACGGGATAAGATTCCTGACAACACCACATCTTCTTCCCGTTTGCGCAGAGAAACCTCCTGTAAATAAAAATCACCGGTTGAAATATCCAACCATGCCAGCCCCAACATATCACCAATTTTGGCAATTGTGAGCAAAAAGTTATTGCGTTTGGCATCCAACAACGGTTCTTCAGTCAATGTCCCCGCGGTTACCAAACGAATGACATCTCTTTTCACTATGGCTTTATATCCGCGCTTTTTGGCTTCTTTGGGGTCTTCAACCTGCTCACAAATCGCCACCTTGTATCCCTGACGGATAAGCTTGGCTAAATAACTTTCATAGGCATGAAACGGGACACCGCACATCGGAATATCGTTGCCATCATGCTTGCCTCGCTTGGTTAATGCGATATCCAAAGCTTTTGAGGCAACAACGGCATCATCAAAAAACAGCTCATAAAAATCGCCCATACGATAAAAAAGCAAATAGTCCTTATGTTCCTGCTTGATTTGCAGGTATTGCGCCATCAAGGGGGTTACAGCAACGGAATTTTCGATCGTTTCAGTCATTCTTCTCAAAATATTTAATAAATTTAAACTTGTTTTATTTTATATTAATTTCAATGTTAGTCTAGCTTTAATTAAAAGATATGGGACAAGAAAAATATGTTTGAACGCGCGCGCCAAGCTTTAGGAATTGAAAAAGACGCCAAATTTACAGCCAGAGTGTTAATCCTTACGTTACCAACAGCGTTGGTTTTTATCGTTTTGGCGGCTTTTCGTCTTGTCGATCCGATTTTGGCGGTTATTTCACTGGGGGCGGTCACGCTTTTTAATATCATTATTCTTTTTCCGCTGACCTTTGAAATGCAACAAATTAAGAAATATGTCACCTCGCTCTCCACTGGCGGCAATTTTGATAAAAAGATGATGTCCCTTTCCGAAGATGACGCCAAGGAAATTGTTGATGCCATTAATGCCATGCATCGTTTTTGGGCTCAAAAAACCGATTTTTTGGAAGCGCAGACGATTTCCGACACGGCCGTTCTCGACAGCTTGCCCGATCCGATTATGATGATTGACCGTTCAGGCAATATTCTCGGGGCCAATTTGTCCGCCCGACATCTCTTTGGCAAGGATGTTACAGAACAAAACGTGGAAAATGTTTTCAAATCAAACAATTTCATCAATGCGGTTAATCGCATCCTCAACAAGGAAAGCCAATCGGAAAACCTTATTTTTTACATTGAACAGCCGGAACAACAAAAACTATATGCCCACATCAAACAACTGCCATGGTTGTCAAAAGGCAAGGCTGTGGCGGTTATTTCCGTATATGACATGACAAAATCAATCACTATTGAAAAGATGCAGTCAGACTTTGTTGCCAATGCCAGCCATGAACTGCGTACCCCGCTTTCGGTTATCTCCGGGTTTATTGAAACGTTGCGCGGACCAGCTAAAGATGATGCTCAGGCTCAGGAAAATTTTCTCAAAATTATGGCTGATCAAGCTGAGTATATGTCGTCGTTAATCGAAAACCTGCTTTCTTTGTCAAAGATTGAAATGAAACAAGACCAGAAACCAGAAGATAATGTTGACATTCTGGACCTGACGGAAGATGTGGCACAAGCTCTTTCTCTAAAAGCACAGGAAAGAGGTATGCAGATTAAAGTCGTGACTGAAGATGACATCCCGAATATTGTTGCTGATCATGCGCAGATCAAGCAAATCTTGCAAAATATGCTGGATAATGCCATTAAGTATGGTCTGGCTAACACTGAGGTTGTGTTGCGACTGCAAAGTTGCGATGCTATCCCTTTCTCCAAGGCATTCAAAACAGCATCCGGAAACGCGGTTGCCATTTCTGTCAACAACAAAGGGCCAAAAATATCTTCAGAAGATTTGGCGCGGTTGACAGAACGATTTTATCGCATGCAGGAACACAAAGACTTGAATATTAAAGGAACGGGATTAGGTTTAGCCATCGCCAAACAAATTATCATCCGCCACAAAGGCAATCTGACCGTTACATCCAACGGCTATAACGGAACAACATTCACAATCTATCTGCCCCTGACACAGGAGGATTAAAATGAAACTTGAAGTTTTGGGAACAAATGCCGCTTTTGCCAAGGATGGGACGACAAACTCTTTTGTTTTGTGGAAATATGAAAATGACGGAATTTTGCTGGATTGCGGTTTTAGCGTTTATCAAGACCTGTTGCAAAAGAATTATGCGGATAAAATCAATACCGTTCTGATATCGCACCTCCATCAAGACCATTGCGGTTCTTTGGTTAATCTTCTGGATTATCGTTTCAAAGTGTTAAACCGTACTACTTCTGTCGGCGGTACTCCAACAGACAAGTTTATGTTGTTGCACTCCGGTATTGGCTGGGAAGCGAAAATACACACGTTTCCGGAGAATGTTTCTTATACAAAGTTTGAAGTTCCCCATGCAAAGGGAATGGAGTGTTATGCACTCTTTGTTGAAAACAAGCTTCTCTATAGCGGAGACAGCGCCGTTTCCATCTTATCCCGTCCGGAAGCACAAGTTGCCAAAATGATTATTCATGATATCAGTCTTGCTAAAGGAGGCATCATTGTCAGCATTGATGAGCTGGCCGATGCAGCTCCGGAAATTAAGGCAAAAACATTTTTATCGCATTATCTTCCCAAAGATTACGATACCCTCGTTGCTAAAGCACAGGCGTATGGTTTCGGCGGTGTGCTTAAGGTCGGTGACACGTTTGAACTTTAGTTGTCTGTTTCACCGCAATCTTTTGGTGCAATGGCATCTCGCTTGTAGAAATGAATAAAGGTTACAGGTTTGATGTCCGTTGCCTTATAAACCATTTTGCGGATTTTGGCTTGAATAAAATCTCGAATTTGCGGCAGACGATAATTTAACTTGATGGCTTCTTGCGGGATCACCTCTATCATCTCGGCCTTTATCTCCTCAACAAGAGCGGCAAAGTCTTTTTCATTCAAAATATCAATCGAGATAATCTGTAAATCTTCTACCCGCCAATTTTCGCTCAAAACCACACCAATATAAAGACTGCAATTATAAGCAATCCGTTTGCGGTTTTTTATGACTTGCGAATTCAGACTGATGATGTTACGCCGGTCAACCGCCAGCTCATCAGTCGGAACCTCACCAACAATTTCGGCCTGTTTATTATAAATTCGGACAACATCGCCATCGCGAGCAATAATCACATTTTCAACACCATGCTCCAGAGCAAAACGCCGCTGTTGCCGGATGGAGCGTTTGTCTCCGTGAACCGGAATAACCGTATGCGGGTTGATGATGGAAAACATTTTCATAATATCTTCTTTGGTTCCGTGTCCGGAAGTATGCACTTCGTACTCTTCGGAAGAAATTACCTCCACACCGGCATCGCGCAGTTTTTCCTGCATTCGTTCAATTTTATCCTCATTACCGGGGATAATTTGAGATGAAAAGATAATGGCATCCCCTTTTCCAAGCTTGATGTTCTTGTTTTCGCCGTTTACGATACGGGTCAGACCACTGCGGTAGTTTCCCTGAGAACCGGCACAAATATACACCATTTTATCCAAAGGAATATCCATCGCCTGACTGGCCTCGACATAAGGCGGCAAATCTTGCAGAAAACCGCAATCCTTTGCAATCTTCATATTTTGAATTAAACTCATACCGGCAATAACAGGGGTTCTTCCGGCAGCATGCGCTGCTAAAATCAGGCTTTCCATTCTGGCAATATTTGATGCGAAACATGTCGCCACAAGCGTATTTTCAAAACGCGGCATCAACTCCATCAAGTTTTTGCGAATGTCACTCTCAGATGGCGAATGCTCATTTTGATGCGCCATCGGAATAGAATCGCCAACATATAAATCGACGCCTTCACGCCCAATCTCCTCCAGACGCTGACAATCCGTCTTCATAAAACTGATTTCCTGATTGTCAAAACGCCAATCGGTTGCGTGAAAGACCGTGCCATAACGTGTCCGGATTACCAAAGCTGAGTTCTCCGGCAACGAATGGGCCACGGGAATATATTCAACTTCAAAATTTTTGAGCTTTATGACCGGATTGTCATTAACCGAATGCATTTCCACAAAATTTTCCAATTTGTATTCAGCCAACCGAGGACGAATATGCCCCAAGGTGAAATCCGTTGCATAGACAGGACACTGCAACCGCGGCCAAATATGCGCAATGGCGCCAAAGTGATCCTCATGAGAATGGGTAATAAACAGAGCCTCTATTCGATCCTGATAATTTTCCAAAAAAGAGGCATCGGCCAATCCCAGTTCAATCCCTGGGAAATCGTCATTCAAAAAGTCATAACCGGCATCAACCACAATAATCCGGCCATCAACAATATAAGCATACATATTCATGCCGACTTTTTCAGCACCGCCCAAGGCTACAAAATAAATCCCCTCTTTATCCATTCCGGAGATAAAGCCCGACTTATCTTCTTCTATAAAGCCGAATAAATCCAACTGTGTTTCTGTCTCTTCGCTCATTTACTTTTTCTTTTCATCTTTTTGAACATAAACAATATCACCGGCAAAAACTTTTATCACTTCATCATGCCGTTCCAGCAGCAACAGTCCGTTTTCGTCAACACCGCGGAAAACTCCTCTTATCTTTTCTTTCTCGCCGTTTACGATAATTTCCGCACCCAAGCCCTGAACATTTTCAAGCCACTTTTGCTTTACAGAGCCAAACCCCTGCTCTTTCCAGAGGTGCAGATAAACGTCAAATTCATGCAGAAAATATTTTAAAATCTCCGTCCTGTCCGCATCTACTCCCAGACTATTCAGACAGGCTGAGCGGTATGAAGCGTTTTCGCCCAACTCCGGCGCGGAGACGATATTGACGCCAATTCCGGCGATTATATAGTCATTTTCACCTTTTTCAAGTAAAATTCCGGAAATTTTTTGATTTGCCGCCAATAAATCATTGGGCCACTTAAGAAACAGAGGTATTTGCGGCGCCACTCTTTTGATCGCAAAAAACAAACTTAACGACACAATAAAAACCAGATGCCCGATGTTTTTGACCTCAAAAGGCAATCCCACACTCATAAACAAATTGCCGTCACAGCTTATCCATTCTCGACCACGGCGCCCCCGCCCTTTCGTCTGACGCTTGGCTGTCACGACATAAAACGGGGTCGGCGGCTGTTGGCTAAAAGCTACGGCCTTGTCGTTTGTACTCCCCAGCTCCTCAAAATCGAACCAGCCCCATTTGCCAATTTTCTTCATCAATGTTTTCCAAGCAAGATTTGTTCGGCATCACTTAACAGATATCCAGGGTTCAAAATAGAGATAACAACAAGCAGAATGTTTACAAACAAGCAAATATAGATTGCTTTATCCGTTCGGTCGAACGAGGTTTGCGACTGTTCGAAATATAACGCCCGAATAACCTTAAGATAAGCGTTAACCCAAAACAGTAAGGATACCAGCATAAAGGCAACCATTCCCCAGCGTTCATCCATAACCATATTGCTAATTATTGTCAGCCGACCGAGAAAACCCATCATCGGCGGAATCCCGATCAACGAAAACATAAACACTGCCAAAGCCGCCGACATATATGGTTTGGTTGTCGAAAAACCGTTAACCGAAGTCAATGCGGATAAATAATTTCCCCGACTTTTCATTCCCAAAAACACCGTATAAACACCGGCCATCGCCAAGATATAAATCAGCATATAGCTAAAAGCACTCAACGCATTGTTGTGTTCGCCCCCAGTTAATGCAAAGATCAAAAAACCCATATGATAAACAGAACTAAAAGCAAAAAGCTCACGAATATTGGTTTCGCCATTGGCCGAGAATGCACCGATAATGACCGAACAAACGGCAAAGGTCAATAAAAGCGGAGATATTAGCTCTGACATTCCCGAAAAAACAACTTCGACATACGACATTAAAACCGCCAAAAAGGCTAACGGCACAACCAATGTCAAATAGCCTCCTACCGGCAAAACGGCCGTTCGAATCATTCCGACAAAACAAGAGTGAAACGGAGCCAATCCCAGCATAAAAAAGAGTGCGGCAAAGATGAAACACACGGCAATCACGTTTGCGCCTGATTTTGGTTGTGCGGTGAAAATGTGTTGCAATCCATCATAAGTCAGTGTTCCATTATGCCAATACAACACCAATACGCCGCTTAACAGCAAAAGACTAAATAATGAAGCAAAAAAAGCATACAAACGAGACACTTCTTTTACCGAGCTCTCATCCCAATGCAGGCGTAACATTTTCCAACTAATCAAACAAACCAGCGGTATAAGAACTGCAACGACAATAAAATTCTGCGCCGAAATAAGAAGTTCCAGACACAGCAATCCGCAAAAACCGAGCTGGTAAAACAAATATGACGGACGATTTTTGTTTAAAAACCATTTGGATGCCAAATAAAACCACGCCATTGCCACAAAATACATCACAATTTTGAACAATGTGGTGTAAGAACTGTTGGCAAACCATTGAGGATAGGCGCTGACATTATAAAAAATCACGGTCAACAACATAATTACCCATAAAAACATTTTTCCCAAGGTAAAAAATGTTTTTGATGTTTGGTTTTTGCGAAAACGATGCACCAGATAAGCTGATAACATAAAAAGAACAAAAGCCAATTCAGGAAGCAGGATAAACCAATTTTGTAACATACCGACCTCCTTATGCATCCATAACAAACCATAACGGCTTGAACAAAGACATCATTAAAACAAATATAATAAACAACATAAACACAAACATCGGATTGGAAATGTCATCCTTGCGGTCAATCGGACAGTTGGCATTATTCAGCTTGTGACGGTACAGTTCTTGCAACAAAGAGGCGCTGACCAACACCAAAGAAACTATCAGAATCCCCCCCATTTTGATATTTGATGACAGCAGCTTTGACAATATCAAAAAATTGTTCAGAAAAACAGCTGATAACGGAATCCCTACCGCCGCCAAAGTAATATACGAATAAACAAACGACAGATGCGGAACCTTGCATAAAAATCCGGTGCCGGAAATACCGTAATCTTCTTCTTTATGAAAAATATAACCGGACAAAACTTCCAATGCGGCAACAATCAAAATAAAGCTGAATAAGGAATAGCCGATATTCAACAGAATAAGCCGGTCATCCATAAAAATCCCCAACAGATAGACAATATAGTAAACGGTTATGAAGGAAAACAGCTTATATTGATAGTCTTTGTTAATAAAGCCGATTAATGAAATGAAGAGAATGGTTATCACACCAATGATGTTAATCCACAAAATGTAGAGATCAACCGGCATTACAAAATTTTCAGACAAAAAGCGGATGAAACCATATATCGCGGTCAACGGCATCAAGGCGGTGATGATAAAAGCCAGCGGATTGCGAATGCCGGCGTTGATTGACGATATCCAGTAATGAAACGGCCAAATCGGCAAACGGGAAAGGAATGCGATAAAAATTCCGCCCCAAACATAATAGGACATCGGCGAGGAAAAACGCACGCGGTTAAGTTGCCCCAGCGTCAAAGAACCGTAGTAACGATAAATAATCATGGTGGCGCTGAACAAAATAATCGCCCCTAAAAAATTGTATAAAAAGAAGCGATAGATTGTCCCTTGTTTTTTTACTTCACCAAACATTCCGATGATCATAAACAACGGTAACAGCATCGCCTCAAAAAAGATATAAAACGAAAAAATATCTGCGGCGACAAAGAAGCCGGTCATCATACTTAAGAACAATAATGTCAATGCCATAAGAGATTTTTGCTTGTAGGTGTTTTGGCGAACGCCGGCCACTCCGATCAAAACAGCTAAATGCACTGCCAAGATAATCAACAAGGCAAAAATGTCGACCCCAAAGAGAATATTAACATCCGGAACATCCAACCAATTAAACTTTTCAATGAGTTGTAAAGTCGTTTTTTTCTCATCAATCAGCATAAAAATACGGAAAATCATCACAACATTGGAAAGAATCGTAAAAACGCAGACATTAAACGCGTTGCGTCCTCGGGTTATTTCATCATCTTTGGACATAAGCACAAACAAAACACCCAGAAAAGGAATCGCAACAACAAATGATAACAAGGCTAAAGGACTATTCATAGTAATACCTTCCCGCAAAGATAACAAAAAATCCCAGCCCGATCATCACCATCACCAGATAATTCAGCCAGGCCGCGGCCTGAATTTTATGCAATCCGCCAACAATCAGCCCCGTTGTCTGCGATAAGGAGGCGATAACCGTTCGTTCAATAAAAAGAAAATCTATCGTTATCCATAAAATACGCCCCAATAAACGCAACGGCATCAGAACAAAGCCGTTATAAATTTTTTCCAAGATATCCGCTTCTTGAAGTTGATCATTGTCAGCCCAACGAAGAACAAATTTTAACGGATTAAAACACAGAAAAAGAACGAATCCTACACAGCCTAAGCCCAATAAATAACTTTCCGGCGCCTGAAATTTCGATACCTCTGGAAGCAGAAGTCGATACAACGCATAGCAGAAAAACAAAGCTTGTGGCAACAAGATTAATATGGATACATTTTTTAAAAGAGCCCAGACACGTTCATCCGCCTTGGTTTTGCCAAGATAAACATTTCGCAAAATATGTGCCATAATCATCAGAATGAAAATCACACCGACCTGAACAACCAATTGTGCCTGAGAAAATACTGCTATCAGAACCATCATTCCCAACAGACTAATCACAAAGCTCGGTTTTAACACTTTTATAAAACCGCCCATCTGAGACAAATAGATTTCATTCGAAGCCGATGAAACAACAATCCAAACCAGACAATCAATCATGACTAAAAGTGGAATAAAGTAAAAGAACTCAACACTTTGAGACAAGGCTTGATTTTCACATAACAGAACAAAAGCTGTCGACACGGAAATCAGATTAATATAAATGACTTTGATCTTTAAGCTATCAAGCACTAATCCTCCGCCCAAGCCCCACAAAAGAGATATTCCACTCAAGGCAAAGACAAAACGGATATTCACGGACGAAGCCGCCACAATAAACGGATACACCTTGGAAAAAAGAAGGAGAGCCGACACCGGCATTATAATCGTTGTTAGAGCAATGATGCGCGTAAAGGCCATATCCTGAGTGTCTGCCACGGCATTTTGAAAAGGAAACAGGCCGGCTTTGGCAAAAACAGCTACCAACAAAAGCGCAGAAACCAAATCTTTATGCTCTCCAAAGCTGATATAAGAGGCAATGCATTTTGACAAATTAACCGTCCCTACACTCCCGTAAATAACAGCACAAGCAACAAACAACGCCATTTCGCCAATAAAATGATAAAAGAGGTATTTCTTTTTAAACTCAATTCGATCAATCAGATAAAAGCCGATAACGGTATAAAGGCAACTACCGGCCATCAACTGCACAAGCCCGACAGAGGACCTTAAAACAACGAAAGCACCAATCCCAAGAATCAATAAGGAACTAAAATCCCGTTTCTTACAATCTGCACCACAAAACAATGCCAGATATATCATCCACAAGGTAGCGGCCATTACCGGAAACAAATTTCGGCGCAAAAGAGAATCGAAGTTCAGGTTGAGAGAACTATGCAATCCCGCGGACGGAAGCCAATCATATCTCCAGAGAGTTTGCGCGCCATCGACAGGCAACCCCAATTGATACAAAAAGAATGAGCCAACGCAAAGAAGCAGCAGAACGCCGCCCAAGCGTTGACGGCCGGAAACGAATAACGCCCCCAGCGCAATCAGCATCAACCCCAGATAAATACTCAAAACCATTTTAATCGCCTGTTATATTGTCAGAAGCCAATATAACAAAAAACAAGGGCTTTTAAAGCCCTTATTCATCTATTGAGGATATGTTGATAACTATTTTATCGCATCCAAACTGCGAACAATTCGAACAGGAACAGTATATTCACGAGCAACCTCGTCCCCATCTATTTCTGCCACAACCACTTCATCCACAATTTTGAGAGGAGTGCTGGCCTCATTATTAATTCCACCAAGAAACACTGCGCTTTCGCGACTGCGGTATAACAAGGCTGTATCGCCGCCATCATAAACAAAACGAGGATTTTCAGGACCGCCGCGACGATGACCGATAACAATGAGAATCTCCCCCTCATTGTTTTGCAAAATATCGTATCGACCTTCTTTTTCCATATCTAATTCGTTATTCATGATGTCCTCTTTATCCGTGAATCTCATTCAAACATGGAGGTATAGTAGCACATAATTATTAACAAATATACTACAATTTTATTTTTTTGAATTTTTTTTATTTTTTTAGTTGACTTCATTGTTTTTATCTTTTATACCTACCTTCGTCCTTGATGTTAAGGGCTCGTAGCTCAGTCGGTAGAGCATTTGACTTTTAATCAAAGGGTCGGCGGTTCGAACCCGCCCGAGCTCACCAATATAAAAAACACTCCTCTTTATGAGGGGTGTTTTTTATATTTCTTTTTTACGGGTTCGAACCTGCGGTTCTTCTGGCTCGTAAGCTCATTTCATTCACTAACTCGCTGCGGTCACTTGTTTTCTTATGCTCGATTTCCTCGCTTTCGCTCGTTATCTCTCTTAGAAAACTACGCCTTTCGTTGAAAAACAACCGGAGCAACGGTTGTTTTTCTGCCTTAGCCCGCCCGAGCTCACCATTAAAAAAAGTCTCCGTAGAAATACAGAGACTTTTTTATGCTCTGTAGCTAGCTTGTTGTTGAAAAGAATAAAATTATTATTGTTTCTCGTTCTGAGTATGAAAGACTAAAATTAACCTGTGGTTTGAGCTCTTCTGACAACTTGATTGGAGAAAAGAAATGACTTTGAAAAAGCACGTCGTATTTTTGGGATTTTTAATTTTAACAGCTTGCACTACACCAATCAAAGAACTTTCTTCCGACGAGAAACAAGATGCCCTAAAAAATGGAAAGGCTGTTGTCAATTTGGAATGGAACTATCACGGCAACCAATTATACACTATCTGGTTTAATAAAGCTGATTTGAATAAAGACTATATTCCATTCTATTGGCTAACCGGAAACAATTATATTCCTCTTGCAGGTCCCCACGGGATGGGGGATTTTAAATTAGTTGAAACTCCATCAGAAAACAAAGCCAGAACTTTTGTTCTGGAAGCTGGCGAATATGTTATGTGGGCAGCGCAAAGCGGTTATGCCAGACCGTTTCATAAACTCGGAGAAGTATGGGCTCAATATCAGATACATATAGGAAAAAGCGGAGAGACCATCCGTAAAAATTTGAAAGAAAAGAAATATTTTGCAACCTTTGTTGTCAAAGCCGGACAGGAAATCACGCTTCCCAAGATTGATGTCCTTTACGATCAGTATAACTATAAAAATGCTCAATATAATGACACGGATACAAAATTGTTTGTTACCGAAGATACGGCAAATGCAAATGCTGTGTACACTTTTGGTTCATATATAAAAACCATAAAATAGTTTTATAAATTCGTTTTGTAAACACAAGGGAACTTTGGACGATTTATAGCAGATTTGTAACAAAAATTATTATGCCGAAACAAACTATACATAGGGATACGCTATGACTAAACGAATTTCACTTTTGGCGGTGGTCGCCGCTTTTTCTTTTGTCAGTATCGCACAGGCACAGGTGCCGCCAGCGGTATTACAGAACCAAAACCGCATTCAATTAGAGCAGCAGCGCTTGATGAATGAGGAATTCCGCCGCCAAGAGCTTAAGAACGGCTGAAAGAGTTGTTATAGACAAATCGACTGGAAAAGCATATTATACGCCAGATCATCATGAAACATTTAAACCTATTAACTAAAAAGAGTTATGATGATGCAATATTCGACTAGAATACATTTTATATCTGATGAAAAAGAAATTCCGCAATCGTTGGATTCAAAATTGATAAAGATTGATTGCAAAAATATTTATACAAAAGAAGAATTGTTTAATGAATTCTCTAAAGTCTTGCAATTTCCGAGTTATTTTGGAAAGAATTGGGATGCTTTTGATGAATGTTTCTGGGATATGGAATGGATTAAAGATAAGTATCATATAAAAAATCTTAATATATATATCTTTAATATTGAAAAGCTTTTATGTAATGAGGCTATATTAGAAAAAAAGAAATTTTTTGGTATTGTTAATAGTGATTACATCGTTACAGCTGACGATGAGCAAGGAAATCTAAACTTTCCAATGAATATTCAATTATTTTTTAATAACGATGAGAAAAAATATATTTACTCAACTGATATAACAATTCTTTGGAATTCCTTATAATAAAATGTTTAATTGGCAGCAAACATCTCTTTTCTCTGAAAAAACTCAAAAACAAATTTTGAGTCTGATGTTTGCTGTTTGTTTAGTAATTTTTTTAGGAACATCCGGCGGCAATTTGAGTGGTAGTGTTGGTCAATCAAAAGGATCATCTGACCGCCAGTGGGTCGACAATGCAAGTTCAATTGTAGGTACAGAATCGGTTGACATTGATGTTGATGGTAAGCTGAAAATGGAAGGTTCTTTAATTGCTAATATCGACAAAGACGGTAAAGATGCCGGAAATCTGGATATTAAAGCAGGATCTATTGAAACCAAAGACCTTCAGAACTTTGATAATAATAAAGAAACAGGTTTCAACTTAGCAGAATCTTACGGTCCGTCCAAAGATGGTAGCAATGACGGTCATCCGAATGGTACGACTACAGTTGGTCTGAAGAACAAAGGTTCTGAAAAAGAAGGTATTACTAAGGCTACAATCGGACAAGGTAATATTGAAATTGCGGACGGCAGCGATATCTCCGGCATTAACAGAGATATTGACAATATGGATGTCATTACCAAAGACCAAATCACAGGTGCTTTGGATGCTACCGTTACTATCGACAACCGTATGTTTACCGAAGAAGGCAGAAAAGAAATTGTTGATGATATTTTAGCATCCCCTGATAATGCAGCTAAAGTCGCTAAGGATGCCAGCATTGTTCTTAAAGCGGGTACACAGAGTGCAATAAATGCTGTCGCAGATCTTATGGAACATATGTCTCCTGAACAACAAAAAGATATGATTGTCGGGTTGCAAGCTCAAAATCTTGCGAATATGGCTAAAAACATTGCAGAACAAAATACTTCTAGGAATCCCAAAGAATTTCCTGAAATTAAAACTATCGAAGATGCAGCTAAAAAAATTATAAAATATCAAGGGAAATCTTTCGGCGACTTATCTCAAGAAGATATTGATAAAGTTTCTTATATTTATAATACATTTAATTTAAGTGAAGAATTCACTAATTATAGAGATAAACGCCTTTATAATATATTAGATAATTCTTTGGATGATAAGACATTACAATTGCTCAGTAAAGCACGAGAAACAAATGATGTTGAATATATAAAGGAAGCATTAACAACTTTAACCGATAATTTTTCAAAGAACATGAAATTAGATGATGATGTAACGATTAAATTTGAAGACTTAGGAGAGAGACTATATGGTCAAGCCAACACGCAGAATCATGAGGTTATAATTAATGAGAGATCTTTAGCAGGACTTCCTAATGATGAAGGTCCATTTAGAGAAGCTCTCGACACTGTTGTGCATGAAATTCTTGGGCATATAGATACATCTAATATAGGCGGTAAACTTAATGATTCCAAGATGACGAATTGGCTTAGGTCTTGGGCTGCCAATAGAGAGGGAGATGATAATTATGTATCAGCTTTTGTTAAATATACCTTAGGAAATCCAACTCCAGGAGACATTCCAGAAAATGCTCAAGAATTCTATAAATATATGGATAATGCAACAAAAGGTATGTATGTTAGAGATGGTAAACTGTATAAAGCAAATCCAACAGAAGCAGATGCTTTCCGTGTTGGATCCAATGGGGCTGACTATATTATAGATAAAGTAGATCAGTATGATAAAAATCAAGGAAAAGAATGATGAAAAAAATTTTAATATTATTTTTATTAACTGTCATATTGGGAGCATCTAAAATGAATGTATCAACAACACTTCATATTGTTAATTATGCCAAATATCAATATTTGAACGGGGATCAAAAAGGAGATGATTATTATATAGGAAAAGTCATTGTAACGAATAATGATATTAAGTTTATTCCGGTTAAGACTTACGACAATGTTGGTGCTGGAAGTTTTAAAAGAATGATACAAAATTTTACATCTTCCAAAACTCGCTTGAATATTGATGAAGAAACGGAATCTTTAGACAAGAAACTCTCTGAATTCTTATCTAAAGGAATTCGCATTCAGAATAAAGAAGGAAAATATCTAATCGTAAAATTGGGAGAAGAAAATTTCATACCTGCACTACAAAGTTATCTTTCGGAAAGCAGAGGTATTGTATCTTCTAAAGTTGGAGAAAAATATTTTCAAAACGGCTGGGCAAAAACTCGAGAAAATGAATTGGAAAATAATCGCGAATATTACAATTTTGAATATCCTTTCCAAAAAATGTCAGCAAAAGAATACTCGCAGCATTTTGTGCAAAAATTTGGAATCATGAAATAGAATATGACTAATTGTAAGTACGAGGGAACTTTAGACCGCTTATAGTAGATTTGTCACAAAAAATTAAACCCGTAAGGCAAAATTAAGCTATGAACAACCAGATGCAAACATCTCTTTTCTCTGAAAAAACTCAAAAACAAATTTTGAGTCTGATGTTTGCTGTTTGTTTAGTAATTTTTTTAGGAACATCCGGCGGCAATTTGAGTGGTAGTGTTGGTCAATCAAAAGGATCATCTGACCGCCAGTGGGTCGACAATGCAAGTTCAATTGTAGGTACAGAATCGGTTGACATTGATGTTGATGGTAAGCTGAAAATGGAAGGTTCTTTAATTGCTAATATCGACAAAGACGGTAAAGATGCCGGAAATCTGGATATTAAAGCAGGATCTATTGAAACCAAAGACCTTCAGAACTTTGATAATAATAAAGAAACAGGTTTCAACTTAGCAGAATCTTACGGTCCGCCCAAAGATGGCAGCAATGATGGTCATCCGAATGGTACAACAACGATTGGTCTAAAGAACAAAGGTTATGAAAAAGAAGGTGTTACTAAGGCTACAATCGGACAAGGCAATATTGAGACGGCAGATGGCAGCGATATTTCCGGTATTAACCGAGATATTGACAACGCCAGTACAATTACCCGAGACCAAATCACAGGAGCTTTGGATGGCAAACTGATGCTGACCGGTTCTTGGGCTGATACAATCTGGACATCACCCAATAGTGCACTCGGTTTGGCGTGGGGTGTCGCAGGAATGCCATTTGGTGCAGAAATGCACTATGACTCAGAAAAAGGAAGCATTTATTTTACAAATAATCCGTTAGGTTTGGGAAATAGTGCCATGACACTAGGAGAAGTTGTTAACTATTATAATCAATACAAACCATATATGGAACATTATTCTCCATATAATAGGGATGTTTATATAAATGTTAGAGAACATGAAAATACCCATGTCGATCAAGCTAGGGAACTGGGGCCATTGTATCTTCCTGTATATGGTGCAAGTTGGACATCTATTCTGTGGGGACGGCCTAGTTTCTTAGAAAATCAGGCAGATAAGAGAGGGGAAGTAAAATGAAAAGATATTTATTAATTATCTTGGTAATATTTGTTAATGCTTGTCATAGTTATTCCGAGCCTATATTACTTACTAACACCTATTTTGAAAATCTTTACCAAAATGAAGGGAAAACACCTTTGCCATTTGGAAAAATTTTAATCCATTATAATAAAGTTTTTCCTAAAGCTATGTATTCAAATTATTATATGGATAATTTTTATCAGCAAGCTAATGGTGTATGTCCTCTTTTTAAATATACCTCTCAAGAATTAATACAAAAGAAAGAACAAGCCGGTTTTGATAAAGAAAGTTATGATGCTGTTTTCATGATTGGTAAAAACGGAATAACAGTCATTTCTCGTGCTGAGTATGAAAAATTAAAACCAACATTTAAAACGCATCCATTTGATGCAAGTTTATGTAAAATGTGAGTACGAGGGAACTTTGGATCGTTTATAGTAGATTTATAAGAAAAATTATTATGCTGAAGCAAACTTTACATAGGAATATGCTATGACTAAACGAATTTCACTTTTGGCAGTGGCCGCCGCTTTTTCTCGCAAATAATATTTGACATTTTTTATACATATATCATATACTACATATAGCTTGGATAATATATGGAGTATGCTATGAAAAAAATGGAAAACGTCAAAGAATTTGTTGAAAAAATTGATGCCTCAAAAAAAGTCAATCCCAAAGATTTATCATCTGATCAGGACTTGAGCATTGCGATTATGAACTTGATTTCCATTGAGGAACATCTGGTTTTCTCCGGTGCAAAAACAGGAAAAACTTCTTTTTATGATTTGATTCAGGATGTTCGCGAAATGCGGAAAAATCTGATGCAAAAAATTATTCCCGCTTATGAAGGGGAAGTATGGTGTATCTCCAAACATTTGTTATCCGCGGCTATGCGTTTGATGGAAGTCGGCACCAAACAGCAAAGCCTCAAAAACACCAAAGAAGCTTATCAATTGTTCAACCAAGCTTACGATTTGTATTGTCTGTTTTGGGGATTGAATATGAATATGCTCAATGTCGATGATGTAAAGTGGATTGAAGATAAATCAGAAGACATCAAAAAGCTGTCAGCAAAAGCAACGCAAGCCATGCAGGAGGTCTCCTCTCCGGTTGAAGACGGTAAAGCATCCGGTGGTGCCCTGTCCAAAATGAAAGCCTTTGTACGCAAGGCTGTTGACTGTTGCATTGAATAATGGAGAATGATGATGAAAGCTCTGAAAATTTTCTTGTTAGCCGCAGTATTGAGTTTCGGATTGTCTGCCTGTGACGGCAATGACAATCTGCCGTCCAAGATTTCTGACAATCAAATTTATTTCTTCTATCAGACAACCTGCCCGCATTGCCATCATGCCGCCGATTATGTCAAGAAAAAATATCCTGACCTCAACATTGTCGCTGTCAATATTGCAAAACATGATGGTTTCAAGCTGTTTGAAAAATGCGCCAACAAGTTTAACCTAACGGAAAATTTGGGAACTCCGTTATTCTGTATGGGAGACACGTACCTTATGGGCTGGTCTTCGTCCTATGAAAAACAGTTTGACGCTTATGTTCAACCGTTCTTAAACAAATAGGTTATCCAATGGAACAACAGTTACCGCCAGAAATTATGAAAAAAGCAGCCAAGGGGATATGTTACATATCGCACCCCTTGCGGCTACGCATTTTAGAATTTCTGGACGTTAACGGTGAAACTTCTGTTTCTGAAATAACCAAAGCTGTTCATGAAGAACAAATGATTGTGTCGCAAAGCTTGAAAAAGCTTCGCGATGCCAATCTGGTCAAAACCAAACGTCACGGACTGTTTATCTATTACAGTATTGATGAAGAATATCCGGCCAGCCTTTTTAAATGTATCCGCAAACTATACGGTTATATGACCGATAATTTTTACTTTTTGGCTGATGATTATAAAGCTATCTTGCCTCCTGATTATACGATGATGGTTGCCAACCGAATTAAGCTTTTTGCAAATTATGACAAAATGAGAATTTTGGAATATCTGTTATTGAAAGGCGAATGCAATGTTTCGGATATCATCTCCGGCATTGACGGTGAGCAGCTGAAAGTTTCTCAATACTTAAAACGCTTGAAAGAAGACGGATTTGTGGTTAGTCGTCGTGACGGACGCTTTATTTATTATACAATCAACAAAGGAGTTCATTACACCGCACTCCAGTGCATCCATCATCGTTACGACTCGTTGAAAAATAAAGAAGATTTTTAATTTTTTCGTTTTCTTAAAGAAAATATTAACCTTTAGGCTATAATTTTAAAGCTGATTTTATTGAACTTTATTTATATTGAGGGACGTCATGAAGAACTACAACGAAAACGATATTCGCACAGCAGCTTATTTTAACTGGTTGAACTCCGGTTGCCAAAACGGCAACGACCTGCAAAACTGGAACAATGCTTTGTTGCAGTTGTCAGGCAAAATACTGAACAAAAGCAGTAGCATTTCCTGCAAAACTAAGACTGTTGCCAAAAAGACAACAACAGTTAAGAAAGCAACTGTTAAGAAAACAACATCTTCTAAAAAGAAATAGTTGTTATTAAGTTTCAAAAAGCCCGCAATTGCGGGCTTTTTTTTATTATGTTATCTTCGACGGCGTTTTTTGCCGAACCACAACCAGCAGACGTAAGCAAACAACAAAACTCTGGAAGCCGGCATTGCCCACCAGACGCCGTCCAACCCTAAATAAAGCGGTAAGATAAACAAACACAACGGCAAGACAAAAAAGGCATCGCCATAAATCAGCAATGAAGATTCCATAATTTTTCCGGTTGCCTGATAATAATATCCGGCCACACGAATCACACCAAGCAACAAAAACGCTGTTGAACTGATAATCAGACCATGAGATGCCATTGCAGCGGCTTCGCCCTGCAGATTGAACCACGCGGGAAAGATATTATGACCGGCGATTGATACCGACATCATAATAATACCCAATACAAATGCTGTAACATACCCCATATTGCCGATAATATTTTGGCGCAGGTACTTTCCGCCGCCATACAGATAAGCAACTAACGGCTGGACTCCGAGAGAAAGCCCCGTCATCAATAAGGAACCTAAAGATTCCACCGCACCGATAAACGTATATGCCGCCAAACCATTAACCCCACCATATTTCAAAGATTGATAATTATGGAAAAACAACATGGCGATAATGGACAACTGAGAACCCAAAGACGGAAATCCGTTTTTTACAATATCTTGCAAACGGCTGAAGCGCAGACGAAACATTTTGTAACCATAGCGGAGTTCGGTATATGGCAAAGCAAAATAAGTCAACCCAACGATAGCGGAAACAACCTGCGATACCAAAGTCGCATAAGCGGCACCAACAATCCCCATCTGCATCGGAAAAATGAAAATATAGTCAAGCGTGATGTTCATTAACAAACCGCCAATCGTCAGCCACATTGCCCAAACGGGACGTCCGTCATTGCGGATAACCGCCAATACTCCCATCATAAACATACATCCCAAACCACCGGCAATCAGAATTTTTGAATACGCCAAAGCGCCGGGGATTAATTCCGGAGTTGCGCCGAACAGAACCAAAATATCTTCCAGCCAGCCATACATAACAGTGGTTAAAACAGCACAGAAAACAACCTGCCAAACCAACATGTTACCCAAAGCCATGCGAGCGCGTTTAATATCTCGGGCACCGCGAGATTGCGAAATAATGATAGCGGCTCCCGTCCCCAGCATATCGCCAACGGCTCCCAACAACATCACCAACGGCCAGGTCACCGCGGTGGAAGCCAAGCCGATTTCACCGGAACTTCGGCCAATAAAAACAGTGTCAACAATACTATATGACCCGACAATAAGCATCGCAATCATTGACGGCAGCACATAAGATCCAAACAAACGAACATTTTTCTTCCACGTAAATTTCATCAAATCACCTATCTTTCGTTAATGCTCAAACACTAAAAAAATTCTATCCAAAAATCAAGCTAAAGATGTGAGTTGCTGAAGAGGATAATTGACATCAACCTAAAAAAAATTATACTGACGGTATTGGTTAATTTAATAAGGAGACAAAAATGAAAGGCTTGGTTATTCTTGTTTTGTTAGGTGGTTTGGTTTATGGCGGCAAATGGCTGTATGATAACCATTATCTGGACAGTTTTCTGGACAGTGTCAGCAAAACAACGGAAAGAACTGCCAATTTTGCTACAGACAAAGCCGTTAAAGACACAAACTTTGACGGACAAAGTAACGCTTATTAAGCTTATCAGTCTTAAAAAGCCCGCTTTCGGCGGGCTTTTTTGTTATCTGCGAGGCTTGCAACCGCAATAATCCTGATTATACAATTCGAGTTCCTTTATCAGTCGGTTGCGCAGTTCTTGCATTCCGCCTTTTCGTCCTTCAACTTCCCAATAAGGCACTTTTGTTTCCGCAGAAGCTTTAGCCGCGGCTTCGTTTACTTGTGCCAAGTTTTTATAACGAGAAACACCCAACACGCTTGCTACGGCAGAAAAGCCGTTTTCCTTGGCGTATTCCATAACCCGTTTCAAACGCATATAAAAACAAATTGAGCACCGAGCTCCGCGTTCCGGCAAATCTTCTAATCCTTTTGTCAGGCCGCACCAACGTTCATTGTCATATTCCAGCTCAATAAAAGGAACGCCATATTCTTTGCAAACACGGGCATTTTCAGCACAACGGCGCTCATATTCCTCTGACGGACGAATATTAGGATTATAAAACACAACGGCAAAGTCTGCTCCCTCAGCGGCAAGCTTGGATATTACAGCGCAAGAACACGGCGCGCAACATGACAACAATAAAAAACGTTCAGACATATTTCCTCCGCCTTCAACATAGGACACGAATCTTTTAATTGCAAATAAAAAAACTCCGGAAGTTTCCGGAGTTTTTATGTTTATTATAAATCCATCATCAAGGATTACAGGCAGTCACGACAACCTTCTCTCTTATAACCGGTGTACGGTTCTTTTTCATAGCTGACTTCTTCATAAGTTTTCGGTTCATAAACCGTTGTATAACGAGTTTTCTTGTAAACAACTTCTACAGGTTCACGGCTTTCTCTGACAACCGGTTTGCCGCAAGGAGAATTGTTGGAATATGTTGTGCGGCTGCTTGAGCAAGAAGAACCGTTGAAGAGGCGTTTTTCACGAACTTCACGTGTGCCGGTTGAATAACGGTTTTGTTCATAACGACGGTATGAAGACGGAGCATAGCTGGTATCATAAACATAGTGATAGCAGGTGCCGTTTTCATAAAAATCACAATCCTGACCACGTTGCTGAACATAATTTGATGTACGGCGTGTTTCATAAACAACTTCCGGCTCATTGCTATCCATACAAGCGCAGGCAGACAAAAACAAAGCTAAGGACAAAACTAAAACTTTTTTCATAAGAAGCTCCATCTTAAAGTTTATATTAAATTGACAATTTTCGCAATTTTGCGTAATTTTTTGTTTAATATACATACATTTTATAAAAAATCAAGCCTTTTCTTAATATTTTTTTAACTTTTTACAAAAAATATCCAAAAAAGACCATTTATAAAGAAAAAATTTCGCAAGATGAACCATACGGAGGAAGATATTTGCATTGCATTCCCCGCTTCAGACGCTTTGTTTTTGCGCTTATGTTCACCGCTATCCTAGCCTCTTGTCGTTGCCAACGTCTGGAAAACACCAAAATATCACTCTCCACATCGATAAGCCGAAAATCACCATAAACCAGAACAGGATTTTGTCGACGCAAGCATGCCAATTTTCTGATATGCGAGGTCAAATCCTTATCTTTTTGTCGCTCAAGGCAGGGACGGACACAAGCATCTCCCTGTGAACGCTCTCCCTTTTCTTCCCACTCACTACCATAATATATTGAGGGGATGCCGGAGATTGTAAATAGCAACGTATACAGAGGAAACAGTTTTCGTTTGTCTTTTATGATACTGGCAATTCGGGAAACATCGTGATTGTCTAAAAAATTGTAAAGAAGACAGTGCCGATAGACGCCGGTACCGCGATGAAATTGCCGTTCCAACGTATGCGCCAACTCGCGCAGGTTTCCTTGGTTAAAGCTACTATGTAACGCCTGATATCCCTCATAATTGGTTACGGAATGGCACATCTGCGGACAAGCCAAACGGGCATAATCACCATACACATATTCACCCATCAGCCAAAAATCATTTTTCAAACCCCGACAATGAGCGGAAAGCTCCCGTACAAAACGGCGGCATAAACGATTGGCCGCATCAAGGCGCAAGCCATCAACATCAAACTCACGAACCCAAAAAGAAACAACTTTTAACAAATAATCACGAACCGGAGGGTGAGCCAAATTCAGTTTAACAATATCGTCACATCCGGCCCATCCCTCATAACAAAAACCATCACCGTAATGATTGTCTTTTGAAAAATCGAGACAAAACCATGAGCAATATGCCGACTGCTCCTTGTGGCGCAAAACGTCCTGAAACGCGAAAAAACGACGCCCGACATGATTGAAAACGGCATCAAGCACCAGTTTCATTCCTCTTGCATGCAGGGCTTGCGCCAATGAGCGAAGGTCATCATTGCATCCTAAGCGCCTATCAACATGGAAATAATCCGCCGTATCATAGCCATGGACGGATGTTTCAAACAACGGCCCTATATATAAGGCATCGGCGCCAAGATTGCGGATATGAGGTAACCATTCCAATACTTTTGTTAAACGGGAAACGACCGGCATTTGAAAATCGTTATACGTTTCCGCTCCGCAAAATCCCAAAGGATATATATGATAAAAGAAAGACTTATCCGCCCAGCTTCTGTTGGGGAAAAGCAATCCCTTTTTAGCGTTTGGAAATATCTTTAACAACACCTGTTCCCTCCGGAAGGGGCGCCGGATAATGGACGGGGCCTTTTTTCTTGACTTCTTTCCTGACCTTTTTGTACCCGCCTTTAACGCAAAGCAGCTTATCATCGTCGTTATCTTCACAAATCACGGGAAAAGACGAATCCTTATGCATCAAGTCTCCATCTTTATCACGTTCATAGACTTGGGTATTGCACCCCAAGCGACCGCAATTGAAAGGAGCATTGAGGATAAAAACATAACTTTGATCAGGAAACAGCGCGACATAAAAATCTTCGTCCTTGACCTTATCCGGCAGTTCATCGGAAGCAGGACCGAATTCGGAATCAAAAATCTCGGCAATCTCACTTTTGGAGATATTAATCTCGCTGATATCGGCGCTGTTCATATTATAAAACAAATAATATTGCGGTGTTTGCGCCTGCAAAGGAAAAGCCCATACCAGAAGTGTTATCGCCAGAGCCGCTATTTTTGACATTTTATCCCCTTTCGGATGTTTGTTTTCTTTATGTTACGCGAGATATTTTAAAAAGTTAACCGTTTTTTTCAGTTATTCTGCGGTTAAATTTTCCAATTCGGAACAAGCCTCCAGCCACCGAATCTCATTATCTTCAATCGCCGTTTCCAAACTTTTGAAATTCTTTTGCAAATCGATAAGTTCTTGTAACGGAAGTTGTTGCGCAAAACGCCCTTCCATATCGTTTTTTTGTTTTTGCAACTGTTGCAGTTCTTTTTCCAAGCGGGAGATTTTGGTTTTCAATGCATTTATTTCCGCGCGCCGCGCCAACTGTTGTTCTCTTTGCACTTTTCCCGAATTTTTTTCTTTTGCTTCACGCGAAGCCGGTTTTTCGGACAGCAACATATTTTTATAATCTTCAAGATCGCCATCATACGGGCGTACCCTGCCGTCTTTAACCAACCAGAGATTATCTGCCACCATCTCAATCAAATGAAAATCATGGGTAATCAGAACAACGGCTCCTTTATAGCGGTTGAGAGCATCCATCAGGGCATCGCGCCCGTCAATATCCAGATGGTTTGTCGGTTCGTCCAATATCAAAAGCTGTGGCGCATGACGCGTCATCGCGGCAAACAGCAAACGGGCTTTTTCTCCGCCGGACAATCGCGCAATCTGCGTAATCGACTTTTCCTGAGTGAGCCCAAACTGAGCCAGATGCGCCCGCACAACGCTTTCCGTCGCTTCAGGCATCAGTTGTCCCATATATTCCGCCGCGGTCAATTCAACCGGAAGCTCTTCGCTCTGATGCTGAGCAAAATAACCAACCTTTAATTTTGACGATGCTTTTCGTTGTCCGCCCATCAACGGCAAACGCCCAGACAACAATTTGGCAAATGTCGACTTGCCGTTTCCGTTCGCACCGAGCAAAGCTATTCTGTCATTTTCAACAATTGATAAATTAAGCTTTTGCAAAACGATTTTATCACCATAGCCGGCAGAAGCATCTTCCAACACCAACATCGGAGATGGCAAGGCCTGAATTTCAGGAAAATTGAAACAACTGACATAATCTTGCTCCGCTGTTGTCAAAACCGGCATTTTTTCCAACATTTTAATGCGGCTTTGCGCCTGTTTGGCTTTTGATGCCTTATAGCGGAAGCGATCTATGTATGATTGCAGATGTTGCCGTTTGGCGGCTTGTTTCTCGACCGTTTTGTTCTGCAATTCCCGTTGTAATGCTCTGTTTTGCTCAAAAGAATCGTAATTTCCGCCATAGGTCTGCAATCGCCCATGATCAAAGTGCAAGATATGATTACATATATTATTAAGTATGTAGCGATCGTGACTGATGAGTAGTAATGTGCCGCGATATCTGCGCAAATGCCCCTCCAACCAGAGTGACGCCTCCAAATCAAGGTGATTGGTCGGTTCATCCATGAACAACACATCCGACGACTGAAACAGAGCGGCAGCCAGAGCCAAACGCATCCGCCAGCCTCCGGAAAACTCTCTGATTTTTCGGCTCAAATCTTGTTCTGAAAAGCCTAAGCCGCTTAAAATAGACGATGCCCGTGCTTGGGCTGATGCGGCACCGAGAATATTCAATCGCTCATGTATCTCTGCCGTTTCTTCAGCGTCGGCGTTTTCCAGACGGACCAGAAGCTCCGTTCGTTCCTTATCTTGTGCCAAAATATATTCCAAAATCGGTTCTTCGAGGCTTTCGAACTCTTGCGCAACGTAGCTGATACGGCTTGATGCCGGCAAAAAGACATCTCCCAATTCGGTTTCCAACTCGCCCCGCAAAACTCGAAACAAAGTGGTTTTACCGCAACCGTTCGCACCCACCAAACCGACTTTCCAACCATCGGAAATGTGAGCGGATGCATTTTCCAGCAAAACTTTGGAACCAATTCGTACCGTTATGTCATTTATATCTATCATGGCTTGTTTATGACACAGGGCTTATAAACTGTCAAATTTTTAATCAAATTTTTAAAGTTTGGGCTTATGATTCCGATATTATTCAGAAAAGGACAAAAGTATGAAACTCAATCAGATAACCGACAGCACTTTAGATATTGACATTACCGGACTTTCGGCAGATTCCCGCGAAATTAAATCAGGATATTTATTCGGTTCGTTAAATGATGACAAATTTATTGCCGCAGCCATAGAAAAAGGTGCGGCGGCGGTTATTGTTCGCTCTGATTATAACGAAGAATTGCCGGTTCCGGTTATTAAAGCCGACACCCCACATCTGGCCTTTGCGCAAGCTGTCGCTAAATTTTATGGTCGGCAACCGTCACATATCGCCGCCATTACAGGCACCAACGGCAAAACATCTATCGCTGACTTTATCCGTCAGATTTTGACAATGATGGGAGAAAAAGCTGCCAGCATGGGAACGTTGGGTTTTATAAAAGGAAACGAGGCGCCTATTCCCTCGCCCAATACAACGCCTAATGCCGTAACCGTACAACAAGAACTAAAAGCTTTGGCTGATGACGGATATGATTATCTGGCAATTGAAGCCTCCAGCCATGGTTTGCACCAATATCGTATCGGCGGTGTCAGGGTTAATGTCGCCGGATTTACCAACTTGACGCAGGACCATATGGATTATCACAAAACCTTTGAAAACTATCTGGCCGCAAAAATGATTTTGTTTACACATAATCTGATTGACGGCGGTTCTGCTGTTCTTAATGCTGATATTGACGCTTTTTCTCAATTGGAAGAATGTTGCCGTACTCATGGTAAAAAAATTATCACCTACGGACGCAACGGCAAAGAACTGCGTTTATTAAACTCAACACCTCTACCACACGGACAACGGCTCGAACTCGATTATTTCGGTCAGCAGATGACAATCGATATTCCTCTGGCCGGCGGTTTTCAGGCAATGAATGTTCTCTGTGCGCTGGGGATGACAGCCGAATTAACAGGAAAACCGTTTGAAGTAATTAAATATGCCGATAAAATTCATGGCGCGAAAGGTCGTCTGGAACTTGCCGGCAGTCATAACGGAGCGGCTATTTATATTGATTATGCCCACACACCGGATGCTTTGGAAAATGTTATCAAAGCGCTGAAACCTCACACCTGCAATCGGCTTGCCGTTGTTTTTGGCTGTGGCGGAGACAGAGATGCCACCAAGCGCCCGATTATGGGAAAAATAGCCAATGACTTGGCTGATGTCGTTTTTGTGACGGATGACAATCCGCGCACCGAAAATGCCGAAAACATTCGCAGCCAGATTATGGCGGCTTGCCCTAAGGGACAAAATATCGGCAATCGCGCAGAAGCTATTAAAACAGCCATTGCCGGTTTGCAATCTGGTGATGTTTTGATTATTGCCGGCAAAGGTCACGAAACGGGACAATATATTAACGGGAAAATCTATCCGTTCAGTGATCACGACGAAGTGGCTAAAAATATTTGACAAAATTTTCAATTTTTACGATATTTTTCTTGTTAAGTCGTATTATAACGTTATTTTGTACATCTCGTTGCACTTGGCATGTGCGACAATAAGAGATTCACGCCTGAGAGGAATGTTATCTTCTCTCCTGAAAAACAAAAAAACATGACGATACTTCCCATCGTTGACTCGAGAGTATTTGTGTTTTTCTATGACGACATCCGTCTTGGCAGAGTCAAAGAGGCCGTTGGCCGCGTTGGTGGCAACATCCAAGATATCGCGCACGTCGAAGCCGCGTTTGCTACAACCTACGGCATTCAATTGCTCATCGCCGGCACCAAAATATGTTCTATCCCAAAGGAACATCTTGCGGCAATAAACTCCGGCGACGTTTACATCATTGGTCGCGCTGATGCAACGGTTTCTCCGGACTGGATTTATCCCGGTCCTGAGGCTCGCCACTTTTGGGCATGTGTTGATGGTTTGGGCTGGTGCTGTCAAGGAGAATTTCCTTACACTGATGCCCCGCCCCCTTACATCCCCCCCATCCACTGCATTGTTGTCAAGACGGAAAACCAATTTATCGTTTATGACTGCACAACGCATGGTAAAATTCCAACGGTCGTTGTCGCACATTGATTTACCTCTCTTCCCAAGCCCTCCCCTAAAAAGGAGGGCTTTTTTTGTCCCCTTGGTGCGATTAATTGTTGATACTTTGTGCTGATTTTGTTAAAATAGACTGGGGAGAACGGTTCTATTTTAAGCAAAGGAGGCTGCCATGAAACATCATCTGTCTTTGTTATGTTTCGCTTTAACGTCATTTTTCTTAATTGATAAAGCGGTAGCCAACCTCCTCTTAAAACAAAACCCTACACCACTGGAACCGGCCTCATATGCTTCTTCCGGCGAAAGTTATCAACTTGCCAAAGTGACGTGGTTGCCTGATTATTTGGGTGATAACAAGAGTTATGGAAATAAGCGTGTTGATGATGGCGGTAGCAACAAGAGTGAGAAAAACTGTGCGACCTATGGCTTGTTGGACAGTTGTGGCGCACATCGGGTTGGCAAAGGTACCAAACATCCGATAGCCGGTTTGACCTGTTATGAAGAATGTGTTTGTGACACTTCTTATTACAAATACACCGCAAGCAACTGTCGCTCACCTAAAAAACTTAGCGAAGGTTGTTCAGATATAAAGAAACCGACGATGGTGGATAGTGCGTTAGTTAAAAAAGATACAGTAGCTGAGCTGTCAAAAACGCTTCCATCAAGTAGTCTTGCAGGATCATTGCCCGGAGTATTAAGGACTGTGAAATATGCGCAATGCAATTGTCCGGCGGTAAACCTTGCGGTTTGTACAAGTGTAACAACATCGATACAACCTGTACCGCCGCCAATTATCCGGTGACCAGTATTCCGGCAAATGCGACTAAGACGAGTGAATGCAGTACCGGTTGCGGATCAGAAGAAGTAACAAGATACAAATTTGAGTGTAATAATGGCTATGTTAAGAGCGGTAACAGCTGTGTTAAAGATTGTTCGGATTATACTTTAACCTCTTGTCCGGACAACGCCAAGTGCAGTCAATGTGACGGCAAATACAAACTGGAAAACTGTAATGACGGGTACTATAAAGTAATAGATACGCATGCATATACGACATGGGGCGGATCAGATTCTGAACAGAAATACGAATGTCACCATTGTGGTGGAACATTGGTCGGTAAAAGTGATAACTGTCCGGCAGGAACATTAATGACTACAAAATATGGTGCCGTCGATAATACCTGTTGCACAACTTGTTCGGACGATTATAATCTTGATGAATGCCCTGAACATGCGACTTGTTTAGAGTGTGGTGGTAAATATAAGTTCCAGAAATGTGATGATGGATATTATCAATCAAAAAATTTTTCAATCACACAAGATACCACCTCATCAGCAGCGACGAATGCTTCAATAGAGTGTATAATATGTAATGGTGAATTTGTTGCAAGTTCCACAAGGTGTCCCGGTAATCGTTTCGGATATCCGACTACAGATGGACGAGTATGTTGCCCGATAGTCGATTGTTCAGATCATAATTTAACATCGTGTCCAGCAAACACTAATTGTTCTGAATGTAAAGGCAAATACAAAATAACAAGTTGCAAACCAGACTATACATTCAGCCAAGGTGCTTGCGTTGTCAATAGCTCAGGTGGCAGCGGCGGCGGTGGTGCCACCCAATATGTCAAGCCCTGTGATGATTTGTCTGGTATGGATCGATGCTGTTGTTTGTTGAAACTCGGAGCCATTAATTCTACAGGCTCATCTACCGGAGTATACCATTTTGAATTAGCCGGCGGCGCTGAACTATCTACATCTGACATCGGTTGCGGCTATATAGACAGAGCGGCTTGCGGCGGCTTATAAACAGACGCTCATTAAGCAACTTCAAACCCTCAGGTGGTTTTATCCTGAGGGTTTTTCATTTTTACAAAACTCTTTGGCACGAAAATTGCATTTATTTCTATAAGTTTAATTGTAATTTTGAGGCCATAACGTGATGAAACGTCTAAACTCTATAAAAACCGCGGCTTTTGCAGCTGTCACAGCATTGTCTCTCTTTATGAGCGGGGAAGCTTTTGCCAGCTCACGCATCAAAGATATTGCCGATTTTGAAGGCGTGAGAGACAACCAGTTGGTTGGTTATGGCTTGGTTGTCGGTTTGAACGGCACCGGTGACAACATCAAATCCGTCGATTTTACCAAAGAAAGCTTGATTTCTATGCTGGATCAAATCGGCATCAATGCTCGCGGCGGACAAATCAAAGCCAAAAACGTTGCCGCCGTTATGGTCACGGCCAATTTGCCGGCTTTTGCCCGTCAAGGCAGTCGTATTGACGTGATGGTCAGTGCTATCGGCGATGCAAAGAATCTGCAAGGCGGAACATTATTGGCAACACCTTTGGTCGGCGCTAACGGCGAAGTTTATGCTCTGGCTCAGGGACAAATTGCTGTCGGAGCCAGCGCGGCTCGCGGAGCAACACAATCCGTCGTCAAGGGCGTGCCGACCTCCGGACGTATCGCCAGCGGAGCGATTATTGAAAATGAAATTCCTTTCAAGCTCGACAATATGAAAGTTATCCGCATTGCCCTGCGCAATCCTGATTTTACGACATCTCGCCGTGTGGCCGATGCCATCAACGCCATGCTGGGAACAACCGCCGCCGACGCTATCGATCCGGCAACGGTTACCCTGAGTGTGCCGAAAAAATATCAGGGAAAAATTGTTGATTTGATGACAAAGGTCGAACAATTGCAGGTTCAACCCGATCAACTGGCAAGAGTGGTTATTGACGAAAGCTCAGGCATCGTTGTTATCGGAAAAGATGTCAAAATCAATCGTTTGGCCATCGCACAGGGTAATTTAACCATCAAAATCACGGATATCCCGTTTGTATCACAGCCGTTACCTTTTTCAAACGGTCAAACCGTTACCGGTGTAACCTCGGTTGTTGATATCAATGAGGGTGTGGAAACAAAATTGAGCGTTGTCGATACCGGCGTTAACTTGCAAGAGTTGGTCGACGGACTGAACGCTCTGGGTGTCACACCGCGCGATCTTATCAGCATTTTGCAAGCGATTAAAGCCAGTGGTGCTCTGCAGGCAGAAATTGAGGTGATTTAAGATGAACGTATTGCAAGGGACATATCAATTTGACAACAGCCTGTACGGCCTGAAAAATCCGCCGTCAGCTAATACCGAGGCTTTGGCAAAAGAAAAAAACGAAGCAAAAATCGCCGAAACAGCGGAAAACTTTGAAGCATTTTTCATCACTAAAATGATGGAAACAATGTTTGAGGGCGTTTCTACCGATGGTATCTTTGGCGGTGGTCATGCCGAAAAAATTTACCGCTCAATGTTGTTGGATGAATATGGCAAGGTTATGGCAAAAACAGGACGTATCGGCATCAAAGAAGATATTATGCGCTCAATTATCGACATGCAGGCGCAAGAAACAAGCGGATCAATTCAGGGATGAGGTGATATTATGGAAGAATTACATGATACAACCGGCTCAAAAGTAAACGACTTCAAAGAAGTCGTGCGTGGATTTTCCGAGATTTTAGCCGCGGAAAACAAGGCTCTGCAAGAATATGACACCGATGCCGTCAGCCAACTTTATGAAAAAAAATCTAAGATCATTGCCGCTTATCGCTCGATGGTCGCATATTTCATCAAGCATCAAGAAGAATTGTCGACGTTGGAAGAAGCTGAGCGGATTGAGTTAAAAAGTATATCGGTCAACTTGGACAATCTGATCAAGGAAAACGAACAGTTGCTGAAAACCCATATGGAAACCAGCCAAAATGTGATGAATACCATCATCAACATTGCCAAAATGACCAATAACAGTAACGCAACATCTTATGGCGCGCAGGGGCGTTATTCGCCTTTGGACAACAACAAGAATGCGCTGGCCATAAACAGAACTTTGTAGGAGGTGTGCCATGGCGTTAATTCCAAGTTTAGGAACAGCAATCAGCGGTATGAAAGCCGCACAGGGTCAGTTAGACATCATCAGCCGCAATGTGGCTAATGTTGATACCGAGGGTTATACCCGCAAAATCGCACAGCAGAGCAATGTTGTGATGGCCGGTTATAATCACGGTGTGAAACTGAACACAACGACCCGTTTGGTTAACGAAGGCTTATTGAAAAGTTTTCTGGCCTCCAATTCTTTGACGGGAAGCTTGTCGGCGCAAAGTGAATTTCTGGGTAAAACCGAAATTTTGCTCGGTACTCCGCAGGGTAACAACTCCGTGGCCGCTAATGTTGCTGATTTACAAACCGCTTTTAATACATTTGCTTCGGATGTTACCTCTTCATCCGGTCGTTACAATCTTTTAAGCCAAGCCACAACGATGACATCTCGCCTGAATTCCATTTCTCAAGAAATTCAGAAACTGCGCGGAGACGCCGACATGCAGATTGCCGAAGATGTTACCACAGTCAACTCGCTTTTGGATGAGTTGCACCGCCTGAATGATGAAATCGTTAAATATACGGTTTTGGGTTATGACAGTGTTGTTGATTTGGAAGATCAACGTGACCAAGCCTTGCGTCAATTAAGTGAAAAACTTGATTTGTCTTATTTCAAGCGCGAAAACGGCGAAATGATTATTCAAACAACCGACGGTATCATGCTGTTGGATAACGAGCCGCACAAGCTGTCTCATACCTCATTGACCCAAACCAGTCCCTCGGCAACATATGCCGGCGGCAATATTTCCGGTATTTATGTGGACGGGAAAGATATCACATACCGATTGAAAGATGGAAGTATCAAAGGACTGATTGAAGTACGCGATGAAACCCTACCCTCTTTGCAGGCACAATTGGACGAATTGGCCGGCGCCCTTAAAGAAAGCATCAATGAATTGCACAATCAGGGAACCGCATACCCGAATACTCCTGATACACTAACCGGTACACGCACCTTTATTGATCCCAACACGCAAAAGATAAACATCAGCGAAGGTGATGTCCGCTTCGTTATCTTTGACAATGAAGGAAATCAGGTTGCGACCACCAATCTCAAAGGTGGTTTGGGCTTTTCACAAGGAACAATCAGTGAAATGGCTGATAAACTTCAGGAATGGTTACAATCCGCTGATGGCGCCAACCTGCCGATGGCTTCCGTCTCTTTTGACCGCAACGGAAAATTGGTGATTGAAACCGGTGACAGCAATTACGGTCTTTCGATTATTGATGAAGCCGGTTCACAGGCAGGAGCTGACCAGAAAAACGCAACTATTCTGTTTGATGCCAACGGTAATGATATTTATGACCGAACTTTTGAAGGTTTCTCCAGCTTTTTTGGCCTGAATGACTTCTTTACAGGAGAATCTAACGAGTATATCTATGATTCAAAAGTCTTGGGTTTGAAATCAAATCTCGGCGTTAAGGGTAATGTGACATGGAACTTTTCTGACCAAGAAAACGGAATGAATTTTGCCTCAATTACTATTACATCAACAGACAGCTTGACTGATATCGTCAACAAAATCAACAACAATGAAGATTTGAACGACCATATTTTTGCCTCGCTGGTTCCCAACGGTAACGGCTATATGCTTCGCATCCAAAACACCGGCGGCGGACAAATGGAAATCAGCGAATCCGGCAGTGTCAGCAATAATACTTTGATGGGACGTATCGGCTTGCAACCGTCAAACGTTAACGCCGCCTTGTCAATTAACGTCAGAGAAGAGTTTCAGACGGCTCCGGTTTTGATTGCCGGCGGTGCTCCGCAGTTCAACAATGCGACAGGCAAATATATCTTAAATCCGGCCGCCAATGGTATTGCATCGGCAATGGGAAATGTGTTTAACGAAGGATATACTTTTAAACAATCCGGTACTATTGCCGAAACCCAAACGACACTTGCTAACTATGCGTCTACGTTCGTCGGTAATATTGCGTCACAGACCAGCATTGCGGAATCCTCCTTGGCATACCAACAAACACTGACAGATTCAATTGCTATGAAAGAAGCCAAAATCAGCGGTGTCGATCTTGATGAAGAACTGGGGCAATTGATTATTTTTCAACAGTCTTATGCCGCTTCGGCACAAGCATTTACGGCATCTAAAGAAATTTTAGAGATGCTGTTGAGTATTGTATAAAGGAGATAAGCGATGAGAGTTCCAACTTATGCAACTAATATGAACTTGTTAAAGCAGACAATGAGCACAAAATCAATGCTGGATTTGTATGCTTTTCAAGCGACAACAGGCTTAAAATCTCCGAATTATACCGGTTATGGCATGGATGCTTACGGCATTGTCAGTATGGAAGCAACATCAACGGTTACCACCGGTTTTCAGCAGACAAACAAATTGCTGAATATCGAATTTAAGACAATGAACACATCTATGGAAACGATTAATAAATCGCTTTCCGACTTTAAAAGTATGCTTACGTCATTCGGTTCCTCAGATTTGACACAAATCAGCCCTGACTATACGGGCGGAAGTATTACCTTTAGCAGTAATGATGATGTATATTTAAATAAGACTCTCACTTTGGACGGTATACAATACACTTTTGCCGATAACGGTGACGGCAATAACATTGATATCTCAGGCTTGACCGCTGGAAGCGATACTTATGCGCAAGATGTGATGAATGCTTTGAAAGATAAAGTTGCCGCTACGAATCCTGATTTTTCTTTTGAAGGAACAACGTTTACTTTTCCGCTCTATACCGTTAACGGTTCGTCATCGGTCTTGAACGCGGAAGGTGTGACGACAGGAACGCCTCATACAATGAATGACGACCAGTACAAAAATATGAGACAATTGCAACAGCAAGCTTTTGCAATGATGTCTATGCTGGCCGATGCCCTGAACGTCAACGTTAACGGCAAGTATTTGTTTGGCGGCGGTAACTCAAATGTTGCTCCGGTTAGTTTTCCGTTTACGACTTTGGAAGAATTTCAAAACTACTATGATGGTATTAACATCAAATATCCTGACAGCGGCAGTGCCAACTTGACCAACCGAACATTTACGGCGGCTGACACCGGAAGTTTGACCATTCAGAAAACCTCCGGCAATCAAGGTGTTTTGAAAGCTGAAAATGCCGGCGGTTTTATGCAGGAAATTTTGACGGCCAATGCCGAAACCACAGGTTCGCTGACCTTTAACAGTGACAAAAACAGCCTGCAAGCAACACAATACGGGGCTTTTGCGGCTTTGAAACCGGGTGACACAATGATTATCTCGGATGCGGGTGATACGCATAACGGTGCTTATGTTGTCAAATCGGTTTCCGAAGACGGCAAAACGATTACCTTTGAAGAATCGACACCTATTCGTGCCGATGATCAAATTGTTGATGGCGGCGGCGCAAAAATTAATACCTCTTTACCAATCGGTTCGGTTATTAATATGGATGGGTTCGACAAGAACATCGCGCCGACTATACAGGTTACCGGTGTTAGCGCTGACGGTAGCGAGATTTATTTTACTGCGGCCCCCAATCGCATTCCCGATACGGAAACAACTATTGCGGCATCCAGCAAGTGGAGTATGTCAACACAGTCTTATTATAAAGGCGGTGATTTTGCCAGCGAAAAGCATATTACGATGAATCAGTCTGTTACAATGGATATTACCGGAAACAATCCGGCTTTTGAAAAACTGTTCCGTGCTTTAGGACAAGTTGCTCAGGGCAACATTGTTGAAGATATTAATCCCGCTGATGATTTTGAAGGTTTGATTAACAGTAATCACACGGACGATATCATCACCGAAGTTTTCGGATTGATTCAAAGTGCCGAATACAACTCAGGCAACACGACGAATGAGTTGAATACAGATCTTTATACGGTCAATGCAAAATTGAGTGCCAACATCACCATGCTGGCCACTGCCGATAAAAGTTTGGCTTCTATTCAATATAATTTGGAAAACAGCATCCAATCTCTGAAGAATGTTGACCAGACGGAAGCAACGGTGAAAGCTCTGCTGGCTCTGAACAATCTTAACGCATCTTATCAAGTTTTGCAAAGTGTGATGAGCACATCGCTTTTGAACTATTTGAAGTAATATAAAAAAAAGCCCCGAGTTTGCGGGGCTTTTTTATATTCTACTTATTGACAATAGGGCAATACGTAATTTTCAAATGGTTTTCCGCCTCCTTGCGGATTCTTAGGCTGACATAATCCAGTAGCAGGAATAACTTGAGTGCCATAGAACATACCGTGTCCCATGTTCAACTTTGCCGGTAACTTGGTTATTTCTCCGCTTAGACCACTGCACCCGTAAAACATTCCATCAGAAACACCAGATATAGAACCAGTATAGGCTAATTTATCAGGAAGCTCTGGTATTGATCCGCTTAAGCCTGTGCATCCTTTAAACATTCTTCTTGCATATTCTAAACTGCTAGGAAAATCTGGAATAGCTCCTGTCAGTCCGGTACATCCCTCAAACATCCCGCTTGCATCATTTAAATGTTTAGGTATTTCAGGTATAACACCTGAAAGTCCGGTACATCCCTCAAACATCCCGCTTGCATCATTTAAATGTTTAGGTATTTCAGGTATAACACCTGAAAGTCCGGTACATCCCTTAAACATATTAGTCGCATTACTTAAGTCTTTAGGAAGTTCTGGAATGTTACCAGTCAGCTCTGTACAGTTAAGAAATAAATTTTTAGCAATATGTAAATTTGGAGGAAGATCTGGTATCTCTCCTGTTATTTTACATTCTTTTGCCACACCTGCCGGTTTTGCTTGCCCCCTCTGATAAACACCTCCAAAATTTAATTGTATCAATCTGGGAAGTTGGAGCGAATACAACTTGTAAACGTATGATTTATCAACTGTTTCATCATAAACATCATAGAATTCATGGATATGACTTCCCTTTATCTTTATAATGTAATTCCCTTTTTTACGATATGTATTCTTAACCGTATCTGATCTGTTTGTAAAATAATGCGGTTCATCATAGGCATAAGGTCTATCCCCCCAATCTACGGTCATCCGATGAACTCCTCCATCCAATTCCACATAAAAACTATGAGTGACATTATCTTCTAAAACCACGATTTCATATATTAACTCGCCTTGGTCCACTTCCACGCATGTATTGCCAGATAACTCATACCCCTCCCAACAACTTGTTATCTTGTATTTTGTAATCGTATCTGAACCACATCCCGTATTGCAACTGCTGTAGCTGGCATATGCCGGTGCCGACATCAACGGATAGTTAGCCTCTGTACAAGTGGTGTCAATATTATTACATTTACACAAACCACACTGTTGTCCTCCAGACCAGCCATTGAAAGATACATCATACCCATCTTGACCACATGTTGTTACACCGGCAGTATAACCGACAGGACAATCGACTTCTTCACAAGTCGTCTTGTCCTGAGACAACTTCCACCCTTTTTCACTATCACAGTTGTCCAACTTAAAGAAATCACCATCAGGACATTGACTGCAACTTCCGCCATTTGGACAAATGATCAATGGATAATCATCGCAATTGACTTCTTTAACACATTTGCCAGTTTCCAAAACAAACCCATCCTGACAACCGATTTGTTTGTACTTATCTTCACATTCATTACAAAGCGCTCCCTCTGGACATGAAGACAATATATAATCTTCAGGACAAGAACATAATGATGAAACAGACATAGAAGACACAGTATCTTGACAAATATCGCCTCCTAAAATCTTAGGCGATTTGCAATTCTCTGAGCTATATTTATAATAAGTACTATCACAGACGCATTCCTTATAACACGTTAGTCCCGTGATGGGATGCGAAACGCCTCGACCTGCTTTACGTGCCGGACAGGAGCTTAACAAACCATAATTTGCACAAGTCTTGTTACTCCCCTTATTGCCGCTGTCATTAACACGGTTGACACCATAGCTTTTGTTATCACCTAAATAATCAGGCAACCACGTCACTTTGGCAAGCTGATAACTTTCGCCGGAAGAAGCATATGAGGCCGGCTCCAATGGTGTAGGGTTTTGTTTTAAGAGGAGGTTGGCTACCGTTTCGTTAACATATAAAAATAACGTTAAAGCGAAACATAACAAAGATAGATGATGTTTCATGGCAGCCTCCTTTGCTTAAAATAGAACCGGTCTCACCAGTCTATTTTAACAAAATCAGCGCGAAGTGTCAACAATCAATCACGCAGGGAGGACAATTTTTTTTGGAAAAAAATTTTATTATACATACCAAATTATAATAAAAATATTTTTTTAACTATTGCTTATTATAATTCCTTTCGCTATACATACGCGTTGGTATATAAAAAGGAAAGAAACATGCCCCGCAGAACAAAAGAAGAAGCAGAACAGACAAAAGAAGCCGTCTTAACATCGGCTCTTGATTTGTTTTATGAAAAAGGATATTCGCGTACAACATTTGAAGAGATTGCCAAACGAATCAATCTTACCAAAGGAGCTGTTTATTGGCATTTTCGCAATAAGGCGGATTTGCTGGCCGAGCTGATGAACAAAATTTTTAATGATAAGCAAAACAGAATTGCCTATTCAACTGATAGCATTAAGACTTTTGAGGATTTCCGCAATTCGGTTATTGCCGATGCCGAAATTATTCAAAATGACAGGGAATATTGCAAATTCTTATTCTTTATTATTTATCAGATGGAATGGTCAGAAGCCATTATTAATAAAATCTCAGATCAAATAAGAGAGATTAAAGATTTTCCACTTTATCAGCTAAAAGAAATATTGACTTTGTTGCAAAAAAATGGAGAAATATCCCCCAATGCAGATATTTTTGAAACAGCTATCGTGCTCATGTGTATGTGGCGCGGCGTTGTGAATGCTTATGTGGGTAAAACTTACCCGATGAATCTGGTACAAACAATTACCAAGAGTTTTGACCTGATTATGGATGGAATTAAAGTGGAGAAAAAGTAGAAATGCGAGTTGGAACTATTCATAAACGGACAATTATCCGACAAGTTGTTATTTTGGGCGCCTGTGTGGCGTTTGGTTGGTTTTTAAAAGGACGCCTGACCCCGCAGATGGGGGGAATGGGCGGTATGGGCGGCGGTACGCCCTACGTGCTGACTCAAAAGTTGTCAACCCGCAATATTGCTCCAAAACAAAACTATATCGGCCATGTTGAAGCCATTAAAAGCGTTAATTTGAAACCGCAAGTTACCGGTTATGTTGAAAAAGTTTTGTTCCAAGAAGGTTCTTTGGTCAATGAGGGCGACATTTTGTTTGTTATTGAACAAAAACGTTATATTGCCACGGTTGAATTACGCCAAGCCGAACTCGCCAGTGCTAAAGCCAATTTGGTTCGCACGGAAAGAGATTATCGCCGTCAAGCTTCGCTAAGCAAGCAAAACTACGCTTCAAAAGCGACCTTAGATGCCGCAGAAAGTGCTTATTTGCAGGCCAAAGCGGCTGTTGCTCAAGCTGAGGCGAATCTTAATTTGGCTAAAATTGATTTGGATTACACAGAAATTAAAGCTCCGATTACCGGTTATATCGGTAAAGCAATGGTTACGGAAGGAAACTACGTTAACTCCACGACAGAAGATCTTGCCCGTATCGTACAAACAGACCCTATCCGCGTTGCTTTTTCCGTTTCTGACAAGGACATGTTAAGCTTGCGTCGTTTGTACACTAACGGTAGTGAATCGTCACCGATTAAAACAGAATTAGTTTTGGCTGACGGAACCGTTTTGGTTAATCACCTGAAATCTCGCTTTACGGATAATGAAATTAACTCCAACACTGCGACAATTGCCGTTTATGCCGAATACAGCAATGACAGAAACCTGCTTATTCCGGGGAATTATGTTGATATTCGCGTTGGTGAAAAAGAAGACAAGATTGCCATTATGGTTCCGCAAGCGGCTATCGCTCAAGACCAACACGGTAACTATGTCTATACCGTTAATGATGAGGGTATTGCCGAACAAAAGCGCGTTGTTTTAGGTGATGTTATAGGCACGGAACAAGTTGTTGAATCCGGATTGGAAGCCAGCGATAAGGTTATTATTCAAGGCTTGCAAAAGGTTTCCAACGGACAAAAGGTTAATGCTTCTGATGTTACACCGGAAGCAAAGGAGGAATAATTAATGTTTTCACGCATTTTTATTGAACGCCCGCGCTTTGCGATGGTGATTTCCATCGTATTGACCTTGGCGGGTATTATTTCTGTCTTTTCTTTGCCCATTTCCTTGTATCCGGAAATCACTCCACCGGAAATCGTGGTTTCAGCCTCCTACCCCGGGGCCAGCGCCGAAGTTATCGCCAAAACCATCGGTATTCCATTGGAAGCAGAAATCAACGGTGTGGAAGACATGTTGTACATGAGTTCTTCATCAGAAGATTCAAAGTACAGCTTGACCGTTACTTTTAAAGTCGGTGTTGACCGCGATATGGCACAAGTTAAAGTGCAAAACCGTATTCAACAGGCTCAGTCAAAATTGCCCACAGATGTAACAAGACAAGGTTTGACGGTAAAGAGTCGTTCATCCAATATCTTGGGCTTCATCAGCCTTATTTCTCCCAATAAAACCTATTCACAGATGCAGTTGTCAGATTATGTTCAGAACAACATTAAAGATGCTTTGGGACGCGTCAGCGGTGTGGGTGAAGTTAACGTTTATTCATCTCCATTGAGTATGCGCGTATGGTTGAATGCCGACAAAATTACGGCGTTAAACATCTCTGTTGACGAAATCAAAGCGGCAATTGAAGGACAAAACTACCAACCATCATTGGGAAGTATCGGTGCTATGCCGGGGGATGGCACACAACAAATGGTTTACACCTTGCAGACACAAGGACGTATTAACGAAGTTGAAGATTTTAAAAACATCATTATTCGCACGGCGGAACAAGGTGGTTTGCTGTATTTGAAAGACATTGCCGAAGTTAATATCGGTGAAGAAAATTATCGAGCAACCTCCAGCTTCAATGCGGCTCCAAACGTAGCTATCGCCATCAACCAATTGGCCGGTGCAAATGCGTTGGACGCGATGGCCGGCGTCAAAAAAGAAATGGAACGATTGGCTCAACGTTTTCCTGAAGACATTATTTACGCCATTGGTTATGATTCTACCGAATATATCGAAGCTTCCATTGAAGAAGTTGTGTTCACCTTAGTTCTGACATTCCTGTTGGTTATTTTGGTTTGCTACCTGTTCTTGCAGGACTGGCGTTCAACCTTGGTGCCGACGTTGACTATTCCGGTTTCGCTGTTTGCAACTTTTGCCGTTATGTTGGCCATGGGCTTTAGCTTAAATATGTTGACATTGTTCGGCTTGGTGCTGGCAATCGGTTTGGTGGTGGATGATGCTATCGTGGTTGTGGAACGCGTTCTGTTTTTGATGGAATCGGAAAATCTCAACCCGAAAGAAGCAACCATTAAAGCAATGGAACAGGTTTCCAGCGCTATTATCGCTACCACATTGGTTTTGTTGGCGATTTTCGTTCCGGTCGGCTTTTTGGGCGGTATTACAGGAAAGATTTATCAACAATTCGCGATTGCGATTTCAACATCTGTGGCTTTTTCATCATTAAACGCTCTGACTTTGTCTCCGGCTTTATGTGCAACATTGTTGCGGCCGGTAACACCAGCAACATCGGGACCGCTGTTCTGGTTTAACAACATTGTCGGAAAATCCCGAGACAGATATGCCTCAATCGTTGGGTTTATCGGTCGAAAAGTCAGCGTTATTTTCCTTATTATGGTTCTGTTGTTTGCTGGTGTCGGCGCTTTGCTGAACATCAGCCAGACATCATTTATTCCGTCAGAAGACCAAGGGGTTATCTTTATGAACATCCAGTTGCCGGAAGGTGCCAGCCGTGTTCGCACACAGGAGTTCGTTAATAAGATTTATCCGCTGATTAAGGAAGAAAAAGGTGTTAATAACGTGATGAGCGTTATCGGTGTCAGTATGATCGGCGGTAGCGGCGAAAATACAGCAATGAACATTATTACGTTGCATCCGTGGAACAAACGTGAGAGTGATGAGCTCTATTCCACTAACATTTTGAACCGCATCCGTGCAAAGGTTATGGGCTTGCCGGAAGCCGAAGTTCAGTTGTTTGAACCCCCTGCTATTATGGGGTTGGGTATGAGCGGCGGTATGGATTATCGCCTACAGGCTTTGAACTCCAATGACCCGCAACAGTTGGAAATGGCTTTGCGCAACCTGCTGGGACAAATTAATGCAGACCCGAACATTATGTATGCCTACACAACATATACCGCGCAAACTCCTAACTATTATATCACCATAGACCGTGAAAAAGCCGAGGCAATGAAGGTTTCTATCGGTAGTATTTATAGTGTTTTGCAAAATTATCTCGGTTCAAGTTACGTCAATGACGTTAACTTCGGAACTCAGGTTAACAAGGTTATGATTCAGGCTGACTGGAAGTATCGCAAAGATTTGGACAGTATTAAAGACTTGCATGTTCAAAATCAAAAAGGTGAAATGGTACCGTTGGATCCGCTGATTTCCTTGAAGAAAGTATTGGCTCCGCGTGTAGTCACACGCTATAACCAATATCCAAGCGCTTCAATTACGGCGGTTCAAAGTCCGGCGTCCAGTACCGGTCAAGCTATGAATGCTTTGGAAGAAATCTCCAGCAAGCTTCCGAATGGCTTCAGCTATGACTGGTCAGGCATGAGCTATCAGGAAAAATCAAGCAGTGGTCAAATCGGCTATCTGATTATTTTGGCCATGACTTTTGCATACCTCTTTTTGGTGGCACAATACGAAAGCTGGTCAACGCCCCTGCCCGTATTAACGTCTGTTTCCGTGGCTATGCTGGGCGCTTTGTTCGGCTTGTTTATCACAGGATTGCCGCTTAGTATTTACGCACAGTTGGGCTTGATTCTTTTGGTCGGTCTGGCGGCTAAAAACGCGATTTTGGTGGTTGAATTTGCCAAAGAAGAACAAGAACGCGGTTCTTCCATCATCAAGGCGGCAGTTGTGGGAACCAAAGAACGCTTCCGCGCGGTGTTGATGACGGCGTTCACATTCATCTTGGGAGTGTTACCGATGATTGTGGCAACTGGAGCCGGCGCCTCGAGCCGAATCGCCATCGGGGTGCCTGTTTTCTACGGCATGTTGTTGGGAACGGTTTGCGGTTTGATTGTTATTCCGCTGTTATATATCCTGTTCCAAACATGGCGGGAAAAAACAAAGAAAAAATAAAAAAACAAGAAGCCCTCTCTAATCGGAGGGCTTTTTATTTTGTCAAATTTTATCACAGCGTATGAATTAGCGATTGCAAATGCCTGATAAAGTGTTTATTATAATAGAAAATGCATTTTTTAATACATACAGGTTTATAGATGTCTAAACTGAAGCGTAATTTATTCCTTCTGGTCGCTGTGTTATTGACGGCAAAAGCTGTTTATGCGGCTGTTGTTCCTATTGTGGACACCCAAGCCAGTAGTTCTTATGGTGCAACATATTCGTCATCTTCGTCAGGAAGTAATAACCACACATCAACGTATTCCGGTGTCGAATGCGGAGAAAAAACTGCGTCTTCTCCGGAAGGATGCAACACGCTTTTGGGAATCGACAATGCTGTTGCCACGCCTTGCGACGGTGGAAAATATACCTGTAGTGTGCCGGCACAAAAAGCTCCGTCACGCGCCGCCGGCGATGAAGAAGATGAAAGATGTCAACAAATTGATGTTGCAACACAATATCTAAATTCTGGCGAAACATGTTCTAAAGTATACGGCCCCGGGGCTATTCCCCTCACGTGTGAAGGTATTTCTGTATGTTACTGCGACAACGACCAATATCAATTTTGCCCTAAAAATACTATGCCTGTTGGAGATTGGTGTAAAACATCGCATAGCGCTACTGACAAAAAATATGCTGAATGCGCCCCTCTTCCGAACTGTTCTGATTTTTCCGCAGCTGTTCATGCTGAACTGACAAACTCTGAAGGAGCTTGTGAAACAAAGCTAGGGCAAGGCTTGCTTTCTGAAACTCCGTGTATGGAGGGTAAGACAAAAAAATATTACTGCCAATGGAAAAGCTGTGGCGATATTACAAATGCCACGATTGCTTCAACAGAGGCGGAAAAAAACAACGCTACAAATCAAGGAGGAAAAGAAGCTGGCGTATGCTGGAATACAACTACCGCCACTCAAAACACAATTATGGTTTGTGGTGATGACTATACCTCGAATGAAGCTGAAAACACATCTTGTACCAATAGCAAAACGCCTAAAGTTTGTGACTTGGAAGGAACGCCGAAATATCACAAAACAGAATGTGGATGCTCACTGGAGTTGTATCCATGGACCAGAGATGATTGCCAGCGAAGCAAAGGAATGGATTATTTTGTGGCCGGTCCGACATGTGATGCCGGCAATAATTCGATTTATTATGCATATTGCCTCCCTAAATGTAACTATTCAGAGAAGACGCAAATCGTTGATTTTGGAGATACCTGCCAAAGTGATGATGGTATAACGTTTTCTCAAGGCTATTGGAAATGTAATGCTGGTTCGACCACCTCTAATACATACTCTTGCAATGTATCTGATGTAACTCATTGTTGTGATGCGAGTTCGATGACGTGCTATAGTCAATATATCCCTAAAAACTCTTCTTCGGCTTATTGCTATCCTCAAGGTAATAATTTCGATACAAAAAATTTATGTTCAGATGAGGATACAATGGAAGCAAAGTGGCAATGCACCTGCCCAGTCTCATACAGGACGAAAGAAGATTGTGAAAAAGACAATGGGCTTCCCAGCGGGAACACATGCGAATTTGATGGTGTTGTAAAGTATGAAAAATGTGATACAAAGCTTCCCTGCCCTTCGGAAGAAGACAACACTATTGTTGAAAATGAAAACGACTGCAATGGTGGAAGAGCTGACAAATGTATTTACAACGAAACAACCAATGAATTGCGCTATATCTGCAAATGTCCGGATGGTTTAAAGTCTTTGATTGAATTTTGTGAAAACAAAGCAGGGTTTACAGGAAATAACAACGTAAAAAAATCAGCACGTTTGGCTACTTGTAGAGCTAACAGCAACTGCGCTTCATGCTTAACCTCTTATAATGGAACAGGAACATCTTCCTGTGCTTTTGAAGCCAAAGAAAACAACCAAACACTAAAAGAATTTGTGAAATGGAAAGATTTTGTTCTATCTTGTGACAAAGCAAAAGAAGAACGAGGCGATATTTCTATTGTGACTTCTAAAGAGAGCTGTAAGTTAGGAAATGCAGAACCCAAATATGAAGAATGTGTTTTCTCAGCAGAAACCGTAACCAGATATATTTGCGTTTGCCCTTCTGAATATAAAACAATAGAAGAAATCTGCTCCAGCAAAAAAGACATCTCGCTAGAAGAATGTAAGGCGAATTATATAGGTGTTGGTAGTTCTTGTACATATGATACTGATGAAAATAAGCAACAAGTAACAAAATACAAAGATTTGGGATATAGCTGTCCCAAGGATGTTGTCTTAGTAAACTCTCCAACAGATTGTGTTATCGACGGAACACAGACATCTGCTACAGTTTGTTTTGATTCTGCCGGCGAAGAGAAATATCGTTGCGGTTGTCCTCCTTCATATGGTACAACGTGTGAACAAACCGGATATATTCGAGGTGGTAAATCTTGTGAATTTGAAAGCTCTACAGAGATAAAATATGAAAAATGTTTACCACAATGTGATGATGCTTCAGGGTTATTGGTTGTTGACGATGTTGATGCTTGTCCATCCTTTGATGGTGCGGCATCGCGTGTTGGTAACGCTTGTTTTAAAATTAATGATAGAAATAAAGAATTCTATCCTTGTTATTGTCCTCTGGGAGAAGGATACAAAACGCTAGAAGAATATTGCGGTGAAAATGGTGTAACTTATCAAGGATACACATTTGACAAAAATGAATGTCTTAGCAAATTTGTCGGACAAGGAACTGTTTGTACATATGATGGCGGCCGAAAATACAAAAAATTTGCTCTTATGTGTCCTAAAAACAGACCTGTATACTATTCTGAGGAAAGTTGTAGCCAAAACGGAATAAATGGTGTTGCTGATTATATCTGTTATGATCCTGATGAACCTGATGTCGAAAAAGTTGTCTGCAAATGCCCGTCAACGTGGGTTGATGCATCCGGTCGGGACGCTAAAGGAACAATGATTTGTACAGACACTCAAGAAGCCAGTGGTCAATCGTGTGATTTGGAAGGATCTCAAAATTTAAAGTACGAAAAATGTTATCCTCTTTGTGATAAATTACCTACTAACGGAGAAGGTATCCACTATTTAGATGATGATAAGGCATTTGATCGTTACTGCAAAACCCGTTTGGGAGAAGGAGCTACATTTGGAGCTAACGGAAGTGGAGAGCAATGTAGTAAGAGCCATGCTCTTCTCTACCCATGTTATTGCGGAGAAGATTATACAAAGCTGTGCAGTAATGACGATAATCAACATCCTGCAGAAAATGTTGCAGGCTGTTCAGTTAATGATAAAATTTACTACAATAAATGTGACAACAATGAATGTCTTCCAGAAAGTTCTACTCTTGCTATCATTGATTTAGCAGAAAGTGACACAGCAGATGGCAAATGCAAAACCCTATATGGTTCAGGAGCGACAGGTCGGGCTTGTGGTAAAAATCAAGCTGAATGTACTTGTGATGCGAGAACCTATGCCGAAACTTGCGATTACCCTCTTGAAGAACCGACAGGGGCAACCTTTTGTAAATATGGGGATGGTTCCACATTAATGAAAAACGGGCGGAACCATTATAAAATTGGAGAATGTAAAGTTCGTCCGTTATTGGCTTTGTGCGGAAAAAATATTTTAAGACAAGATGGTTCATCGGATACAACGCCAATAATTTTCGTGACAGAAACAGAAGGACAGTGCAAAAGTCGTTATGGAAGCGGTGCCAAAGCACAACTTTGCGAATATGAAGAAAATACCAATAAACGCGCATATAACTGCTATTTTAGCATGTCTGAATTTTCTTATACGGAAGATACTTGCCCTGTTCGTCATGTTTTGAGCAAAGAATATGTTGTTTATAATGGAACAAAACATTATAAGAGTTGTGATTGCCATTCTGCTTACAAGTATCATAAATATAACTGTGCGGGAATGCTTAGTGGTGGGGCGTGCACGCAAAAAGTAACTACAGAAATGCTGAAAAACGATCCGACGCTGGCCGATGTCAATATCCCCGTTGGAACAGATATTACAAGATTTCCATATTGCCAGTGTACTGCAGACTATAGCCAAGTTTGCGATGGGGAACGATATATTGGTGTCGGCACACCATGTAATGGTAAATACACATCTTGTGAATGCAAAAAAGATGAAATTCCGGAAACGTGGGCTGATAACTATTATGGTTGCCCAGGAGGTAAGAAACCGACAGGTATAACCAAACCAGATGGTTGCGGAGGGAAATACTATCAATGCTCGGCTTCGGATTGTACTTGGGAACACACCGAAACTTGTAAGTCTCCATTGATTGGTGTCGACGGGTGCTATGATAACCAAGGCAATGTTGGGGGTTATAAAAGTTGCCGCTGTCCGGATGGATATAAAAAATGCGGAGATGATTCGCAAGGTGTGGGTTCTCCATGCATTCTAAACGGTGAATACTTTTATCAATCATGTGAGGGAATCAAGTCTTGTGTCCGAGGAGAAAGTCAGACATGCCAGCAAGAACTTTTAGTCGGTGTTAACCCGTGCATCCGCAATGAGCAGACCTATTTCGAATATTGCACCTGTGCTGCCGGATACGATAAACTTTGTGAAAACGGAGAGATTGGAGAAGGAACAGCTTGCGTCCTTAATGGTAAAAAATATTATCAATCATGCAGTAAACCGACATCAACATGCACATCTGAACATCGTGAAATTTGTGATACTATGCAGGAAGCTTATGACCCTTGTGTAAACAACGATAATAAAGTTATGTATAAATGTAAATGCCCATCGAACTGGACAACATGTGAAGACAATGGGAAGGCTGATAATGCCAGTATATGTACGGCATCAAACGGCACTGTATATTATGACCATTGCCTGATTTCCAATAGCTGTACCCCCGTACAAGAAAAGACATACAAAGTCTGCACTGATTCACAAAAAGGTACGGGAGAAAGTTGCGTATCTACGGAAGACAGCTCAACTAAATATGCGTCCTGTGAAGAGACGTCTGCTTGTCGAGGAAACGGATACCAGTATACCTGTTTAGGTTTTGACCAAGAGGCATTAGGATCGGATGTTTGTATTGATGAAAATGGAAACAGATTATATAAAGAATGTAAATGTCCAACCAGTTGGGTCAGTTGCTCTGGTTCAAATAACAAAAAAGGACGTGTTTGTATCGGAGTAAATGAAAACGGTACCCCTAAAGAACCTGTATATGAAAGTTGTGAATGTGATAAAGATCTTTTCAAATATACTTGTCAAAAAGATGGATTAAATCAAGGTATTATACCTCCTAATTCAGCATCATGCACCCCGTTGACACAAAGTTCCGGAGAAGAACAAGCAACAACGTTTTATATGTCTTGCGGTTGTGAAAGCTCATTTAAATATTCTTGTAGCGAAAACGGACATGTTATTGATGAATCTCAACCCTATTGTCAAAAAACTCCCGGAGGAGAAAAACTGTACGAATACTGCGCCTGTTCTGAACAATATAACAAATCTTGTAATGACACGGGAGCACAAAAGCCAGAGGGAGCTGAGGGATGCACACCGAAAAACCCCTCTGCAGCAGGATATGATGCATCAACAGGAACCCTTTATACATCATGCACATGCGGAAGAGCATATAAAGCATGTAATGCTCCGGCTGTCGGGGTGGGGACGGCATGCGAAGAAGATGGTGTCAGCCTCTACAAAGAATGTTCTTGTGCAAGCTCTGGAGCATCGCAACTCTGTGAAGCTCCGAAAACCGGCTCCGGAACATCTTGTACAGCACGCTCATCGTCTGGAGTGGAAATCACTTACTTTCAACAATGCGTGTGCGGATCTTCGTACTATTTATCTTGTTCAGGAGGAGATTACACTACTGACAAATATGACCCGAGTTATAAATGCGAAAATCAGTATAGTAAATGCAAATGTAATAACAGTGCATACAGTACTAAGCTAGAGATAGGTCAAACACCTGTTGATAAAAATAAGTGCTGTTATGAACACGATCCTTTAAGCAATGATCCTGATCGTCAAATAGGTGTATGGCTATGTTCTTCATGTGGTGAAGCCGAAGAATATGAAAAAGTAAAAGCATATTTTCCGAATAAATCAAATACAAAGGAAATTGATGTTACATTCAAAGCCGCTGTAGCAGAAAAGTGCGGAGATGAAAATAACTATATTGCCGGAAAAGGATCTTGCACGGGAAATCTTTATTTCACATGCGCATATGATCCATCTCGCTATTGGTCGGAAACAAGTTGTGAAAAAGCATACCAAGAAGCATGCTCAAACAACACCAATTGTGCAGGAACAACCGATAAATGGACAATATCTGGAACAGCTACGGAAATTAAAGATATTATAAGTAACTGGGAGCACGCAAGTTCAGATAAACAAATAGGCACCGGAAGATATTATACATATTTGGGATCGGCTAATGTATATGAGTCTTGTAATTGCCCATCAAAATATTTGTGGACAAATACTGAATGCCAAAACTTTAGCGAAACAAATACGCTCCCTTGGGAAACAACCCCAATTAGCTGGAATAAATGTGCGGTTGTTAAATTTGATCATGTAGAAAAATTTGTAAATTGCGATCAATTAAAATATGAAACGCAACCTAATGATTCTAGAATAACTGTATGGAGCAATCCTTTTAATGCCAACACTCAAATATTGACAACTTTTGGAGGTAGTTGCGTTAACCGCGCCGGAGAAAAGAAGTTCGAATTTTGTGACTGTAACATGAATGTTTTGCAATATTATCGCAGAAACCAAACAACTGGTACACCCCAAAGCCAATGTTTTGCCCCTGGAATAGACAACACGAATAGCTCAGGAATAGCTAGAGTTACGATTAATTGCGCATATGGAACAAATGCACGTGATCATATTACTAACGGCAACCTATCCAGTGTCTATCACGATATTGGGCGGCTTCCATATCCCTCACAAGGTGAATCCAATTGGGGACAGCATTGTACACACGCGGATTACGCAGGTTATATCTTTTCAAAGGCTCTGTCCAATTAATGTATTATGAAATGTGGAAGTTACAGACTGTTTTGGCGACCCTTATTTTCTAATGATATGTACGGATCAGGCCGCTGAGGATGCCTTGGACTTTCACACGGGAAGCGGCTAAACGACGAGGTTCATAAGCTTCATTCTTAGGAATCAGAACAACCTCCCCCCCCTCTTTGCGAAACTGCTTTAAGGTTGCCTCAGAGTTATCGACCAGAGCGACGACGATGTCACCGTTGTTGGCGCTGTCCGTCTTTTTGATGATGACAGTATCACCATCCAGAACACCGATATCGACCATTGAATCCCCTTCAATCGTCAAAGCATAAAACTGACCACGGCTGACCATTTCGTACGGAACGGCAAATTTTTCAGTTTCATTAGCGATGGCTTCAATCGGAGTACCTGCCGCAATTTTGCCATACAATGGGATTTCAACCATTGAGTTTTTAAGAGCTTCATCCCGTTTGCGTTCTTCTTCAATGATGGAACTGGGTTTGAGTTTGGGCAAGCGTAAAACCTCAAGGGCGCGTGCCTTGTGCGGCAACTTCTTTAAGAAATTGCGCTCAACCAAGGCTTCTATCAAGGCGTGGATCCCTGATTTTGATTTCAGATTTACAGCTTCTTTCATTTCATCAAAAGAAGGGGAACAGCCGGTTTCCTTAATCACCTTATTGATAAACAATAATAGCTTGTATTGTTTTTCTGTCAGCATGGCTCCCCCAAAAAATAAAAAAAGTAGAACAGCATTTTGTTCTACTTTAGTTCTTTTTTTAACATTGTCAAGAGCTATTCTAATATTGCTTTTGTCCCCGATAAAAAGCTATTTGAGACAAATTGCCCGATTTCTTTGTTATTGTCGCGTGAATGTTTTCCTCACTCACGGGGCGGAATATTATGCTATCAGAACGTTGCTGAGCGCTGTCCGCTCTTTCTGTCGTATTGGTTTTAGCAAATTCTTGCCCTTGATGCATCCCCCAGTCCATGCCGGTTCTTAGACATTCTTTGAGTCTGTCTTCACCAGAGACCATCTCGGCTATATGTCTTGCGGTTTCATTATTGTTTGCGCCTAAATTCTCTTTTATTTGGGTCGGTGTGTCGCAAATTGTTCTCGGAAAACGTTTAAAATCGGTCACACAGGTATCGCTGTTTAAGTATTCCTGTCTTATGTTTTTATTTTTCAGAAAACTCATAATACCCGTGGCATTGCCGGTAGCAATCATATGTTGTTCAAACATACCGATAATCGCCGGATCGACGTCTTTTATATCAATACCTTTTTGGTTCAAAAGTTTCTCAATTTTGCGACCACCGGCATGATCCCAATAACAAATATTTCCATATGTTTGTTGCAGATTCAAGAAGAGCTCTTTATCTTCTCCCAAGCCTGCCGCCTTGACCATCTTTTGCAGTTTATTCGTATTGACAACATATGAAGCCAGCGCCTTTCTGGTTTTACTTCCCGAAACCAGAGCGATATTACCACTCTGAGCATAAGCCTCTTTTAATGCGGCAACAGCCTTATCAAAACCGCCTTTCTCTGTGTCATAGAATTGCAAGGCAAATTTTTCATAATCGCCTCCCAGCAACAATCCCATATGCAAGACATTTTCCATATTAAATTTATTGCACTGCAAATACCCGTAATACAATCCATTGGGAGAGATGCAACCTATCGGATTGTCTTCGCCGGCGGATTCACGGAAAGAAACAATGTTCCACGGTGATTGCAGAGTTGATTTTGTCCGTCCAGCAGAAACTTCCACCGCTAGACCGTCCGTTTCCGGCAAGGCTTCCACGATACTGTCTGACGGATTTTCTGATATATTAAAAACCTTGTCGGTAAGAATCTCTTGACGGCTATTGGTGGCCGAAACGGAATTGTCGCTATGGTTAAAAGTCCCTGCAACCGTAGCCACACCGGCTAGAGTAGCCACTTTCACTCGGTTGGCCGCTTTTTGGGCTGCTTTGTTAGATTTTAAGATCTTTTTAGCTTTATTTATTCTCTCTTTCAAATCTTCAAACATATTTACTCTCCGCGATCCTATCTTTATCCTCCACAATTGATTCTAAGCTTATTATAGACTCTAAAACACTTTTTGGCTACAAAAAATGATAAAAATATTGAATTTTTTTTTGATGGCTTTATAGTGGTTAGTAATTGTGTTTAACTTAATATAAATCAAAAAACAGGAATTATAATGGCTACTGAAACTAATATTCACCGCGAATCTCGCTTGGCAAAACTCAATGCTTTACAAGAACTCGGATATAACCCCTATCCTTATCGTTTTCAACCCTCGGATTTTGCCGCTGAATTGCAAGAAAAATACAAAGATTTGGAAGCCGGCACCGATACTGAAGACAGGGTAACAATCGCCGGACGCGCAATGGCCGTTCGCAACAGCGGAATGTTTATCGACGTGAAAGACAACAGCGGTAAAATTCAGGCATTCTGCCATAAAAACCATCTCAGCGAGCAGGATTTGGAAATTTTGAAAAATCTCGACGTTGGTGACTTGGTCGGCATTAGCGGCTATGTCAGACGCACACCTCGCGGTGAACTTTCCGTAGCGGCCGAAAAATTTGATATTATTTCCAAAGCTTTGCAACCTCTGCCGGAAAAATTCCACGGGTTGACCGATGTAGAAGCTCGTTATCGCCAACGCTATGTCGATTTTATCATGAATGACGACAGCCGCGATATCTTCAAAAAACGTTGCCGGATTACGTCGGCTATTCGTCGCTGGTTTGAAGAACATCAGTTTATGGAAGTGGAAACACCGATGCTTCATTCCATTATGGGTGGTGCTAACGCCAAACCGTTTATCACTCACCACAACACATTGGATATGGATTTATACCTGCGTATTGCACCGGAATTGTTCCTCAAACGTTTGGTTGTCGGTGGCTTTGATCGCGTGTTTGAAATCGGACGCAACTTCCGTAACGAAGGTATTGACAAGAGCCATAACCCAGAATTTACGGGGTTGGAAGCTTATCAGGCATATGCTGACTATAATGATATGGCAGATTTGTTCGCCGATATGATTCCCTATGTGGCGGAAAAAGTTTTGGGAACAAAAGTCATTACTTTCAATGGTCAGGAAATTGACTTGTCCAAAGGTTTTGCCCGCAAGTCCATTGTTGACTTGGTTAAGGAATATGTCGGAATTGATTTGTTGCAGGCTCAAACTGTCGAAGAAGCTCGTGCAATGGCAAAGTCTGTCGGTGTTGATGCTGATGACTGCGCTTCTTGGGGTAAGGTTGTACAGGAAGTGTTTGATGAAAAAGTTGAGGCTCATTTAATTCAACCGATTTTGGTGATGGATATGCCGCGCGACATCTCTCCGCTGGCAAAAACACACCGCGACAATCCGCGCTTGGTTGAACATTTTGATGCTTATATTGCCGGTATGGAAATCGGTTGTGCATACTCAGAGTTGTCTAATCCTTTGGAACAACGTGAACGTTTCGAATCGCAGGTTGCTGCTCGCGAAGCCGGTGATGATGAAGCTCAGATGCTTGATGAAGATTATGTAACCGCTCTGGAAAACGCGTTGCCTCCGACAGGCGGTATGGGTATGGGTATTGATCGTCTGGCGATTTTGCTGACCAATGCCGAAACTATTCGCGATGTTATCGCTTTCCCTACTCTGCGTAAAAAAGATTAGTCCTCATTGTCGTGAAAAATTTGAAGCACATATACAAAAACAAACATTTCCAGCAGGGTTTGAAGCTGGGTGTTTGTTTTTGCTGTATGGGCATCGGAGCATATTTTGTATATCTGGGCTGGCAAGGACACCTTAAACAACGTCAGCCGCTTATACCAGAAGCAGACTTTTCAATGCAAATGGAAGAAGTATCTCCTAAAGGAGACAGTCTGACATGGGAAGAGTTCTGCAAAGATAATACCATTGACATCTGCACAAAAGACAAACGTCCGGATGACTTTTTATATGAAGAAAGCGCTGTTTCTGTTGTCAAATCAGAAGAAGCCGCGATTGACAAACTTCAGCAAATCGTTGGCGAAACGGATACGGAACAGCAACCGACAGAAGTTTTCTCAGAACAAAAAGTTTCCGAGGTTTTGGCTATTGCAGATGAACTCAATCAAGAGGCTTTGGACATTCTTTATGAAGAACCTTTATCCGAAAATGTTATCGGAGAAGATGAATTTTCGTTGCTTGTTGAACAAGATACTATTGAGCCGGATACCGAATTTACTCATATCTATGATAAAGATGTTAAAGCCTTTCATATCACACCGGTTCGTAAGCCACCGTATTTTGGAGAACTTCCGGTTCTGGCCGTGGTTATTGACGATATGGGCATCAGCCAGATACGGACGAAAGATATCATCAGTCTGCATGCACCGCTAACCGCATCTTTTCTGACGTATGGCAAAAATCTGGAAGAACAGGTTAATCATTCTCGCGCGGCCGGTCATGAAATTATGATTCATACACCGATGGAAGCGCAAAATCCGGTTGATACAGCGCCTGATGTCTTAACAACCAAAATGACACCCAGAGAAATTCAGAAAAACCTGAAAATAATGCTCGATAAATTTCATGACGTTAAAGGTATCAATAACCATATGGGGAGCAAGCTGACCGAGGATAAAGTCCGAATGCTGGCGGTTATGGAGGTTTTGAAAGAAAGGGGATTATTCTTTTTAGATTCAAAGACTTCGGCAAAATCCCGCGCGGAGGAAGCCGCCGCAGAAAGCGGTATTGCCTACGCCCATCGCCATGTCTTTATTGATAACAATAATAATAAAGAATATATTTTAGGCCAACTGGCAAAAGCAGAAAATGTCGCTCGTAAAAACGGCTATGCCATTGCTATCGGGCACCCCAAAACGCAGACTTATGCTGCCCTCAAAGAATGGATAGACACCCTGCCCGACAAAAAATTGAAGTTGGTGCATCTTAGTGATATCGTTCAGGTTATCAATCCACAATAAAAAACCTGTCGTTCTTGCGCCAAAAGCGGATAACGACAGGTTTTTCAATTTCGGTCAGAGGATCATTTCAGCACAGATTAGGTTTCGGCTTCACCACAAATGATGGAGTTAACCGGATTTTCATCAACTTCTCTCATGGCTTAAAGAATGAAAAAGTTAGTACTGCTATGCGAAAAGGAGCTCGTCCTAAATGCATAATGATAAACAAAATATAGATTGTTATTTGTAATCTAGACATGATTAGAATTTGAGTAAAGAAAAAAATTAAAAAAAACATCATTTTTTTCTTGACCTATTGTTTTTTTACATGTATACATGCTCTTGTCTTAAGCGATGGTCCCATCGTCTAATGGTTAGGACACCACCCTTTCACGGTGGTAATATGGGTTCGAATCCCGTTGGGATCACCAATACAAACGGCAGGTATAAAAACCTGCCGTTTTTCTTTATTTTCCAAGCCTTTCAGCGAGTTCGAATGTTCATTTTTTAAAAATGCGCGTTTTGGGAATTTTTACGAACTAATTGTATAAAATATTATTATTTTTCAATAACTTAATGCAGTTAAGAGGAAATATCGGTCAGCCATTTTTCTAAACATATAAATAAATCTAGAGATTGTTTTTCTGTATCTCCTTCAAACCAACGATAAGCACCTTTTATTTCAAGTTCAATTGCTGAAATATTAAAATTTGAATGAATCCATTTGCTCATAATATTATCGGAAAAAGCCGAAAAATATTTATCTATCGAACAAGTGTTTTTTCCAAATTTATTTTCGATACACTTTTGTAAGTCGGAAACAAAAGACATATCGTTAACATTTTTACCGTTATCAATGCAAATATCAACAATGCTGTCACGATTGCTTGAAAGTCCGTGAATATCAACAAACAACTTAATCTCGTGCTCTTGCAAAAATTGATTGATAGCCGTTTTGTAGGAACAATATGCATTGTCAGTATTGGGGTCATCATTTGTTGTATTTTCAATTAAATATTGTTTCGTTATACACGCGCAACCGATTTGTTCTGCCAGACATTCGACAATTGCACCGGTATAAAATTCATGTGCTTTAATTTCGCCGTTTCTGATTTGTTTAACAGCGTGCGGCGCAGAAAGCAAAATCGGTAAATCACCATATTTGTCAACCATACAAGAACAAAGCGAGTTGCCTTTATAATTATTTGCTTTAAATTTTAATTCTGCATGTTGAATTTTCGATAAAATATCTTCGTTTTGCATGAGTTCTTCCTTAGATTACTTGTAATTTATGTAATGGTGCAATAAAAAAGTTAAAATTTATTCTAATAAAGTTCGTAAACTGTGAGGTAAGCATCACCAATACAAGCGGCAGGTATAAAAACCTGCCGTTTTTCTTTATTTTCCAAGGCTTTCAGCGAGTTTGAGAGTTACTTTTTAACCAGAATACCGCCCCGAAAAAACAACAAAAAAAACACGGATGAAAAAATAATTGCCTTTTTAGGCTAAATCTGATACTTTGCTTGCAAATAAAATTGCAAAACAGGAGAAATTATGATCATAAAAAATATATTTTGGGATGTTGACGGCGTGTTGGCTAACCTTAATTATGCTTATTTTAACTTTCTGACCAAGCACCCAAAATATGCCCCTCAATATGGAGATATCAAATGGGAAGATTTGCCTAAAGTTCTTCCAATCAGCCCGAAATATGGCGCTTTGGAACTCAAAACTCATCCTGAATTGGGAACAGAACTTGATTCTGATTTTTGCCATTCTCCTGAATTCTTTTGCAATCGCCCTTTGTACCCAAATGTCATTGAAGTTTTAAAAGAATTGAATCAAAAAGGGTATCGTCAATTTACAATGTCGGCAACCTTTGATGTTGAAACAAAGAAAAAGTTTTTAAATAATCTATTGAGCGATGTTACTGATTTTCTAACAATTGAATGTGTTCAGCACGGCAAGTTTATGCACGACACCGCAAAAGAAGACATCTTGAAAGAATGTTATAAAAAATACGGTTTAAACCCCGAGGAAACCATTTTGGTAGATGATCGTATCTACAATCAACAAGCGGCTATCAACAGCGGGGCACATCCAGTCCGTATGCGCTGTGAATTTACAACAGATTTACCCGAAGAACTTAAGTGGATACCGGAAGTTAAAGATATTGTTGATTTCAAGAATTGGTTATATAAAAACACCACGTTTGAATAAACAAAAAGCCCGCTCAAATCAGCGGGCTTTTTTCACAAACGTTTTATCTAATCCATTTGCAGGCTTCCGCATATTCTTCCGGTGTATTGATATCTGCAGGTGCTTCATCAATCAGCTTCATATTTTCAATTAACTTTGCACGGATGGTCATCCCGTTTTCCAATGCGCGCAATTGTTCCAACGCTTCTCTTTCTTCCAAAACACCAACAGGCAAAGAAACCATTTTTTTCAGTGACGAAGCCTTAAATACATAAATACCGATGTGGTGATAATAATCCTGATTGTTGCATTTTTCAGGATTACGAATGAACGGAGCGGCAGCTCTGGTAAAATACAGACAACGCCCTTCCGTCTCGCCATCGCGCAATCCCATACAAATCTTAACCATACTTGGGTCGGCAACATCTTTTCCATCCTTAAAAACCATACCACAAGTGGCAATATCGCAATCGGTACGTTCGATCATCTCAATCAAATCAAGGTTGACTTTGGGATCTACATTAATTCCATCACCCTGAAAATTGACAACGATATCATATTTTGTGCCTTCCGGATCAATTTGGTTCAGTGCCGCTGAAATACGATCTGTCCCGCTCGGAAGTTTGGGATCCGTCAAAATAGCGCGGGCACCGAATTTCTGAGCTTCGTCAATGATGGATTGATCACCGGCGGCAATCACAATATCCCCCGGAACAGCAGCCTTAACATGCTCATAAACATGCTGAATAAGCGTTTTTCCGTTAATATCAAGCAATGGCTTGTTAGGAAGACGGGTGGATGCCATTCGAACGGGAATCATTGTAATTACTTTTGACATATTTTTTCCTTTAACAAAGTTTGATAATGTCAAAATCTACCATTATTTGAAAAAAAACTCAAGTCCCGCAGAATCTTATCCTACCGTCAATTTAGCGCTCCCGTCTTTTGTTTGGTATCAAATGCGGCATACCGCGCTGATTTTGCCGTTCGGCTTTGCGGCGAACAGTCATCACGACCACACTTTGCGGCTGTAAGGCATAAACGGCACCGGCATGATATTTGACGCTCTCTTTGTTTGATGTCGGCAAGGCTGTATCAAACACTACCGACCATTCACCGCCATTGGGAGCCGGAGGTAAACGAACATCTATCCGCCCGTCGGGGTTGCCTGATGCCAAGACCAAAAAGTCATCATCAAAACGCTTGCCGTCTTTATCTTGTCCATTCAGGACATATCCCAAAAAACGATTGTAGGGAAAGTCCCAATCATTTTGTTGCATCGGTTCTCCGCCGGTATTTATCCATTCCCATTCGGGTTTGCCGTTTGGCATAACCGCAGATGACGCGTTTTCAATATTGCTGAAAACCGGATGCTCAAGACGAAAAGCATTGACTTTGCGTTCAAACAAATAGCGTTCTCGTTGCGCAGGGGTAAAATGTTCCCATTGCAGAGGAAAGCTGCGCGCATAGCCATTGTTGTTGCCGTTTTGGCTATGCCATAATTCATCGCCGCTCAAACTTAATGGCACACCGCGAGCCAAGGTGTTTAAAGCATGAGCCGACTTTGTCTTGGTCAGACGTTGTTCATCATTGGCCGAAGGACTATAATGGTTGTCATTAGTGCCATCCTGATTATTTTCGTTATTGTCATAATTGTTCTTTTCCGAATATGTTGCCCAGTCATATTGGGTGGCACCATCATGTTTGGTAAAAATATTGACTTTTCGGCGGGTTTCACTACCGGCCAGATGATATGCCAGACCGCCTATCTGCCCGTGCTCACCGCGAATAAACTTCTTTAGGGTTTTCTCATGCTTATCATTCCACTCATGCAACCCTGACATTTGTCCCAAGAAATAACCACCGACAGCGCTCCACGGCTCTCCGCTCATTTTGGCTCCTGTGGCTTGTTCAACCTCCTTAACGACCTGCATAAAACGACTGTTCGGATTGAATTGCAGACGCTCATCCAAAGAGCAATCTCCGGCCAAATCAAAACGAAAAGCATCAACACCGCACACATCGCTGAAAAACATCAGACTGTCACGAATCAATCGACTGCCCTGCTCGCTATTGGGATTAAACCCATTTTTGCACCCCGTCGTATTTACAAAACTACGACCGTCTTCGGGACTGACACGATAATACGCCTCAGGAGCCAAGCCTTTGTATGATAAAAGAAAAGCATCTTTGCCGAACTCTCCGGTATGATTGAAAACCATATCCAGACTAACCTCAATACCATTAGCGTGAAGTTCGTTGACAACAGCCAAAAAGTCATAAATCGTTCCATAGCGGGGATCAATGGCATGATGATTTATAGGATTATAGCCCCATTGGTCAGACAATCCCCTTTCCTGCTCCAGTTGCCAATCTGCCATTGTCGGTGTCAGCGGCATCAGTTCTATTTGATTATAACTCAGAGCTTTGAAATAATTAACCGTTTGGGCCACTGCAGACAATTTTCCGCGTTCAGTCTCCGGAATATCAGGATGCCGAGCGGAAAAATTGCCGACATGCAATTCGTAAATATGCGTATTCCGCCATTCTAATTCTGGTTTGCGGTATAAAAACGGATAATCTTTTGCCAGCTGTTCCTTATCAAGAAAACGGATGACACTCTTGGGTGCTACGGAAGCGGAATCCAACTCATTATTCCCCAGCAACGTTTCTTTTTCCTGATTGCTCAAGTTATGCAGACTGCGCGTCAATTCAAAAGCATAAGGATCGACCAAAAGTTTGGCCGGATTGAAAAACAAACCGTTATCAGGATCATAGCGGCCATAACTGCGGTATCCGTACTTTTGCCCTTCTAAATGACCATTCACTTCCGCGTGCCAAAAACCATTTTCATCTTTTTGCATTTCAACACGGGTTTCGTGCTTTTCATCATCGGAAAACAGGCATAGCTCCAGTTTTTCTGCCCGTGGAGAATAGACACTGAATTCGGTGTTGCCATCTTTTTTACGAACACCTTGAAAAGAATTTTGAGACATAAAATCACCCTAATGTTTAGCGGAAAAAACAATGATGCTTTTATTTTAATCTCCTCAACCGACAACGTCAAGATTGCTTAAAGATAATCACCAAGCCTCTTGAAACTTTTGTCAATTTCTGGTAACATATTTTATATGTTTAAACGGAGGATAATTTCAATGGGTACGCGTCTAAAAAAAGCCGGATTTATTGCCACTATTGCCGCCATGTCATTGTTTGGAAGCGGATGTCAAAAGCAAAACTCAGACAATAATGTCCCCAAGAAACCGAGAACGGAACGCCTTCCTTCCATACCCAACGTTACCCAACCGACAATCGATATTTCCTTTACTGTTGACACACTTGATCGCCCTTCAGGTGCTCTTGCTTTTTGCAGTAGAGCCCAGATTGTTCGAAACTTTGTTGAAAATGATGACCGGTTTTCCTTGAACTTATCTATTCTTGCGCATGAAAACAAACATCGTGACAACTTTTTGAAAGGCTTGCGCTCCCTAAAATTATCTCCTCTGCAATACGCAAAAATGTGTATGCATGATGAAATCTCCGCTTCAATGTGCGAACTTTTAACCTTGCGTTACGAATATCTGGCGGCTAATGATAAGAAAGCTTATCTCGAAAAAGCCAAAAAAGGAAAATTTGCTTATTATTTTAAAGCAGTTGCCAACGGCAGTATCTCTCCCGAAGCAACAGATGCCCCCAGCCGCGAACAAGAATGGGACTTTATTGCAAAAGAAACAAAAGCTTGGTGGATGAGGGTTTATGCTCCGGTCTATCTTCCCAGTATTATCCGCATGACAGAACGCTATCTGGAAAGAATGGATGCTAATACACCGGAAACCGTGTATGCTGTTAACTATCAAAAAGTTTCCAAGATTGCTTACAATATCGGAGGTGTGGATTTTGGAAAATATATGGGAGAGGATATTCAAATCACGGATGAGCAAATATCCCTGATTAACAACGTGGGGCTGACAGACTTATGCCAAGATAACAAAAAAGAATACTGCAACCGTATTAAAGCGCAGATTAATCGCCTGAAGGAACTAGGGTATCATATTTCTACGGATGTGATTTCCCATATTTTTGTAGCCGAAGGTCTAAAATCCATGCTCAAAGGCATCAGCACCGATGTTATCAAACAAAATCCGGAAATCATCACCTCGTGCTACAACAACCTTAAGGAACAAGTGACAGCACCCCAACTTGCATCCGACACATTTGCGCAAATTGCACAGAAAAACACAGTTTTTGTTTTACCGACAACCACACCAGTTTCAGATGAGATTATTCAGCAAATCTACTCCTATAAAGGAACGGATTTGTCACAATATATTACGCAGTTTGATTCTTCGCTATATGACTGTCCAATACACGGTTTGAAATTTTTTTCATCACCTTTCTATGATGACTTGCTTCAAAACAACTTAAACAGCATGCGTGCTATGAGCCAACAAGAAGCTCCTCAACCGGCAGCACCAGCGACCAAGCAAATACCCCCGCGAAAATCCGAACCACAAACCATGCGGATTCCAAATTTTTCACAACCGATTTTAACCGGCGCAACATCTGAGCAAACCAAGGAAATTTATCAATCCATACAAGATTTTAACAATATTCCCTGCGAGTTAAAAGGATGTGACTTGGCCAAACAGGCACTGTACTACAAGAAACAACAGACAAAATAAAAAAAGCCGCCTTTAAGGCGGCTTTTGTTTTATGTTTTCAAATTTACGGCCGTTTGAAGCATTTCATCGTTAACCGTAAAAGCGTTGGCGTTGCTGGTGTAGGCTCGTTGCGTAATCATCATCACACCAAACTGGTCAATAACATCAACCGTTGAACGCTCCAACGCTTCCGGAATAATATACGTTCCGGTCACGTAGTAACTGTCTCCGGTATCCGAATTGGCCTCAAACAGCGTTTCATCAATCGGATACAGATTATCCGGTGATGTAAAACCGGTCAGCGCCAGCTTGGCAATGTTATGAGTATCGCCATTGCTATATGTTGCCTTGAGAATACCGTTATCGTCGATTGAGGTCTTTTGCAAATCACCGCTGGCCGCACCATTTTGTTTGATAAAGACGGTACCGACACCTCCGGCATATTGCGTAACCTCAGACAAATCAAGCGCTATATTATTTGACGGACCATCATCCCACTGAATATCAACCGTCATATTTTTAGGTGAGACAATCTTGCCATCCGTACTGAAAATAACTTCACCGACACTTCCCGACGCCGTTCCGCCTTCCACGCTGAAAGACACATCCCATGTATTAACCTTGCCTTCTACTTTTTTGAAAGTCATGGTAAGAGAATCACTTTCATGATTTTCGGCATAAACAGGAATGCCATAACTGCTTGATTCAACACCATCGGCAGGCACATTGGCAGAAATTGATGCCGTGGTGGTTGCCCGAGCGGGAATCCTTTCCGGATAGCTCAAGATAATATCGTCAGCGCTATCGCTGAAACCACCACCTTCCAATGCGGCAAAACCCTGCACCCTCATCCCGTTATGGGCAATAAGATAGGTTTGCCCTTTTATCGACTGAGTGCCAAAATCACCGGCACGGGTATAATAAACATTATTATAACCATCCTGCAGAGTAAAAAAGGCATTGCCGTTACCATTAATCGCCACGTCATAATTGCCGCCGGTTTGCTGGATCAACCCTTCTTTCTCAATCAATGTGCGGTCATAATAACCCACCCCCTGAATATCTGCCTTGGATGAGTTAATTCCCGTATTGTTATTTTTGACAACGGGAGAACTCCCCAAAAGCGTATAGAACATCGTCTGGTTTGTTTTGTAACCGACGGTGTTCATATTGGCAATATTCGTACTCACCTGTGTGATGGCATGAGAATATGCCTCCATACCGGTGGTCGAGGGAATAAACATACTTAGAGCCATAGTTACACCTCTCAATTTATATTTTTCTACATACTAACATGCAATTTTTATGCCATTTTATATTATCAAAAAATTAACCCCAACCGGATAAAATACTGTCAACCTGACAAAAAACTTGCTTTTTTCTCTATTTTACATTAAAATAAGAGAAAGGTTTATATTGCGAAAGGATTTACCATGGCTGGAAACTTGTTAAAATTTGGCACAAAAATGGTACGAAACGAAAATGATAATCCGCAACAAAAATTAGCAGAAGCTTTAGCTCAATACAGAGAGTTATTGCGCAAAGGGGAGCAAGCCACTCCCGAAGAAAAGGAAGCTTTGTTCGCAAATTTCAATGAACAGATTCTGCAAGATGCCGACCAACGTTATGATACCCTTTCCGATGACCAAAAGAAACAATACGGAACACTGGCCTCTATTTGGAACTATAATACCGGAGACAGTAACGCTCAAATTCAGGATAAAGACGACAAATTGGTTTTACGCTGTCAAAATCAAGATTCCGGATTGCAATTGGCAATTATGAGTGATTCCGTTAGTTTGGTATTAGCTCAAGAAAATCAAATACCGAAAGAACAACTTGTCGCACTACACGATTTGATGGATAACGCGGGACTTGAAGTAACTCAGCTTCCGGAAAATGCTACGGTCAAAGCACAAGACGGCTCCACCCAAAGTATTAACGATGCTTGGAGAGAAGCCTCTCAAAACGAGGCCGCCAATGAAGTTGTCGGGGCTAGTAATGAATTTGATTTACCCAGTGACTTTAACAATCTGACTTATGAAGAGTTAGAAGCTCTTTTGCTTGATGCAAATGCGGCCATTACACAGGGAGGCGGCAATAAAAATCAAGGTCTCTACGCCATGCGCAATAAAATCAAAGCCAAAATGGGAAGCATGGGATACAGCGGCAATATACAGATAGGGAATATCTGGAACGGCTATAAACTAACCGCAACAAAGGAAGACTCAAAAGGCAAAAACAAAAAAGTTTTTGATGTAAAAGTTAAAATGGAAAAAGGCGTTCCCAGCGCTACTTATCGCATGTGGAACGGAGAAAAATTCGATTCAAAAATTGCGGTTATGTGCTTAGATGCACTCAAAACCGGCGGTGCAGATTATTTCACCATGCCCTCTGCCGTGGAAATCGGTGGTAGCGAATATGTGGCCTTTATGGAAGGTGCCGGAAAAACGTTGATGGTTCCGATTTGTAAAAGCGCTCAGTATCCCGATGCGATTGAATTAGATGCCGATGCCGTCAAAAAAATGCTTGAAGCCGCTGAAAAAAATAATACCGACTCAGGCAAAATGTCTGAATTCAAAGAACGGCTTTTAGGCATTTTGCAAGAACAAGAAGCTTATAAAGCCAGCAAAAATGCCAACTACACCACAAACTCTGTTTTGCAAACAGAGATAACCAAACTGCAAGGAGCGTCTGTGGAACGTTTCAATCGTGAATATCTCAGCACTATGACTAAAGAAATTACCAAAAAAGCTAATGATTATGATAAAACTAAAAGAGCTGACGCCCCTGATCAAAAAGGCTATGATTTCATTACAACACAGGCCGCTTTTCGTGCTGCTGCTGATATTTCAGACTCAATCAGAGAAGCTACTAAAACGGGACAATTTAGTTATTCATCTTCGGATACACTTAAAAAAATGCTTGATAGAATGTTTCAACATAGACTTGAGGAACATAAAATGGCGATTACTAATGACCTTAATAATCCTGAGATCGCTATAAGACGAAAAGATAAAGATCCGCTTAAAGAAATTCGAGAAGACACCCAGAGAATTATTGAAAAAACTTCTGATGCTATGGAGGATGATTTCCCCGGCATTAAATTGTCTCTAAGAAAATCTCATACGTATACACAAATGAAAGTCAATAGTGAAGATTTAACAAGAAATGGTAATGGTACATATATATATGCTAATTCGCCTACAACAATTCCTTATGATGTCAATCCCCAACAAGATTCCAGAAGATGGGCTCCGTTACCAAACAGAAGCTCCAACTCATCCGGAAGGGCGATGCCGATACCAAACAGAGATTTCTCTCGGTAAATTTTCCTATCAACAGCGAAAGGCGTCAGGATATATATCCTGACGCCTTTCTCATTCTTCCCTGATTTTGCCGGCAAGGATTCAAACGCAATGATTCTTGTGCCATTAAAATACCGTAAGAATGTGTGTACACTCATAATGGCATAAGAAACAAATTTCTTTTTTCACCATCATCGTGAACAATTATAAGATAAACATTATTTTTGGCATTTACAGGTGACCTAGCCAAATTACCTACACCCTGCGGGTGGGACACCACTTAAGCGGCTGTTGAAAATCCTCGTTTGCAGTCGTGGCACGACGGGCAACACTTAAGCGGCTGTTGAGAACTCTCGTTTGCAGTCGTGGCACGACGGGCAAATAAAAAACGCCGCCTGAATTCTTGCAGGCGACGTTTGTTTTAGGAGGAACAAATTGTTTAAGGAAAATTTGCAAACCTATTTCTTTCCTTTACTAGGTCAGACGTGTCAATTCTTCCAGCATTTCATCTGCCGTGGTGATGATCTTTGTTGCGGCAGAATAAGCACGCTGTGTGATAATCATATTCGAAAACTCCGTAGCCAAATCAACTGTGGACTGTTCCAAAGAGTTTCCTGAGATTTCACCGGCACCGTTTGTACCTGCCTGTTTCAGCAAAACTTGACCGGAATTATCTGTCTCAATCCAAACGTTACCTGTCAAAGCGGTCATACCATTCGGGTTGGCAAAGGTTGCCAAAGGCAAAATGGCAATCGGACGAGTTTCACCGTTATCAAACAATGCTGTTACAACCCCTTGTTCATCAACCTGAACACCGGAATAACTACCAAACTTGGCACCGTCTTGTCTAACATAGTTGGTATCAAAGTTACCGGACAAGCTGGTCAAACCGTCATTGGCATCAGCGGTACCCATTTGAATGCTGATCGGAGTTCCTTGCTTGTAGTCACCGTTCATATTTTCAGCACCATTTGCCCATACAACCTGCATTTCATCAACGTTTATGTATTTTGGGGTTCCATCGGTGTTGAAACGAACAGCCGGAACAAGAGCTCCCTGCTCAATATCGGTATTGTTAAAGCTGAATTCGTTTTTCAGAGTAATTTCGCCGCCTGTTGTTGAAACCCAAGCGTCTCCGAAACGAGTTTCACCATAAGCCAAACCTGTCAGACTGCCAAAATTGAAAGTCATATCCGGACCGGTTGTGGTCGGTGTAAAGGTCACGGTCGAACCACTGAAAGAAACGCGTTCCGGTTCAATCAATCCGCCATTGGTACGAATCTGTTCAGCAACCACGCCGGCTAATTTGGAAACGCTAAAGTCACCGTTAACCATCGCATTGGCAAGGTCGATGGCAATATTGTCACCGCTAGCCGCACCACCGTTAACAAATTCATAAGTCTTATCACCAAAAGTGAATGTCTTACCGGCATAGCTGTTGGGATCTGTATCAACAAAAGTCAAGCTACCGACGTTTTTCAAATCATTATCGATTTTTTCAATACGGAACTGACCTGTCGGGATTCCGGTTTCCGGTTTTGGATTAACCGCAGACTGAACACAAGCTAAAGTTTTGCTGGTATCAATAGCCAGAGCATTACCGGTCAAAGACTGAACAATCTGGATGCTGTTGGAGCTGACGCTGAAACGGTTGGCATCCGGCATTGTGTCTTGCAGAACCTTAATAAAGCGCTGAGCAAAGTCAGAAGCGGAAACGACACCGGTTGAAATATCGACAGCAAATGTGTTTGGTTCGGTTACACTGGAAGGGTCTGACGTAAAGACGTAGGTAAACTTTTGAGAAATACCAGCAGGAGCTTTTCCTTCATCTTCAATCGTGATGGAAGATCCTTCATCCGGAACTTTCGTAAATTCGAGCTGACCGGCGGAGTAATAAATATCTTTACTGGCATCACCGAAAGTTTCACGGCCACTTGTCAATGTGATTGAAGCCGCTCCTGGAGGAATAGATGTGGCCATACCCCAGCTGTTAGATGTCTCTTTAGTAAAATCGAAACTCAAGTTGCTGGCATTGCCCAAGCTATCATAAATCAATGCGTTAACACTGTAACGACCACCGGCACTGGGAACTGCCGGATCAAAAATCGGCGCATTGGCAGGCAGGTTTGCCCCAAAGCTGATTTGTTGTGTCGCACTGGCCGTACCACCGATAGAACCAAGATTAATCGGTTGCATATTGCGGCTATCAACAATGTTATCATTAATGTAAACAGTTTCACCGTTAGCGCCAGCATAAGCTTTCATATAATTAATGCCGTTGATGTTTACGATACTGGCATTTGAATTGCCATCCCAAGGCATTAAAGACCATCCTTGCAGGTAGAAACCGGCCGTATTTTTCAAATATCCATTCTGATCGGCATCAAAATCACCGGCACGGGTATAAGCCCAAGTATCACCCAGCCCCGGGTTGGCCGCAGTGCTGACCACAAAGTATCCCTTACCGCTGATACCCAATGCTGTGGATGATGCGTTAGCCCCCAAAAGCCCCTGAGCATTAACAGACTGCTTCGAAACAGGTTGAACACCGCCCGGTGAATAATAGTTGGTTGATGCCTGCTTGGTTACTAAAGTCTGAAAAGCTATATTAGTGTTTTTATAACCAATTGTGTTAACATTGGAAATGTTATCAGAAATGGCCCCCATTGATGTTGACTGGGCGGTCATTCCCGAAATTCCGGATTGCATTGCTCCAAATAAACTCATGTTTTTTCTCCTAAAACTTTTAATAATTAAGCCGAAGCTGTTTTATTGTTATCTTCCCCATCGGCAGGAGAGGTTTCGTTATTGTCGTTATCGCCGGCGCCTGTATTAATTTTATCAAAATAATCATCATTGCGCATGGTGAGAATATCACCCAGACTGGCTGTTACAGAATCTCCCAGCCCGACGTAAACGCCATTGCTGTCACTGGCCACACCTGTCACCTTACCGAAAACGGTAGTGGTTACGGTTGCAGCCGCATCACCATCCGGCACTTTTGCACTGACAACAATCTGATATGCACCGTCCGGCAATTGACTGCCGTTGTTGTCTTTTCCGTCCCAAGTAAACTCGTGAGTTCCACTTGTCGTGTCTCCGGTTGTGCTGTAGACGAACTTTCCAGACATATCCTTGACATTGATTGTAACAGTAGACACATCTTTGTTCAGTGTGTAAGTAGCCTTGGCCTTGCCGCCTTCTAACGGCATAACGTCACCCAATACTTGAGCTGTTTTACCAATATAAGACACTGCCTGTGCTCCAAGGTTGGAAACAGTCAGATTTAACAGGTTGTCAAGTTTGCTGTTCATCTGAATTGACTGTTCAACTGCGGAGTATTGTACCAACTGGTTGGTAAATTCGGCTGTATCCATCGGATCCATCGGATCCTGATATTTTAACTGAGTTGTCAGCAGGGTTAAAAACGTGTTCATATCAGCAGATAACTGCTGGCTACTGCTTGCCGTTTTTGTTGCCCCTGTCTGAATTGCTCCGGTAATTGCACTTAAATCTGTCATTTTGGTTCTCCCCTAAACCTAAACGCGAATATTGAGCCCCTGAGCAGGGTTCCAAGATTCCAAATTATCGTTGCCGGCTGTTTCTACCGCTTCGTCAGCTTCGAACATATTGCCCAAAAAGCTACGCAGTTCGGAATTACTATCCTGTCCGGCTCCATTGCCCTCGCGGAAACTGAAACTCAAACTACCGTCCTCTGTTTCAAATCCGGCTTCATTGAAAGCCTGTTCCAGCGATTGAATTTCTTTTTGCAGAATTTCCATTGTTTCCGGACGGCTTGAAATAATGTGAGCCTGTAATTTTCCGTCTTTGGAAATCTGCATTTTAATTTCGATATGTCCCAAATCTTCCGGTTTCAGCTGGATATTGATTTTATCAATCCCCTTAACGGCAGATTTGGTAATGTTAACTTTAACCTGATCAACGACTTCTCTTTCCATGCCTTTCAAAACATCACGGAAAGAAGTTTCTGTTGTTTTGGCATTTTCGGCACGAGCCTGATTGACAAACTCGCTACTACCACCAGCCACAGCGTGTGACATCGGTGCGGATACCGTTTCAGCCGCCATGGCGGAATTGCTAATTGAAGCAGACACGGTTTCAACAACTTTGATACCCGCTTCTGCCGCCGGCAGAGATGCCGCCAAATAATCAGTCTTCAAAACCGTATTGTTTTGAGCTGTTGCAACGGATTGATTGACATTTCCCTGAACAGCAGGATTTTCAGACTTAACCATCCCCTCATCCGCAGACACCCAAATGTCACGCAGGGCAAAATCATCTTGCAACAAATCAGACGCCGTCGCAGCGGCGGCAAATTTTGCCTCATTGACCTTAACGTCAACTTTTACCTTATGTTCTGCGGAAATTTTCTCATCCAAAAGAGCGGCCTGTTCAGCCAATTTTTCATCGACATAAGCAAATTTTTCCACCTTATGTCCGGCATTGCGATTGTCAGCATTAACAACGACGTCTGCCTCATCAGCAACAACTGTTTCTTTTTGAGCAAAAACCTGTTCCACGGGAAGCTCTTCCACATTTTTTACAACGGCTTCAGCATCTTGAAGCGGAGCTGATACAGCCTTGTCAGAAACTTTTTCGGCAACTACTGTTTCAATATCTTGCTCAGCTACAACTGTCGGCATTTCAGCAACCATGACAGGCACAAGCTCAACCATATTTCCTTGAGTTCGTCCGGCGACAAACAAATCACCGCTTGCAGATGCGCTCTTAATCTTTTCCATAAGCTCAGCGCCAGTCATCGTTTTAACCTCACCGGTTTCGCTGTCCAAAACAGAAACGCTGGACAGAGACGCCAATGTTTGCAAATCAGGCATTTCCGGCATCATAAAGACATCATCACCGGAAAACGTGGCAACAACACTTTCTTCACCAGACAAAGCAGCTTTGATTGTCAAATTTTTCCACACAGGCTCACCGCCATCAATCGGCTGAACATCGACAACTGTTTCCGCAGAAGCAACAGGCGCATCAACTTCAACAATACCCTCCACAGGAGCGGCAGTTTTTTCCGTCTGATTACTTACATCAACTGTCTTTTCCGGTTGAACATTTTTTTCAGCAACAACATTGGCTTGAGCTGACGAAGAATTATCTTCAGCAACTGACTTTTTATTCTTCTTTGGCGCATTTTTTTCAGCAACGGGAGCTTTATCTTTAGACGCGACAGCTTTCTCTCTTTCCGGAGCGGCTTTCTTGTCATCCGCAACCACTTTTTTCGGCATAGAAACATCAACCTGAGATTTATCTGCGGAGGAACGATTGGCAACAATATCCATAGCCATCGTCACCTGTCCGGCTAACAGATTGGCAAAACCAGCACCTAAAGCCTGCTGAGACGAATTAACCGCAGTACCTTTATTAAAAAGGAGCTGTCCGATACTATTATTTACGTCTTTTACATCCATTGTTTTTCACCTTAAAAAATTTCTTTCCGATAGATATGCAATTAACGTGCCAAAAAAAATCGCCCCTATTTTAAATGCAAACAACACACTTTTAAAAAACACCCGTTTTAAGGTCATTTTCATTAAAAAATGGGCATAAATCAGTAAAAAATGATTATTTTTATTGTTTTTTTGAAAAAAACGGTTTATGAAGAGGTAAGAATTTTGCGAATTTTATTAACTATGGAAGAGAGAATAATCCAATGTCTAATCCTATTGACACTAAAGTAATCGCCAAATTGGCTGAAATACTTGAAAAAAGTAATCTTAACGAATTGGAATACGAAGATGAAGGTTGCCGCATCAGCCTGTCCAAAGGTCTGACTGCCGCCGCTCCGGTTATGGCAGCTCCGCAACAGGTTGTTGCCGCTCAGGTTCCTGCTCCAGTAGCTCCGGTCGTTGCCGCAACAGCTCCGGCTCCAAGCGCTCCGTCAGCCAACGAAGATTATTCAAAAAGTCCCAACGCTGTTAAATCTCCTATGGTCGGTGTTGTTTACCTCGCCGCAGATCCCAACTCTCCGAATTATGTTAAACCGGGGGACAGTGTTAAAGAAGGCGATATCGTTTGCTTGATTGAAGCTATGAAGACTTTCAATCCGGTTAAAGCTCACAAATCAGGTACCGTTTCCAAGATCTTGGTTGAAGGCGGCGATCCTGTCGAATACGGCGAACCGTTGGTTATTATTGATTAGGCATAACGTTTTAGGATTTAACTATGTTTGAAAAAGTATTGATTGCCAACCGTGGTGAAGTTGCCTTGCGTATTCACCGTGCCTGCCGCGAGATGGGCATTAAGACGGTTGCGGTACATTCAGAGGCTGACGCCAATGCCATGCATGTGCGCTTGGCAGATGAAGCCGTTTGTATCGGTCCGGCTCGTTCGGCAGATTCTTATTTAAATAAATCAGCTATTATTTCCGCGGCGCTGATTACCGGTGCTGATGCCATTCACCCCGGATTTGGCTTCCTTTCAGAAAATGCCGATTTTGCCGAGATGGTCGAAGAACACGGCATCACATTCATCGGTCCAACTGCTGAACAAATGCGCCTGATGGGGGATAAAATTACCGCGCGTAAAGCCGCTGAAGAAGCAGGCTTGCCGGTCACCCCAGGTTCTCCGGCGCTCGAAAGCGTTGAACACGCCATTGAGTGGGCTAATAAAATCGGTTATCCGGTTATTGTTAAGGCAACAGCCGGCGGCGGCGGTAAAGGTATGAAAATAGCTTTTAACGATGCCGAAATGAAAGAAGCATTCACCATGGCCAAAGCTGAAGCAAAAGCCGCTTTTACCAGTGACGTGGTTTATATGGAAAAATATCTGCAAAAACCTCGCCATATTGAAATGCAAGTTTTGGCAGACAAATACGGAAACGTGGTTCATTTGGGTGAGCGCGATTGCTCTATTCAACGTAACAACCAAAAGGTTATTGAAGAAACACCGTCTCCGGCTCTCAATGCTCAACAACGTCATGAAATCGGCGAAATCGTTCGTAAGGCTATCGAGAAAATCGGCTATACCAGTGCCGGAACGTTAGAATTCTTATTTGAAGACGGTCGTTTCTACTTTATGGAAATGAACACTCGTTTGCAGGTTGAACATCCGATTACCGAAGCTGTTACCGGCATTGATATCGTGCGTGAACAATTACGAATCGCCAGCGGTGCCGCTTTGGGCTATACTCAAGATGATGTTACATTCAGCGGTCATGCTATGGAATGCCGCATTAACGCCGAAGATCCCGCAACTTTTGCTCCTTGCCCCGGTAAAATCACCGAATGGCATGCTCCGGGAGGTTTGGGAATTCGTGTTGATTCGGAAATTTATTCCGGTTACAGCATTCCACCGTTCTATGACAGCATGATTGCCAAGCTGATTGTCAGTGGCAAAACTCGCAATGCAACTCTGATGAGAGCACGTCGTGCTTTGGAGGAATTCGTTATTGAAGGTGTCAAAACCACTATTCCTCTGCATCAGGATATTATTTCGCAAGCCGAATTTATTGATGGCCAGTACAACATTCACTGGCTGGAAAAATTCATGTCCCACCCAGCGGGTGGTGGCGATAAATAAGTGCCGGAGGAGAGGTCCCGTTTGCAGTCGTGGCGCGACAGGTAACAGTTAACAAGCGGAGAAAAACCCCCAGTAAAAAAGCTAGCTCAGAAAAAATCCTTGCCATTGTGCAAGGATTTTTTTGTATAAAAAAGCTGTCCGGCAAAAAATACCGGACAGCCAAAGGAATTTACGTTTTTGACTTAGTTCTTGCGGCGGTGTGTTCGGAACAAACCCCAACACACCTCACATTGTTTAGAACTTATATTTAGCGCTCAAGATACCGCTATTGTCTTTGAAGTCATCACGGAAACGACCTTCATAACCAAGAGAAACATCCCATTGATCATTCAGTTCGGCGGTGACACCAAGTCCGGCCTCAATACCAAAGCGATCTAAATCATCTCCGCTGATTTGGTATGTATTGTCCCCAACATTCACAACAGCTTTATTATCGGCATCGACCAAATCATAGGTCATTGCCAAACGAGCTTCCGGACGAATGGTCATACCATTGTCAAGGACAACGTTCTTACCGGCCTTCACTCCGGCAATTGCGGTCAAGACATCCATATCGTCAGCCTTAACACGCTGTCCTGCTGTATCGGTATAAGCATCTTGCTTGATGTGAGTATAACGCAAACCGGCTTCCGGTGTGATATCATAACCATTGACGCTATAGTCATAACCGGTCATAGCTTGCAAACCATAAGTTTTGACATCATAGTCAGCCTTAATACCACCGGCAACGTATTTGGTTTCGGAGTAATCAGACATACCATAAGAGGCTATACCGTTGACATACCAATCACTCGGTTTGTATTCACCATACAGCATAAAAGTATGTGAATCGACATCTGTGTCGCGGTTATGACCGTCAACTTCCGTATCTCCGTAAGCATAAGCGATACCAGCTTTGATGTTATCAGCAACTTCTTTATCAACACCAAATGCAATACCCTTGGTTTTTGCGTCGAAACCTTTGGCTTTGTTGGTATCGTCCAATTCAGTTTTGTTAAACAATGTCCGAACCCAAGCAGATGCACGATCAAAGACATTATCACCAGCCGATTTACCCTCCGCGGCAGAAGCGACAACACCACCACTCAGCTGGCCGGAAACAGCGCCATAAGCCTGATTGAGCATACCGGTTTCAATAGTGCGCACCATCGGGGCTACTGTCGGAGCGGCAGCTTCAGCCATTTGTGCAACAGCAGCGGCATCAGCATCTTGTAAAGCCCCTTTAACAGCGGCACTGAGAGCGGAACCTTGAGCATTCAGGCCGGAAGCGCTTGCCAAAGCAACAGCTGCACCGGTAGCGTTTGCGGAAACACCGGCAGAGGCCAAATTAGAAGCCACTTTTTCATTACCGACTTTAGATGCTGTCACAGCACCATTTTCGTCAACGGCAAAATCATACATAAAGTTGTTTGCTAATTTTATTTGACCATCCTCTTTTTTGGCGAGTTCAGCCTTAATGGCATCATTCAAAGCCAATTCATTACCGTCATCGCCCAAATCAACACCATCATCAAAAATGACTTTCAGATTTGATGAGGCTTCATCGCCAAAACTTACGGTACCGGTTACATTACCGTTTTTAACAGCATCTTCACCGTTAACAACGCGCAATGACAAGGTTGAACCATCCTTTAATTCAACATTACCCTGATATTCGTTGGCGCCAACATCCAAAGTTCCCTCAACATTCATATCTGTTGCAGAGAATTTAGCACTTTCATCAGCGATGGTAAAAGTTGTGCCCTTGGCAACATTAGCTGTCGCAATTTTAGAATCGCGACCGAACAATTCTGTTGAAGCATCGGTATTGATGTTTAATGTTCCTTCGCCGGCCAGTTCCAAAATTGTAGAATTGGCGTTATTGAGATTGACGACAGAATCGCTACCGGCAGTCAGCAAGGATTTGACTTCGCCGCCATTCAGGTTAACTGTTGTTTTCTCTGCTAATTTGAAAGAAGAATTTGTGTCTTCATTCGGATAGGCAATCATCATCGAACCGTTGTTCAATGTCACTGTACTGTTGGTCAATGTCATTGTTCCCGGTGTCGGATTTTCAGACGTCCCTTTCGCACCTTGCATCAGGTGACCGCCATCATTCAGAGTGATGTTCGCATTGCTAATCTGTCCATCGCCATAACTCAAGATATAAGAATTATTTCTCCAAGCCTGATCACCTTCACCGCGTCCGGCAGAAGCGTTATTGCCGCCGACTGTGATTGTTGTTCCCTCTTCACCGCCATCGATCGTCAAGTCAATTGCGTCAATGGTGGAACCGTTGTTCAGAGTAATTGTGCCGGCATCTTTGATTGTGACAGAGCCTTTGCCATCCGCTGTTGCGGCAACAATGCGCGCGCCGTTATCCAAAGCCTCATCACCGGAAAGACTGATTGTACTGTCGACTTCTTCAGACCCTAAATAACCACCGTTTGAAACATACCCATTATCAAAAGCAACAGCGGCTAAAGTATCGATTGTTCCATTATTGACAACCTTAACGGCAGATGTCAGCTCATTATGAACCGTCAATGTCCCATTGTTGAGCAAAGAACCGTCACCGTCGATATCAAGAGCCACACCCTCTGTTCCCTTAACATAAGTTTCACCGTTAAATGTAATTTGCTTATCGGTTGTCAGAGATTTATCACCGGCTTCATGAAGCCAAATGCCTGTACCATCAGTCATCGTCAAGTTGCCGACGGTTAAATCGCTACCGATAACCAATTCACCCTCATTAACTTCTCCGTCTTTACCTGAAGCCTTTTTGATTTCAACATCAATGCCTGACAAATCCGATCCAGCGGCTGTCTGTGTCAGATATCCCTCAACAGTCAATTTCTTGCCACCGGTCAAAGCTGTTTTTTCGTGCAACGTGACATAACTGCCCATTGTCACATCCTTCTCCAGCGCAGCATTTCCCATAAAGGAAATTCTGGTATCTGAAGTGTTATGTCCGAGGTCGTCAGCCGAAATGACTGCACCCGGTTCATATTCTTTATATTTGATAGTTTCTTCAGCCGCCGCGGAAGAGGCAAAAGCCAACCCGACTAATGCGGTTGTTATTAAAAGTCTGTTTCTCATATGATTTAACTTTCCTTTTGTTTTTTTAGTTAATAAAACAAAACCACCCTTTTTAGAGAGGTGGTCGGAGAGTTCATCAATCATATATGCTTAAATGATTCTTTGAGCCTTTAAAGTTGTATTAACTTCTGAACATACGCTAAAAGCTCCCCGACCAAAAAAGTTTTGAAAAACATTTTTAATCGGGGATATATTTACTACCAGCTGCGATGAACAGCTAGCAATATTACGATGTTATACCCTAACACCGAAGCATATAAGAGCCGATGAAAGCCCCGCACCGTTTGGTACTAAATGTAAAATAAATTTACATCTGTTGTTATTTTAATCACGGAAACATAGAATATGCAAGAAAAAAATTTTTTGTTTTCCACAAAAATTAGTTTTGTCCATATATGATATACAATCATTAATCTTCAGCGTGGGATATTTAAAATAAAAAACAGCGTTAAAGAAAAAATCTTCAACGCTGTTTTTTAGCAATTATAATTTAGCGATTGCGGCATCCAAACGGCGAAGTGTTTCGTCTTTACCTAAAACAACCGCAATTTCCGTCGCTCCTCCGGGGGTGGTTTCTTTACCACTCAAAGCAATACGTGCCGGATAAAGAACTTGTCCGTTTTTGACGACCAGCTTTTCTGCCAAACCCTTTAAGGCTTCAAACAACGCCTCATTTGTCCAAACGTCTTGAGAGGCCAATACCTCGCAGATAGCCGGCAGATTTTGTTTGGCAACGGCGGCATCGGTTTTCATCTTTTTATTGCTATAAAGTTCAATTGAATATTCAGGCATTGTTTTAATAAAATCAATCTGCGCCGGAATATCGCCCAAAGTCTCTATGCGTGGTTGCAATGTTGCACTCAAAGCCGACAAATTTACAAAAGAAGGCATTTCAGCATAATACGGCATTGCCAGCTCATGGAATTTTTCAGCAGGCAACGCACGAATATAAACGCCGTTCATCCATGTCAACTTTGTAATGTCAAAAATCGCCGGTGAACGGTTCAAACGCTCAACAGTGAAAATCTTTTTCAAATCTTCAAGGCTGAAAATTTCTTCATCATTACCGGGGTTCCATCCCAGCAAAGCAATATAGTTAATAATCGCTTCCGGCAGATATCCTTTGGCAACCAAATCTTGGAAAGATGCATCACCGTTGCGCTTGCTCAACTTGTGTTGCGCATCTTTCATAACCGGCGGCACATGAACATAATGCGGATGCTCCCAGCCAAAATCTTCATAAATCAGATTATATTTCGGGGTGGAAGAAATGTACTCATTGCCACGAACGACGTGAGTAATGTTCATCAGGTGGTCATCGACCACATTGGCAAAGTTATAAGTCGGAAAGCCATCTGACTTGAGCAAAACCCCCTCGTCCAACTCATCATAATCAATCTCAATATCACCATAGACTTCATCGTGATATTTTGACTTGCCTTTTTTGTTGATGGTTTGGCGGATAACATATGGTTCGCCGGCCGCAACACGTTTTTGGGCCTCATCCAAGCTCAACATTTTGCAGGGATCTTTGAACTTGATGTTCATTTCCTCATTTTTTTCTTCATCAGCTTCATTTTTAGAACAAAAACAGTAATGAGCACCACCGAGTTCCACCAGCTTGTGGGCATACTCGGCATAAATCGGCTTGCGTTCAGACTGAACATAAGGACCATAGTTTCCGCCGATATCAGGCCCCTCATCCCAGTTCATTCCAACGGTTTTCAGAGTGTTATAAATAATATCCGTTGCCCCTTCGACATAGCGTTTTTGGTCTGTATCTTCAATACGGAGTAAGAAGTCGCCACCTTGAGCTTTGGCAATCAAATATTCATATAAAGCCGTGCGAAGGTTGCCAATATGCATATAGCCGGTCGGGCTGGGAGCAAAACGTGTGCGTGTTGTCATTTGTATATCCTCACTAATTTTCATTGGCGTTAGGATAGCGCAAATATTTTTTTAGACAAGAAAATTTTGCAAGAAAAACGCTCCTGAAGGAGCGTTCTTTTGTTTACCAAGGTTCCGTATATCCAAGCGCCGGATCATTCAAGCGATCAACATAGTCAGATGGTTTGCTGTTATATCCAGCTCTAAAATGTTGAATTTGATCATAACTGTTATCAACCAAATCAGAATCCCACTCCCAACCTGTTGCGTTATTATTACCATCCATGGTTCTCCGTTCAAAATAGCAATACACATTGGTAACTGCGGCCAATTCTTCATTATAGACAGGGAAAATGTTCCAAATGATTTTCCCCTCATAACTTCCGGTGGGATTCACCTTTTGCAAATAATCTAAATATTCGGAACCATGATAGAGGAAGCCCATAATCGCATGCCAGCCGTAAAAAGTCCCCGTTTTCGCGGTATTGTTTTCATAGTAGCCACTAATTGTCGTATTCAGCCACGTATTGGTCTGGAATGTCAGAGGCATTCCTTGTGCAACCTCGTGGGTATGACTGCCACTGCTACCATCCGTTTCTTCTAATTCAAATCTGGCATCAGTAGGGTTGGTATGTTGAATAAAATAGTTTCTAAACTTTTGACTGACATCACCTTCTGTCGGTTCTATGGCAATAGAGTAAGCATCCGCCATTTTCCAACGGATTGGGTTGATGGCAATCACTTTAACATACCCAGGAGGACATTGCGGTGCCGGTACAAAACCCAACCATGGGGTTGTGATACAGTTGTGGTCATTGGTCGCACATTCTCCGCCATGTCCAGAAACTTCTCCAGAAGTATTAACCGTATAACCCTCCCAACTTTGTGAATCCTCTCTATATGTATTATCAATAACATAAATACCTTTATTGATAAAGTCAGGCAAGATGTCGCTCAATCGAGCACCACCACGAGTGGTGAGCTTAATGTCGTGCATCACCGAGGTATAAGCCGGATTAACTTGGTAGGCATCATAGCCCCCGTTTCCTGAGGTGGGTTTAGTATAATCACCGGATTGTAATAAAGGATATTTATACTCAACATTACTCAACAACCTGTCGGCTTTGATATAACCGGCAATATCTTGTTTGCCGTTGGTTGCCGCCAATTCCGTTTTTTTAGTACCTGTCGCCATCGGCAACGCAATCATACCTTTGTGGTTTATCACTATCCCATTATTAAGAACAGAATTATTTGAAACCGGTACGTCACTACCACTTTCATAAAACTTAGTAACAGGTGCGATATTTCGAATTTCCCCATCACCATCTAATATAATGTCATCTCCCTTTAACGTTGCATCACTATGCAACTGAAGAGACGATTTTATAGTATTATCAACATATGAAGACATATTGATACCATATTCATGAGATCTTAAAGTGACTTGACCGCCGTCACTTGATGGTTGCTCAACAGCCACTAAAGCCTTATTATTTCCGGCTTTAATGTAAGCATGCCCCCGATTTTCATCACCGGATAAGTAGATGGTAGCTCCGCCATCTCTATCGTTATCAGTACCTGTTTTCATGAAAGCATATCCGTCGTGCACGCCGACAGCACCGGAAGACGAGCTCCCAGTCCCTGCAAATCTGACGAATCTGTCGGCTCCGTTCACTTGGATTTTTTGATCCCCACTACCCATTTCAACCATATTTTCATCAAGAGTCACATGAGAATTGTGGTCACTCTCATACAATAATCTAATTTCGCCACCATTTTTTCCATCATGTGTCAGATGAAGGTAGCCGTTTGCATTTATATAAGTATCCGGACCATCGATTGTAATTGCACTACCGGAACTAAGCATAATATCAGTTCCACTCGTTATATTAACTTCATTATTAGCATGTAATTCCATTATATCTTCTGAATCGAGATTAATTAGGCTCTCTGCGTTTAAAAGAATTTGTCCTTGTTTAGCTTTCTCTTTATTATCAACTTCATTAGTAGCAAGAGTTATGCCTCCATTTTTAGTAGTTGCAGATATGCCCATACTTCCCAGCTCCAATTTATCATTATCTGCCCATGCAGTAAAAGAAGTTGTACCTAAAGACTTGGAAACGATATTTCTATTTGAATCAAGCCTAATATATCCGTTAGCGCCACCTCCGATAGTCTTAATATTAAGATCTTGACTGTCCGAGGTAATGTCAATCCCTTTAGCATCTATCGTTGTTTTTCCTCCAGCATTCATATTAATTTCGCCATCCGTTTTTGTTTCAATTTTTTGATTTCCGGTTAAGCGTAAATAAGTTGCTGGGTCTGTTCTAAATTGAGCAAAAGGATTTGTTCCATCAAGACCTGCAAAGAGAATAGCATTTTCCCCATCTTCCCCTACAGAAAACTTCTGAGAAACATTAGCGATACCTTTAACTAATAAATTAGCCTCCGTCAACTCATCATCATTATAAATAGTATCAGGATCATCATTCTGAGCGTTGACAGCACCGATTATCAGTTTGTTATCCTTAGAAGAATCGGCGATGATGCGATGGACTTCACGCATATCATTATTTCCCAAGAACAAAGTAGTTGACATTGTGTTGTATTTTTTGTCGCCGTCTTTATCAACCCTGTAAAGTACATCCTCGGCTCCAACGCCGGAATCGGCGTTGATAGCATGTAAAGAAGTGGCCGCCACCGAGTTATTGGGCAGTCCGTCCAAACCGTAATCCCCAGCTTTTAATTGCCAAATCCCTTGAACACCATTAATGTTGTCATCTTTTGTGACACCACCGTTCGCGCCAATCATGGATGCAATTTTAGCCGCTCTGGTATTAAAGTTGTTCCCTTGGTTGTTTTCTAAAGCGGGAGCCACAACCAATCCGGTCAGAGAGATATGCACATCATCGCTACCGGGAATGTCAGTAGCAGCAACATTTCTGATAATTCGCATTTGATAATCGTCAAAGAGTTTGTTTTGCTCAAGATTAAAGCCGGCTGGGAGATATTGTTTGATGTCTAAATCCGTTGTTCCAAAGCTTGCCTCACCATTTTCAAATTCAATAAGTGTTTCATTATTGTCTTTATTTCCGAGATCGCTGTAATGATCTTTAATCATATCATCCATAGCTTTGGACAGGGTACGCATTTGTGATGCAGCATTAATATCTTGCAATTCGGTGGTACGTTCCGCCGCTTTTTTATACAAAACAGGGGTGACCATGGAAATGAGGCCCAGCATGGCTAAGGCTTCAACCATCATGCTACCTTTTTCTCCAAGTAATTTTTCTAATTTTCTAATCATGGCACACCTCTCTTTGCCTAAAGATTGCTTTGGTAGACAAGGCAAATTTTACCCTCTTCCGTAACATCACACATCTTTCTGAATTCACCATCGTCCGCAATGGCTTTGTATAAATAGTTTTCTGAATTATCCCTATCGACAATTGCAACATGGGAACCGGATATGTTTTTCTCACTTGATGTATCATCAACAGGAGCCATATATCCAAACATCACTCCACTATTAATTGTGTTTTTCATTGCATTCAAAAAATCAACATTAGGTCTTTCAGGATCAACATGCGTATTCAACCAACGTAAAGGGATGGGGGAATAGGTCACCAAAGCTCTTTTTCCATCACTTCCTCCGCAAGAACTGCCTTGTGTTATTGCCCTGTTTTCATCCATACAATAAATTCTTGCAATAAAATCATTACTAAATGAATGTCCTGCAGGAAAAAAATTTTTGATCTCATTCTCTTCCAGAGCTTTGGCTGGAAGAGGATGATTTGCTTTTTTCATATATTTGACATAGGCTAAAGCCGCTTCATGCTGGGTAACCATTTTAGCAATAAAAACTTCCGCTAACGGTTCGACCGTCAGCTTGCGAATATCCTCTCGCGGAGAGAGCGTGTATGACGCCAAAATGGCTAAAAATGTTGCCAACACAACCCAAATATACATAAGTATCCCTTTCTACCTATTTATACATTATTTACTATAGCACAGAAAAGGTTTCTAATCTATTAAATCCGGTAGACTTTCTTAAAATTCACAAAAATGAAACAATGGACGAAACATTCTGCAACCCACATGCCACGATAAATGCGAAAGATGGAATTGTTAACGTTGCTCCGGTTACGAAGTTCTATGAAAGTGATTGAACCTTACCAGCTTCAGACAACTCTGTCATTAATAATGGGTTATGAGAAACCTCACAGGGATTATTGTTGCGCCACGAGCATAAAAGAACTCTCACATCAAGCGATTAACGGGCATTATCAACAAATTCGTGGACGTTGGTTCCGAAGGTCTGCTGAATGTATGATGTCAGCTCTGACGGCTTTTCATGAAACCTTTCAGCTTCTGCCTGAGCCTGCAACAGTTCGTCTATTTTCAGGCGGCTTTCCAAAGCATCTCGCCGCTGAGCCGCTCCTGATGCCCCTCGAACAGCGGCTAGATTGAACATAATATGCGCCCAATACAAATCTTTGGTAAATTTCTCGCCTCGTTCCCAGATATCCCCTAAGGTCATCATCGCGTCAATATGACCTTGTGATACAGCCAATTTTAAATATTTGACTGCGTTACCATAGTTTTGCGGCATTCCCAAACCATTAATATACATCAATGCCAGATAATATTGCGCTTCAACAAATTTGGCATCCGCCGCTATGCGCATTTCTTCCGCCGCTTTTCGATAATCCCGTTCCAACAGGTTGCCGGTATAACGGGCATAAGCGGTCATAAAACTGGCTGTCGGATTTTTTTGTGCGGCGGCCTGCTCAAAAAGTGCCATAGCCTCTCGCGGAGACTGAACTGCTCCGTTTCCCGTTAATTTCATAAACCCTAAATTGACTGCGGCTTCAACATTACCGAGTTTGGCGGCCTTTTCAAACAAAACCGCCGCCTTGGCCGGATTTCTCTCAACGCCGATACCACTATAATACAAACTGCCCAGATTGTTGAGCCCCACATTATCATTCTGCATCGCCGCCTGAGCATAATATTCAAACGCCTTATCATAATTGACGGAGACGCCCTCTCCGCCGTATAAATAAAGATAACCCAAGGTCAACTGAGCATTAACATCGCCTTTTTCTGCCAGCTTTGCCGCCTGCTCCACAGGAGACAGTCTTTTTTCATCAGCAACATTCAACGAGGCAGGTTCTTTCTTTTTGCTTTTAAAATTCAAAAAAGAAAAAATGCTGTTTTCATCATCAGAATCGGCTTTCTTTGATGCCTCGGCAGCAGAGGTTTCGTCAAACAGTGAAACATATGCGCTATCATCTGCCGCAAAAGCAGGAAATACCGCAGCAAACACGCAACATAAGCAAAGATATTTTCTCATTTATTTTCCCTGAGAAGTGGTTGTCATTATCTTGATGATACTCTTCGAGGGTTAACGTTTGATTTATTTTTGCTATTTTTTAACGGTTTAAGTACCATTTTTTTCTTATCAAAAGAAAGTAAGCGAGCATACTCTTCATCCGAACGAGCCTCAAACATTTTATCGTCTTGCAATAGCTCTGTTCTATTGTGTTCATCAACCAAACCGAGATAACGATCCTTGATGTATTTTTCATAACGGGTCATCGTTTCATGAATATGCGGAGGACAATCACGAAACAATTTTTGCAAATACGGTGAATTTTCATAAATAGCAAAAATCGACTTCATCTCCGCAGGAATGCTTTTATCCTCGTGGTTTTCCTTCCAAGTGACGTATTGGCGCTTGACATGCATCGGCACGTTAAAAATGGGATGTTCTTCCATATACGCCTGCTTGGGACGGGCAAGGAAGTTATTATCAATAATTGCCAAAGCATCGACATCCAATCCTTCGTCATTCAGGCTACGACGCCCCATAATGCGGTTTTGTTCCTCAACACGATAAACTTTATCAAAAACCTCATTTTGATTATGTTTTTCAATCCCCATACGATAAACGGCTTTAATGCTGTATTCTAAATGATGGATATCCATCTGCATTTTAAGACGCTTTTTCTTATCATGTTCCGTTTTAATCAGACGTTTTAAGTCACGCAATTTTTCATAAAGAGGATGCGTCAATTTATCAACCTCATCCAACGCCGTAATCTTGAGCTGAACTTCTACCTTTACGCCGCTTGGTAACTCCAGATAAAAAACATAGTTACGGAAATTGTTCTCGGTAAAATTTTCGGCATTGCGCACATCATTTTGGCAAAACTTGTCTTTTGTTTTGCTTTTATCAATAACAACATCAGGAGATTGCATAAAATAATCAGCCCACATGCGGATATTTTGCAAACGCTTGACACTGATGGAACAACGCGCAACATCGCTCAGAGCTTCCCCCGGACGACGTAAACGGGAAACCGCCGCATTAAACTGCGGACCACTAAAACCATAACGTCTGCGAATATCTGCAAGCTTTTTCTGATAGTCGCTGAAATATTTTTCATATTTTTGCAAAGAACGACCAATACTCTTTAACCCCGGCATGGTCAAATAAACAGGGTTTAAGGTTTCCGGCATATCGCCAAAATCTCGTTGCCGGGGTTTTCTGGCCTTGACCGCCTGCTCATATTCGATACGGTCAACATATTCCAAAACAGTACAGTTATTGGGGGTGATTTGCCCTAAATGCGCATCATCTACAATAACTCTTCCGCTGGATGGTTCAATAATTTTGATGCTTTTCTGAATACCCAATAAATCAGTGATGGAAAAAAATACATCACGATATGTTGCCATACCGTCATTCAAATAAAAACGCAGGTTTTCAGCATATTCATGGTCAATTTTGCCGGCGGCAACCAAGTCATAAGTCAACTCTTCCAGCTGGTATTCTTCGCCGGTTTCTTCATTTAAAGCCGCCTGAGCAATCATCTTTAGACAAACACTGTCTTTTTCACGCTGTTCCAAATTGATTTCATCACGCGTTTTGGTGCTATAATCCGTTTCTTTCAGAGGAAAAGAAACACTGATATCAAACTGTTCGGCTAATTGAGATTCTGTATTTTTAGGTGTTGGCATTGTAAACTCTGTATTCGTTTATTATGACATTCCTTTTAATATATCGTATTTCGGACTAAGATTCAACCCAAAAATATGACAAAAAATCACAGGAAGTTTATTGTAGATTTTGTCCTCCCACCGCAACAATTTGTTGACACTTTGTGGTATCTTTGCTAAACTAGAG
>CAMRWU010000002.1 GCA_947054505.1 uncultured Pseudomonadota bacterium | reverse complement strand
TAGAAAATGTCGTAGAAAATGTCGTAGAAAATGTCGTAGAAAATGTCGTAGAAAATGAAGAATGGATTCTTACTAAAATCCAGAGTAAAGACATCTTGTCAGCAAAAGACTACGCATCATTAGCAAATATTTCTCTTAGGACTGCACAGCGGAAACTTGCTTTGTTAAAAGATAGAGGTAAAATTCGCCACGTCGGCCCCGATAAAGGTGGACGCTGGGAAGTTATAAAAAAATAATTTAATTAGTATCAAATGAACGCCTCGGCTTTAATGTCGGGGTGTTTTTTTATGGGCAAACAAATGAGTGCGGTTAAAAATTTAAGCATACGTCTGGCGGCGGTGGGCGGTGATAAAGTCCGGCAGGAGTTTAAAAATCTTGGAACTGACGGCGACAAGGCTTTTCGGCGGATTACACAAGTTATTCAACCTGCCAATGATAATCTAAAAGCCTTAGACGCGACCGCCCGCTCTTTTAATGAAGTTATTCGGCAAGGGACGGCTCTGTTTGGAGCATATCTTGGTTTACAGGGATTAAAGAATACTTTTTCAGCGATTTTTTCCGCTAACACTTCATTCGAACAGTTGTCAGGCTCTCTCAAAACCGTTACCGGTTCTGCCAAAGGTGCACAAGAGGCTTTTTCCCTGATTGAGAAATTTGCGATTGATACGCCTTATCAGCTCAACGAAATCGTTGAGGCATTTATCCAGCTTAAAGCCTTGGGTCTTGAGTCATCGGAGGCCGCTCTTGTTTCCTATGGCAACACAGCCTCCGCTTTTGGCAAAAATATTAAGGATTTTGTTGGAGCGGTGGCTGCGGCAACAGTTGGCGAGTTTGAACGCCTCAAAACTTTCGGTATCAAGGCCAAAGTCATCAATGATGATGTGAGCTTTACTTTTGCCGGTGTTACGACAAAAGTAAAGAAAAATGCTGCCGAAATTGAAAAATATCTGCGAACGCTTGGCGATGTCAATTTTGCCGGAGCTATGAACGAGCAGATGAAGACAATGAACGGCGTGTTGTCTAATATTGACGATAGTTTTGAGAAAATCTACCGAGATATTGGCAAAAACGGCTTAAACGAGGCGTTGAAATCTACTTTTACGCAATTTAACGAACTTGTCGAAAGCGGTGGAAATGCCGCTAAAACCATTGGTCAGACCTTGGCTTTTGCGGTTAACACGGCTTCTTCGGCTTTTTTTTTACTGGCAGAACACGCAGATGTGGCGTTGACACTGATTGGGACTAGGCTTGGTTCGTCAGCGATTTTGGGAGGTATTAACCTCTTGAAAGCCGGTGTCGGTTATCTGCAGGTATCAATGGCTGGCCTTTCAATATCGGCAAAATCTGCTGTTACTGGTATTGCGATGATGAGCCGAGTTTCAAAACTGGCGGCCGTTCAGATGGGCGTTACCGCGGCGGCGGCCGGTATATTGAAAGGAGCATTGGCTCTTATTGGCGGCCCGGCAGGTTTGGCAATATTAGCAGGAATGGCAATTTACAAACTTGTGGAAAGCCACGATGTCGCCAAACGCGCGGCGGAAGACCACGCCGAAACCCTGCAAAAATTACAAGATGAGCTTAAAGCAACGACTGAAGAAGCGGCAAAGTTTTCATCAGAGCAAAGCAAAGATATGGCTTTAGCCGAATGGGGCTTAAAACTCAAAACAGCGGAACAGAATATCAAGGATCTGCGAGCGGAGTTAAAAAATACCGGCGGTTTATCTTTCACAACCCGGTTTACACCTAACGCTTTACTCAAAGATTATGAAATTTATGCTAAGGAAACCGCTGATATTCTTCGTCAATCCAAGATTGATTTGGAGCAATATCAAAAAGAAATTTGGGAAATTGCCGCTGAAAATCCTGATTTTCAGCCACAAGCAAAAGAAATTCAAGATAAAATTCTGCTTTTGAAAGCGGCGGAAAAAGACGCGAGGACGGCAAGAGATGAATTGAAATATCTTGAGAATCCCGAGTTACGCCCGAAAATTAAGGTGGAAACCGAGGCAACTGTTACGCCAGCTTCCAATATTGATGCTGATAAATATAAAAAGAACATTGAGGACATTAAGCAAAAGATTTTAGAGCTTAAAACGCCCTATGAACAAGCTATGGCTAAAGCGGATGAATGGCGGAAAAATGCTCTAAACAATCTTAACACCAGTTCGGCGGATTATCAAAAATATAAAGACCAGATTGGACAGGTTTATGACGATATGATTAAAAAAGCCAATGAAACGGCACTTCAATCGTCAAAATCTTTGGAAGACGGCTTTAAGCGTGGTTTTTTTAATATTCAAAAAGATGTTGATGATTTTGCCAGTCTTGCTGAAAGTGCTGTCAAAAACGCTTTTAACAGTATGGAAGACACTCTGACCTCTTTTATCACAACCGGGAAAGCCAGCTTTTCAGATTTCGCCAACGCTATTATCAGCGATTTGACACGAATTATTATCAGACAGTCAATTACACAACCGTTGATGAATGGTCTTGGCAGTTATTTTGGCTTTGCGATGGCGCATACCGGCGGTATTGTCGGAGCTGACAATCTGGCACTCAAATCCGCCAGTCTTTTTGCTTTTGCCGGTGCGCCACGATTTCATAGTGGCGGCATAGTCGGAGATGAAGTGCCGATAATTGCCAAACGCGGCGAAGGCGTTTTTACCAGAGAACAGATGAAGGCGCTGGGAGATAATGGCTCAACCGTAAATATCAGTGTCAATGTCGTTAATAACGCCGCCTCGGATGTCAAAGCCTCGGTTTCTCAGTCAAACCAAGGAAATGGCAAATTTAACCTTGATATTATGATTGAGAAAATCGAAAGTTCAATGTCGCGCAATGTTTCCAAAGGAACAGGAATCGCTCCTGCATTGGAACGCCGCTACGGGCTTAATCCCGCATACGGCAGTTACGGATAAACAAAGGATATGTCATGACAGCAAGATTCCCAGATTTGCTTCCTCTGCCGTTGGTTGAGGATTATTCCATTACACCCAATGAGGCTATTATCCGTACCCAAATGGAATCAGGCACGGCTAGACAACGGCGGCGTTTTGATTCTGTTCCAAGCAAAATTACCGTGAAGTGGTTTATGAATGCCTCACAGTTTTCGCTCTTTGAGGCGTGGTATAAGTACCACGCCAAAGAGGGAGCTGAGTGGTTTGTCATCTCTTTGTTGGGCGGCTTGGGGTTGATTGAACAAGAGGCTCGGTTTACCCAGCAATTTACTGCCAAACTTCAAAACGGCATTTTATGGGCGATTACCTCGGAACTTGAAATCCGCGAGCGGCCTACCCTATCGGAGGGAGCTTTGAATATCTTGCTTTCTAATGATTTTGAGAAATTGTCGCAATCTGTTAATCGGTTGCACGAGTATGTCCACATTACCTGCCCGAAAACTATAAAGGATTTATAAATGGCCAATATGGAAGAAAGACTGAAAACCGTTGTAACACAGGCGGAAACAGACGGCTCGAAATGGCACACGATTGTCCACGGCGATGAAAACAGCACGGTTGAGACTGAAAACGGCGATGTGCCAACGGTTGCCAAACAATTAAAAGACATTCGGGAGGCGATAACCGGCGGCGTTTCTGATGTGGTGGCGGAGGCTGAAAATGCCAGAGACGAGGCTAAATCCGTACGAGATAACGCTTTAACCATAAAAAATGAGATTGAACAGTTAAAAACAGATACGGAAGAAGCTACGGAAACGGCTAAAAGCTATAAAAATATGGCTCAAACCACATTCAACAGCATATCTTCTGCGGTAAACAAAGGTATTGCCGATGTTCAAACCGAAACACAGAAGCAAATTGCCTCATTACAAACAACCGGAGACACACAGGTCAATCGCACCCAAACAGCCGCCACCGAACAAATACAGTTAGCCAGCAATCAGGCTGACCGAGCGGAAACCGCGGCGGTTAGAGCAGAAAACGCGACAAACAATAAAATAGACGTGGATTTGAACAATATATCAAAAGAAACACTGTTTGCTAAATTATTTACCACCTATAGTGATGGTTCATCATGGTATAGGGTCTGGCCAGATGGTTGGATTGAACAAGGTGGTGTTGCTAATGCTGGCGGGACGGTTACCATTATTTTTCCCAAAGCATTCAGAGATACTAATTATACAGTTGTTGCGACAACTTTGGGAACAAATTCACAAATTTACGCCCAATGTATAACCAAAACATCAGGAACAGAAATGAAAATCTATAATAATGGTGGAAGTTCCAGCCAACAAAAATCTTGGTATGCTTGTGGATATTAGGAGTTTATTATGGCCAATATGGAAGAAAGACTGGAAGCCGTTGTAGCGAGTGCGGAGACAGACGGTTCAAAATGGCACACAATTGTCCATGGTGATGAAAACAGCACGATTGAGACTGAAAACGGCGATGTGCCAACGGTTGCCAAACAATTAAAAGACATCCGTGAGGCGATAACCGGCGGCGTTTCTGATGTGGTGGCGGAGGCTGAAAGTGCCAGAGATGAGGCGATTGCGGCTAGAAATGCCACAAATCAGCTCAAAAATGATACAAATATTATAAAATCAGATACAGAACAGCTTAAAACCGACACTTTAAATATAAAGAATCAGGCAAACCAGATTTTTAATAATATTTCATCTGCGACCGATACAGCCGTTTCAACAATCCAAACCGAAAGTTCGGCACAGATTTCGGCGATTCAAAACAGCGGTGTAACACAAATCAATTCCATTAATTCCGCCGGAAACACACAAATCGCCGATGTGCAAGCCGAGGGGCAAAAACAAATTGAGCGGGCGGAAGCTCAGGCAAATCAGGCGAGATATTACGCTGAATCCGCAGCACCGGCACCATTAGGATCAAGGTTGTCTGTACCGGCAAACAAAAAAGTGCCGGACGGATATGAGCCTGTATGGTTCAAAAATACCATTACCAGAACCAGATACCCTGATTTTTTTACGCAACTGGTTGATACCGATTATTTGGTCTTTGTTGACGAGGACACTTATGACAACCAAGTTAGCAACTATGGAATGTGTGCCAGTTATGTCAAAGTTGATAATGACACCGTTATTTTGCCTTTGCTTGCCAATTATGCCCGAAGCGGCACGTTAGATAATGTCGGTAATGTCTTAAACGACCAATTTCAGGGACATTGGCACGAAATGGTTTACAGACAGGATTCGACATCTTCAGGTTATCGTGCGGATATTTTTGGCAATGATGGCTATACAGGTAATCCATCAGCAACAAACGGAACAGATGAATATATGCAATTACGCGGTTCCAGAACATCTGACTGGTTGTGTGCAGTCACTCCCATTACAGACAGTTCTAATGGCAATCCTCGTTTTGGCAATGAAACTCGCCCTAAATCTTATTATGAGCTGGTATATATAAAGTGTGCCGATATAAGCCGACCTCTGTCAGAAGAAGAAACGGTGGAAATGCGAAGTGGTTTAGCGAATAAGCTCAATACGGATATTTCCAATTTATCCGCAACCGCCATTTCCAAAATAATAAAATGGCTTTGTCCAGATTGGACTAGACGACAGGTATTGGCCTTAAATACAGATGTTACAATTTCTCAAACAGGTTGGATTCTAATGAGAAACACCGTGTATAACAGCAATATCACTGGCACGATTAACGGATATACCGTTTTTAGGCAATATGGCGCATACGGTAGCTGGGAAGAATATAATAGTTTGTCTTTTCTTGTGAATATCGGTGATGTTGTCAAATTAACGGGGGGAGAATTGACTTTTATGCCGTGTAAAGGAAGCTAAAATGCCCAATGATGTTTTACAAGAGGCGATTATTGAGGCGTATGCTTCAAGTCCTAGCGATGTTTTTATTTATCATACTTTGGAGATAAAACATCCGGATTTTATGGATGATAACGGAAATCCAACCACAATTCGATTGGTTCAGGGCTTTCATAATATCACGGCAAAATTAGAAACCGGTGAAGATGTTGAGTTTTTAGCAATGTGTTTTGATTTGGAGTTGCCACCGGTTGATACATCCGCCGTTCCGGAAATATCAATCGAGATTGATAATGTCAGCCGAGAGATTATCAAGCATTTAGACAACGCTGCTTCCTCTCAACACAAAACCGAGCTTATTTATCGACCGTATCTGTCAACGGATTTGGAAACGCCCCAAATGATACCACCGGTCAGCTTGACCGTTACGGAAGTCAGCGGCGATGTTTACAAAATCACGGCTAAGGCCAGAATGACCGACATAGGAAACAAAACATTTCCAAATGAAACTTATCGGTTGTCAAAATTTATGGGGTTAGTGAGCTAAAATGATACATTGGGCAGTTAAATATATTGGAAAGCCGTGGATTAACGGCGAATACGATTGTTGGGGATTGGTTCGGGACATTTACAAAAATGAGCTGCAGATAGAGCTATCGCCGATTGTAACAGACGCGACAAGCCTGAGAGATGTTTTATCTGAGTTCAGAAAATCGTCTAATTATAACCATTTACAAGAAACTTCTGATTTTAAGGATAAAAACATTGTTATTTTAACACAGAACAAATATCCTTGTCATGTCGGTGTTTATTGCGATGCTGACGGCGGTGGTGTCTTGCATAATATGCAGGGCGTTGGCGTGGTGTTTCAAAAATTGCCCGAACTTAAAATGAATGGCTGGCAGATTATGGAGATTTTAGAATATGAGTAATTTTGGAAAATGGTTGCATTATTTAGAAGGCATATCTAGTTGTGATAGAACTGCTTCATCTGATATATTTTTTAGATTTATTATCTTGTGGATGAGCTATAATTCATATTATTCAAATAAATTTCCTGAAGAGCTTGACCGTTCTTGTTTAACTTTATTGGCGAGTGATACAAGGACTCAGGGAATCTATGATACAAAAAAACAACAAATTTTATCTGATTTTTCTCATCTCAAAAGTGAATACTGTTTTCCTAGAACATTTGTAAAAGATATGCGTGTTTCTTGTAGGGCTAAAGATGCTATATTTGATGAACAACATGATACACTATATGACTTTTTGAATGCTGTTTATCAGGTTCGTTGTAATTTGTTTCATGGGGATAAGACACCTTATTCAGATATTGATGTTTCCTTAGTTTCATGGGCTTATTATAATCTTTTAGCTATCTTAAAAGAAGACCAACCTGATTTATTTGGAATTTAAAATGCAAATAGTTAAAATACAAAATCCTTTCAACCTCGTGCAAAGCGAGGTTTTTTATTGCCTGAAACAAATGAACGTGGCGGAAATTGTTGCTGAATATAACATCAATCCGCAAAACTTGCCATTTATCTGTTTTTTAAACGGTGAACCATTATTACGGCGATATTGGAACTTCTGCCCCAAAATGACAGACCATCTTGCTTTTCTTTGTTTGCCGCAAGGTGGCGGCGGTGGTGGTTCTAATCCGTTAAAAGTCGTGTTGTCAGTGGCCGTTATGGTGGCTGCATATTACACCGGCGGAATTGCCGCCGGTGCTTATGGAACTTTGGCTGGAGCCGCCGCGGCAACCGCTGTCAGTGTGGGTGGCTCAATGTTGGTTAACGCAGTTATTCCCTCGCCATCCAGTAGCTTGAGTTCGTCTTACGCTTCGTCATCTATGGAAACAAGCCCGACTTATTCCTTAAATGCACGCGGTAATCAAGCCAAACTCGGCGGTGTCATTCCGGTTTTATATGGTCGGCATATTATTTACCCTGATTTTGCCGCTAAACCTTATACCGAATATAAAAATAACGAGCAGTATCTGCACCAGCTCCATGTCTTGACCCAAGGTTATTGTGAGGTAGAGCAACTTCGCATTGATGATACGCCAATCAGTAGTTTTGCAGAGGTGGAATACGAGATTGTCGAACCTAACCAAGAGGTTACGCTTTTTAATCCGAATGTTGTTATGGCGGCGGAAATTGCCGGCCAAGAACTAATGAAAGATGAATATACCGGCGGTTTCATAGTCAATCCTGAAGATACAAAAATTGATAAAATCGGCGTTGATATAGTGATGAGCGCTGGTTTGTATTATGCCAATGACAGCGGCGGACTCTCTTCTAAAACCATTCAATGGAAAGTGGAAGCCAGAACCGTTGATGATTCCGGTAATCCGCTGGGAGACTGGTTTGTGCTTGGTTCGGAGACTTATTCGGCGGCACAAAACAAGCCAATTCGCCTTACATATAATTATAGTGTCGCAATGGGACGTTATGAAGTCCGAGCTACTCGCCTTGATACTAAAGATACCAGCGCCCGCGCGGCTCACGCTATCTATTGGGAAAGTCTCAAAGGCTATATGGAAAAGCCCACAACTTTTGGTGAAATGGCGCTTTTAGCAATCAAAATGCGGGCAACCAACAATTTGTCATCCAATTCCAGCCGAAAAATCAACGCCATTATTACTCGCAAGGTTAAGAAATGGAACAACGCAACCGGTTGGAGCGAGCCGGTTGCTTGTCGTTCCATAGCTTGGAGCATTGCCGACATCTTAAAAGCCCAATATGGCGGCAAACTGCCCGATGAACGCATACATCTAGCGGAATTGGAACAGTTGGACAAGGTTTGGGAAAGCCGCGGCGATTATTTTGACGGGATTTTTGATAGCGCGACCACAATTTGGGAGGCAGTGTCAAAAGTTGCGCGGTGTGGCAGAGCTTTGCCTATTTTGCAATCCGGGATGGTACGGATTATCCGTGATGAGCCGAAAACCATACCTACCGCAATGTTTACACCGAGAAACATTATTAAAGACAGCTTTTCAATAGAATATGTCATGCCGTCTGAAGATACGGCGGATAGTGTCAAAGTGCAATATTTCTCAAATAAATACTGGAAATATGACGATGTCGTAACCAAACTTCCTGACAGCACCGAAGAAAATCCCGCCAATGTGGATTTGTTCGGTTGCACAGATAAAGCTCACGCTGAACGAGAAGGCTATTATATGTGCGCCTGCAACCGTTATCGGCGAAAATACATCACATTTAGCACAGAGCTTGAGGGGCTGATACCGACATACGGCGATTTAATCAGCATAACTCACGATATGTGCGAATGGGGACAAGGCGGCGAAGTGTTGTCAATCTCCGGCAATATGCTGAAGCTCTCGGAAAGCCTGATTTGGAAACCAGACGAAGAGCATTTTATCAGTTTTAGGTTGCTTGATGGTTCTATGAGCGATGTTTATCAAGTCGTCCGAGGTGCGGTGGATAGCGAGGCCGTTCTGCAAACAACGCCGGATTTTGAAATTTACACCGGCACAGCCAAAGAACGAACGCATTTTGCTTTTGGCACAAAGGGCAAGATGTCAATGATGGCAAAGGTCATCGGAGTACGCCCACGTGGCGATACCGTGGAAATATCTTGTGTTAATGAAAGTGAGGAGGTTTACAAAACATAATGGATTGGTTGCAGTTTTTACAGATAGTCTGCGTTCCGGCTTTCGTTTGGCTGGTTTATAAGTTTGGCGAAATACGCAAGGAACTCAGCGATTTTAAAGTTCAGGTTGCTCGGGAATATGCGACACAGGTGCACATCAACCGGCTTGAACTTAAAATTGACGATTTAAGGGAAATGATATGGGAGATACACAATGGATCAACGACCAAGAGGCATAAGAAACAATAATCCCGGAAATATCCGGCACGGTGCAAATTGGCATGGCTTAAACCCAGATGGCAGGAAAATAGATCCTGCCTTTTGTGTTTTTACAGATTCGATTTACGGCATCCGAGCATTGGCAAAGGTTCTTGTCAATTATAAGAAAATTCACGGTTTAAACACGGTTCGACAGATTATCAGCCGTTACGCACCACCGAATGAAAACCAGACCACCGCCTATATCCAGTCGGTTGCTAAACAATTCGGTGTTTATCCGGACACAATAATAGATATTGAGGAGCGTGGTGTGCTGACTGTGTTTATTAAAGCCGTCATCCGTATGGAAAATGGTATTCAGCCATATTCTGACGAAATAATTCAGCGAGGGATTGAGCTTGCTTGTTAACCCGCCCGAACAGGGCTTTTTTATGAAAGGAATGAAAATGCTTAAACTTATTGAACTCTTAAAACTCAACCAACCATCCACGTGGCGTGGTTTAATCGGTCTGTTATCCGGTCTTGGCGTGGCAATCAGTCCTGAATTGGTGGAACATATTGTCGCGCTGGCAGTTTCTGCATTCGGCATTGTAGAAATTGTCAGAAGTGAAAAAACTGGTAAATAAAAGGCCAATTGACTGCAATAACATAATATATGATGAAATGTGTGCCTCTCGTTATGACTAACGAGAGGCCTTTTTTTGTATCAAATTTTAAGGAGAACACTATGATTTACGGATATGTTCGCGTATCGACAGACAAACAAACTCTTGAAAATCAAGAATTTGAAATCAATAACTTTTGTGAGAAAGAACAAATTAAGATTGATAGATGGATAACAGAAACCATTAGCGGCACTAAAGATTTTGAAAAGCGAAAATTAGGCAAAATCTTAAAAAAACTCAAGAAAGATGATATTTTGATTTGCTCGGAAATTTCTCGCCTCGGCAGAAACCTTTTGCAAATAATGACAATTCTCAATCTTTGCATGAAAAAAGAGGCTCAAGTTTGGACGATTAAAGATAATTACCGGCTCGGGGCAGATATTCAAAGCAAAGTTTTGGCTTTTGCTTTTTCGTTGTCAGCGGAAATAGAAAGAAATCTTATCAGTCAAAGGACTAAAGAGGCTTTGCACAGAATCAGAGCTACAGGTCGGAAATTAGGTCGAGAATTTGGTAGTCAAAATAAAAAGCATATTCTTGATGGTAAAGAACAAGAAGTTATTAACTTATTACACAAAGGTGTTCCCAAAACACAAGTTGCAAAAATTTTAGGAGTTAGCATTACAACAATCTATAATTTTCTGAAAAGAAAATAAAAAAATCTCTATTTATCAAAGGGGTATTCTTTATTTTTTACCCTAAAAATTTATCGAACGTTAAATGATTGCATTTAATGAACGTTAGTTTTTTGTATATCTAAATAAAAAATATATATCAAGTATTTTATTAATCTGTACTCAAAAAAACTTTTATTTTCCAAGACGGTAGGTACATAACACTTAAGAACCTCTCTTGACTCTATTTAACGTTCGTTGTTTTAAATTTTGGACGAATATTGGGGATGGCTATGTTTAAGGTGTCTGTGTTAATGCCGATTTATAAAACTCAGGAAATTTATCTGCGTGAAGCTATTGAAAGCATTTTGAAGCAGACTTTTTTAGATTTCGAGTTTTTGATTTTAGATGATTGTCCCGAAGATGATAGAGAGAAGATTGTTAAATCTTACAATGATAAACGGATTAAGTATTTTAAAAATGAAAAAAAATTGGGTATTTCTGCTAGCCGCAATAAACTGATTGATATGGCTCAAGGTGAGTATTTAGCTGTTTTTGACCACGATGATATTTCTGTACCAACAAGACTAGAAAAGCAAGTTTCATTTTTAGAAACCCATTCTGAGGTAGGTGTTATCAGTGGTCAACTTGAACATTTTCCTAAAAAGAAAGTAACTACTCACCCAGAAAACAATTTGGACATTAAAGTTTCCTTAATGCAGGCAGATGTTATTGCTCATACTGCGATGATGGTGCGCGCATCAGTTTTAAATAAGTATGGAATCCGGTATGAAGAAGAATATTCTCCGGCTGAAGATTATAAGATTGTTTTGCAATTGCTGAAATATACAATGTTTCACAATATTCAGGAAGTTTTGGTAAAATATCGCAATTTTGATGGAAACACATCACATCTCCAAAAAGAGAAAATGATTAATGCTGATGCATTATGTAGATGTTTTGCGGCTAAAGAATATCCTTATTTATATCAACAAATAAAACAACCGCTTTGTAAGAGGCGACTCTGGCTCAAGCTGTTTGGTTTTATTCCTTTGATAAAAATAAAAAAAATGCCCAATAAGTCCAAAGTGTATTTGTTTGGTTTTATTCCATTATATTCAATGAAAGCTTAACTTGATGAAATTGCATAATATTTATAGATATGTAGATAAGGTTTCTATCGTATCATTTGATATTTTTGATACACTTTTGTTGCGACCATATATGAAACCTGAAGATTTATTTTTGCATTTGGAAAAGATATACGATTGTCCGGGATTTTCTGAACAACGGAAAAATGCGGAAACTTTGTTCTATCAGAAATATGGAACAAAAAAAGAGGCGAATATTGATGATATATACAAAATGCTTCCGGAATTTGATAATATAAAACAAGCCGAGATGGATATGGAATTTCAATCGCTTGTAATTAATCCTGAAATAAAACAAATTTATGATTATGCACTCAACTCGGGAAAAAAAGTTGTTATTTGCAGTGATATGTATCTGCCTATTCAATTTATTGAAAAAGTACTTAAAAAGAACAAAATTGCAGATTATTCCAAAATTTATTTATCTAATTTATTAAATCTGCGTAAAGATAGAGGCGATATGTATAGCTATATGGTTCAGGATTTAAATGTAAAGCCTCATCAAATACTACACATCGGAGATAATAAGAAATCTGATTTTTATCAAGCCAAAAAGCATGGTATTAAAGCCTGTTTCTATTCTAAGGTTTCGGAAACTTTTCTGCATCAAAACAAAAAATTTGCAAAATTTTATAAACACCAAAAGAGTTATTTGGGTGCGTCAATAACTACGGCATTAGCCTCGCAGAAACAAACAACGGGTGATTATTGGGAAGATTTTGGGTATAAATATGCAGGTCCGGTTGTATATAGTTATGTTCGTTGGATATATGAAACTGCTCGTTGTAACGGATTAGACAATATTTTATTTATAGCTCGCGATGGATATCTTATGGAAAAAGTTTTTAAGATGTTTAGTAAGGATATCAAATCGAGCTATGTATATGCTCCCCGTATACTGAATTATACAGCGAATTTGGATTATAATCCATTATCAAAAGAACAACCTAAAATTGTTTGTGAGTATTTTCATAAAAATCCCGGAAATTTATCATACCAGAAATTTATCGAAAAGAATGTAGATGAATTTAGAAAATTGGCTCGAGAGGAAAAAGAACGAACAGGTTATGGAGAATATATTAAAAAATTAACATCTCATTCTAACATAATTGGAGTTGTAGATAGTATTAGCGGTCAATTATCAGGGCAACGCCTTATTGAAAAAGAGTCTCACACGAAAACAATTGGATTTTATGTATTAACTCTTTCTGGTCAAAAATGTGTGTATGATGCAGAACACCGTGATTATTTTTCAGCTGAAATAAGAGATCTTTTTGTAAAAGATTATAAATGTGACTTAATAGAACTTATTTTTTCGTCTCCTGAGAATCCTATTATTACATTACACTATGGGAAGCCGGTGCGAAAGACATCCGTTTCTGAAGCAGAGTTATTCCGTCAAAAAATTTATCAAAAAATAGAAAAAGGCGTGATGGATTTTGTTCAAGATGTCTTTAATAAATTTGGTGGCAAAGATATTTATTTTTCTCCATTAAATTCACTGATACTTTTGGATATCTATGTAAATAAGCCTGCAAAACAAGATATTATGGAAATGTTTTCAGTAAAAAAATCTCCATATGCAGATAATAGCATTTATGTTCCTCTCTTTTCTGCACCAATTCCATTTTGGAAAGTTGGATCAATAAAGAAACTTGCATGGTTAACTCCAGCCCAACGATTGGGGTTAATCATTTCAAAACCATTATCAATAAAAACTAGAGGTTTGAAAAAAATTGAAATTAATTTTTTCCCTTATTTAAAACACAAAATATTTGAATTGTCGTTTCTTAATGCGTTTCGAATAAAAGTCGGGTACTAAACTTATGAAAAAAATTAGAGTTACATTTTGTATGCAACAAATTATAACCGGAGGCATTGAAAAATGTTTAGTCCGAATTTTAGATAAAATGTGCCATATGTCCGAATATGAGTTTACAGTTTTAGTAAATAATCCTGTTTATGAAAAATATTTTTTGGATTTTTTTGCAAAAACGGGGATTCCTTTAATAGAAATTTCTAATGAATTTGATGCATTGGGCGAAAAACCACGCAATTTTTTAGCTAAAAAAATATGGAAAATTAGACGTTTCTTTTTTAGGATAAAGCACAGATTTTTGATCCATAAATATTTATCAAATCAAGATTTAATAGTAGATTATTTTAACTGTTCTTTCTATCCAATATTAAAAAAATTAAATCTTCCAAAGATTGGTTGGTATCATTCTAGTTTTGTTCCATATAGTGAGAAATTAGATAAAAATAATAAAAGATTTTTAACTTGTTATGATAAATTTGTTTGTTTAATAGATTCTTTCAAAGAAAAATTGTTAAAGTCAGCACCTCAGTATTCTGATAAAATTATATGGATGTATAATTTAATTGATACTGAAGAAATAAAAATGCTGGCAAATGATGCCCCCCATCCTCCAGCAAGTGAAAAGTATTTTGTTTTTGTCGGACGGATGCATGAAGATAAAGATCATTTAACGGTAATAGAGGCTTTTCGTAAATTTTCAAAAAAACATACCGATGCAAAGATATATTTTATTGGTGATGGTAAAAAACGAGCAGAATACGAACAAATCGTAAAAAAATATAAATTAGATAAAAACATTATTTTTACAGGGATTTTAGATAATCCCTTAGGGTATATTAAATATGCAACTGGCAATATATTATCATCTCCAAGTGAAGGGTTAAGCATTGTTTTAATCGAAGGGGCATTACTTAAGACCCTTAATATTGCTAGTGATGCACCAGATGGTGCTAAAGAAATTTTACTTAACGGAAATGCTGGCTTGTTGTTTTCGGTTGGTGATAGTGATGATTTATGCCATTTAATGACCAAAGTCTGGGAAAATAAAATTCCCATTCAAGATATGATTAAAACTGGATTTGCTAACATTAGCAGATTTGATGCAAATCTGGTTTTACCAGAGTTAGACTCTCTGATTAAGGAAACTGTTTATCCCTATCGTACTAAACGCTATAATAAATATCTAAGTTTAAAAAAGTTCTTAGTCAGTTTGCTATGTGCGTTTATTCCATCCAGAAAATTGCGCCATAAAATTAAACACAATATTATCAAAAACAAAATTAAGCAAAAAATAGGAACTATAAAAGAATATTGGCTTGGAAGGCATTCTTATTACGGAGCTAATTTTATTCGGATGCATCCGGAAAGTACGGTAGGAGCTTTTTGTTCCATCGGACAAAATGTGGCTGTTGGTCCGTCACAACATCCAACCAATTGGCTATCAACTTCGCCTTTCCAATATGTTGAATTGAAAAAAATCACAGAAGATCAGGTTATTTATCCATATTCGAACGATCCTACACACATAGGAAATGATGTTTGGATTGGTAATAATACTATTATTAAAGATGGCGTTTCTGTTGCAGATGGATGCATAATAGCATCTAATGCCGTTGTAACGCACAACACTCCTCCATATGCTGTATTAGCAGGAGTGCCTGCAAGAGTTATTCGTTACAGATTTTCTCCTCAAATTATTTCAGAACTGATGGCTCTTAAATGGTGGGAGCTTCCGGATACTGAAATAGCAAAACTTCCTTTTAACAATATAGATGCCTGTATTGAAAAATTAAAAGAAATCAGAGGAAATTTTTCTCCTGAAGCAAAGGATAGTGAATAATGAAAAAATTTTGGGTTAACTTTATTTGTTCATTTGTTCCATTCAAAGGTATAAGGCATAATATTAGATCTAAGCTCTTGAAAAAAAACAATTCTCTTGATTATGCCATTCTTCAGTCAAAATTAGATATTTGCCTTGACCGGTTAAATTTTTTAGAGAAATTGATAAAAACAACGGTATGCGTTAGTGATATACCTCCTGCTTCGGGTGTTTTAGAGCTTGTTCAAAAGTCAGAAGTTGCGATATTAAAACGTTTTTCAGAAGTAATAAAACAACATAAATTGAGATGGTGGATAGATTCAGGAACATTAATTGGGTATATTAGGCATAATGGTTTTATTCCATGGGATGATGATATTGATATCTGTGTAATGAGAGAAGATTATGAAAAACTTCCTGAAATTTTATTAGCCGAATTTACCTCTGGTGGTTTTTTCTTTACAGTTGGAGATATTATACGTCTTTATTATAAAGAATTGCATATATGGGTAGATGTATTTCCCATTGACCAAGGAGGAAAAAGAGCCTCTTTGAGGGGAGAAGAATATGAAAATTTTGTGGAAACACTTAACTACATTAAATCATTAAGCGATTTTAATCATGATAAATGGCTACATCATGAAGCTCCTGTTTCGAAAGAGTATATTCAAACAGCTTTGAAATTACGTGATGAAAAACTTGTTCCTCAGAAAGCTAAAGACGGTTTTCTGTTTTTGGGTGTTGAAACTAGTGTCAGAAATCGTTGTTTGATAGATTATGATTGGGTGTTTCCATTGAAAAAATCAATGTGGATGGGGGTTGAGGTTTATATTCCTAGTCATCCTGATTATTATTTAACAGCATTCTATGGTGACTATATGGGATGGCCAGATAATTTTTGTGCTGCTCATGGTGTTTTTTCTCCAAGCATTCGCATAGACTTATTACAGCAACATCAAGAATTAATAAATAATTTTAGTTTGTCTGTGGAGAAATAATTTGACTATAATTTTGACAGTAGGTGTTTTTGATTATTTTCATTATGGGCATTTAAAACTTTTTGAACAGGCAAAAAATATTGTTTCTGATGGATATTTGATTGTAGCTGTGCAAAAATCAGAATTCATCAAAAAATATAAACCAGAGGCGGATGTTTTTTATTCGACAGATGTTCGATGTGAATTGGTCAGGGCACTGCGTTGTGTAGATGAAGTTATTCCTTATACGGATGTTAATGAAATAATAAAGTGTACTGATTTTGACATTTTTGCCGTTGGTGCAGACCAAAATCATTCTGGCTTTCTCAATGCAATAGAATATTGTTACAGAAATGGTAAAAAAGTCGTCCAACTACAAAGAACACCTAATATTAGTTCTTCTGCAATTAAAGGTGTCCTCAAACATTTTTAATATTTATGTTCTATAAGTAAAATATAGTGACTGATCAAATCGTCTTTCAGGACTTAACCGCTCAATATATCCAGGTTCTATAATTTCTTGAATGACATCTTTTGATAATTTAGGGCTAAGTATCCTGTCTGATGTTACGTATTTTCTCCATTTTGAGCCATTAATTGCAAACTCCTTATCTGTTTGATTTCCAAATGCCATCTGGCGGTAAATATCCATTAATCTAATTTTATTTGATTTACTCAATTCCCACAAACATCTCGCTAAACGTGCGGTCGCACGCATCGGCCTACTCATAGTATCTTCTGTATTATAGGAGCTATCTATAAATAAGCGAGAAAAAGCGTAATCGCTCCATACCACAATGTCAAAGGCTTGTTCTGCTAAAAGTGGAGATTTACCTTGAGTTTTCCATATAGCTTGCAGTAAAAGGGGTTTTTGGCGTAAATAATATTTTTTCTGAAAAGTATCCAAGCATTGGCTTAAATTTGGTGTTTTATGTGTCATTTCAAAATCATTATCCCAATTTTGAATGGAAGCACAATTATCTTCAAAAATTTCTCGCACAGACATAGTTTCTTTTTTTACTGCATCAAACATACCTAAAGCACAATATGAGGTGGTTGCGGATCTTATAACTAATTCGCATCCCCACTTGTCTTCAGGTTTTCGGCTTGTAGAATCTGTGGGTAAAACGGTTAATTTAACTTCTAAAGGTGATAGGTACTCACCTTTTGTGTTTTTTACAACAAGATCAATCCCGTCAATTGGATCAAAAGAAAAATTCTGATAATCTTTGTAGATTGTCTCAAAATGGAAATCAAGTTCGCAAAAATCAACAGTGTTACAGTTAAAAACGTTTTGAATAGGAATTTCGGTTGAAACCACTTTTAGGTTTCCTGTTTCATCCATAACTACTTTATTATAAACGGCTGGTATATTATTCTTCATCATATAACAAGCCATAGCAGTAGGAAAACTTGAATTGAAACAATTCTTTCCCCAGTGGTCCTGAGGCATTCGATTCGAATGTTCTATTCCAAATAGTCCTGTTGACATTTATTACCTCATAGTTTTGCACAATGGACGTCAACAACTTGACGTCTTTAAAATTAAATCTATTATGAGCCTATATCTAAATATTTTAAAATGCAAAGGGAAAAAATGAAAGTTGTTGATTTATTTGCAGGATGTGGGGGATTATCTAAAGGTTTTGAAAATGCTGGTTTCCAGCTTGTTGGAGCCTTTGAATTTTGGGAGGTTGCTGCAAAATGTTACAGAAAAAATTTCAGGCATCCTGTATTTTCGACTGATCTGTCTCAAATTAGCAAAGCTGTGAAAGAAATATCAACATTAAAGCCTGAGGTAATTATCGGTGGACCGCCTTGCCAAGATTTTTCGCATGCAGGGAAGAGGGTCGAAGCGGATAGAGCCAACTTAACGGAGGCTTATGCCAATATAATTAAAGAAATCAATCCTAAGTATTTTTTGATGGAAAATGTTGATCGAGCACAAAAAAGTCATGCTTATGGTATTGCAAGAAAGATTTTTAAGGAAGCAGGATATGGTTTGACGGAAATTGTGTTGGATGCAAGTTTTTGTGGTGTCCCTCAAAAAAGGAAGCGTTTTTTTTGTATGGGGATAAAAGGAAAAGATGATGGTTTTGCTTTAGATTTGATTTCTCAAAATCTATATACAAAAGAAATGACGCTTCGTGATTATTTTGGAAATTCTTTAGGTTTTGAGTATTACTATAGGCATCCTCGGAATTATGATAGACGGGGTATTTTTTCTATTGATGAACCATCTCCAACAATTAGAGGTGTAAATCGCCCGGTTCCCAAAGGATATCCTGGACATCCCAATGATGCATGTGCTCTGAATGAAGAAATTAGGGCACTAACTCTTTTAGAAAGGGCTTTAATTCAAACATTTCCTGTTGATTTCAAATGGGAAGGTTCTAAAACAGAAATAGAACAAATGATAGGAAATGCTGTTCCAGTAAAATTGGCGGAATTTGTTGCTAAAATTTTAATGTCGTTTATTAAAGATGATGCTATGGTAAATCTTTCACAGTACAGTGTTGGTAAATCTATTTTTTTATCATGGGTAGAGCAAAAATATCATTATTCAGAACGAACGTTAAGTGATACCTATTCAAGAGTTCAGAGGGCATTTAAAATATTACAACCATCTAAATCTATTGATGATTTTTATTTATATCAACTTGAGCGATGCGTAGAATTTCAATGCTTATCCTCTTCTGTTCGTTCTCAGATTAGAAAAGCTATTTCTCTTTTAATCGAGTACAGTCAAAATTCTTATTTGCAGGCAGTATAGAAGAATTTATTTTAGTAAAGTTGGAGCTAAATTATTAAAATTGCGTTTTGGGAAATATGAACTCTTTATATTTCCATTATGTAATTGTTTTTAATTTGTTTCTCCCAACTGCACATATCCTCGTGGATTACATATTACGCGGCAGTTTCCGATTTGGTAATCGCAAGCAGAGTGAATATGACCGTGACACCAAAGTTTGATATTGGGGTGATCTAGAATAAATTGTTCTAAATTGCTCGCAAATGCTGGTGTTGATTTATCCGTTAGATAAATTTCCGGAATAGATTTACTACTTGGTGCATGATGGGTAACGACTACGATTTTTTTGTTTGGAAATTTGCGACAAACTGTGTCAATGCACTTCAGAGTAGATGCAAACATTTTTTCGGTGTCGCCGGGACTAAGCTTGCGAATCCATTCTTTGGCGACCAATTTTTCAAAATTGTTTTCTGTTTCATCTTTTATATGATTGGTATTGGTATAGTTATAGCGAAAGTCATTCATTAGTTGCAAAGCATAGAATTCAGCTAAAGGTTGCACGGCATTTCCATATAGGTTAAAGTCTGTCCATAAGATACCGCCGACAAAGACAATATCATCCACAATTTTGTAAGAATTTTTAAGGTATGCTATTGGAGCAGTGGTGGGATAACGGGAGGCTAGAAGGTTTTCTATATACTGGATTGAGTGCTGAGAATCGTAACCAATATGGTTGCCTTCCACAAAAACCCCTTGTTTGATATTGTTATTTATCCATTCTATTGTTTGTTGCGGATTGCCGGAAATATCTCCACACAAAATGGTAAAGGTTTCCGTATCGATTAATGAAAATGGATGATTCTTGTTAATGTCTAGATGCAAGTCAGATAAAATGCGTATTTTCATATTTAAGCCTTATATAATATGTAAGCGTTAAAATGGTCTGTCATTTAGTGCATTAACATTTTCCAACTCCACAATTGTTTCAAACTGGCGGTAAATGTCTGGTTCATAGGCTTTTAGATAATCGCAGACGTGCTGGTTTGCAAAAATGCTCCGAATATAACCTTTCACAAGAGTAAGGTTTAAAACATCGATTCCGTATTTGTCTTCCATGATTTTATATTCGCCCTGAACCTTGGATACTTCGCTTTCCAGCCGTCCTAACTTCTCAACATCCAAGGTATTTGCTCGTTTTAGCGGATTTAACAGTTGCTTATCTGAGCTTGCCAACCAGATTGAACGGGCAAATTTTGCGGTATAGTTGCCCATATCATTCATTAAATTAGCTGCTTCCACCTGTCGTTGTGGTCTCATCTTTTTCAAATATGTAAAAACACCGCCGGAGATAATTTTATCTTTGAGCAATTCTGATGCCTCAGGATCAATACCGTCTAACAAGTTTTTTTTACGGATGACGTTAGCTGGATCCATATCTAAAACTTTGGCAAGCCTTTCGATAGGTACGCCGCGCTCAATCGCTTTAACAATCATTTTATGCTCTTGGACATTTGATAAACGGTTGACGTGCTTGTTATAGGTAAAACCTTCATCATCGGTTGATAAGAGGCAACTGACTTGTGGAATATTTAACTTTTTTAGGGCAGAAATTCGCAAATGGCCATCTAAGAGTAAATATCCGCCGTTTTTAGTGGTTACAACAGGAGGTTCGATGATGCCGACTTCCTTAATAGAAGAGACAATAACCTGAAATTTTTTGCAGGCAAGTACCTGCGGGTTAATTTCCTTTGAGAACGTGATGCTATTTACATCCAGCGTTACTATGTGGTTTTCAAAAGCTTGCGATAATTGGTGATTAGTCATCTGGATTAACCTTTTCTGAGATAAATTGCGGCACTTTTTCTAAATTTTCTGCTTTTAGAAGATTGGTGAAATTATTGTCGGAGAGTAACTTTTTAAAACTTTCCACCAAGAAGATGAGGGTGCTTTCTACTTTGTCGGCCTTGCGGATCAGCAGCATTTTCTTGCTGATTTCCTGTTCGTATATTTTATTAAGGTCAGTAGGAGACAGTTGTTTATGAGCTTTTAACCCGCTGTGAAAATTCTTGCCGCTCTTTTTTCTTACTTCGATTAGCTTCTTTACATAACCGATTTTGTTGCCTTTGATTAGATTTTGTTCGTAAGCTTCCTGAAGAACCCGCTGCATCTCGCTATCCGGGGTTTCTACAATTTAGATCGCTACATTTAATGGGATGCGGTTGCACTCAACGGCATTTAGCAGTCGGTCTTCTCCTTTATTAAGTAGTTTAATGATTTGGCTCATATATTCTTTGCCCAATCCGGTTTTTTGAGCAATATCCACTGATGTGTATCCCGAATCGTAGAGTTTCTTGACATTTTTGAAAAGTTCATAGGGTTGGTAGTTTTTACGGGCAATATTTTCTACGAGGCTCATAATCAGAGAATCTTCCTCGCTAACGTTTATAATAATGGCCGGAATTGTGGTTTGATTATTGGCTATATATGCTTCTAAACGTCCTTGACCACAGACTAGATCGTACTCGTATCCATCTTGCGGGAATTGTTTGCGTGTTACTGTAATTGGCCGTTTTAAACCGACATCTTCGATGTTTTTCTTGATTTCTCCGGCGATTTGTTTGTTGCGTTCTCGTGGATTCAACACAAAAATCTTACTGATTTCAACTTCGCATAACTGTTCATTCATTGTAAAAGCCCCCTGATAGAAATACATTTTGCCATTTCATAAAGATAATCCAAATTGTCAAAACGGTATGAATCAAGTAGATCGGTGTTTTGCTCTTCCAAACGGATATTGGGAATTCTAAAATCAAGTGATGGCAGAAGATAATAGTCCATAACTGTAGAATTATCGGCTTTCATCCTTATGGCGATGGTTACATCAGGATTAAGAACCGTATCAAACCGTACTTTCCAGCGGTATTTTCCATTATTTAAGGAATTGCATCGACTGATCACCAATGATGCCGAAAACATATTATTAACCATCAAAAGGTTTTTAGTCTCATTCAGCTGAATATCAGCACCACAGCTCATAAGCCGTTGAATGGTATTTTCGATTGTGTCTTCGTGCAATTCCCGCAGATATTTGTTAATTTCAATATAACGAAAATCTCGGCCGGGATCAAAACCTATTAATCGGTAAGCTCGGACTAATCCGCCAAAACGTCCAGAATAAGCGGCGCTGGAGGGCATATCTTCAGCTTCATCAATAATCATAGCGGATAAATAACCGCGTTTATCCTGCAATTCCTTAAGTTTTTGTAACATTTCTTCATCTGTGAGCTTTCGGCAACGGGCGGCAAAAATGCCCTTAGCCATGAAAAACAAGCTCGAATCGACAATTCCCTCAAAAGCATTGTCTTTTCTAATCCACATATCTTCTGGATTGCGGACACGCCTAATCTTTAATTTATAGGAGATGCGGTTAAATATGTTATTCCCGATATACTTTTCGTTGCTTAGAACCTCTCGGACAGTTGACCGTGTCCATTCCCTGTCAAGATCTGTTCTAATTCCGCGCCGATTGAGTTCATCGGCAATTGTTCCCTCGCTTTTTCCCTCATAAACAAAGGCTTTATACATCCAACGAACAGTTTCTTGTTCTTCCTCTGGTCCCGGTACAAGAATAACACGATCGGTCGCAATGCTTTTATGTTCGCCGCGTAGCAAAATCCCTTTATGATTGCCATGTTCATCAATCAGCATACGCCGCAATCCATATCCGGCTGGGCCTCCTTGCTTATAACCAAGAGTAATCAGTCGAGACTGTCCTGTAAACACTTTCCCGGACAGCTCGCGGCTGTATTCGGCTGCCATGGTACGTTTTACACCTTTAACGATGGTCGAAATCGGGCTGTCGTCATTTTCAAATTGCTCTGCGCAATATTGGACGCGAACACCGGCACGTTTGCAGATGAATTCATAGTAGGCGCTTTCGTCAGCATCTTGGAAACGTCCCCAACGGGTAACGTCCAACACCAATATGGCTTTGAATTGAATGCTGCGGCTTTCTACATCGTTAATCATCCTCTGTAGCGATGCTCGGCCGGCGATGTTAAGTCCGCTTTTACCTTCGTCCGAATAGGTTTGGATGATTTCGTAATTGTGTTTATTGGCATACTCACGGATTGCCGCCATCTGGTTTTCCGGCGAGTATTTTTGGTGTTCTGTGGACATTCGCACATACGCCGCTGCTTTTATTTTCTCCTCTGGTTTCGTATAATTAAATAGCATATCGTTCTCTTCTTAATATCAAAATATCCCATGGCACGATACCATTTCCTTTTAATTGTTAACGAAAGGAAATCAAATGTCTAACATTAAAAAGCACCAAAACTGGTACAAAAAAGAACTTGACGTTGTTGTTTTTTCAAACAACAAAGAGCTATCTGAAGCATTAAAAGAGCAATTGATTGAACATTACAAACATAATGTTTCCAAGCATGTTGCTCATGATCTGGATCTGAATCTTTATACGGTTCGTAACTGGTTTAATAAAAAGACCGGATTAAAAGCCTATGACTTACTTAAACTCCTTGATAACTACGAGTTTGTAAGAGAAATGCTTGGCTTTAAGAAAATTACCATTAACAACCGGCTAACAGGAAAGAAAAACAGGAATGAAGTGCGCAAAAAACTTTTGCAACTTTTATCCGAAAATCCTAAACTAACGATTAAAGAGGTGGCACTAGCCTTGGAAATAACTCCTAAATCAGCAGAATGGCGAATATACCAGTTGGTTAAGGAAAAGAAAATTCATCGGATGGGAGCCACTAAAAACGGAAAATGGCTGGTCCGGAGATAAAAAATATCTTTATTGAATTTTAAGATTATTATTCTATAGTAACAACAGGTATGGGAAATATTCCTATGCTTAGCACCAGAAAAAGTGGTGCGGAGGTCTTCAAAAGCCTTTCCTTATGCGGCGTTGGATGTACGCCGTGAGATTTGTTATCTGCATTTGTAGGTAATGATGAATATATCCCCGATTAAAACCTAGTTTTGGTCGGGGAGCTTTTAGTGTATGCAACAGGAGTTTTCTGACTTCAAAAGGCTAAAAGGATCAACTCATAAGGATGATTTTTGAACTCTCCGGCCACCTTAATTAAAAGGTGGTTTTTCTTTTTTTATATGTGAGTTGATGTAAAAAAACGGAGAAGAAAAAATGGAAGTAACAATTGAGCCTCTTAAAACAGGCATTGCTGCAATTAAAGAGGCACACAAGCAAATGGATAGATGGCAAAAAACATTTGATGAGATGTTTGATGGTCGTTTTGTGCCGATATATAATAATGTTTTGGAAAATGCCCTGATTGACGTATTAAAGCAAACATATAATGACACGGGTACGCTTGATTGGTGGATTTATGAAATGGATTTTGGCAAAAAGGCAACTCAAGGTTCTATGATGGACGAATCGGGAAAAAATATACTGATGAGCACGGTGGAAGATTTATACAGCTATTATGAAAAATATACGTTAAACAAAAAATAAGAAGAATCATAATGTAAAGGCGGAAATAAAATGGGAAGAAAAAAGAGAGTGTTTGGTTTAGGTAGCTTTTGCCTATCAGATGAAGAACGGAAAGAAGCCCATAAATATTTAAAGATGCAATTGCGTGGTCTACTTCCACAACCCATCAAAGATTTAACCTTAAACAAGTATTTTGAATTGATTAAAGAAATAGAACTGGCTTTTTGTGATGAAAATGGTTTTTCCAAGCGTTTCGGGTATGAGGATAGATTAGTCAATTTCAGGGATATGAAAGCAGAGGAAGTTGCTCAAAGGACAATGGATGGTCGGCAAATGTTTCATTCAGACTATGAACATCCGGAAGGCATTTTAGCTGACCGCAATCACGACAGTGCTGAAGATTTTAGGTGGTGGTTGTTTAACTATGTCCACTTAGGGCATCCTTGGGAAACGTCTGTAGGCAATTTTAATCCGGGCTTTTTATGGAAGCAAGGCTATAACTACAAAAATGTAGGCTATGATAAAAAAAATTATGAGCAGTATGCCTCTAACAAATGGGTTTTCTATTTTTCTCGGTGTCACCGCAATACTGTCTATGCCATGCGTGCATTTATACGGCTCAGAAAATTGGGCTATCCTGTCATTTGGGATCAAGGAGAGTATGATTTGCGAGAACTGAGTAAAAAATACTATGTTGACCTATCTGAACAACCAAATTGGAATAATATGGATGAAATAATGTATGATACGCTGACAAATAGGCTTGCTGACTGAAATTGCTTATCTTATTAAATTCTTCAAAAAGCTGCTGTTGGAAGAAAATCTCCTTGATAATAAAAAAATGCGGATTACTAATAATATTAGAGATAATTGATGTACAAAAGGTAGATAGACATTGGCCAAGATTAAAGTTTTATTTGTTTGTCTGGGAAATATTTGTCGGTCACCGATGGCGGAGTTTGTTCTGAAGCAGATGGTTGCGGAAAAAGGACTGGCGGATAATTTTGAAATAGGTTCAGCGGCTACGGAAAGTTACAATGAGATGTGCCACGCGGGCATTCATCATGGAACCAGAGAAATGCTGAAATCCATGCATGTGCCGTTTGAAGAGCATTATTCCCGGCGTATCCGTCCACATGACTATGCGTATTTTGATTATATTTTGGCGATGGATGACAGCAACATTGAGGATATTCAATCGTTGGTTGGTGTGGATACCGAGCATAAGATTTATCGTCTTTTAGATTTTGCACAGAATCCACGCAATATTAAAGATCCGTGGTATACAGGCAATTTTGATGAGACTTATTGGGATATTGTTGAGGGTTGTCAGGCGTTTCTTGAGCATTTAGATGAGGCAATGGATTAAATATCATGTCCCAAGATAAAAAAGCAGAAGAACGGGAATATTTACAATATTTTTTATCTTCGGATGAGGGTAAAAAGTGGTATCAGCAAAATAAAATAGTATCTTACCGCGATGATGAGGCACCAGATTTTGTTTTTATTACAGAGAATAATAAAAAAATCGGATTAGAAATTACTAAATTTATCGTTAAAAGCCGTCATGGGAGAGCTCTTCAACACTTAATGTCTATAGGAAACCAAGTGTGTAAATATACTCAAAAGCAATATGGGCTAAATATCTCTATTCTGATTGATCAATGGAATCGGCGAGCAAGTCAGGCACGAACTTATAAAGAAATGATGGAGGCTGTCTATAATCCGGGCTTTTGGGATATTTATAATAAACAGGCTATAAAATCAGGGATAGAACAAATTGTTGATAAAAATGTCGAAAAGTTGAAGCAGTGGCCATGTTTCGTCAAAGAAAGTATTTTTGTACAAGGTGAATATTTTAATATTTCGATCAGCGGTTTCGAAAATATGGATGGTAAATTCAATTGTCATGTTAATAATGAATGCTACAGTAAAGAAAATCCTTTTGATGAACTTCAAGAAAAAATTGATAGAAAGAATGATAAAATCAACAATTATTTGAAAAAATGCGATAAATGTTTTCTTCTGATATATCTTCCGGATGTTTCCATGGGGAACTATTGCCATTTTACAGATGAGCTAAATAATCATAAATTTCATTTAAATTTCGAGGATGTATATCTTTGTAAATGGAACATAATATTTACAAATGATAATTTTGTAAAAAGATTACAATAAATACCAAACTTATTTAAGGAACTAAATTTAATTTTTTTAATGCTTTCTCAAGGGTATATTCAAGTCCGGCATTTTTTATTTCGTCTGCATAAATAACATTTCTTATGTATTTCAAATCACATAGAATAATGTCGTCAGATTTATTATCGTAAAAATTTGGTTCATAAATAATGTAGCGTCCGGTAAATTTGGAGAGAAAATTTAAAATATTTTTATACTTATTAATATATTGAGCAATCAAAACAATTGCTTTTTCTCTTTCATAGTTTTTAATCGTGTCCGTTACCTCTTTTGCGGCAATTTGCACCTTAGCTATACGACGAGCATTTTTAAGTATTTCATGTATGGCCGTGTAAATATCGTCTGTTTTTTTATTTTCCAAATTAATGTCAATCTGATTATTTTCTGTCATTTATGTACCATCCTTTTATTTTACTCTAATAGCTTTAATGTATAATATATTTTGCTTTATCTCAAGTTTTTTGAAATCTATAATTAAAATGAAACTGGAGTTTTTGAAATACAAATAAATAGGCTTGCGGGCTGAAATTGCTTAATAAGTTTTTCGGAAATCTGTTGTTGGGCGAAAAAAAAATCTGCTTGATAATCGTGAAATGCAGATAAAAACTATCTTTGAAGCAAATGATGCGTTAAAAAGTAAAGAGAAAATTTTGCAGATTATTGCAAATAATCCTTATGTTACCACCAGAGAATTACCAGAGCTAGTCGGTTTAAGTATTGCCGGCATAGAAAAAAATATGCGCCAGATGAAAGAAAAAGGGCTTATTCGCCTATTGGGCCGGACAGAGGCGGGTACTGGGAAGTTTTTGAAGGTCTGAGATGTCGGATTTTTGGTAAAGGTTTGATATTTTTAAATATTATGTAAAATCAAGACGTTATTTTGTATATTTTTCCTCATATTTATCCTTTTGCACAACCAATAACAAATAACCAGCCTAAGGGCTGGTTTTTTGTTATTGTATTGCGCGGCTAGAGTTGAACCTACGAGAAAGTAGGTTCACTACCAGGCGCAGGCAGACGTTAGTATGCCGCTGAGGCTTCGCCGAAGCGCCGCAGAGGTAACATAAAATACTGCTATAATAAAACACCAGACCCTTAAAAGAATCTGGTGTTTTTAATTTTGTGTGCTGTTGGTGTTGGTTTGCTTAATTTTTTTCTGCGATAGTTTCTTTAATCAGTTTATCCCACATGTTGATAACGATTTCTGGTGTATAGGCTTTCATATCTTCGGCTGCATTGTGTCCCAGTTTTTGCCGCAATTCTTTGCTTTCCATAAGCATTTTTAGTTTGTTGGTGAAGTCGTCTATATTTTCTCCCAAGAAACCATTGTGGCCATCAATAATCAGTTCATTGACGGATGGGGTTTCTGTGAAGCCTAATGCAGGAATACCCATAGCCATACTATCTGCTAAGGCTAGTCCAAAACCTTCGTGAAGACTGGGAAATGCATGAATATCAGCTTCGAGATAAACTTCTTGAATGCAGGGATGATATCCGCAGATATGAACTCGGTCCTCCACACCGTATTGTGTTGCCAAATTTAGGAGTTCCTGATTGTATTTTTGGTATTTTTCCAATCCCCAAAATTCGACGTGCCAGTCAGGGAAATCTTTGGCTATCCGGCCAAAAGCTTCAACAAGAAGGTGTTGTCGTTTTCCTTCTTTTTCAATACGTGCTACATATATTATTTTTTTCTTTTCGATAGAGAGATCTGTTTGCTTATTAGCTGGTATTTGTACCACAGCGTTGGGAATAGTTATGATTTTTTGTTTGCCTGAGGATAATTTGAGTGTTTTTTCAAAAGATTTTACCAAGACTTGGAATACACTAACTTTTTTTAGACAGTGTTTATATGCTAAGCGCTTTAACCATGACTTTTTTTGAATACGGTTAAAAATTATTGGCGGGTAACAGTGCATCATCATGATTACCGGAATGTTGTGTTTTTGTAAGAAAGTGACATTGAACAAGTCTATCGGAAAATAGCAGATGATGACATCCGGTTTTTCTTTTTTTATGAATTTTGAGAATCTAAAACAAGGTAGTGATAGATTTTGGCGCAAGAAGCGGTAAGCGTTTTTCAGATGATTTTTCGTTTTGCCGTTGAGGTTGGTGAAGCTAATGTTGTCATCCAAAGTGACACCGCTTCCCTGTTTTTTGTATGTGTCACAAACGACATGAACGTCATGTCCGAGGCGGGCCAGAGAATTGACAAACTGGGCGAGGAATTTGGTGTTTAGGACATTACGGTCTTTGACAATCATCAGTTTCATTTTTATGCCTTTAAATGTATTTATTGTGGTGTTTATTCTAATCTGTTTTACACAGCTTTGTAAAGAGGTGAATTGCAGTTTGGAAAATTCTATTGTATAAAATCTTACGTAATATTTTGTCGCACCGATGTGATTGATTATTTACTTTATTGTTTTGTTCTGTTAGAGTTACAGCTGTGATAAGGTAAATTTAATTAGGAAGAAGAATTTTAATGATACATTTTGATAATACTTATACGGTTTTGGTTACCGGTGCGGCTGGTTTTATAGGTTCATCTCTTTCGGAAGCGTTGTTATCTCAGGGATGTAAAGTTATCGGCGTTGATAATTTTAATGATTATTATGCTCGTGAAATAAAAGAAGATAATTTGTCTTGTTGTTGTTCTCATCCGAATTTTAAGTTGTATGAGGATGATTTGAGTAATAAGGACGCTGTGAAACGTATTTTTGACGAACAAAAGATTGATGCGGTTGTTCATTTGGCCGCGAGAGCCGGTGTACGTCCATCGATTGAGCGTCCGTTGGATTATTGTCAGAGTAACATTGTTGCCAGTTTGATTTTGCTGGAAGAAATGCGCTTACATGGTGTTAAAAAGTTGGTGTTTGCTTCTTCAAGTTCGGTATATGGTAATTGTGATGCTCAGGTCTTTACCGAAGATTTGAAAGTGACGGAACCAATTTCGCAATATGCCGCAACAAAGTCGGCAATGGAGCAGTTTTGTTATACATATTATAAATTATATGACATTAAGACGGTTTGTCTTCGCTTTTTTACTGTATATGGACCGCGCCAACGTCAGGATTTAGCCATTCACAAATTTACCAGATTGATTGATGAGGGAAAGCCTGTTCCTATGTTTGGTGATGGGCAGACTATGCGAGATTATACATATATTGATGATATTATCAGTGGTGTTGTTTCTGCACTTGTGTATGACCAAACGTCTTATGAGATTATTAATTTGGGTGGTGGTGAACCGGTAACTCTGAAGCGGATGATTTCTGAGATTGAGCAAGCTTTGGGTAAAAAAGCGATAATCGATTATCAACCCATGCAACAAGGCGATGTTATCAAAACAGTTGCGGGAATTGACAAGGCTAAACATTTATTGGGGTATGCTCCTAAAACAAACTTTTCTTCCGGAATTGCCAAGTTTGTTGCTTGGTATAAGGCGAATAAGTCAAAGACGACGGGAGCGGCATAATGTTGGGCAAACGTTTGTTGATAGGTATATCAAGGGATTTTTTGTATTCTTTTGTTTATCGTAAAAAATTTAGGAAATATCGTGAAGCGATTGCCGCCGTTCCACCGAAGAAGGTTATTTATACGACGATTTCTAATAATTATGATTGTTTGAATTTGCATGTTTATCTTAACCCTGATTATCGGTATGTTTGTTTTACGGATAATCAGTGGTATCTTCGTCGCAAGGTGGTCGGGCCTTGGGAGGTTAGACCGCTTCCGTTTACTAAACTTGATGTTAGTCGCAACAGTCGATATCCAAAGTTGCATCCGCATGTGCTTTTTCCGGAATATCAAGAAAGTATTTATGTGGATGCCAATGTTGTTTTTAAGACTAATCTTTTGTTTGAGGCCGCAGAGGCTTTGTCTTCTCAGAAGGATGTGTTTTTAGCTATTCCGCCACATAGGCGTCGAGATTGTATTTATGATGAGTTGGATGAATGTTTAATTCACAAAAAAGATAAAGAAGATGTTTTGTTGCGGCACAAAGCATTTTTAGAGCAAGAAAATTATCCTCGTCATTGGGGATTGACTGAAAATAATGTTATTTATCGCAAGCATCATCATCCGTTGTGTATCAAAATTATGTCGGAATGGTGGGAGATGCTCGAGCGTTATTCACGCCGAGATCAATTAAGTTTATTTTATGTCTTGTGGAAGAATAATCAGCAGATGACTTTTCTGCTGAAGAAGGCAATTAAAGCCGATAAACCGAATTTCAGATTATATCATCACAACAATGTGTAGGAGGCAAGATGAGCGATATAGACGTTTCATTTGTAATGACGGTGTATAATAAAGAAAGATATTTGCCGTCCGTGTTAAAAGCTCTGTTAAATCAGACAGGACTTAAAAATCCGGAGTTCATTTTTTGCGATGATGTTTCGTCTGATCGCTCGGTAGAGATTATTGAGGAGATGACCAAAGGCGTGCCGAACGTGAAGATTTTTAAGAATACTAAAAATCAGGGTATCAGCGTTAGAATCAATCAGGGAATTGCCGCGGCGGAAGGAAAATATATCAGAATGTTGGACAGCGATGATATTTTTCCGCTTGATTCGACGGAAAAAATGCTGTCGTTGGCTGAGAAGTTTCAGGCTGATATGGTTTACGGTACTTTTGTGAAAACCGGTAAAGAACCGGAGGAATTGACAGAAGCTTATTTGCCGGAAGGGTTTTCATATAAGTTTTATGCCGATGCAATGCGGGCGATTTTTGAAGCCCGTTTTACTCGGATGGGGCAGTTGATTAAGTCTGAAGTTTTGAAAAAAGCAGAGGGTGCGGATGAGCGCGTGTTTATTCAAGATGAAACCATTCCTCTGCGTTGTGCAGCTTTGGCTCACGGTATTGTTAAAATGCAGGCGGATGTGGTTTTGGTGCCGAAAGAAAACGGTAATTTGTCCGGACAAAAAGTTCAACTTGATCATGATCGCTATTTGGCATACTACTATTTTATCAAGGATCATCCGCAGTTGGATAAGGATGTTTTGGGCAAGTTAAATATGCGTGCTGTTTCGGCGTATTGGAAATATGTGCGTAAAATCAAAAGATTTCCCTATTTGACCAAGACTTTGTGGTATTATCTGGGGGCAAAGACTTTCTCTGTTCAACCTAATTTGAAGTTGTTAGATAGGTGGGCTGAAGAGTTTTTGAAAGCTTCCGGTGTGTTGCGGGTTAAAAAATAATAAAGGCAGAGGGGAAGATGAAAATCGGAATTATAGGAACGGGATATGTCGGTTTGCCAACGGGTGTCGGATTGGCTGAACTCGGAAATGAAGTCGTTTGCATTGATCGTGATGAAGAAAAAATTGCTGCTTTGCAAAGCGGAAAATTGACATTGTTTGAAGATGGGCTTGAGGAATTGTTCAAGAAAAACGTGGCGGAAGGACATCTGCGTTTTACTCGTTCGATGCGCGAAGGCGTGGAGGGTGCTGATTTGGTGATGATTGCGGTCGGAACGCCTCCGCATCCGGTAACTAAAGAAGCGGATATGAAGTATATTCACGCTGCCGCGGCTGAATTGGCTCCTTGTTTATCCGGTTATACCGTTATTGCAACAAAATCTACGGTTCCGGTCGGGACAGGGGATGATATTGAGGGATTGATTCGCAAGACCAATCCGCAGGCGGATTTTGATGTTGTGTCATTGCCGGAATTTTTGCGCGAAGGTTTTGCTATTCATGATTTCTTTCATCCGGACAGAATTGTGGTCGGTGCTAATACGGAAAAAGCAGCAGATGTGTTAAAGGCATTGTATCGGCCGTTTGAGGGAAAGACGCAAATGTTGTTTGTTAAGCGTCGTTCTTCCGAAACGATTAAATATGCTTCCAATGCGTTTTTGGCAATTAAAATTCATTACATTAATGAAATGGCGGACTTTTGTGAAAAAGCAGGTGCTGATGTATATGAGGTTGCCAAAGGGATGGGATTGGATAGCAGAATTGGGCCGCGTTTTTTGAATCCGGGGCCTGGGTATGGCGGTTCTTGTTTTCCGAAAGATACCAATGCAATGGCCTATATGGGACGGCAAAATGGCGTCAACTTGTCATTGATACAAGCGGCGATTGACGGTAATGATGCGCGCAAGCATGCTATGGCGGACAGAATTTGGGAAGCTGTGGGTGATAATGCCGGTGCTAAAATAGCGGTTCTGGGGTTGGCGTTTAAGGATGGAACGGATGATTGCCGCGAATCTCCGGCGATGCAGATTGTTGAAAATTTGTTGCTGAAACAAGCTAAAATTATGGCGTATGATCCGAAAGCAATGGATAATGCCCGTAAAATTTTGGGAGATAAAATTGCGTATGCCCGCGATGAATATGAGGCGGCGAACGGCGCTGATGTTTTAGTGGTTTTAACGGAGTGGAGTGATTTTAAGCATCTTGATTTGGCAAAACTCAAAGGGTTAATGAATACGCCTAAAATTGTTGATTTGCGGAATATGTTGTGTCCGGAAGAGGTAAAAGAGCAGGGGTTTGAGTATAGCCGAATCGGAAAGAAATTTTAGCTTTTCGGTGGTTGAGGCGCTGAACTAAGCGCTTTGTTAAAAATAAAGCCGTCTGATGTGCTGTTATAGGCATAAAAAACATCAGCGGCTTTTTTATATTCATCGATGAGTTTGGCAATCATTTCATTGCGGTGTTGTATCATTTGCGGCGGTGTGTGGCGATGAGTTTGTTTTTCGCGTTCTTTCGCTCGTTTGAGAGCTTCGTTCATATCGCAATAAATATAGCAAACTTCAATATTGTATCCCAAGTGGTGTAGATTTTTCAGTAAATCAAGATGGGCAGGAAATGAACCTCCGTGATCAAAAAAGATGTTTTTACGTTCTTGGACAGCTTGACGCAAAAGTTCGTAACCGATGATGCGGGCAGTGAGTTCCCATTTTTGAAAGGCGGTGACAGGATCTGTTTTTTTGACATCTTCTTGATAGGCTGGCAGGTCTTCCATGATGGCGTCAAAACTGACTAATACGTGTTGTGGCCAATGGTGAGAGCTGTAAAATGTTGTTTTTCCGGCGCTGGGGATGCCGAACATATGATAAAGTGTGGGGTTGTCGTTTGTTGGTGCCGTTTGTAGATAGTCAGATATGAGTTTATCAAATTGTGGTTGTTTGATTTCTTGATAGTCTTGAGGAATTAGGGATGAAACCTGAGGAATGAGTGTTGAGATGAGCATTGTTATTCCATTGAAAAGTTGCCATTGGCTTGCAGAATTAACATAATTTGCATAAAAAGTCCATAACATCGTAAAAAAATGTAAAAAATGACTTGTCTAATTTTTTTTTTGTGGTATGAATATGCCTGCTGATGAACGGAATGTAGTTCAGCCTGGTAGAACGCTTCGTTCGGGACGAAGAGGTCGCTGGTTCGAGTCCAGTCATTCCGACCATAAAAAAAGCACCCCATTGTGGGTGTTTTTTTTATGGTTTAAATAGGTGCTCGAACCAGCGAGGGAGCTGGTTTGACTACCAGCGAAAGCGATACGGAAGTATCGCGGTCGGCACAGACGATGAGCGCCAGTGCAACTCAAGCGTGGCGAAGAGTAGTCCAGTCATTCCGACCATAAAAAAACACCCTATTGTAGGGTGTTTTTTTATGGTTTAAATAGGCTAATGCAAGGGAGGAAATGTGTGTTCGGGGTGGTCGAAAGTATGATGCAATAGCATACCTCTTACTTTTTAAAACTTATTCAGTTTCTGGACATTGGTAAGACACCCCGAATGAGAGTGATTTATTTTGTTGAACTTGTTAAAATGTCTTGCTGAATTTTACATAATGGTTGGTTATTGGTATTATATTCAGTAATAAATTCTTTAGCGGCCCATGGAAAGTCATAGAAACTATACATTGGTTGTAAATCGCCATGATATTCATTGTGCGTGTAAATTATGTGTTGAGGAACTTTTAATTCACATAACGTATCACAAAAACCTGAACGTAATGCTACGATAGATTTTGACAGGCTTGCTAAAACATAAGCTTCGGCAATTGAAAACATTTTTGAGTTGTAGACAATATCGAATCCTTTAGCTCGAAAATCTCTTTCCAAATCATTCCAAAATTCTTTGGGGAGTAATTCCATTGAACGGGCAAAAGGCATAAGGAAAACGAAATTGTTTATGTTTATGTGTAAAGATTTAGCTTTGTTTAGGGCACATTGTTTGGTTTCTTCGGAAATGTGAGCCGGTTTATATGATATGGTAGAAAAATCGGCATTTAGATATTCAGCCCATGATGTTAAAAATGATTTTTTGTTATTGTTCATTTCAATTAATTTATCATCAAATAAAATGGCTTCAAAGTGGTTGGTGTTATAGTCTTCCGGTTTAATTAAATTTGCTTCACCACAATAAAAAATCGGTATTTCCGGAGCAAACATTTTAAATATGTCAGAGTGCTGAAGGTGGGTTCCGAAGATTAAGTCATTGGGGTTGTGCCAAAATTTGGCTGTACGAGCATAGATAACAGCTTCTCCCAGATTATTGAGAATCACTTTTATGTTGCGATTTGTAATGAAAGAGGTGTTATTGGCAAAAGCATCAATAAAGCTATGGTAACGAGGGGCATATTTTTTTGTTTTGTACTGAATGCCTAAAAAATAACGTTTTTCATAATTTTCACTTTTTTTTATTTTAATTATAGGGATGCCACAAAGGGAAAATTCGCGTTGCATTGTTTTATATCTCCTTATCTATTTGTATAGATGTTATGAAGTTACTGTCTCTTGTTTTGTTAATAGCGTATGCCATGCGCAGACCACTAGGTTTATCGTCATTGACTAAAATTCTTTCTCCCATAGGGGCATTACAAATGATATGGTTGTAACGCAATTTTTTTTGTTGCATGAATTTTTCAATATCTTGACGATATTGTTCTCCACGGGAGGTTAAAAGTATGATCATATCAGAGGTAGGAATTTGAGAGAACAACTCTTGAACACCATTAAGTATGGTGTCATAACCATCAATTTTATAGCCGTTATGTTTGACAAGTGTGCCATCAAAATCCAATATCCATGTATGAGGGAGAGTTGATAAAGTGAGTTTACTCAGCATTGTCCAGATACTCCTGAAGTTCAAGTAATCCTTTATAAAATGCTCCACAAATTGCATCATAGTCTTCCCATGCATACGTCGTTAGGGATAGCCAGATAATAGCATGTAAAAGTTTTATTTTTTTTCTGTTTGTTTTGGTGATTTCAAAGAAATAGTCTTCTAAAGCTTCCCAATTATTAGAAACAATCATTAGGTCGACTTTATTATCTTTTATTTCTAAGGAAAAATTTTTACGATTAAACTGGTCATAATTGCCAACAAGACTATAATAAAGTTTTGCCCAATCATAATCAATGTCGCCATAAAATTTTGTTTTGCCAAAATATCCACGAGGGTCAATCAGTATCGGGCGGACATTGTCTGTTTCAATCATCATATTGTGAAATGTACAATCACCATGTATTATTTTGAATTCTTTGGGGTACATGGCGCGGATGTCTGAAATGATTTTATCTTTAATAGCGAAAATATTGGTGCATTTTTTTTCATTAATGGTGATATATTTATTGTTAGCAAAAGGAACCAGTTCGCGTATTGTTTCTAATCGAGCAAATGTTTTAGTGATATAATTGTTTTCGCAACTTTCCATGTCTGCTTCTTTTGCCGGTAAAAGATTGTGCAATTCGTTTAATGCGCTAACAATTTTATTTAAAATTGCTTTTTTAAATCCGGAGGTCAAAAAGGCGTATTCGAAGATGTTTTGACCTTTAATTTTTTCCATGACCAAGGGATCATAGCCATATATTTTAGGAATATTGGTGTAAGCTAAATCATTTATTTTTCTATACCAAGCTATTTCTGCATCTGCCAGTTTTTGACCTTGTTCGTTTAGGGGATATTTTAAGACAATATCTCCTTTGAATTCCATTTTATTAAAAGGGCGGCATTTAGGTTTGTTTAATTCATTTTGAAAGTACGATAACATTGTGCCGATTTCTAGTCCGCCATACATATCTAGTCTGTCAAAGGTTAATTTTTTTGTAGATAGATAACGAACAAATTCTCCATTTGAGGGGATATCGGCAATCTGATTTTTGTCTTTAAATATAAATAAGCCGGCGACACCGTTTTCTGTTGATGATATTTCCTCAAATTTATTGTCGATATATGACCAACGGCAAGGGAAATCTTTGGATATTCCTAAGTAATTCTTATGTGTTTTTTCAGGGATGTGGGCAATGTTTGAAAGGACTAAGTCGCACCATACCAACATAAAAGGAGTATCGGAAGGGATTTTATTTAGACTCTCTCCGATACCGGCGCATGTTCCTTTTTCATTAGATTCAATAACTTCATAATTTACGTCGGCAAACACTTTTAGGTAGCGTTTGAATGTATCTTTTTGATAATCTGCGATTATTTTGAAATGAGCTTCCGGATATTTTTTGAATAAGTGGAAAATCATTGGCAGATTGTCAACAGGGACTAAGGCCTTAGGTTTATTGGCGGTTAATGTTTCTAATCTGGAACCTCGTCCACCCGCTTGAATTATAATGTATTTCATTGATTTGCTTCCGTTAGTTGGTAAGAAGAGCTTTATTTGTCGTTTTTTTGTTTACACAGGTTCAACAATATTATATCAGCAAGCAAAAAGCAAGGATAATTTTAATAAAATAACAACTTGCAGGTGTGGGGTGTTTTTGTTATTGGGAAGTGGAATTTTATTTATTGGGGTGGGAAGAGGGGAAGTTGATGCCGCGGTTGATGATGCCGATCATCATTCCCAACATCAGATAACTGGTCAGGCATTCGACGCTGACAATAATACGAGCGATGGCCGTATGCGGGACAATTTGACCGTAACCGACGGTTGTCATGGTAATAATGCTAAAATAGACTGCATCGATAATGGCAATCAATCCATGACCAAAGTTGAAAGCCGATTCAAGGTTGAAATCGTTATGGATGGTATTGGCGCACAGGTTTATGATTGTGAATGTAATGACCAAGTTAATGAAAAAGGCGGCAAATTCCCCCAAATCGTTTGGTGTGGCCATTGTGTTGGGTTTTAATAATTGTGATATTTTGTCGGCGAATCTGTGAATGTTTATAATCGCGATATAAATAATGAATATGCTGATAACATATGTTCCGATGTTTATTAAAGTGACGTATAATGACAGAAATCCGGCCGAGAACGCTACAACAACCAGTTTGCCGATATCCGCAGTGTTATAATGTCTGAAGGATGTTTTTTTGCCGAAATAATAATTCAGCGCAAGGATAATAACGGTGGTCAGAGCTCCGTTTAATGTCGGTTGAATAGCGTATAAAAACCAATATTGATATTGGTTTGTTTCGGGGTGTAGAGATAGGAGCATGAGGCTGATAAAAAAACAAAGGTTAAACTCTCTGATGAATATTTCTTTTAAGGATGTGGTGTTTTGCATGTTTTTTCTTCAACAAGGTGGACGATATTGCTAATATTGTTATTAATTTAGTCTTTTCAATCCGTTGTTTGTAAAATAATTTCTTTGATATAGAAAATTATTGACAAAAAAAATTGTTGCGTTAATATGCTGTTCATTACCACTACTTTTATTTCTATAATTTTAAATTTTGTATCATGAAAAGAATCATTGCTATGTTTGCAGTTGTGAGCATGCTCGCATCCTGCAGTAAGAAACAAGAAGCGGTTGAAACCAATGTCGTGCCCGAAACTCCCAAACAGGAAGTCTATCAGCCTCAGCATCAGTCCTCAACCGTAGATCTCAGCACCGCTCGCAAGTACGCTTACTTCAACGCCCCGCTTGACGCACCGGCTACTTCTGTCGCCGTCAACTACGACCAGAAAGCTCCCTACGCCAAGCCCATCGAAGTCGTCTACAGCTACGCCAACGGTGACACTTTCGTGTATACGATCCCCGCAGAGTTCGGTCTCTGGAAAAACTCGGCCGGTCGTTTCCGCGTCATCTCCGACGCTGAATGTACTGTGTGGCTCCAAGGTCAAACAAAATCAGGCAAGTTCCATGAGTTTGTTTTCTTCGGCAATCCCAAGTACAACGGTACCAAAGTCAAGCCGAATTCCTACCGAAATCTGCCTGCCGGTGAGATAAAGTATCGCCAGTGATGCTCTCCGGTCTCTCTTTTCAAAGCTCCACTCTTTCGGGTGGGGCTTTTTTTATTTGCTTGTAAAAGTTTGACAAAATCCGGTTGTTGACGAATAGGGAACAATATGGTATATTTTTTTTATGCACATTTATTATTCTGGTTTACTACTATGGATGACATTCGTTGGTTTTTGGCGTTTAACGTTTGAGAAACTTGGGATGAGATGGATGTGCTTTATCATTTTCATTAAGTCAAATCTCTCTAAAAATGCTTTTTAACCATGAAAAATGTTAAGAATGTCAAAAGGCTTTTCTGGGGTGTTGTGGTTCTTCTTTTTGCCGCATTGGGTGCTAAGAAGTGTTCGCCTTCCAACGAGGAGGAGTGTCAAGACAATACGCCCGAAGATGTTGCTACTTACAATGTTAATCGTGCCTGCGAGCTCTTTGACGAGCTTTTTCCTCTTATTGCCTTCTGCGAAGACAGCAAGGGTGAAGAAGCCTATCACTGCGGTGCTCGTTGGACGCTTGCTTATGGTGTGACTGTTTATCCGGACGGACGGCGCGTCAAAAAAGGGGACTGTTGCTCTTTGATTGAAGCCAAGGAGTATTGCCGTTATCATGTTTGCAATCGTGTGGCTCCTTTCTTGATGTATACGACGCGTAAGATGGAAGATCGGGAGATTCTCGGAACCCTTCTTTTCATCTATAATGTCGGAGGCGAAAATTTCTCCGGTTGCAGTCTCGACGGACGAGTGGTGGGTAATCCATCCAGTGTTTTACAAGCCATTAATGTCGGTGATGATGCTCAGGATGTTGTCAACTGTATGACCGGTTTTCGCAGGTCAGGTCGAAAACTTGCCAAGGGACTTTTGAAAGTGCGTTGGGTTCAAGGGGCCGTTTATATGGGAATTCTCACTTCCGAGAATGTTCTGGCGTTGACGCCGGCCAAGTTCTACCAAACGAAAAATTTGGGAAATTACTACGAACTTGATGCCAAGCGGAATCTTATTGAGGTGGACGGTTTTTATCGACTTCGGTATGACAGCATCACAATCAACACTTTTTTTAGGATGAACGCTCCTAAAGGCAGGGAAAAAACAGTGGCTCAGATTATGCCGTAAAAAACAGCAGGGCAGAAAGTGTAAAAACTTTCTGTCCTGCTTGATTTTTGTGGGATTGTTTATTGCAGTTCGAACAAATCTTTGCCGACGCCGCACAGAGGGCAAACGTAGTCATCAGGCAGGTCTTCAAAGGGGATATCACCGTCATATACATAACCGCATACGGTGCAGACCCATTTTTTTCCGCTTTCTTCAGCCATTGTTTTATTCTCCTTTTGAAAATTTTGAAAACTTGTCATTACTTCTTGTCTGAAATATGACCGGTAGTCCAAATATGTCAGAGGTTCTCCGCTTTTGTTATCAACGGCATCAGTTACTTCCGCAACAAAAAGGGTGTTGCTTTCAAGCTTATAGCTATGCAAAACCTTGCAACGAAAGACAGCCAGATTGTCTTGAAGATAGGGTAAGCCGTTGTTGATATAATGTTTGACGGCGGACCATTTGTCTGTCGTCCGACTACTTTGGTAACCAAAGTTAGCCACAATAAAGGGAGGAATATCTTTGCATAAGACGGATAGGGAAAATTCGCCGGTGCGATCAATGCATTCCTTTGTATAACTGGTGTTTGTGCAAGACAAAGCGATTGCCATCGGTTTGTTGGCCACTTGCATAACGGCATCAACGATGCTACCGACCATTTTTCCGTTATCTGACGCGCCGAGAACGTAAAGTCCGTGCGTCAATTTATATAGTGCGTTCATATCCATTTTGACACCTCTCAAAACAGATATAATTAATGTTTGATATTTGACAAGTGGTGCGAATGAATATTAATAGTGCGGTGGTGGTGTTTCTTCGCTCAGAGGTTTGACAGTATCTTCTTTTGTCAGGCTTAACAGGTATTGGTTTTGAGCGGCAAGACGGTCGATGTTTTTGCCTTGTTCGATGATGATTTGATTAAGATCTTCTAAAATTCGTTCCTGTTCGGCCAAAATCGTTTCAATTTGTATTAATCTGTCCTCAATTTCCAGCATTGTTCTAAAATCCTCTTGTTCATCATACGAAGTATGTTATCATAAAAATAACTTTTAGCAATCGGAAAACGATGGATACATTACTTGATATATCGCCTGAATTTCAACAGGCTTTTGATTTATTGGAAAATGAAAAGACGCATTTATTCGTGACCGGCAAAGCCGGTGCCGGCAAGTCGACATGGTTGGATTATTGTCGGCGGAAGAGTGCGAAAAATATTGTGGTTTTGGCGCCGACCGGTGTTGCAGCTTTGAATGTTCACGGGCAGACAGTTCATCGTTTTTTTGGTTTTCCGGTCAATATTAGTGTGGAAAAAATTACTTCAAAGGATTTTGTTCCGCGGGCAAAACGTATTTATAAAAAACTGGAAACGCTGATTATTGATGAAGTTTCTATGTTGCGAGCCGATATTTTGGATTGTATTGATGCCTTTTTGCAACTTTACGGACCTCGGGAAGATGTGCCTTTCGGTGGAGTGCAGATGGTTTTTGTGGGGGATTTATATCAGTTGCCTCCGGTTTTGTCTCGTCATGAAGAACCTTTTTTCAGGCAAAAATACAGTACTCCTTATTTTTTTAGTGCGGATGTGTTTCGTGCGATTTCCTTGAAAGTGGTTGAACTCAATAAAATTTATCGGCAAAAGGATGAGCGTTTTATCGGGTTGCTGAATCGTATTCGTTCCAATACGGTTACCGGTGAGGATATCAAATTGTTGAACAGTCGTGTTATCGGAACGGAAGTTGTGGCAGATAAAGATGATTTTCGCATCAGTCTGACGACGGTTAATCAGCTTGCCGATGAGATTAATCGTAAGCGGATGGAGGCTTTGGACGGTCAGCTTTATTCTTCACAAGCAGTTGTTGACGGCAATTTCGGTGCGGATTATTATCCGACCTCCGAAGTTTTGGAGTTTAAACTCGGCGCGCAGATTATGTTTTTGAATAATGACAGCAAAAATCGTTGGGTTAACGGCAGTATCGGTCATATTGAAAATATTTGTTTGCGAGATGGAGAACTCCGCTATCTTCGTGTTCGTTTGCATGAAGAACAAAAGTTGGTTGATGTTTTTTCTTATACGTGGGAGATTTATAAATATACATTGCAAGACAAGGAATTGGTTGCCGAGGTGGCCGGTTCGTTCACGCAGTTTCCTTTTCGTCCGGCGTGGGCGGTGACAATTCATAAAAGTCAGGGAAAAACGTTTAGAAAAGTTGATATCGATATCGGAAACGGGACTTTTGCTACCGGACAATTGTATGTCGCTCTCAGTCGTTGCTCTTCATTTGACGGGTTGCGTTTGGTCAAACCGCTTTCTTTGCGCCACGTGTTGACGGATGCGCGTGTATTGACGTTTATGCGGGAATATGCTCCAAAGCAAAATTGGTCGATGGAAGAAAAGCTGGCTTTTATTAATCAAGCCGTACAAGACCGCCGTAAAATTGATATTACCTATAAGAAAGTCGACGGTAGTTTGTCGCGACGGCAGATTATTCCCCTGCGTGTTAAGGGGGAAAATTTGCTGGCGTTTTGTGTTCAACGGCAAGAACAACGCAGTTTTAATCTGAGCAGAATAATTCTGGATTAGTTATCAGCTGATTTTTTGAAGATGTTGAGTGAAAACCAGCTTTTTTTCTCCGGTTGTTCCGGTTGAGGCGGTGGGGTTTCTTCCAGTGTCGGGTTCTTTTTCTCCAGATAATTAACCAACAGAGGCAGGGTTTTGCCTTGGAATAAAACAGATATGATGACTAAAAAGAAAATCAGGTTGAAGATGTATACGGCATTATCAACACCTCGCATCAACGGGTAGGTTGCCAAGATGACCGGAACAGCCCCTTTGAGGCCGGCGCAACTGATAATCAATTGATCTTTTATTGTGTATTCGCTTCGGAATAGGCAAGTGAAAACGGCGGCGGGTCTGGCGACAATCATCAAAAATAGTGAACAAGCAAAACCGGCCGGCATGACGGATGTCAGTTCATGAGGATTGACGAGCAGGCCTAACATCAGGAACATACAGATTTGCATAATCCAAGCCAGAGAATCGTTAAAGCGCATTAAATGTCTGCGGTACAGAAAGGCGTTGTTGCCGACAACTATTCCGCCAATATAAACAGCCATAATACCGCTACCGCCGGATAATTGTGTCAGACTGTAAATCAGAAAGGCGATGCTGATACCGTAAACGGGATATAGCCCCGGATACGGGATTCTGGCTTTTTGCAAAGTATAAGCCGCCAAGCGTCCCAAGGCAATTCCCAAAATGATGCCAATAAACATTTGGCGGAGGAAAAATCCGATAAAGAAGCTACCGGATATTTGCGGTTCGGTGATTGCGGCAAGAGCCGCCATCGTTAAAAATACGGCCATGGGGTCATTACTGGCGGATTCAAATTCGATAAGAGATTTGTCTTTGGTGCTTATACAGATGCCAGAAGAACGAAGGGCGGAAAAAACGGCGGGAGCATCGGTTGATGAAACGATGACACTCAGTAAAAGAGCGATTTCAAACGGAAGTTGGATAATGTAGTATGCGCCGATGAACAAGAATAATGCCGTCAGAAAAACACCGACGGTTGCCAAGATACTGCCGCGGATTAAGATGGGACGGACATTGTTCCATTTGGTTATTAATCCGCCATTGAAAAGAATGAAAATTAATGCAAGAGTGCCGACATAATTGGTCAGACGTGAATCTTGAAAATTTATTTTGCCGATGCCGTCAACGCCGGTCAGCATTCCCAGTCCCAAAAATAACAGCAGGGACGGAATACCGAAACGGTCGGACACTTTATTGGCAAAAACGCACAGCAATAATAAAAAGCCCGCGATAGCAAAATAAATGTCAATATTCATGAGGTAATCCTTATTCTTTCAAATCTGATATAGTTTTTTTATGTTAATTTTCTATGCCTCTTATAGATTTTTAATGATTAAATTTTCGTTATAAAATGGATATAATGCTAGAAAAAACGTAAAAGGCGGGTTATGATGCAGGCATTGCAAAAAAGGAGGTTGGATATGCAGAAAATTGTACCGCCATTATTATCGGCCGGAGATGAAATCAGAATTGTTGCGCCGTCAAGAGGGATTAAGATTATTGGTGTCGACAGCAGAGAGTTGGCAGCTCAACGTTTTGCCCAAATGGGGCTTAAGGTTTCTTTGGGGCGTTATACCACGGATGATAACTGGGATTTGATGGGAACATCGGCTATAGAACAGCGGGCGGCAGATATTATGGATGCGTTTGAGGATTCCAATGTTAAAGCAATTTTTACAATTATCGGTGGTTTTAATTCCAATCAACTTCTGCCGTTTTTGGATTATGATATCATCCGGAAAAATCCGAAAATCTTTTGCGGTTTTTCGGATATAACGGCTTTATTGAACGGTATTTATGCCCGTAGCGGTTTGGTGACATTCAGCGGACCGCATTACAGTTCTTTCGGAATGTTGAAAGGCTTTGATTATACGTGGAAATGTATGAAAGATATGTTGTTGGAGGGAGGCCAATATCAGCTGACGCCTTCTGCTGAGTGGAGCGATGATTTGTGGTTTATTGATCAGCAAAATCGTACGTTTGAGGCTAATGAAGGGTATTGGAACATTCAGAGTGGTGATGCTGAAGGTGTTGTTGTTGGCGGAAATCTCGGAACATTAACGTTGTTAAACGGTTCTGTTTATCGTCCGGTGTTTGATAGGGATACGATTTTGTTTGTTGAAGATTGTTATACTTCCGGCGGGGATGATGCCGCTTTTCTTCGCGAGTTGCAAGCGATGGCCTATCAAGCGGATTTTGCCAATGTGAAGGCAGTGGTCATCGGGCGTTTTCAAAAGGCTTCCGGTATTACGCGTGAAAAACTGGAGTATATTGTTCACTCCATTCCGCAATTGAAGGGGCTTCCGGTTATTGCCAATGTTGATTTTGGGCACACGACACCGATGGCAACATTGCCGATTGGCGGATATTGCCGAATTGTTGGTGGGAATATCATACTCAGTGTGAATAAGGATTAAAAAAATGCCTGATTTTGAATTGGAAAAGACATATTCATTTCCGGTGGCAGGAATTGATGAAGCCGGAAGAGGGCCTTGGGCCGGTCCGGTGGTGGCCGGAGCGGTGGTGATCAAAGATCAAAATCTGGATGATTTTTTGCTTGCCGGTCTTAATGACTCAAAAAAACTGACGGCCGCTAAAAGAGAAGCTTTGTATGAGCGTTTGTTTGAGGCTCAAGAGCAGGGGAAGCTTTGCATCGGTATCGGTCAAGCCAGTGTAGAGGAAATTGACCGCTATAATATTTTGCAAGCAACATTTATGGCTATGCGGCGGGCGTATGAGGCTTTGGCTGAAAAACCATTAGCGGCTTTGGTTGACGGTAATCGAACGCCTAAGGATTTTCCCTGTGCGTGCCAAACGGTTGTTAAAGGGGACGGGAAGTCCTATTCTGTTGCGGCGGCGTCAATTGTGGCGAAGGTTTATCGGGATCGGTTAATGGCAGATTTGGCGCAACAATATCCTTATTATGGGTTTGAAAAAAATGCTGGTTATGGGACTAAACTTCATATTGACGGACTGAAAAAATATGGTGTGATTGCCGAACATCGCAAATCATATCGTCCGATAAAGGAGTTTTTATTGGCGGATGCCGGCTGAGAGTGGGGCGAAAATTTTTTTGCCGACCTTTTAATAATTATTAACTAAATTACGTTCATACTGGTGCTGTTGAAATTTAACACCTCAGAAAATGGTTGGTTAAAATGAGCAGTATGCAAACAAAAAAAATCCTTAATACAATTATAAATGATGATTGTATCAAGGTTATGAACGAGATGGAAGAGAACTCGGTTGATCTTATTTTTGCCGACCCTCCCTATAATCTTCAGCTTGGTGATGCCCTGACACGTCCGGATAACAGCAGTGTTAACGGTGTGTATGAAGAATGGGATAATTTTGAGAGTTTGGAAGCCTATGATGAATACACGCGCCAATGGATGACTGCGGCGCGGCGTGTGCTGAAAGATGATGGTGCGATTTGGGTTATCGGTTCGTATCATAATATCTTTCGTGTCGGATATATTCTGCAGAATCTCGGTTTTTGGATTTTGAACGACGTGGTTTGGAACAAGACCAATCCGATGCCCAATTTCAAAGGCACTCGTTTTACCAATGCGCATGAGACACTTATTTGGGCATGCAAGAATCCCAATTCAAAATATACGTTTAATTATGAAGCTATGAAAGCGCTAAATGAAGATACTCAGATGCGCAGTGATTGGCAAATTCCGCTTTGTACGGGGAAAGAACGTCTGAAAGATAATAATGGCGACAAGTTGCATCCGACGCAAAAGCCGGAAGGGTTGTTGTATCGGGTAATTATGGCATCGACTAAGGTTGGCGATGTGGTTTTGGATCCGTTTTTCGGGACGGGAACAACCGGTGCGGTGGCTAAAAAATTGGGGCGTCATTATATCGGGATAGAGAAAGATGCTTCCTATGTTGCCGGAGCAGAGGCGCGTTTAGATGCTGTTGAACCGGTTAAAAATCAGATTTGTTTGGAATATAGTTCTAAAAAACGTCAGCCGCGTATTCCGTTCGGAAATGTGGTGGAACGCGGTTTGCTTACGCCGGGGGATATCTTGTATGATGCGGGACGTAAGCATTGCGCTGTTATTCGTTCTGACGGGACCGTCAAGAGCGAAGTGATGGAAGGGTCCATTCATCAGGTGGGAGCGGCGGCGCAAAATGCTCCGGCTTGTAACGGATGGGTATATTGGCATTTTGAAAATGAGAACAAAGAGCTTGTTTGCATTGATGAGTTGCGTCAGCAAGTACGACTTGAGATATACGGAGAATAGGGGAATTAGAGCAAAATGCCGTTTCTTTCTTGAAACGGCATTTTTTGTAGTCAAGGGGGCAGAGGATGACTTCTGATTTTTTTTGTGGGTGCACATAAAAAAGATTGTATGACACAGATTTATAGGTTATATTGTCCTCAAGTAAATTTATATTATACGTTTTGATTGAAAAAAATAATGCAAAAGTGGCGAAAAAAAACAAATATCAAGCCACCGGTTAAGGCTATTCAAGCAGGGGGAAGTCTTGGTTCTGCGGGTTCTAACTACGCCGCAATAGATTTGGGAACCAATTCCTGCCGGTTGGTGATTGCAACTCCGACCCCGACGTCTTTTCGTATTGTGGAAACATTTTCTAAGATTACACGTTTGGGCGAGGGGATTATCAATAACAACGAGTTGTCTCGAAATGCTATCAGGCGAACAGTTAATGCTTTGAAGGTTTGTGCCGGTGTTTTGGCTGAATATGCGCCGATATGTCGTTCGCGTTTTGTGGCGACGGCAGCTTGTCGACGAGCGGTGAATTGCCCGCAGTTTTTGGAAATTGTTAAACGGGAAACCGGTTTGGTGATTGAAACCATTTCCTCAAAAGAGGAATCTCGTTTGGCGGTGGTTGGGTGTTTGCCATTGTTAAGCCGGAATATTAAACGGGCATTGGTGTTTGATATCGGTGGTGGTTCGACGGAGATTTCTCTGGCCCGAACCACTGATAACGGTAATATGTTTATTGAGGGTTTTGTTTCTCTGCCGTATGGTGTGGTAACGATTTCCGAAGCTTTTCCATCGCAAGATATGACAAATCTGGCTTATAATACGATTGTGGAGCGAACACATAAGATTTTATCCGAGTTTGAAGATAAACACCATATTCGTGACGCTATTGCCAATCAGGAAATTCAGGTTATCGGCACTTCCGGAACAGTGACGGTTTTGGGGGCTGTGCACCTTAATCTTCCTCGTTATAATCGTTCGGCAGTTGACGGTATTGCCATGTCAAAGCAGGAGATTGAACGGACGATTGCCAAGATTAAGCGCTTGGGTGATGATGGACGCAAAAAACATCCTTGTATCGGTGCGCAAAAGGCTGATTTGACGATGGCCGGTTGTGCGATTATTGACGGGTTGACGTCTTTTTGGCCGATTTCAGAAGTGACCGTGGCCGACAGGGGTATTCGCGAGGGAATTTTGTTGGATATGATGCACGCTAAGAAAAAATCATATTCCAAGAAACACAAACGCCGCTATCCTTTTAACCGGAAACGGAACGGCAATCATTATTCTTATTCCGGAGAAAAGAAAAAGGAGGCGGTGAATGAATAGGTCTTGTTATGCGGCAATTGATTTAGGGACGAATTCTTGTCGGTTGTTGATTTGCGATGAAAAAGGAAAACGTTTGTGCAAGGAAAGCACTCAGACAAAACTGGGGGAAGGAATGTATCCGGAAATGCGTTTTACTCCCGAGGCAATAGAGCGTGGCGTTAAATGTTTTTATAATTTTAAAAAAATTATTGATAAGTATGAAAAAGTTAAGTTGCGGGCGATTGCGACAGCCAGTTGTCGTATGGCAAAGAACGGTTCGGAATTTATTCGTCAGGTTTATGGAGAATCTTTGATTCCGATAGAAGTGGTGGACGGATATGAAGAAGCTCGTCTGAATTTGAAAGGCTCTTTAGAGCATGCCAGAGGTAAAAGCCGTTATGTGGTGCTGTATGATTTGGGGGGGGGCTCAACAGAGATTACATTAGCGGAGAATACTCCGGAGGCTAAAATTATTCATACAGTTTCTATTCCTTGGGGCGCAAGAAATGCTTCGGAGGCTTTTGAACTGAAAAATCCCAATGAAGAAGGAATGACACGTCTGCGGAAAGAAATAAAAAAATATGTTGATGATTTTGTTGTTGTTTCTAAGCTGGATGATATTCGTCAGGATGTCTTGTTTTTGGCAACGTCAAGCACGCCTCTGAGATTGGCGGCGATGATTAATCAGTTTCCCAGATATGACCGAGATAAGGCGGATGGTTTGGTGATAACTCGAGAACAAATGGATGAGCAGATTAATAAAATTTGTCAGACGCCACAGGCAGAGTTGGCGCTCAGTCCGTATATAGGTGAAGCGCGTTCACATATTTTTATTGCCGGAAGCGTTATTTTTAAAACGATTTATGATGGTTTGCAACTTCCTCAACTTACGGCTTCATTAAAGAGTGCTGTCGACGGAATTGTGGCAGAATTAATTGAAAAGGATACCAATGGCTAAGCTTACCAAATCAGCAAAAGAGATTACGGGACGTCATAATCTGGCGGTGCGGGTCAAGACGTCGAAATATCGTAAAAAGTCTTCCAACCAATGGCTTGAGCGACAGTTAAATGATCCGTATGTTGCAGAGTCTAAGCGTTTGGGCTATCGTTCTCGTGCGGCATTTAAGCTTATTCAGTTGGATGAAAAATATAAATTTCTCGGTAAGGGAAAGACGATTGTTGATCTTGGGTGTGCCCCAGGCGGTTGGACGCAAATTGCGGTTCTGCGCAATAAAGGGAGCGGTCAGGTTGTCGGGATTGATATTCTTGAGACGGAACCAATTGCGGGTGCGACGTTGATTTGTCAGGATTTTACATCTGAAGACGCGGTCGATAAATTAAAGGAACTTTTACAGGGAGACGCGGACATTGTTATGAGTGATATGGCCGCTAATACAACCGGACATCAACAAACGGATCATTTACGGACAATTGGTTTGGTCGAGGTCGCATACGAATTTGCTAAGGAGGTTCTCGCTTCCGGCGGGATTTTTATCGCCAAGGTATTTCAGGGCGGAGCCGAGGGAAGTTTGTTAGCTGATGCAAAAAAGCATTTTGCCAAAGTCGGACATTTTAAACCGGATGCCAGTCGACAATCTTCTCCGGAAACGTATTTGGTGGCTCAAGGATTTCGTAAACCCTAGCCTTTGTATAATGTACTTTTTTTGTAATTGATGATTGCGTGACGAACCAAGACGCCGATAATAGCGGCGACGGGTACTGCTATCATTAAACCTAAAAAACCCAGTAAGACACCGCCGGCGAGTAAGGCAAACATAATCCATACGGGATGTAATCCTACCGAATCGCCGACGAGTTTGGGAGTGAGGAAGTTTCCTTCAATGAATTGTCCGATGGCAAAGACGGAGATAACTTTTATAATCGGCAACAAGGTATCAAACTGAGCGCAGGCGATGGTGACGCTGACAACAAAGCCGAAGATTGATCCCACATAGGGAATAAAAGAGATGATGCCGGCTAAAAATCCGACCAGCACACCTAAATCTAAGCCGACAAGATAAAGTCCGATGCCGTAGAATGTGCCGAGCAGAACGCAAACAGACAGTTGTCCGCGAATAAACGACGCTAATATTCTGTCAATTTCACGAGCTTGGGTTTTGATTGTTTTTTTAGAATGTTTGGGTAACAGGTTATCCATGTTGGCAATGAATTTATCCCAGTCGCGCAACATGTAGAAAGCAACGACAGGTGTAATCAAAATCAGCGACATAATGTTTACAAAAGCAAAGCCGCCACTGATGAGGCTACGGAAAATGTTTCCTAATATCTTTAAGCCGTTGGTCATATTGCTTCTGAGGTATTCGCGTATTTTTTCCGGTTGCAAACCTGGGAAGTTGTCTTGCAGTTCTGCGAAAAGAGGCTCGAGTTTGACGGATAGTGAATTTAAGTAATTGGGGACGGCTTTGATGAAATGTCCAAGTTGGTTGTCAATAATGCTAAACAGCATAATGAGTGCCGGTATGAGAATGATAACGACCAGCAACATTACCAGAATGGTCGCGATGGTGCGGTTGATGCCGATTTTTTCGAATTTGTCAGCCCAAGGGTCAAGCAGATAGCCGATGACAATGCCTGCGACAAAGGGCAGGAGGACGGAACGCAACGTGTAGACAGCTATGCAAAAGAAAACAAAAACTGATAGCCAAATAACCCAATTGTTGTTTGCTTTTTTTTCCGTGACCATGAGTGTCTCCTAAAGTTTTTCAAGAACGGCGTAGCTTCCGGTGTCTGTCAGCGTATAGGATTTTTCACGTAAGGCATAAAGAAGTTTATCCAGAGAACCGTTAAAAACAAGATTAAACTGAATTCTGTTGGTGCCCATTGCTTGGGTTTCAATATCTTGAACTCCGGGGAGTTTACGCAACAACTGTTCTGTTCTTATCCATTCTGACAAGGTGTGAAAGTCAAAGACAACGGTTTGAACATTTTCTTTATTATTTTCCTGCAGGTTTTGTTCCTGATATTGTTGCTCAAGCTTTAGTTTTGTTTCCGCAACGGCATTCTTGAATAGTTCGATGCCGGAACTTCTGTCGCCGGCAACCTTGATTGTTTGGTGATTGCCTTTATATGAGGTGGCTTGAATAATTAACCCCTCTATTCCGTCATAAACGGCATCGAGAACATAGACATCATCAGTACCATTGACCATCATCAGTTTGTTGAGTGCTTCTCCATCGGCGGCGGCGGCTTTGTTGGCATCAATCAACATGTAGTTGGTGCCGCTTGCGGCAAGAGGAATGAATTTTACGCTGTTGTTGCCTGAAGAATTTTCCCAAGCCAGACGCCAGAGGTTGCCTCCCTCCCACAACAAGGGTTTGTCATTTTCAAATTCGCGGAATATGGGGATAATCAGTATGCGGCTGTCATTGTCGGCCAGTAAGGGGATTTGCCGTTCTTCCATATATTGGCGGAGCATGTTCTCATGTAGGACGACTCGCAGACTGGCTATGTAGCGGATATTGGATGATTTTTCGCTGTTAACGGAGACTTCTTTGATGAAGTTGATCAGCTGTTCGTCTGTCATTGAGCCTAAACGGATTGCCCCCTCGGTGGTAGTAATGCGTTTAGCGACTTCAACAATGGCGGCGCGGTTGGCTTCGTTCATTGCTCGTTCACGAGCCAGAGACGCATTGCTGTCGGTCACGTCAACATTGACATCAACGGCAAAACGCTCGTCAGCCGCGTGTGCCGATGAGGAAATTGCGTATGTTCCTAACAGAAATGCCGATATGACCAACAGCTTTTTTAACATTTATTCAAAAATCTCAATATTACTGAAAAAGAAATTGATTTCTCTGGCGGCGCTTTCCGGAGAATCTGAGCCGTGTACTGAGTTTTTATCAATGGAGAGGGCAAAGGTTTTGCGGATTGTTCCTTCTTCGGCAACAGCAGGATTGGTAGCCCCCATGATTTCTCGATAATGAGAAATGGCGTTTTCACCTTTTAAAACTTGAACCACAACCGGAGCAGAGGTCATAAAGTCAACCAAGTTGGCAAAAAATGCTTTGCCGGCGTGTTCAGCGTAAAATTCTTCAGCCTGAGTACGACTTAAGTGCATGCGTTTTTGGGCGACGATACGCAGACCGGCTCTTTCTATCATGGCGTTAATTTGACCGGTAATGTTACGTTCAACCGCGTCTGGTTTAATAATTGAAAGGGTTTTTTCCATAGTATGCTCCTTAACATAAAATTTTGTTGAGGCGATGATAGTATACTTTGAACAAATAATCAAAAGATATTTTGACTTTTGATTCCGATAAGTGTAAACATTAGAAAAATTGTTATAAACAGTAAGAAAACTGTGGTTAATATATTGCGTGAGGTTAGGAGATACAATGTTGAAAAGCGATTATATCAATAAAATTATTGTTCAAGCCAAAAAATTAGGCAAAACAATCGTATTACCGGAAGGTGAGGACGAGCGTGTTTTGGAAGCCGCCCATATTTGTGCTGAAGAAAAGGTGGCCAAGATTGTTTTGTTGGGTAATTGTGAAGAAATCAGCGAATATTATAAAAATAAGGGATGGTCGCTTGAGGGGATTCAGTTGATTAATCCGGCGAAGTCTGAAAAACTCGGACAATACGCTGATTTATTATACGAATTGCGTAAAGATAAAGGAATGACAAAAGACAAAGCTGGTGAAACAGCTTTGAACGCCAATTATTTCGGTACATTGATGATTAAGGCCGGTGAAGCCGATGGTATGGTTTCCGGTGCTAATCACTCAACGGCTGATACGGTTCGTCCGGCTCTGCAGATTATTAAATCTGCTCGCAAGGACAGGGGCGTTTCTTCTGTGTTTATCGTTGTTTGCAACGGCAAGATGTTTTATTTTTCGGACTGTGCCATTAATATTAATCCGAGCGCCAAAGAGTTGTCTGATATTGCCATGCAGACAGCCGAATCGGTTTTGCAATTGGGAGATACGCCGCGAATTGCCATGTTGTCGTATTCTACCTATGGTTCCGGAAAAGGCGAGAGCGTTGACAAGGTTCGTGAAGCAACCAAGTTGGCGAAAGAGGTTTTGGTTTCTGAGTTTGCCGGAAAAGATGTTTTGTTGGATGGCGAGTTGCAGGTTGATGCTGCTTTAGACGGCATTGTTGCCGCAAAAAAAGCGCCGGAGTCAAATGTTGCCGGTCATGCGAATACTTTGATCTTTCCAAATATTGATGCCGGTAACATCGGTTATAAATTGGTACAACGTTTGGGCGGGGCCGAGCTTTACGGTCCGATGTTGCAGGGGTTGAATGCGCCGGTTAATGATTTGTCCCGCGGTTGTTCTACCGAGGATATTGTCGGTTTGGTGGCATTGACGGTTTTACAGTCTCAAAAGTAATTTAAGGAATGAATATGAAAATTTTGGTTTTGAATTCAGGGTCTTCGACCTTAAAATATCAATTGTTTGACATTAATGGTGACACATATGATGTTGTCGCAAAAGGAAATGCCGATCGTATCAATCGTAGCCCGTCTACCGTTAGCATCAAATATGCCGATGGTCGTAAAAAAGAAGTGACGGTTGAGTTACCGAATCATGAAACGGCTTTGCGTGAGGTTTTGAAGCTGTTGTTGGACGGAGTGGTCAGCAGTCTTGATGAGATTCAGGCTATTGGTCATCGCGTGGTTCAGGGAGGCGATATTTTCAAATCGTCAACACTGATTGATGAAAAAGTAATTGAACAGATTGAAGAGTTGGCTGCTTTGGCTCCGTTGCATAATGGACCGGCCGCTTTGGTTATTCGTGCTGTGAAGAAAGATTATCCCAAGATGCCGCAGGTAGCTGTGTTTGATACGGCGTTTCATCAGACTATGCCGTATGAGGCTTATACCTATGCTTTGCCGAAAGAGCAAATCGCTCGCTACAAAATTCGTCGTTACGGAGCGCATGGCACATCGCATAAATTTGTGGCTGAGGAAGCGGCAAAATTGGTAGGTGCCAACAGCAAGATTATTACTTGTCATATTGGTAGCGGCGCCTCAATTACCGCGGTCAAAGACGGTAAGTGTATTGATACATCGATGGGTATGACACCGTTGGCTGGGATTGTGATGGATACTCGTTGCGGTGATATTGATCCCAGTATTCCGCTTTACATTATGAAAACACAAAAGATGACACCCGATGAGGTCACTGAAATGCTGAATAAGAAAAGCGGTAAGGTCGGTTTGACCGGATACAGCGACTCTCGCGATTTTGAAGCGGCTTATTTGCGTGGTGAAGAAGATGTGAAGAATGCAATGAAAGCTTATATTTACAGTATTGTTAAATGTATCGGCAGTTATATTGCGGCTTTGGGCGGTGTTGATGCGATTGTATTTACAGCCGGCGTTGGCGAAAACTCTCCTTTGGTTCGTCAGTTGGTTTTGGAACGCCTGAGCTATCTTGGTATTGAGGTTGATGAAGACGCCAATGCCAAACGTGGTGATATTGTCGAGATTACCAAATCAGATTCAAAAGTTCGTGCTTTTGTTATTCCGACGAATGAAGAACTTGCCATTGCCAGAGATACATTAGCTCTGACAAAATAAGAATTAGCTTGGTTGCTCAAAAGCCTCCTCAAATGAGGAGGCTTTTTTATTATTTTTGTCCTTTCTCTATTGTTTTTTATAAAAATGTGTTATTTGTGGTTCGGATTTATTTTTGCGTAAAGTAATCTGTCGTGTAATTCGCCATAGGCATTGAGGGCTTTTTTGTTGCAACCTTCATAATCATATTGGTTGCGGACGGCGACTGCGGAGGAGGCCGTGTTTAGACTGTCACAAGTAATGGTAATACGAACAAAGTCTTGCTTGAAAATCTCGTTTTCCAAAAGTTTAAGTGCTGAGCTTACATAGCCGTGTCCGGTTTTGTCTTTACGTAGCCAATAGCCTATGGCTCCGCAACGGTCTTCATTGTTAATATCATGAAAATCAATTGTTCCCAGAACGTCATTGTGATTATCGAGCAAGACATAGGCAAAGTTATTTCCCGCTTGCCATTGCTCTATAAAGAAATCTGTTGTTTTACTGGTGTTTTCGATGGTTTTTGTGCCATCAACCCAAAAGAGCCAAGGGTGTAAATGGGCACGGTTGGCATCAATGTATTTGAAAAGTTGCTCATCATACAGGTGATTGTGGCGTTTGAGTGTAATTGTTTCGTTGCTCAGTGTTTCTGGCAGGATTAATTTTTTCATATTTTCTCCTAGTCGAATAAGTCACCTTGAGATGTGTCGTTCAGCGTTTGGATGGCTTCTTTTATAATGGGAACGGATACCGCTCGTTTGCGGGACAGCGAAACAGCATCAATTTCGGCAACAAGTTTGCGAGCATAGGAAAACGAACGTTGCATGTTGTGAAGGATGTAATTGATGAGTTCCGGTGTGGGGATGATTTGCCGATCGTTGAACAGCTTTACCAAAAGGGCGGCTAACAAGTCGTCATCCGGCTCTTGGATTTCAACCGCCGGAACGATATTCATCCGAGAACGCAAGTCCGGTAGTGAGAAGTTGAGACGGGCCGGAGCCAAAGAGGAAGTAAACAGAATATTTCCGCCTTCATCCCTGTATAGGTTATAGAGATGGAACAAGGCTTCCTGATCTATGGCATCATCCAGTTCTTCAATAACCAGACAATTGTGGCGGGCAAATAAGTCTCGAAAATTTTGTGTTTGAATTTGTCGCGCTTTGACAAACGGGATCTTATAAGGGAAGTTGGTCAGGTTGGAAACTTTGTTGGCAAACACATTTGCCAAGTGAGTTTTGCCACACCCTTCCGGTCCATAGATGCAGGCTGCAAAATAAGGCCAATCGGGCCAGTTGTCTATTAAGGCAACGGCTTCACGATTGCAGGAGGCAACCAGATAATCCTCCCTGCTGAGGCTTGGACGGTGTGGAAAATCCAGCGTGAGCTGACTATTGACGTTTGTTGTTTTTGACATCTGTTTAACCTTGTTATTCTTTATTTAAGACATCAAAAACTTTTGCTGTCAAGTCACCAAGGCTGTAAGGTTTGGTGATAAAGTCAAAATCATCAAAGTTATCCAGCTCTTGGCGGACGATTTCTTCTGAGTATCCGGAGGCTAAGATTACTTTAATATCCGGCAGTTTTTCCTTGATAACTTTTGTGAGTTCGGCGCCGCTCATCCCCGGCATAACCATATCCGTTACCAGCAGGTTGAAGCCGGAATCTCTTTCAATATATTCGAGGGCGTTTTCTGCCGAGTTGCAACCAATGACATCATAGCCTTTTTTCTTTAGGGCTCTGGTGCCGAATGTGCGGACGGAATCTTCATCCTCAACAAACAAAATTCTGGTGCTTTCTGCCGTGGCTGCCGTCGGAGTATGGCTTCGGTCAATGGCGTTAGAAACATTCAGACCGAGCAATATTTTTTGATTGATGTTTACCGGAGCGGATATTTTTTCTTGTACGGTCAGAACGGCGGTTCCGTCTTTGCGGGTGATGATCTCTTTATTGTCGATATGAATTTCTTCTTCGGTATTGGTTTCAAAGCGAGGAAGGTGGATAGAAAAAGTGGTGCCGATGCCAACTTCGCTGGCGACTTTGATAAAACCTTCTGTTTGGCGGACAATGCCGTAAACCATTGCCAGTCCCAATCCGGTTCCGGAACCGACAACGTTTTGTTTGGTGGAGAAAAACGGATCGAAAATACGGTTCATATTTTCTTGAGGGATGCCACAACCGTTGTCTTTCACATCAATCACCACAAATTCTCCCGGTTTGATGATGTCGTCGCCGAATTGGTAGTTTTCGTTGAGAAATTCGGTACGGGTGGAAATATCCAGCGTACCACTGCCGTTCATGGCATCTTTGGCATTAACCGCCAGATTGATGATAACTTGTGAGAACTGAACCGGATCAACTTTGATGAAGCCCAAATCTCGTCCGTAATGGAAGTTGAGAACGATTTGTTCGCCGAGAATTCTTTTTAACATGTGGCTGAGTTCGGCGAAATTGTCCGTTACATCAATCAGTTTCGGTTGCAAGGGTTGTTTGCGTGAAAATGCCAAAAGCTGACGAACCAGTCCGGCGGCGCGGTTGGCATTTTGTTTGATTTGAATGAGGTCGGCAAAAGAAGGATCGCCGACGCCATGACGTTGTAATAACAGGTCGGTGAAGCCAATCATGGCGGTCAAAAGGTTGTTGAAATCATGGGCGACACCGCCGGCAAGTTGTCCTACAGCTTGCATTTTTTGAGCTTGAGCAAATTGCAGTTCCAGCGTTTTTTGTTTGGTTGCGTCAATCAGATAGAGGACAAAGCCTGTCGATGTGGTTGTTTCCGAGGCATAAAAACGTTGCATGGAACTGATGAACAGTGAAGCGACGGCGTCTTTATCCGTTGTGTTTAGGTGGATGTCTATATTTGATGTCTCAAGCGGATGGGAACGAATAAATTCCAAGCCTTTGAGTAATGTCGGATTTTCTTCGGCTTTGGTAAAGTCAAAGAGGCTGGTGTTTAAAAGAGAATCGTGTTCACAGTTGAAAAATTTGCAAGCAACGGGATTGCATTCCAGAATACGTCCTTGTTGACTGATAAAGATGATGCCGACAGGAGCATTGTTAAACAACCAGCTGATTTTGTCGTAGGCTTCTTCCATTTTGTGTTGCAGGTCATCGGTTCCGGGGAGGCCGGAAACCACGACACCGCGCATTTTATAGTTTTGTTCTTCTCGACAGCTGGTCTGCATTACAAAATTTTCAATCGGATCGTCATCCTTGCGAGAAAAATGCAGGCTTCCTTGCCAATAGTCCAATCTGGGGGGAAGAGGGCTGTTTGTCGTCAGAAAATCACTTAGTTTATGACCGGTGATATCCTCTATTGGGAGCCCCAGCATGTTGGCAAGATTATGGTTGGCGTATTCAATGACATAATCTTTATCAATGGTATAAAGGCCGACGGGGAGGTAGTCTAAGAAGTCGTGCAGAGATTTTTTTTCAGTGAGGAAAATGTGTTCCATATTCTTTTCGGCGGTGATGTTGTCCAGTGTCCAGAAAAGATAGGTGTCTCTTTGGATTTTTTTGATGGAGAATTTGTTTTCAAAAATATCCGCACGTTTTAGGTAAATAGGACGGATGGAAACATTAAACCATTCGATGTCATTAAAGACTTTGTCGTTTTCTTTATGCAATTTAAGTGACAATGTCGCTTTTTCGGTTGTCAGATTTTGAGCGGCGGTGAGCAAACGGTAAAAAGCGGATTTGTTTTGCAGGTTTTCAGCCAGATGTTGTTCCAGAAATTGCAAGACATTATTATGTTTGAGCAATTCTTTAGCCGGTTCGTTTTGCAAGATGCTTTCTCTCAGTGAATTTTCAATCCGGTGGGCGCGAAAATCATGTTTTAACAATTCCTGAGCAAAACCGCCGTAGGTGATAGCTTCTTCTCCGGCATCAAGGGTTTTGATTGCCGACATAAGACAATAGGATGTTATGACTATTGTCAGGGCAAACAATTGTAGATAGTATTCCGGATACACAAAAAAGAGAACGACCGTTACGCTTAAAAGCACGAGCGAGAAAGCCAGCTTAATCAGTTTTGATTGTAAGAGCTTATCAGGGCGTTTGTTGGTTTTTGAGTTGCATAACATATCCAATTACCTCTGCGACAGCTTTAAAGTGTTCTTCAGGAATAGTTTGGTCCAGTTCAGTTGATGCAAAAAGGGCACGGGCTAACGGCGGATTTTCGACGATCGGCACATCATTTTCTTCGGCCAGAGCTTTGATGCGCAGAGCGGCGTTATCGACACCTTTTGCGGTTACTTTTGGAGCATCCATCTGTTCCATTTTATATTCCAGTGCTACGGCATAGTGGGTCGGGTTGACAATAACCACATCTGCTTTGGGCACGTTTTCCATCATACGGTGGCGGGCACGTTCCATTCTGATTTGGCGTATGCGGGATTTGACCATCGGATCACCTTCCATCTGCTTGAATTCGTCTTTGAGTTCTTGCTTGGTCATCCGCAATTTTTTTAAGTGGACGTATTTTTGGTACGCATAGTCCCCCAAGGCGATAATCAGAACGGCGATAACCACCGTGAATAGTAATAATACCACAACTTTATGAATAAATCTTAAAATTGTTATGGTTTCCATTTCCGGTAATAAATTGGCTTTTTCAACATAAGGACGAACAACCCAGATGGCGATAAAAGCAATGACTGTGATTTTGAGGATACCTTTTAAGCTTTCAACAACTTTTTTCATATTGATGAAGTTGGGTAGGGCGGCGAAAATATTCAGTTTATTCCAGTTGGGCTCCAGTTTTTTTGGGGCGTAGATGAACCCTGTTTGGGCGATGTTGGCAAAAACGCCCAGAACGATAAAAACAGAAAATGGAATGGCCAGAAGTTTTAGCAAACCGATGCCGCTTTGTTGCAACAGGACTTCAAACTCATAATCACCGAGGGGAATTTGTCCGGCGTTTTCAATATAGCGTACCGACATCAGATAAAACCATTTAAAAATCAATGGGATAACCAGCCAAACGACAAATAACATTCCCAAAAGCATAATAAAGCTTTTGGCGTCTTGAGATACAGCAACGTCGCCTTCTTCTTTGGCCTTGGTTAGCTTTCGTTCGGACGGCTCTTCGGTTTTGGAGGCGTCATCATCATCTTCGGGTGCGACCATGTTCCTCCTTTCTTAGTGCAAGTAAAGTTGCATGCTGTCGTCAAAATAACGCATGAACCATAAAATCATTATCGGCATTGTAATAAACAAAAGGCCGGCGCCTAAATATATTTGCAACGGTAAAGACAAAAAGAAGATGTTAAGTTGCGGCATCAGGCGGGAAACCAATCCCATTCCGGTATAAAAAACAATATTGAAAGCAATAAACGGAGCCCCAAGTTTGAAGCCGGCAATGAATGCTCCGTTAACAGTCTGACTCATCTGGTTGGCAAAATCGCCCCAAGGCAGAGCTTGTCCGACCGGAAACAAGTGGTAAGTGTCGATGATGGCGTTTAGCATGATATGGTGAAGGTTGGCCATAAAGATGACGGTGAGTGCGGTTACGCCTAAAAAGGATTCGATGATGATGGATTGGTTTTGAGTGGCGGGGTTGAAGTTTTGGGCATTAGAAAAACCAATTGCCTGACCAGCGATGTTGCCGGCAAGGCTCAAAGATGAAAATATGGTTTGTATAATGACAGCCAGAAAAATACCGATGGTTATTTCTCGCAAAATATATTGCAATAATATGTCAAATCTATCTGGAGCCGGAGGCAGAAAACGTGTTACAACGGGCATTAAGATAATCGCCAGAGCCAAAGCTATCGACAAGCGAATCTGGGTGCTGACATAGGAAGCCGTGAAGCCCGGAAGCAACATTAAGGCGGATCCCATACGCAGGAAAACCATCAAAAATTGATATAGATTTAGGTTGAGGAGTTCGGTCATTGATTATCCGCCTGCGGCAATTTTATCAAATAATCCTTCTGCCAGAGTACGCATTTGACTGAGCATAAACGGGAAGAGCAGAATCAGGGTAATAAAAACGCCGATAATTTTGGGGACGAACGCCAGTGTCATTTCCTGAATTTGGGTTAAAGCCTGAAAGATACCGATAAACAGACCGATTGCCAAGGCAACCAGTAAAACCGGCGTGACGACTTTTAACAGGGTGAAAATGGCATCACGGGAAATGTCTAAAACTTCAACTTCGTTCATGGGCGTTACTCAAGCGGGGTTAATTTTTCAAAATAACGATAATTTTCAAGGCCGGTTAAGAAAGCGCCGTCGAAACCACTGCTGACGATTTCCTTAAAATGGCGTGAAATTATTTTTTTCCATTCCGGATGCCAATAGCTGGTAATGACCGCGTTATCGTTGACAAAGGATATTCTGTTCAGCCATACCGGACTACCGATTTTCCATTCCGGATGCCAATAATAAGTATTGGCGGTGGCTTCGGACATATTCATTTCGGCAATCAGTAGGCGGCGAGTGCCGTTTTTCTTGAATTGTAACGAGCGTACTTCTTCCGGTGTGTAAGGAGTATGTTCATGAAATAACGGATTGATTATCACAATATCATAGTTGGTATTGCGCAGGGCTTTGATTAAATCCGCTTTTTGGGCGAATTTGCCGTCATCCAACAAAAGCAAAATATTTTTGGCATTTTTGATTGCCGTGACATTTTTTGCCGTTTCGTTAATCAACGGTTGGTGCGCAATGTCATTAAAGGCATACTGCGGATTGTCAAATCCATAAAACAGGCGTTTGTCAAAAGCTGAGCGAATGATTGCCTGATCAAAGGTATTTTCATCCGGACAATTTTCGATTGCGATGGTTGAAACGTCATGTTTGTTCCAGAAAGCCTCTTGAAGAGGTTGGTTGCCGCAATAGATGTTATTAAGAGCGATGGCATCGAGCGTTGACAGGTAGCGGCGAGCCAGTGAACCGATTTCCGGTTCCGTTAAGGTGCTATTTTTATATTGGTTTGTCAGAAAAGACGGGTCTACGGCGTTGATTTCCAAAAGACGCGCGTTGTTATATCCGGAGAGGTGACTGTCCCAAAGGCTTTTACCTAGGAGTTGTTGCCCTTCGTGAGCGATAATTTGAAAATTCGGTCGTTGTTTTTTGGCATAATCTGCGAGCATTAGGATGTTGGCGCGCATGTTATCCCGATAGTTGATGATTTGTTCCGGAGGTTCCTGCATGCCGAGCAATGTTTCTTCGTGCGTGTAGGGATTGGGTTCCGTAAAGCCGTATAAACCTGCTCCGGCCTTTGTTGAAAAGGCCAGAGAGGCTATCAGAGTACTTAAAACGATATGTTTTTTAAGTGACAACATCGGCTTGGTGTTTTCCAGTCCTTTCAGGGATTTCAGCGACATCAAGGGCGATGCGCAACAATTCGGTCAGCATTGCCAGAGGTTCTGCGTTTAAGTTGTCTTTGCTGTAACGCTCAAGATAAACACGAATGGTTGCTCCGCTGGAGCCGGTTCCGGACAAGCGGTAGACGATGCGCGAACCATCTTCAAATGTGATAATTAAACCGTTTTTCGTGGTGCTGTGGTCTACGGGATCGTTGTAGACAAACGGTGCGGCATTGGCGATTTTGAAGCCGTTTATTTCTTTGCCGTTGAGTAATGGGAGTTTGTTTTCCAAATCAGCCATCAGTTTGTCGGCAATATCGGTTGTAATTCCCTCAAAGTCAAAGCGCATATAGTAGCTGCGTCCGTATTTTTGCCAGTGTTCTCGAGTGATTTCTTCAACGGATTTTCCGGTTGCGGCTATGATGTTTAACCAGAACAAAACAGCCCAGATGCCGTCTTTTTCACGGATATGCGACGAACCGGTGCCGAAGCTTTCTTCACCGCAAAAAGTGATTCTGTTCGAATCCATGAGGTTGACGAAATATTTCCAGCCGGTGGGAACTTCGTAATAGCCTATGTTGTGGGCTTGGGCTACACGGGAAACGGCTGATGACGTTGCGGCTGATTTACCGACACCGAAAATTCCGTTTTTGTAGGCTGGAATAAGTTTGAAATTGTCGGTTAAGATTGCCAGACTGTCGCTGGGGGTGACAAAGAATTTTTTGCCGAGAATCATATTGCGGTCACCGTCACCGTCATTAGCCGCGGCAAAATCAGCCGCGTGTTCGGAGAACATGAAGTCCACCAGTTCTTTGGCATAAACCAAGTTGGGGTCTGGGTGAAGTCCGCCAAAGTCCGGCAATGGAATCGCATGAACGACAGAGCCTTTGGTCGCACCGAGAACTTCTTCAAAAATCCGAATGGCATAAGGGCCGGTAACGGCGTTCATCGCATCAAAGCGCATAGAGAAGCCGTTGGCAAATAATTTTTTGATGGCGGAAAAGTCAAAAATACGTTCCATCATTTCGACGTAATCTTTAACGGAATCGATAACTTCAATTTCCATATCACCCAGTTTTTGGGTGCCTAAGCGAGACAAGTCAATGTCCGGAGCATCAAAAATTTTGTATTCGGAAATTTGTTTGGATGTTTCGAATATTTTATCACTGATGGAGGTCGGAATTTGTCCGCCTGTTTCATTGGCATATTTAATTCCGAAGTCACCGTTTCCGCCACCGGGATTGTGCGATGCAGACAGAACAAAGCCCCCGTCAGTTTTGTTTTTGAGAAGGATGTTGGAGGATGCAGGGGTTGACAATAAGCCGTTTTGACCAACAATCAATTTGGCAACACCGTTAGCCGCCGCCATTTTTATGAGTTTTTGAATCGCAATGGCATTGTAAAAACGCCCGTCACCACCGACAACAAAGGTTTTGCCGCTTGAGTCGCCGATTGTGTTGAAGATACTTTGCATGAAGTTTTCAAAGTAATTGGGTTGCATAACAACTTTTGTTTTTTTACGCAGGCCGCCGGTTCCCATCTTTTGGTCGCTGTAAGGTTGGGTTGCGATTGTTTTAATCATAATTTCTCCTCGTTAATATCTTATATTAATGGTGAGATTTTATCACTTTAGGCGGTAATGACAAGCGGAAAGAAAAAGTTGTTAGCTATTATTCGGGGCTGATGAATGCGGCCAGATTGTTGATTTCAAGTTTGGCAGCCAGATGAGACATGGACATGCGCAGTTTTAGGTTGGGATGTTGCATATCCAGAACGGTAAGGCCTTCGAGAAAGAGTTCGCGATAGATGACACGGTCTTTCATGCCGTCAATGAGACGGAAGCCGTAAAGTTTAGAAAGCTTTTCCAGATAGTTGAACACAAGGGCTTTGTTTTTTGAACGGGATGCGGAAATTTTGTTTCCGCTGATTATCCAGTTCAAATAAGCTTTGCCTTGCGAGGCGAGATATTTTTTTGTATCCCAAATGTATTCGGCGTAGTGTCCCGGCATTTTTACTTTGCCGGTTGTGTAATCAATATCGGCGATGACGTTTAGGTCAATCAGGCTGTCTGAAATCGGGGTAATGACCGTATCTGCGTATTTGTGCGCTTCTTCAAACAGGTAGTTTTTTGTGCCGGGGGTGTCGATAATGATGGCATCAAATTGGGGAAGCAGTTCATAAATCTGGTGGGCAACTTTTTCTCTGGCGGCCGGAATAAGGTAGGTGTTGGTCTCCGGAGCAAAGCTATAGTGTGTGGGAATCGGAAGTTCGATTTCCTTTTTTTCACAGAAGTTTTTGCGGTTTTCGATATATTTGGTCAGACTGCCTTGGCGTCCATCCAGATCAATGGTGGCAATTTTGAAGCCTTCTTGCAGAAGTTTTACCGCCAAATGCATGCTTAATGTGGATTTGCCGGTGCCACCTTTTTCATTGCTAACAACGATGATGTGTGCTTTTTTGTTGGGTTCGTCAGTCATTGTTAACCTCAGCCATGACCAGTTGTTGTGAAGATGTTGATGCAATCACGATACATGACTTGTTTGCTTTTTTCAAGTTCGAGCAAGTTTTATCCGCTTCATTTTTTGCAAAGCCGATGAGTTTTGAGCGATAAATGACGGCGGAACCCTTGTGAGCCGGTTCAATATTAACCTGAGCTTTTGAGGCATAGTTGAGTTGTTTCTTTATCATTCTTTTTATATCAAGCGCATAGTTGCGGGCTTTGGCATAATTTGAAAAGGCGCCGATTTGAATGCCCCAGACTTCATTATTTTTGTTGTCATTTTCGGCAATGAGCGTCGGAAGAGCTTGCGTATTGATATCATCATAAATTATCGGAGCTTTTTTCGTATCGTTTCTGGTTAGTTTTTGCAATCCCTGATTCATCAGGCTGGCTACTTTTTGATCGCGGGCTTTGATGTTGTTATGCCCCATGGTAACAGCAATGACCCGATGACCGTCACGCTTGGCGGAGGTGACAATATTATATCCGGCAGCATTGGTGAAGCCGGTTTTCATGCCGTCGGCACCTTTGAATGTTTTCAACAGGTGGTTGTGGGTGTAGTAGGTGTGCCCTTTGTAAACAAATTTTTGGGTTGAGAAAAGTTTGTAGTATTGCGGAAAATGATGGTACATGGCGGCCGCTAAAGTTGCCATATCGCGCGCTGTGGTTTTTTGTTCGCGATTGGGCAGACCGGATGCATTTTTGAAGGTTGTGTTTTTCATACCCAGAGCTTTGGCGATTTCGGTCATTGTTTGGGCGAAGTTTTCTTCAGTGTATCCCAATCCTTCGGCCAATACGGTTGCGCAGTCATTGGCTGATTTGACGATCAGAGCCATTATGGCATCACGGACAGAGATTTTTTCTCCGGCGCGGAGCCCTAATTTTGAAGGTGAACGGTTGGCCGCGTTTCTGGATACTGGAAGTTGGTCTTCCATTTTGAGTGAACCGCTTTCTAAAGCATTGAAGGTGATGTAAAGGGTCATTAGCTTGGTAAGAGAAGCGGGATAACGGCGTAAATCGGCGTTTGATGAGGAAAGAACTTTGCCGCTTTCCGCATCAATTAATATTGATGAAGAGGGGCCGTGCGCCGCTGATGCTTTGCTTGTTGTGGAAAAAAACAAAGCTGAGGCAAACAATATATTTAACCAAGTCACAGGCTTAAGTTTTTTATTCATTTATTTTCTCTTGTGATGAACCCAATTTATTTAAGTTTATCGGTAAAAAGAAAATAAAATGTTAATTTTTAACGCCGAGAAAAAATAATTTGTCTGAATTGGTATTTTGGTCTTGACTTTATGCTCGATTGTTTGTAGAAGATAGACACGTTTGATGGCGAATGTAGCTCAGTTGGTTAGAGCGCTGGTTTGTGGTACCAGATGTCGAGAGTTCGAATCTCTTCATTCGCCCCATAAAAAAGCTCCGGTTTTCCGGAGCTTTTTTATGGAGATGGCGGTTACGCCAGTTTCAGTTTTTCCAGTTCGGTAACGATGGGGATGTCTGCCGGAGCAAATGTATAGTTTTTGAGTTCTTCCGGTGTAACCCAAGCGATGTTCTCGTGTTCATTGGAGTGGATGTCACAATCGGCGGATAGTGATGCAAAAAAAGTGTTAAGTTGAATGATGCCGAATTCATATTTGTATTCACTGGTCATGAAAAAGTCACCGATTGTTGCATCAATGTTCAATTCTTCTCGCAATTCACGTTTCAGGCATTGTTGCAATGTTTCTCCGGCTTCTTGTTTGCCGCCGGGGAATTCCCAATGGTGGGCGAGGGTTTTTCCTTCGGGGCGTTTGGCGATAAAAATTTTTCCGTTATGAGTGAGGATGGCTCCGGCAACAACTTTCATATTTTTTCTCCTTGTGTGTTTTTTCTCTCATAAAATATTGACAATTGTTTGTCAATGAATAACTCTTGATAAGAACAGAGGAGGAAGCATGTATAAATTTTTGATGATGGCGTTGCTGGTTTCGGGAACAGCTGTTGCTCAGGAAAATATCGTTCCTGATGAAAATGTTGTTGCTGAGGAAAATCAACAACAGGATGTTGACGGCGGAGAAAACGGCAAAATAAACAGCGAAGAAAGTGTTGGGGCGGTGGAAGAATCGAAAGGTGAGCGGCAACGCCGTGAACGACAGGAGGCTATTCAATCCGAGCGTCAGGAAAACACCAATCGTTTTAAGAGTAAGGCCATGCAAAGAGCGGAAGAAAGAGAAGCTCGTCAGCAGGAACTTATAAATAAACAGAATGAGGCTCACACTTCCTTTCGAAAAAAAGCTCTGGAAAGAGCGCAGGAGCGAGATGCCGCCTATAAGGAAAAAGTGGTGGAGAAAAAGGTTTCTCGTTTTGGTGAAAAAGCAAAACGGCGGCAATTGGAGCGTGAAAAAAAATATCGGGAAAAATTGGAACGCCGCAATCGTCGTCGCGGATGATAATATTTTGCAACAAAAAGTGAGGATTAAACCTCGCTTTTTTTGTTGGTAAAACAGGGGTGTTAACTAAACTTTTGTAAATTATTCTATATATTGTAGCCTGAGTAAAATTAGAATCGGAAACCCTTAATATAAGGAGATTAAAGTTGAAACAAGACAAGAAGAACGCAGTTGTGCCAGTTCGTAATGCCGATGTGCCGGTGACGACGATTGATGATTTGAACGGGGTTATTTCCCGTGTCAAAGAAGCGCAGAAGGTTTTTGCGACTTATTCACAAGAACAGGTTGATAAGATTTTTGAAGCAGTGGCTACCGCGGCAAACAGCATGCGTATTCCTTTGGCTAAGATGGCCGTTGAGGAAACGGGTATGGGTATTGTCGAAGATAAAGTGATTAAAAACCACTTTGCCGCAGAAGAAATTTCCAATAAATATCGCCATGTTAAAACTTGCGGTGTGATTGAACGCGATACAACAAACGGTTTGACCAAGATTGCTGAGCCGATTGGTGTGATTGCCGGTGTTATTCCGACAACAAATCCGACATCTACCGTTATTTTCAAAACTTTAATTTCTTTGAAAACACGTAACGGCATTATCTTTTCACCGCATCCGCGCGCTAAGAAATGCACGGTTTATACGGCTAAAAAACTTTTGGAAGCCGCAGTTGCCGCCGGTGCTCCCGAAAACATCATCGGTTGGATTGATGAACCGTCTATCGACGCAACACAACATTTGATGAGCCATGACGGTATTAACTTGATTTTGGCAACCGGTGGTCCGGGGATGGTTAAATCAGCTTATTCTTCCGGAAAGCCTGCTTTGGGTGTCGGTGCCGGTAACGTTCCGGCAATTGTCGATGAGACGGCTGATATTAAAATGGCTGTCAGCTCGATTTTGATGTCTAAGACATTTGATAACGGTGTTATCTGTGCTTCTGAGCAATCTGTTATTGTTCATGAAAAAGTTTATGATGCCGTTAAAGAAGAGTTTGCTTATCGCGGAGCTTATATTCTGAATAAAAAAGAACGCGATAAAGTTGCGGCCACAATCGTTCAGAATGGTAAATTGAATGCCGCCATTGCCGGTCAGTCTGCTTGTAAGATTGCCGAGATGGCCGGAATTAAAGTTCCTGCCGGTACCAAGGTTCTTATCGGTGAGGCTGAAGAGGTCGGTACGCATGAGCCGTTCTCTTTTGAAAAATTGTCTCCGGTTTTGGCTTTGTACAAGGTTAAGTCTTTTGAAGAAGGTGTTGACAAGGCAGAAGCTTTGGTTATGTTCGGCGGCCCCGGACATACGGCTGTTTTGTACACGGCAAACCAGAACCAAGATCGTATTGATTATTTCAGCAACCGTGTTGAAACAGGTCGTCTGTTGGTTAACACTCCGTCATCTCATGGCGGTATCGGCGATTTGTTTAACTTCCGTTTGGATCCGTCTCTGACATTGGGATGCGGTTCTTGGGGCGGTAATGCTGCCAGTGAAAACGTTGGTGTAAAACACTTGCTTAATATTAAAAATGTTGCTGAAAGACGTGAAAATATGTTGTGGTTCAGAGTTCCTCCAAAAATTTACTTCAAACAAGGCGCAGTCGGTTTTGCTCTGCGTGAGTTGGAAGGTCATAAAAAAGCTTTAATCGTTACCGACAAACCGTTGTTCCAGCTCGGTTATACCAAGAAAATTACTGATGTTTTGGAAGATTTGGGCATCGCTTATCAGATTTTCTCTGAAGTGGCTCCTGATCCGGATACCGATACGGTTAGCCGAGCATTGGTAATGGCTCGTAACTTTGAGCCGGATGTTATTATCGCGTTGGGCGGTGGTTCTCCGATGGATGCGGCTAAGATTGTTTGGTTGATGTATGAGCATCCGGAAGTCAAGTTTGAGGATTTGGCAATGCGCTTTATGGATATTCGTAAACGTGTTTGCCGTTTCCCCGATTTGGGTTCTAAGGCTCAGATGGTTGCTATTCCGACAACATCGGGAACAGGTTCAGAGGTAACTCCGTTTGCGGTTATTACCGATTCAGATTCTCATATCAAATATCCGATTGCCGATTATGCTTTGACACCGAATATGGCTATTATTGATCCGGATTTGGTCTACTCCATGCCGAGAGGTTTGGCGGCCGCTTCGGGTATTGATGCTCTGACACATGCTTTGGAAGCCTTAGCTTCAACATTGGCAACACCGTTTACGGATGGTATTGCGATTGAAGCTATTCATCTGATTTTTGAAAACTTGGAAAAATCAGTTAATGACGGTGCTAATAATCCGATTGCTCGTGAAAATATGCACTATGCCGCTACGATGGCCGGTATGGCATTTTCTCAGGCCTTTTTGGGTGTTTGTCACTCTATGGCTCACAAGCTGGGTAGCGCTTATAACATTCCGCATGGTGTGGCGAATGCTTTGATGATTAATGAAGTTATTCGTTATAATGCCAATGATTGTCCGGCAAAACAGGGAACATTCTCTCAGTATCATTATCCGCAGGGCAAACGTCGTTATGCCCGTGTTGCCGAAAGTTTGAATTTGGGTGGCAAAACCGATGATGAGAAAGTAGAAAACCTGATTAAGGCGATTGAGAAACTCAAGAAGTCTATCGGTATTCCGGCAACCATCAAAGATTGGGGTGTTGATGAAAAAACATTCCTGAAAGGGTTGGATGAATTGTCCGAGTTGGCATTTGATGATCAATGCACCGGTGCAAACCCTGTTTATCCGTTGATTTCAGATATTAAACAAATGTATTTGAATGCTTATTACGGAAAATAAACGGTAATAATTGAAAAAATCCTCCTGAATTTCAGGAGGATTTTTTTGTGGGAGAACTATTATATTGAAATTTTTGAACATTTGCAATCATTCCAACCTTCGTCTCCGCGTATTTTATCTTGAGTTTCTTGTAAATGCGCTCCATCAAGAAACGTTCTCATGCAAGGACAATACATCCCGCATATATTTCGAAATTTTTTACAAATGATGTCGCCTCCAGTTGATCCACTGCCGCCACTATTTCCTCTTTGGGGTCCTGTAGCTGGAGTTGATTATGTCCATCCCTCTGACTTGTTTTGTTCGCTTGTAGTCATGTCTATCTCGGTGCTTTTCTCGGGGAGAGGTTCCTTTTTACAACTAAACTTTAATTCGTCTTTACATTCATCAATACACCATCTAATTACCCATTTTTCTTTGGTTGTATCAATGTTTACATCAGCATAGGCAGGTTTACAAATTTGATTGGTTCTGTAATTGATTTCGGCTTCATACTTCATCGTTTTTTCGTATCCGGAGCAGATAGGGCTACATGTGAATTTTTCTTTGCAAAATTCGCTATCTTCTTCCGTACAGATAACAAGAGGTTGAGGGCAGTAAAGTTTGCTATCATCAAACGGACATTTGATTGTCTCCATTCCGGCGCATTCGGAAGCGGATTTTGTGTATCCTAACGATGCGCAGTCATCGGGGACGCATGCGGCGTAGAGGCTTGTTCCCATTGTCAGGGAGAAACCCAAAGCCAGAGTTGGCAAGATAAGTTTTGTAGGATAAAAGTTACGCATAGATTTTCTCCTCAACGTGGTGTGTTAAAAACATGATATTTTAGAACTGTCGAACGGACATTTGATGATGTTTCTGTCGATGCAGTTTAATATATTTTTGGTGTATCCCAGTGATGTGCAGTGTTGACCACCGGACCAATCATCACTCAAGCTAATATCCGGCTTGGTGCTACCACTGGCGCAGGTTGTCACATCGGCCGTATAGCCCGTGGTGCAAGGAACGGCTTCACAAGTTCCGCTTCCGTATTTCCAACCTTTGCTTCCGTCGCAATCTTTCAGGCGATGTTTCGTCGTATTGTTGACCGTACACTCTTCGCATATTCCTCCCGGAGGGCATGTTGTCAATGTGTAGCCGGCACAGTCCGGAACACATGTGTCTTCTTTGAGGGTAGAACCTTTCTTCAAAACATATCCGCTTTTGCAAGTACAGCTATAAAGAGTGACGCCCTCATGAGTACAGCGCAGACAACTTGCATTTTCTTTTATTATTGTTATTTCTGTGAATGTTCGGTTGTATTCACTGTTACAACCGGTTTTCTTGAATTTGCCGTCACATTCTTCACAAACAGAGTTGGATGGACAAGAATCTTTATTATATTCGGCAGGACAATTGCATTGCGCATATCTTTTTAATGCGGAAGCTGAAGACATGGCGCCGGAGCCGATATATTGTTCTAAATTTGCTGTCGTACGGCTTTGCGTCACAGCCGTACCTTGTGTTGTCATTTATTTTTTTACACCGGCTTCTGTTGTTTGTCCGAAGAGTGAATTTATGCACTCTTCGGAGGGAACTTTAGGGGCGCGGCAAGTTTTTATTGTGTATTGATAATAAGAGGTGTCACAAATGCATTCTTCATAACAGGTCAACCCCGGAATAGGGTGCTTGATGCCTTTTTCTACAGAATGTGCCGGACAGGAGCTTAACAAACCATAATTTGCACAAGTCTTGTTACTCCCCTTATTGCCGCTGTCATTAACACGGTTGACACCATAGCTTTTGTTATCACCTAAATAATCAGGCAACCACGTCACTTTGGCAAGCTGATAACTTTCGCCGGAAGAAGCATATGAGGTCGGTTCCAGTGGTGTAGGGTTTTGTTTTAAGAGGAGGTTGGCTACCTCTTTATCAATTAAGAAAAATGACGTTAAAGCGAAACATAACAAAGACAGATGATGTTTCATGGCAGCCTCCTTTGCTTAAAATAGAACCGGTCTCACCAGTCTATTTTAACAAAATCAGCGCAAATTATCATAATCAATCACACTAGGAGGACAAATTTTTTACTCGAAAGGCTTTTTATTAATGAGTGAGGATTTGGAACATATTATGGATGGCAAATTGGCTGAGGTTTCCTGTCGTTCCCCATAGTTGAGTTGTAAAATAATCTTTGGGGTGATGGTCCAACATATAAAAATCGGTCGTGTTCAGCCCCCGCAAACGCAGAGGTGAGTTATAATAACTGTAACCAGTCCATGTGTTGACATTATAGCTGTATTCGTATTCATCATAGTATGAAACGCAGGAACATAAAAGCCAGAATATGAACAGTAACAGAAAATTTTTCATTAACATCTTGCTTTTTGATGAGAGGGGGAAAACGGCGATAGTATAGGCTTGGGGTTATTTATTCCTTTTTTGCTCCGCAGATAATCGATTTTGTTCAATTCTTCCGTACGGTCTTTTCTGCCATGAAAGATGTTTAATGAAAGGAACAAAAAATTAGAGGTGCAAAAGAGGTTCTTTTGCGGGGATTCCTGTTGTTTTTTTTCCAGATTGGTCGTGATATAGCTTGCGCTTTCTCCTTTGTGCATGGAGGCGTGAATATCGAAGTCGTTTTTTGTGTACATAATCATCACTCCAAAATTATCGAGATTGTTTTTGTCGGCGGTGCTGGTATCGCTGGTGGCTGAGGAGAGACGTTCCCAGTGGTGAATGTCAATTTTGTGTGGTTTGGGGTGGTGACATTGTGCCAAATTGGGGTTTAGGGATTTGTTGGCACACAGGCTTTCGGCCCAAGCGTCCAAAAAATCGGGAGAGATGCCTTTTTCGGCAAAGTCTTTTGATAATTTGTTATAAATTTTTTCGGCGCCGGATAAGAATAATTCAAGTCCGTCTCTAAAACCATAGTCTTCATAATCTGTTTTTTGTTCCGGCGTTGCAAATTCTTCAAGCCATAGCTGGGTTGTTTTGCGGTGGTCGTTGTTTTTTCCTCTTCCGATTTTTAGAATTAGTCCCAGTTTGTCGGCAAATTCTTGATAAGGGCTGTCTTTGATGTCAGGAGCAATTTCTGAGAAGGGAATGTCTCGCAATTCTCCGTCTTTTTGCATGATATGAGCAATATCCGCGACGTTGAATTTATAAGCTTCGGAAGGGGCAATCCCCAGTTGAGCCATTCTTTTTGCTATCGCTTTGCTGATTTTGTGAGCATTGGCACTGCCACTGGTGGCATAAAACATCGGGCAGAGTGGTTTTCCTTTCGCATCAATGCCGAAAAAGTCGTAGTTTTCCGGTTTGAGATTGAGAGACGGTTGCGGTTTTTGTCTGAAACGTCGATAGGCCGGAGACAAAGTATATTCGGCTAATTTTCCATTTAAATCAGTCGGCGCATAGAGTTTGCCGGCGGCAATACAACGTAACATTTTTGTAATTTGAGTGTTGGGAAGGCTGTCTTTGGAGACAATGTCGGCAAAAAATGTTTGGTGTATTTGTTGAAATTTTTCTTTGGATAAAAATTTCTTTTGGACTCTGCGACGCAATTGTTCCATTGTTTCTAACCTGATTTCGTCTGAACGATCGGGGATTGCTGCAGGCGTGGCAGAACAGTAATTGAGGACATCAGCGGCGGCGACGGCTTGTACGTATTTGCGTTTGATTATGGCGGCATATTTTTTTATGATTGCAGAGGCGTTGCCTTTTTGCAGTTGTTTGATATCGCTTTTGCTGAGGTATTGTTCCAGAATATGCATTATCTGATGAGGAGAAACAGATTCCGGTTTTTGTATCATCCTTTCTAACAGTTGTGCCTGATTTCTGTTTTGATGCGGGGATATTTCTTTGCGTTTATCAGGAGTTGTGTTTACCCTTTGACTGTTTGTTTTATAATTGGGCTTTTTTTTCTTGTGAGGACGATATTCTTCGGTCATAACTTTTACCTTTCCGGCTTTTTTATTAATTGTCCATAATTTGAGCTTGTTTGTCAATTAAATTCGGCATTCCAAAAGAAATATATTGACAAAAACAGAGCTTTACAGTATCGTTTTGTCCAAACCTTAATTATTGTCACTATGGATAAAATAAACTTTTATGATTTGCAGTTCTTTGCTAATCATTTTAACATGAAGCTTTCGCGCCTGTCTTGGTGTATTCTGGAAGAGCAAAAAAACGGTATTGTTAATCACCTATTGGGAATCAAATATGACGGTTCCAAAGTTGTTATCAGCGTCGAGGAATGTTGCTTGCGCCGCCTTAAACGAGGAAAGTTGGCCGCGTATGCCGCAGTTTTTGAACGGACTAAAAGAGGATTTCGTCTGAAAACGGAAGCTCCCGTTCGCGGGGCGCTGTTGGAGCTGATTTTTACGAAACGCGATTTGGAAAACCTTTACCGCGATAAGTGGTATGATGAGCGTCTTCGATAGGATTTTTCAATTGTGGTTGGTTGCCATAATAAAACCCCCGTAAAAAACGGGGGTTTTAGGCTCTAGCTTCGTAGATTTCGCGTTTGACGCTCAATAACTACGCTTCGGTCAAAGAACCAGTACCAATTGCGCGGTTGCGGTCGCTGTCCTTGCAATTTAACAGGTTCTTTTCAGCCAATAAAAAAACACCCTCTAATGGGTGTTTTTTTTATTGGCTGCTTCACCTGGATTACTCTGCGCTTTCGCTTGAGTTGCACTGGCGCTCATCGGCGATGCCGACCGGCATACTGTCGTTTGCCTTTCGCTGGTAGTCGAACCAATTCCTCTTGGTTCAAATCGGGTGTAACAAATCATAATAAAACCCCCGTAAAAAACGGGGGGCTTATTATGGCTGCTTCACCTGGATTCGAACCAAGATTAACGGAGTCAGAGTCCGCTGTCCTACCATTAGACGATGAAGCAATCAGCAAATTGCAAAGATTGTATATAACAAACAAATCTAAAATGCAAATACTTTTGTTATCTTTTTTATTTTTTTTGCACAGATATATTAAACAATTAAATAATTGTTGAAATGTTTTTCGAGGTATGTTATTATGTATTTGTATTCACAAAAAAGGAGATTGATATGAGAAAGACATTTAATTTGGAAGGTTTGGATTGTGCGAATTGTGCAGCAAAGATTGAAACAGCTATTCGTGCGTTGGAAGGCGTTAAAGAGGTTTCGATTTCTTTTTTGACACAGAAAATGACTTTGGAAGCGGAGGATGCTATTTTTGATGAGGTTTTGAATAATGCGGAAGCGGTTATGAAAAGTTTGGAAGATGAAATTGAAATTTGTCGTTAATTAATAAGGTGTTGGTTATGAAACTTAAAAAACAAATGTATAAGGTGATTGCGGCAACGTTGTTGTTTGCTGTTTCTTTTGCTTTTGCCGCTGAATATGTTTCTTTGGCTTTTTTAGCCGCCAGTTATTTGTTGGCGGGGTGGCCGGTGGTACGCAAGGCTTTTAGGAATATGAGCAGAGGACATTTGTTTGATGAGAATTTTTTGATGGCAGTTGCAACTTTTGGAGCTATTGCTCTTGGGCAATACTCTGAAGCTGCCGGTGTGATGTTGTTTTATCAAATAGGTGAATTGTTTCAGTCATATGCGGTGGCGAAGTCTCGGCGTTCAATCAGCGCCTTAATGAATATTCGTCCGGATTATGCCAATGTGAAACGTGGGAAAGAAATATGTACCGTTTCTCCGGAAGATGTTTTAGTCGGTGATGTTATTGTCGTTAAACCGGGGGAAAAAATTCCTTTGGACGGGGGTATTGTAAAAGGGCATTCGCTGGTTGATACTGCGGCAATCACCGGAGAATCTGTTCCCAGAGAATTGGTTGTCGGTGATATGGTTGACAGCGGTTGTGTTGTGGTTTCCGGTTTGTTGGAGATTGAGGTTAGAAAACCGTATGGTGAATCAACGGTTGCCAAGATTTTGAATTTGGTTGAAACATCGGCTTCTAAAAAAGCTAAGACGGAGCAGTTTATTACCCAATTTGCCCGTTATTATACGCCAATCGTCGTTGTGGCCGCTGTTTTGTTAGCAGTTGTTCCTCCTTTGTGCGGATGGGGTGAGTGGAGAGACTGGGTGTATCGGGCATTGACTTTTTTGGTGATTTCATGTCCGTGTGCTTTGGTGATTTCTGTTCCTTTGAGCTTTTTTGGCGGTATCGGTGCGGCATCACGTTATGGGATTTTGGTTAAAGGCGGAGATTATTTGCAGGCGTTGGCTGATGTTAAAACCATTGTTTTTGACAAGACCGGAACTTTAACAAAAGGGACGTTTCATGTTGTTCAGGTAAAAAGCAAGGGATTGCCGGAAGATGAGGTGTTAGAGTTGGCCGCCTATGCGGGAGTGTTTTCTTCTCATCCGGTTTCTCTATCTGTTCGTACCGCATTTGCAGCAGATATTGAAGAACAAGCGGTTGGTGAATTTATGGAAATTGCCGGACAGGGAATTACAGCAACGGTTCGCGGGCGTAAGGTTGCGGTCGGTAACAGGATGTTGATGATGGCGCAAGGTTTGGAACCGGAAAATGTGGCGTTGGGCGGTACAATATCTCATGTGGCTGTTGACGGCGAGTATGCCGGATGGATTGCGATTGCCGATGAAGTTAAAGAGGATGCGGCGACAGCGGTGCAAGAGTTGAAAAAACTCGGAGTTCAACGCACGGTTATGTTGAGCGGTGACAGAAAAACTGCCGCTGAAGCGGTGGCTGATATTGTGGGAATAGATGTTGTTTGCAGTGAGCTTTTGCCTCAGCATAAGGTTGAGCAATTGGAAGCGTTGATGAATTGCTATGCGGGGCATCTTGCCTATGTTGGCGACGGAATTAATGATGCACCGGTGTTGGCGCGCGCCGATATCGGTGTGGCAATGGGCGGTGTGGGAACCGATGCGGCTGTTGAGGCGGCGGATGTTGTTTTGATGACTGATGAGCCGATGAAGTTGGCGACGGCGGTTAAAATTTCGCGTCGGACATTGAATATTGTTAAGCAAAATATTGTTTTTGCTTTAGGAATTAAGTTTGCTGTTTTAGGTATGGGTGCTTTGGGTATGGCGACAATGTGGGAAGCCGTTTTTGCCGATGTCGGGGTTTCGGTTATTGCGATATTAAATGCGTTGCGTGTGCTTTATTTCAAAAATAAAGACTGATTTATACACAGCAGTTCAACCCAAAAACGTCGTCAATGATTTTATGAACTAAAGACGCTTTTTTGTCTTCAGCCAATTTATAGTATATTTCTTTGCCGTCACGGCGGTTGGTAATTAGTCCAGTTTGGCGAAGAACTCTCAAGTGATGTGAAACAGCCGGTGCGCTCATATTGACGGCGAGGGCGATGTTGTTGACACATTGCTCGCTATGCGCCAGCAGGCATAGGATTTTTAAACGGGTAGGATCTCCCAGTTGTTGGAAAAGGTCACAAGCTTTTATGGCTTCAGAATCTGCAGGAATCAGCTTTAAGGCTGATGCTGTTTCGTTATTGTGGTTATGAAGTTTGTTGGTTTCCGTCATTTGTTGTGTCCATCGTTTTTTGAATGTTTTTTCAAGTTTAGTTAAAAAAGCTTCTTCTGTCAATCAGAGGAAGGCTTGAAAGTGAAAATCAGCTTATTATAATATATAGAAAAATTGAGGGAAACGAATGACACTGAAGTTTAAATCAGATTCCAAAAGGTTTGAGATTGAACTTGGCGGAGATTTTATTGCTTTTGACGATAACGGTACAAAAGAGGCTTTATACCGCAGTTTGCAACGCTTTCGCGGGAGTGAAGTCGTTTTTGTTGCTGATGATTTGAAGAAGTGGGATTCCTCTTTAGTTGTTATTTTGTTTGAAGTTGCTCGATTGGCTGAACGCAACAAGCTAAAAGTTTCTTGGGCGTCATTACCGGAAAATCTGTCAGAATTGGTGCATCTGGCTTTGGAAGTTGACCGAAAGCCGGAACAAAAAAAGAATATTCAGTTGCCTTTTGTTGAAAGGGTCGGTGATTGGGGGATTGCTGTCTATGACGGCGTTATTAAAGGCGGACATTTTATTGGTGAAACTCTGAAATCTATTTGGAGATATATTCTCGGAATTGCTGTATTGCGAAAAGTGGATTTGATGTTTGCTTTGGAGGACAGCAGTTATAAGGCTATCGGGATTGTATCCTTGGTTAGTTTTATGGTGGGGTTGATTTTGGCTTTTGTCGGAGCTATTCAGCTTAAAATGTTTGGGGCTCAGATATATGTGGCCAGTTTGGTGGCGATAGGAATGACGCGGATTATGGGGGCAATTATGGCCGGTATTATTATGGCCGGACGTACCGGAGCATCTTATGCAGCAACAATCGGAACCATGCAGGTGAATGAAGAAATCGACGCTTTAAAAACCATGGGGATTCCGACGACGGACTTTTTGGTTTTGCCAAGAATATTGAGTTTGATTGTTACAATGCCGATTTTAACAATGTTGGCGGATTTGATGGGAATTCTCGGCGGTGCGGTGGTCGGTGTTGTGATGTTGGATATTTCTGCGGCCGAATATTGGAAATATACGTTTGATGCCATAAAAATGAATAATTTTTCCGTTGGCGTGTTTCATGGCTTTGTGTATGGCGCTGTTATTGCGCTTTGTGGTTGTTATTATGGTGTGAATTGCGGACGAAATGCCGACAGTGTCGGTGTGGCGACGACCAAAGCTGTTGTTTCGGCAATTGTGTGGATGATTGTGGTGACGGGAATTTTAACATGGCTGTTTCAGGTGTGGGGCATATGAGCGATACAAAAACGGTGATAGACGTTAAAAACCTGACGGTTGGATACGGTGATTTTGTTTTGATGAAGGATATCAGCTTTGATGTGAAACAGGGGGATATTTTCATCATTATGGGAGGTAGTGGTTGCGGTAAGAGCAGTTTGCTTCGTGTGTTGACGGGATTGGTGCCGGCTAAAGGCGGTGATGTTATTATTAACGGGCAGGATTTTACGCAGGCAACAGAGCAAGAGCGGGCTTTGATAATGCAAAAATGCGGTATTTTGTATCAAAGCGGAGCATTGTTTAGTTCAATGACTTTGGCTGAAAATATTGCTTTGCCGTTACAGCAATATACGGATTATTCACCGCAATTAATTTCGGAATTGGTTTCTCTTAAGCTGGCACAGGTCGGCTTGAACGGTTTTGAGGATTATTATCCGTCGGAAATCAGTGGCGGGATGAAAAAACGAGCCGGTTTAGCCAGAGCGTTGGCTTTGGATCCGAAAATTGTGTATTGTGACGAGCCGTCAGCCGGTTTAGATCCGGTCAGTTCTAAATTGTTGGATGATTTGTTGATGGAAATCAACCAAAGTTTGGGAACAACATTTGTGGTGGTGACGCATGAGTTGGCTTCAATTTTTGCCATCGGCAAAGATTCCATATTTTTGGATGCGGCAACAAAAAGTATCGGCGGACGCGGCAACCCAAAAGAATTGCTGAAAAATCCGCCCAATAATACTGTTTTGGAATTTTTAACCAGAGGGGAAAAGTAACATGGCAAAACAACCGAATGTTCGTCTTGTCGGCGTTTTTATTATCTGCGGAATTGTCGTCTTTTTGCTGATTTTGGCAGCCTTTTTACGGAATAAATTGATTACGGATGATAAGCATGTCGCGGTTATGTATTTTGAGGAATCCATTAAAGGGTTGAATGTTGGTTCTTCCGTTGTTTTTATGGGAGTTGAAGTCGGAAAGGTTTCAAAAATAGATTTGATAGCCAACCCGAACAATATGGATTTCAGTATTCCTGTTTATGCTCGTTTTGTTCCTAAACAGGGGATTTTGTCCGAAGACAATATGGTTAATCGGGATGATTTGCTGAATATTATGATTGAGCGAGGTTTGCGCGCCAGACTGACCACGCAAAGTTTGTTGACGGGGCAGTTGATGATTGAATTGGAAATGTTGCCGGGGACACCGGTGGTCTTAAAGCAGGAAACGGGAAAGCACCATTATATGGAGATTCCGACTGTTTTGTCGCAGATTAAGGAGCTTTCCAGAGATGTGCAGAATATGCCCTTGCGTGAAACCGTCGATAAAATGAATATATTATTGCCGCAGGCTACCAAGGCTTTTAAGGATTTTGACAATTTGATTGTCAGAAATTCAACGGCAACAGGATTGGCTATTGATAATTTTAACAAGGCAATGAAGAGTGTTGATGATGCGGCTAAGTCAATGCGTAATCTGACGGATTATCTGGAGCGGCATCCAGAGGCGGTGTTAAAGGGAAAACCAAGGGGAAATTAAGATGAAAAAATATGTTTTGCTGTTTTTGTTGATGACTTCGGCTTGTGTCGGAACTTCTCAGACGTCAAAATTCTATACTTTGAAATCCTTTGCAGAACCGAAGGGCAGGGTTGTTTATGTTTTGAAGACCAATATCGGGGTGCAAGAGATTACGCTTCCCGATTATCTGGATCGTCCACAGATGGTGACATCAAACCACAATTCGATGGAGTTTAAATTCTCGGAATTTCATCGTTGGAATGATTCGTTAGATTTGATTTTTCAACGTGTTTTAACCGAGGATTTGTCGATGTATTTCCCAAAATCTCAGGTAGGTGCGCAGGAAACCGGACGAGAAAACTTCAAATATCTTGTTGCTGTCGACGTGATACAGTTTGACGGTTCTTTGGGAAAAACGGCGGTGCTTGATGCAAAATGGACTCTTAAAACATCCGGCGGAACCGTTTTGGCGGAAGAACGCAGTCGTTTTGAGATGCCGGTCGGGGGCACGTATCTTGATTTGGCAACGACAGAAAGCGAGTTAATTGAAAAACTTTCTCAGGCAATTGCCGCACGTTTGAGCGCGGTGGCTCGTTAACGTATGGCTTATTCGGCGGGTGTTCCTTCCTGCAGAAATACTTGCTTGGCAAATTTTTTGTAAAAACCGTCTTCCGATATTTTTTGGCGCAGGCCGTGGATGGTTAAGTGGTAGCCGGTGAAGACGACAACCGCGCCACCGACCCACGCAATCGGGCTGGCATAACAAATGCCAAGGTATCCCATGCTTTTGGCAAGGTAAATGGCGGCAAATGCACGCATTCCGAGTTCCACAATGCTGGCAAGAAGAGGGATGTCCGAGCGTCCCATCCCTTGCAGGGCGTTGCGATAGATGAAAATCATTCCGAGGAAGAAATAGAACATTGTGCTGATGTTGAGATAGTTTTGGGCTATTTCGATAATGGTCATATTCTTTTCTTTGAGGAACATATCAATCATATTTTCTCCGACAAAGCGGACCAACAAGGTGATGATGATGCTGAAACCAAAAGAAATCAAAGCGCATTGGAAGACGGCACGACGGATACGTGCAAATTTTCCGGCGCCGTAATTTTGTGCCGTGTAGGTGGCGATGGAAAGTCCTAAAGCCAGCAATGGTTGAGTTGACAGTTGTTCTATGCGCAGAGCCGCCGTAAATGCGGCAATTGTTTCTGCACCAAAAGAGTTGCAGATGCTTTGAATAATCATAATGCCGAAGGCGATAATTGAAAATTGGAGTGACATCGGTACTGCAACCCGCAAGTGTTGCATCATAAAATCGGCGTTGAATTTCCAGTCATTTTTTTGCAGGCGCAATATCGGGTATTTTTTGCCGATGTAGATGATACAAAAAACAACGGACAACGAGATGGCGATGATTGTTCCGAGAGCGGAACCGATGATGCCCATTTTGCCGTAATAAATAAAGCAGAAATTGAGAAAGATATTCAAAAGTGTTGAAAATAAAAGAAAATAAAGCGGGGTTTTACTGTCGCCCAAGGCTCGGATGAAGCCGGATAACAGGTTGTAGCCTACCAGCATGGTCATACCGCAGGTCAGGTAATACATAAAAATGTAGGCTTGTTCAAAAATAGCGGCAGGAACGTTCATGATTTGTAATAACGGGCGTAGTCCCCAGAGCATGCCAAATGTGAACAACAAACTGAGAATGGAGCTGGCGATAATGCTGTGGGTGACGGAGCGGCGAACACCGGCCGGATTGTGGGCTCCGAATTGTTGGGCGGTGACAATGGTCAAACCTCCGGTGAAACCCAGTGTGATGAGGAGAAAAACAAAGTATATCGGCGCAGATGAACCAACCGCGGCCAAGGCTTGCGTATCAATCAGGCGTCCGACAATCATAATATCGGAGATATGGTAGATGTTTTGCAACAGGTTTCCCAGCAGCAACGGAATTGAAAATTTGAAAATAAGTCGGAGCGGGTTGCCGACTGTCATATCCTGAACCATTGTTTTTTCCTTATTTTTAAAACCGCACCAATGTATATCTGTCTCAGAATGTTGTAAAGAGGGAAAATTTTATTTTTTATTGTGCTTGACTTGGTGGTTTTATGATATATAGTTATTCAAAATCAAAAATTTATAAATTATGTTGCACTTATTAACTTTTTTTGCCGGCGTTTTGTTTGCTGTAATTGTCGGTGTATGCGGGTTAAAGTATTATCTCAAGCTGAAAAAGCGTTTTGGGACTCCGGTATGGTATAAGGTCGAATGTTTTGACACAGTTCCTCAGGCGGATGGCGTTTTTCGGATGGATTTTCTTCTGGATGGACATGTTTGTCGCGGGTATACCAAAAAGTGTCCGCCACAGGGGGTTAAGCCGGAAGATTTAGAAGTCATGGTACGCACAATCAGTAGTAAAAGGTGTCTTTACCGTGTTTTTTGGCGATTTAAAAACTAATTTTGAAATTCAAGGGTGTTGTTTTGATACAGCGCCCTTTTTTGTGAGCTTCTTTAAAAATGAAATTCCGAGCATATATCTGTGTTGATTTTAATTTTTTAGGAGTTCGATTATGGCTGATGTAAAAGTTGTTAACGAAAATCCCGCCAGCCTGTGGCATTTGGCCGGAGGGATTATTATGGCCTTGTTAGGTATTTATATTTGGTTTAATCCCGCAGTATCTTTGATGGCTTTGGCTTTGTATCTCGGTATTGTGTTTATTGTTGTGGGTGCCGGTTATTTTATGGCCTCTTTTTCGTTTCGCTCCGGTTGGTATCTTGTGGTCGGTCTTTTGGATATTTTAGTCGGTGTGGTCTTTGTTTCCAATCTCGGTGTCAGCGCCGTTTCTTTGCCGATTATTTTCGCTTTGTGGTGTATGGCTGTCGGTGTGGTGCAGATTGTAACCGCATTTCAGTTTAAGAATACCGGTTTGCCATGGTATTGGTCTTTGGTTGCCGGTATTTTGGGCGTTCTTTTTGCCTTTTTGATTTTGGCTTATCCCGCTTTAGGTGTTTATACCCTTACCGCATTAATGGGAGCTTATATTCTGTTGTACGGTGTGGTGGAAGTCATCGAGTATTTTGATCACCGCAGACATGTGGTTGTGGCTGAGTAATATTTTAAGAAAAAGCACCTGAACAAGGTGCTTTTTCTTGTAGAGTAAATGGTTGCGGGACTTGCAAGTTGTTTTGTTATCGGATAGAAAAGAGAAAAGCTTAACAGGTAGGTTCCGTATGTCTGAAAAATCGTATCAATTGTATCAAGGGGATTGTTTTGAAGTATTGGCAAAGTTTCCGGACGAAACGTTTGATATGATTTTTGCCGATCCGCCTTATTTTCTGTCAAATGGGGGGACCAGTTGTCAAAACGGAAAACTGGTTTCCATCAATAAAGGTAAATGGGATAAAAGTCAGGGCGGTATTGCCGAGGATTTTGAGTTTCATAAAAAATGGCTGGAATTGTGTAAGCGTCTGTTGAAACCCAACGGAACCATTTGGGTTTCCGGAACATATCACAGTTTGTATCCCTGCGGTTTTGCCATGATGATGCTCAATTATCATATTTTGAATGATGTGATTTGGTTTAAGCCTAATGCAGCACCGAATTTATCGTGCAAATATTTTACCGCCAGTCACGAAAGTCTGATTTGGGCTAAGAAAAGTAAAAAGGCTAAGCATTATTTTAATTATGATGCGATGAAAAACGGTGATTTTTCAAAAGATATGATTAAAAGTCCCAATAAGCAGATGCGTAGTGTATGGTCCATTTTTACGCCACCGCAAAATGAAAAATTGTTTGGGCGGCATCCAACGCAAAAGCCGTTGGCTTTATTGGAGCGGATTATTACTGCTTCTACACATGAAGGGGATTTGATTTTGGATCCGTTTATGGGGAGCGGGACGACGGGGGTTGCTGCTCTCAGGAATGGGCGGCAGTTTGTCGGAGTGGATATCAATCAGCAGTATATTGATTTGGCGAAACAACGTTTGGACGATGTGTTGAATAATAAACCTTTGTTATAAAAGCAAACACCGGTAATCTTTGGAAGATTGCCGGTGTTTTGTTTTTAGAAGAGGATGGTTTTTATTTCCTCAATGTCGAGAAGGAGAGGCGGCTCGTTTGAGTAAGGAGTGCGACGAAAGCACTGTTCCTGACGGAGAGGACCTTCCCAAGCCCAGAGTTCGCGAGGATTTTCTGCGACATGGCAGAATTCGGTTGGGTAAGCTTTACCGCCGAGGGCTTCCTTGAGAGCGAGGGCGTGTTTTTTGTTGCCGACGAAGTATGAGCTGTCAAGCATTATGACTTCGAATTCGAGGCCGTGTCGGAGAGAGCAGTAGTATACGACGTCACGGAGTACACAGCCGGAATGCTTTTTTACGAAGAACATCGTGCCGATGTTTTCATAGTCGGAGTATTTAAAGTGGTCTCTTACGATGTTTGCAAGAGCCTGCTTTTTTTCGTTATAGTTCATTTGTTCGGGAGTTAATTTGTTAATAGATACATAATTGCTTACTTGTATCTTTATTATAGACAAAAATGAGGGAAAGTCAACTTTTTTGTTTATAATCTTTGCATTTGACCTTTAAGATGACTGTTTAATAGGATATTGTTTGTATTTGATCGCGGTGTAAAGTTAAGAATATCTGCTCCGCGCTTTCCCAGACTGGTTTGTTCAAACGCTGAACGGAACAGATTGTAAGCATAATTGTCACTGTCTAAAAGATTTTCTTTGGTCAGAAAGAGAATACTGTGTCCAAATTCTTTGTCTTGAAATTGTTCGGGTTGGTTATTTCGCCAGATGGTCATTTTTTCGGGCATTCGTAGGGAAACGATAAAATTTCGTCCGTCAGGCATGACCGAATAGCGGGCTGGAGTGTCTGTTTTACATTTTGTTTGTTCGTACAAGAGGTGGTTGTTGAGGTTTACAAAAGGTTCGTGACGGTTGACATCGTCGATGGCGTTGGTGTAAAAATGAATGCCGCTGTAACGGGAATGTTGTTGCAACGGTAAAAAGCCATAAGTCATTATTTCAATTTTTTGCATGGCTTTTTGCGCCGTATTTTCATCGTACATTTGACTGGTTACGTCGTAGAGGGCATTAAGACATCTGTGAGCATTGGCCGCTCCGGAGCAATAGGCAAAAATAGAGATGTTGGAGAAATTTTGCAATAATTCGTTTTCTTTGAGTGTTTCTCCGGAGATTGCCTGTCCTTTTTCATCAAAGATGATATTTTGGCCAATAAAGTCTTTCCAATATTTTTGCACAAAGAGCATGTCTGTCTGTTCGTAATATGTTTCAGGTTCTTTGATTGTTTGGAGCAAAGAGTGGATGTTGGATGATCTTGATTTTTGAATTGGGAAAAAATTTACGTAAACATCAACACTTTTTCCGAAAACCTGTTGGTTTTCCATCGTGTTTTGCATGTTCATGAAAATCCATTTTTGCAATTCGGCTTCGTTATCTTTGATGCGGAAGGGCATGAACAAGAACATGTTGTGTCGAGATGTTTCGATGTTTTGTGCCGTTTCTACATGGCTTTGGGGGGTGGAACGGATTTGCCAAAGGCGATAATCAACGTTGTTATTGAATATTTTTTTGTTGCCGAATTGATGATTGCAGGCAACGGCATATTCACTTGAGGCGCGGAACAAGTCTATTAATCCTTGATCTGTGGCGTGATGAGGCTGAAGTTGCGATAGGATTGTTTGAGAATCTCTCATGTAACCGCGCAAAAACAATGCGTATTCCAGAAGTTTGTGTTCATCAATGGCGTATTTTTGATAAAGCAATGGTTTTTCTCCATTGGTGCGGAGAAATTTGTTTAATTCGTTTAGAAAGCAAGATACTCTCGGCGCAATATCAGGGCGGTCTGATGATTGGGGAATACAGACGGCTCCCGAGAGGATGTCTGTTTCAAATGCGGTGCGGAATACCTTGGCAAAAGGATTGTTTTTCATTTTTTCTTAAATTTTTTTAGTTAGTTTCAATATTATAAGTATTTATCATATAAAAAAGGATTCTTCATGTCACATTATGTAAAGAAATATTTCAATACCGAAGAAAAGGTGGAAAAATTGCTTGTTTTTTTGCATGGGTATAACGGAACGATCCAAGATATTGAATATGCAGTGAATTTTTTTAAAGAAAAAATGCCGAACATGGTGATTGTTACTCCGGAAGCGGAGACGGCTTGTGAAAAAAATTCGCAAAAAAGGCAATGGTACAGTTTGTGGGCTCATGATCCGCATGATGAACGGCGCAATCCGGAGGTGTCGGTAGAGGTATTGGCGGATATTTATAATCGTTTTGGGGGCGAGTTAAAGGAAGTGTCCGCGGAAATTAATAAATTGATAGATACCTTGCAGAAAGAAACACGAATAGATAATAAACATACGATAATTGCCGGTTTTTCTCAGGGGGCTATGTTGGCTTGTTATACGGCGCTTTCTCGTCCGGATTTTGACGGTAAATGTTTGATGTTTTCCGGTGTGGTGGCAGGTGCGGAGGCTTTGGCGCATGAGCAGAAATCGTTTCCCGAAATTTATCTTTTTCACGGAAAAGATGATGTTACTGTCAATTATAAAACGGTTGATTATTCGTTGGCTTGGTTGAGGGAGCATAAGTTGCGACCGGAAGTTCGATGCTATGATGCTTTGGCTCATCGGATGCGAGAGGACGAATTGAGTGATGCCGTATCGGTTATTGCGGCAAAATAAAAACACGCATCTCGAATGAGTATGCGTGTTTAGAAAAAAGTGGCTTGTTTAGCCGAGAATTGTCGTTCCTAGCTTTGAGCAGTCATAAACTTGATACGTTATGCCTACTTTTTTGATGTAGAAGTGAACCGGAGAAATTTTCTCATCATGCTTGAGCAGACAGATGTCGCATTTTGGTGAACGTCCGAAAATGAGGACATCACCATCGTTCATCATCTTTAGCCTCCTTTGGGTGATTTTTACCGAATAATTGTCGGCGAGACGAAGGTTAAGGTCTTTCTGTAGGGACGTTTGGAAAATGCACCGACTTTCCTGTTTGATATATTGCAGGAGTTGGATGAGCTTTACACTTTCGTTTTCACAGAAAAGAACGCTGTTGAAAGGAATATTAGGAAATTCGTCCAGATAAACCTCTGTATGCCAACTGTGAACATCCATACGTACCATATGGTATTTTTTTCCTTTTGTCAGCTTCTTAGCGTGGGTGAACCATCCCATTGGGTTTTCGTCTACATCAGCGGGGTTTTTGTGGCAGACAATGATTCTAGGCTGAGTGTTGTTAATGTTTAATTCCATAATTGGAGTTTTTGTAGGCGTTAATCTTTTTCTTTCGTTGTTACAGGAAAGAGCTACAGTTGCCTAAGCAGTAGCGAGATATGAATGATAATGAACAAGATAATATTTTGTTATGTCTAATTTTTTATCATATGAGTGTCTTTTTGTCAATATTTTTTTGAAACAGAGGAAGATAGGAAAGGTAATAACGATATTGATATTATTTTAGATGTGCGGTATTTTAACGGTTATTATCTAATAGAAAGGGCGACAATGATGAATGGTAAAAACGACGGGTTTATAACTTTAAGCAATCAACAGGCAGAATGTAAAATTTCTTTGTGGAGCGGCAATCTCGTATCTTATTGTCCCAAGGGTGAAAAGGAAGATGTTTTTTGGTTGGGGCATCTTAACAAGTTTGATAATGTTCAGGCGATTAGAGGGGGGATACCGGTTTGCTGGCCTAGATTTGCAGAAGAAAAGCTTAATGATCATTTGCCGCGCCATGGTTTTGCAAGACTTTCTGATTGGTGTTTAAAAAGCGTTTTGGTCGATGAAACTAAAATAGAGGCGGAATTATCATTGGTTCCTGATGCGAAATATAATGTCGATATGACAGCCAACCTTTTTATTAAAATTACCGATAAGCTGGAATATTGTTTGGAGACGGTTAATAACGGAAATGCTGAATTTAGTTTTAGCGAAGCACTGCATGCATATTTTAATGTCGGCTCTGTTGATGATATTGAGATAAGAGGACTGGATAAGCATAAATATCGAAGCTCTTTAGATGGCAATGTTTATATGCAAGACGGTAATTTAAAAATTAAAGGTGAATTTGATGCCGCATTTTTGGAGCATAGAGGTAAAACGGAAATTGTTGATCCTATTCTAAAGCGTGTGATTTCTGTTGAAAAAAGTGGGTCTAACACGACGGTGGTTTGGAATCCGGATAAAGATTTGGCTGAAATGAGTGAGGGACAGTATAAAAGATTTGTTTGTGTCGAACCGGCAAATCAGGGAGATGCGTTTGTTTCTCTCAAACCACAAGAAAAGCATCGGATAGCGATGATGGTTCAGGTTAAAAATTTGATTGATAGTTAGAGAATATTAGGTCGCCAAGTATCTGGCTCGTCATTTTGGAGGAGGATGAAGAGCTTTTAATTTCCTTATCCGCCACAGACTTTACATGCCCGAGCTCCTTGAGTTTGGGCTTTTTGTTTGGTGGTTTTGATACAATTCTTTGTGCATTTTTTAGCCCATTTGCAGGAAGGATGATGATAGATATATGTTTGGATATTCATAATTACGGCTTTATCTTCAGTGGCAAATGAGGATGTCGTAAATAAGAGGATTGTTAATATAAGCAATATTTTTTTCATAGGATTTAGGCATTAAATGTTTGTAAGTTTTTGTTGGTAAATATTGGAATGGTGGTTAGCTAATGATAACTTAACCAAACTCAATTCTGTTGATAAAAAAAACAAGAGGTTAAATCCGAAAATTTAACCTCTGTTCAGTCTGTCAGGATTGGGTACTCCCGCGGAGCGTGGTTTCTTCGTGCCGTAAGGGGCAAACATCGCATTTTGCTAGCTCAATGTTTGTTTTCTCCAACTATCCGTTCCGAACCGGTGGTTCTCCCATGGCTACTCTATCTAATAAAAAAACACCTCATAAAGAGGTGTTTTTATGGCTGGAGACGACGTGCAGTTTCCGAGATTTATGTTGAAATATTTATGATTTTAGGATATAATAATTGATATAAAAAAATATATTTGCAATATAAGAAGATTTTGAAAGGGGATAAAACAATGGAAAAAAGTAAAATTATTATAGTGGATAATGAAAATAAATCTGAAGTTACACAGGCACTCGTTATTCACAAAGGTATTGATGGACGTTATTTATTGTCGGCTCATCCCAAAACTGCGGATATGCATTGGGAAGGAACAAGTAGTTTTGACGCAGATGGTGGTTTTGTTGTCGATGGATACTCATTAAAAAAAGGATCCTTATATTCACTTTCCAAAATACAAGCTTATGTACTTTCTAATAAAGAAAGTGATTCATGGCCGTTCCAGAGTGTGTTAAATAAAGTTTTAAAGAGCAATATAATAGAGAGATACAAACTTACTGAAGAGGCGTCAAAAACTTATGAAAAGATTGTGAAAGATGATTTTGAGTTGGTAAAACCGGAAGTAGAAAAGAGAGAGGCATATTTAAAAGAAAAAATGGAACAGAAAAGAGAGGCAGAGGGTATTCTTTATAAGAAATCCCAAGAGGGCTATTCTCAAAAATTTCTAGATTATATTAAAGAGAGATAGAAATTACTTTCTAAATTAAAACTTGCTCTTTATATAATAAGTATTCCATCTATTATACTACTTTATAGAGAGTAGTGGCGATTGCTTTGCAGATGATAACGCTAGCCAAGAAACATGAAACTTTAGGAATTGAGAGTAACAAGAGTTAACTTGTTTTTCTTAAAAATGTAAGTTAAATGACTATAAACCTCTGTAAAAATTAGCAGAGGTTATTTTTTTGCTTAAAAAAGGCTGAAATTTGCTAAGTTATTGAAAAATATAGAAGTGAGTTCGAAGATACTGCAAAACAAGCCTTCAAAATATATTCATCTTCGAACTAGCTTAAATGCTTGATAAAAAGAAAAAATCGCCATTTCTGACGACTTTTGAACTCTGGCTGACCAAGGTTTATGACCTTAGGAAAAAATATGAACAGGAATTAGCGGAAATGTACCTTATTATTAACGGCATGGATGACGATTTGCGGCAGATGATGACAATAGAAAAAGGCTAGTGCTCAATATTTTTATTATATAGCCAACAGCAGAAGGAAATAATAAAAATGATTAAGGACTTTTATATTTGTCTGGACAATACGGCATTAAATTATGCACTAAAGCATTTCAGTAATCCGTTTACGCGAATAATGCGTTGCTATACAGGCTTGGAAGTTGAAATGATTGTCAAAACAATGGAATCAAACAAAAGCAAAAATTTTTATACGCTCCGTGCAATGCAAAACAAGATATTAAAAGCTACGATTAAAAACCTTGAAATCTTAGGTGCCATTTTTGAAAGAGCGGATAAAAATATGCTAAGTAGTAAAAATTTATAAAAAAATACTTTTAGCTCTTGATACAGAATAAAAAAATTCCTAAGTATTCAATATAGGCTACCTTTTTTTGATTTGTAGTCTTTTTGCAAAATTTATTTAATACTGTCTGAAAGCTGAAATATGGCAATTTATTTGAATGGATGCCCAGTTAAATTAAAACAAACAAAATTTTCTATTTGTGTTTTAAAATATTCTGATGATTTATTTAATGAATTGAAAGTAAAATATAAATCTGTCATATTTTATCGACATAAAGGTATGGAAATATTAGGTTTTTCATTTGAACAGCAATATGATAGCAAATTACAAGAGTGGGTAAAAGAGATTGATATTACGGATGAAGAATATAGTGATTTTAGAAAAGTTTTAATAAAATATGCAATAAAAAAAGCTATTGATAACGCTGGAAAAAATAAGGCTTGGGGTTTTAATCCGATTTGCCTTATTAGCTCTAAGTCTGAGGAAGACATTATAAAAAAAGTTTTAAATACTGATTTTCCTTTTGCGGCACTTCCTTCGTACTTGATTGATGTTCGGGAAATTGAGAATGAGACCTGCATTTTAGTTGATACCTCCGTTAGATATCAGACAAGCTATCCATGTAATTATTTTTATTCTAAAGGTTTTAATTTAATCGGAAGAAAGGCTTATATAAATTTACCTAATGGTGAAAGAAAAAAAGTTGGAAAAATTAAAAGCTATGAAGGAAATAATATTATTTGTGAAACAAATGGCGATAGCCAGAATTATGCTTCAGATAGCCTTTTTTTGATACCAAGCTATAAAAATATTAAAGATTATTTGAGTCTTTTGTATAGGACATCTGCTCAAAAAATAAACGAGAAGTTGTATAATGCTGTTTCCGCTTTTAGTAACGGTAAAAACAAATTTAGCAAGATTAAAGCTTTTGCAAATTTTCTTAAAAAATCTCAATTTTTTGAAAATAATGGAATCCAAATTGAGGAACTTTTTAATATCACTTCTAAAATAAATAATTTTGAAAAACCGCAATTTACATTTGCAAATAGTTCTATTGCAACAGGAATAGAATATGGTTTGAAAAAATTTGGCCCTTATACAAAAGCTCACTTTGACAGAAATAACCCTGCGATATGTGTAATTTGTTCAGAATCAAGGCAAGGAGAAGTTGAACAATTTGTTCGTAAATTTCTGAGTGGAATTAATGAACATAAATATTTTAGTAATGGTTTAGAAGGAAAATTTGGAATTGGCCGAAGTACTGTTAAAATATTTACATTTGCATCAAATACACCTGCAGGATATAAAAAAGCCATTGAAAATGCTTTGGAATATAAGGCTGGCGAGAAATTATGGGATCTAGCATTGGTTCAAATTGAAAAATCATTTAAAGATTTGAATGTCAAGGATAATCCTTATTTTACCGCAAAATCAATGTTGATGGCTCGTGATATACCGGTTCAGGATTTTACAATAGAGACACTTCAACAAAATGATATAACCTTAGGATATTCATTAAATAATATGGCTTTAGCTACATATGCAAAAATGGGCGGTGTCCCTTGGTTATTGCAATCAATACCAACCGTTGTACATGAGTTGGTAATAGGAATTGGTAGTGCATTTATTTCTGAAGGCGAGCAGAATACCAGAAAAAATAGAGTTATGGGAATAACAACAGTATTTAGCGGTAGCGGTCAATATATTCTTACTGGAAAATCTAATGCGGTTTTTCCTGATGGATATAAAGACGAACTAGCAAATGTTTTGGAAACTACAATTGATAAAGTTAAAGCATCGATGAGTTGGGTAGAAGGTGATACTATCAGAATTGTCTTTCACTCTATGGTAAAAGAGTTTAATGGATATGAAATTGAAGCAGTAAAAGATGTTATAAAGAAATTCAAAGAGTATAATATTGAATATGCATTTGTAAAATTATCGAAAGAACATTTATGGGAAACTTTTGATACAAATAGGGATAATGAAAACAAGGGATGTTTGGCACCAACTAGGGGACAGTATTTTAAAATTTCAGATTATGCCATGTTATTATGTTTAACAGGGGGTGCAGAACTTAAAAAAACTAATGATGGCCACCCTCAATGTGTTTATGCAAGTGTTCATAAAGATTCTACATTTAAGGATATTAAATATCTGAGCAATCAAATATTTAATTTTTCGGCTCATTCTTGGAGAAGTTATTTTGTAGCACCATTACCAGTTACAATAATGTATTCAAATTTAATTGCTTATAGTTTAGGCTGGTTAAATCAATTACCCAAATGGGATAATAGCTGCTTATTTCAAAAGACAGGAAGGGCTAAATGGTTTCTGTAAATAATAACTATCATATTAAAGAGTATCTTAATGAGAAGCTTATCCAAGGTTGTGGAACAAATACTAATGTAGATGCCTTTGTAAAATATTTAGGATTGAGTACACAAAATGTTTTTAATGATGCAGACTTTTATGAGTGTGCAATCAATGGATTTAATGGCATTTGTAATCAAGAAAAATTAAGCCGATTATTTAAATGTGCTGCAGAAATTGATGGAGTGCCTATGCCATGGCATTATGATGTTATTGGTTTATTGGGAATTAAGTTAGCTGTAGCAGCATCAAAAAATGATATTTTAATAGGAGCCTTCAATAGCTGGATTGAAAATTTTTTAAGATTTGCAGTTAAAAAACAAAAATTCAATTTACATGAAGAAACTTTGGCAAAATTTGTGCTGAATGAGGATATTTCAAATAAAGTTTCTTCTCCTGTCGTGCTTTTATTACTGCATTACAAAGGGCTATATGAATTACAGACGGATTTGAAAGATTTTTGCATTGCAGAGTTCTGGAAGATATATACTAAGGTAGAGGATATTTCTTCTGTGTGGTTAATAGCTGCTTTAATTTATATTTTTAATCATATTTCAGAAGAACAAGCAACGGTTCCAGCGAATAATTGGAGTTTGGAAAATTTAATTTCCTTTATGGAAAATATTTCGATGGGATTGAATTGCTGGACTTGGGAAGAAAAACCCAAAACAAAAACCAGTCCACCTGTAAAATGGCTTATAGAAAATGAATATCATGTTCAAAATTTATTGTATGTGATGCTGGCACCAATTTTTCCGAGAATACAAAAAGAAATCAATCTTCCACAACAGGGGCATAAGAATCCTAGAGCTGATCTTTATATTCCTGAACTTCATTTGATAATTGAGGTGAAATATAGAAAAGGTAAAGCAAAAACATTTGCTGATTTGACTGAAGAATTAGCTGCGGACAAAACTCTATATACAGCATCTGAAGAATATGAAAAATGTAAACTTGTTGCTTTTTTATGGGATAATCAAGCATCAACGGAAGAACATCAAAAATTCAAAAATGGAATATATGGTTTAAAATTTGATGGATGTGTTGTAGTTTCATCACCATCTTGTATGCGTTCTTCTTAAACCATCTCCACAATTTTCTTCTGTGCATCGGTATTGTATTCAATATAGCGTTGGGTGGTAGCAAGGGTGGAATGTCCGGCCAACATGCGGATATCGTTTAAGGTTCCGCCGGCAAGGCTGATATTTTTAGCAGCAGTGGTGATGAAGGTTCTGCGGCCGCTATGCGAGGAGCAGCCTTCAAACCCGATTTCCTTATATAAATTATAAAAGAAATTGACGATTGCCTGCGGGCTGGTCTTATTGTCGCGTTCTGTCGTAATAATCCGATTCGTCAAATTAAAATGCTTATTCTTCTGTTGTCTGCTTAGCAATTCCGCTAATAAGACCGCCAAATCTTTATGCAACGGAATAATCCGACCAGATTGTTTACCTTTGGATGCCTTATTAATAAGGTTAATTTCTCGGCTCAAGTTTCCTTCCGAGTCGCAAACCATCAGCCAGTTTAGATTCGCTATTTCCTTTGCCCGCAATCCGGCCTTGTAACTAAGCATAAAAATAATTTTGTTGCGGAGCGGATATCTTGTCCGTTCCAAATAGCTCAATGTCAGTTCCTGCTGCTTTGGCGTGAGGATTTTTGCCTGTTTATTAAGTGCCATTTTTTGCCTCAAACTCATTATGTTATTGAATTTATGTAATAAATTATAATGAGTATAAAATAAAAGTCCAGGCTTAAAGTCTTACAACGCTTAAAAAATAAGGACTCATTATAAAACTAAAATTATATAATGAGTTGACGGACTTGAATATTAAAAAAAATTCTTTGACTTTTTTTCCCGGTTTAACCTAATATAAAACTGGTTCGATTGTCGGACTGGGGCGTAGTAACCTCTTCACTATACGGTCTGAGATTTTAGAAGGCAGACCGAAATCAAAAAACACTTCTTCCGGTTTTTATGACCGGGAGATGATGTTATGTCCAAGCATTATGCCAAAAGCATCATGCTGTTATAGTGCAGTTACTAACTCCCGGTCGCCATGGAACTTTGGCGACTTTTATTTTTGTTAGAATTAGAAAAAGGGAGAAACTAAATGGAAAAACTAAAATATCTTTGGCATAAATTTCTTTATGTTGTAGGAATAATGGTCATAATTTTTGCTGTGTATGGTGCTTACCATGAGCAGTATGGTTTTGAAATTCCTGAGGCTAACTATATTTCGGCATGTGATGGAAAAGAAGTTGTTTCAAGCATTAAAACCCAATGTACAAAGATGGATGGCGTGCGGAATGACAGGCCAATTTATGCAGAAATAATAACTGATGTTTATTCAATCAGAGATGTATATAAGACAACTGTTTATAGAAGGTTTTGCTTTCCTCAAGGGGGGCGGAGTGTCCAGTTTGTTTTAAGAGAGTTTATTCAAGATGCTAACAACGGTGATAAACAAAGGGTAGAAGTTGGGGCAGATTTGGATTTGGAAGAAACTAATTGTGCCAGTATTGAAGCGTTGTTCTGGGATGTCGATGGCAAGGCCAGAGATGGTGTTTTATACTATCGAATGACAGAGAACGGCGTTGAAGATTATGAATAATTAGAGGAGAGGACTATGAAAAAGTTTTTAATGATAATGCTTATGCTTAGCGGTTGCGCCATAATTAATGATGAGAAACAGGGAGCCTATTTTAGTCAATTTAGCATTCCCACAAAAAAATTATTAGGCGTGGGAAGATGCAAAAGCTTTGAGAATAAGTATGTGGAAAATTATGATTGGGATAAACTTATAAAACTGGAAACAGAAATTCTGAATGTGAATGATAAGCTTAAAACAAGAAATGGTTTGTCCTCAGTCAATATCCCGCAAGCTAATCTTGTAATCAATAGCTATCTTGAAATGCCCTCTGTTTTTTATCGCGATAAGAAAATGAAAGACTTGAGCGAAAGGGATGGCGAAACTTATGATAGTTATGGAATATTGAATGAAGTCGCCGGTTTTTGTTTAAAAAATGATTTTATTCAAGACAGGGAAAAAACGACAAAGTTAAAGAGCTACTGGGCTCATGGAGAGATTAAGGCCTGGATGGCCGGAAATCTTCGGCATAAACTGAAAATCGAACAAAATTACACGAAACAAAAAGCTGAATTTATGAAAACTTTTAATAAGTCGAAATTGTATGGCAGATTTAAAAAGTCTGCGCCATCTATGATTGGAATGCCAGTTGAAAGTTTGGTTAAAAAGGACTGCAAAATTGAGGATGTCATTATCGGTATGTCATTATTATCAATGGCAGATAACAGATTTAGTAAACAAGAAAATTATTCATTTTCGGTTAAAGGTTCTGCCCTAATAATTAAAGTATCTGATATTTTTAGAATCAATTTTGAGCAACGAGGTGGTAAGTTGGTGCCGACTGAATATTATAGCAAAAATGAAAATAACCCCTTAGATAACCAAGATTATACCAACCGAAGTGTCTTGGGAGCGGTTTATATGTCTGATGCCCTATGCGGCAATAGTGAATTAGTATATTAATGTTATAAACACCTCAAATCTGAGGTGGTTTACCAAGACCACACAGGATTGATTAACGCTAAGTATAAATTTTAAGCGTTAAATCACTAAAACTAAGCAGCCCCGGATATTTCTTATTCGGGGCTGTTTTTTGTGGGAAATATTTCTAATAATTTGACTTTGAAAGGAAAACGGTTTTTGCTATTTTATAAACATTAAAGCAAGGCAATAAAATGACAAATAAATATAAATCAGAACAAAGAGAATATCGTAAAAAGAGATATATCGGTCGAGTAAAGAAAATTGGGGCAAAATTAGCGGAACTACGACAGAGAAAGAAATATTCGTTGCAGCTCTTAGCTCAAAAATCTCATGTGAATGTTAATACAATTTACAAGATTGAAAAAGGCGAGGTTGATGCAAGTCTACTTACATTAATGTCGTTGTCTGAAGCTTTAGATTATCAGTTTGATGAGTTCATAATATCATTATATCCAAAGAGAACAACTACTACAGGGAAAATTATGAGCTTGTTAGAAAAAAGCGATAGTGCACTATTAAAAGTTATGCTACAAGTATTGGCAAATACATATGCTACATGGAATTTGTATAAAACAAGTCCAGAATGTACGAACCGAGATGCCTTTTATCCATCGGATGAGCGCCTAAAGAAAAGGCCTTAGGGTATTTCTTTAGTTGGAGAACACTCTTTCTTTTATGAAAGAGTGTTTTTTTGATGTCTGTTATCATATTAAAATATATATATTATCCTATAAAAATAAAATACATAACTATTTGTAATTATGTGAATTTATAGGATTTTTTTTATCTTTTTTTTCTAAATATAGTTAATTTTCAGAATATCATCTTGTAAAGAGCCCCCGTAAATAACATCAACGGAGAGCTCTGTCTTGAATTACCAAGCGCTAAATAATGAGATTTTGAAGTGTTGTCCTGACTTGACGGCGGATGAAGCTGTCGATGCAGGCAAAAGTCTTGTTGCTCTGTTGAAGATATTACATGAGGCCGCTCAGGAAAATCCTGAGTTGGAAGTTTTAATCAATGCTCAAATGAAAGGAAGGTCTGTCAATGAGCACAAATAATAAAAATGTCTGTGATACCTGCGTTTTGCTGGTCGATTACACGGACATCACAATAACAGAGCTTGGGCGTTTTAAGCCTAATCCGCAAATCCTCTGGGATATGCAAGGGGCGGAGGCTGTGACCTGCTATAACTTTGCAACGCGTGAAGAGCAGCAACAGCATTACTACCCTAGGCTGTCATTAAGCAGCGTGCTGCGGCACGGAGGTTTCAGCGTTAAGTTGAAAATTGAATTTTCCACACCGAAACTTCTGCATTTTCCGCCCAACAATCTGGAAGAAGTTTGCGATGCCGACTTTGAAGATGTCATCAGCATTTTGGCATTACGGCTTCACGAGATGGGTGTTGATGCTTCGTCTCAAGTGTTGCGGTCGGCACAAGTTGTAAGGATTGACTTTGGTAAGAATGTCTTGGTTAAAGTCGCACCCTGTGTGATTTTACAATATTTGAACAAAGCTGACATCAGCCGTCGGCTCGATTGTACCAAGGTGTCATACCGAAACGAAGGGCATTCGCTGCATTTTTTAGCCCGACACCGGAATGTCGTTATTTACGATAAACTCAAAGATATTCAAAAAGCCCGGTATTGTAAAAGTCGGGCTGTCAGTTCCGAAAATGCCCAGACAATTGATATGGCAGCCCTAGGCTCAAGCCAATATTTACGGGTTGAAATTCAGTTAGGCAATTCTGAGAATATCCGCCAAGCCATCAGCAAAGCGGGGCTTCCAGTTCCGGAGCTGACATTCCAAAATCTTTTCAGCAGTCAAATTTGCCGAGCTATTACGCTGGTTTATTGGAATGAAATTTTGGCGGCTGTCAGATATCAGCAGTTAAGCGAAGAAAATTCGGCAGATTTATTCAAGCGTCTGCTGGATGCCAAATATAAGTTTCTAAAAGCCCTGCAGCTTGTCGGTTTAGTAACGATACTGAAGACGATGGGCAAACGAGAATTGCGGCTACATGCGGGGAACTCTTTTTCACCGGCAATTTATGAACTGTTTCGGCTGATTAACCGGCTCGAACCGCAAAACAACTGGCTGCAGCCGGATTTGGACGGCATAACCGCAGCTATTAATGAAAATCAAATCATAACTTTAACGAAAGGAAATAGAGATGGATTTTGCTAAAAATGCAATAATTATGTGCCGAATTTCTTCTGTAAAGCAGAATATCGGTAACTCTCTCTCTGAACAGGAAGCCATCTGTAAAGAGTATTGCCGAAGTAAGAATTTTGAAATCATACAAAATAAGCAAGCAATTGAAAGCGCCTTTACTAAAAGACGTCCGAAATTTAATGAGATATTAGATTTAATCCAGCAAGTAAAAGTAACGCCTGTAGCTTTGGTTTTGTCGGAATCTAGCCGTTTAGCCCGGAACTTTAATCACATGAGTTTATTGGACGAGTTGGTGCAAACAGGTAAAGTCGAAATTCACTTTGTCAAAGAACATATTGTAATCTCACTATTTTCTACAGCGGATGATATATATGAATACAGAGAGTTGATTGCTAAAGCAGAGCATTTTTCTGCAGACAAGTCTGAAAAGGATAAAAAGGCTTTGCAAACGATGCGTGAGAATGGATTTTACCCAGGCAAGGCACCGATAGGATATAAAAATTGCCGTCCAAGTTGGTGCCCTTGGATTCTGCCGGATGAACAGGCTGACAAAGTTAAGTTTCTATTTGATACCTATTTACGGTCAGAAATCAGCATCAAAAATTTGCTTGAAATTGCTCAATCATTACCTCTGTATACAACTACTGGTAGTTTAATCAGCCGAAGAACATTGCTTCATATGCTGCGGAATACTTTTTATTCTGGGTACATGAGAAGTGGCGGAAGACTGTATCAACATAAATATACCTCTTTAGTCAATGACATGATTTTTGATGCTGTTCAAAAGAAGTTGGACAGGGAACTCGGTAGAGTTGCCAACAAGGAAACGGAGGTGAAGGTCGCAGCATAAAACAAATTAGGCCAGTGGAGGCTGGATAATACATCCGGCCTTCCTTGACCTGTCAAAATGATGAATCTTAAAATAAAGTATAATTTTAATACGGAAAGGTAAGAATATGGGAAGAAAAGCTGCAAAAGTTGTGAATGATAAAAATATAAAGCATGCCGTTTTATGGATACGAGTATCAAGCAGAGAGCAGAAAGAAGGTTATTCGCTTGATGCTCAGGAAGACCGGGTAAAGAATTATTGTATTCGGCAAGGGTTGACAATTATTAAGCAGTTTACCGTTGTTGAAAGTTCGACCAGAGGTGAACGAAAAGAATTTTATAATATGATAAATTTTATAAAAAAATATAAAAATCCGGTTGCTTTGGTTTGTGACAAAGTTGATAGGTTGCAAAGAAGCTTCAAGGAATATGATGTTTTGAATAAGCTGATTGAAAAAGAAAAAATTGCAATTCATTTTCAGACGGAACAAGCAATTATGGCGAAAAATGCCAAAGCTCATGAGAAGATGATGTGGAACTTTCGGATTACAGTTGCGCAGTCGCAAACAGACACGATGAGTGATAATGTAATACGCAGCTTTGAAAAAATGCGTAAAGAGGGAAAATGGCCACATCACGCACCAGTCGGCTATAAAAATGTAAGGGATGCCAATGGTAACAGCGATATTGTGTTGGATGAGGACAACCATTTCATCATTACGCGGTTGTTTAAGGAATTTTCGATTGGTACCTATAATCTTGAGCAGATAACGCGGAAAGCCGCGGACTTGGGGCTTAAGATGAAAAACAGCAAGAAACTTCATAAGCAGACTATCCGCGGAATATTAAGCAACCGTTTTTATGTCGGGGAGATGTTCAGTGGCGGGCAATATTATCCGCATTGTTATCCGCGGCTGACGGATAGCTATACGTTTGAACGGTGTCAGGAAATTTTGGAAGGTAAGGCAAATCATAAGGTGCAGAAGCATGAATATGTATTCAAAGGATTGGTTCGCTGTAAAAAATGCGGTGGTGTTGTTTCGACAGATATCAATGTACATCCGGCGAAAAAGAAGGGCGGAGAAAAAGTCGTTTATAAATACCTTTTTTGTCCGCAATGCGGAGGCTATCGGACGAGAGAGGAAAATGGGGTTGAAAAAGTGAGAGAGGCATTAAAAACGTTTAAAAACATGCCTAAAAGCGTTGTCGAGAAATTGGTTGCCTGTTTGGATGAAGAAATTTACAAAGACCATAAAATGGAAATAGAAGCCAAGAAGGCATTGGACAGGCAGATTGCAGGTTTTGCAGAAAAGGAAAGCAGGTTGATAGACCTGTTTACGGAAGGCAGTATTACACAGGATTTATATACCAAAAAACTAACCGAATACAGACAGGATAAGAAAAAACTGGAAGAGCGATTAACCGACTATAGTCATCTGACTAAACAAGGTCTGATAACGCTCAAATACTTGGCTGGCTTGCTTTTGATGTCAGACCAGATATGGAATTTTCTGAACAACGACAAAAAACAACAGGTTTTAAAATTACTTTGTTCGGAAATTTTATTAGACGGTAAAAATGTAGATATTTCAATAAGAAAGCCTATCTTAGCACTGGCTAAAATAGGCTCTTGTCAAGTCTGGCTGGGGTGGCTGGATTCGAACCAACGAATGTCGGCACCAAAAGCCGATGCCTTACCACTTGGCGACACCCCAATCAATGTGGATGTCCTATATCTAAGACACTTTTTTTTATTTGGCAAGCATTTTTTGTTATTTTTATAAAACTTTTTTTATTGGCGGTTTTTTAAGTTTTTTGGGGATTATTTGTTAATAATGCTGTTCTTCTGATTTGAGTGTTGTATAGTGCCTTGAAATTATTCCAAGGAAGCATTGTTATGTCTTGATTCTGATAATGATTTATCAGACATGGTGCTTTTTACTTTTTTGAGGAGAATTTCATGAGGTGTGCCAATAGGGTTTCCCAAAGTGTTGAACGTTTTATGCGTGATGCCGGTTTGTCGGAAGCTTTTCTTTTGGGGGGCGCTGTTCTTGATCCGTTAGTTGATGAGCAGGCAAAAATAAGCGATTATGATATTTGTGTCAGAGATGAAGAGAGTTTCTATCAGACTTTACAGAATTTGGAGCGTAAAGGGTGTGCTGTTTCCGATGTGATGCGGACTCATAATATTTATGCGGTTATTTCTCATCCGCAATTGGGGATGATAGATTTTTCTTGTATGGATCCTGAGGATAACGGTATTTATAATGTTGAACGTATTTATGCTCGGTTTCAGCAACGAGGAGGTTCTTATACCAATGCGGTTGTGGATCGTTATGGAGCGATAGACGGAATTAAGCGTGGTGTTGTGAAAATTGTCAGTGGTCCGGAGAAAGAAGGCGCATATAATGTATTGCGCCGTTTTTTGGCTTTGAGCGGAAAATATAATCTTGATATTTCTCTCAACGGATTGAATCAAGAGACGGTAGACCGCATCACTGCCTCATTTAAATCCGGTTATCATTATGTTCCGCAAGATAAAGTTCGATGTTTGTCTCGCTTGGTTGCCAGTTTGCGTCGTGTTAAAAATCGTCATCATTTTGTTAAAAATCTGGGTGAGCAGGGGATTTTGCAAAATGCTTTTCCTGATGTTCATAAGTTGTTTTCCAATCCGTTATTTCAAAATTGTGAAAAGCTGAAAGATTGTCAAACACAAAAAGAGTTGTTGGAATTGATGATGGCTAATGTTGATTTTAAGGATCGGGATGCGATGGTTGATTGTATGTTGCTTCTGTCAAAAAGAGAGAAAGCACGTCAAGACAAAGGTGTGCGTGAGTTTGTTGAAGGCGTTGAGCGGGAAAAAACATCTCCGCAACGCTTGGCTAAAGTTTTGTATCCGGTGTTTGGTTTTATTCAATCTAAGGCAAGGAATTAAAGATGAAAGTTGTGGTTTTGGGTTCCGGTTCTGCTTATGGTTCTCCGATGGCTTTTAATCAATGGCGGGGGCTTAGTACCGATAATCCACGGAATTATCGTAGTCGCGCTTCGGTGTATTTTGAGGTTGCCGGACGTAAGTTTATTATTGATGCCGGACCGGAGTTTCGTGTGCAAGTTAATCAAGTCGGTTTGACGGATGTCGATGCCGTGTTTTTGACCCATGGGCATTATGATCACATCGCCAGTGTTCCGGAGCTTCCGCGTGTGAGTAAGATGTTGGGGCATCCGGTTGAAGTGTGGTCTTCTGCAGAAACAGAGCAGGAATTGAAAACTTGTTTTGGATTTTTGTTTAATGGCGGAGAGCCTGATGGTGTTGGTTTGCGCTGGAAGCTGTTGCCGGATAGCGGTAGTTTTGAGTGTTGCGGCGTGAGGTTTCAGACATTTCAAGTGCCGCATCATCGATTGCATTGCTCGGCTCTGCGTTGTGGCGATTTTGCTTATGTGACTGATTGGGAGAATATGCCGGAAGAGGGGGTTGCCGCATTGCGGGGAGTCAAACTTTTGGTTATTGAGTGTAACAATGGTTTGGTATATGAGAAAAACGGTCACAGTAACCTGGAAAATGTTAAGCGTGTTGCCGAGTTAGTGCGCCCAGAACGAGTTGTTTTAACACATTTGTCTACCAGAGTTGATTATGATGATATAAAAAAACATATGCCGGATTATTTTGAACCGGCATATGATGGTATGATTTTAGACATGTGATTTTTTATTTTTTGCGGAGGTCGAGGAGTTTTTTCTTTTCTTCCTTAGCTTTGAGGATTTCCAAATCGCGTTCGGTGGCCAGTTTATCTAAAATTGTTTTGACGACTTTATCAATCTGCTTGTCTTCGCGATAATCAGCGGGAAGGGCGAAGTTGACGCGTCCATCCGTCAGTAATTTTATCGCCGTTTTTTTGTGTTGGCTTTTCGGACGATATACGGCGATGGCTATGCCGTTTCTTTGTTTGGTCAGCTTCATTGACGGGATGTCGGTCATTCCGTCACCAAAATAAATCATACGGGTGAATGGGATGGCTCTTTCTTCGTCAGGCATAAATTCATTAACGGCACGGTCTTCAAGTTTTCCTAAGCCTTTGTTTATTTTTGATAAATATTGGGTTTTTGTAGAATAGTTTACGATGCGTGCAGGCCATTCCGGGGTTCCGTCAGCCCCAAAGACATAGGAGCAACCAAAAACATCTTTGAAATGTTTGCGGATGGAACAGCCTTCCAAAATTTCTTCATAACCGGAAGAAATGATGTAGTGTTCAATTTGTAAGTCCAGTTGTTTGCCATATTCATTAATCCGTTCAAACCATTCTTCCACCCCTTCAAAATAGGTGATGGTTTTGGCGGCGTCAGCAAAGTATTCGCGCGTCAGTTTGATACCTTTTTCCTGTGCTACTTTTTTGAAGTAGTACATGCTACCGGTGATTTGATCGGCACAATTTTGGCGAGACCAAGCGTTGGCTTTATTCCAAAAAGTTTGAGGTTTCATTCCGAGCGAAGGAATGAGGATGTAGTCCTGCATGTATGTTACGCTCAGGGTTTCGTCAAAGTCATAAATAAAAGCTACTTTGGTTTTTGCCATTTTTTGTTATCTCCGCTTGCATTTTAAGAATAATCATTATAATACTAAATAAGTTAAAATTTTACTATGAATAGATGAGGATTATAAAAATGGTCGCAAAAACGATGGATCAGTTGGTTTCTCTGTGTAAACGTCGGGGATTTATTTTTCAGAATGCTGATATTTACGGTGGTCTGCAGGGAGTGTATGATTACGGTCCGTTAGGTGTTGAATTAAAAAATAATCTGAAACAGGCTTGGTGGCGCTCAATGATTTATGAACGTGACGATGTTGAGGGTTTGGATGCGGCTATTTTGACTAATCAAAAAGTTTTACATTATTCAGGGCATGAAGATACTTTTTCTGATCCGATGGTTGATTGCAAAAAATGTAAGGGACGTTTTCGTGCTGATCATATTGACGGTAAATGTCCTAATTGCGGTTCTACGGATTTAACGGAACCTCGTCCGTTTAATTTGATGTTTAAAACGGCCATCGGTCCGGTTGATGATGGTTCATCTTTCGGTTATCTGCGTCCGGAAACGGCTCAGGCTATTTTTACACAGTTTAAAAATGTTGTGGATTCAACATCTCGTAAATTGCCTTTTGGTATTGCCCAGATTGGTAAGTCTTTCCGCAATGAGATTACTCCGCGTAATTTTATCTTTCGCGTTCGTGAGTTTGAGCAAGCTGAGCTGGAATATTTTGTAATGCCGGGGGAAGACGAAAAGTGGCATGAATATTGGAAAGAAACCAGAATTAACTGGTGGGAAGAGCAAGGATTGAAGCGTGAAAATATCAATATTTATACCACGCCGAAAGATGATTTGGCTCACTATGCCAAAGCTTGTTATGATATTGAATATCAGTTTCCTCACGGTATGGAAGAGTTGGAAGGTATTGCCAATCGTACAGACTATGATTTGGGTAATCATACCAAAGCGCAGGATGAGATGAATTTGACATCTCATTGTCATGCAAATTCTGATTCAACTCAGAAGTTGTGCATTATGGATGATAACAATAAATGGGTTGTTCCTTTTGTGATTGAGCCCTCTATGGGGGTTGATCGCGGTGTGCTGGCGGTTATGACCGAAGCTTATACCGAAGAAGAGTTGGGAGACGGCAACAGCCGTATCGTGTTGAAGCTGAAGAAACATTTGGCTCCGATTAAAGTCGCAGTTATTCCTTTGAAAAAGAATAATGAGCAAATTATGGCAAAATGTCATGAGATCAAACAAAATCTTTTGAAGTTAGGTATTGGTCGTGTGGCTTTGGAAAATACCGGCAATATCGGTAAGGCTTATCGTCGTCATGATGAGATTGGTACACCGTTGTGTTTAACCGTTGATTTTGAGACGATTGAAAATCAGCCGGAATCGGTTACTGTTCGTGACAGAGATACTATGGAACAACATCGGGTGAATATTGCTGATTTAGCGACATATTTGCGTGATTATTTTAATAATTAATTTTGAGAAAAGAAAAGCCCCCGTCCACAATGTTGTGTGCGGGGGCTCATTTTTAGGCATTTCTCCACTGGTCAGATATATAATCTGAGGCGCTTTTCCATATTGCGATGATAATTCTGATAAGGAAAGTTATCAGGGCAATCGCCAGAAAGAAAGCGCCGGGGATAAGTGCGTACCACAAATCCGTCAGAGGCATGTCAGCCCAGCCGAAAGTGTGGAGTACAGTCCAAGTCACTTTAGCAAGAGCGCCAAACCCGAGGAACCCAGCGATACTGGTAAAGAAACAAATCTCTTGATACCAGAAGCGGCGAGAGTAGTTTTTTTCCCAGCATTCTCCTCTTTTTTTTACGGCGACTGTTGCTGCAAAAGCGAAGAATCCGATAGCCGAGACGGCGAGGAGGAGGCAAAGACCTTCGCGGGAAAGTTTTCCGAAGAGGCTTTCTGGGCGAATCTGGAAGTAGTAATCCAGAACGAGGAATGTGCCATAGCCGATAAGGCTGAGGATACCGAGGATGAGTGCTTTCAGGGCAGCTTCTTGCTGAACGAACCACTTGAGTGGTTTAAAAATGAACTTTAACATAGATACAATAGTGTTATAAGAATTTATATCACTTACTTTTATATCATAAAAATTCCTGTCGTTCAAGACAAAAAATGTACAAAAGTGTTACGTTTTTATGACAATTGGCTTAGAAAGGTCATAATTTCGTGGAAATTGGAAAAATTGAGCAACGGGAGAGGCGCTGTTTGTTTTTCTCGGAGGTAGGTTTTATCCATAAAATTTCCTTTACCCAGCAGGATTGGTTGGATGTTTGCTTGGTAAGCGCAATCTGTATCTTGTTTGCTATCTCCAATGAGCCAGACATTTTGCGGGGTGATGGAAATGGTTGAGTCTTGTAGCGCACTAAAGACAGGAGCCGGAGCAGGCTTGTTTTGCGGCGCATCACCGTTGCCAAGGATTTTTTCAAACAGAGTGGAGGGAAAGCATTGTTTGACTTCATGTTGAAGGAGGGATTTCTCTTTGTTGGATATGATGTAGAGTTTAATACCTTTGTTGTGGCATAGTGTTAAAAAGTCAGCGGCGTTTTCGTTTGGGGTGACTTGGGAAAAACAGTGTTTTTGATAGTAGTCCAGATAGTCTTGATAAGCCACCACGGCATCTTTTCCAAAAAAGTTGGGAAAATTTTCTTTGAAAGATTTGGTTTTGTCGCGGTATTTGTTTTTTGTGATTTCCCACGGTTCTTTATGATATTTTTGCAAGGTGTGTTCAATAGCCTCTGACACGGCTTCACGTGTATGAGCCAAAGTTTCGTCCCAGTCAAAAAGAATGGCTTGCGGAAGTCTCATTAGATCGGCATTTGCATGATGGTATTGTAAGCTTTGATGGCTGTATCGCGGACGGCAACAACGGTTTCTAAGGCGCTTTCAGCGTTAGAAACGGCTAAAACAACATCTTGGATATCGGCTTTGCCTTGGATGCCTTGGATGGTCATTTGTTCGCTGTGCTTATGCAGTGCGGTGGTGTCTTCAATGGCGGATTTTACCATGTCACCAAATCCGGCGGTGGGATTAACGACTTCTTGCTCAACTTTTTGAGTTTGGGTACCGATGCGACCCAAAGCTTGTTGGTAAGCGTTTAATGCATTAGAGATATTGCTGATCATTCGTTTATCCTCTTAATTTATTTTAATATATCCAAAACGCTGGCGTTCATTTCCCGCGCGGTTTTTAACATATTCATATTGGCGTCATAGGCGCGCTGAGCTTCTTTCATATCCATCATTTCAACCAACGGGTTGACATTGGGCAGAGAGATATAGCCCTGAGCATCAGCACTCGGATGGCTGGGGGCGTATTTTTTTTCAAACTGAGACATGTCTTTGACAATTTTATCAACGCGAACCATTTCGGCGCCGGTTGCCGCATCAACATAATTCTGAAAACTGACGACTTGACGACGATAAGGTTGTCCGCCTTTTTCGGTGGAGACTGATTCCGCATTGGCCATATTTTGGGCAATGACTTTTAAGCGTTCGGCTTGAGCTTTCATTCCGGAAGCGGCGATATCGGCACTGACTGTTAAGTTTCCTGACATTTGCGGCTTTCCTCTTAAGTGTTAATCTTGGTGTTGGCTATTTGCAACAGTGTTTTGTATTTGTTGTAGATGGTAATCATCTTTTTATATTCACTGCTGGTTTTGCTGGCTTCGTTCATTTGTTCTTCCAAAATGACACCGTTGCCGTCGATTGTTAGGGCAGAATCGACCGGTGGAGTGTAAATCTGCATTTCTTTTTTGAAAGAATTACCGGTTAAGTGTTTGGGGTTGGTGGTGTTCATCGGAAGGTTGGCAACAACATGTTTGCTGAACTCGGGTTTGGTGATGTCCTTAGGAAGATATCCCGGTGTGCTGGCATTAGCAATATTGCCGGCAATGACTTTTTCTCTGGCCGACAGATATTCCATATTTTTTTGAGCCAATCCGAAAACGGAAAGATTTGCTAAATTCATTGTTTTATTCCCCAAAACCATATATCCCCACATATGGTAAACATGCAAAAACCATGCCGTTTAAAACACTTGCCAAGCAGGACAAAAGTTATTACCTTAAAGCAAAGTAAACAGCGAGGTGCTTATGTCTGATAATAATCATAGCGAAAATGCATCTGAAAACAAGAACGGTTTAGGCTTTTCCACAGATTATGCCGTGGCATTGGGGTATGAGAAAGATAAGCATAATGCTCCGACGGTTTTGGCTAAAGGGCAGGGGGAAGTTGCCGAGAGAATTGTGCAACTGGCTTTGGATAATGATATAGAAATTCGCCAAGATGCCGATTTGGTGCAGATTTTGAAGACTGTTGATATTAATGAAGAAATTTCGTTGGAAGCTTTTGCTGCGGTGGCTGAGATTATTTCTTATGTTTACAGGCAAAACGGAAAAGAATTGTAAGTCAAACAAAAAAGCTTCTCTTTAATGAGAAGCTTTTTTAGTGGCGCTTTTTTTAGAGCGCAACGATAGTGCCGGTTGTTGAACAGTCATAGATCCAGTATGCGTCGTTTTTTTTGTAAACGAAACAGTGAAGCGGATCGATGCAAGCACGGGGCGCGGTTACGTCGGTGATGACGATGTCGTTTTGAGTGCTGCTCCCGATAGTGAGGTAGCCTCCATTCTCCAAGCTTGCAAATTGTTCTTTGTTGATGTGGCAATTATGCCGGTTGGCGAAGAGAAGGTTGATCTCTTGGGCTTTGCGGATAACGGCGATACATTGCGCGGATGTTTCCAGCGGACCGTTTTTTCTTTTGTTTTCTTCAACCATTTAAAATAGGTTTTGCGGCGTGAACCTCTGGTGTTGTACTGCCGGATACAACGAGGGCATAGAATAAATCTATAATAGTTATTTGGAATGTTTTGTAAGTAGCATGTTTTTAAAAGGTGGTCAATATCTTTTTGTCTAATTTTATTGTTTTTGCATGACGCAGATGAAAAATCCGTCGGTTCCGGTAGAAAGCGGAGACATTTTTAGATATTTTTCTGATCTGTGCGGATAGGGAAGGCCTGTTTTTTCTTCCCAAAGTTTTTTCATGTTTACGGGGGAAAAATCAGGGTGAGAGGTAAGGAACTTGTCAATAATTTCTTCGTCCTCGTCGGGAAGAATTGAGCAAGTAATGTAGATTAGCCGGCCTCCGCTTTTTGTTTTTTCTGCGCCGAGATTAAGGAGTTTTTCTTGAGTTTTCGTCAGACCTTTCAGCAGACTGGCGGACAGACGGAATTTGCCGTCGGGTGAGCGGCGCCATGTGCCGGTTCCCGAACAGGGAGCATCGATAATAAAGCGGTCAAAATCTCGGTCGGTTGAAGCGACGATATCGGTTAGCTCGATGTTTTTGACGTTTAGGCGTTGCAAGCGGGGTTTTATGGCTTCCAAACGTTTGGCGTTAATGTCGTGCGCCAGAATATGCCCTTTATTGTTGAGAATGTGGGCTAAGGTGAGACTTTTGCCGCCGGCACCGCAACAATAGTCCATGATTTTGTGTTCGGGGCTGACATCGCAGAGCAGAGAGGCCAGCTGAGAGGCTTCGTCTTGAATCTCAATCATACCTTCCTGATAAGTCGTGCAATTGCCGGTACTGATGCGTTCGTCTATTCTGATTCCGAGCGGAGAATATGGTGTCGGCGTTGCAGAAATGCCCTCAGCTTCCAGACGGCGCAAGGCTTCGTCGCGGCTACAAAAATTGATGCGGAAATCTGCCGGTGCCGGACGGTTGAGCGCTTTACACAATTCCATATTTTTGATTTTGGTGAATAGCCATTGCGGACATTCTGCTTCAACATCATCGGGATATGGTTGGTCGTTTTCTTGTTGTAACCACGATTTTTCTTCTTCGTCGAGAGGAGGCAGGCTGTATTGGCTGTCGTCAAAAATTTCTTCCAATTTGTTTTTGTTGGCGATGAGGAATATTTTTCGCGGGTTGGTGCTTTGAGCATCGAACTCCAGTTTGCGGCGGTTGCGAATGAGTGACCAGACTTGTTCGGTAATGAAGCGGCGATCTTTGGAACCGATGTATTTTCTGGCACGCAGATAGTCGTTGATGATTTTATCCGCGGGCTGTTTGTTTTCAAAAATTGTAGTTATAAGGTCTAAAACAGCTTGATATCGAGCTCCTGATTGCATGGTAAATCCTTTCTTTTGCCGCTAATGTAACAATAAAAAAATATAAATGCAAGTCGGCAAATTATTTTGCGGAATTTAAGACTCTTTTTAGATTTTGGCGCTTATACTCAATACAAATTTAACTCTAGAATTTGGAATTTTCCGATGTTGCAATATCTTTTTAACAGTTTTTCTTTTCCAGAATATTTGAATACCGTTTATACCAGAGTGTTTTTGGCCTTTTTTATTGCCTTGATTTTGTCTTTGTCATATGGCGAACGTCTGATTAATTTTTTGCGGGCTCATCAAGGTAAGGGACAGCCTATTCGCGAGGATGGGCCGCAGTCGCATTTGTTGACCAAAAAAGGAACGCCGACGATGGGCGGTTTGCTGATTTTGGGAAGTTCGGTTCTTTCTATGTTGTTATGTTGTGATTTGACGGATCCTTGGGTGTGGATTGCCATTGTCGTTTTATTGGTTTATGGTTTTGTCGGTTTTGTTGACGATTATGTTAAGGTTACAAAAAATACGGCAAATGCCATGTCTGCGAAAATGAAGCTGTTTTTGCAGTTTGCGACGGCATTAATCGCAGTGGCGGTGGTCAGTTATGAGACGCCGGAAGACAGTCGTTTCGTTTTGAATATTCCTTATTTTGTTAATTTAAGTATCAATTTATGCTGGTTTTATATACCTTTTGCCATGGTGGTTATTGTCGGTGCGTCCAATGCCGTTAATTTAAGTGATGGTTTGGACGGTTTGGCTTCCGGTTTGATGATCGCGGCTTTGTTGTTCTTTATGATTGTTGCTTATATTTGCGGGTCGGATTTGGTTTCATTCTTCTATCTGGCTCCGGTCTCACGGGCTGCGGAAATTTCCGTCGTTTGTGCGGCAGTTATCGGCGGGTGTTTGGGATTTTTGTGGTTTAATGCCGCGCCGGCTAAGGTGTTTATGGGGGATACGGGATCTCTGGCTTTGGGTGGTTTATTGGGGGTAATCGCCGTTATGGTCAAACAGGAGATTTTGCTGGCGATTGTCGGCGGTGTGTTTGTTGTGGAAGCTTTGTCGGTTATGATTCAAGTGGCTTATTTTAAGCGAACCGGCGGTAAAAGATTTTTCAAGATGGCTCCGATACATCATCATTTTGAACAATTGGGATGGCCGGAAACTCGGGTGGTTATTCGTTTTTGGGTTGTGGCCGCTGTATTGGTCGTTATCGGTTTATTGGCTTTGCAGACAAAGTAAAGGGAGGTTTGGGTGATTGCTTTTTCCCGAAATAGTCGCAGTATAGCCGCCAATTGGTGGTGGACGGTTGATAAGGTCTTGTTGACAATGATAACGCTGATTATTGCTATCGGCGTTTTTCTGAACTTTTCAGCCAGTCCGGCGGTGGCCAATCGTATTGGGGTCGGAAGTTTTCATTTTATTAAAAGACAATTATTCTTTTTGCCTCTGGCGTATGCTTTGATGATTTTCTTGTCCATGCAGGGGCTTAAGGAAATCAGACGGACGGCGATTGTCGGTTATATTGTTACCATTATCTTGATGATTATGACACTGTTTTGGGGAGAAGAAACCAAAGGGGCGTCACGGTGGATCAGGATTTTGGGTTTTTCTTTGCAACCGTCAGAGTTTATTAAGCCGACTTTTATTGTGGTGGCAGCATGGTTGTTTGACGGGCAAAAAAGGTATCGCGATTTTCCGGGGAATGCGTTGTCCATCGGTTTGTTTGGTTTTACGTTGTTGTTGTTGTTGTTGCAACCGGATGTCGGTATGTCTATTGTTGTGAGCACAATTTGGTTGTTTCAATTCTTTTTGGCCGGATTGCCGATGGTTTTGGTGTTGATTTTGGGTGGTGCCGGTTTGTGTTCTTTGGTGGCGGCTTATTTTATTTTTCCGCATGTGCAAGTTCGTGTACAGCAATTTTTGGCATCGGAAAATAATTTGAGCTATCAAGTGCGTAAATCATTAGATGCTTTTCAAAACGGTAATTTATTTGGAATGGGACCGGGGGAAGGTGTGGTTAAGATGCATATTCCCGATGCGCATACCGATTTTATTTTTGCCGTGGCGGCGGAAGAATATGGTTTGTTGTTGTGTTTGTTGATTGTTGCGTTATATGCTTGTGTGGTTATTAGGGCGATGTTGATATCAAGTCGTGATAACAATTTGTTTATTGTTATGGCATCGTCCGGTTTGGCCGCCAGTTTTGGATTGCAGGGGATTATTAATATGGCATCAACGTTGCATTTGATGCCGACAAAGGGGATGACGTTGCCATTTATTTCATACGGAGGGTCGTCATTATTGGCGACGGCTTTCGGGGTGGGAATGCTTTTGGCGATTACACGCAAAAATGTTCATGCGGAGGATAAAGATGAAAACAGTTAAAAAACAATCCAAGCCTTTAGTACTGTTAACGGCGGGCGGAACCGGCGGCCATGTGTATCCGGCAGAAGCTCTGGCGGAAGAGCTGGAAAAACGCGGGTATCGTTTGGCATTGATTACTGATGGGCGCGGAAAGGATAATTATAAAGGCAAGCTGGGGCAGATTGATAATTATGCCGTTTTATCCGGAGCGTTGGTCGGAAAGTCGAAGTTGTTTAAGGTTAAGAGTTTGCTGAAAACGGGTGTCGGTGTGTTGCAGGCCGGATGGATTTTGTTAAGAGAAAAACCTGCTTGTGTTGTCGGTTTTGGAGGGTATGCCTCATTTCCGGCGTGTATGGCGGCGTTGTTGTCCGGTGTGAGTTTAATCATTCATGAACAGAATTCTGTTATGAGCCGTACCAATCGTTTTTTGAGTAAATATGCCTCGTTGATTGCACAAAGTTTTCGCAAGACTAAATATGCGCCATCGGGGGTTAAGTCTGTTCTGACCGGAATGCCCGTTCGTTCGGCAATTGTTGATTTGGCAAAACAACAATTTGTCGGTTTGTCAAATGACGGAAAAATGCAGATTATGGTTTTGGGGGGATCGCAGGGAGCAAAAGTTTTTGGCGAGGTTGTTCCGCAGGCAATCAGTCAGTTGGATGAGAAGCTTCAAAAAAGGATGGTTGTTTTTCAGCAATGCCGTAAAGGAGAGGAAGATGCCGTGCGAGAAGCTTATAAAAATGTTGCTTGTCAGGTTGAGGTGCGTTCTTTCTTTGATAATATGGCCGAGTTGTACAGCCAGACGCATTTGATTATAACACGGGCGGGGGCGTCTTCCGTTTGTGAAATTGCTGTTGCCGGTGTGCCTTCGGTTTTGGTTCCGTTGCCGACAGCCGCTGATGATCATCAAACGTCAAATGCTAAAGAGTTGGTAGATGCCGGAGCCGGTTTTGCGATAAAGCAAAAGGATTTTACGGCAGAGAGACTTCAAAAAATTGTTGAAGATGTTTTTCTGGCTCCCGAGCAATTGCAAAAGATGTCAGACAATGCCAGAAAAGCTGGTATAAAAAATGCGGCAGAGAGATTGGCCGATGCTATAGAGAAAGAAATTATCCGTCAATAAAACTTCAGGAGGTGACTATGTTTGGTTTGAAAGCTCGTAAAAATAATCTGGTGGATTTATTGCCGGAAGTTCGTGGAAAATATAAGTGCAATGTTTTACTCTCCAAACATACATGGCTTGGGGTCGGAGGGCCGGCAGAAGTTATGTTTTATCCCGAAGATGATGAGGATTTGTCCGCATTTTTGAAAAATAAACCGTATAATCTTCCGGTTTCTGTTATCGGCGGAGGTTCCAACCTTTTGGTGCGAGACGGTGGAGTTCCCGGGGTGGTTGTTAAGTTGGACAGTAAATTTTATAAAAAACATCAATTGCAGGACGGTATTTTAACTTGCGGTGCCGGTATGCGTAATTCTGAATTGAAAAAGATAATGTTGTCTAATGCCGTTGGCGGGTTGGAATTTTTGTGTTCTATTCCGGGGCATCTCGGCGGTTCGATTAAAACCAATGCCGGATGTTTTGGCAAAGAGATTAAAGATGTTTTGCTTAAGGTGACGATTGTTGATGAGATGGGAAATATCCGAGATGTTCCGGCATCAGATTTGTCATTGGGGTATCGTTCAAGTTTGTTTCCTGATGATTGGATTATCACAGCATTGACATTAAAGACCGAACCGCAGTCGCCGGAGCAAACACAGAAAATTATTGAAGAGCAAAAAGCGTATCGTATGAAAAGTCAGCCGCATAATGTTCGGACGGCCGGATCGACGTTTAAAAATCCGGAGGGATTGCGCGCGTGGGAGTTGATTAAAAAGTCCGGATGTGCGGAATTGCAGGTTAACGGAGCAAAGGTTTCTGATAAACATTGCAATTTTTTAGTGAATACCGGTCATGCTACTGCGGCAGATATTGAAGAACTTGGAGAAACGATTGTTGCCCGTGTCAGGGATGAGACCTCCATTACGCTGGAATGGGAAGTCAAGAGAATGGGTGTGCGTAAATAACGATGTCTGCAAAGCCTGAAAATCAATCTTCCGGAGTTGATGAGCCTCTTATACAACCAGTGTCCAATGTTGTTTGCTTGGAACGGGAGTGGCCGTTTCGGCTATTAGGAAACCTGTTGATGCTGGGGGTTATTTTGTTGGTTGCGGCAGTTATTCTGACCTTGAAGAACGATTTGGTGAACAAACGTATTCAGGGTCTGACGGAGGATTTTTATCTTTGGGCCGGAGAGCAAGGTTTGACACTTGATGACATTATTGTGACCGGACGACAGCGGACGACAAAGACAGAGTTGGAATTGGCCGTTGGAGTGACACGCGGTGACAATATGTTAAAGATGGATGTTTATGCCATCAAACACAGTTTGGAACAGTTGCCGTGGGTGAAAAGTGCGGATGTGGGGCGCGGATTTTTCCCTAATATTTTGAATATCACTTTAGAGGAAAAACAGGTGGCGGCAATTTGGCAGTTGAATGAAAAGTTTTATCCTTTGGATGAGGACGGAAAAGTCATTCATGCAGATTTTCGAACGAGAGAGCCTATTTTGTTGATAGTCGGTGCTCAGGCGCCGGAACATTTAAGCGAGTTGCTTGCCGTTGTTAACGATACCAATCCCGAGTATTTGAAGCGTATTAAAGTTGCTAATTTTATTGCCGGTCGTCGTTGGAATCTTATTTTGGATGATATTGTCAGCGGTGTGACAATAAAGCTTCCCGACGAAGGGATTGCCAAAGCATGGAAAAAAATGTTAAATTTAGATAAAACCAAGGGACTTCTTAAACGTAAATTAACCATAATTGATTTAAGATTACCAGATAAGGTTATTGTGAAACTACGCAAAACAAAAGGAGAGCCGCCGGTTGAGTTACGGCGGGGAACAGAAAGAAACATTTGAGCCAGAGGAGTGAACCTTGCCACATTCATTTAATCGGGTTTCGACTATTGCCGCTTTGGATATCGGTTCATCCAAAGTTTGTTGTGTTATTGCCAAAGTCGGGCGTGATAATCGGATTAACGTTGTGGGGTATGGCTATAATGCTTCCAGGGGGATTAAAAACGGTATCGTGACGGATATCAATAAGGCGACCCTGTCGGTTTGTAATGCCGTGGAAGCCGCCGAGCAGATGGCAAATGAGCGTATTGATCGCGTTATTGTCAACATTGCCGGTGATAAAATTCGCAGTGTAGTGAAAAATTCGTCAATTCCTTTGAATAAGAATCGGGCTGTTAATGAGAATGATTTAACCAAAGTTATTGAAAAAGGAATACACAAAATCAATGTCGAGGGATGTGAGTTGATTCATTGTCTGCCGACCAATTATCGGCTCGACGGAGGTGAAAACATCAAAGATCCTCGCAATATTTTCGGAGAAACGTTGTCTGTGGATATATTATTGGGGTTGGTTCCCGATATTATGTTTCGCAATGTTTCGACGGTTATTGAAAATGCTCATTTGGAGATTGCCGGCAAGGCTTTCTCATCTTATGCTTCCGGTATGGCCTGCTTGGTCGACGATGAAAAAGAGTTGGGGGCGACGGTTATCGATATGGGCGGCGGTACGACCTCCATTGCTTGTTTTCAGCATGGCTTTCCCATCTACTTCAGTTCTTTGCCGGTCGGCGGTAATAATGTGACAAATGATATTGCCTATGGGCTGACAACTTCTTTTTCTCATGCCGAGCGTTTGAAAACCTTGCATGGTTGTGCTTTTTTGACTTCACAAGACAAGGAAGAAACCATCAATGTTTATCCGGTCGGTGAGGAGGATGACAGTTGTATTAAGCAGATTCCCAGAGCCGAACTTATCAGCATTATTACACCGAGAATCGAAGAGACTTTCGAGATTGTTAATAAAAAGCTGGCGGAAGTCGGTTTACGTGATATTTCAAGCCACAGAGTTGTGTTGACCGGCGGTGCGTCCCAACTTTCCGGTGTGCGTGAGGTGGCATCCATGGTGCTGGATAAACAAGTGCGTTTGGGACACCCTAAAAATGTTTTGAATTTGCCGGACAGTTTGTATGATCCGTCGTTTTCAACCTGTATCGGTTTGTTGCTTTTTGCTATGAATTATACAGAAAAAAAGCCGGGAAAGATTGTCAATAAGGCGGTTCACGGAAATGCTTCCGGCGGATTGGGAAAAATTTTCGGCTGGTTTAAAAATAATTTCTGATATCTATAAAAAATACTTGCTTGGTAACTAAACCTTAATTTATTTTAATTATCCTATAGGCAATAGAATAATTAATGGAATTTGGGAGTGAAAAATACCATGTCAATTAAGTTAGCCGTTCCAGAAAAGACTGTTATGCATTTGAAGCCGCGGATTTCCGTTATCGGTGTCGGTGGCGGCGGCGGTAATGCCGTTAACAATATGATTGCGCAGAATCTGGAAGGTGTGGACTTTATTGTTGCAAACACTGATGCTCAGGCTTTGGAAAATTCAACAGCCAGCCGTAAAATTCAACTCGGTTTGGAAACAACACAGGGGCTTGGTGCCGGTGCTCGTCCGGAAGTCGGTAAAGCGGCCGCTGAAGAAGCCAGAGAAGAGATTGAGCGCGAGCTTGATGGTGCCAATATGGTGTTTATTACTGCCGGCATGGGTGGTGGTACAGGGTCCGGTGCGGCTCCTGTTGTGGCTAAACTTGCCAAACAAAAAGGGATTTTGACGGTCGGCGTGGTCACAAAGCCATTCCAGTTTGAGGGGCGTAAGCGCTATGAAACAGCAGAGAGCGCTGTTGAGAATTTTACTAAAGAAGTTGATAGTATCATTATCATTCCTAACCAGAATTTGTTTAGAATTGCCGATAAAAAGACGACTTTGGCTGATGCGTTTGTTATGGCGGACAATGTTTTGTATGCCGGTGTACGCTCTATTACCGACTTGATGTTGATGCCGGGGCTGATTAACTTGGATTTTGCCGATATCAAGTCTATTATGGAAGATAAGGGTAAAGCCATTATGGGTACCGGTGAGGCCGAAGGTGAGAACAGAGCCATCAAAGCTGCCGAACAGGCTTTGTCAAATCCGTTGCTCGATGATTGTTCCATGCACGGGGCTAAAGGTGTGTTGATTAATATTACCGGTGGTTCCGATATTACGTTGTTTGAAATCGATGAGGCTGCCAGCCGTATCAAAGAAGAAGTTGACGAAGATGCCAATATCATTTTCGGTTCCAGCTTTGATGATACGTTAGAAGGTAAAATTCGGGTTTCAATTGTGGCTACGGGTATTGATGGACAGAATATTGTTCGTCAGCCGGTGCCGGCTCGTCCGACAGCAAAGGAAATTGCTGAGAGCTATGTGCAGAATACTGTTGTTTCGTCAGCTTCCAACGAGACAGTTGCATCTAATTTGGAAGCTTTCTCTGCTCTGAAAGAAAATGCTGCTTCAGAGGTTGAGGATATTATTGAGACTGCCACTGTTGCTAACTTGCAAGACAGAATGAATGAGGAGGCTGTTGTTTCTGCGGTTTCTGTTGAGGAGGAACCAAAAGCCCGTTTTGCTGACTTTGATACGCTTGAAAAATCAGCAATTATAGAGGAAATGCCGAACGCATCTTCTTTGTTTAAGGCAATTATTAATAAACCTGATGATGAGGCATCTCAACTGGAAAATGCTCTGTCTTCAAACGAGAATGTTTTTAAGGCAAAGAGTACGTTGCGTGTGGTTGAGGAAGAGCCTGAATTATTCCCGAATCATAATCCGATGCCGGTTGCTTCGCGCAAGGCTGAGGAAATGGAAAAATTAATTGTCAGCGATGATGAAGAAGAGGAATACACACCAACATTGATTGAGCGTGTTACCGGTTTTTCCATTGCTAAAAGAAACCGTAAAAAACAAAAAGAAATGGAACGCGTGCAGGAGCCCGTATCTCCGTCTTTTACAAATGAAGACTTTCGTCAGGAAGACAGATTGAACTTGGAGATTCCAGCGTTTTTACGGCGCAAATAGAGAGTTCCGGCCGGCTCTGAGTTGAAAATCTCTATAACTGGCACAATTATTGACTTATGTTTATAGCACTAAAACAGCCTCCGACGGGAGGCTTTTTTTATGGGAATGAGCTATAAAAAAGAAAACCACGCTTGGAAGCGTGGTTTTCTCGGTTAGAGGATAGGTTTTTCTTTGCTCCGCGGAAATAGCAGTCTTATTACCAAACTCTATAATCACAGTTACCATCGTCATCGCCTTCACGATCATAGCCTTCTACGTTATAGCTGTTTTTGTCAAAGTCCTTGTAATTTTCGTTGTTAGAAGTGTTGGTTTCCATAGTGTTGTTTATGTTGAGGTTTGTGTTTATAGTTTTATCTCAAAAACAATTACTATGAATCCTATAAATCCTCTAAGGTTTTTTAATACTATCCATAATAATTGTTTGTATTATTAATATATCACAAATTAGGGACGAAAACATGCACTTTTGCGTCATGAGAGAGGGGTAAAAAAAGCCCCGCTTAAACGGGGCTGGGATGGATCGTTATGCTGTAACCGGTTTTAATTTAGGGGGTGTTGCCTTTTTAGAGGTTTTCTTCTTTGCGGCCGATTTTTTGACTGTTTCTTTTTTGCTTTCTGTTTTGGGAGCGGCAATTTTTTTAGCCGGTGTTTTTTTGGCAACGGGTTTGGCACTCTTTACCGGTTCTTTTTTAGGTGCTTCCTCTACAGTTTTGACCGTGGTTGGTGTTTTAACTTTGTGATTCAAAACATAAGTAGTGTTGAAGCAAACAAACAACAGCATACAAAGATTAGTTATGATTGTGTTGACATACGGATTGGCAATGACATAATTGCTTACCAAAAACGGACCGTAGATTAAGAAGCCGACGATTGTCCAATTAAGGTAGCTGTCACTGCTGAATGCTATGAAATCTTTGAGCTTTAAGAGTTTGTTTTGAATAATGAGCGGCAAAACAAGGTTGAGACGCGCTAAAACATAAATTCCCAAGAACATATTGACAACAAGAGCGATAACAAGATGTCCCAAAGTCGGGCCGCTGTTTAAGTTGAGGATGTAAAATATGGCGTGAAGCGGAATAACCGCGATTAAGCCGATGCCCAACTGAACAAAAAAGTAGCTGAAATATGTTTTGAACGGTTGAAGCGGATTGACTTTTTTAATGCCTAAAAGACGTTTATACAAAGCAACATCTACTCCGGCACTGACCAACGGAATCAAATATGATGACAGGAGTAGGAAGTAATAAACACCTTTATTTTCCGAATTTTGGTTTTCAAAGAAAATTTCAATTGCGCTAAAAACCAGCAAAGGTAAAGCGTAAAGCACAATGATCGGAAATTTTCTAAAAAAGAGCTTATAGGAATCAGCAATTGTCTTTAACATAAGATTATCCTCTATATTGTTTTCAGCATTAACGTTAATATGTTAGACTTAATCATCGGAAGTGTCAAAATAAATTTATTTTTTTATTCCTTTGAGGGCTTGATTTTCAATTTCCTTGAAATATCTGACGGTGTCTGCTTTGAGTTCATTGGTGGCGGCTTCGTCACAGACAATAATACCGTGTTGGTGCATTTGCAGGATGCTGACCGGCCACATATGATTGATGCTACCTTCCACAGCATGATGCAAAGCGCGGGCTTTGGCGGCTCCGGTTGCCAGAATCATAACTTCTTCGGCATCCATGATGGTTCCAACGCCAACGGTCAGTGCCGTCGTCGGTACTTTATCTTCATCGTTTTCAAAAAAGCGGGAATTGGCTTTAATTGTATCATTGGTCAAGGTCTTGACGCGTGTGCGAGAAGATAAAGAAGACCCCGGTTCATTAAAGGCGATATGTCCGTCTGCACCGACACCGCCGATGAAAAGGTGAATTTTACCGTATCGTTTGATGGTTTCTTCGTAGTTTTGACATTCTAGAGCGTAATCTTTGGTCATGCCGTTGAGCATGTGGATGTTGGCTTGCGGAATGTTAATGTGTTTGAAGAAGTTTTCATGCATAAAGTGATGATAACTTTGCGGATGGTCAGGGGGGAGGCCTATGTATTCATCCATGTTAAATGTGACGACATTTTCGAAAGAAAGTTTTCCGGCCTGATACATTTTGATTAATTCTGCGTACATTCCCAAAGGGGTTGAACCGGTCGGCAAACCCAATATAAAAGGTTTTTTGGGGGTCGGGTGAAAAGCTTTTATTTTATAAGCCACATAGTTAGCCGCCCACAGAGAACAGTCGCTATAATCGTTTTTTATGATTACTCTCATTGGTTTTTTCCTTTAATATTTTGCCGTCGATTATTGTAAAAAGTTTTTGAAAATCTTTATCTAAAACCAGAAGATCCGCGTCATAGCCGGGGATGATGGAACCTTTGTTGTTTTGTTTCATAATGCGAGCCGGATTGGTTGCCGCCATGCGAATCGCTTTTTCAGGGGCAACACCGAATGTTATCAGGTTTTGAAGGCCGTCAAGCATGCTGATTCCAGAACCGATAATGACATCATCTGTTTTGCGTTTGAAACATTTGTTGAAGTAATATTCCGAATTTTCAGGAAGATCGGTTTTGGCTAACTCAAAAGCATCGGTAATCAAAACCAACTGACTGAGCGGTTTGCTCTTCATCAGAAGTTGAATAAGGTTCGGGTTGACATGGATGCCGTCACCAATGATTTCACAAGAAATTTCAGGATGAATCAATGCCGCTCCGACGACGCCGGGTTCTCGATGATGTAAGGGACGCATGGCATTAAACAGGTGAGTGACGTGCATAATGTTGACCTGCATTCCTTCTATCATTTGTTCGTAAGTGGCGTTGGTGTGTCCGGCTTGTAAAACAATGCCTTTTTCCAGACAAAATAAAGCCAATTCTCGCATTCCGGGGAGCTCCGGAGCAACGGTCATATTAATGATTTTGCCTTTGGATGCTTTCCAAAAATTGTCCATCATTTTAATATTGCAGGCACTGACACCATCTGCCGGCTGAGCGCCAATTCGGTCGTGAGAAATAAACGGACCTTCAAGGTGCATTCCCAAAATATGAGCACCTTTTTCTTTTCCCATAGCTTTGATGACCGCTTTTATTTTTTTTAGCATTTCTTCTTCCGTGGCGGTGCACAATGTGGGAATGAATGAGGTGACGCCATGTTGTGCCAAAACTTCAGACATGCCTAGGATGTCTTTATAGTCGCCTTTGTCGGCGCTGTATCCGCCAATACCGTGTATATGGGTGTCAATCAGACCGGGGACGACATAGGCGCCGTTAACGTCAATAATTTTGACTTTAGGTGAAAAGGTCTTTTTTTTGAAGCGGTCTTCGTTGTAGACATCGGCAATTTTATTGTTTTTGATGTAGACGGCACAGTTTTTCATGATGGAAAAACCGGTTAAGATTGTTGCGTTATGAAGGCACAAAGCGCTGTTCATCTCAGAATCCTTATCTTTTTAGTTTATGTTATTATGATGCTTTATAGGTAAATTTAAGGTTAATTGTTGAAACAGACAAGAGCGTGCTTATTTAAAATTTAACAGTTTTTTTATGAGGTGAAAATGGAAAAGGCAATTTTAGCTTGCGGGTGTTTTTGGGGGGTGCAATCGGCTTTTGAGACGGTTGCCGGTGTTTTGTCAACACGGGTTGGTTTTACCGGAGGAAAAGTGCCTGAGCCGAGTTATATGGAAGTGGCATCCGGACGAAGCGGGCATGCCGAAGCGATAGAAATCACTTTTGATCCTAAAGAAATCAGCTTTTCTCAGCTTTTGGATGTGTTTTTTGATATTCATGATCCGACACAGTTAAATCGACAAGGTGTTGATGTCGGTTCACAGTATCGTTCGGCGGTATTTTATTTGAATGATAAGCAAAAAAAAGCGGCAATTGAAAAAATAGCCGCATTGCGCAAACTTAATCATTATCAAGGGGATATTGTAACAGAAGTGACGGCAGCCACCGTGTTTTATCCGGCAGAAGAATTTCATCAGCATTATCATGCCAAACGAGGTATTAGCAATTGCGGACGTCCTCAGTTTCGGCAAAATGGCGAACGAATATAAAAAAGATATTTTCGGTTTGTCCGAGAACTTCGAGGTACAAAAAAACAGCCCTCAAATGAGGGCTGTTTTCGTCGGTTGTTTCAAAACGGCTTATTCAGCTGTTTTGTATTCAGCCATGTGTTCCAACAGAGAACGTTTGTCCTTAACGTTTTCTTGGGCTCTGTTAACCAGAGTTTCATAACGTTCCGGATTTTGTTTGTTCACAATTTGGAAACGAGTTTCGTTAGCCATGTATTCAGCCAACGGTTTGCTCGGTGCTTTTGAATCCAGCATCAACGGAGCTTTACCTTCGCTGATGTTTTCCGGATTGTAGCGATACAACGGCCAAGAACCGGATTCAACGGCGTCTTTCTGGTGGCTCAGACCATCAGCCAGATTGAAGCCTTGAGCGATACAGTGTGAGTAAGCAATGATGATAGACGGACCATCAAAGGCTTCGGCTTCATTCATAGCTTTAATCACTTGAGTATCGTTGGCACCAACGGCTACCTGAGCAACGTAAACATTACCGTAAGACATCGCAATCATCGCCAGATCTTTCTTCGGCAAAGCTTTACCTGCTGTCGCAAATTTAGCGGATGCACCCATCGGAGTAGCTTTAGATTGCTGACCACCGGTGTTGGAGTAAACGCCTGTATCAATAACCAAGATATTGATATTTTTGCCGGAGGCAATTGCGTGATCCAAACCGCCGAAGCCGATATCATAAGCCCAACCGTCACCACCGATAATCCAAACTGATTTCTTGATCAGGTAATCAGCCAGTGTATCGAGGTGTTTAGCTTCTGCGCTGTCAATGGAAGCCAACTTGTTGCGCAAAGCTTTAACGTTGGCGCGTTGGTCATCGATTTCGATATCTGTTGTTTGCGGGTTGGATAAGATTTTGTCAGCCAATTCGACACCGATTTTGTCTTTCAAACCTTCGAGCAAGGTTTTGGCAAAGTGTGTCTGTTGGTCGATAGAGAATCTCATACCCAGACCGAATTCGGCGTTGTCTTCGAACAAAGAGTTTGCCCAAGCCGGACCATGACCTTTTTCGTCCTTAGCATAAGGTGTTGTCGGCAGGTTGCCGGAGTAGATTGATGAACAACCTGTTGCGTTGGCAACAACCATACGGTCACCGAACAATTGGGTCAACAATTTGATGTACGGTGTTTCGCCACAGCCTGCACAAGCGCCGGAGTATTCAAACAACGGTTGAATCAACTGAGTGGTTTTCGGCAGTTTCTTTTCAACTTCGGTACGTTTTACGTACGGCAGAGTTTCAAAGAAGTTCCAGCAAGCTTTCTGTTCAGCCAAGTGGTTTTCAATATGATCCATATTGATGGCTTTGAGTTCCGGATTGGCTTTGTTTTTAGCCGGACAAGAGCTGACGCAGATGCCGCAACCTGTACAATCTTCCGGAGAAATTTGCAGGATGAATTGTTTGCCTGCGAATTCTTTTCCTTTGTAAGCAGCTGATTTGAAGCCAGCCGGAGCATTCTTCAATTCTTCTTCTGTTGCAACTTTCATACGGATAACACCGTGCGGGCAAACCAAAGAACATTTACCGCATTGGATACATGTTTCAGGATCCCAAACCGGAATTTCGGTTGCGATGCAACGTTTTTCGTATTGGGTTGTGCCTGTCGGCCATGTGCCGTCAACAACCTCAGCAAATGCGCTAACCGGAAGTTCGTTACCACGGTCGGCAATGATTTCACCTGTGAGCTTCTTAACGAATTCTGGCGCATTGGCAGGAACCGGAAGAGCACGGTGGAATGTGGAGGTGACAGTTGAAGGATATTCAACTTTGTGCAGGTGTTCCAAAGAAGCGTCAACAGCAACGAAGTTCTTTTGAACGATGGCATCCCCCTTTTTGCTGTAAGTTTTCTTAATGGCATTTTTAATCTGAGCAATTGCTTCATCTTTCGGCAAGATGTTGGAAATTGCAAAGAAACATGTCTGCATTACAGTGTTGATGCGCATGCCCATGCCGGTTGCACGAGCAACTTCAATAGCGTTGATGGTGTAGAAGTTCAATTTCTTAGCAATGATTTCTTCCTGAACTTCAATCGGGAGGTGATCCCAAACTTCGTCAGCGCTGTAAGGAGCGTTCAATAAGAAGGTTGCTCCCGGTTTGGCAATTTTCAAAATATCAACTTTTGCCATGAACGGGAATTGGTGACAAGCGACAAAGTCAGCTTTGTTAATCAAGTAAGCGGCTTTAATCGGGTTGTCAGAGAAACGCAAGTGAGATGTGGTCATAGAACCGGATTTACGAGAGTCGTAAACGAAGTAGCCTTGACCATATTTGCCGGCATCTTCAGCAATAATCTTAATAGAGTTTTTGTTAGCTCCGACAGTACCGTCGGCACCCAAACCGTAGAATACGGCGCGGACAACATCTTTGCCTTCGGTGTCGATATCATCGCTGTAGGGCAGGGAAGTGTTGTTAACGTCATCGTTAATACCAACAGAGAAACCGTTAATCGGTTTTGCAGAAGCACCGTTGTCATAAACGGCACGAACCATACCCGGAGTGAATTCTTTTGAAGACAAACCGTAACGGCCACCGAAAATGCGCGGCATAGAAGCGATTTCGTTGTTGGCAAAAGCTTGAGTCAATGTAGCGACAACGTCGAGGTACAAAGGTTCACCGATAGAACCTGATTCTTTTGTTCTGTCCAAAACGTTAACGACTTTAACAGATTTCGGTAAAGCGGCAACGAAAGATTTGGACGGGAACGGACGGTACAGGCGGACTTTAACCAAGCCGACTTTATAGCCGTTAGCGTTGAGGTAAGTGATAGCTTCTTCAACGGTTTCAGCACCGGAACCCATGATAACGATAACTTGTTCGGCATCTTCCGGACCAACATATTCAACGGTCTTGTAAGAACGGCCGGAGATTTTAGCGAACTTGTCCATTTCTTCCTGAACAATGGTTTCAACCTGATTGTAGAAAGGATTGCAAGCTTCGCGGCCTTGGAAGAAGACATCCGGATTTTGAGCTGTACCGCGAATAACCGGAGATTCCGGACGCAGAGCGCATTCAGCGTTGCGTTTGTAGTCAACGCCTTCCAACATGGCGTTCAAATTGTCATCAGAGAGCAATTTGATTTTTTTGATTTCGTGAGAAGTGCGGAAACCGTCAAAGAAGTGCATGAACGGTACGCGAGAACGCAGAGTAGATGTTTGTGCGATAGCGGCAAAGTCATGAGCTTCTTGAACAGAGTTAGAGCACAACATTGCAAAACCTGTCTGGCGGCAAGACATAACGTCTGAGTGGTCGCCAAAGATTGACAATGCATGGTAAGCCAAAGAACGAGCGGCAACGTGCATTACAAACGGAGACAATTCACCGGCAATTTTGTACATGTTGGGAATCATCAACAGCAAACCTTGAGAAGCGGTGAAGGTTGTTGTCAAAGCACCAGCCTGAATTGAACCGTGGCAGGCACCGGCGGCACCGGCTTCAGATTGCATTTCCTGAACTTCAGGAACAACACCCCAAAGGTTCTTTTGTTTGGCTGCAGACCACGCATCAGCCCATTCACCCATCGGAGAAGACGGGGTAATCGGGTAGATAACGCAGACTTCATTCATGCGGTGGGCAACGGAAGCTGCAGCTTCGTTACCATCCATCATTTTCATCTTAACGTCAGACATATATCTATTATCCTTATAAGTTAATAAATTCGACCGAAACACAAATAAAAGCCCGCGTTCCGGTCGGGGTTGCATATATAGAATCTTTTCTATGCGCGTTTTATAGCACGATATTTTTTTTAAAACCAGCGAAAAATGACACTCGGGAACATGAAAAATATGTGTACATATGGTTTAGAAAAATTGTTGTTTGCTTTTTAGGAGCTATATTAAAAGAGGTTAAAATTTTTAAGGAGAAAGATTATGCGTAAAGTTGTTGCTGCTGTCGCCGTTTCTATGATGGCCTTGACTGCCGCTAATGCTTCTGCCGCTTGGGATGCGACTTCCGCAGCACAGGCTGTTCAAGAAAAAGCTGACAAAGCCGCCGCTAAGGTTGAAGCGGCTAAAGCTAAACAAGCTGAAAAAGATGCCGCTCTTAAGGCTAAATTAGAGGCTAAAAAGGCTAAGGCTGATGCTAAAAAAGCCGAAGCTGACCAGAAAAAAGCCGAGCAGGAAGCCGCTCGCAAAAAGGCCGTTGAAGATGCTAAAAACAGTTTGGGTAATTTGAAGAATTCTTTGAGTGCTCAATAAAAATGAAATCCCCGCTTTCAAAAGCGGGGATTTTTTTATTTGAAGTTTGGTTCCACATGGATGACAACACGGCGGTTTTTGGCGCGATTTTGCGGAATCGGTTGTCCGTAGTGGTCATAGTTCGGATATTTGGGAACATTATCGTAAAATCCTGTGACTTTTAAGCGAACTCTGGGGATGCCCCGGCTTTCAAGCAGGCGGGCGACAGCCGCCGCACGAGCGGATGACAGTTCCCAGTTGGATGGAAATTGTGCATTGCTGAACGCTTCGTCACTGGTGTGACCTTCAACACTGAAATTGAAAGCGTTGTAGCGTTCGGATTGTAAGGTAGCGGCCATTTTTTTGAGGACGGGGATGGCGTCTTGTCTGATTTCGGCTGAACCATAGTTGAAAACCATTTCATCCCCGAGCTCGATAACAACACCTTGAGTATCACTACCAAGGGAGACGTCGTCTTCCGCACCGGTTGATTGGATGTCATCAGATAATTCCATCATCATCATCTCAATCGGGCGTTGGACATCTTTTTTCCCGAAGCCTTGGTTCATGCCGGCTTGAATCATTTCAAACTTGGCGACATCCATTTTGGACACGGCCAACATCATTACGAAGAAACACAGCAACAGTGTGACCATATCGCCGTAAGTGGCTTGCCAATCTTCATCAATTTTTTCTTCAGGTCTTTTTTTCATGCTTTCACCTGTTATGCAGACGGAGAATTGTTCATATCGCGGTCAATCAGGAACTGTTCTTCTGTTGAAACGAATGAGTTGATCTTATCCTGAATATAACGGGGGCTTTTTCTTTCAGCCAAAAGAACCAACCCTTCCATTTCCAGATTTTGTTTGAATTGTGTTACATTGTTGCGTGCGGCGATTTTGGTGGCAATGGGAATCATCACCAAACGAGCCAAGATAATACCATAGAATGTTGTGATCAAAGCAACTGCCATTGACGGACCGATTGCTGCCGGATCAGATCCCATGTTACCAAGCATGATAACCAAACCGATAAGTGTTCCCATCATACCGAATGCCGGTGCGTCACCGCCCATTTTTTTGAGGGCGTCTGTCGGTTTGCCGCTACGTTCGACTTCCGAATCAATCATATAGGACAAGATTTGTTTGATTTCATTGCCAGTGTATCCGGTGACAACCAAATCAACGCCATAAGCCAAAAAGGGATTTTCTTTACGAAGTTGTTCGGTAACTTCGTTTTCCAAGCCTTGGAGGCCGTTTTTTTGGATGATGTAGCCCCAACGGATGATGCGTCCGACTTCGTCTTTTAAGGACATTTCCGAATCCGTATGTTTTTTGAATGATTGACCAATGAGTCTCAGTGCTTCTTTAGAGGTTTTGAGTTCGTAAGAGATAAACAGGGTTACAAACGTACCACCGCAGACGACAATGACTGACGGAATATCAATAAACATAGCCGGATTGTTGGTTGCTGCAGTGATAGAACCGATAACAACGCCAAAACCGGCAAGAAAGGCTAATAACATGTTAAGCGACATAAAACGACATCCTTTTATAGGTCTTTGATACAAAATCTATGTTATCTTAACATGTTAAGAGTTAATATTTTATTATTTTTTTGTCGGCTTTACGTAGGCTAGGGCGGCGTGTTCTTCGCAATAGGTTTGTCCGATGCGAACTTTTTTGCCGCAGAAATGGAAGTTGTCATCTTTAGGGTCGCCTATCGGCCAACGACAGGTGTGATTGTCCAAATCAGTTAAGCTCAGATTGCCGTTATGTTTGACTTTAGGTGTGGCCGGAATAATCGGCTGAGTGAACATTTCTTTTACGGGTTCCTGTTGCTTTTTTTCAACAGGAGCGACTTTAGGAGCAATGGGCTTTTCTTCCTTAACGGTTTTTACCGGTTTGGGGGCAGCCGGTTTAGGTTGCGGTTTTGCCGGAGCGGCAGAATCTTCTTTTTTCTTGATGGGAGACGGACGACCGGAGAGACCAAGACGGTGAACTTTGCCGACGATGGAGTTTTTGGAAACGTTCAGGCGTTTGCCAATTTCACCGGTGGTCAGCCCTTCTTTCCACATTCTTTTCAAATCTTCGACCATTTCGTCTGTCCAGGCCATTATCGTGCTCCTTGTAAAAAATAACGGTATGGCCACATAGTATGGCAATATTTTCTGCGAGTCTAGAGTAAAATTCATTTATTGCTTCTTTTTTGAAATTTTTTACATTATATTTAAAGAAATTTTGGAGAGGAGATTATGACAATGTTTAATAAATATATGTATTACACTCTTTTTGCCGCTTTGCCGTTTACGGGTGCCGGAAATCAGGTTTCGGCAAATGAAACAACTCTGAAAATTCAAGATGATACGGCTGTTGAAGTGAGTATTTATAATCAAAATCTGGCATTGATTAAAGATAGCCGACAAGTTGATTTGGGGATCGGTCGGGCAGATGTTGCTTTTGAAGGCGTGGCTTCTCAGATGATGCCGGAAACCGCTGTCATCAATGCAAACGGTGTTAAAATTTTGGAACAAAACTATGAATATGATCTCTTGACGCCCGAAAATATTTTGGAAGAATCGATAGGGCAGGAAGTAACAACCGTGATAACGAATCCGGAAACGGGTAAAAATGTTTTTGATAAAGCTACGATTATCAACAGTAATTACGGTCGGCCGATATTAAAGTTCAGCTACGGGATTGAGAGCAATTTCCCAGGGCGCTTGGTCTATAAGGATTTGCCACAGAATTTGCGTGTTAAGCCGACATTGGCTGTGGCTTTGGAGAATGTTGAGGCCGGTGGCAAGACTTTGAATTTAACCTATTTGACACAAGGGTTGAGTTGGCAAGCAAATTATGTTGCAGAACTGACTGCCGATACAACAATGGATTTGCAAGGGTGGGTTACCTTGAACAATCAGTCCGGTGCAGATTATAAAAATGCTTCGGTTAAACTTATTGCCGGTGAGGTTAATAATGTTTCGGCGCCACGACCGGTTCAGATGCGTCAAAATCTGATGATGGCTAAGGCGACTGGTATTATGGCGGCGGATACCGCTATTCAGGAAAGAGCTTCTTTGACGGCGGAAAATTTGTCTGAATATTATGTGTATCGTTTGCCGCAAAAAACGGATATTATGGACAAGCAGTCAAAACAAGTTAGTTTGATGGATATTAAGGATGTTTCTTTTGCTAAAAAGTATAAATTGACTTCGCCGCTGTATTTGTCTTTGGGAAGTCAGGATGCTTCTTTTGAAAATGCTCATCCGCAATTGATTTACACGTTGAAAAATAATGAAGAGAGCCATCTGGGAATGCCGTTGCCGGCAGGAATTATTCGTTTTTATAATAAAGACGACAGTGGGGCTTCCGAGTTTACCGGTTCTGCCAATATTCGCCAGTTGGCCAAAGGAGAAACTGCGGAGTTGACAGTTGGGCAGGCTTTTGATGTTTATGCCAATGGGCAGGTCAAAAAGATGCAGAAGTTGTCAGATAAGGTTTTTGAGGCGGAAGTTGAAGTTGTGTTCCATAATGCAAAGGAAGCGCCTCAAACGGTTGTTTTTGAACAGAACTTCTATGCCTCTGTTGATGTTATCAGCGAGAATATGCCGAGTAAGTCAGACAAAGTGCGTCAGTTAGTATGGAATGTCGAGGTTCCGGGGAGCGAAAAAACAGTTCTTAACTTTAAAGTTCGGATGACACGTAATTGATATTCTTAAAAAAAATCATTGCCGTTTTTTGCCTCGTTTGCCTGAGCTTTTCTGAAGCTTGGGCAGCAATGGCTGACTATGCGGCGGCGTATGATATTGATTTTGAGAAAGATAAGTTGCCGACATTGGAGGAGTTGCAAAAGTTTTTTGATGAGGAGACTGTCATTTACGATCCCAAGTATCATAGTGTGTGGGATTTGGGAAATGTGTTTGACAGCGATTTTCAGTCGGTTATTCAAACTTATGGTGCCAGTGAAAAACGTTTGAAACCGGATAATGAAGAAATTATTATGACAATGCTTAAGGCAATGCCTCGTAAGTATTATGAATATTTTGGGCCGATGTTGTTTCAGGTGCCGACAATGTCCGAGAAAGTGCTCAATCTTGCGGGAATACGCGGAACAAAAAATCGTTTTCCGTCCAGAATTGCTGAGCAATTGAAAGATGTGGAAGATTTGGAGTTTCTATCTCCTCAGCTGTATTTTCTTTTAATGCCGGAGATGTGGGAAACTGAGCAGACGCCGGTGGAAATACCTGCGTGGTATTTGAAGTCTTATCCCAAAGTTTATCACAATCCGCAGTTTTATGAGTTTGTTAAAACAGTGGTTCCGCCGGAAAAATATATGCCGGGGTATGAGGAAACAGGGGAAATAACTCGCAGTGATATGCGAACAGTCAGTCCGAAAAAGACGGATTTGTTGACTTCAGAAGATGTTAAGGCTTTTATTCGCACGATTGATAATGTTCAAGGATGGTTGAAGCAAGGACGTAATCTGTTGCAGGTTTATCAAGTGGCCGGTATGATGAATTTGTACGAAACGCATCATCCTGATGAAAAAAGTTTGCCGTTACCGCAGTTGAAGGATTTGGTTAATCCGTGTCAGCGTTTGGTACAAAAAGTTATGATTATGGGGCGCGAGGTCGAATTTGCCAGAGCGGTGGTTGATGAAGGATTTACCTTGTCAGAATGGGCGTATACTTGTGATAAAACGCTGAAAGCTTATCGCGTTTCGCATATATCGTTACCATTATTGCAGGCTTTGAAATCTTATCAGAGCGGTAGCACCGATTATCAGCTGAATACTTTGAGCCCGCATAGTCGGGATGTGACTTATGCGACAATGCAAGGTCTTTTGGAAATGTACAAGGCACCGCTCAGTGATGTGATGGAGGTGCGGAAAAATCGTAAAGCATTGCATGATAGTTTGGAAAAATACGGTTTTGAAGTGTTTGGCGTGACCAGCATCGGACGGAAAGATTAAGGGTTTGTAAAAACAAACATCCCCCTTTGAGAGGGGGATGTGAGGAGAGTGGAGCTTGCTAGCAGACTAGCTTGGTTCCATTGATGGAGCAGTCGAAGATGATGAAGCTATTCCCAACTCTTCTTGCGAAGCATTGGATCCTGGAGACTCTTGTGTCAATCATTCCACTGGGGGGAACGATTGATGCGTCGAGTTGGCAGTGTCCGCCAGGGCGTCCGATGACAAACAGACCATCTCCTTCCATAGCGGTAAGTGCTTCGGTCGGGATTGTGTAGTCGTATCTGTCAGCGAGGCGTAGTTTAATGCCTTTTCGGAGCGCTTTCGAGGCGCAGATGGTGCCGATCATGGTGACGGCGCGACCGTGACTGGTAGCCTCCATTACGACGTTAACAAGACGCTCGTTATTTCTCTCTCTGGTGTTCTGTGTCATAGTGTTGTGCAGAACTACGGAAGTTAGACCTTGCGTGAGCGTGGTTTTACCTCCGGGCATGAATACTAGTCTAACTGAACGTGCCAATAGAACAACTAGACAAGATAACCTAATAATTAACTAATGTAATCGGTATCTACATTTTTAATATAGCACAATTTTGGAGTATATGCAAGTTTTTTGTAAAAAAGGATTAACGAAAGGATTTTACTTAGTAGCCTCTTACGGGTTCTAATCCCACGTATTATTATTCCATAACAAAAATCCACCCGTTGGGGTGGTTTTTTGTTTGTGTCTTACTTCGTAATTGTCCGTTCAACGATGTTTTTCGGACAATAACTACGTTTCGGTCAAAGGCATTTTAAGCTCGTTTCAGTTGCTGTCGCTTTCTTTACTCACTAAAAATGTCTATTCTCCATAACAAAAATCCACCCGTTGGGGTGGTTTTTTGTTATGGAGCGGGCGATGGGATTTGAACCCACGACTTCAACCTTGGGAAGGTCGCACTCTACCACTGAGTTACGCCCGCATTGAGGTCAATATACAACTTTTCTATCTGACTGCAAGGTTTTTTTATGATTATTGCACTACCAAGATAATGCCGCTGATGATTCCGCTGAAGCAAATTAGTTTTTTTATCATAATCTTGGGAGTTAGCGATTCACGGAGACGCGCATGAAATGTTTTGCGTAAGATTAAGCTGATGCCTAACAAAAAGATTGGAGCAGATGCGTTGATGGAGGCGCTCGTGACGGCAGATAATCTGGACAGTGCGAAGACGGCGGTTGCCATTTCTAAAAAACAAAACAGTTCATTGACGGAGAAGAAACTCAAATTACTTAAATATGGTTGCAATCCTTTTTTGATGCGTTTACGCATTTGTTTGTGCAACAATAAAGTAAAAGGAAGAAGAACCGTCAGAATGTTGGTGTAAATCATCAGATTTATCCAATTGTCATCAATGGTCAGAACATATTTTTCCAGCACAACATAAAATGCGCGAATGAGCGAAACAATCAGCATATAATAGAATGCTTGGTTGAGTTTTGGCATGCGGAAGTTGTTAATGCTCAAAATGACGGAGGAGGTGATGATTATAAAGAAGCCGATGTATTGTGATGTGTGTAGCTTTTCATTCAATAAAAGCCAAGTCAATATCGGAATTGTGATTTGTCCTAACGAAAATAACGCGGCAACGACGGAAGTATCCATCTTTCTTAAGGCTCGATAATAAGGCCAGAGGTAAGAAACATCAATTGCCGCTAAGATAAAGTAGCAACAAAAGGCGGTCGGAGAGGTTAATGTCGGTGTGCCGAATAAAAACAAAAACGGCAAAAACAGAAAGCTCATCAATGAGGCATAGAAAAGCATGGGGGCCGGATGTTTGAAAAACTTGTTCAGCAGGCGGCACTCTATAATGCCCGCAAGTGCATGGAAAAAAGGTGATAAAAATGCAATTAAAATAACAAACATAAAAAAGCTTTCTGTAGTTGGTATCAATACTATATAACAACAGAATCGGTAAATAAAATCTTTATTCGTCTTAATGCTCTGTTTTTTATCGTTTTTTTAATTTTTTTGTTGCAATAGGTTTTTATTGTGTTTATACATTTCGTCAGGATATTTTAATTTTTTAAGGATAAAAAGATGGCTCGCGTTACTGTTGAAGATTGTATTGATAAAATTCCGAATCGTTATGAGTTGTTGATGGTGGCTGCTCAGCGTGCAAAAGATTTGGCTGCCGGAGCACCGTTGACTGTGGCTCGTGATAATGACAAGAATTCTGTTATTGCGTTGCGTGAAATTGCCGATGAAACCGTCAGCATTGAAGAATTGCAGAAATCTTTGGTTCTTGGTTTGCAGAAATATGTTGAAGTTGAAGAACCTGAAGAAGAAGAATTGGAAATTTTGGCGGCTGAAAAAGAATTGGCAGATTTGGATGAACAGTTTACCGGTTTGTTGCCAGATGCCGAGATTGATGACAATATGCAGGTTCATGGTGATGATGATGGTCTGGATCTGGACGCAGATGTCGATTTGGACAGCGACTTGGATGCCGGTATGGATGAAGATGGCGGTTTTGACGATGCTTTCGGTGCCGACGGGGATTTTGACGAAGAATAATTTTTTTTCAAATAATTCTTGCAATAAGAATTCCGGAAATTTAGACTTATTTAATAAAGAAGTGTTAAGTCTAAAATCTGGAATTCTTTTTTTATCGGATAGTAAAGAGTCGCTGAGAAGATGTTAAGACAATATGAACTTGTTGATTTGGTTAAGTCCTATGACCCTGATGCTGATGAAGATGCATTAAACAGGGCCTATGTTTTTGCTATGAAAAAACATGGTGCGCAGTTGCGTGCTTCAGGTGACCCTTATTATTCACATCCGGTGGAAGTTGCCGGTATTTTAACAAAGTTTAAGCTGGATTCTGCTTCGGTTATTGCCGGTTTGTTGCATGATACTGTGGAAGATACCGATACAACCGTAGAAGAAATTAAGGGGTTGTTTGGCGAACAGGTAGCGCAGATTGTCGATGGTTTGACCAAGTTGGCAATGATTGAACAAAAATCCGTTAACAACAAGCAAGCTGAAAATTTTCGCAAGTTGCTGTTGGCAATGTCCGAAGATATCCGTGTTCTTTTAATTAAATTGGCTGATCGTCTGCATAATATGCGGACGCTTCATTTTTTAAAGAAGCCGGAAAAACGGGCACGAATTGCCAGAGAAACGTTGGATATTTATGCGCCGTTGGCTGAGCGCATCGGTATGCAAGCCGTCAAGAGTGAGTTGGAAGAAATTGCGTTTGCCGAACTGCACAAAGATGCTTATGAGTCAATCAAGGCGCGTTTGAATTTTTTGCGTGAACAGGGAAGCAATTTGGTGCCAAGAATTATTGCTCAGCTTGAAAAAGATATGGCAGAAAATGATATCAAAGCGTCTGTTTCCGGTCGTGAAAAATCGCCATATTCTATTTGGCGCAAAATGCAGTCTAAGAATGCTTCTTTTGAGCAATTATCCGATATTATGGCTTTTCGCATTATTGTGGATGACGTTGGAGCTTGTTATCAAGCTTTGGGTATTGTTCACAGCAAATATCATATGGTGCCGCGTCGATTTAAGGATTATATTTCCACTCCCAAACCCAATGGCTATAAATCTATACATACGGGGATTATCGGGCCGGAGAATACGCGGATTGAGGTGCAAATCCGTACTCAGGAAATGCACGAAGTAGCTGAAAAAGGTGTGGCCGCTCACTGGGCTTACAAGCAAGGTGCAAAGGTTGTCGGTCGAAATTTCCGCTGGATACGCGAATTGTTGGAGATTTTGGAGCAGGCATCCAATCCTGAGGAATTCTTGGAAAATACCAAGTTGGAAATGTATAATGATCAGGTATTTTGCTTTACTCCTAAAGGGGATCTCATCGGTTTGCCGATTAATTCGACGCCTGTCGATTTTGCTTATGCCGTACACTCTTCGGTCGGTGATACTTGTGTCGGGGCGAAAATTAACGGTGAAATTCGTCCTTTGCGTACCGTTTTACAAAATGGTGATCAGGTCGAAATTCTGACTTCAAAGGCTCAACATCCTTCAACTGAGTGGGATCGTTTTGTGGTTACCGGAAAAGCCAAAGCCGCCATTCGCCGTTATGTTCGTGCTTATAAAAGAGATCAGTTTATTACACTTGGTGAACAGTTGCTTGAAAAAACGTTCAAGGGTGAAAATTTGGAATTTAATGAAAAGGCATTGGTTAATGTCTTTCCGAATTTTGAAGCGGAATCAATCGATGATATTTATGCCAAAGTCGGTGAGGGGTTGGTTACGGCATGGGATGTGTTGAAAGCTGTTTATCCCGCCTATAAGCAATCTAAGCTTGAAAAGGTTGTTAAATCTTTCAAGATGCCCGGTTTTGGTAAAACAACCCGCAAAACAAAAGCAAAAGGCGAGCCGCTTAAAATCAAAGGGCTTATTCCGGGGATGGCCGTTCATTTTGCCGGTTGTTGTCACCCGTTGCCGGGGGATCGGATTGTTGGTATTGTGACGACCGGAAAAGGTGTTGCCGTACACACGATTGATTGTAAGCAGTTGGAAAAATATACTGAAGAGCCGGAGCGGTGGTTGGATATTTCATGGGGTGAAGCCGCTGAAGACGGACCGCATGTCGGTCGTTTGAAAGTGATGATTACCAATGAACCGGGAACCTTAGGTGAATTGTCAAATCTGATAGCTCGCAACAACGGCAATATTTCCAATCTGAATATAACAAACCGTACCGTCAGTTACTTCGAGCTACTTCTTGATGTGGAAGTTAAAGATTTAAAACACTTAACAGATATTATTGCTGCTCTCAAAGCATCGAAGGCAGTGTCATACGTTGCCCGCGCCAATTAAAAAGGTTGTATAACAGTTTATCTAGAGGCATTTTTTCGAGGTTCAAAAAATTCACGTACGTTTGTGTACGCTCCGGTACTTCCGCCTTTATTTCTTATTATATGCCTCATTCTCCAACCTTTTTAGGAGGTAGGAGATGTGTTTTGAAAAATAAATTGTTGGAATATCAGCAAAAATTTATATCAAAGGTGCAGGCGCTTAAAGGAACGCCGTGTGCGATTGCGTCGGGAACGGCTTGCGGTGTTGTTGTTTCTTTAACGCCGTTTGTCGGCTTGCATACCTTATTGGCTGTTGTTGTTGCATGGCTCATCAGAGCAAATGTATTGGCGGCAACATTGGGACCATTGTCGGCAATCCGTGGACATTTCTGTTTATTTGGCTGGCGACGCTATACACCGGACGTTGGCTTTTAGGTATCGGGCATACACCGGTGAAGTAAAAAAAAATGGCGCGGAAAGCATAATTTTCTAGAATTTTTATTTTTAGATAGATGGGAGGGTTTGTACCTCCTTTTTTATGTATCAGCAGATGTTAATGTTAAAAATTTTTAATATTTCGTCCTCCCCATGCAATGTATAGTTGACCATTGCTAATTTTTATGTTATAGTTATGGGAGTTCCGGAACTATAGCATATAGAGGTGCAGCATGAAAAAATTATTGGCGATGTATATTTGTGTTTCAGCCTTGGTTTACGGCTTTAATGCAAAAGCTTCTGGTTTGGATATGCCTCCTTTAGATAATTCACACACACAATTCAGCTTAGTTCCGGAATCTGTTTTTGACAATAGCTCATCTTTTCAGATGGCAAGAACTTATTTTATGCCTGATTATCAACGTAATTTGGTCGGCCGTGTTAATGACGGCGGTAAGGATACGAATAATAAAACCTGTTCGGCATATGGTTTTGTTGGAAACTGTACGGCTCCGGCTGTCGGCAAAGGCATCAAACATCCGATTGCCGGCTTAACATGTTATGAGAAATGTGAATGCCCCAGCGATTATAACCAATCTAAATGTCCCGAAGGTACCAAGTGTGAAGAATGTAACGGCAAATGGAAGCTGGGGGGCTGTTTGGAAGGTTATGAAAAGAATGAAGACGGTGTTTGCATGGCAAAAGGCTGTTTATCATATGGCGGTTACGATGTTTGTCCGGCAGGTTATGGCGTGACCGAGAACTTTTTGACACCGGCGGGTAACCATTGTGTTAAGTGTTCAAAATGTGTAGCCGGTACATATTCCAAAGGAACAGGTCCTTGTGTTGCTTGTGCCTGCGGTACTTATTCATCACAGGCAGGAGCCTCAAGCTGTACGGCTTGTGCCAGTGGAAGCTATCAGACGGCGACCGGTCAAACCTCATGCAAGACAGTGGCTCATGCTGATGGTTGGACCATCTCGGCAGATAAATGCTCTATCACCAAGAAGAGTTGTGCGGCAGGTTATACCGCCGGTGTGACAACCTGTAGCAAGGGAGCTTATTCATCCGGCGGATATTCCGGAGATGAGGTTTGCGGCAAATGTACCTTGAATGATACCTGTCCGGCCGGACAAATTGATACGGATACTTATTGGTG
>CAMRWU010000001.1 GCA_947054505.1 uncultured Pseudomonadota bacterium | reverse complement strand
ACGTGCTCGCCGTCGGTGTTCTGGGTTATAGGATGTTATTAGCCAGATGTCAACACAAAAAATTAAAAAATTTTGATTTTTTTTAACATTTTTTACAATCGATTGAATTTCATTGATTTTTTATTTGTGAATTTTACTGTTAAAAATGGTTGGGTTTGTTTTCTTTTTTTTAACCTTAGTGCGCTAACATCAACCTAATATACCACAACCGAAAATGAACACAAGGTGGCAAAAATGTTAAAAAACAATATTTTAGTATTAACTTTAGTCTTAATCCTTTCGGCTTGCGCCAGCGAAAAGCCAATATTAAGCGGAGTCGACGGCTCGGCTATTCCTCCGGCTTTTGCACATTTTCCGGATGTTCCATTCCCTACGGAAGCTTATGTTGATTTGGATGAAACGCGCGCATTAGGTAGTGGAGAGAACTGGATTGGCAGTTTAGTATATACGACTCCATATAACCCAAGCAGTGTTTTTGACTTTTATGTATCTGAAATGCCTAAATTAAATTGGATTGAAGTTGCGACCGTTCGCGCCAAAATCAGTCAAATGACCTATATTAGGCAGAATCGAGCTGTGCAGATTCTGATTGAAATGACAAGCAGAGACTCCTCTCGGATTACCATAACAGCCATTCCTAATACCAACGGAGTCGGTAAACTTTAACCCTTTGCGGAGGATGCATCATGCGCAATGATTTTTACACAATGGGGGGATCTCATTTTTGGGAGGATGTTTTCTTTTATCAAAAATGGCGAATCCAGCGCAACTGCATCAGCAAAAAATGTCGGCTTTTGGATAATTGGGACATCCGCCGACATGAAGGAAGCTTTGAAGATTGTCGAAAGGCTTTTGTTAAATATATAAGTGCATACGAAATCAGCCGACAAAAAGGGCATATGGTTATTATGTTGCACGGCCTTGGCGAATCGAAAAACATATTCAAGCCCCTATGGCGAGAAGTGTTAAAGAAAAAACTGTTGGCGGCCGCGGTTAATTATCCTTCAACACAAAAAGATCTTGATGGACATGTTCGGCAACTAAACTTCTTTTTAAATCATTTGGAAGATGTTCAAGAAGTCTCTTTTGTCACCAAGGGAATCGGCAATTTGGTTTTACGCAGACTATTTAGCATAGAATCGGAGTGGCAACAAAAGCTCAAAATCGGCCGAATTGTGGAAGTTGCTCCGATGAATCACGGCAGTCAGCTGTTAGAAAAATTCCACAAGAACAAAATCATCAGCTTTATTCTTGGCCCCATTATGAAAAATGCCGCCCCTAAAAATGTTCAAACCCTCCCGCGAATCCCTAAAGATATTGAAACGGGAATTATTCTGTGTCCGTCTTTATTAACAAAGATTACAGAATTTTTGACACGAACATCAATGCCAAAAGTTACTATCGAATCCGAAAAGAAAAGTAGCGGCGCTAAAGAAGTGATTCAGATGAATGTACCACAAGTCAATTTGTTTAAAAATAAAGAGCTTGTTGCACATGTGGTCAACTTCCTTACGACGGGACATTTTGACGGAGCGTAAAAAAATCAAAAAACTGTAACAATTTATGAAGAAATTTTGTGGTATGATAGATAGTAAGGCTGGAAAAAGGTGTAAAGATGATTAAGAGCTGGCTGATAACATTTTTGGTTTTGATATTATTTGTTGCAGCTTTTTATGTGGATTTATTCGGGCTGATTGCCAGCAAAGGCGCCTTTTACATGGCTTTGATTTTGGTCATTATTGCATTGTTGGCGGCAGTAAAGATTTTGGGCAACCCCTTGGACAGAGTGGACGACGATGACGACGAACTTTAGAAAAATTTGGGGAATTCTGTTTTTAGCAGCGATGACCGTTGTGTCGGTGCCTAGCGGAGCATGGGGACAAAAGCTGGGGGATCAAGCCAAAATCCAAGATGCTCCGGAATTCTTAGAGGATCATGGACAAAGCGATTGGGCCAAACTCATCAGGGATCATCAAACAGCAGACAAATCAAACTCCATTATCTTATGCGGACAGGTCAATTGTGATCTAAAGACGAGCATTTGTGTAAAGTGTTCAGTAAACCATTCATATGGCTCAACTCTAAATGATGCTTCAGGAAATGTTGGAAACATCAGTCAAACAAATGTTTCTTACAGATGTCTTCCTAAAGACACTGATGTATCCTCCCTAAATGAGAGCCACAGTAATGTGTCTCTTTGGCGAAAAATGTTTACTGGACAATATGATGATACCACCACGACATGTCATCAAGTTACATCTGATGAACTATCCAGTGATTATTCAACCACTTACAGTGGCTTTATGGCATTAAATGATATAGAAGATAAAGATTGTTTAAAAGGCTCTGATACAAATACCTATTGTCTCTCTATAAACGGAAAAGATATTACCGTTAACTATGGTAATGTTGAGGGAGGATTTAAAGGGTGTGAGGTTCTTCCTGTCAAACTCTATAACCAACGCAAATGCTTTTTCTGTCCTTTATTTAAGGTATTGTTTACAGCTGCCGATAGTATGGCAAAAACATCATTTGATAAACTTGGAACAGCCTTTAAATCATTAATAGGTATCGGCTTGGCTTTATGGATAGCCGTACAAACACTAACCCATGTCAGCTCTTTAACAAAGCAGGATGCTCCTAAGTTTTTAGGAGGATTAATTAAACAAAGTGCTAAGTTTCTAATTGCCTTTCTATTACTTGCCAATTCGGGGGAAATATATCGTCTTGGTGTCAACCCCATTTTGCAGGCTGGACTAAAATTTGGAGGTGAATTGGTATCTGGTAATGTTAGCGTTAGCGATAACACTATTATTGAATATAATAAAATAGCTGACCCGGGAGCCACTTATTTTTCAACTAGCAAAGGTTCCTTATATGTAGATATCGCTATTTTCATTTCAAAAGTACAATATGAGATTGCATTTATGCAAGCTGTCGGATCATCTCTTCTCTGTATTGGTGGACACGGAATGTTTGCTCCAACAGGGGGAAAATTAGGTTTTGGAGACGGCTTCCAGATGGCCATTCAAGGATTGTTGTTAGTTGGCTTTGGCCTTTTGTTATCTCTGGCTTTTGCCTTTTACCTGATTGATGCCGTTGTACAATTAGGAATTGTCGGTGCATTGATGCCGTTTTTGATTGCCTGTTGGCCGTTTAAGATTACCTCATCTTATACGGGAAAAGGAATGCAAATTTTACTCAACAGCTTTTTTGTCTTTGTTTTTATTGGCTTGGTAATCCGTGTCAATATAGATTTGATTGATGCAGGAATAAAAAACACCGTAACCACGGCGTCTACAGAAACATCCGCCAGCACCGATGCTAATAAGGATAACAAAGATGAAAATGCAGAAAAAGCTTTAGGTGGGCTACTTCCAATCTATAATGCCGTTAATAATCAAGATATTGATACATTAAAAGAATTAACAGACATTTCAACTATCGGCTTCCTTATTTTGGTCGTTTGTTGCTTGTTTGGCTTTAAGCTCAGCGGAAAAGCCGAGGAATTGGCCGGAAAGATGGCCGGCGGCGCAATCAGCGGTATCGGTTCAAGTATCGGTACAATGGCGACATCTGCGGCGAAGGGAGCGGCGCTTAAAACAACAGCTCCGATTAGAAAAGCGGCTTGGGACAAAACCAAAGATATGGGCAAATCAGCTTATGGATCTGTGAAAAACAGACTCTCTGGCAAAAAGGGCACTGCCGGAACAAGCGGACGAGCTCCTGCTATAGTTGCAGCAACAGCAAGTTCTGCGGCTACAGGAACACCTCCTCCAGCACCATCAAGCCCAGCTCCGGTTATCAGCGCTTCAGGCAACTCTTCAACTGTAGAGAACAAAGGAACACCTCAGAAACGCCCCAACCGCGGTTCCAACCCGACAAAAGGCACAGATCCGAGAAAAGCCGGAAAGAGGAGACACGCACAGTCAATGCAACAGCATGCCAGACAAGCGGAAATGCGGAAAAAAATTAAGCTCGGCTCGGGAAAAAGCCGACAGCAATCAATCAAAAACGCAAGAAAAAAAGGCAAAAGAAAAAACAAACGGAAATAAAGAGATATAGGACTAGCGGACGATGAAGAAGGCATTTGACATAGCAAAATGGGGAAAGGTTTTGATAATTGTATTATCAGCCCTTTTCCTGTTGTCTGCCTGCTCTGAAAACACTAATGTGTTATCCTATCAATCGCCGACAAGAATTTCCGATGACGATCAATCAGCGACACAACCTGTTTTTGACTCCTGTTTTTATAATGGAATTTTATCCAGTGTATATAACATCATTGGTCCAATTGTTATGCAGATGTATGCAAAATTATCCGCAGGAGCAATGAGCGTTATGATGATGGGCTTTGCCATATGGACTGCCTTGCGTTTAATGAAATTTGTAAGCTCTGTTGCAGAAGACAGCCCAGGAGAAATTTGGAACGAAATACTGAAAAAAGCATTTATTTGCCTATTCTGCGGGCTACTGGCATCCTCTCCGTCAATGCTTTTATATGTCATTAATCACTTTTTGTTTCCAATATACGAGGCTTTTCTGGAATTTGGTAGTGATGTTTTAGCTGAAGCTCTGGATAAAGACAAAAACGGAAATATTGTTGTTTTGGGAGAGACTTTAACTATAAAAGAATTTGAAACAAATTGTAAAATTCCGCCTAACGCAACAAAAGCTAATTTGGAAGGCTTTCCTACCGGTTTTAGAGATATGATGGAATGTATGGTTTGCGCCGTTGACAATAGACTAAACATCGGAAAAAGCGTTGCTTGGATTGTGATGAAAGGGGGCACGTTGATGGGAATTGTTTTAGGGGCTTTGCTATGGTGTATTTTCTTGGTTGTTGGACTTGGGTTTGTCTTTTATTTTGTTGATAGTATTTTCCGTTTTGGAATGATGATTTTACTCCTTCCGATTTTGATAATGTCTTATGCTTTTGGACCAACACGAAAGTGGACAAGTATCGGATTTAACAACATTATGAACTCTGCGGCGTTTATGATGGCCTTTTCAATTATCATCGCCACAACTCTAATGGCAATAACAACCTTACTCAATAATTATCCCGGTGTCTTTAATCCCGTGGATAACCCAACTTTAGCCGCTAAATATCTGGAAGATTTTAGCATTCCGATGATGTGTTTGTTGCTTATGGCTTTTTTGATATATGGAAGTTTGAAAGTCTCACAGCAACTCACATCAGCAATTGTCGGTGGCAAAACATCTTCAAAATTCCAAGAGAACCTTAAAGCTGTTTTACAGACTGCCGTCGGCATTGTAACTGGTGGCATGGGGTATGCGATTAAAAAGGCTGGCTTTGAAAACTCAAAACTTGGCCAAGCTCTAAACAAAGGAAAAGCAGTAAAAGGGCGTCTTAACCAGTTGGCTGGACGGGATTAATAAGGACTAATATTATGTTAAATGCAAAGTCATATTTACATAAGGTATTCAAAATAAGAAAGAAACAAATTTTTTGCTTCCTTCTCGTTGTCCTTTGCTCTCATCTCGCACCCGTTTCTGTGCAAGCGGGGGTATGGTCTGCTTTCAAATCAACGATATCAAACGCGTGGGAAGATGCTAAATATTCATCGGATTTTGGTGTTGAAACACATTTCAATAACTTAGTTTCAAAAAACCAATATCAGTTTAATGAAGAAGAAAAAAATAATATTAATCGAGCCTTGGGAATTACAAACACCTCTTCCAAAGGATCTTATAATACCAGTACGTTAATAAAACAAGGCCTGGATGGAGTTTCTGGAACTGCCGCAAAAGCAGTAGTAGCTGGCGCATGGTCTTATATAAAAGGGGGGTGGACTAGAGGTCTTGCTGCTATGACTACTGGAAATGTAGATCAAGCCAATCAATTAATAGACACAACGAAGGAACAGAAAAATTATGAACGTATGACCAATGCATTAGCAGAAGCCATTGCTCGCTCTGATATCGGACAAGCTTATGGCGCAATGCTCAAAAAAGGGGTTGAGCTTCAAAACAGCGAATCTGATGCCGAATTAGCTACCAGAGAAGAAATAAAAAAGCTTTTGATGATATATGCCAATGATGCGACTACTGAAGAAGGGCTGGCTAAAGCGATTAAAGATGTTCAGAAGAATCTATATGACCGCACCACCGATATGTTAAAAACATATGACAAAGCAAAAGAAAATCAAATGAATGATGAAGACGCCCTTGCTGCAGCGACACAAGCAGAAGTAAAGGCTACTGAAATAAAAAAATGCGTTCCGGTTAGTGAGTTAAAATTAAAATATCAATCAGGCTGCTATTCCTGCTTTATTGTCGGTAATTTGATTTCAACATTCTTGGATGTGGCTGGAAAAGTTTATCCGACTTCACAAAAAGCAGGATTGATTGTTCTGCTTATTGGAACGTTAATATGGTTGGCGATGTGGGGGCTGAAAAATGTTTCCTCCCTAACACAAATTGATGGAGGAAATATTCTAAATGACTTAATAAAGTTTTCTTTTAAAGTGATGTTGGCCTATCTTTTCATTACGGCAGGAGTTTCTTTTGTCGGAAAATATATTATCAACCCGATTATGGGAACCGGTGCTGTTATTGCACAGCAATTCTGGGATGAAAGATTCAAAGAAGACGTTGTTGATTATGTCTGGGATGACGTTGAAGTCGTTGAAGATTTACAAACCGTTGTTCAGGAAGCAAATAAGGAAAACAAAGAAGAAATAAAAAAGAATCAAGAAACAAACTTAGTCACAACTCCAGAACAACAAACTCTTCTTAACGAAGCAAAAAAATTAGAACTTCAAGAGAGTCAGAAATCTGATATTCCGGCGTTTATTACCCCCGGTGTTACAGGAAGAATTACCTCCTATCCCGGATGTCGTCCTCGCCCCAAAACAGCAAATGGATATGGTTCAGCATCACATATGGGACTTGATATCGGCGGCAACAATATGGTTCCCATTAAAGCTATTGCCAGTGGAACCATATCCTACAGCGGCTCAGCATCAAGCGGATGGGGGCTTAAAGCGATTATCACAACAAAACATAAAGGAAATACATGGACACATTTATATGGGCACATGAATCCGGCAACCTATAACTCCATCAAAAGCAAATTAAACGGGCGAGAAGTTGTCAGAGGACAACAAATTGGAAATGTAGGAACAACAGGAAATTCCTCCGGTCCACACTTACATCTGGAGGTGCAATTAAATGGAAAAGTCGGAGAATATACTTATAAAAATGTCTATTTAGACCCAATTTCTTTAGGACAAGGAAGCATTGTTCCGCGAGCATTTGCCTATAATGAAAAAACCAAAACCTTTACTGACAACAGATCCAGATGTGATGGTAAGAATAGAGATCCGGCCCCACCAACCGGTTATGCTCGAGGGGCACAATTGCCTGCCGATGGTTTCTCCTCTTCAGGAAAAGCAGGATTAGATTTGAGTGCAACCTATGTTTCCAGCGGAGATGGTTCGGCATTTTCAGACGATTTTGGAGATGCACCCTCGATTATTGAAGTTCCTCAATTTGAATATAAAGCAACAGCGGCGGCTAAGGCTATTATGTCAGAATCCGTAATTAAAAGTATTCTCGGGGCAACAAAGGTTATTACCAGCACATTGGCTGAAAACATGGTCTTAGGCAATGCTTTAACCTGTTATGCCACTCTGGACAAAGGCGGAGCTTGGCATATTGGAACAGAGATTTTGGGAATTTCCTTTAATTTTGGATTTATAACCAACTGGTTTTTATGGATTGAAGGGGCTATTATATGGGTTTCCGGATTTTTACTGACAATGGCGGTTGCGTATTATCTTCTTGATGTGTGTTTCAAAATTGGATTTGCCGTTATTGCTTTGCCGATTGTGGTTGGATTATGGCCCTTTGAAATGACTAAGAAAAAGTTCTCATCTTGTATCAGTATTATTGCCAAATCAGCGGCAACATTTGCCTTCTTAGCTATGACCGCATCTTATGGTATAAAACTGATAAGTTCCGTCCTCTCAGGTGGTGAAGATGCTATGGGCTTAGAAAAAATCTATCAGGCGATTGATGCCGCATCCTCAGGAACAGGTGAGAGGGGGGATGAAAATGTTCAATATGTGATGTCACACATGGACTTGTTCAGTATCAATTTTGTTCTCCTGATGTTTGCGATTATCTATACATTTAAGCTGGTTGGGGCAACCGTTCAAAAATTGGTTAGCAAGTTCTTCCCCGATAACTTTTTCGGTGAGCAACAACCTATGCATCATAATTTGACGGCAGTAACAAAAGCGGCGAAAGATCTTGCGATGAAACCTGTCGGAATGGCGAGAGACATTGCGATGCATCAAACCGGAAAACTGGCGGTCGGCGCCGTTAAAGCTGCCGCTCATCCGGTAAGAACGGCTAAAACCGTTGGCAACAGCGTCAAAAAGGGGCTGAACAAAGCTAAAGGCATTTTCAAGTAAATGGTGATAAAATGACTGCATTTTTTAAAAATTTCTTACTAGCACTACTTTTGGCATCGCTGTTTGCTATCTCTTCTCCTGCAAATGCCGATGATGGAGGTTCATATGCTGCCGGCATGGGAACAACGGCGGAAAGAGAAGCTCGACAAGAGGCAAATAGTCAGGCCTCTCTTGATATTGCTTTTGCAGGAACACCAGCTGAAGAAATTTTTAGAAATAAGGATTTAAAAAATAAAGATCTCGCTACTGTTTTGAGCAATTTAGAAACCGTCAGAAAATCTGCAAATATAAAAAACTATAAAGAAGGAAGAAAATATTTTAACAAAGCGTGGGGTATTGATTCTGACAATGAAAATGCTGTAGAAAGCATGAATTCAAAAATCAACAAACTTATTGAAGAGGGAGTTTTAACAGCCAGTGAAGGACAAACCCTTTTAGATCAAGCTCGAGATTACAGCAATCAGGGGGTTGAAAAATATAAAGAATTTATTCGCCAAGAATGTGGAGATGATGAGAAGAAATGCCAAGAAACAATGGAAGATGCGGAAGAAGATTATACTCACGTTACCAGACAACTAAAGGTGGATGCCGCAGATTGCCTTCCTTATAACTATTATATTGAATCGCAAAACTGTCCTTTCTGCAACCTTTTCAAAACATTTTTTAATGCGTCAAGCAGTGTGACATATAAATCTATTATGGCTTTTTCCGGTTCCGTTTTCAAAGTTGTTATTATTGCCTTTGCTATTTGGCTGGCCGTGCAAGCTCTTGCTTTTGTTTCTTCACCGGAAACGCGGGATATTAAAGATTTTATTCAATCAGTCCTTACTCAAGGCTTTATTGTCGCTATTGTTTGTATCTTATTAAACAATAACGTCATGTCGTTTATGAATCAATTTTTAGAACCGGTTTTTAATACTGGAATGAGTATTGCCACGGAAACATTAAGACCAGAAGACTCCCTTAAAAAAGTTATACAACAGGAACAGCAACATACAAAAAAACAAAACACAATCTCCTGTAAAACAGAAAATAATCTGCTGACATCTCAGCAAGGTGGGGCCTTACCTGTTTCTATGGGTAACAGCATTTTATGTACAATGACCCTAATTGATGATAGAGCAACAAAAGTTAAAGCTCTTGGTTCTGCGGCAATTTGTTTATCTTGGAAAAACGCTTTCGGAGGTTTTATTCCTCATTTCAACTATCTGTTTACAGGAATTGGTTTATGGGTTGGTGCGGTTCTTTTGATTGTCGGTGTTCCCTTTTTGATGTTGGACTGCGTCATTGAGCTTGCCATTGCAGGTGCATTGCTTCCGGCGGCTGTTGGCGCCTACGCCTTTAAGATGACCAGAAAATACACTAAACAAGTTTGGGAGACATTTCTTAACGCGATGTTCGCTTTCTTGTTTATGTCTTTGATTGTTCTGATGCTGACAGAAGCATTTGCACAAGTTTTGATAACTGAGATTAACAATAATTCTACAGATATAACAACGACGCTAGATGACCTCATTTTCTTAAAAAATAATGCAGATTTAAAAGAAATTCTCCACCAACTCCCGTGGTTTTCGGTTGCTTTTCTTAAAGTTGTCTTTGTTTTGGTTTTGACATGGACAATGGTTAAAGAAGCGAGAGGGTTTGCCGGAGAATTTTCCGGAAGTATTGCCAATACCAATTTCGGCTCTCAAATTGGTACGATGGGAGCTTCTGCCGCCAAAGGCGCCGCCATGAAAGTTGGCGCTCCGATTGCTCAGGCAGCCGGAAAGAAGCTATGGCAAGGAACAAAACGTGTTGCCGCGGCTCCTGTTCACGCATCGCGGAGAGCTTTGCTTAACCGTCAGGTTCGCAATGCTCAACAAAGAGCCCAAAACTCCGGAAGCGCCGGCTCTGTCGTAAAGAACGAGGATGGATCAACGACTTATTCTTATACGCAAAAGAAACGTAGCTGGCTCGCTCCGTGGAAGACAAAACAAGTGACACAAAGTGCCATTGTGGGGGCTGACGGCAGTGTTTCTTATCGAAGAGAGTCTCTTTCCAAAAACGGAACTCTTCGCGTCAAAGAAAAAAATGAGCATTTCAGTGTCCGTTCAAAATATAAAAAAGACATCGCCAACGGAACAATGCAGCAGGTCGGCAAAGAGAAAATCCGCTATAACAGCAGTAAATCGCGACGCCTGTTTAATCGTAAAAACAAATTAGACATGGATATGTTTAACGAGGTTATGAGCGGCAACAATGACAACATGAAGGTGGCGGCACTAAAGACTTTGGCCAGCGAACGCCTCCCCGGCATGAACAGTTTGAAAAAGACAAAAACCACCACTCATAGCCTTTTGCGTGATGAAAACGGCAAGATTATCGGTTATCGAGAAGTTATGCGCGACGGGACTGTTCATGAAATGAAATACTCAACCGGAAACGGCCGAATGAAAATGGACTTTACGGTTTTGGATGCCAACGGCAAAGGTAAAACTTTGAGCACTGACGGCGTCATTAACCGAAAAAGAACGTTTAAGGGTTCAACACAAAGGGATGCCAACGGTAATGTTACCGGCATTAACGTTGAGCAATCTTCCGTTAAAGACGCTTACTCTCTGTCAAGCTACTATGAAAAATATCAAAGACAGCGGCGCTTTAATCAAATTGATTACAAAGAAAGCTTGTTTAATCCCGAAGAGGTTGAGGCCGCCAAGACATATATGAAAGAACAAAAGCACTGGTGGAGAGATGCTAATATGACGGAGTTCACACCTCACTAACTGTATTTTGTCAACTTTTGCCATACAAATTGTAATTTGTACACAAATCGTCTTTTTTTGTACTATTTTCTTGATTAATTTTATGCAAAGCCTAATATATGAGTGTTGCTGGTATAATTTTATGAGGTAGTACACTATGGAAGAAATTATTTTCCCGAACCAAATCAGAATGTATCGTCGTTTACGCGGACGCTCTATGCAGGAACTCGCAGATCATTTGAATGTCAGTCTGTCAGCCATTTCTAAAATCGAAAAAGGTTATCGACGGGTTGATCAGGAACAGTTGGTCAGAGTAGCGGAATTTTTAGACTGCCCATTGCAGGAACTGTTTGTTAATGAACAAAATTCTCAGCAAGAAATTGTTCAAGCGTGGAGACGTGAACAGGAACGCCGCAACAAAATTAACGAAAAAACCGGTTTAAAAACTTTAGGTGCCGGTCTGCGTCAAATTCGTAATGAGAAAAATTTGACCCTTATTGAAGTTGCCGAAAGTGCGGATATGACTTTGTCTGTCTATCACCGTATCGAAATGGGACAACGAGAAGTTTCTGATAAAGAATTCAAAAACATTGCCAAGGCGTTGGGAATATCAGCAGAAGAACTCCGTGACGAAATTAAAAGCCTTGATCAAAAAGGAATGTTGGAAGAAATTATTCAGCGCAATGACGCTAAATATAAGTTGCTTTCCAATCCTCGCGGCGCCATCGCCTCCTTCAATGCACCTGCGGCCGAAACAATGAAAATTTCTGTTTATGGTACTGCCGGCAAAGACGGAAATGTTGATGTTGATTTTGATGATGAAATCAAGAAAGTTCAGCGCCCAATTCAATTATACAACAAGAAAGACGCTTATGCCGTCAACTTGTGCACAAGACGTTTAGGTACGCTTTTGCCGACACGTTCCATTTTGTATGTTGATCCTCAGGAAGTTGTCAGCGTGGGTGATGTTGCTTTGTTCTATATTTCTGATAAAGAAGTTAAGATTATCAGCATTCGCGAAGATGATGAAGGAAAATTTTACGGCATCAGATGGAATCCTGACGAGCGTATTAATTTGCAGGATGATGATTTGCAAAAAATTCACAAAGTGGTTTGCATTAGTCTGTAGATTTGTATTTTCACTCGAAAAAACCATCTTTTTGAAGATGGTTTTTTTATTTTGTTAACCTGAAATTTACATCAAAGCGTTAGAATTATAATGGAAAAAGTGCAGCCGTATATGTTATGAGGATTTTGCTTTGCCAGATGTTTTACAAGCAGATGCTTTGCGCAAACTAAAAAAACAACGACAGGGAGAAGAAGACCCGGTTATCGTTGCACAGCGCTTTTTAAATATTTATCGGCAGTTGCACATTTTCAGCGAAGATAAAAGAATCGCGTTTAATAAAATGCTGTTGGAGCTCAAACCGGAAATCAGAGCGGTTTTGACAACCATTCCCGGCGGCATTGTTATTCAAGATTATATTGAAGAGCTTGAAGAAAAAGAAGGAATTGCCCCGCATTCTGAAGATTCGACACCAGATAGCGCCGCCAACTCTCCTCAAATTTTAGCGGCTGCACTTGCTGATGCACAAACAACTCCTCAGCCTCAGGCTCAACAGGCTCCTATCCCCAGTGTTATTCAGCAGGTTCCGGTTTCATCAAAACTGGAAATCGGAAAAGATTTTGCCAAAGAACTGGCGCAGGCTCTTTCAGCCTCATTTTCTAATCCGCCGCAAGTCCAAGCCTCTGCCCCATCACAGATACAAATGGATATTTCGCCCCTGATTTCCTCCGTAGAACAAGGACAAAAAGAAATCATCAATATCTTGCGCAGTGAAACTCTTGATCGGAAAAACGAAAGTCAAAATATGACCAAAATGTTGCTGGCTTCACAACATCAGCTTGCCGCCGCCTTGCAAAAAAAGGATAAAAAACCGGCAGACAATAATTATATTGAAGCATTCAAATCCTTGGCAGAGAATCAAAAGCAATTGGCGCAAATGATTTCGACAATGGAAAGTAATAATAAAAACAGCAAACAAGATTTATTGGACTTTTTTGAAACATCGCAACAACGTTTTCAACAAACGATTCAAAATATAAGCTCCTCACAACAAAGTGATACCAAAGCTTTAGTTGAAGCTCTGGGAAATTCTCACAAAGAATTGGCGCAAATCCTGCACCAGAACAACACTCAACAAAACCAACAAACGGTTTCAACCGCGGCTAACCAAAACGCCAATAATATTCAAATTAATTCCGCAGATTATTCCGGACAATTGGCTCTTATTGCCGAACGACTGGGGAATCTGCAAACAACGCCATCCGCATCTTTTGAAAAAGCGATTGAACAGATGGTTACGGCTCAATCTCGCATTTATCAGGAAACACTATCGGCGCAAACCAAAGAACTGGGCGCAATTATAAAACTTGCTCTCAAAGAAAGTCAGGAAGCATCGACAGAAGCCCTTTTACTGGCTTTGGAAAAGCTCCCCAAACCCGAAGTTCGCATAGCAGAACCCATTCATTATGCACCGCCGCCGACATATCCTCAAACAACGGCATGGGAAAACGATACACCGACAATGCCTGAGCCGGAACCGCAAGCTTGGCACCAAGAAGAAGCTTTACCGGTACAAGAGATTGTCACAGAGCCTATTGTTGATGAAATTGCCAATGATGTTTTTGCGGATGAAGCAAAAGCGGAAGCAGAAGCCCCCAAGAAAAAAAAGAAGAAGAAAAAAAAGAAAAATAAAACGGCGGAAGCTGATGTTCCCCCTCAAGAAGCATTTTCCTCGGAAGAAAATCCGTTTTCCGAGTTTGATGACTTGACCGTTACAAACCTTGATACACAGGATGTTTTTTCACCGGAAAGCGAACAGGAAGAATCCGTTTTTTCTTTTGAACCGGAACTTTTGCCGGAAGTCGCACCTGAAGAAAGTTCTCCTTTCTTTGAACAAGAAGTATTGCCGGAAACCAAAACCGAGGAAGACGTTTTTTCTTTTGAACCGGAAACACTACCCGAAATCGATAATAAGGAACTCAATCCCTTTGCCGGAAAAAGCGATATTTTTCAGATAAAAATGGAAGAACCGGTCGAAAACTTTGAAACCAGCTTGCCGCCTGAAAAAATCACAACCGAAACAGATGCCGCTTTTGACTGGGGTTTTAACAATACGGAAAACACTGTTGAGGAGCCCGCGGCATCACCAATCGGGGCATCATGGAACGGTGATGATGATTTTGTATCTTTATCAGAAACATCGTCAACGGAAGAAACGAATATTTCCGAAGAACAGCAAGACTGGGAATGGGAATATGTTGAAGAAACCGATGACAATGCCGAGTGGGAATGGGAATATGTTGAAGACAACGGCGGTGACGAGACCAATGTTTCTTCTCCCATTGCTCAAAATGCTCCGATTTACCACGAAGACTCCCTATCACAAAACCTGACGAAAACCAGTCAGAAATTTGTACCGGCGGATGTTATTGACATTGGAAATCGCAAAATTGCAATTAAAGATTCAAAGAACACTGATACACAGGATGATCCCTATCAAAATAATAATTTAAAACATTAAAATAACAATTTACAAAGCTTGCTCACTCATCTAAATTAAGTAAAAGAGCAGAATACAAGGAGCCCGATATGGAAGCCAATGAGAGATTTAAAGACGGCAGAGATGATCCTTCCAAAGAAGGATTGTGGTACGTTGATAACTATGTTTTGTTAAAAGATTATTTTGACCGAACTGTTTCTCGAGTGGCCGCTCGTTGTGTTCGCAAAGGCAATATTGCAGTCGAAGAATATGAGCACTATGGTTATATTCTTGACGTTTTGGATGAGATTTGCGAAACCGGCGATTATATTGTTAATCACCCTGACTTGTACCCTTATGTCGAAAAGAAAATTGCCGGCGGTTTCAATATGCTGAAAAAAACTCTGAATGAATTTAAACAAGAGCTGAAAAACAACGCTTCTCCGGAAATGATAAAACAAGATAAGGATGAGCTGGAAAAAATGAAAGAGGTTTTGGGAACTATTGACAAATCCAAAGATCCGACGGTTGGCGCAGGCATGTCAATGGATGAGGTCGTCGGAAAACTTTTGCAGAAACAACAAGAGCAAACAACTGTGCCGCAAGCTCAACCGGCTCAACAACAGGTTCAGCAACCGCAAAGACCTGCGCCACTGGCTCAACAACCTGCACCACGTCCCCAACAACAGGCGCCGCAACAACCCAATCTGCAGCCCAGACCACAAACACCATCTCCTGAAGCACCGGTGCAACATTCTCCTTTTAACAATGGGGCTCAATAAAACGATGAGATATTTGACACAATCGGTAAAATTTATTACCTGCTTTTCATTTTTAATCATCTTGGGATGTTCTTGGCGACAGGAAGACCCTGAAGCCGTGCAGGCACAGCCGTTAAAACCGGTTTATTCCGCAGAAATAAAACGCCCTGAATATCCGGTTATTCGCACGCCGAAAGGTGCCAGAGATTTGGATTTGGAAACGCCGTTGCGTTGTTTTGTTAACTGGAACACGCAACAAATGATCTCCACCATTCCGTATAATGTTATGGCCTTTAATATGGTGAGAAACGGGACTAATGATGTCTTGCCGCGCTTTGAAGTGACCGGTTTTTCTTTTGAAACAATGCCGGCTGAAAAAGCTTTACGCAAACTCACCAAAGAAGCCGGCATAAAATTGGTTGCCAAAGATGCGCCTTATGCCAGCATCTCGGCAGAAAATTTGCGCGGTGAATTTTCTGAAGTCATTGATATGATTACGGAAGCCGCCGAAGTCTACTACACCTACAATGCGGCAAATAAAACGCTTCGCATCAGCAGAAAAGCAAACTTCAGTCTCTATGTTCCGCAATCTCGCCCGATATTATTGGCTATTCTTGACGTCTTGCGCGGAGCGGGAATTACAGATTTTACGGCGGATTTTGATGATTACACCATCACTTTTGATGCGGACTATGAGTTGAAAAACCAAGTCCTCAATCTTATAAATTATTTTGAGGAAAATCCGGTATTGGTCGCTTTTGACGTCAAGGTCTTTACGATTTATCCTTACAATAATCAGGATATTGCATGGCAAAATATGATAAACATGTTTGACTATGGGACAGTTAAGAGTGCAAAGAACGGAGTATTAGGGAGGATTTTGACAACCTCTGATGACATCAACATCGGAACCCTAAACGCCTTTGTCGGCAGTCAGGCAAAAATTGAAGCCGTTGCTGAGGGAAAATTTGTCGTTCCTAACTTGTGGTTCTCTCGTTTTGATATCGGCAAGTGTGCAAACGCTTCCTCTATGGAAACTGACTTATCAATTTTGGCAAAGACCTCTTTTGAGCAAAGCAACAAAATCTTTACCAAGATTACGCTGGAAGCAAAAGATGGAGAAATAACCCAATTTGATATTCGCAGCAAGCTTGGAGAAAACTTCCTGATTATCGGTATTCCCAATGCCATTTTCGGCGTTGAAAAACCTAAGTCTGAAACTATCGTCTTTATGGTTCCCAGAATCATCAGAACATTAAAGACATCTAAACACTTAGAGAAAAATATGTAAAAGAGGCGATAATATGGATATGCAAAATACGAATAATTTAAGCAAACAGCCGAACCGGCCGATGCTAAAGAAGGTTAAGCGCCCGATTAATCGAATTGCGCCGCAAAGTCCTGCCGTTAGCCAATCGGTACCTAACACAACACCGCAACAAACCGTGCAAAATGTTGCTCCGGTACCCGAAACAACTCAAGAGAAACAAGAAACACAACAATCGACAGGGAATCCTTTTAAGCAACAATCCGTAGCAAAAGAACCGGCCACAGGTTTTTCCGATGATGTTTTTAACATTGACAATCTTTTGGACAGCAATGAGAAGCTTCCGACAATCAAAAACACACCCAGTGCATACAATCAAGCTCCGGAGTTTATTGATGAAGATGATGCCGATGATGTTTATGACGAACCGAATTTACCGCCATTTTTGAATAAAAAAATATTGATTTTAGTTGGTTGTGTAATTTTCTTCCTCGGTTTTCTTATATCAAAACTTGTTTTTACGGAACAAAAAGTTGTTCGCAACGGTTTGCAAGGGGTTGTTGTTAATCCTGAGGTTCCCAGAGGTCGCGCCCGTTGCGGTGTTGCCGAAAGAACGCAAGGATGTGTTTTGTATTTGATGAATCCGCAACGCCAAGAGCTCAATGCAAGAGATTTTTATGATTTGGCGGCACAATTGACGGGACGACAACGTTTTGTTATTGAAACAGGAAATATGCGTTATTCCAATACCAAAATTCGCCCCGGCGATATTGTTCAACTTAATATTCCGCCATTATAAAAAAAATCCCCCGAAAATAACGGGGGATTTTTTTAAGTAACTTCGGTAACGGCACGCAAGTTTCCGTCACGGTTAATTTGCACGACACGCAATTTTTGATGCATCTCCTCAATCGTCTTCTTTCGATCAATTGTCGGATATGTATGCAAAATACGATCCGTGAAAGCCTGATAAGCGGCCTCGGAACTTTCTGCGTGGATGGTCGCCAGACAGTTATCGTGTCCGGATCCCATTAATTCCCAGATGGCACCGGCGTTACCGGTTGAAATCTCTCCGCCGATGATGGCATCAGGCGTAAAACGAACAACCAAGTCAATCACTTTACCATAGGTCAAAGCGTTTGTTTGCTCCGTACGAGAAAGAACAACGTGGACACGATTAGGATGCGGCACAATCAATTCTCGCGTATCTTCGATGGTCAGAATGCGCTTGTTGATGTCTAAAATCTTTAGTAGGTTGTTTAAGAAAGTGGTTTTACCTGTTGCTGTCGCACCGGATACAAGGATATGATCACCGCGCTTAATACTCAACAGCAGACGTTCATAGGGATCTTCCGGTTCTTTAATATCTTTCAGAGGATTAATCTTATGTAATTGTCCTCCCTGAGCCAAACCATAGTCCCCCAAACCAAAAGCAACATCTTCGGAATGAACACGGATTGTTAAGGCGATACCGCCGGTCAAGTCATCGTTATCATACATGACGTTACGCCCGCAAATTGCTGAAAAGCGGTGTTCTCCGGGGATTGTTGCATAGACCACCGGATTGCCCTCTATCGGGTCAAACGGCAGCTCATAAGTATTGGCGATGATATAAAGCAAATCGGTCAGATATTCCTTGGTGAGTTTTTCATCCTTATACATAACCCACGGATAAGCCCTTTTTCCGCGCAAGCGCAACCATACCTGTCCCGAACGGTTGATTGCCACCTCTTCGATATTTTCTTGATTATACCAATACGACAGAGGGCGTAAAATTGATTCTAAAACAGTAAAGGCCATTTCTATCTCCTTTAGAACAGCGCCGGAACGCCATTGTTATTGTTTGATCCGGATGTTGCCGCCGCGGCCGCGGGGTTTGACGACGGAGACGGTGGCGGAGGCGGTGCGATGTAGTTCGGATTGGTTGCCGCACCGCTACTGCTCTTTTTCTTTTTCGTAGGCAATAAAGGCGTTCCCTTTACGGCGTCAACCTCGCCTTCGCCAGAATCATAAACAACATCACTGTTAACAACTTCAGCATTACGGCGTATCGTTTCATTTTTCTTTGCTTCACGTTCTGCGGCGGCTTCTTTGTCGTTCAACAAAATTGTCGGTTTTTCGAGATTCAAAGACGCATCCTGATCACGTTCAACCGTACGCAACCACAAATCGGACATCGGGAAAACAATGATACGAGTTCCCGCCGGAATATATGTCATAGGTTTAATATTAGACTTGTCGGCCAAGATTTCATCAAACACTTTGTTCATTTCGTTCAAGAAATTTTGACGAGCATCATTAGCAGCCTGCTGTCTTGGTGTTTCTGTTTCTCCGTTATCGTCATCCTTTGGAGCCATAAAGTATGATGTGGCACTGGTCAATGTGGTTGTCATAACCGGCAAAGTATATTTCTTAAACAACTGTTGATCAACATATCCCAAGGCACCGGCACGACCTTGCGCATCGGCAGTTAACCCCTGAAAGACGAACAGTGAACCATCGGGACGAATCAAACGCTCCCATGAAATTTGAACACGAGCGGACTCTGATGTGGCTTCAGAACTAGCTGTTACGCCCCCCAAGCTCCCCATCAAACGGCTACCGGCCGGAATAATGACATTTCGCCCTTCTTCCGCATAAACATTGCGTTCAACAAAAGCCGTAATCGGTGCTGGGTTGTTACTGTCAATTGCTCTGGCAATAACTGCGGGAATCGGTTTATCCGCAAAAATCATTTCGCTCAAGTCAACCCGCCATGAAGAAATAACCTTACCAATCCCTTGCTCAGACCAATCTTTTTGCATCCCATCAAAAGCTTCCTTACGAACACCGTTGCTGATTTTTCCGACAGAGATGTTTTTACGACGCTCGGACATGGCGGCATTTAAAGCAGCCTGACGAGAAGGATCGTAGCGTTCTCCAGGACCATATCCGCCACCGGGGCCTAAATTTCCGGCCGGACCAGTTCCCGTGCCATAAGCTCCACCGTCGCCAAATGTTCCCTGAGGGATAAACATTCCACTGGTATCCGGCTTTTTGATTTCTTCAATACCTATCAACGAACCGTCATCATCAATAATCAAGCCATCAGGCATTTTATGCCCTAAAACATAGCCGTCTTCATCAACAACGCTTCCATCCTCCAAAATCTCTCCCAGATATTCACCGTCCGGCGTTAAGGCTACGCCCAAAGACTTTCTGAAATTATTATTCTCCAACAATTCCAAAGCTGGAGAAACATCTTTTTGCGGTAACGGTGTCACTTGTGGTGCCTTTTCATACCAATTGGCATTAATCCCACCAATAATATTTCCATTCGCATCAACAACATTTCCGCTTGTATCAACTGTTCCGATAACTTTACCGTCAATATTGCGAACATTGCCGTTTTCATCCGCATAGCCTATAAGATTGCCATCTTTATCATAAGCAGCCTTATTGTTTAAGACATCTCCGAGAACATTACCCTCTTTATCAACAATATTACCATTTTCATCCAAAGAACCGATAATATTTCCGTTGGCATCAACAATATTACCGTTCTCATCCAAATAGCCAACAAAATTACCATCCTTATCGAAAATCATTTTCCGTTTGGCTTCTGAAGAAATCTTGCTGTAATACTGTAACGGTGAAGCCTTGGCTATTGTTTCTCTGTTCCGGTTGACAATATTGCCATTTTGTTCCAAAACACCGACTTCAACATTCTGGCGATTTAACACACGACCGTCGAATGCCAGTTCACCGATAACAATATTGGCTCTATCGCGAATTTTATAGTCACGCAGGCCTCTGGCAACAACATTCATATCCTTATCAACGAGAAAACCGCGATCAATCGAACCCAGATTTTGGTTATTAAAGTTTACAACCTCACCTTTGCGCGTGATATAGCCAATCGCGTTAAAATTAGCATCATAAACATATAAATCATACAGAGCATAACCGATTTTCTGCCCCTTGTCCAAAACATAGCCATCAAAACCAACGTTGCCGACCGTTTTGCCATCAAAAGACACGACCGAACCATCATTATGTACCAAGCCAATAAGCTGATTGTCCAAATTGAAAGCAACGGCATATTTAAACATATTGCCCAACGGAGTACCGACTTCGGAATTCACATTGCCATCTGCTTGCTGATAACCGATAACGGCATTGTCCTTATTAACAACTGTACCATTGAGTATTGAACGCCCGATAATATTGCCGCGGAAATCAATAACAGGAGTATAATCAATCGTTCCGCCCAAAAGAACGCCATCAGCATCGCGCAGGTTGCCCCGTTTGTCGACACAACCCAACATCTGGTTGGACAGATTGCGTACCCGACCATCGGCATTAACAACACCGCTGACATTACCGTCATATCCCATTACCGGAAGACGTTTAACCGTATAACCGATAATATTGCCGCTATCGCTCAAAATTTGTCCGTTGGCTAAAGTCTTTCCGATATAAATTCCGCGGAAATTCTGCACATTTCCCTGAGAACCGATCACACCGATATTTTCGCATCCGTCATTAACAACCGTATTAAAAGCCAACAACCGACCGACAAGAACATTATTATTATCAACAGCCCAACCAAGAGCATCAATACGCCCTATTCTGGCACCGCTTAAATCGCTAACGACACCATTGATATCAACATAGCCGAGAAGTTTTCCGGCAAAGTTAACAACCATTCGCTCATTATATCCCCGACCAGAGACCGGCATATAAGCTGCTTCAGCCGCATTTTCAGTCTGTAACGTAAAGGTATCCGGCAATACTTTTCCTACAGTATTCAAACTGCTGTCGGTAATCGTATTTTGTTGTGACAAAAGCCCAAGCAAACGTCCTTGCTCGGATACGGCGTAAACAGAATCCACCAAACGTCCCAGTATCTGAGAATCCGCAGTTAAATATCCTGAGGCCAAAACCTGTCCGCCAATACTGCCGGCACTACCTTCCACCGTTCCGTTAAAACCAATTTGACCGATAGGATTTCCAAAAAAGTTATAAACGGTTTCCAGAGCAAAGCCGCTACCATCCAAACCACCATCCTGATTAAACACATAACCAAACGGAGAAACGATTTTTTTGCCGTTATTTGTATTGATTGAGCTGTCAATCCCGCTGATTCCCAGAACATGGTTATCATTATTATAAACGATATAATTGTCCAAAACCGCACCAAGGATACGTCCGGACAAGTCATAAGCATAATTGTTTATCATATAACCCAACGGCGTTCCGCTCAACGAAATCACCAAACCATTGGAAAGCGCGTGTCCACGCAAAGAACCTTTATAATCGAAAACGGGACCTGTTTTGCTTATCTGACCAATAGCAGAACCATCAGCCGCAACAATAGCACCCCGAGCACCGACCAATGCCGTAACTTCTTTGGCACGTGCAAGATTTCCCTCCGGAAGCAAACGCCCCAAATATTTACCGCGCAAATCGGTAGCTGTTGCAGAAATATCCACGCTATAGCCAATAACATTGCCTTCTAAATCAATAATGTTGCCGTCAGCACGAATGTGTCCCACCAACTTTTCATTTTCAATAACTTCACCATTATACGTTACAAACCCCATATAATAGCCGTTATTATCAAAAGCATAACCGGACTTGACAATCCGACCGATGACTTGATTTTCATCATTATAAGCATAGCTGTTGGCTTTTATCCGGCCGATAATTTGAGAATCGAAATTAGAAACACCACCGCCGGGAACAACACTTCCGATAAAATCGCCGGTCAAAGAAACGACCATCTTGGAAGATATTAAACGCCCATCCAAAATATAGTCATTACCCACGCGACGATAAGCATAACCATCAGGCATGACGATACCTATCGTCTGTCCCTGAAGGTTGGTATACAAGCCATCACCGGTCACACGTCCAACCGTTTTTCCCTCATCGGAATACACAAGCCCTGGGAACAAAACGGCACCGATGATATCAAAATAATCGTTCACCACAAGGCCGTTTGGCAAAACTTTTCCGACGATTTGCCCCGAGGCCAGACGAACAGAACCATCATTATTCACTTTACCAAGCAACTTGGCATCATTGCCGATAGCAATTCCCTGCGGAACAACACCACCGATTAAACGGCCGTCAAAGCTCAAAATTAAACTGTCTGCTGTGACATTACCAATAAGCTGGTTGTCAAAACCAACGACCTTACCATCGGGAATAACCTTTCCCAACAAATCACCGTTAAAATCAATGGCCGTAATTTCTTGTGCCCAAGCACCGCCGGTAACAAAGCACCACAAAAAAGCGCAAAGCGCCACACGAACAACTTTACATACGATTTGTCGACCCAGACGGTAAAGCTTCAACGTTAGTTCCTCCGGTTTTTAGCCACTTCCTGCAGAACATATCCGGCAACTTTCCTATCTAAATCAACAAAGGTTCCGTTGCTCTTGATATATCCGATAACCGCGCCTGCGCGATCTACGACACTGCCGTCAGGCGCCAGCCGTCCCCGATATTGACCATCATTCCCAAGAATTGTCGCACCGATCTTATAAATTTTACCGATAATATTCTCGTTTGTGTCAATGGCCAAGCCACCGGAAAGGCTCTTTCCAAGAATACTATCATCAAAAGCTTGTATTTGACCATCAAAATTTACATAACCCACAACTTTATCTGCGTTATCAACAACGATATCGCCATCAATCACCTCGCCAATCAGTTTTCCGGACAGGCTCAAAACGCCTCCATCCGACAAAACCCGACCGATGACAACATTGTCCTTGCTGACAACGGCACCGTTCGGCAACACAGCTCCAATGACATTTCCACCAAAGTCCATAACACCGCCACGCTTCAACAGGCTTAGATTCAAATCTGTTGCGCCCCCAGGTAAAATCGCCGTAATCGTATCATTCTTCAAGTCAATAACATCCCCCAAAGAGTTGAGGCGACCGCGATAATTACCCCAGATATCCACCATGATATTCTCCGGAATAACCTCGCCGATAACATTATTGTCCGTGGAGACAACCTTTCCGTCAAACGTACTACGTCCGACAACATCTCCCGTCAAATCAATAACCCGACCATTTGCCGTTGCATAGCCGATATAAGAACCGTCATACCCAATCGCCGCGCCTTTTCGTACCAAGCCACCGACAAACTCGCCCTTGCGATCAATCAGCTCACCTTTCGCGTCAAGATGACCTAAATTATCACCATAGCGACTATAAACACGCCCGTCATGTTCGGCCACACCGATAACATTGCCCTTGGTGTCAACAACCTCACCATGCGGCGCCAAATGCCCCAAAGAGTTTGCATAAAAATTCAAACCGTCGCCTTTGATCTTTCCGAGATTTCGTCCTTCCAGATTATAAACAAATCCATCAGGAAACAAATTACCCAAAAGCTTGCCGCGTGCGTCAACAACAGTTGACTTCATATCAAGCGCCGTGCCGACGATTTCATTTTTATCATCAACCAGCAGATTATTAGCCGTTAAATGCACCGCCGGCCTGTCAAAGATTTTTACTTCTGCCTTATCGTCTACGATATTCAGATAATTTCCATTTAAATCAAAACCGTATTTCCGGCCAACAGCCCGACCGATATAAGCTCCGCGATTGTTAAAGACATCGCCCCAGATACCGACACAACCAACCGGCAAATTGGCATCATTTATCACAAGATTGTCATCATTTATCTTTCCGATATAGCGACCGTCAAAATCAACGGCGGCGCCGCTCTTGGCTACGGCTCCGACCAAATCGCCTTTTTCATCCAAAACACTACCATCAGGATTGACACAGCCGACATATCTGTTTGAACGATCTTTAACAATGCCGTTTGTATCCACCGTTCCCAACAAACGACAATTATTATCAAAAACCCTACCGGTTTTCACAATTTCACCGATATAAAGCCCTTCACTGTCAAAAACGACGCCTTCCGAATTTATTTTGTGAGATGTTTCCTCATTGCCCTTTTTGATTTTACCGTCATGGTCCAGATACCCTATCTGCTTGCACCCATAGCCGATAACCAAACCTCCGCGCACCATTTTGGCAATAATGCGCGAACCATTTGGCTCACGAACCAATCCGTTTGCCAAAACGCGACCAACAACCAACTTGGAACTGTTTTCCACCGAACCGTCATTTTGCACAATTCCCAACAAGGTTCCTTGCGGCGTAATCGGCAATCTGGCCACAGCTACCAATGATCCGATAATATTACCGTTGGCATCGACGATATTACCGTTTTCATCCACATAACCAATGATATTGCCGCTGGCATCATAAACTTTGCCATCTTTTCCGACATAGCCGATGATATTGCCGTCATTATCCAATGCCAGATAAACTTCCTCTCCCGCCTTACCGATGACATTACCGTCCAAGTCCACCAATGTTCCGTCGGGCAACATTTTTCCGATAACATTACCGTTAAAATCGATCACGTTACCGTTTTCATCAATATAACCAATAACATTACCGTTTTCATCATACGCCAGACGGACGGATTTTCCCTGAGATCCCAAGACTTGTTTTTTGATGATATTACCATTGGCATCAACATTACCGACAGTGTTTCCGCCCTCGTCGACAATAGAGCCGTCAGGCATCACAACGCCTAAGATATTTCCCTCGTCATCAACAGCAACACGCCCCGGTTTTGACACAAAACCGATAATATTGCCGTTGGCATCAACAACTTCTCCGTTTTCGTTCACCCGACCGATAACATTACCATTCAAGTCAACGACCGTACCATCAGGCAGAATCCGACCGATAATATTACCGTCTTTGTCATAGACAAACCCTGTCTCTATCGACTTTCCTATCAACTTTCCGTTCAAGTCAACCACTGTGCCGTCAGGCAACATTCGACCGATAACATTACCGTCTTTGTCAACGACAGAACCATCCGGATTAACATAGCCAATCAGATTGCCAAACTCATCATAAACCGCGCGACGGTTTTCGGCCACACCGATAATATTGCCATTTTCATCCAGAATAAGGCCACTATCGTTAACACGCCCGATAATATTACCATCTTTGTCACGAACAAAGCCGTCTTCGTCAACATCACCGATAATTTTGCCGTCCGGACCGACAGCAGAACGAGTGTTTTTGGCACCGGAAGAGATATCGACGCCGGAACCAATATTATCACAGACCTTACAATCCTCTTTAACAACAGCGTTACCGGTTACGGGAATCTTGGCCGATTTGGCGTTTTCCTGCCCCAAACTCAATTCATGCCACGAGATGACAAAATTGTTCTGAACATTTCCGGCAACAACCGGCGTCCAGCTCATGGTTATATGACAAGTTTCCTTGCCGCTTAAAGATTTATTGCCGCAACCATCATGAAAAGTAAAACCATCGGCCGGCGGCTCCGCCAACTCAACAGACAAAATCCGAATAGCCGACTTGCCGTTTGTTCCCAAAGTCAGAACATTTTTGGCATCGGTTCCCAAAACAACCTGCCCCATTTCAACAGGATCCGGCGTTGCCGTCAAGGGAATCTCGGTATCAATGGTTCCAAACTCGATATTCTGAGCCAAAGGTCTGGTATCGCTAATGCTAAGGACATCGTCATTATCCATAAAGACGGGCTCTTCAAACTCATCCGCCTGACGATTACTCTTCATCAACAAGATAACGCCAAAGATAAAAATGCCAAGAGAAGCCAAGCCAATCATCAAAATAATACGATTGGTTTTTTTTATGTACTTCTCGGAATGTGTTAAATTCTCTTTGGCCATAATTACTTTATCACTGAGTTCTGACTACACTGCAAAAGACACCGTTTCTTCCCAAAATACCGCAGGTTTTATCGCCGTCCTCAAGAGAGCGAACCGGCCCCACACGCAAATGGAACAGCTCTTTTCCCTGACCATCTGCCGGCGCATCGACAGAGAAAAACGGCTCAAAACGGCTCAAATCGCTCTTATACTTGCGAGACAAATTATCCCACAATTTTTCAAGATTATTGACATCAGCATCGGTTCCCAACTCAATTGAAATATTAGAACCGCCGCCATCGCTAAAGCCACTGCCGTAACCATATTGTTGCAAATAAGGATTGCTTCCACCGGCCGAACTCTGCTGAGTATTGCTGATGCGTTGCATCTTTGAATAGTCAAAATCAGCATTGGGGTTTTGCGTCGCCTGATAGCCGCCGGCACCTCCGGCGCCCATTCCGTTGCCTTGCTGATATTGAGGTATCAACATTTGTCCCTGTCCCGTTTGAACATCATATTGCCCGATGACAGGAGGCGTCCCCCCCATATTGGCACCATATGCACCACCGCCCATATTGCCGCCACTATTCATATTACCATAGTTTGCCGGCATCATAGAGCGACCGTTTTGTTGCTCCGGCAACGGAGCCGGAACTTCCCACTTGGGAGGCAGATAATCGGAGGCATCAATAGCATATTCAAGACCGCTTTCATCCGAACGACGCAGTTTAATACAAATCAAACGTTTACCGTTTCTGAGAACCAAATCGCCGACCCCCTCAACAATAATCAAACGATTGTCCGGTCCTTTTGTTCTAAAACCAACAGGCACCTCAACACGCTCAACAATCATACTGACCACCGGACGTTGCATCATATTCAGAGCTTTTTTACCCAAATCGATATAAGTAAAGATATCATCACGCCAAACACGTTCCGGCGCAATCACGACATCATCCGGATTAGGAACATATACTTCCAAATCGAAACGAAACTTTGACGGATCAAGAGGAATTTCCTTCAACCAATCACTTTTCTGAAAACGCCTGGTATAAGCCGCATCAACAGACTTTCCGCCGGAAGTCGTGCCACCACCGCCGCTTCGCCCAAGAGCTCCGAACGTTCCGGATGCGGCTCCTTCCTGCCCGCCGATGACCTCAATATCGATAATAGAGTTTGTCAGACGCTCCGTATTAACAGCCTCACTCTTCACATAGAAGACATAGCGATTTCCGGAACGACCAAATACGATGATATTCGTATCAACACCAACATTCGCCCCCTTACGCGGATAGAGAAGCAAACTGCTCGGTCCGGATATCTGCCCGTCAAAAGTAGCATTATCACCAATAAAAATATCTTCAATCATTTCCCATGACGGAAAATTGACCAATGTAATCATTCCCTCACGCAGACGAATCGGCAAAATCAAATCAGGAGACCAATAATAACGAGAATAAGCCGGACGGCTCTGCCCCTCTCCCAAATTTTGCATCGGATCCAACCAAGCCGCCTGAGACATACCCAAAGAATTGAAACCGGCGTAACCGATATTCATCGGCTGATAATTTCCCTGCGCTTGCTCAGCGCTTGCATCCATCATCTGTTGATCCACCTGAGCATTGGCAATTCCGCCACAAAGAACCATCAAAACAACAGCCAATATCTTTATCAAATTATAAAACATAAAATCGTCCGCCTATTCAACTTTATTAAAGGTCAATGCATATCTGGTCACCGTAAAACCGGTCGGGTTCTTCAATCGATCACCATATTTCACGCTTTTCCTACGATATCCCACATTCAATGAAGCCGTCCAATAATTCACTTCCGGCTTCTGCGATTCAGGATACATATCACGAGTTTCATACTCAACCTGCCAAATCCCCGAGGTTAGCTCATTCACAGAAAGAATTTTAACCTCTCTGGACAATCCGCGAGAACGGATAACACCAAGAGCTTTTTGAGCAGTATTATTCAAGAAGTCTTGATAAACATTTGCCGTCGACATTTCCTGAATCGGCCCGCCAGGCATCCAACGCGCTTCCATCTCCGGAATATCCCGATCAAAGCTACTACGCAACAAAACATATTCACGCACAAACACCTCGGTAATAGCCTTTTGATTGCGCAAACCGTTTCTTACCGGCTGAATATTATAAACTTGTTCCGAGCGATTTTGAAAAGTCAAGAGAAACGGCTCCACACGATACAGAGGCAACACCTGATATATCGCCATCATCAAAACAATATTACAGCAAATACTCAGCGCCGTAATTACCGCAAAAGCGCGCGCCGTCCACAAATAGCGTTTTTCACCAACATTAGCCACAAACAAATCAGAGCCGGAGGAACGCGGCGCACCACGCCTACGAGCGTTTGCATTCCCGATAAGCCTGCGATTGGCGGAAGTTCCTTCTATCTGATCAGCCATATTTCACCTTACTCACTAAATGATTGCAACAAACCAGTCCGGCAGGTTCTTCGGCAACTCGATTTCCATACATGCGCAGGGAGACAGTTTCAACTCATCACTCCCTTTACCAATTCCGACCGGTTCCGGCTCATAGTACGAACCAAAACATCCCGAAAGCAGGAAAACCACAGAAATAGTGATAATTTTCACATATTTATTCATAAAAAAGCCCTCTTAAGACTATAAATACAACTCCAGATATTATGAAATTATACTCTTTTAGTTTAAAAGTCTAACGGCTTCACTATACTTATCAACAAATTAGAAGATATCAACCTCGGTTTGAGAATATCTGGTCACGGTGAACCCCAGAGGATTGATAAGACGACGACCGATAAACATCCGTTCTTTTATAAAATATGCCGTCAAAGACGCTGTCCAATAACGAACACGTAACGTAGACTCTTTTTGCGCCTGACTTTTTCCTTGCTCATCGTACATGTCATAACTCTTGAAGTCGACTTTCCAAACAGGACTTCGCGCCCCGCCCTGACGACTGACGGAAATAATCTCGACCTCGCGAACCAAAGCCTGTTTGAACATTCTTTCCCAGTTGCCCTGAGCGACCTTATCAAATTCGGCAAAAACTTCTACCGAAGAAAGAAAATTGACCATACCGCCGCGCATCCAGCGAGAACGCATTTCCATCGGATCATTAATAACCGTGTTGCGTACGATTACATACTGCTTGATGAATGTTTCCATCAGCTTGTCTTTTGAAGACATGTCACTGGTAATCGGTTCTTCACGAACAATTCCTTCTGACGTATCCTGATTGATAATCAGAAACGGTTCCACACTGACTTTCGGTGCCAAAGAAAACAATGCCAAGGAAGCGCTTATCATCAAAAGCAGAGAAATTGTCGCAAAAACAATAAAGAAACGAGACAACCACAAATAATACCACATCTTGGAACTTTCGGCTTCCCGATCCATGTGGTTAATAAACTCATAATTCTTATTGTTGGGATTTTCCAAAGCCAACGGGCGACTGCCATTTTGTATTTGAGGTGTTTCCATTAAAGCGTCTCTTCTCTAATATATTGCACAATAAGGCGTTGCTGAAATTTTACTCTGCTCGTCAGCCATATTGTCTAAATGTTTGCCATATTTATCAGCGACTTCGTTGTTTACTTTAGCGCTTTTCAAATCTTCGTCAAGATGATTGTTCTCAGCATCCAAATCACTGATTGCTGTCATTTCGTCCTTATCTTTTTGCAAAGCGGAGATAACTCTTTTATACCTATCAACGTTGGTTGCCACCGGTTCGTTATCCTCCACCGCAACATCTTCAATCTTCTCCAAAGCATCTTTAACCTTGGTATTTTTGATTGTATCCAAACGACGGCGCACTTCATCATAACTCTTGATGATATCAAAGTCTGCCGGAACAATATAGCCATATTTCAGCAACAGCTCTTTGAGCGTGGCCAGATTGTCTTCATAATCTTGTTTGACTTCTTCTTTATGGCGGCGCAATCCCTGCTCATTTTCCACATAACGCAAATAATCGCCAAACTGATTGGTATTGAGCATAGCATCACCATAGGCATGTGTTAACGGCGGCGCATCATAATCACCTCCCGATTTTTCCATTTTTTTCATTGTTTCAATACCGTCGCGATAAGCGTCATAAGTGGTTTGGCGGAGGTATAGAGTGCCGTTTTCATCGGCATCAAGCAATGTTCCCAATTCACTATAGGTGCAATCTTGCGCCGCTCTTTTTTCCAACGATGGCGAGAAAACAACATTCTGCTCATAAAGAGTATTAAATACCTGACCGCCGCGCATTTCCAAATACGGACATTCATTCAACGACCCAGCGGCACTTCCCTTTATATATTTGCCATCAGAATTGACATCAACGATTACTGATCCGCCTTTCACCCGACATGGCATAAATCCGCCACGGAAGAAAGCAACCTGCGTACACCCTTCGTTCAGCAACGCCTTGAGATTTAAGTCTTTCTCAACAAAAGCCCTGTTTTGAAGTATCATCTTCCAAATCGCCGGTATCTCTCGTCCGTAATTTAAGAAGTCTTCTCGGCTAATCGGTTCACTGACCTTACGTTTTTCATCATAGGGTTTCACATTTTGAAAATCGATATCATCAAAATGAACAACTTCACGCAAGGGTGGTAAATTCAATCCCGGAACAGGCATCGGCGCTTTCAAATCGCGCTCTTTAGCAACGGCGCCGACAAAATATCCTTCCGTTTCCGGCGATGTATCTGCGGTCAACAAAGTTTCATATAAAAAGATTTTTGATGCGACACCCAGTCCTGAATAATTGATTGTCAGAACCATCGCTTTTAAATCAGTTATCAAGCTTTTATGGATTTCAACCACTTGTTCATGATAAGCGGGATCATAAAGATTATCCCCCAGCTTTGCCAGCTGACTGCGAGCAAGTTTAATTCTGGCATCGACCTGAGCATATAACGCATCCAACGCATTTTCAATCACCGAAGCCAGACCGCCGGTCAGACTGGCCGCTGTCGGTCCATTAAAGACTGCCGTTTCACCAAACTTTTTCAAAAAGCTCTCTTTTTGTTTGGCTACAGTATCTTCTGCCAGCAACGTTATTCCGGTGGCGGCATCGACTCCAAAACTTTCTTCCAGTTCATCCTTGGCCTTGCTGAATTTATTTTTCAGAGACAATATTTTTTCTTTGGCCGAGGACTGGATTGTCTGCACTTTCTTTTGAGATTCAAGTTTTTCCTGAGCTATCAGTTCATCTAAAGCTTCCAACTCTTTTTTCAGCTTTCCGACTTTGTTGTCCAGCGTTTTTTCTTTCTCCTTGAGTTCATCAAGCTTGGAATTTTCTTTTTGCGTGCTTATTCTGCTGTTGAGTGTTGTTGCTGCTTCTTCCGCACTCAAATAAGCCGACGCAATCCCAAATTGTCCTTTCAACAAAACACCGTATCCGCCCAAAGGCAATAATGATGCATTTTTATCTTCCGTAGTGACGGTCGGAAACGGCTCAATGTACATAATCTCTTCACGAAGATTATTGATGCTATCTTCTTCTATCTGCTGACGCGTATCAGAAATTTCGTCCGTTACCTCCTTATATTCAGCCGCGGCCGCTTCCAACTGTGTCGCCAAGGCCGCACGGCGCTGTTGCAAAGCACTTTGCGACGTATTTTGCTGAGAAAGGTGATTGTTATATTCCGCATCATATTGCTGTTGGCTTTTCTGTGTTTCCGCACTTAACTCTTCATCAAGCCGCACAAATTCTTTTTGCTTGCGTGTTTCAGAAGCTTGCTTGTCTATTCCCTGTAACTTAGCAACAATCAACGCCAAAACATCATTCGCAGAAAAACTTTTTAACAGAGTTTCAATATTTTCGTATTTTCCGTTCAGATATTGATTATAAAAACTCTTGGTATCTGTCCAAATCGGAAATCTACTTTTAACATCTCCCCAATCCTGCGGAGATGCGGCAAGCATTTTTGATGCCTCGGCACCGACTTCCCATGGAATTAGCATCGTTTCTCGGGATTCTTTCAAAGATTGTTCCTGTCGAGCCGGACTGCCGCTGCTTGTATTCTGTTTGCTGACTTTTTGATAGACGTCATTATCCTGAACCAAATCCGCCGTTAACTTCACATCCGGATCATAATCATAACCGGAAAACGCCTCATCACCGATTGTATCGGTCGTAACTTGTGCGGCTTTGGCGGTTTCAAAAGCATCAATCGCCCAACCGCCGATACCTTTCATCTGCTCATAAGCCGTGGCATCAGACACTCCGCCGTTGACAACGGATAAAGCATTGTTATAACGGCGGTCAACAAACTGTTGTACGCATTTTTGCGATGCCTTTACGGCTTCAACAGCTTTTTTATGTTGTTCAACAATCTTGTTATATCCTTCCGCCGCAGATTTATATTCCGGCAAATTGTGAATCATATTATGTGCAGAAATCGCATCTTGAATATCCCGATTAATCGGCTCAAGCTTGTTCATTTCATCCATTTGTTCGGCATTGTCATAAAAAGCGTGAGAAACATCCGATTCAGGAGCTTCAACGAAATCCAAAGTCTGCGACAAATACTTCAATTGTCTTTGAGATGAAGCTGATAAGGTCGATATTTCTGCTTTTGATGCGGTTTCAACAGCTTTAGAACTGCTTAACTGTGCAAAAGCCAGCGGAATAGATTGCGCATATTGACGGGAAGCGCCGAGCACTTCAAGAGCGGCACTTTGCCCATCACTATCTTTGTCATCGCTTTGTTGTGTCTCATCTTCTCCGCCCCTTGTGTATTTCTCCGGTTGGATAACTCCGCCTTTTAAGGCTTGTACAGCCCGCAACTGCGCTTTGAGAGCGACAACCTTTTCCAAAAGCTCCAGCAAATTATCCATAGCACGGATTGTTTCTTTTTCATTTAAAGCCGTTTCATTACCGGCTTCCGGCGCCGGAGAACCATTTCCGCCCTCGGTAACGGATTTCTTTAATTCCTCAAGAGAAACTTCTACCACAACATCTAAATAAGCGTTCAATTCCCGCGATGCGGTTAAGATGTCTAAAATGTTGGCCTCTAGAAAACGACTTTTATTTTCTTTGAATGCATCCAACATTGGTCTATCAGGCTCTTTTAACGTAATCAACGTCAGCGCTTTTTCAACATCATCAGGATTGTAGATATCAACTTTCAAATTGTTGATTTTGCAACTCTCGGCACTTCTTGCCCCCGGATTGAGAGCAGAATCCAACATGGCCTCCGGTGAAAAATTCAAAACGGAATTAATCGCCGATTGAAGATTGTCCAAATCACTTTGAATCTGGTTTTTTGTTTTACTCGCATTCAAAAAAGTCTGTTGCAAACTCTTTCCAATTGTCACCGCATCCTGCGGAACATCAAAAGTCGGCAAGCTGAGACTGGGAGACTTCAGAATTTTATCAAGAAACAAAGCCTGAGAAGAGGCTATAAAACCAAACAACCCCACGAAAACAAACAGAATACGGATTATACACGTTTTCTTCATTAGAACACCCCTCCTGTTAAGTCTTCCGGTTTTAACGGAATAGAGCTTTGAGCTTCGCTAATCAAGCCTTGTGTTGTATTTTTAATTTCACTAACGGCAGACATCGCTTCAGAAGCCTGTGCTGCCACAGCTGTTCCTTTTTCATAGGCGTTTTTCGCTTTATCGGCCAGTCCTTTAGCTTTATCCAGCAATGATTTCTTTGGTTGGCGCTCCGTATAATACTGGCACATATTAAATGTTTCTGCGATAGCGCCGGCGCTTTTCATGTGTTGTATTTCCGCGGCTTCTTTGGCGGCTTCTCTATATATGTCGGCTAATTCTGTTCGGATATAATTCATGACCAACACCATCTCGGCCAGAATAACTTCTGTATAGTTTCCCGAACCCTCGGACTCTCCCGGCATTGTTTTCATCAATTCAACAAGTGATTCAATCTCGTTTTTGGAGCTTCCTTTATCAAATTTGCTTTTTGCGCCCAAAATAAATGACTGAAAAATTGCTTCACGACGCATTTCATAGCGACTTTCTTTGATGTCATTGAGATTTTTGACTGTTTCCGGAGTATTTTTATCCAACAACACTTGAGATTCTATATCTTTGAGCGCATCCATTGGATTATCAAACGATATGTTTTCTTGAGCCGTTTTGGCAACAAGTTTGGCCAAGGCTTTTTGTTCTTTTTCCATTTTTTCAAGCAATGCTTGTTTTTGGCTGTCCAGCGACTGAGCATAAACATAGTTGATGCTTATACAACTAACCATAAAAGTTGCGGCAATAAGAGTAATCGCATATTTCCTAAAGTATGACATTTCTTACTCCTTTATCCTTTGGATGGTTGTTCTTGCCTTTTGCACTCCTGATATCTTTTGTGCCGAAGCAACAGGTTGTTTTAGTTTGTTTTGCTGAAGAGTTTTACTTGTTAATGCAAGATTTTCTTGTGACTGAGCCTTTTGCAAAAGCGGCTTTTGTGCAACCGAAAGTTTGTCCGTCATCCGAACACCGGGCTTTAACGCCGAAACCACATCATCGGCATTTTGACCTAAGATCTCCCAATCCATTGTTGTTTCGGTATCGCGATTTTCATCTTCATCGCTTTGTTCAACGCTGATTGCCTTATTTTGCTGAGGAGCAACCCCTGTCTTTTGTTGTAACTCACTTTGCAGAACCGCTACTTTATTGGCCGTCTCTTGCCTAATCTGGGCAATCTCATTGTTTATGTTTTGCGCCATTGCTCGGGCCTGTTCATTATCTCCGTCCGCCATCATAATTTGTACATTGGCCATATTTTTATTCAGATTTTTAATTTTTGCATCCGCTTCCGCCTGAACCAAACTTATTTTGTCATCCGTTTCCTGCTCGGCCTGTTCCTGTTGTTTTTCCAGTTCCTTTAATTTTGTTTCCAACAGTGCTATTTCCGCACTCTTCTTAGCAATTTTATATTCAGGACTGTTAACCAGTTCGTTTTTATAGGCCATTCCCTGATTGTAATATTCCATTGCTTTTGTGTAACCTTCCTTGGCATAAGCCATACCTTGTTTGGCATATTTTATACCATCACCGATAGCCTTGCCGAATTGGGAGTTTTCTATATATTTTTGGGCTTCTTTGACATGGTCGGTCACTTTTCCGATAAGGTTGGAACTGTCCGAAACCGTTTCAGGCGCATCAACATTCAACATTTGTGCCTGTACAAAAGAAGCGGAAAACAAACTGATACAACAAAAAACTGACAAGATAACATTTTTATTCATGCTCATCCTCCATTTCAGGACAAATATCCTTCACTGACAACCCATTGATAAGATCTGCACAGTGACATCTCTTTTCCAAGAAACAGACACTCGCTTTTCCGGGATCATTTGTTATGGCAAGCGTTCCCTCCAAAGCCGCAATACTGGCCTCCAAAGCCGCAATGCTGCTCAGGTGGTTAACAATGCTAATCAGATACGGTTGCATGCTGTCTAATACTTCTTTTTTATCTTTCATCGGAGAACTTATTGCGCCTTCCAAAGCTTTCTTTTTGTCCTCCTCAGCCTTCTTCTGCATATTGGTTCTGGTCGTTAGACCTTCGGCATAAAGTTTGGCGACAAGCTTTCTTTTCAATTTTTGTTGAGCCTCTTCAAGATTTTGCGCTCCATCACTACCTTTAACAACGCCCTCCGGATACATGATATTACAAATAATCGGGCAAATATTACTCTTTGGTGATGATAGATTATCCTTCATGTAGCTCGGAATTTCCGCGGAAAATACCGACGAAACACCACTTAGCAAGAACAACAGTGCAAATAAACCTATGTAATATTGCTTATTCATTCTTGCCTCCCTCTGATTTTATTGCCTGTTTTGCCGTTCCGAAACTCTTGCGAGAACTTTTCAGGCCCAGAGATGCTCGTTTTGCCTCATCTTTGGCTTGAAGTTTTTGCTGAAACTGTTCTGCCTCGGCCTGCAAGTCTCGTTGAGGTCGAGCCGCTCTCTTCTCTGCATCTTTAGCTTCCAGATGAGCCTTAAACTCTTCCGCACTCATTGTCGGCATCTGATTTTCATCTGCCGCCAATAACTGATCCTCAAGCGAAAGCTTTGTTTTTTCATTAACGGCTAATTCAGCCTTCTCTTTTTCCGTTTTTTCTTCGGAAAGTGCTTGTGCTGACTGCTGTAAAACATCATCCGCAGGAGCCTCCAAAAGCTGGGATGCATCAGGTAGTTGTTGCAACATATCCTGATTGGGGAGCGTGGCTTGCAAAGCCGCATTTTCAATCATTCCGCCAACTTTTTGCAACGCAGATGCTTCCGGCAACATGGTCATTGGTTGCATAGCCGTTGCAGGCGGCAAGAAGCTACCGTCTTCATCAATACCTTGCGGCAAATTATATTGTACGGCCTCCATCGCAACCGGTAAAGGCGTTACCTCAGAGGCAAACCCCGAAGTAAATGCGGCACGATTACTATCTGCCTCATATGCCAAGACATCAAAATCATCATCTTCCGGAATGTCAGACAAAAGCCCCTGAGCCGCTTGTTGTTCATTGATTTTATTCTGCATTTCCATAGCTTGAGCCGTTACTGCCTCGAACTGAGCGTTAGCCGCCTCATGCGCTTGCTTAGCTAAATCTTGCGCGGCTTTTATCTGTTCATTATAAACATTTTGCGCTTCTTTAATCGTTCCAACGGCTTTATCTTTTAACTCTTGCATTTCCTGAACTTTTGCCATGGCGTCATCTTTTAGCTTTTTGGCATCTTCTATACCCTTTTGCAATTTTTTTTGCATATCTTGCATTTTTTTGAGGTTTTTCTGAGCTTGCTTAACTTTTTTTGCTTGTTTTACAGAAGCCTGCAAATCTCCCATTTCGCCTAATTTTCCCTGCGTATATTCCTGCGCCATGGCAGAATAGTCATCTTGCAAGGTGGAAACTTTATTAAGCTGAATATTAACCTCATCCAAAGCTGAAACCACATAATCGTTGAATGCAGCAAAAGACCTGTCGGTAAAAAAGAATACCGCCGCTAAAAGAAGAAATGTCTTTTGCAAATGCTTCATGGGTCAGTCCTCACTAATTTCTGCCGCTTTGTCAGATGTTTCGATATAGTAAATGTGATGCACATCCTGTAGCATATTCAACGAAGACGTTACATCAATTAAATCCAACAACGTGTTACTGGCCATTCCCGCTAATAAGGCATTTTTATATTGGGAATTGGAAATATTCTTACTTTCATCCGTTTTTGCCCCTTGGGAGGAAACTTTTTCATCCACTTGCTTACGGAGCTGATCCTCAACATCACCGGCAGATGCTTTTGTTGTCACCGCCAAATCATAAAAATCCGAACTATAGTCATGATCCATATCGATAAACATTTGAGAAAATTCTTTCAAATATTTTTCTTTTTGATGACTGAGACGGAGAATTTTATTAAAACAGGCTTCGATTTCAACGGCACTGCTGACGCTGTGCGAGCTAACTCCGCAAAACTTTGCCATATCTTTCGGCAAAATCAGTTTGCCATCAGTTGATGTGCCGTTATCCTGCAAAAGTTGAGCCTGAACTGTTCCGGCAAACAGCAGGACCGATATGCAAAGAGCTATATTTCGAAAGCCAACCATTTTTACCCCTCATCGTCCTCTTTTTCCGGTGATGAAAATTTTAAGTTCATATAATTTTCATACGTTTCAAAAGCCAATTTTGACGCCTTTGTTTGCAAAAAACCGTTCATCGCCTTGACAACAGCTTTATTGGTTTCATTTATATTTCCATATTGATCGATTTCATTATTCGATGGTGCCGTTTCCAATGAATTGACAACCTTTTCGCCAAAATCCTCTATCTCCTTTTGTGCTTTATAAGCTTCGGCAATATAAACAGCGGCCAATTCTCTTTCACCCTGAGACCAGAGATTGCTGACATCTTCCTTTCCAGCTTGAGCCCCTTTCAGCGCATCGTTCATCTCTATCAACACCTTATCCATCGTTCCTTTTTTTTGAACATCCTCGGAACTTATTCCTCTGTAGAGTGCGATTGTCGGCGGAACCAAAACACTTCCGTTTTGATCTGTTCCGCCATCAGGCAGTGCCGCACCCAAAAGAGCAAAAGCCAAAGGTTCTGAATGACTGATACTAGCCATTCTTGTCAGCTCATCTTTTTGACGTGAGGATTGTTTTTCTAAGGTTTTAAAAGTTTGACGACGGATTTGCGTCTTGGCCGGTTGAAGCGTATCAATCTGCTGTTTGCTAAGAGACGTTTTTTGTGTAATATTGGGAACGCTCGTTTGCTTTACGTTACTAACAACGCCCGTATTTGCACGAACGGCTCTGTTAACCGTTGTCGGTGCCAGTGTTTTTGTTCTGACATCAAAAACTTGTGAAACGGTTTCTTTTACGAGCTCGGTCTTCATATCGGCTGAAACTGCAGAAACGCTTTGTTCCGCACGATTAAGCGTTGCCATATCCTTAATGCTTGAACGAACATTATTGACAGAAGAAACACTATTTGCAACCACATCAGAAGATACGGATTGAGCAACATTTGTCAGCGCCGAAGAAGAGGAACCGGAGGCTTGAACAGAATTATTTGTAAAAGCCTGACGAGAAGAAGAGAGGGCTCCATTTGCAGAACCGCCAACTTGTGAAGAGCCTCCCTCCCCATTTGTCGACGCCGTTGTTTGAGAAGAATATTGTTCTGCTCCGCTGTTTTCCACAGTCTGATTAACCGTATCAGCCGCTGATGACACCGAACCGCCGACAGAGCCTTCAGAAGGAGAGGCTGTGTTCCCTGCGAATGCCTCACTCACGGCAGCCCCCTGAGAACCACCGGAAGAACCTTGTCCGGTCAAACTTCCTGTCAAGTTACCGGTCACACCGGAAGCATCAACGCCTACAGAACCGGCTATTCCGTTGATTTCTCCGGTGACAGACCCTAAAGCGCCGCTCAATTGTCCTTTGGCTCCGTCAACCAAGCCGCCGACACTCCCCGGTAAGTCTTTAGCCATTTCTACTGTCGATTTAACCGTATCAACAGCAGACATAGCGTCTTCTTTCAGCTGTTGAGCCGTATTATATTGTTCCATCGCCCATTTTTTGTATTCTTCATACTCTTTTTTATATTCTTCGGCTTGTTTTTTATATTTTTCGTAATCTTCTTTTGCTTTCTTAATCTTTTCTAAAGTGTCTTTATCGACATATTCACTTACGGTACCGAGAGGGTCTCCAATGGCCGCAGTCCCCTTCCCCATATATTCCATACCTTTTTGCAAATAAACGCCGTTTTTAAGATTATTCATAAAAGTTTTGAAATTGTGCTTTGTTCCCTCAGGATTGCTTGCCGCAATCTGAGCAAAAGCTTCGGACACGCGAAAGAACACACACACACAGACAAGCCCTGTAGCAATCTTTTTGCAACATTCTGACTTTTTCATGGTCCCCTCCTGTTTTGCCTTAACGCATGTTTTATTATAGCACTTTTTAATGCCCGAATAAACGGATTTTCTACCGTTTACTCAATATTTAAATATTTTGTAACAAAGTTTTCTTCGCCGTATTCTTTAATCAACTCTTCAACCAAAAGCACATTTTTGCGACCGGAATTGTAAAGACGCAAATAGGGTCCCAAGCCGCTCAAGTCCACATCAAGAATCACGGACTCTCCAGTGGCCGGACGAGATAACAGAATCGCATATGGAAAATCACGGTAAGAATTGCCGAAGATGAAATCCGTTTCCGCCGTGGTCAGGTTCCAGTTCGTATAGTCCTCGGGCATTGCCTGCGGGTTACGGAAAAAGATAACCGTCTGACACTGACCGCGAATGACTTCACCGACACCCAATTTGTCAATAATATTCGGCTGTTGGAAAGCACAAAGATAAGCCTGACGTTTTTTACGTCCTTCCTGCAAACCAATGGCAAAATAGTCACGGAACATCGGATGTTTTAACATCGGCGCCGTCTCATCGATCATGATTAAAGAAGGAACGCCGGTTTCTCCGGTTTCGGATTGAATACGATGCATGATGTAGCTGATGACAGCCGGAGCCAAAGTCTCATCCTCAAAAATATGCGTAAAATCAAAAGCCATAAAGCGCTTGGTTTTCAAATCCAAACTATCGTTGGTCGCATTAAAAATATTGCCGTATTGATCCGGATTGACCCATTTATAAATTTCACGACGCATATTGCCGGTCGGAGAAAAACAACTTTTATATAAGTTGGTCATAACTCGCTCTTCCGGACGCAAATAATCAAAAGCTGTCGTTACGGCGCGGGCAATTTCTTTTTCGGAAATGGCATCATTAACCATCGTAATCGCGCGCATCCACCGCATTAAAAAGGCTCTATTGTTTGGTGTGTTTGCACAGTCAAACGGGTTTAGCGACACATTTTTCTCATCACCATCAAAACCGACATACGCTCCGCCAATAGCGCGGGTAAAGATTTCGGCACCGCGGTGACGATCAAAGAAGAACACTTTCAAATCCTTGTGACGCATCGCCTGTCCGGCCAAAAACGTCAATAATGTCGTTTTACCCTGACCGGTCGGACCGATAATACAACAGTGCGCCACAGCAGAATCTTCAGATGATACGTGAAATTGGAAACGATATGCCGAACCGGAAGTCGTCCGGAAAACAGAAATTGCCCCAGGACCCCAGTCACTCTTGGAAAAACCTTCAGACGGCTTGTCAAAAGAAATGGCTGTTGCCACTACCCGCGACAAGTAGCGATATGTCCGCGGCAAGGTTTCATACGTGGGAAACTGATTGAAGAACGTCGCCTGCGTAACCCAACCCTCGCGAACAGGGGTAACACCGAACAAGCGGCAAATTCGCTGAACTTCGCTCTCGCCGAAATCAATATCTGCTTTCGTTTCTCCGCGGAGAATCACCGCCATTGCGTATTCCGTCAACGCCTGATGATTGGTATCACTGTCTTCAATAGCGGCCAAGACTTCACTATATTGCTCGACAACATCGGCTGAAAAACTGGTCATGGTCGCCATGCGCTGTTGTTGCATCAGCAAAGCTCGAGCATGCGGCTTAAAAATAGGACGAACATTGTGCAAAAGAGTCAATTCGCAATCAATTGCCAACAAAGAAGCAACCATCGCTTCATCCATATAATCACCGGAAGAGCGAATCCCCATCACAGCTTCATAAACTTCTTTTTCACCGGAAAAGAAACGAATCAAACCGTCTTCTCCCGTAAAGTGAATATGATCCGCCGTAAGCAGTTCATTCATGTGTGGTCCTTCGGCACCGTTTACTTTCGGATGCGGCTTAGACACCGGACTGCAAATACGGGAATAGATATACAACGGGCTGTCTTCGGCCGCGCTCCCCTCAGCCTCATACATCGCGGTTACACCATACTCATTCAATGTTGCAATCAAAGCCTGAGAAGCATAATTCAAGTCCTTGAGCGCTTCATCCCTATCAATTACGGACAAAACAATATAGTGAGTATTACTGTAGACGCGGCTCAGATTTTCATGCCACAATGCCGAAATGTCTGCCAAAAGCTTATTACCGAACTCACCGCTTTCTTCCTCCAAAGGAATCCGTTCACGCAACGTGATAACCCGACAAGTCACTTGCAAATCCGACATTCCGTCAACCCAAGCTTTGCGAGCTTCAAGCATTGACAGCACCTTTTCTTCTGTCACAAAGGCCAAATCGACCCCCTCGACCCTAAACACCCGCGCCAAGGAACCGTTATAACACTTGATCGTCATTCCGTCTGACATCAACTTGCTAAACGGCAAAAAGTCAGCCACTCGAGATTCACGCGGTTGCGGCAAAACATAATAACCGAATTTGGTTACCCAGAATCCGGCAAAAGCCGCCGCAGAAATAAACCCGACAACAGCAACAGCAATCTCTAAACTCGACAGACCTTGAACAAAGGTACTGAAAAAATCAAAATCAGGGTGCAAATTTATTCCCCTTTTCTTTATAAAGGTTATGCGACGTGTGGTTTGTTTGACCGTAAGCCTGTATCATCGCGGAGATATGAGGCTCTTTAATACCCACAAAAATGCAAAAGATGTGCCCGAGTATCAGGGTTATCATGAAAAACAACGGGTTGACATTCAGTGTTCCCAACAACATAAACATCAAGGGAAACTGAATCCCCATGTTCATCATTGTCGGCAAAAACGGACCCCACAATACTTTGGGAGGGTTTGCCACCGCTTTTATAATTGCTTCACGCATTTTAACACACTCTTTTGTTTTTCTGTTAAGATGATATCGTCCCTATTTTTTTATGCAACAAAAACTCTAAGGTTATCACCTTGATTATCATCGCAAAAAAGAGGTATACCATGTCTTTTTAGTATACCCCTTGTTTATGAATAATGCGTTAATTTTTATTCGGCAGGAAGTTCTTCACCTTCTGGAACAGCCTCAACATCATCGATGTTTTCCTCAAAAACATCTTGAGCAACAGCTTGATCATTGGCTAAAACTTCCTCAACAAAGGAATCTTTTCCATCCGATACCATTTCTGATGCCACATCATCAAGAGGTTCCGCAGCCCTTCCGCTTTCAGCCTCTTTGCGCATCAGAGCATCCTGACGGGCTTTATATGCCGCTGCACGCGCCTCTTCCGCACTGATTGCACCGCTTCTGGCCGCATTAACCCCACCGGCACCGCGAGCCGCCTTTCCGACCGTGCCGACATCGGCACTGCGACTGACCGCCGTTCCGTATTTATACCCCCGATAATATCCGCGACTGCTTCCCGAAGATGATACCGTATTGTGACTTCTGAGAGATGTTGTTCTGGTCGGAATCCGCAAACGTGAAGCGCTCCCTGATAAAGATGCCACATTCCCCTCATCTGATTTTTCATCTGTTCCGAGCAAGGCTTTTGTTTCACCTGTCGATGGCGTTGTTGCCCCGGTTAAAGGACGAGTGCCTGTCGAAGAACCTCCGCCAGTAGAAGATCCCCCCTGAGAACCGCTCATTACTTCACTTCCCGTCGCCAAAACACTGCCTGAAGATGAGCTTCCGCTTCCGGAAGATGTTGTCCCTGTTGTTAAACGTCCAACGGCCGATCCGCTACCATTCACCGATACTGAACGACTTACGGTTGTTACTCTGCCACTTACAGGTGCCGAACGACTGACGGTTGCTCCACCTGTATTTGCTGATAACGAACGACTTGCCGTTACTCCCTGTCCGGAAGCCGTGGTTCTGTTAACAACAGTTGAAGATGTCGAACGACTGGTCGAACTTGTGGTACCGGCACTATTTGTCGTTGGCGTATTTGTAACATCTTTTGTGGTTGATTCCATCGGGATTGACGGATAAGACACATTGCTATCGCTATTACTTGATGTGCTTCCGCTATTCGCCGTCGTTTTACCGGAAGAGTTATCCGTATTTTCCGAAACCGTTACGGAAGAGAAAAAGCGGTTATTACCGGCCTCATAATTGCCTTTTTGCTCTTGCAATTTAGCCTCTTTGGTTGAAGCTTCGTAATATGCCATTTCCGCCTCATTACGGCGACGAATTTCTTCATCAATTTTCTTTTGAGCCTGCTGAGCCTCTTGTTGTCTTTTCCGAGCTTCAGCGGCGGCTTCTCTGGCGGCAATAATATCTTTATCATTATTACTGGCGGCCGCTTGTTGAGCCTTTTCAGCGGCCTCTTTGGCTGCCTGCTGCGCTTTGTCAGCGGCGTCTTTTGCGGCTTGCTGTGCATCCACAATCGCTTTTTCTGCCGCGGCTTTAGCCTTTTGCGCCTGCTGTTGAGCATACTTAGCCTGCTCTACTTCTGCCTGACGGGCTTGTTCCTGAGCGGTCGCCACAGGCTTTTGCGCTTCAGTTGCTTGCTGTTTGGCTTTCTGAGCTTCCTGTGCCGCTAATTCTGCACGCTTTTTAGCCTGCTCTGCTGCACGTTGATCAGATGCCTTTCCGCTTTCTGCCGCTTTTTTAGCCGCGGCCTCAGCCTGAGCCTTTGCTTTTTCGGCCTCCTGAGCCTTACGATCGGCATTGTTTTTTGCCTGTGTCGCGTTATTGGTGGCTTTTACAGCGGCTGACACGGCATCTTCGGCTTTTTTATCCGGATTTGAATTTTTAGAATAATCATCTCGAATCGCCTGAGCCTGTTTTTCAGTCTCCGGAACAGCTTTTTGGACTTCTCGCTGAGCGTTTTGCTCATTTGTTTTTGCCTTTTGATAATCAGACTGAGCAGATTTTAACTCTTTTTCCGCCTCTTTAACAGCAAGAATATCATCTTTGTTATTGCTGTTTTTGGCTTTAGCTACAGCTGCATCATAGTCTGCCTGAGCTTTTTTGGCCGCGGCCTCTTTTGCCGCACGATCCTCTTGGGCATTGGCATAATTTTGCGCAGCCTCTTCCTTGCGTTGTTGCACCCGTTCCTCAGTCGGATTTTGCTTCTGCCAATTTTCAATATACTGCTCACTCTCTTTTTCTGATTGAGGAATTACCGCTTGTTGCTGTTGTTTAGCTCGGTTTTCCTCGCTCTGCGCCTTTTTATAATCATTTTGCGCCGACTTAAGATTTTGTTCTGCCTGTCGAACAGCTAAAATATCGTCAGGATTACTACTATTCTTAGCCTTGGAAACTGCGGCATCATAGTCAGCCTGCGCTTTATTATATACAGCCTCCTGTTCTGCACGTTTTTGCTGGGCCGTCTCATAATTACGATCTGCTTCTTCACGCTGTTGTTGGCGTTGCTCCTCTGTCGGATTGGCTTTCTGCCATTGATCAATATAAGCCTGTTGCGCGGCTTTTTCTTTTGCGGCTCTTTCTTGTTGTGCAGCCTCTTGTTTGTTCTTTTCCTGCTGTGATTGCTTATGATCCATAATCTTGGTATTAATCGTATCTTTATTTTTGGAGATACCAAAAGTCAAATCATTAAGGCTGGTATTTTCAACAATATTGGTTACCGTCGCAGCAGCTTTGGTCGTTGACTGAACTTTTGAATTGACATCCTTGGCCATATCCATTGCCTGATTGCTCACACCTGTTATCGCCCCGAAAATACCTCCGTTACCCGCGATATTGCCATCAACAGCATTACCTTTGCCGCTTCCCAGCAATCTGTTTTGGTCCAACCCACCATATAAACGTTCTACTTCACCATTGACACCGAGTGTCTGCCCTTTCAACATCCGGTCAAAGGCGTTAGTTCCTTCACCTTTCGCACGTTTAGCATCCAATTCGGCAACCTGATCCGTACTCTTGCCCAAATCCTGAATGTTGTTTGAAATATTGGAAATGTTTGACATTGTCGAATTGACCAATCCACCGGCAGCACCAACCATGCTGGTCATATTAGAACTGATATTCCCCAACGCATTCAATACATCTGAAGCATTATTGATATTGGAAACAGCATTACCGATGTTTTTAGCGGCGTTGACAATATTTTGGGTCGTTGATTTGACATTGTCGATGGTCTGCTTGGCTGTCTTAATCGTATCAGCTGCTTTACGTGCCGTACCGACAATATCTTTCAAACAACTGGTAAAGTTACCAAAACCACTAACACCGTTTGTTCCCTTACAAAAACCGCGGGCTTTTTCCTGTTCGGCCAACAACTCGGCAGGACTTTGCATTTCTCCGCTTAAGCGCTTGGGATCTGCATAAAAGCTCGCTTCATCCACCCACTGATATTCCGTATCGGCAAACCCCTCGTGTAATTGTGTCGGACCAATACTTGAACCATATTTAAGTGTATCGGTCTGCGCATTAAAGTCTCGATTAGCTTTTTGGAAAACAAAATACTCGATAAAACGCCCCATATTGGCAACCAAAAACAGTCCCATGGCAATATTGCCAAACCATTTGAAACTGATTTTTCCAAAGATAGCCGCCCAAGCAAAGCCAATCAAACCAAAACCGGCAAAAACGTAAACTATCGGCTTTAAGGCTACAATAAAACGCATGGCACGACGACTGATAGAATGGAAAATATTACCATCCTGAAGATCATAGGAAGCATAACCGCGATATGTACCATCCGTTAATTCGCCACTTCCCTTGTTTGTACTAATAGCTGCGTATACTTCTCCTTTATGATCATCCTCAATCAAAATACCGGCACCTTTTGCATTTTCTTGCGCTTCAGTTAATTTTGATTGAGCGGCCGTCAGCTCTCTTTCTAATTGGGCGACGGCATCACATTTTTCTTTTTTATCTTTTTTTGCCGATTGAGAAACGGCACCATTTTTTTCATAATACTCACAACCCGCCTTTGCATCGTCATAGGCATTTTGCAAATTCTGAACATTATTTTTAGCTTCTTGAACGGCTTTCTGCTGATCTGCCTTTTTTTCATTTAAAAGATCTTCACTATTTTTGTATGCCGTATAAGCTTTATCCATTGTTTGTTTTTGTTCTTCACAGTCCGCCACGCTTTTTTCGCTAACGCATCTTTGATACTCCTGCTTCATTTGATTATAAACATTTTTTGCCGCATCAATCTTTGATGAGCTTACACTATTCTTTTCATCCACATGTGTTGCAGATAGCGCCTCATTGTACTGTTTTGCGAGAGTATTGTATTTTGCATTGTACTGACTTATTGTTTTACGAGCGGCTTTAACATTGGCTTTACAAGCTTTCTTTTCATTCCCCGACTTTCCTTTACACCCATCTTCAATTACCTTTTGTGCAGCTTTTCTTTCTGCATCCAAAGCATCCATCTCACTTTTCACACCATCAACTTTTTCCTTATTTGCGGCTGAAGTTGTTTTAATGGTTAGGTCTGTTGGTAATGTTAATGTTGGCGTCCCCAATGCTGTTGCAGGATTTACTGGTGCAATCGGTTCTATTTTGCGAAGGGCGGGTGTTTCATCCTCAGCTCTGGTATTAAATGAACAGAAGGAAGCGAAGGCAAAAGCACCTGCAACCAGAATAACTTTGCTTATGTTCTTAATATTTGTCATGACGTCCTCCCGTTCTGCTTTATTTGCAGTTAAAACCCAATAATTGACCTTTATCTAAGCGTGTCTTGTATCACCGCCGACGTATAAGCTTCGCAACCGGTAATCGCCGTAATCAACTCACCCGTGGTGGCAATAACCACCAAGGAGATGACAATAGCTCCCAGCCACTTCCAGTTCATATTTCCAAAAAAACCACCGACGGCAACGCCGATAATACCAAATCCGGCAACAACATAAATCAAGTCACGCAGACCTTCAAAAATTTCTTTCCCCGCAGTCACCAAACCGGAAAACAAACCAAGATTGCCGGAACATCCCGTTACTGCCGCACCGGATTGTTGGGCATTTGAACCTGATTTCTTATCTTCGCATCTTCCTTTTACACAATCTTGTGTATCCTTACAAGCTGGATTACAAGTGTTTGCAGCAACGGCAGGTGCTGTTGCTGCCACTTCTTCTCGTGGCGCTCTTGTTCCATCTGGAGCCATATGCGTCTCTTTCGCCCACGTCTCATTTATTCCCATCACGCACACGAAGGCCGCAATCAAAACCAGCTTGATTATTTTCTTTAAGTTTAACATTGCACCCTCCGTCCGTTCGTTCTTGTTGTCTGTGAACTTGGTTATTCTGCCGTGGCAGCAAAATAACAAAATCCATTTATTTGAAAAAAAGAGGGTCGGGATGATTTTTGACAATCTTCCAAAAGACCCTCTATTTACTTTTTCCTTTAGACCGGAGGCGGCGCGCCGCCTCCGATACACTATGAAGGAGAAATTAGCCAGCAGCGTTGTCGAATGAGTCTTGGAAGCCAGACATATTCTCACCTGTTGCGTAGCTGACGATAGAACCGGCAGCGGCCAAAATAGCCAAACCAACAGCCAAACCGGCAAACCATTTCCATTGCATTTTACCTGTAATAGCCGCAAAAGCCACACCGACCAAACCGAAACCACCGACGATGAACATAATCATCTTAACAGCGTTAAAGACGTTCAGGGTCTTGTCCTGAGCGGTCTGCATAACTGAACTTTGAGCTGAAGCGTCGCCACAGAAAGCCATTACAGAGGCAAAAGCGACCAGACAGAATGTCCAGATATTGTTTTTAATAAATTTCATAATCGTTCTCCTTCAATTAGTTACGAAACTCTCTATACTCTTCTAGAATACCTAATTTTTAAAAAGTTTTCCAGCAAAATTGCTTATACCGCAAAATGGTTAACATATTGTTTACACTTCAAAATTTTGGCTGTAACAAAAAATTCACAGAACCTAAAAAGCATAAAATGCTGTTTTCGTGACATTTTTGTTACAGAAAACAGAGAAACGAGAAGACGACCAATGAACATCTGAAAAGGATGGCGATCAAAAACAACCACAACGAAAAATAACAGCCCTTACCAGCCGCAAATGAACGCGACTGGGGACGTTTATACTTTTTGCTTGTAGAATCGCTTTGATTGTTATAACTTGGCAGGGAATTTAGTTTGTCAAACAGGCATTTACGCCTGAATGACTTGTTTTTAACACTACGGTTTTCTTTAGGGAAAGCCTGCTTTAAGGAGCTTTATAGACCATGACTAAATGGGTATATACATTTGGCGACGGCAAAGCCGAAGGCGATGCCTCTATGCGCAATCTCCTTGGCGGAAAAGGTGCTAACTTGGCTGAGATGAACAAAGTCGGTTTGCCTGTTCCTCCGGGATTTACTGTTACAACAGAAGTTTGCACATATTACTACAACAATGACCACACATATCCGGCTGACTTGAAAGATCAGGTTAGAGCCGCTGTTGCCGATGTTGAAAAAATTATGGGCAAAAAATTTGCAGACGCCAACAACCCGTTGCTGTTCTCTGTTCGTTCCGGCGCCCGCGTTTCCATGCCGGGTATGATGGACACCGTTTTGAACCTCGGTTTGAACGATGAAACAGTTAAAGCTTTGGCTAAAGCTTCCGGTTCTGAAAGATTTGCTTACGACTCTTATCGTCGTTTCCTGCAAATGTTCTCTGACGTGGTTTTGGGCGCTGACCTTGACCTCTATGAAGAAGCTTTGGAAAACATGAAAAAGTCCAAAGGCTACAAATCTGATACAGATATGACAGCCGAAGACCTCAAAGAATTGGTTAAAGAATACAAAGAAATCGGTAACAGACTGGGTAAAGTTGTTCCGCAAGATCCTTGGGATCAATTGTGGGCCGGTATCGGCGCCGTATTCGGTTCTTGGATGGTTGATCGTGCTATCACTTACCGTAAATTGAACAATATTCCGGGTGACTGGGGTACAGCCGTTAACGTTCAAACCATGGTATTCGGTAATGCCGGCGATGATTGCGCTACCGGTGTTTGCTTCTCTCGCGATCCGGCTACCGGTGAAAACGTTTACTACGGTGAATATTTGGTGAATGCTCAAGGTGAAGACGTTGTTGCCGGTATTCGTACTCCGCAACCGATGGCTTCTAAAAATGACGGTACTTCTTTGGAAGAAAAATGGCCGCACCTGTATCAGGAATTGGTTGACGTTCGTAACAACCTTGAAAAACACTACAAAGACATGCAGGATATGGAATTCACCATTGAACATGGCAAATTGTGGATGTTGCAATGCCGTAACGGTAAACGTACAGCTGCTGCCGCAGTTCGCATGGCCGTTGAAATGGTTGAAGAAGGTTTGTTGAACAAAGAAGAAGCTATTATGCGCGTTGGTGCTGACCAATTAGACCAATTGTTGCACCCAATGTTGGATCCGAAAGCTCCGAGAAACGTTATCGCTACAGGTTTGCCCGCTTCTCCTGGTGCCGCTGTCGGTCGCGCTGTCTTCAACGCTGAAGACGCTGAAGCTTGGGCTGCAAGAGGCGAAAAAGTTATCCTCATCCGTAACGAAACTTCTCCGGAAGATATCGGCGGTATGCACGCTTCTCAAGGTGTGATTACAGCTCGCGGCGGTATGACTTCTCACGCGGCCGTTGTTGCTCGCGGTATGGGTACTCCTTGTGTTTCAGGTTCTCATGAAATTCACATCGACTATGCTAAAAAGACTATGACAACTGACAAAGGTGTTGTTATTAACGAAGGCGATTGGGTTTCTTTGGACGGTGGTAAAGGCCAGATTATTGAAGGTCAGGTTCCGACTGTTAAAGCCGACACCAACACAGGTAACTTCGGTAAATTGATGGCTTGGGTTGATGAAATCCGCACAATGGAAGTTCGTGCTAACGCTGAAACTCCGAAAGACGCTCAAACAGCTCGTGACTTCGGTGCTCAAGGTATCGGTTTGGCTCGTACAGAACACATGTTCTTTGATGCCGCTCGTATTCCTGATATGCGCGCTATGATTTTGTCTGACAACGAAGAAGGTCGTCGTGCCGCTCTGGCTCGTTTGCTTCCTTACCAAAAACAAGACTTCAAAGACTTGTTCAAAATTATGGAAGGTATGCCGGTTGTTATCCGTTTGTTGGATCCTCCTTTGCACGAGTTCTTGCCGAACACAGAAGCCGAAATGAAAGAATTGGCTGACAAAATGGGCATGACTTTGGAAAAAGTTAAACAACGCGCCGCTTCTTTGCATGAAGCTAACCCGATGTTGGGTCACCGCGGTTGCCGTTTGCCGATTACCTATCCGGAAATCTGCGAAATGCAAACTCGCGCTATCATCGAAGCTGCTTTGGAATGTGCTGATGCCGGCATCAAAGTTGTTCCGGAAATCGAAGTTCCGTTGACAGGTTCTAAGAAAGAACTCGACATTGTTAAAAACATTATCGATACAACAGCTGAAAAAGTCTTCGCTGAAAAAGGCAAGAAGATTAAATATGAAGTTGGTTCAATGATTGAATTGCCGCGTGCCGCTCTCAAAGCTGACGAATTGGCTCAATCTGCCGAATTCTTCGGTTTTGGTACAAACGACTTGACTCAAACAACTTTGGGTATGAGCCGTGACGATACAGGTGCTATTCTTGATGAATACCGCGCTCGTGGCGTTTATGTCGCTGATCCGTTCGCTTCAATCGACGTTGAAGGTGTTGGTTGCCTCGTTAAGATGGCTTGTGAAAAAGCTCGTTGTTCTAACCCGAGCATCTGGCTGGGTGTTTGTGGCGAACACGGTGGTGATCCGGCATCTATCGACTTCTTCCAAACATGTGGCATGAACTATGTTTCTTGCTCTCCGTACCGTGTACCGGTTGCTCGCTTGGCCGCTGCTCAAGCTGCAGTTCGTCACAAAGGCGAGAAGATTGAGAAATCTGGTTGCTGTTGCAAAAAATCTGCTTAATTTAAGCTAGATTTTGGAAACAAAAAAGGGAGGCGAAAGCTTCCCTTTTTTTGATTACGTGTTTTCGTAAAAAAATCCGCAGAGAATATTCTCTGCGGATTTTTCATCACTTTGCTTCGATTAGCATAGTTCTTCCGTCCTTTATCTCAAAAACGGCAATCGTATCCATTTTTATTTGAACAGGCGAAGCCAATGTTTTGTAACGAGCCATGAGCAAGTAACTGTCGTGATTTTGTTCATCATCCAAACAGAACCAAATTTTTTCGGCACAACCTCCATGAACTCTGCCGGTTAAAACTTTTTCACCGCTTTCGGTATCGAAGACGTGAACTTTGCTATTCAAACCATAGAAGACACGAAGCTTTAAAACGGCGCTTTCCACCATTTCGTGAGCTGGAGCAAGAAGATCCGTTCCTTTCTTGCGCAAACCGTAACGCGTTCGTTTGCTTCCGGAAAAACTCGATGTTTTTTTGATAAGTTGCATTGAGTTTCCGCAGTCTATCTCTTCTATACGCCCCTCCTCGGGAATAATAAACCAAAAAAGGACTGCAACGGACACGACGCCCAAAGCTATAAGGATTTTTTTCATATCTACTTTTCTCGACTTTAACGAGCGCAGGTTCTCTGCGGTTGGCTTAGGTTAATTATAATGTTAATTATATGATTTTGCTTTAAACAGTATCCAATATTCACCAGATTGTCAACAGCAACAAAAAAATCCGCAGAGAATGTTCTCCGCGGATTTTTTTATGGTTCCAATTGCCGTGTCTCTCCTCGATAACGCTGAAAAATTCTGATTGTTTTACAGTTCAGCTCACCATTGAGGTTAAAGCATTCAAGCAACGCATAGCACCGAGCTCCGATTTTCCGAAACACAAAACCACAAAAAGTTTGGCCGTCGGCTTCCGAGCTGACATGGCGAAAAACCTCCTCTCCGTCTTCTACGCTGTAAACATAGACTGTTTTTTCGGAACTGTTCATGAAAACAAGAAGAAATACATCTGCGGGAAAAGCAACCTCATCAGCAGAATACTCGGGAGGCAACACCACAACGCCATTTTTACGAATACCATACGTCTTTTTTTCTACTCCGAACCAATAATTTTTGGGTTGAGTTTTGACTATCAACTCCATCCTGCCGCCGTATTCGACATATTTATACGTCTTTTGGGCAAAACAGAAAGGTGTAGAACAAAAAACCAAGAGCAGAAACAGAACAATAAATCTATTCATAACTCTGTTTTCTCGACTTTAACGAGCGCAGGTTCTCTGCGGCCGGCTTAATGTAATTATAATCTTAATTGTATGCTCTGATGAAAGCAATATACTCCAAATATATTTTCGGGTCAAGGCCATATTAATCCCATCAGCGTTAACCATAAAAAAAGCCCCGCTTGCGCGAGGCTTTGTGCTTTAGAATAAAGCTTACTTAACTTCTTCAAAGTCTGCATCGACAACTTTGTCATCGCCGGCGGGCTGTTCTCCGGCAGAAGCTCCGGTATCGGCACCGGCCTGTGCTCCGGCAGCGTCACCCTGCTGAGCCTTGTACATAGCTTCGCCAAGTTTCAAAGAAGCTTGCATCAAGCTATCGGTTTTTTCTTTGATAACAGCCAAATCTTCAGCTTCCAAAGCGGTCTTCAAAGCGTTCAACTCGGTTTCAATCTGGCTCTTTTCTGCCGGACTTACTTTATCACCGTGTTCCTTCAAAGTTTTTTCAGTTGCGTGAACCAAAGATTCACCTTGGTTTTTGGCTTCAACCAACTCTTTTTTCTTCTTATCGGCTTCGGCATTGGCTTCGGCATCTTTGACCATTTTCTCAATATCGCTGTCAGACAAACCACCGCTGGCCTGAATACGAATAGCCTGCTCTTTGTTGGTTGCCTTGTCTTTTGCCGAAACGTTTACAATACCGTTTGCATCAATATCAAAAGTCACCTCAATCTGCGGCATACCACGCGGTGCAGGCGGAATACCAACCAAGTCAAACTGACCGAGCAACTTGTTGTCAGCGGCCATTTCACGTTCACCTTGGAAAACGCGAATTGTAACGGCTGTCTGACCATCTTCAGCTGTAGAGAAGACTTGAGATTTGCGGGTCGGAATTGTGGTGTTGCGATCAATCAAGCGAGTGAACACACCGCCTAAGGTTTCAATACCCAATGACAGCGGAGTAACGTCGAGCAACAAAACGTCTTTCACATCGCCCATCAAGACACCACCCTGAATTGCGGCACCAACAGCAACAACTTCATCAGGATTTACACCTTTGTGCGGTTCTTTACCAAAAATTTCCTTAACTTTTTCCTGAACTTTAGGCATACGGGTCATACCGCCAACCAGAATAACTTCGCTGATATCAGCTGGAGTTACACCGGCATCGGCCATAGCCTTTTTGCAAGGTTCAACCGTCTTGTCAATAAGATCTTCAACCAAAGATTCCAGTTTGGCACGGGTTAATTTGATGTTAAGGTGTTTCGGACCGGTCTGATCAGCAGTAATGAACGGCAGGTTAACTTCGGTCTGAGTTGTAGAAGACAATTCAATCTTAGCCTTTTCTGCGGCTTCTTTCAAGCGTTGCAGAGCCAAACGATCATTTTTCAAATCAATGCCGGTCTCTTTTTTGAATTCATCTGTCAAATATGTTACCAAACGTTGGTCAAAGTCTTCACCCCCCAAGAAAGTATCGCCGTTGGTTGATTTTACTTCAAACACACCGTCGCCGATTTCCAAAATGGAAATATCGAATGTACCACCGCCCAAGTCATAAACAGCAATTGTTCCGCTGGCTTTTTTATCCATACCATAAGCCAAAGCGGCGGCAGTCGGTTCATTGATGATGCGCAAAACATCCAAACCGGCAATTTTACCGGCATCTTTGGTGGCCTGACGCTGAGAGTCATTAAAGTAAGCCGGAACGGTAATAACGGCTTTGTCAATCTTTTCGCCTAAATAGCTTTCGGCATATTCCTTAATCTTTTGCAAGACAATAGCTGAAATTTGAGAAGGTGCATATTTCTGACCTTTAACCTCAACCCATGCATCACCATTGTCACCGTCAACGATTTTGAACGGAACCAACGATTTGTCTTTGGCAACTTCCGGAGAATTAAAGCGGCGACCAATCAAGCGTTTGATGGCAAACAGAGTGTTTTCCGGATTGGTAACGGCCTGACGTTTAGCCGGAAAACCAACCAAACGCTCATTATCCGTGAACGCTACCATAGACGGTGTGGTTCTTGCCCCTTCAGAGTTCTCCAAAACCTTAGCCTCTCCGCCTTCCATAACAGAAAAGCAGGAGTTTGTCGTTCCAAGGTCAATACCGATAACTTTATTGCTCATGATTTTTTCCCTTTGTTATAAAACTTAGTCAAATTGTTTTTCTAAAAGGATATATAGGGACGCAAAATCGGTGATGCAAGTCTGATTTGAGATTTTTTTATATTATTTAAAAAGAAAGGAACCGGAAAAACTTCCGGCTCCTCGTTTAGAAAATAATTCGATACGAGTAACGCTGATTATCGTCAAGATAATCTTCTTTACCCAAGCGCTCAGAACGGCCTCGTTTGAAATTAAAAAGAAAACCATCCGCAGTCATCAGTTCTTCAGGAAGCGGATCACCACCATATGACTTCAGGACATTGTTGATATCCCACCAGTCTTCGCGAAGAAGATCCCATGTTCTTGAACCGCCAAGACCGCCGTTTTTTCCTTCAAATCGACTTGCCGTCGCTTTTTGAACAGCATTTTTGAAAGTGTCCGGTTCCGGCTGTTTGAGCGGAATAACCACACCGTTAACACGAATACCGAAGACCTTTTCTTTCCACGGAGCATACCACACTCGCGTTTTTTCGATCCAAATAAGCGGACCATCACAACTTTCTGACATAATTGTAAAGATTAAGTTAGTAATACGTTTTCTGCGTTAAACGTATCTGTTTTCGGCAAAAGAGTCAAATGTTTAATAACGCCCTTTTCCCGTAGAAATTTCATAACCGGTATTACCGTCCACAACTGAATTAGCAAAGGCAAAATCCGTTGAATTGACAGCATGAATACGATACAAGGCCTCTCCTTGCTCTACCCGATCCCCGACTTTTTTCAGCAAATCAAGTCCGGCACCTGAGTATCTGCCGGCTCCGGCCAAAACACCGATGCGGTTAATACGGGCATTGTCAATGCTTTCGACTTCTCCACTCACCGAAGATACAATATCGCGCGTCAAATTACCCAATTGCGGCTGTGGCGCTTTTCCTTGCCCATAAATAATCTTATTCATTGCCTCAAGAGCGCGACCGGATGTCAAAATCTCTTTCGCCACATGATATCCCTGCCCGCCGCGCAACTTGGGATCAAACTCTAAAATACGGCCGGCCAAGAACAATGATTTTTCCAACAAATCTTGCGGTGCATCGTCTTTGTTGCGCAAGATTTTCATAATATCCCGCGCCTCCAACACTGCACCGATACCGTTACCTATCGGCTCACTACCGTCTGTAATCACGGCATCAATCTCAATTGAAAGCATATCGCCGACATATTCCACCAGTTTGCGCAAACGCATCGCCTCGTTTGTGGACTTAACTCGAGAGGTCGGTCCGACCGGAATATCAACAACAAGATGCGTCACTCCGGCGGCCAGCTTTATTGCCAAAATGGAAGCCGCCAAATGCTGCTGTTGAGTCAATCCGATATGACGCTCAACATCTGAGATGATTTTGTTGGCTTCGGCAATCGGCAAACTTTGATAACATCCGATAACCCCTCTGTTTTCTTTCAACAAAGAGCGAAACTGTTTTTCATCCAAATCAACATTGGCTAATACACCCATGGTATCGGCCACACCGGCACAAGACGACAATGATCGCGAACACGTCTTGGCCATCGGTAATCCATAAGCCGCGACAATCGCCGTCATAATAATATCCGTCTTATTCCCAGGCACACCGCCAAAGCAATGATGATCAACAACAATATCTTCATTTTCCCAACGGAACGTGTTATCGCCAATCAACGCTTCGGTAAAAGCCAAAACCTCTGAAGTGGTCATAAAGGAACTGGATGCCACCAAAAACGAAGCGATATCCATGTTTGAATATCTCTTGGCCGCAATGTCACTAACAATTCCGCCATATTCCGCCGCGCTCAGGATATTTCCGGCAATTTTCTTTTTTATAGACGTCAGACTAGGAGCCGGAGGCGACAACGTCAAAGAAACTTTTGCACTCTCCGGCAGGTTGATTTGACGGAAAGCTTCGGTATTCAGCGCCAGTTCATCTGGCTTGACCACTTTGGCATCATCCACCACCTGTAAAAAGGCATAAACAGGACGGACACCTCCGTGAATTTCAACTCTGGTCAGCGTTTTAATATCGTCAACCTTATAATCCACGCAATCTTTGTGAACATACGCCAAGTTTTCGTTAAATGAATTTATTGCCAAATGCTTGAGACTGAGCATCAGTATCCCTTTCAAAGCGAGCCCGTTTAATAGGTTATTATCATACTGGATGTCTTTAATATTCGTTAACAAATGTTTCTGATAGCCAGTAGAATATTTTATTTAAAAGAATCCACAGTTTTTTATGCATTTTTTATGGGCTCTTGCCAAGAGTCGCAATTTGATTTATCAAGGATTCAGAGGGGTTTAATTTATGCCAAAAACGTGTTTTAAAACATTCGTTTACAGTTTTTGCACATCTCTGTTTGTGATTTTTGTCATAAACAGTGCGTTTTGGCACGCCTCACCCTCAAAATCCGAAAATATACAACTGCCCAACAAAAACATCATGCTTTTTCTGAACGGAACGCAAGCAAACCCCTCTGCAAAACCGGCTCCGACAAAGAAAATACAGCTGACAAAGCTTGAGGATGTCAAAACAACGCCTCAGGTTGTTTACCAACCGGAAAACGATATTATTTTAGCCGAAGAGCCATCCGCGACTTCGGAAATTATACTTGCGGACGCTCTACCGGAAATCCCCTTGGACATCAGCATCACAGCACCAGCCCCAAACGAAAAAGCCGTTGTTTATGCCGAAGAGGTTAAATCGCCTCCTCACCCCATATTCAAAGACAACAAAGCAGAAAGCGCCCCTCTGCCCGCCCACTCCTCAGCGCAACAGAAAGAAAAGATCAGCATTCCGCTATCCGCGCCCAAAATTCTTCCCACAGCTTTAGCGTCCAAAGAAAACAACATCATTCTGAGCGAAAAGGCAGAACCCGCACCTTTGCTTCCTCTGCAAAAAGATGTCAACGCACCAAACAAAGGCACCTACAAAGTCAGAGACAGCCTAAGCGCACCGGAGAACCGCGTTGCTCTTACCAACAAGAGCATCCCCGTTTCCGGAATGATAACGTCTGACACAAAAAAAACCGAAGAAGCAAGCACCAGCAAAAAAAACTGGCAACAAATGTCTGAAAAAACAGCCCCGAATGACAGCCCGTGGGTGGTCGCACAAAGCGCCGGAGCACACAAAAACTCCCTTCTGAAAAACGAACATTTCAGCAAGGACAAAGCCGCTGTTGACGCCGCATTAAACAACAAGCCATTAACCAACAAAGACTATGAACTGCTTCTCGCCTCCGAGACGGTTAAAAACCTACTCATCCCCATTCCCGAAGACATCCTCAACGACGAGAACCTGACTCCCCAACTCATATCACCATCATCACCGGAGGGAATTGAGAGGGAAGCCGCAATTGACGAACAAATAAAGAAAAAACACCCCAAACAAACAAAAGAAAACGCAACAAAAGAAGAAAAACCAGAGGACATTCCACGGAGAGAAAACATCACTCCACTCAAAGAACCCAATACGGCAACAGACAGCGACAAGAAAAAATCTATTTTGTCTTCTCTGAGCTCAATTTTTCAGGCCGATACAAAACAAAAGAGACTATCCGCGCAAACATCCACATCAGGAGAAGACAGCCTCATTGATTCCGTTAAGAAAAAACTTCGCCGCAACAAAGGAAAAATCATGCCTACAGAAATGCGTTTGTCATTTCAGCCTAACCGTGCGGAGATATCCGGACAAACATTACGTTGGATACAAGCCTTTGCAACAAGAACCGCCACCGACAAAAATCTGGGACTGGAAATCCGCATTGACGGCACAAGTGCCAGAGAGCTACAACAAAAGCGGTTAAACCTCTTACAAAACATTTTGATAAACAGGGGCGTTCCTTTCAGCAAAATAAATACTGTTTTTACAAACAGGGAACCGAACTCTTTCATTATAAGAACAACCTCTTTACGAAACGACGAAACAGGAGATGCAAACAGAATTAACAACAGAACTAACGGCATGTATTTGCAATGGTAATAAGTCTGCCGTTACGCTTGATTATTTAATTTTCAGTATGTATGATAGGTAAAAATATGACTAATTCGACTTTAAGGATAGCAAAAATGGATAAAAGAAAAGCACAAAAAGTGTTGTTTTTATCAGCTTTTATGTTTTTGGCCGGTTGCTCCTGTTTTGAAAGATGGGGCGCAGGAGAAACCTATACCGTGCAAGAACAAGAAACAGAAGTTATTATCGAAGCTCCCAGAGGGCAAGGCGAAACCGAGCGTTTTGTAAACTATCGGGAAACAGATGCAAATTATCGTGAATTTGGCGAAAGAATGCCTCGCGATCAACGCATTGTTTCAGCCGGAGCCGGAAGCAATTTATCCGCATCAATTCCACCGACTATTGATGAAGAAGTCAGCGATTATGAAAATGAAATCAGCCTCAGCATCACTGAAACAGAGGATAGTAACGACAACGGCGGCAATGACAGTGCCGAGTTTGCCGGTGAAGACCCCGTTGAAGATTGGTTGGCAGAAGAAGGCAACACCCTTAAAGGCTTGCTCACCGACTGGAGCCAGCGTGCCGGCTGGAGGCTTATCTGGAACACAAACCGCAACTACACATTGTCTGCGGGAGCAATGTTCCGTGGGCGCTTTGCCGATGTCAGCTCTGCTCTCATTCGCTCTTTTGCAAGGGCTCGTCCGGCTCCGCTGGCAACATTTTATAAAGGAAACAGAGTTTTGGTCGTAGAAACGAGGGAGGATGAAAATGCATTTAACTAATTTGGATAAAATGGTTTTAGGCGTTGCCTTAACCGCTCTTATAGCCTCTTGCTCAATCTCGACCAGTATGGATGCCTCTATCGAAAAAGAAGTCAAAGCAACAACCCGCTTGAAGGAAGAGGCGAAAGTTCCTACTACTCCGGCAAATGAAGATTTAATCAAAGTAAAAGATGACATTTGGTTGGGCGACACCAGCGAAGTGGAGTATGAGGGGGAACCTCTCCCCACTTATTTGGAAGCGGCAGACGGCGTTACGTTAATCAGCAATCGTCCGATTACGCTTTTTGAAATCGGTGACATGATTAACAAAACAACTTCTTTGGGTGTCAGATACGCTTCACAAATGGAAGAAAGTGTTAAATCAGAAGCTTCCGGCAACAAACCATCTCCGGAAACAGTGGGGGCAGATTGGGCAACTCCCGATAAAATGCTTGTTTCATACAGAGGACCGTTAAGCGGTTTGTTAAATGAGGTTTCGTCTCGTTTTGGTATTTGGTGGAAATATGAAAAGAAAGAAGTTCATTTCTACAAATATATCACTAAAACATTTGTTCTTTACAGCTTGCCGACCAAGCCGTCTTTGAGCGTTTCTGTAGGCGGAAGTCAATCCAGCGGCGGTGGATCATCAAGCGTTTCACAATCGACATCAGCCGAAATCGAATTGTGGAGTAAAATTGAAGAAGGCATTAACGCAATTATCGGCGAGGGAGCCAAACTGACAACATCACCGTCTGATGGTACCATTACATTAACAGCAACCCCGTCTGACATCAAAAAAGTTGCAAAGTATGTTAATGAACAGAATATGCGTTTGTCCAGACAAGTTGCCGTCAGTGTCAAAATCCTGCAGGTTTCTTTGACAGACAATGACACTTATGGTCTTGATCTGAAAGCAACATTCGGAGATGGTGTAACTACATTGGGTATTGCAGGTTCTTCAAGTGTTGCGACCTCTGAACAAGCGTTGGCCAACGGTATTTCATGGGGTGTCTTGAAAAAGAATTGGTCTGCAGACGCCGCGGTCAAAGCGTTGTCTGAGCGCGATACCACAACTTTGGTCACCAGTGGCACGGTTACAACAATGAACAACAAACCAGCACCAATTCAGGTTACTCAAAAGCAAAATTACATTGCAGAAATGACCAAAACAAACAGTGGTACCGATGGTAATAACTATGACATTTCCGTTACCACGGAAGAAGTTGAAACAGGCTTCACCATGGATGTTTTACCGAGAATTTTGGAACACGGACGCCTGTTGGTTATGTTCAACATGACACTGTCTGATTTGGTTTCTTTGGACAAAGTTGAATTCGGCGATGAGTCTGACAACCAATACATTCAAAACCCGAAAGTTGAGACCCGAGGCTTTACCCAAGAGGTTGCACTGACTTCAGGAGAATCTTTGATCCTGACCGGTTTTGAAAAGGTTACCAGCACAACAAACAAAGAAGGGACAGGCTCTGCCGATAACTCCTTGCTTGGCGGTTCCGCTCAGGCTAAAAAAGAGCGCAGTGTTTTGGTTATCATCTTGACACCGGTTGTTCTGGAAACACCGTTGAATCCTGAGACAAGAATGTCTATGAATTAGAGCTTCGAGGAGAAAGCTAGTGCTTGAAGATGCAAGTTTGGTAGAAGAAAATTACGATGATGCAGGACAGAAATCCTGGGGAACCTTCATTCAGGTTGAAGGAACGCGTTATGCTACCAGCTTGTTTTGGCAACCGTTACAAAATGCCAGCGATCCGTTTCAGGAGGTGGAAGAAGCTTCTGCCGGTGTTTTGGAAGGTGCGGATCTTTTCTGTATTAAAAACGGTAAAGCGCCTCAGTTCGGTATCTGCGTTTCACACGAAGGGTATCATAGCGGCGAAAATGTGGCGGCAGTTTCTCTGGCGACAGCCTTAGCCGATACAGGCTCATTTATCGCCGTATTCAAAACACCTCAAGGATGGTGGTATACCTGTATTCGTAACGACATTATCTTGTCCGACGGCGATATGCTCTTTCAGAATGAAGAAGAAGCAAAAAGCCAATTTATGTCAATGTTGGCTGTGCCGGACTGGGGAAAGAAAATCGCGCCGAAAGAATGGGGTTTTGAGGATACTCAAGAGCTCGATCTTGGCGATATCTTAGCTAGAGGTGCTCGTTCGAAACTCCAAAAAATCAAAGCTTTGCGCGGAACAAAACTGCTTATGGTGGTTGTTATTTCCGCCGTGGTGGGCTTGTGGCTTGTTTCGAGCCTGATTGACAGTATCTTTCTGACGCCGACAGTTCGACCGGTTGTTGTTCCGGTAAGGCCGAAAGTTGCACCCAAACAGCCGGAGCTTCCGCCTGAAGTTAAGCCGTGGGAGAAACTGGTTAATCCAGCAGAGATGATGACTCAATGCTATGAAGGAGTTGTCTCTTTGGTTAAGATTTTGCCTCCGGGATGGTCTATCGGAGGTTTAACCTGTACTTCCGGCGGTATTGCCACATCATGGAGACGTAATGTCGGACGTATGGCGATGGTTACCAAGGCTCTTGATCAGTCAGGCTTATCGTTCTCGGGAAGAAGCTTTTCCGCTGACGGCAATCTTATTTCGGCAACATTGCCTTTGAAACCTATTGAGCCGATTATGTCGCCGCCGAAAAAGAATATTATGGATTTGCAAAACGAAATTAATGATACGTTTCAGTCCATCGGCTACCCGATATCGATGAGTGTTTCAAGCATTACATCGGATAGAGGCACCATATTCAGAATGTTGCAAATTCGGATATCATCTCAATATAATCCTTTGACCTGGATTGAAATGTTAACAAAATATTCAGGACTTGAGATTAAAACTATTACATATGACCCCAATAGCAAAACTTGGAATTATGAGGGAGTAATCTATGTCTTATAAAATGAAAAATATTTTTTGCTTAACGGCTTTGGCTTTACTCCTGAGCACAGCATTGACAACCGTCACCAGAGCGCAAGGCGTGGTTACTCTGGCGGGTGAAGCTACGGAAGAAGATCCGGCGTTAAAAGGTATTCCCGATGAAGTTTCTTTATTTGACGATGATGAAGACAAGGTTATCCCTCTGGAGGCTAAAGTTGTTCCGGCTCCTAAAGAGCTTCCTGCTCCGACAGAAAATCTGAACGATACTCCGGTTCTTGCTAACGATACTCCGGCTATGCCGGCATTGATTCCGGCGGCTCCGCTTCTGCCGCAAACAGCATCTTCTCCGGCGCCTCAGGCTTCCGGTGTGGGAGCTTTTGGCGGTAGAGATTTTACAGCATTGGATGATAACATCTTTTCAACAATGTCTAATTTGGAAAAGCAAACAGCTGTACTGGATTTGGAACTGAGAAAAGAACGTCTGAAGAATGAAATTGAAGCTTTAATCAATCAGCGTAAAGCCGCTGTTGACCAAGAAGCAGAAAGACAAGAAGCAAAACGCCGTCAAAAAATCGAATGGGAAAAAGCTCAAGAAGCAAAGGTTATCCAAGAGCAACAAAAACTCAGAGAAATGGATATCACATTCGAAAGATTGCGTCAGGAAAAAATGCTCAATGCATATAAAACAAAGATGCTGGAAGCTCAACAACAATGGGTTGCCGAAAATTCAAAAATGTATGAAAAGTTGAATACGGCAAAAAAAGAAAGACAAACCATTCTTGATGATGCCCAGAGCAAATTTACCACAATCAACACAGCTTTAAAAAGTGCCGCCAATCAAGCGGCTGAAGCAAAAGCGGCTTATTTAAGAGATATTGCGGATATGCACACGCAAATCTCAGTTCTGAAAGCACGAATTGAAGCTCAGGAAAAAGAGTTGTTGGAAAAACAAAATCCGTTTGCCGAGGGTGTTGAGGGAACGGAGGCGGCGATGGCAACTGCGGCACCGGGGGTCCCCGAGATTCAGGCTCCGGAATTGAAACTGCCCAATATGTATGCCGTTATGGAAATCCGCGGTCAGGGTGATGAATTGATTGCTAAATTGATAAATCAAGACGGAACACCTTTCTACGTTAAAAAAGGAACCAGTCTGCAGAGCGGTCATATTGTTGATGAAATTACCTCAACTTATGTCAGGGCTGATAAAAACGGCATGAAGGATTATCTCTACTTTTCCGCCGGCGGTATTTTACCGATGGAAGTATCCGCATCGCCGATAACATTAAAGGCAACGGAAGAATCATTGTTTGAAGAACAAAGCGGCGGTCGCTCTTTTATCAGCAGTGATGGTGTTCCCGGTATGGGAAGCGATATGATGGCAAGGTAGGAATATGGCTGAAGAGGAAACCTCAGAACAGTTAATATCGGACGAAGCGACACCCAGCAAGAGTGCCGCTTCTCCCGCTTCTGAGAAAGAGGAAGCGACAAAAAAATCCATTACCGATCTTTATTTTTCGGACGGCAACAAATTATTGACGTTGCCGGGGTCTTCGTTAATTGTCAACGATGATACCCGTCGTTTGCTGGCATTGTTCAGTGATGGACGTTTTTTGGTGGTCGAAACCCATAAATTTGACGGTCGTGTATTAAGTTTTGAAGTATTGGCTCGCAAAAAACGCCTCGCCATTTCTAAACCGACTTATGTTTCACAAAACGAACTTAACGCTATTTACGGTATCGGCGAACGCGCTCAAGCGGCTACGGAAGCGGCAGAAGACACAGACTTAAACCAACTGCAAATGCAGAAGGATTTTGTGAATGTGATTTCGCGCGCCGCAGTTAAACGTGTGTCCGATATTCACGTTATTGTGGCCGACAGTACCCAGATTATGTTCCGTGCCAACGGTATTATGCAAACGGAAATGGAATATAACAAAGATTGGGGCGAATTGTTTGTTCGTGCAGCGTTTGCTTCGGCGGATATTTCAGATTCCAACTACGCTCAAAACGAATTCCAAGGTGCTCAAAAGCTAGGTTCCACACCATTGCGCGGTTCTAAAGGAAAATTGATGTTGCCGCATAACGTGTTGGCTATTCGTCTGCAATTTAATCCGGTAGCTTTCGGTTCGCAATATTTGGTTATGCGCTTGTTGTATGCTGATGACAATCCGGACGGAAGTGGTGATTTGGCATCTCTGGGTTTTGGCGAATACGAGGAAAACTTGTTCTACCGCCTGCGCGCCGTTCCTGTCGGCTTGAGTATTGTTGCCGGTCCGACCGGTTCCGGAAAGTCAACAACCTTGCAACGTAATATGATTAAACTGTTGCAGGAAAAGAACTATGAAATTAACCTGCTGACAGTGGAGGATCCTCCCGAGTACCCGATCCCCGGCGCCAGACAAATGCCGGTGACCAACGCTAACACCGAAGAAGAAAAAGAAGAACAATTCACAAAAGCACTTAACGCGGCATTGCGTTCAGATCCTGACGTTATGATGGTGGGTGAGATACGTTCATTATCATCCGCTCAGTTGACGTTTAAAGGCGCGTTGTCAGGTCACGGTGTTTGGAGCACCTTGCACGCCAACTCGGCACCGGCGATTATTACCCGTTTCCGTGATATGGGGGTCGAACCGTTTAAACTTCTTGATCCGGAATTGATGAAAGGCTTGATTTCGCAACGTCTGTTCCGTAAATTGTGTCCGCATTGCCGTGTTTCGGTCAAAGATAAGCTGGATATGCCATCCGTACAACGCTTGAAAACCGCGCTCGGCGATTTTGGTGTCGAAAACACATATATTCGCGGCTCTGGGTGCAAATATTGCAGTAACACCGGTATTAAAGGGCGTATGAGCGTTCCGGAAATTATTTTGCCGGATGCAATGTTCTTAGAATTGATGATTAAGGGCGAAACCCGTAAAGCAATTGATTATTGGACCAGTGATTTGGGCGGAAGAACCCTGAAAGACGCCGCGATTGAACGGATGTTAAAAGGTTATATTGATTTGGACGAAGTGGAACGTTGGTGCGGCCTGTTAGACCAACGTCCGGTTTACTAGGAATAAGGCGATGGCTAACGAAGCAGAAAGAAAAAGAAAGCAATCTATCCAAAAGGCAATGCATCAGCTTAATATTGTCGAAGAATATTATGCTAAGATAATTATGCTGATGTCAAATAAGACACGGTTGAAATTGTATCGTAAAATTGCCTCATTGATGAAAAACCGCTTTTCGTTGATGGATGCCTTGGATATGCTTCATGACGGCGCCAGCAACGGCGGGAAAAACCCGAGCGAACCGCTGGCCATTGCTTTGGCGGCTTGGGCGCGTGCGTTGAATAACGGTGCACCGTTTTCCGATGCATTGAAGGGCTGGGCTCCCGATCGAGAACGTTTGATGCTCTCTGTGGGTGACGTGTCTGACCTTGAAAATGCGTTGCTTAACTTGATTAAAGTGACAGAAGGGTCAACAAAAATGCTTCGCCCGATTATTGGTGCGATTACTTATCCGTCGTTCCTGTTAATGATGTCTGTTTTGATTATTTATGCTATCGGTGTGTATATGGTGCCGCCAATGATTGATGCCGCTCCAAACGTCAGATGGCATGGTATGGCAGCGGATTTGGTTGACTTGTCGGCATGGATTAAAGACAATTGGTTGGTTGCTTTCGCTTCATTGCCAATAACCATGGCAATCATCTATGTGACCATCGGTATTTGGACAGGGACAGTTCGCGCCATATTTGACAATATGCCGCCTTGGTCTTTGTATAAAATTTTTACGGGTATCAGCTGGTTGTTGGCGTTATCTGCTCTTGTTAAAGGCGGTACGCCGGTCTCAACTGCATTGCGTGCCTTGCGCAGGGATGCCAGCAAATATTTGAAAGAAAGAATTGATAAGACACTGGTTTTTGTTAACAACGGTGACAACTTGGGGCAAGCATTGGCAAAAACCGGACTGAATTTTCCGGATAAAGAGATTATTGCCGATTTGAAGATTTATTCAGAATTGGATAACTTTGAAGAAGCTTTGGACAATCTGGCGAATGAATGGTTGGAAGAATCCGTTTATATGATTGAAGAACGCGCCGGAATTTTGAACATGGTGGCTTTGCTGAGTATCGGTGCCGTTATCGCTTGGGCGGTTATGGGAACATTTGAAATGCAAGACCAAATTACCAGCGGTATGGGAGGCTAAAATGATTTCACTCGCACAGCTAAAAGAACGCGTCAAAAACATCACCAATCTCAATAAAGCTTTGATTATGGGGACGACAGCTCTGCTTCTAATCTTCGGTATCAGCGTGATTTTATTCAGCGCAAAAGATATCGGAACAGAAGCAACGGCACTAGAATTAAAACAGTTTTCGAAAAACATCCGCCGCTATTATCAAAATCGTCCGGATTTTTGGGGATTGAATACACAAACCGCTGTTGAAAAACAAATTGCTCCGCAAGCGATGATTAAACAGGATGGTTTGTTTAATTCTTATGGCACAGAGGTTGTTGTCGGCAACGGAAATGACGGGGTGATGTTGATGCCCGGTGCCAGAACTTTTGATATTGCCTATAAAGGCTTGAACAAACAGCAATGCAAAGAATTGTTGACCTATAAGTTTGATGAAGATTTTTGGATGGGCTTGGCTTCCATTATGGTCACGACGGACAAACAGCAACAGTCTTTCAGTTGGAACGACAGTCAAAACAAACTTCCGGTTTCTCCTGCCAAGGCAAAAGAAATTTGTAGCGGAAACACAATCATTCTGTGGCACTTCGAATAACCCGTTATACGTCGACAGGGTATAAACTATATAAAACCTAACTAAGGATAAGATTGTTCATAATTTATTAATCTGTTATATTTATACTATGAGCAACGAAGAGTTTAAGGAGAAGAAAAATAGTTCGTTTGGCTAAAAACGAGCAATTTTTCTTCTCCTTTGTCGTTTGGAGCTTGGTGTATTAGCAATTATCGGTGTCTTGTCCATCGGCGGTATTTCAGGCTACTCAAAAGCAATGGCAAAATTCAGAGTAAACAAGACGATGGATCAGATTTCGATGCTGGTAATGAATATTCGTACTTTGTATTCTGGTAACATTGACTATACCGGTTTGGGAGATACTGTTGCCATTAATATGGGTATCATCCCGAAGGATATGCTTTCTAAATCTAATCCATCTAGTGTTATTATTAACGCATATCAAGGCGTGGTTCAGCTTTCTGATGCTAATACAGGTGGTTATGGCCGTTCCTTTACCGTTACTTATACCGGTTTAACCCGTGAAGCCTGTGTTGCAATGGCAACAGCGGACTGGGTTTCTCAAGCAGGTTCCGGTTTATATGCTATCCGGATTGGAGCCCAAGAAGATGTTGCAGGTCTAGAGGCTAAGCAAAAACCTGCGACAGATTTAACGGAATATTTGATTGATGACTTGCCGGTTGCTTTATCTGTTGCGGCAGATAATTGTAGCAATGCCGCGGATAGCGGTAATACCGTACAATGGGAATATTACTAAACAGAGGTAATTCTTCTCTCAGAGGGTTTAGAAACGAACCCTCTTTTTTATTATAGAAGCACCATTAGCAATGAAAGATTATAAAAAAAAAATTAAGCAGGGGCTTGTCCTCTCTTAATTTTTAGGAGGATTGGCAATCCGGTTGTTATATCGCCAGCTACACATCTATTAGAGGATTTTATTATAAGCAAAAGTGGATAATTACGTTTGCAGTAGATTTTTAGCGTGTTTTTTTATTATGATGGGGAAAAGTTGGTTGGTTTTATGACTAAAGTTATACGTCGACAGGGTATAAACTATATAAAACCTAACTAAGGATAAGATTGTTCATAATTTATTAATCTGTTATATTTATACTATGAGCAACGAAGAGTTTAAGGAGAAGAAAAATAGTTCGTTTGGCTAAAAACGAGCAATTTTTCTTCTCCTTTGTCGTTTGGAGCTTGGTGTATTAGCAATTATCGGTGTCTTGTCCATCGGCGGTATTTCAGGCTACTCAAAAGCAATGGCAAAATTCAGAGTAAACAAGACGATGGATCAGATTTCGATGCTGGTAATGAATATTCGTACTTTGTACTCTGCTAACGTTAACTATGAAGGTCTGAATGATACTGTTGCTATTCAGATGGGTATTATCCCGAGAGATATGTTACCTTCAGGTAAAACAGAAGCTAACGCCTCTGAAATCATTAATGCTTACCAAGGACGTGTTAAAATCGGTGCCGCAAATGTTGGTGGTAGCAATCGTTCATTCTTTGTCGTCTATTCTGGTTTAACTCGTGAAGCTTGTGTTTCTATTGCAACAGCTGACTGGGGTTCACAAGCAGGTTCTGGGTTGCAAGCCATCCAGATTAAAGGAACTGCCGATAGTAAGGATAAGAGTGTAACCCTTACCAGTGCAGAGGTTTGTGGTAATGTAGAAAGCAGTGCAAAAGGTGCAGGATGTCATCCTATTGATAAATTGCCGGTTGCATTGTCTGCTGCAGCTCTTGAATGCACAAATACGGCTGATGGTGGTAACGAAGTCCGTTGGGATTACTACTAAACATTATTCTTCTTCAAAAAAGGGCTTGGCAACAAGCCCTTTTTTAGTGCCTCAGATGATATGAGATAAAAAAAGGCATCAGTTTTATCTGATGCCTTTCCATCCTCCCCTAACTTTGCCGGCAAAAGACAAAACGCAATGTTTTCTTTCTTGTGCCATTATCGTGTAGTGAGAATGTGTTGTACACTCATAATGGCATAAGAAACACCATCATCGTGAACACATATAAGATAATTCTATTCCGTCACTTTTCTATATGCCCTAGCCAAAGTGACTATTTTTGCTCCACCAAGCCGTGGACGATTTCGGTAATGCTAGGAAAGTTTATTGTTCCCTGATACGCCAGATTTTGAGCCTTGCCGTAGATAAACAACAAGGTATTTTTATCGGCATTTATATTGCTTGGATGGTCAGAATAAAAGATATACAAACTGTCTTCCGGTGTGTTTTTGATTAGTTTTTCAAACGCCTTATCGACATAGTTAATGGCGTTGGCATATTTTTCTTTATCGGTTTTTGGGGCTGTGTGTGGCGCTAAATTGCGCAAAGCTATTTCATAGTTAGAATGCGAACTCAGGGTGATGATAAAGTTAAATTGCTTTTCAGCCTGCGTTTCTTTATTTTTAGCCAAAGCAAAATCTATTGCCTCCACATCATCTATGCCCATTTCACCGTGATTGAGCTCTTGGGGCATATTTTCAAGAAAATAAACATCATCAAAGCCATAATGAGCATACGGAATTTCCCGATTATAAAAACCTTTAATATAACCGTGGAAGAAAGATGTGCGATAGCCTTTTCTTTCTAGCTTTTGCGGCAAGGAGGTAAATTGTCCGTAAAAATCTTTCGGCAACATCCAATACATCGCGGCATAAAGCTCTTCGTTATTCGTCAATTTACTCATCAGTGAGAAATCGGCGTTTGCTGAACAGAAATGCGACAACGGACGAACTTTGTAGACGGCACTTTGCGGTGCTAATGACTGCAAAAACGGCATAATCTTTTGGCCATCAGCCTCTCCGTTATAAGCGACATAATCCAAGCTTTCAACCTGAACAAGATAAATGTGGTTTGGCAGACTTACTTTTTGCAATTCGGCAGGTAATTGAGATGTCGGTTGATGGATGCTTTGCAACGTTTTTTCTATAAGCACCTTTTTATCATAAGAGGTCATCAGCTCATATATCCAACCTTCTGTATAGCCCATTGCTTTTGTATAGGCTTTGAAATCCATATTCGTAAAAGGCTGACGACTAAACGTATGATACGAGCCACCCAACAACACCAGCAACGGCACATAAAAAACCGAGCGCCATTGCCAGCTTTTTTGCGGCATAAAATAACGGAGCCAGACAAGCTGGACAATTAAAAATCCTAATGGAAGCAGTAACAATGGATTGAGAAACGTTGTCCAGACTTTGGTTGCAAAATTCAGTCCCTCACGATATTGCTGAAAGATAACGAATAACGACAAAGGATTGTCAAAATGACTGTGCCAAATGGTCAATAATATCGAGGCCTGCGCCTGCAGAACAAACATTATGGCGATAAAAGCTCGCGGCAAAGTAAAAATTGCTCCCCACAGACAAAGAGCAAACAACCAAACTAAGGTATAATCAAGATCCACCAACGGACCTTTTTGAAACCAGATGTTATGAAAAATTACCGGTTCAATACTGCAGAACAATAAAAACAGGATATTTTTTAACATCTGGTTTCTCTAACAAATAATTAGTAAAATTCTTTCTTTAAATCACGCTCAAAGATACTGCGAATGGTTTGCTTGATGTCGGCCTTTTCATAAACAGCCTTATATAAAGCCTGACAAATCGGCATATCAATATTTTCGGCATCGGCAATCTGCTTAACAGCCTTTAAGGTCGGCACACCTTCTGCCAACTTGCCAAAATCTTCACCTCGGGCAAACTTTTCGCCAAAAGTACGATTGTGACTGTGTTTGGAGAACAAAGTCGCCTCATAGTCGCCCAAGTGAGCCAAACCATAAGCCGTCATAGGGTTGCCGCCAAAGTGTTTGATGAAGCGACCGACTTCAATCGGCGCACGAGCCATCAAAGCCCCTTTCAAACCATACCACTCTAATCCATCCAAGATACCGGCAGCGATACCGATTACATTTTTCATCGCGGCACCAATCTGGTTGCCCATCAAGTCTGCCCCATAATATAAACGAATCAAATCACTTTGCAGTAATTTAATCAGACGATCTTTAACATCTTCCTCATCACTGTCAATCACTGCACAGGACGGCACCCCCTTCATATAGTCCTGAACATGTCCGGGGCCAGCCAAAACAGCAACATGAATGTCTTGCTTGATTTCCTCTTTCATAATCGCATGCATAATCTGGGCGCCGGGTTCTTCCAACCCTTTCATTGCCAACAAAAATGTCTTGCCGGTCAAGTCATATGCGCTCAATTCCTTGCATAAACCGCGGAAATACTGGCAACCGATAGAAACAATGATGATGTCATTTTTTAACACTGCCGACAAATTGTCGTGCAAGGTCATGTTATCAGACAAGGTTAAGTACGGATTTTTGCGCGTATCCCGCAGTTCCAAAAAGTTGGGTGACGTTGGGATATCATACATATCAACGTCAAAACCACAATAGTTGGCGGCATACCAACCAAGAAACGTTCCCCAGCGACCACATCCGATTAAAGATAATCTTTTCATAGCATATCCTTATAATAGTTACAGGTAATGCTTTATCTGTAGCCTAAAAAAATGTTTCTGGCAATATGAGAGTAATAAAAACACACATCCGAAAATGTTCGGAAGACAATCAGGAAAATAGAGCCAGGAAACTAAATAGAGCCTTTTTTGGCACGCTGGCGGGTGACAATAGCGCCGATATGGTCAAACTCTTCAAATGAATGATAGGCGCAATCAAGACTCTTTTTATCCAAATCATAAAAAACTTGATTGGCCAATGTCTGGATGGCATTGTCAATACGCTTGAATGCGGCGTTATAATCCGCATTGTAGTTGTTCTTGATTTTCTTTTTGACGATGTCATGGTACGCGGAAATAACTTTTGCAGTTTCATCCGCCGAATTTGCATAACCTTTTTCTTCAAAGTCACGCATAATTCGTGCCGTCGTCTGGTAAAAGCACTTGTTGGTCAAGATGCTTTTTTGTTTTTTATTGTTACTATCAATTATCATTCCTGTTAATCCATAGTTTTGTAAAATTTTTAGTAACACAAAATAATTTTTTTTGCAAGCCCCTTTATAACCTTGCGTTACATTCATTATAGCTGATTTAGTTTACCAAAATGTTAATTCAAGATAGACTTTTTAATAAGTGAATATTATCTTTGGGGTGTCACGTATTGAAAGGAGAGCAAAATGAAGAAAAAATTAATGATGGCTTTAGGACTGGTTCAAGGACTTGCCGCCTTTGATGCAACGGCGGCTGATATTCTCAAGCTTCCAGAGCCTCAGAAAGACGGAGGCATTCCTCTGATGGAAGCAATCACCAGACGTAAAACCACTCGCGAATTTAGCGCCAAAAAGATTGACGACCAGATGTTGAGTGACATCCTTTATGCTGCTTGGGGGATTTCTCACGATGGGAAACGCACTATCCCTACTGCTCGCAATCTGCAAGATATGCAGGTTTATGTGGTTAAAGCCGACGGAACATTTCTTTATGACGGAGAATCCAACACTCTCAATCCCGTCAGCGACAAAGATTTGCGTTCTTATTTCAACAAGCAGGAATTTATGTCTGATGCGCCGCTAACATTGCTCTTTACCGGAAAAGACCCCAAATATGCTCCAATGCATGCCGGTTCCGCCTATCAAAATGTTGCCCTCTACACAGCCGGTTGCGGCTTAAACAACGTCGTCAGAGGAATGTTTGACAAAGAAGGAATCGCACAAGAACTCGGTATTCCAGCAGAAGAAGTTCTTATCAGTCAAACCATCGGTTGGCCTTATATGTAGTTGAAAAGCGGCCTTTCCTCCTTATATCAATAAAAAAAACAGATTTAAGGAGGAAACTATGGCCGAAGTCCATTTGACAATTGATACCGCACAATTTATCAGCGATGTCGAAAAAAACACAACCCGCCCTTTATACGAATTAACACCGGAGCAAGCCCGTCAGGTTTTGCTTGATGCACAGTCTTTGCCCGTTGCAAAAGCCGATGCAGAGATTGAAGACATTCGCATTCCGGTCGGCAAGGGTAGAATGTTGCCAACACGAATTGTACGCCCGCGCAACGCTCGCAAAGTTTTGCCGATTATTTTCTATATTCATGGCGGCGGCTGGGTCATGGGTGATGAAAAAACGCATGACCGTCTTATCCGAGAACTGGCTGTCGGTGCTGAAGCCGCCGTTGTTTTTCCAATCTATCCGCCATCTCCGGAAGCTCGCTACCCGCAAGCCATCAAAGAGATGTTTGCCGCCTTGCAATATATTGTAAAAGAATCCGAAAATTTTAACTTTAACACAGCAAAACTGGTGGTTGCCGGTGACAGTGTCGGTGGGAATATGGCGACGATTATGGCGCTTATGGCCAAGGAAAACGGAAGCCCAAAAATTGCTTTCCAATTATTGTTTTATCCGGTGACCGATGCCAATTTTGACACACCGTCTTATAATGATTATGCCAACGGACCATGGCTAACAAAAAAGGCGATGCAGTGGTTCTGGGACGCCTATGCCCCCAACATTGAGGATCGGAAAGAAATAACAGCCTCACCGTTGCAAGCTGATATTCATCATCTTGAAGGTTTACCGCCGGCATTAATTATCACTGCCGAAAATGACGTGTTGCGTGATGAAGGCGAGGCTTATGCCCGAAAACTGATACAGGCCGGCGTTGATGTCAGTTCGGTGCGTGTCAACAATACCACTCACGATTTTGTGATGCTAAATGCTTTGGCCAAGAGCAAACCAGCTCGTCTGGCAACCAATATGGCCATCGCCATTTTACGTCGCGTGTTTTATAAGAAGTAATTTGGACTGGAAACACCTTTTTACACAAACCTGTTTCACAAGTTCTCTCCAGCACACTCAGCCAACAAAAAAGCCGCCAAAATGGCGACTTTTTTGATTGGTGGGTGTGACAAGGATGGACATTCCCACTCCGTGGGCCCCTTTCGTCACGTAAGCCTCAAACTTCGAATTTCGCTAAGCTAAAGCTAAGCTCAAATCTCGTTTTCGGCAACTATCGACTCCAAACTTGTTTCACAAGTTCTCTCCAGCACACTCAGCCAACAAAAAAGCCGCCAAAATGGCGACTTTTTTGATTGGTGGGTGTGACAAGGATCGAACTTGTGACCCCTACGATGTCAACGTAGTGCTCATACCGCTGAGCTACACACCCGCTGTGTTTTTGTTATTAACCCATACAAATCATAAATGCAAGCACTTTTTTATTATTAGCGAATATTTAAGAATCTCATGTTATTCTGATAATGATTTTGAAAGGACATCCACCGGTGAACGATACACATATTGATTTCAGCATTGATTATTCAAAACTCAAAATCTTTGATGAATATAACACCAAAGAGATGCTGTTTCCTATTGTCATGTCGTCCCCACACAGCGGACGCGATTTTCCCGCAGAGTTTCTGGCTAACAGCACTCTGTCGGAAAACGAACTCCGCTCATCAGAGGACTGCTTTGTCGATGAACTCGTCCGCCAAGCTTCAGATGTCGGGATACCCTTGCTCAGCATGAGAATTCCCCGCACCTTTGTTGATGTAAACCGTGACAAAATCGAGCTGGATGAAACGATGTTTTATGATGCACCCGAGAATTCGACCTCTGCCGGCAGTCGCCGATGCCGTGTCGGACTTGGCGTCATCCACCGTATTGTTTCGCAAAACAAAAATATTTATAACGGCAAGCTTTCTTACCCGGAAGCAATGGAACGAATCCGTAATGTCTATGAGCCATATCACAAACGACTCAAGCAACTGGTCGACAAGTGCGTTCGCAAATTCGGCTTTTGCCTGCTGTTGGACTGCCATTCCATGCCCTCACTCATCTGTAATATTATGAATGAAGCTAAGCCGCTGGATTTTTGCCTGTGCACCCTTTTTGATGAAAGTTGCCCGACAGAAATCTCCCGCCAACTGGCCGCGTCACTCTCCGCTAAAGATTATCGCGTGGAATTTAATCGTCCTTATGCCGGAGCCTATATCGCATTTAACTACTGCCAACCGCGAAAAAACATCTATACGCTACAGTTGGAGATTAATCGTAGCTTGTATATGAAAGAATCTTCATACCAAAAAACTCCAGATTTTCAGCCCATTAGCAACAATATAAGCGAAGCAATTATCAGTCTTGGAAAATTTTTGCTGGATTTTAAAAAATAGTTATGTTATAAACCCCTCTTGTTTTTAGGTCATTTATAAATATGTATGAAAGGAATGGCCTGTTTGTTTTAATCTATAAACAGTAATTGTTGACTGATTTAACAATTAGGGAGTTTATATTTTTTATTAACCAACCTCAAAATCTTTAATACGTTTGCAGGCCTTAAGCAAGTTGAAATTGGCATGTTTGTTGCATAAGGGATATTTGTGGCCATTTTGGGGGAACAGAGGGATGCGAGAGTTCGTATCAAAAAATTTTATGTTTTTGCTCATATTGCTGATGTTAATTCAGCCAGTACAGGCTCAGGCATATTCACCAGTCATCGATGACGCCTTGGTTTGTATGGAAACCACACAACAAATAGAAAAAGAATATAAAATAAAAAAACATTTATTAGCAACAATCACCAGTGTTGAATCCGGACGATGGAATGCCGATAAAAAGCAAAACATCGCATGGCCTTGGACGGTTAACGCCCGCGGTAAAGGAATGTTTTTTAACACCAAAGCAGAAGCTATTGCAGAAGTTAAACGCCTGCAAAAAGCAGGGATAAAAAGTATCGATGTCGGTTGTATGCAGATTAATCTTGCCTATCACCCAGATGCTTTCGAAAGTGTGGAAGAAGCCTTTGATCCGCGTAAAAATGTGGAATACGGCGCAAAATTTTTGAAAAATCTTTATGAGAATCGTGATCACGACTGGGTAAAAGCCGCCATGGCTTATCACTCAAGTGTTCCGCACAAAGCTCAACAATACAAGAAAAGATTAGCCACGGCTTATGAAAAAGTCAAAATGGCTCAAAATGATACAAAAGCAAGGCTTTTTAGTCCGCTCAGCAATATCAGACCGGCAAAAAAACCTGCGGTTGATGCTTTAGAAATGAAACAAAAAGATATTGAACAGAAAGTTGCCGCTAAAGCACAAGCTTGGCGGGAAGCAAAACTTGCCGAATACAGAAAGAGCAAGGTTAAGTAAAATTTTTACAGGTTATGTCAGAACAGATAACAGAAACAGGCCTCTACTGGAGGCCTTTTGGCGGAAATAATACAGACCAAATCAGCGGACACTGCTATCAGTACACTGACATAACTCTGCAAAAAGAAAAAATCAAAAAGACGACAATTCTTGTTGATTTAGGAAAATTTGACAATCATCAAGCCTTGGGAATAAAAAATTCCGTCGCCGCAGTTCCTGATATCAGAAGCCTGCTTGACAGCAAACAATTTCGGCCGGAAGCCTTATTCCTAACCCACTCACACCCCGACCATTTAAACGGAATCGTCCACTACCTCAAAGCAGGATATCGCCTGCCTCCGATATATGGCGGACGATATACACAAATGATTTTGGACAATCTTTACGACGAGTTTGCAGTTCCCCAATCAAGACGTCCGACGTTTAAAATCATCAACGACGGTAGTATCATAACAATCGGCAACCTGACAATTGAAGCTATTTCATCATCTCACACTTGTTTTGACAGTCTCGGTTTTATTATTCGCTCTCCCCACACAACGGTTTATCACACCGGAGACATGAAAATTGACAGCAGCACCTATTTTCGAAAACCGACAAATTTGCGCCGACTGAAAGAATTGTCCGGAGATATTAATCAGGTCGTTGCCGATTTTTGCGCCATTACCGAAAACGGTTATGCCGTTAAAGAAGCAAGAACATACAAAAAACTAATTGAACTGATAAAAAAGTCGCGTAAACACAAAATTTTTATCCCCGTTTATCCCACACATCCGGAGATGTATATCATCGCCTTTCTGGCGGCTCTCAAGCTACGCAAAAATGTTATCTTTTACGGAAACGACGACTTTCACACATACCTGAAATTGATTGAAGAATATGGGATTTCCTTCAAAAAATTAGCAGAAAAACGCATAAAAGTTTATTATGGAATTTCTCGGCCGCTGGATACCCTGAAAAACAACTTTGTTGTCATCGGAACGTTTAATGACCTGAGCAATCACTTTGGAGAAACACCGCATGACAGCTTTGGCATTATTACGGCTCATACCTATTTTAATCCGCTGAAAGGACAGCTGAACTCCCGTAACATCAAGTTTACCGACGTGATTGCCCACCCTGAATTGCAAGGATACGGACACGGCTTTCTCAATGATTATGAATACATCAATCTTATTCTGAAACAACCAACTTTTATTCCCAGCCATTGCCCTGTTTATGTGATTGACAGCTTTCGCAAATTGGCAGATTATATCGGCATGCGTTTACCTGCAGATACACCGCACAACAACGACATTTATCGCCTGACCAAAGACGAATGCGTGAAAATCCATTCCGCACCGGCAACGTGGTTGGTTGTCAACTACAACGGCGAGATGGCTTATTTTACAGAAGTTTGGCAAAAGCCGACTTCCGGTGAGGGGTTTCTGAAAAGAACCATCAGTGCCAGACGGTGTCGCAACAAATTTAACATGTATCTGCATCAGAGATGCCGCAGAAGGAATTCATAATGACAATGCAAAAATACTCCAACACATACCATGTTCGCAGCTATGAATGCGATCGCAACAACAATCTCCGTTTAGTCACTTTAATGAATATTTTTCAGGATATGGCGGTTTTGCACGCGGACGCCATGGGATTGGGGTTTGACTATTGTCTATCCAAAGGTCTGGCTTGGGTCGGTTCAAATTATGAAGTTCAGATTGAACGGTTGCCGAAGATGAACGAAACCATCACAATCAACACCTGGCCCGCCGTAGAAAAAAAGGCCGCCTCCATCCGTGATTTTGAAGTTTTTGCCGAGGACGGAACCAGAATTATCGCCGCCTCAAGTCAATGGGTTCTTATCAGCATCGACCGCAAACGTCCCGTTTCATTAAAAGAAAACCTGCAGGACTACAGTATCCTTGAAGAGAGAGTTCTGCCGACGGAATTTAATGAAAAAATTGACGAGTTGGCCCGTGTTGATGAAGAAACAAAATTTCGGGTTCGCTTTGACGATATCGACCTTAATCGTCACGTTAACAACGCTGTTTATGCCCTTTGGGCCAGTGAAGCCGTTGATCCTGAGTTTCGTCTGACACATACGCCTTATCGAATCGAAATACAGTTCCGTAAAGAAGGTCTCATCGGTGAAAAGATTATGGTTTCAACCGAATGTAATGAGGCGATAACCAGCCACAGTATCAAAACTTATGACGGGGACAATCGTGAATTGGCTCGCGCCAGAATCGAATGGAAACCGCTGGTTATTTAAGGCATGTATGCTCAATCAAAATCTTGCATCCCAATCCTATCAGGATTAAGCCGGACAATATTTCTAAATATCCGGTCGGCATTTTTTTGAAAATACGGCAGATGTTAAAGCTGATACAGCTGTTTATAAAAGTTACCACGCCAATTATCAGTGCCGAAACACCAATCGGCTCTTTCATAAAAAACAACATTGAGCCGCTGACAAAAGCGTCTATGGATGTGGCAAGGCCAATCATCAACAAAATTTTAACATCAAGTTTAGGCGGAAGTTTTTCCTGTTTGTCACACGACGAAAAGAATCGGCTATCACTTTTATTCCTAAAGCGCAAAAGACAAAAAAGGCAATCCAATGGTCAATCGCCTCAATCTGCTTATATACTGAACGAGCACCATACCATCCAAGAATCGGCATTATCCACTGCCCCAAACCGGTTGCTGTTGCAATTTTCAAAGCAGAAGCTCCTTTTTTCTTGCGGATGACCAATCCATAGGAAAAAGCAACGACAAAGGCATCAACAGACAGCGCCAACGCCAACAAAAAAACATCTATCAAACCAATTCTCCGGCCAAATAAGTAGTGGCATTTTATTTCTTTATATGTAAAATGCAGTAAAAGGAGTAAAATTTATGGCTGATTATAGCGAAGATTATTTATTAGACAAGAGGATAAAGATTTTACAGCCGATTGACGGCTACAGAGCATCAACAGACGCTGTGTTGTTGTCTGCTGCCGTTACTAAAGTAAAAAAAGGCGACACAGTATTGGATGTCGGCTCGGGAACTGGTGCTATTTCTCTTTGTTTGGCCGCACGCTATAAAACAAAAGGCATCAGCATCACCGGATTGGAGTTGCAAGACGAGTTGGCATCACTATCCAATCAAAGCGCCGTGCTGAACAACTTCGATTTTTTGCACTTTGAAGCCGTTGATATTTTTAAAAATAAGCTTCCGCGCTGTAGTTTTGCGCATGTTATCTCCAATCCCCCTTATTCTGACCATGATATGCCCTCACCTTATTCGGGAAAGTCAACCGCCCATAATTTTAAGGACGTTTCACTGAAAGAGTGGATTGCTCTGATGATAAAAATGATAAAACCTCAGGGACATTTTTACATGGTTAACCGAGCGGAAGCTCTGGATGATATTTTAACCTCCCTTCACGGAAAACTCGGAGGAATAGAGGTTATTCCGCTTTATTCGAAAAACGGACAACAAGCAAAACGCGTCATTGTCCGTGCCAGAAAAGACTGCAAAGCACCGCTATGTATTCATCCGGCTGTTGTTATCCATCAGGATAACGGCGAATACAGCGAAACAGCCAGAAAAATTCTTCGCGACGGAGAAATATTGGCTTAAGCATCTATTTTCCCGTTAGAAATTTGTTGACAGCAAGATGTTTTAAATTTATAAGCTAATTGTCCGAGAGTTTCGGCATGGTGCCGAACTTTAAATAATTAATTAAAAAACCGGAGAAAAAAAATGAAACGTACTTATCAGCCAAGTAAACTGGTTAGAGCTCGCCGTCACGGTTTCCGTGCTCGCATGGCTACAGCCGGCGGACGTAAGGTTTTGGCCGCACGTCGCCAAAGAGGCCGTAAAAAACTTTCTGCTTAAGATTTAAGACACTCATATGGTGAAGGTTCTTATCTTAAAAAAAAGAAAAGATTTTGTCAGAGCCGCCAAAGGTTTGAAGATGGTTGCCCCGTCTTTAATCCTACAGGCGGCTCGAAGCTTACCATCCCTTTATCGAAAAGTTTCTGATGACAGTTGTTTTTTGGGTTTTACCGCCACGAAAAAACTGGGAAAGGCCTTTGTTCGCAACAGAACAAAACGCCGCTTGCGCGCCGCCGCTCGTGAAATTTTTCCGACCCACGCTTTGGCCGGAACAGATTATGTCATTATCGGACGTTATAACACCAAAGATGTTGATTTCAAACAACTCAAAGACGATATGAAACTGGCCCTCAAACGCCTGAACAAACTCATCAACAACGAAAAGACGCAAGCTAACGAAAGTTTGCCCGATGCTGACCAAGACATTCATTCTGCTGATTAAATTTTATCAAAAAGTTTTATCCCCGCTATGTCCCGGTGTTTGCCGCTATCGTCCGACATGTTCGGAATATTTTATTCAGGCATTGCAAATGCACGGCCTTGTTAAAGGATGCTATCTGGGGATTCGCCGAATCCTGCGTTGTCACCCGTGGGGAGGCTCGGGATATGACCCCGTTCCGCAGAAAAAACAAGCCGATAACAAACGATAAAAGCTTGCACCAAAACGCTATTTATAATAAATATAAGCAAAAGGATTGATTTAAGGAGTTTTTTATTAATGAAAGAAGAAGTGAGAGGCCTTTACGCCGCTGTCATTTTATCAATTGCCGTCATTTTTGCGACTAACTGGCTTTTTCCTAAAAAAGCAACCGTCGCACAGAAAACGGCAACACCTTCCGTTGAAGCAACATTGTCAACAAAAGACGAAACTTCTTCGGCATCTGTATCTGAAACGCCTTTATCCATTCAAGATGCAATAAACAGTGATAAACGCATCAAAATTGCCAATGACGCACTGGATGGTTCTATTCGCTTGAAAGGCGCTCGCTTTGATGAACTTTATCTTTCAAAATACAAACAAACATTAGATGAAGACAGCGCTGATGTTCAGCTTTTGGCACCGACGAAAACAGCGGCACCTTACTATGCCGAATTTGGATGGATCAGCACAGACAACTCTCTTAAACTTCCGAATAACAACACTCTCTGGCAGATTAAAGGCGGTGATTTGACACCACAAACGCCGGTTATTTTGGAATGGAACAATGGTCAGGGTATCAACTTTGTTCGCAAGATATCCGTCGATGACAACTATGTTTTTGCTATCGAACAAATGGTTGAAAATAACAGCGGCAAAGACATTACCCTGTATCCTTACGGCCTGATTAATCGTTATTATGACGATGCCAACAGCACAACGTCTGTCGTTCATGAAGGATTGGCAGGTGTTATGGATGATACCCTGAAAGAAGTTAAATTCAAAGACCTCGACAAGAAAAAGAAAGAATTTAAAACCGAGGGCGGATGGGCAGGTTTTTCAGACAGATATTGGTTTACAGCCCTCATCCTCAACAACAATCAGGAAAATCTGGTCAAGTTTGCCAAAACAGGCGACAAAACCTATCAAGCTGATTTTGTCGGTCAGCCGGTTTCCGTCACCGCAGGAACCGTCGGCAGTTACAGCACTCGTTTCTTTGCCGGCGCCAAAGAAATTAAGCTTTTGGATAAATATACCCGTCAGCTGAACATCCCCAAGTTTGATTTGGCAGTTGATTTCGGATGGTATTATTTCTTAACAAAACCGTTCTTCTACATTCTTGACTTTTTGTATCACTTTATCGGGAACATGGGTTGGGCCATCTTGCTGTTTGCAGCGCTGTTGCGTGCGGCAATGTTCCCTGTCGCCAATAAGTCGTACGAAAGCATGTCAAAAATGAAAAAAGTGCAACCGAAGATGCAAGAGTTGCAAGAAAAATACAAAAGCGACAAAGTTAAACTACAACAAGAAATGATGAATCTGTATCGCAAAGAAAAAATCAATCCGGCTTCCGGATGCTTGCCGATGCTGATACAAATTCCGATATTCTTTTCGTTGTATAAAGTTTTGAACATCGCCATTGAAATCCGTCACGCTCCGTTTATCGGCTGGATCAAGGACTTGTCCGCTCCGGATCCGCTGACAATTTCCACTTGGTCGCATATTCCGTTGCCGGCATTCATTGATATCGGTGTGTGGCCGATTGTTATGGGATTGACTATGTATATCCAGCAAAAACTCAACCCGAAACCGACGAATAAAGACCAAGCCAGAATGTTTGCTTTAATGCCACTCATTTTTATGTTTATGTTGGGTCATTTTGCTTCCGGATTGGTTATTTACTGGACGCTGAGCAATGTCTTGTCCATTATTCAGCAAAAAGCGATTATGAGAAAAGTCGGAGTCTAAAACAATGGGATTTGAACCGCAGGAATTTAGCGAAGAGCAGATAAAATCTGCGGAAGAGCTGTTTCGCCAAGGGACATCTTTTGTTTTGGGCGTGGCAAAGCTTGAGCAATTGCCTCTGACAGAGATGCCGGAAATTGCTTTTGCCGGACGTTCAAATGTTGGAAAGTCAAGTATTATTAACACTTTGACGCGTCAAAAAGGCTTAGCCAAAACCTCAAATACTCCGGGAAGAACTCAACAACTCAACTACTTTAATCTGGCAGACTGTTTACACTTAGTGGACTTGCCCGGATATGGTTTTGCGCAAGCGCCGGATAATGTCGTCAAACAATGGCAAAGAGTTATTTTTGCCTATTTGCAAGGACGTGTTAATCTGAAGCGCGTATTCCTGTTGATTGACGCTCGCCACGGCATAAAAAAGGTGGATAGCGAGGTTATGGAATTGCTTGATAAAGCGGCGGTTACCTATCAAATTGTTCTGACGAAGATGGATAAAATCAGCGCAAAAGAGCTGGAAAAGGTAAAAAAAGAAACTGAAGCGACTATTTCCAAACATGCCGCGGCTTATGTCAGTGTGTTGGCAACAAGCTCAGAAAAAAACATCGGTATTGATATTCTACGCGCCGAAATCGCCTCCCTTGCAAAATAGCTTGCCAAAAACAAAAAGAAAAGATAGTATGTAAGGACATTACTAACTATTTAAAAATTTTTTTGCCTATGAAATAAAATTACACATTGCCAGCACGCTTTCCGTTTCGTCATTGTGACTGAACAAGTTTATCTACCCTAAAAAACAAGAACAACATGAAAAAGACTTTGTTTATTCTTGCTTTTCTGGCAATTATCGCCGTAACGATTTATATTATGATTAAATTTACCTTTTGGTACTTTACAAGTGTTGCTGTTGCCGCGATTATTCTACACCTTACAGAAAAGCCTATGCTTCTTGATCCGGACGATCCACGCTTTGGCTACTGATAAAACAAACTCCCGCACAGAAATGTGCCGGAGTTTATTTTTTGCTCTGAAGTTCCAAACTCTCTAAAAGGCAGGAGAAGTCTTCCTGTTGCGGATTGCAGGCATAAGCGCCGACTTTTATAATCAACGGATTTTCAATAAAACGGAAAAGACGAATCTGCCGAAAAACAACCCCGTCCAAAGAATAATAAAAACAAATGTCCCCTTGACGACGGCGCGCCCGATAATAAAACGATTTCTGATATGCAGGCAAAGCAGATACTGCCCAGTCGGAAAAACCGCTGTTGGTCACTATGGTCCCAATCTGCGGCTGGTTTAAAGAAGAAGACAAAAAGCCAATTTTGGCCCAGTTCAGACTATCCAATCGCACCATTAGTCCGCTTTGCGCAAAAGCAGAGGGCGATGAAGATTGCCACTTGACGGTTAAATCAAAATCCCCCGCCTGAGTGGTGTAAAAAAAATGACCGTCGTCTTTGTGAACAGAATGAGCGCTGTTCTGCCAAAAATCCGTATTTTTTTTAACCTCGACCAGCATACCGCCATCGGTGAAGCGGACATTTTCCGGCTCATTATACCAATTGAAGTCTTTAAGAGCGTCCAACAGCATCAATAGTTCCTTATCTGCTCATCGGGCATTGCCTGCAAGGCTTTTTCCAATTCGGCATTATGCGTTTTCGGAGAAACAATCTTTAAGGTGACAATCTCATCACCGGCGGCGCTCTTGGTTTTTATTCCCTTACCTTTAAGACGCAACTTTTCACCGCTGGAAGCATACGGCGGGATAGAAACAGCGACTTTTCCGGTAATGGTCGGCACGGTCACTTTTCCGCCGAGAATCGCCTCTTTCATCGTAATCGGCAATTCAATTAAAATATTTTTTCCGTCTGCCGTAAACCATGGATGCTTTTCAACATTCAACGTAATCAAGACATCACCGGCTGAGCCTCCGGAAAAACCGGCATGCCCCAGCCCCTTCAGGCGCAATGTTTGACCGTCTGATGTGCCGGCGGGAATTTTAACATTTATATTTTTGCCGTTAATGTTAACCGTTTTTTCGTCACCGCGAGCCGCAGACAAAAAGTCTATCTTCATTGTATAGGAAATATCTTCACCCTTGCGCGGACGACGTGATGACGCGCCGCTAAAGCCCTGAAAACCACCTTGAGCACCACCGCCAAAAGCTGAAAAAATATCATCTCCGAAGATTGAGGAGAAATCAAAACCAGCCCCTTGAGCACCGGAAAAACCGCCCTGAAAAGGATTGCCGCCATAGCTGTAACTTCCACCGCCCATTCCGGCTCCAAAGCCGGTTGGTTTGCCGTCACAATCTATTTCTTTATTGTCATATTTCTTACGCTTGTCCTTATCTCCCAAAATGTCATAGGCGCATGAAATTTCTTTAAACTTTTCTGCGGCGGCTTTATCATCCTTGTTCAAATCAGGATGGTATTTACGGGCCAATTTGCGATAGGCCGATTTGATTTCAGCTTCTGTTGCTCCTTTGTTTACACCTAAAACGCTATATAAATCCTTGCTCATTGATTTGCTCTTAATAAAATTTCTTACCTAATTGTTATATAGGAAGAAAAGATGTCCTTTGCAAGCCGATATCCGCTAACGGTTTTCGATTTTTTTACAAGCAAATGTCGCACGTCTGGCATTGTTGCGATGCATCGTAATGTCATATAACGATGCCTGAAGACCGCCGCGTGAATAACAATATTCTGCCGCTATGGGGGCGATTTCATCTACACGGATATCCTTGTATTCATATGTCACATAATACGGGGATTTGCTGACAACGCGTGCGTTTTTGGCTATCCGATTATAATCCGGAGCAATGATAACCTCTTCTTCATATGACGCGCAGGCGCCCAAAAGGAGAATAAGCAAAAATAAAATATTTCTTTTTATCATGAGTTAAGCGCCCTTGTTTTTTGTGTTTTTATCTGTTTCTTTTTCTTCTCGGCCTTAATTTGCGGCTCCGGCAATCCGATTTCATAAAACGTGCCAGCTTCCTTTTTTAGCTCACGGACCAGAAAACGCCGTTTTTCCATGCGTCTGCAAGCCGCCTCAAAATCATATTCCATCGCCGTTCTCCTTAGGTTATGCCCAGCATTCTATCATGCTAAGGTTAAGCAATATTTAATCCAACTCACGGTAAATATCGCGACCGGCTTTCAATAAAATATTATAAATACGGCGGTTGGTTGAATTTTTGCTCCGTGTATTTTGAAGCTTGTTCATCATTCTTGTCAATTTGCGAGCAAAAACTTGATTTTCACGCAAACTCTCAATGTCTTTCAAATTTTCTTCATCATCAATTTTATAATTAACCACAGCCTTCAGCGTTGCTATATATTCGGCGTCTTGCTGAGCCGCATATTGCGCTTGTGCCGGCAAGGCACCCAGAAACATCCAGCCGAGAAACAAAACAAACAATCGCATCTTATGCCCTTTCTTAAATAAAGCATTGTTTTCATTTATATAAAATATATACTACAGACATTAGAATCGCTTGACTATGGATTTTTGAAAGTTATCAGCCATGAAAAAAACGTTATGGGTTTTGCTTGATGACCGCATGGGAAGTGTGGGACAAGCCAAAGGAATAATGCCTTTGCTGGAAAAAAACTTCGACATTATTGAGAAAAATATTGTTTATACAAAATTTGCCGCCCTCCCCAATTTCCTGCTCGGATCATCATTATTGTCCGTAAACAAAAACAAAAGCTCCGCTCTTGTTTCTCCATATCCTGACGCCATTCTTTCCATTAGTCGACGCACATCCGTTGTTGCCCGTCATATCAAAAAACAATCTAATGGCAAAACGAAGATTATTCAACTCTTACACCCCGGAAATTATGGCCTGAAAGATATTGATCTGGTCATTACTCCGGAACATGATCGCAAAGGAAATCCGCCGCAAAACATCTTTTTTGTTACCGGTAGCCCGCATCGTATTACCAAAAATATCTTAACAGAAGCACAAGAAAAATGGTGTCAGCAATTTAGTCACCTTCCCAAACCGTGGATCGGAGTTATTGTCGGCGGCGCCATAAAAAAACGAGCTTTCAGCATTGAAAATGCCGTTGAACTGGGCAAACAAATCAAAAACATTATTGATAAGACCGGCGGTTCATTATTAATCACAACCTCTCGACGTACCGGAAGCGCACCCGAAAAAGCTTTGATGAACGAACTGAAAGATATCCCCGCTTATACGTTTCTTTGGGGGGAGAAAAAAGAAAATCCGTTAATGGGATTTTTGGCCTGTGCCGACAAAATCATTGCTACCGGAGATTCTGTGTCAATGTGTTGTGAAGCTTGCGGAACAGGAAAACCGGTGCTTGTTTTTTGCGGCAAAGACTGGCTTACGCCCAAACATCTGAGGTTTGTACAATCTTTATACTCAGGAAAATACGCCACCGCATTGGAAGATGTTAACGCTTTAACATTTGTTCCGGAAAAGACGTTAAACCCATCCGGTATTATCGTTGAAAAAATTATACAGATGTTTGACTGGGAATAACACTGTTGTTCGACGACTTGCGGACCGCAGTTACTTTTTGAAACATTCGACCGAAACAAGTGCTTTTGCGCCACGTGAAATCCATACGATTGCGGGCAAAAGTATCAATATCTCTATCCCATAACTTTTCGGCAAACGGATGCCACAAACGATTATACATCCGTACAACATAGCGGAGTGGATGCCAAAATATCGGCATATGCGTATCAACAAAAATAACAACCCCACCTTCTCTTACGGCATCTAAAGCGGCGTTTATCGCTTTCATCTTACTGACAATCGGTAGCTCCGAAAGCAAAAAATAACAAATAACGGCGTCATACGGTTCTTGGGCTTTAAATGTTGTTGCATCTCCCTCCGAAAAATGAACCCAACCCAGCGGCATCGTTTCCTTTTTATGCCGCAATTGTAACGGATTGACATCGATAACATCAACCTCACCATAGGCTCCCACGCGCTCTGCCACACGCTCAATCTCGTCACCGAAAGTGATACCCATTTGCAAAACACGCTGATTGGCTCGCAACTCGTTAACAACAGAATCTATCAGCTTTTTTGATTGTCCGAAACGGCGAAGATTAACCTGAGAAACCGTGTCTATTTTTCTGGTTTTAGAAATACTGTTATACAAATCCCCATATAAGAAATTGCTGTAAAAAGGGATTGATATTCTTTTTTCACCGGACATTATCGTCTCCTTGCTTTTCCTTAAAATAAGCCGCCACCAGCGCCGTGCTGTCACAATAACATTGGCGACAGGATTTAATTAAATTTTCCACCATTGAACGAGGCTGATGCTTGCTTAACTTTTCCTCAATCGCGGCGCATTGTCTGACAAATTTTTCCATCCCAAAAATCTGACTGCTTGATTTCCAAGAGTGAAATGTCAAGCGCAACTGCTCCTCGTTCATCGAATCGAGCTTATCCCACGAAGATGAAGAACAAGACAAATATTCACACCACAGATATTCCATTTTTTGAGAAAGGAATATCTGCTCGTATTCTTGCAGATGTTTTATATTTATCAACTCAGTTTTCACTATCAATCAATCCTAAACGGGTTGCCTCGACCACGGCTCCCGTTCTGTTATAAACGTTCAGCAGTTTTAGAATCGCCGTCACATGCAACTTAACGGTTCCCTCGGTCAAGCCCAGTTCATAAGCAATCTGCTTATTGGACTGGCCGCGAGATATCAGGCGAATAACGTCGATTTGTCGCGGTGACAAGATGTGAACTTTTTCCTTATCGCTTTTATCTGCCGGCAAAACTTCAATCTGTTTAAGCATTTCAAATTCGCTACTTGATGTTCCTTTTAACAATTCCGCAGGAATATAAACCCCTCCGGAAAGAACCAGATTAACAGCGCTCAAAATAACCGCATTTGATGATGTTTTGGGAATATAACCAGCGGCACCGATGTCTATCGTCTTTTGAACGACCTCCTTGTCAAACACTGCCGAAAGAATGATAATCGGTGTTTCCGGCAAGGTTTCGTGAATACGCTCAATCGCTTGCAACCAACTGGCCCCCGGCATCGCCAAATCCGTCAAAATCAGATTAAAATCCTTTTCCTGTTCTATGGCGGTAAAAATTTCGTTATAATTCTTGGCAAACACCAGCTGAACATCGGGATTCATATCCGTCAAAATCAGTTCCAAACCTTTTAAAAACAATTCATGATCATCGGCTACAAGTATTTTCAACCTACTTCTCCTTTACCGTATTCCAATCTCCGGCAGTCGCCTGCCATACTGACAAGGCCGCCGCCGCGGCTGTTTCAGCTCTTAAAATTCTTGTTCCCAAAGAAACCGCTTCGGCAAAATCGGATTGACGCAACATTGTCAATTCCTCTGGCGAGAATCCACCTTCCGGCCCAACCAATATAGCAGAGGCAACACCTTTATTCCGACAAAAAACATCTGTCGCCGGCAAGCCGTTTCCGGTTTCATCCATAAAAAACAAGCGACGTTTCTTATCCCAGCTACTCAAAAGCTTTTCCAAACTAACCGGCGGCAACACCTCAGGCACCTCAACCCGACGACATTGCTCAGCCGCCTCGATTGCCTGCGCGCAGAAGCGCTCAAGCCGTGTTTCTTTGTTGATGGTATGACGCGTGATGACCGGACATATTTTGCGAGCACCCAGTTCCACAGCTTTTTCAACAATAAAATCAGTGCAATCTTTTTTCACCGGCGCAAACAAAAGCCAAACATCAGGCACTTCCGTCATTTTCCGTGTTTGTCGTAAAACCGTCAAAACGCTTTCTTTTTTGTGAACAACAGACAACCGACATTCAAATTCACCATCTCTGCCGTTAAAACAATTAATCAGCTCACCTTCCTGAAGGCGCATAACATTGCAAATATAATGCGAGCGGCGGACATCAAGAGTCACATCCTGTCCCAACGACAGTGGTGCATCAATAAATAAACGTATGTTGTTTTTTTGCTTCTCGCTCATTCGACAATCCTAATTCTGAGAACACGGCTCTGCAAAGATTTGTATGGCGCCGAAGTGGTCATATTATCAAAATAAACCACTGTTTGTCCGGCTTTTATCAAGCGGAACTCAACGACTCTTATCTTTCCGTTGCTTTGTGAATCAACTTGCGTGACATAGTCTTTATTGGTATCAATAACCCAATTAGCCCCCTCGTTTTCCGGAAGTATAACTTTGAAATTGTAGTTATTTGGAAACATTGCCTGCATTGTTGTTTTTTCGGTTCGGAAATCGACACTAACGGTTCCGGACGGATTTTTCATAATCATCTTATCGGCAATACCTTCGTGGTCAACATTCATATCTCCGCCATAGCTGACATATCCCGTGGAGGACTTGCGCGCGGAATTTCCGCCATCACCATCCCGTCCATAGTTCTGGAACGAAAGAGCGGATGACGGATCCTGCGCAACAAAAGCGCCGACATCCCGCCCTCCTAAAAACATTATCGCAACTATAAATATTCCGCTCAGCCGTTTCATTTAGAATAACCTCTGCATAACAATCAAATTATGGTACACTTCTTGAGTATATCGAGTATTTTACAATACATAAAGTAAACTTTTCGTTACAAATAAGCCAACGGGTTTGAAAATGATTATTACAATTGACGGACCGGCCGCTGCCGGAAAAGGAACGCTCGCTTCTAAATTATCAAAAAAGTATAATTTGGCTTATTTTGACACCGGTATGGTTTATCGAGCCGTCGGTTTGGAACTTATGTTGGCGGGGATTTCTCCCGAAGATGTTGAAAAAGCAACAGATTTTGCACAAAAACTGACTTTTCAGCGCATGAATGAGCTTTCGCATCATTCAGAATTTCGCAGTGCGAACGGCGGAAAATACGCCTCCGTTGTATCATCATATCCGCAAGTGCGAGAAGCGTTACTACAGATGCAACAGAATTTTGCGAAGAATCCGGTCTTTGCAGACGGAAGCAAAGCTGACGGCGCCATCTATGACGGGCGCGACACCGGTACCGTTGTTTGTCCGCATGCTGATGTCAAACTCTTTATCACCGCATCACCGGAAGTGAGAGCCGAACGGCGCTATTTCGAGTTTATGAGCAGAGGTCATCAAGCTTTGTATGCCGATGTTCTGGAGGATATTAAAGCTCGAGACAAGCGCGACAGCGAACGAGCAACAGCCCCGATGAAACCGGCTGAAGACGCGGTTATTTTTGACACATCAGCGCTGACAATTGACGAAGTATATCAAAAAGCCGTCAAAATCATCGATTCAAAACAATAAAATACTTGAAAATTATAGATTTACGTGTATAAATGTAACCACTTTCGGCTGCAAGGTGCGTTGCTGACCGGATTTTATTAACCCCGCACAAGTCCGCCTTTTTTATCGGGCAGGCATTTGAAATATACTAATTTATGACAAATACAGAATTTAAAATTCCTGAAATGACTGAAAACTTTGAAGCCCTGTTGAATGAACAGTTCGGCGATAACGGCATCACCGGTTCAGTTGTCAAAGGTACCATTATCAAAGTCACTCCTGATTTTGCAACCGTTGATGTTGGTTTGAAATCAGAAGGTCGTATTCCGTTGCGCGAATTTGGTCAAAACGCCGAATTGAAAGCCGGCGATCAGGTTGAAGTTTATGTTGACCGCTATGAAGACAAAGACGGCAATATCGTTTTGTCTCGTGAAAAAGCCCGTCGTGAAGAAGCTTGGTTGGATCTTGAGAAATCTCTCAACGCCGGCGAACGCGTTAACGGTGTTATTTTCGGACGCGTTAAAGGCGGCTTTACTGTTGATTTGAACGGCGCCATCGCTTTCTTGCCTGGCTCTCAAATCGATATCCGTCCGATCCGCGACATTACTCCTTTGATGGGTATTACTCAACCGTTCCAGATTTTGAAAATGGATAAAGTCAGAGGCAATATCGTTGTTTCTCGTCGTGTTGTTTTGGAAGAAACTCGTGCTGAAGCTCGTGCTGAACTCATCAGCGACCTCAAAGAAGGTTCAATCCTTGACGGTGTTGTTAAAAACATCACTGATTACGGTGCATTCATTGATCTCGGCGGTGTTGACGGTTTGTTGCACGTTACCGATATTTCTTGGAAACGCATTAACCATCCGGCAGAAGTTCTGTCTGTTGGTCAGACTGTTAAAGTTCAGGTTATCAAGTTCAATGAAGACAACCAACGCATCAGCTTGGGTATGAAACAACTCGAATCTGACCCATGGCAGAATGTTGCCGACAAGTACAAAGTTGACGAAGTTTACAGCGGTAAAGTTACCAACATCACAGATTATGGCGCTTTCGTTGAACTCGAAGACGGTATTGAAGGTTTAGTTCACGTTTCTGAAATGAGCTGGACACGCAAAAACGTTCATCCGGGCAAAATCGTTTCTACTTCTCAGGAAGTTGACGTTAAAGTTCTGGAAGTTGATGCTGACAAACGTCGTATCAGCCTCGGCATTAAACAATGCACTCCGAATCCTTGGGCTGCTTATGTTGAAGAACATCCGGTCGGATCTGTTATCGAAGGCAAAATCAAAAACATTACCGAATTCGGTTTGTTTGTTGGTCTGTCTGATGAAATCGACGGCATGATTCACCTGTCCGACATCTCTTGGGACAAGTCTGGCGAAGAAGCTGTTAAAGACTACACCAAAGGTCAGGACATCCAAGCAAAAATCATTGACGTTGATGTTGAAAAAGAACGCATCAGCCTCGGTATCAAACAATTGACAGAAGATTCTGTTTCTTCTGCTTTGGAAGGTATCAAAAAAGGCGATGTTGTTAAAGCCAACGTTGTTGATCACGATGACAAAGGCGTTAACGTCGAAGTCAACGGCTTGAACGCTTACATCAAAAAAGCCGACTTGTCTAAAGAAAAAGCTCAGCAGAATCCGGAAAACTACAATGCCGGTGATGTTTTGGAAGCTAAAGTTACTTCCGTTGACAAGAAGAACGGCAAAATCGGTTTGTCTGTTAAAGCATTAGAAATTGAAGAAGAAAAGAAAGCTTTGGAAGAATATTCTTCCAGCGCTAACGAATCATCTTCTGCTTTGGGTGATGCTTTGTCAGCTGCCATGAAGAAAAATGCTTAATCATTTGAATTAGGTCTTTTGAACACCGTCGGTGCAAACCGACGGTGTTTTTTTATGTAAAAGGATGTTTTGGACAAAAATAGTTGTAACGCATCAAAAAATATGATATATTATACTTATATAAATCATTATATAGACCATTATTAATAAACTATAAACATTATAAACTATGAAATTTTTCAAAAAAATCGTCAACGCAATCAAATCTTTTAATAATAAAGCCTCGATAGAGTTCCCCGTTATAAAGGATGACGTAACTCCTCTTAGCGAGGTAAAAAAAGATAAAGAAACGATTCTTAAAGAAAAGCGGAGTAAGCTTTTACATGCGGTTAGGGACAAGGATATTCAAACAGCATACAAACTTCTCGAAGAAGGGGTTTCTCCTAACTTTATAGAAATCTGGATAGTCGGTAGTGAAGTATGTGATCCCTTTGAAATGGCTACGAGCCCTCTTGATGAGGCTAGAAATTATGAGCCGATGGTTCGACTGTTGAAGCACTTTGGAGCTCTGGACATTAGTGGAATAAACGCTCTTAATCGTCGACTGGAAAAAGAAAAGCGTGAGAGAGAGAGGCAAGAGTATCTGAAAAAAATGGCTCCTAAAGTTCAGGCAGACAATGATTTTCTTGATACCGTTCTTAACTAAACAAACACAAAGAAGCTCCGGATTATACATCCGGAGCTTCTTTGTTTCTATGCTGTTGTATTATATAACAAATATCTGATTAATGCCGCCGGAACAAACCGGCTGTACTTTTTTTTGTAAAAAAAACGCCCCAAATATACATTCGGAGCGTTTCCATTACAAAAAGAATTTGAGGACTTTGTCCCATTCCTCATCGCTGATTTCCAAAAGCCAGCTGACAAACATAATGAGAAGTCCGCCCAAGAACCAAACGAGCGCCAACAATCCCGCGGCTGTCACCAACGGAGGGAAAGGCCCAAAAAAGAACCACGTTTTAACAATAACAAAAAAGGTTCCGACAAGAGCCGTGATTTTATAAAGTACACGTTTCCAGCGTTTGACTTCCTGCGTGTAGCTAAAAAATAGACCGCTTTTGGGAAAGGCGAACCCCCAACTCAACACGGTGACCACGGCGATAACAAGATTCAGCGTAATATTCTGCCAAAACTCTATCATACCAGCATTTACCTGAAAGATTTCACTCATAATTATTTATTTTTAATTTGTTTATAGCAACAATCTAAAATCCTCAATTCTTAATGTCAATATTTTTGTGTTGATTTCTGTCAATTTGTCGAGTATAAATAATTAATAAAAAAAATCATTGTTAAACTATTAAAACACAAAACTATGGGAACGAATAATTCATGGGAGGAGATGAGCAATCATTATGCAACAATCTCCCCTGAAAGCCTCTCAAACACAGAGCTGGCTTATGCCGTCATCTATTCTCTGACATCCATGGATTATTACGATCTGTCCGATGATGATGAATATGATGACGCCACGGAAGATGACGATGAATACGGAAACGAACAGGATGATCTCGAAAACGAACAAAGCGATGTTAATGAAGCGCTTTATGAAGCATCTTATCTTTTCTGGAAACAGCGTTGCACAGTTTTTCAATTTGAGCTTTGGCAACGGGGATTTGAGGCAATTCGTCTGAGGCTATACGATGGAATCTACATCCCCGTTTTACAACAACGCGGTTACAACATCCCCATCCCTCGTCTCATTGATGATTTCTGCTCTCAATGCTCTACCCAAGATCTTGAGGAGTTAATCAATCTGTTGCTGTCTAAGAACTCGCAAGAAGCGACTGATGCCGCCACACCGTTCTTTACTGAGCGACAAAAACGTCTTAATTAACCTCAAAAAAAGCCCCAGATTTAACATCTGAGGCTTTTTGTTTTTTTAATTTATTATCTGACAAAAATTTGAACTTCAGAAGAAGTTGCCTCTGCACTGGTTTTGGCCGCCAGATTAATCTTATCGGCGCCAATTCCCATTTCTATCATATCTTGAAAGATTTGAGTTGCATTGTTTTTGGCGTTAGCGGCTGACAGCTGACTGCCATTGACAGGACTAACAGCGACAACATCAAAAATAACCCCTGGTTTTTTAGCAACAGCGTTACTGACAGCTTGCTTCAAACCAGTCTTATATTTGACGTCAGATTTATTGAATTTTGCAACGAACAATGGTTTTCCTGATGCAACCGTACTGCTCTTAACAGAGTTGTATGCCGGAGTATTCATTGAAGAGGCCGGAGCCAAAGGAGCATTGTTAATACCAAAGCTACCGGCTCTGACAGCTGAATTCAAATCAACGATATAATTCTTTGCGGTTTCGATATACTGTTGTTGACGAGCAACATCACTGTTAATTTCAGCAGAAAGGCTGTTCATCAACATTGCGGTTTGAGTTGCCTCATTTTCCAAAATGCGCAATTGGCGGTGATCTTCATCAACTGCACCGGAAATGCTGTATGCTGCACGAATAGAATCGACAAGGTAATTTGCGTTGGCGGCATCAGACGAAACTTTGCTGGACAATTGGCTCAAAGCATTAGAATTGCTGTTCATGGTTTGAATATTATTCTGAGCGCTTTGCAACATTGCATACATTTGCGGGTTGCCCGGTGTTGTACCAACCTGAAGCTTGGCTTCAATCATACCGATAACCTTATGATATTGAAGAGCATTATTCACGACAGAACCGCGAATTTGTTGCAATTGAGCATTGTTGGCACGAATGGAGTTTTGCAATTGAGATAATTCACTGCGGAAAGTTGCAACCTTTTGTCCGACAAAAGTACCTGTATTACTACCTTCAGCAATCTCTAACGGTTCAAAATTGCTTGAACCGACAGGCATTGTTTCATCTGTCAAGCCACCGTTAGCCGCGATTTCTTCCTGAGTATCAGAACCAAACAGAGAAGGGAACAACGCATCAGAAGAATATGAGCATCCGCTGACAAGAAGCATTGTAACCGCAGACAAAGACATTTTAATTGCAAATTTTGTCATTGAATAAAGCACCTTATAAAAAAACTACGTACATTTTGTTTTTTACACCATTACCGTCTTTTGTAAAGAAATTTTTGCAAAAAAACAAACGATAAAGTTGATATTTTGGGGGTTATATTTTTGCTTATATTCACAATAAACAGAATAAATTAAAATTCTTTTAAATTATTTGAAAATTTTGCTTGCAAATAAAATTAAAAAGCTGTAATAAAGTTTCTGTTGTCAAAACGATGCGCCCGTAGCTCAATTGGATAGAGCATCTGACTACGGATCAGAAGGTTGTAAGTTCGAATCCTGCCGGGCGCGCCATAACAAAACCCCGCTTAAATTAAGCGGGGTTTTGTTATGGATTGTTTTGGGAAGATTTGAACTAAGTTTCGGTTCACAAAAAAGAGCAGAGATTACTCGTTCCATGCTCTTTTCTAAAATTAGAAATACATTCTCAATATATTTTGCTTTTCTGTCCGGCGTAAGAAATTACTTAAAACAAGCTACTGCATGTCGGATAGGTCAAAGTTCCAACTTTAAGGTAAGCCTTGTTTCCATTTTTCCAAAACAGGGTGTTTCCGGTTATATCCTGATAACTGTTTCCGCATCCGCCTAAGCATTTGTTCAAATACATCTGATTGCCATCGACATCAACAACTATGCCGCCATCACTGATATATCCCACAGACACAAGCTGTGTGCCACACAAATATTCGCTACTATGCGTCAAATATGCATCTGATACACATGCAGACAAAGCTATTGCCAACAAAACAACACTTCTTTTTATCATCTCTTTATCCTTAAAACGAAATAATGTTTTTTATGTATGTCTGCAAAAACAAAATTCAACAAAAAAGCGCCCCCAAAGGAGCGCTTTTTTTACAGAGCATACGCATTGAAAAAATTATTCAGTTTTTCTTTGCTGAAGATTTCCGGAAGAATGAGATTGGTGTGTACGGGCATTTTCATTTCCACACACATTCTTCTGTAATCCTCCTCATCCGAACATATCCGGTTTCCCCAAGCGTTTTTCAGATGATGACTATCAAAGTCGCTGTAGTCGCCTGAATACACACAGGCAATTTCTTGCACAAGCCAAATCAGATAATCTAATAATTCTTTTATGAACTTAAATTATCATCGCACCTTTAAAAAAGCACGGAAATTTATGCCACAAACAGGTCCTTAATCTTATCAAAAAAGCTTTTTGATTCAGGCTGACAAGTATCGTCTTTGCTGATAGAACGGAACTCTTCCAGCAACTCTTTCTGACGGGACGACAGGTTGACGGGTGTTTCAACCCGCAATTTCACAAACAAATCTCCTCGTTTGGCAGAACGCATTATTGTCATACCCTGATTTTTGATTTTTATGACTTGATCGTTTTGGGCACCGGCTTCAACAGAGAGTTCAATTTTCTCTCCGTCAATCGACGGGATATCAAGTTTTCCGCCTAAAGCCGCACAACACATGGAAATAGGCACGCGCGTATAAAGACTGGCGCCTTCGCGGCTGTAAAGCTTATGGGGTTTAATTGTGATAAACACATATAAATCGCCATTTTCCCCACCACGGCTTCCAGCTTCACCGGCGCCGGCAATGCGCATTCTGGTATCATCCTCAATACCGGCAGGTATCTTGACTTTAATCATCTTTTCCTTATGCAACACGCCCGCTCCCTTACATTTGGAACAAGCATCTTTCAAAACACGACCGGTTCCATGACATTTCGGGCATTCTTGTTCGACAATGAAAAAGCCACCACGCTGCATTCTGACTTTACCGCTACCGTGACACATTTCACAAATCGGAGCTTCTTTACCATCTTTTGTTCCGTGACCATGACATTCTTCACAGGTTTCGGTAGACGGGATTTTAATTTCTTTTTCAACGCCTGAAAATGCTTCCTCAAGTGTGATTTCCATATTATAGCGAACATCGGCTCCTCTGCGAGCATATGACTGACGACGTGCACCACCACCCATAAAATCGGAAAAAACCTCAGAAAAGATATCAGAAAATCCGCCGGCGCCAAAATTAAATTCGAATCCGCCAAACGGGTTGCCGCCACCGCCCATACCTCCGGCGAAGGCTTGTTTGCCGTAACGGTCATAAGCCGCTCGCTTTTGCTCGTCTTTTAAAACCTCATAAGCTTCGTTGATTTCTTTAAACTTTTGTTCCGCCACCTTATCATTCGGATTGCGATCGGGATGGTATTTCATTGCCAAACGGCGGAAAGATTTTTTAATCTCATCACTACTGGCGGTTTTGCTGATTTCCAAGAGTTCGTAATAGTCTGTTTCTTCGTTCATTTTTATGCTTTAGTTAAAGTGTTGTCTTCTTAGTTTGTATTTAGGTTTAAAATTCTCGAAAGTCAAGCCGTTCAACATTTTTTAACAAAATACTGGACAAAAGTTATTTTATGCCATAGGTTGGTGCTGAAAAAAAATATTTATTAAATTATACAAACCACGTTATGAACAGAAACATTCTGGATCTGGAGGACAAATACAAAGTCTTTGTCCTTGACCTGTATGGTGTTATCTGGAAAGGAACGGAATTCTTTCCCAGAGCACTGGAGCATATGGTTACCCTGCGTAAGGACGGTAAAAAAATCATTCTTCTTTCCAACTATCCCTGCCTGTCGGCAACGGTCGAAAAAATGTGGGAAGCCAAGGGAATGGTAAAAGGATATCACTACGATAGTCTGATGACATCCGGACAAGCCGCCCACAATCTGATGCTAAAAGAAAACAAGCCGGTTCGCTACTGGCTCATCGGTTGGCATCCGCTTGATATTTTCGAAGGTACTCCCTATGTCAAGGCAATATCACCACAGGGCGCAGATATCATCTTCGCCGGAGAACCGCTAAACTATAACAACGGCAAATGGAGTGAACAAGGAAACATCGGCCGCTATGCCGCCGCTTTGGACAAGCTCCTCTCTCTAAAGAAGCCGATGTTATGTGTCAATCCGGACCAACTGAGTCATTCCAACCAAGTGGGCGGAATGGCTGTTCGTGCAGGGGCTCTCGCCGACTATTACGAAAAAAACGGAGGAACCGTCCGCTACATCGGCAAACCCGATCCCTACCTCTTTGAGGAGGCGCTCGCTGATGAAACCGTTGACCGTTCTGAAATCGCAATGGTTGGAGATATGCTCGAAACAGATATCCTTGGCGGACAAAACGCCGGTATCGACACTATTCTCACATCATGTGGCGTGTCTTACGAACGAATGCTCAAAGCCGGAGAAGCCGATCTCACGCGCTTTGCCGAAAAAACAGGCATCATTCCGACACACTACATTACTCTGCTCTAAGGAAAACCCCTTGTTCTCATCGAACAAGGGGTTTTGTTTAATCTATTACCTCATTGGCATAAACGCCGTATAAATTCTGTTTGGGAATCCAGCCTTCGATGTTTCCAAACTTAATCCGGCAAAAGGCATTCACAGCCGGACATTTGCTGATTTCACCAACAACCTCATCCTCAACCTTGGCAATAACTTTGGATTTATAATCTGATTTTTCATAAATATTGTTTTCGCCGGGGGTTGTTACTTTGGCATAACGTTTGCCGGCTAACATCGATTTATGAACCCAAGATTCCGATCCCTGCCAATCTTTGATTTTGCGCCACAATTCAAACTCGGCAACAATTTCTACCGGTGCGTATTTTTGCATATAAACCCATTCTATGGGATAACGAGCCCCCGGACCGGAACGCGCGTTAATATGGTTGGAACGCAGAGAAACAAAACGCGGCAACGTCAACCCCGTTTCTCCCTCATCCGCACCATCCTGAGCAAAAGCAAGGCTGATTGAAAAAAGAAGGCTCATCAACACACTAAAAATTATCCGCATTTTTCCACCTTTTTAATTCTTTGTTATTCTCTTGACGATTATTATGACTACATTGTGTGAATAAAACGTAAAAAACAATAAAGTTAAAAGGAAAAAATTATGGATATTTTAGAAACGGCGCAAAACCTGATTAAATTTCGCACAGAGACCGGAAATTGCGAAGAAATAAATAAATGCCTTGATTATATTAAGAGTCTTTTTTTGCAAACAGATGCCAAAGTTGATATTTTCAGGGCCGATGAACAAACTGCGCCGGTTATATTTATCCGCAACACCGACAGTGAAGATTTTGATGCTTTAGTTTTGGGGCATGTTGATGTTGTTCCAGCTGAAGATGATATGTTTTCGCCCTATATTAAAGATGGAAAAATGTTTGGGCGCGGCACTTTGGATATGAAGTCTTTTGCCGCTGTGGCGCTGAATTCCATGGAATATGTTTTGCAACATCGCCTGCCTCTCAAATTCGGCGTCATCCTTTCTACCGATGAAGAAAAGGGAAGCAAGGGAACGGAAGCCTTTTTGAAAGCACATCCGCAAATCACCGCCAAAATTGTTTTAGACAATGATGTTGGCGGCGATATTTTGAAGATTGTTACCAAGTGCAAAAATCCGGTTTTTGTTAAAATCACTTCTCATGGGTTGGAAGCACATGGCTCAACTCCTTGGGACGGAATCGATGCTAATGAAAATATGCTCCATGTTTTGAACAACATTCGCAAGATTTATCCATACTTTTCAAAAAACGGAACGAATCCCGCAGATAAATGGATTGACACCGTGCATTTTGCAAAAATCTGCGGCGGCAAGGTTTCCAATATCATCAGCAATTATTGCGAAACACTGTGCGACTTTCGCTTGGTGGAAACATCCTGTGTCGAAGACTTAAAAAAGAATCTGGACAGATGTCTGGTTGCTGGTGTTACCTATAAAATCGTGTCCGACAGCACGCCGGTTGTTATGGATGAAAACAATCCCTATATTTTAGATTATAAGCATTTTGCCGAAACAATTTTGGGCAAAACACTCGAGTTTGAACACATCGGCGGCGCAACAGATTCTCGTGAATTTGCCGTCAAAGGCTCTACTGTTATCATGCATTCGGGAACCGGCGACGGTATGCACGCAGCAGGCGAATTTGTGGAAGTTGATTCAGTTTTAAAAATTGCTGATATCCAAATCAGATTTTTAGAAAAACTGGCGGCGGAAAAGAAGTAAAACACTTGCTTTTTTTACAAAGCCTCGTTATAAAAAATTTGTTGCGTCGGCGTAGCTCATCAGGATAGAGCAACAGTTTCCTAAACTGTGGGTAGTGGGTTCGAGTCCCGCCGCTGACGCCAAAACAAAAAATCCCCGATAAATATCGAGGATTTTTCTTTCAGAGGTTACAGAGAGCTTCCTTCATTCCGCTTATTAATAACCGGAGCCTTTTTCGAATCAATTTGACGCCCGCTGACCTCTGCTCTTAATTGACCATCATTTGACAGACACTTTGCCATGTGTTGACGGAAGTCGGTTAACGTAACATCAGCCGTGCCTCGCTCTCCTTGCGGAAGTTGCCACATACGTTGGCGAGCCTGATTGATATCATCTTTATATTTATCACTGAGCCCCTGATTGCTTTCTGCCAAAGGTTCTTTGGCTGTACCAATCATGGTTTCAAAAGTATCCATACGCTGTTGCATATACCCCCAAAAATCTGCAGAAGGTGTACTCTCCTGTAACCATTCTTTCTGAACCAGCTGTTTATAGCGAGCCCGTTCTCTTTCACTAGGTTTATGACCATGAACAATTTGATATTCTTTATCCAACATCTCATTGACTTCATCTTGTGTCAGCGATGTCTTAGGCTCTTGCTGCTGCAACTGAGTTTTAGGTTCTTGCTGTTGCAGCTGAGCTTTAGGTTCTTGCTGAAGCTCCGACATTTTCTTCTTTTTTCCAAGAAAACTATCAGCCAAGGCGCCTATTCTGTCTTTGAATTTTCTTCCGGCATTAACAAGTCCTACAAGGGCTGGAATTCCTTTTACAGTTTCAGTTTTATCAACAAACTCGACCTTGTGTCCGACAACGTCTGTTGTTGTAACAGTTTCATCTGTGTAAATGCTGTCACTGTTAGCATACGAAGTCCATGTTCTTTCGCTTCCCTCCGGTGCATTGAGCTCTAAAGCTTGTGTTTCCGGATTGTATCCGGCATTCTCACCCAAATGATTTACAATATGCGGCGTTGATGAAACATTTCCGACCCCGCCCACACGATTTGCAATATCATCAAATTGATGTAAAGCATCATTTACTTCCGGTGCCACATTGACAGAACCATGCTGAAAATCAAGGAAACTTGCAGCAGCCTTTTGGCTGTCTAATGAGAAATTAAATTCCTGGCGAGCTAACTCTCCCATAAGATTATGATTATCAGAATGGATTATCTTTAAATCATCCACTGTTTTAAAATCCGTTCCCGTAACCGTATTATCGACATATGCTCTGTTGGTTCCAAACTCGGCAGGAACACCTTCCGGATTGTTAATGATACTATGGTGTGCTTTTACCCAGAATTCATCTGATGTCATGCCTTTGGCAATCGCATCATTATGCATTTTCATCAAAGTCTCGTTATCAACCCAATTCTGGCAAGCATTTTTATAAGTTTCAACGACTTCAGGATCATAATGACGCTCTACATGTGTTTTTGTTTCAACAATTTCTTCTCCCTGTCTGGCTTCAACACCTGCGTTTTCTCTGAAAAGATGGTTATCCGGAAAAGCATTGTTCCATGCGTTTATAGCCGCTTGCCCCGCAGCTTTACCTGCCATTACACCGCCAAAAGTCACTCCGGCATCAGCGGCCGCCCAGAGAAAACCTTCCCATTTGGATATTCCGGCGGCATCATTTTGTGATTTTTGGAACATGTCAATTCCTTTACCGCCTGTTCCTAAAGCGATAGCAGAATATCCCAACAATCCGGAAAGTCTCGGACTAATGGGAGCTGTTGCCACCGCGGCACTGGCTAAAGCTGTTGTTGCTACAGCAATCATGGCTTGAGGATCCTTAAAGAATTGGCGCCAACCATATTTTTCACCTTTTTTCTTCGCATCCTTTTTGCGTTTCCAAATCATTGCCGCTGTCGCAGTCACACCAACACCAACCCCCACAACAGTGGCTAATGTTGCACCGGCCTTAGCGCGGAGAGCTCCCGTCAGAATAGTAAAGCCCATACCGATACCGGCAGACATTGAAAAATCTTTAAGCAAACGTTTTGCAGCATATTTTCGGAACTCTTTAGCGCTCATTTTTTCACGCGGGCGTTCTCCTTTTCCCGATACACCGTCAATACTGGCAACACGACCATAGATTTTTTCAACAGCAGTGGCGTTTTTAGCCTCTAATTTTTCACTTAATCTTTCAGCCAGACCTTTTGCTGAATTGATGTTACGGCGCTTCCATCCTACGTATGCCGCGTCAGATATTGTTATCGCCTCTTCATTTTCCAATAACGCTTTGAACTGTTGGACATCTGCCGCGTTTTTACTTGGCGTCAGTTCATCTTTTTCAACAAGAACCGTTCCGGCACCATTTTCATTATATGATTTTTCAAAAGCATTCACTGCATATAAATTCGTCAGCAATGTTTCTTGCAAATTTGCACGTAATTGTTCAGCCGTAAGCTCTTTTTCTCCGGCCATGGCTTTCATGGCGACATCGTTTGCCGTTAGTTTAATAAGTTTATCGAGCTTGCTTCCCTCAATAATTTCACCGGCATCAGAGAATTGAGCTTCTGCTCCTCCTTCCGCATTTAAAAACGTTACATTTTTCAAAAGCGCTAAGGTTTCATCATCAAGTGTCATATTTTCCATTTGATGAAAGGCTTTATCATATGCCTCTGAAATACGGCTGTCATCACGCTGTGTTACGTTTTCAATTCCCCAGTAGGTGTCATATTCTTTCCGAATCTCCGACAAAGTGGATATATTTCCATCCATCTGAGTGATTTTTGCTTGTTCTTCCGGTGTCGGACTGTCGCTAAAATCAGCCTTTCTGGCGGTGAACATCTTAGCATAACCATTATAAATATCTGCTATGTTTATAATGTCGGAATAGTGATATCCACGCTTTTTGGACATATCTTCTGATAATTTATCAATTTGTACATTGGCTTTATCTAAAAGCTCCTGCAAAGAAGAAACATCCGCATTTTCATCCTTCTTTTTATCTTCTGAAATATGCTTTTTCAGACTATCGTGAATATCGGCTAAAACAGACGGAGGAGCCCATTCCGTATTTTTCTCGTTATTCAAGATGCTTTCCGCGATCTTAACATCATATTCTCGACGTTTGTCTCCGGATAACCCATCTGCTTGTTCAACCAGATCAAAAAGGCGGTCAGGATTACCTTGTTCTAAATTTTGTCGCGCCTCATTAGCATTATCGGCACTGATAATTTCTATTGCTTCCAAGACATCTAACTGAAGCCCGTTAAAGACTATACGATTATCATCCGTAATCATACTTAAAAGACGAAGCTTTTCTATTTTTTCTTCGATAGGATTGACGGGGGGATTTACAGGTTCATCATAAATATTCCCTATCCCTTGTTTCTTTTCTTCTTCACCATCGGCATCATCTTTTTCCTCTTCAATCGGGGGAAGCGGTGGAATAATATTATCGACATTACTGTCATCATCATTTGTCGGATTATCAACAACAATAGTGTCGGCATTGGTAAAATCATCATTTGAAGTCTGTTTGCTTTTTTCATATTCCAAGCGAGCGGCGTCCAACATCACCAACGCTTTGTCATGAACCTCTTTCAAGCGGACATCGTTATTTTGCCCTCCGACAGATGTTTCAAAGTACCCGCCAACCATATCTTCAATAAATTTTTTGGTGGTTTCATATGCTTCCGGCGTGTTATAAGTATTCGGAGCAAAAACCCATGCTCCGGTTGCTATGCTGTTTAATGTGTCATGACTGTCTTTTTGGAGATTTTCAAAATATTCATTGAGGGCGGTATCGTTTGTACTGTCTGTCGTTGTTTCAAGCGCATCAAGATATTGTTGCATTGTCTCTAACGTCAGTTCCGGTTTTTTAGCATCCTCTTGTTCCGCAGTCTGCTGAGCAAAACGCTTTTCCCACTTTGCTTGATTGCCGGCAATATCCAAAAAATCATCGATGCTGATACGATCACTTCCGGCGGCGCGACGCTCTTCTAAAAACTTTGCAAAATCCGGACTATTGATAATCTCTAATTCTTGTTTTTCAGTAAAGTCGCTCATGATCGTTCTCCAAAATAAAAATTAGGCACAGAGTATCAAAGCTTGTTTAAAATTACATTAACATAGTTTGACAAAGCGCGCAAGCTTTTTTTGTCAATCCGTGTTTTCATTGTTTCGTTTTTACACCTAAATCACTTGCAACGGCCATCGCTAGACAAACAAATAAACAAAACGACATTTTTCGCTAGACATTGTCAAAAATGATTGTTATCCTTGGTACAAAACCGGAGCTTAAAACAATGAAAAAATCGGTCTTGGACAAACGGTTGTTAACCGAACGAAAAGTTGTCGCCGCCATTCGAGATAAAATGGATGCTCTTGCTCATGCTCAATTTTTGAAACGAAGAAAACGCCCTAATCAAGAACAAAAAAGAAGCCAATATGACGGACTGTCCAAGACAGAACTTCGAAAACTGAAAAAGGCTAAAACCGATCATCTGAAGTCAGAAATTGATTCATTTCTTTGTTCGCTGGGACTTACGCCTCATCAACACTCTCCCTCCATTCCCAAAGCTTCAACAGATGAAAGCATGATGATTCGCTTTGATTTTGATGGAATTATGCATCGTCCCCGAACAACGGACTTTTCGGAATGTTATTTGCGACATAAACAGCTCAATGTCGAAAATATGATTTTTGAAGACGATGCCATCCCTCCCCTGTTTTCTCCCGCTGACTATGACCTGAATGCCTCACCGGCTTGGAACAAAATGAAAAACTTTGCCAATTATCGTCAACTACGCAAACGAATTTGCCGACAGCTGGCAGAAAACAACATTCCACCTCCTATCGTCTCGGAAATGAATTATTATGATTTTGTTGATATAATCATAGATATTGCCAAGAAAAGCAATAGTCGCCCCTTTGAAGCCTCTCGATCGAAACATCTGAAAATGTTTGCCGCCTGTTACGGACAGGAATTTACCGAAATCATGACAACTCTACGCGTAAAACCGCAGGTTACACAATCCATTCTCGCCAATATGCGCAAAGGATGCTGTTGCGAGTTGCTTGACTTGCACCACAAAACAAATGTCACCAATTTTAAGGAATTAAACAATCCTTATGAAATCAACAACTTTTCCAATATCGTATTGACGTTTATTCACCCGCACCACCGCTCGTTGCACTTTGGAAATGGCTACGATATTGATAAAGACATTGTATTTTTTGGCGGATATGATCCGGCTTTCCAAATCAGAAGAAATCCGCAGAGAGAATTAGAATATTTACAAAGTTTAGGACAAGGTAAAGCCAATGGAAAATCTCGTTAAACAGTTGATTTCGTTGTCGGGAGCAAAGTTTAATCCTCCCGCCATACCAGAAAACATCATTCAATACCAAAAAGAATTGGCACAAAATGATATCGCGCTTCTGCCCACTGATTTTCTGCTGTTTTTACATCACTACAACGGTTTTGCATATCAAGGAGCTTTTGTGTTCGGCATCCAACCTTTTGCCGACTATTTTGCCGACATCTTGGGCGAAAACGCATTAGCTGACATTCCTGATGATAAAAATATTGTCATTTTGGGAAGTAACGAATATGATTATCTGGCGTATAATACCGATAAGCGCACATATCAAATTCTTGATAAGTACGATTTTTCAGTATTGACCGAATATGATTCCGGTGCCGATGCTATTCGGCATATTTTAAGGCTTGATACGATATAAAATGAAAATACTATCTTTTGATGTGGGCGGAACCAAAGTTGCTTATGCCCTTGTTGATGATAAAGGAACTCTTTTAACCGTGCGAAAAACTGTTCCTACTCCCAACAATGTTGCTGACCTCAAGCGTTTTTTTATTGATGTTATTCGCAATCACGAACAAGACATTGATGCGGTTTCTTTTGCCACAGCCGGTGCCGTTAATTCTGAAAACACGCATATTGTTTCTTCTGCTCACAACATGCCGGAAGGATATCATCTTATTGATTTTACATCTTTATCTTCTAAACCGGTTCTGGTTGAAAATGATGCCAATGCTGTTGCTTGGGCAGAATATTTTGCCGGTGCGGCCCAAAATACTAAAAATGCCATTGTTGTCGCTATCGGAACCGGATTGGGGCTTGGCATCATTGTTGACGGAAATGTTCTTAAGGGAAAGTCAGGTGCCGCCGGCGAGGCTCATTATCCGATTAATCGCGGACATAAACGTCTGTGCGGTTGCGGTTCTTACGATTGTTTTGAAATTTATGCTTCCGGCAAAGCTTTAGCCCTTGATGCCCAAGAAAGCTTTAATAATAAGCAAATGACCTCTCATGATTTAATTCGCCTGAAACAAGAGGGAAATCCTCTGGCTCAACAGGTTTTTGAGATGTGGTGCGATGATATCGTCGCCGGACTACGTAGTTTGGCGACATTGTTCGATCCCGAGGTTATCGTGCTGTTCGGTTCGCTGGTGGCTTTTATCGATGAACAAGAAATGGAAGCTAAAGCAAATGACAACTTGGTGGTTCCGCCTTTCAAACTCAAAAAAGCCTTCTTTGGCAATGATGCTGCTCTTGTCGGTGCGGCATTGCTTGCCGTTAACAAACTGAGGGATTGATTGTGATATATTTTTGGACAACACAAACGCCTATCGGCACACTAACGCTGGCCGAAAAAAACAAGGCGTTGGCTTGGGTCAGCTTTTTCACGCCTGATTTCTCAGAAGAAACCTGTCAGATGAAAACCGCCTTTCTGGAAAAAGTCGAACAACAATTGACCGAATATTTTTCAGGAAAAAGAAAAAACTTTAATCTGCCGTTATGGGTGGAAGGAACGGATTTTCAACAAAAAGTATGGGATGAGTTGCAAAAAATTCCATACGGAGAGACAATCAGCTATGGAGAATTGGCACGACGCTGTGGAAATCCCAAAGCTTGCCGTGCTGTCGGAATGGCTAACAACAAAAACCGAATCGCCATCATAATTCCTTGTCATCGCGTTATCGGTATCAATGGCAAATTGGTAGGTTATGCCGGTGGATTGGACATCAAATCAAAACTGTTGGATTTGGAATATTCTAAAAAAGGGGCTGAATAAAGCCCCCTTTTTTATCGACCCAAGCAACCATGCGTTTCTTTGGCAAACTTGACATAGCGTTTATACAAACGCTCAAGTTCTTGTTGAACGGCGTGATTGACTGTTCCCTTACGGTAACGTCCGTTTTTATCCGGTACTCCGGCCTTGGTTCCGGTCAAAATTTCGATACCGTCATCAACCGTATCAACTGCCCAAATATGAAACTGACCATTATCAACGGCTGTCAAAATATCTTCACGTAACATCAAATCTTTGACATTTGTCCGTGGAATAATAACACCCTGATCGCCGGTCAATTCTCGATGATTGCAGACATCAAAGAAGCCTTCGATTTTTTCATTAACACCGCCAATTGGCTGTATCTCGCCAAATTGGTTAACAGAACCGGTTACGGCAATGCTTTGTTTAATCGGAATGCCGGAAATGGCAGACAGCAAGCAATAGTATTCGGTTGAAGAAGCACTGTCGCCATCAACGCCGCCGTAAGACTGTTCAAACACAATTGATGCGCTTAACGACAACGGAGAATCTTTTGCAAAACGATTGGCCAACAAACTGGACAAGATCAAAACACCCTTGGTGTGTATCGGACCGCTCATCTCAACTTCTCGTTCGATATTAACAAACTCACCTTTACCGATACGAACCTGTGTTGTGATACGCGCCGGTTTACCAAAGCTGGTACGAGAGAAGTTATAAACAACCAAACCGTTGATTTGTCCGACACGCTTGCCTTCAACATCCATCAAAATCGTGCCTTTGTCGATTTGTTCCAGCATTGCCTGTTTAACACGGTCGCTACGATAAATTTGTGCGGCAATTGCTTGTTCAATGTGGTTTTTGCCAATTTGGTTAGACTTGGACTTGCGCGCCCAATAATCAGCTTCACGCAACAAATCACCGATTGAAGCAATATGCGCTGTCAATTTTTCAGAATCCTCCGCCAAACGAGAAGAATATTCAATCACACGAGCAACGGCTTGTTTGTTCAGTGAGCGAAGATTTTTCTTTTTGGATAAAGACCCAATCAGTTTGGCATACTCGATTTCATTTTCAGAGGTTCTGTCCATCAAAATTCCGAAATCGGCCTCAACCTTGAAATAGTCTGAAAAATCAGGATCTCTTTCGCTTAAAATTTCATAGAGCTCCTCATCTCCGGTCAGAATAACTTTAACATTCAAAGGAATCGGCTCCGGATCCAGAGATATGGTCGTAAACGTCGTTTCATCGCTTGGAGCCTCAATTTTAATACTTTTAGACGCCAGCGCACGCTTCAGAGAATCCCACGCATAGGGCTGAACCAACAATTTGCGCGCATCAATCAACAAGAAACCGCCGTTTGCCTGATGCAAGGCGCCGGATTTAATCAAGGTAAAATCGGTCAGCAAAGCACCATATTGTTGAATACGCTCGACCCTGCCGACCAGATTTCCTTGCGTCGGGTGATCGAGGTGAATAATCGGCGCGCCGGAATCTTTTTCATTCTTAACAATAACATTGACCTTAAACTTGGCAAACTTGTCTTCTTCCGGCTGTTTCATTTTTGAAAACAGAGCAGACAAGGCATCTTCACCTTCTGCGGCAGGAGTTTCCTGATTGGGTAAAAACTCATCAACATTTGATAAAATATATTTTTGAATATGCTTCAGAAAATCATTGGCGGCTTTGAAGCCTTTATATTTTTTATGAAGATTATCAATCGGATCTTTTACGGCAATCTTCAAAAACTTTTCACGCAGACCGGTAGTTTCTTTGCGTTCCTTATCTTCCCATTGCGGCAAGTCCTGAGCGGTGTTTTCAATTTCCATCTGCATTTGGTTGAGGTCTTCCAGAAGTTGCTTTTTTTCTTCTTCTGGCAACTCGTCGAACGCTTCCGGACTCAATACTTCGCCATTTTTAACCGGAGCAACAACCAAACCAACCGGCATATGCAACAGGGAAACGCTTTTTCCTTTGGCCTTCTTTTGCAGAATTTTGATATATTCTTCTTTATGTTGTTTGTATTTTTCGGTAATGATGCTTAAACCGGCTTTATATTCATCACTCTCCAAAATCGCGGGAATTGATGCTGCCAGATTTTCTAAAAGCTTGTCAACATCCTTGGCAAAATCACCCGCTGTGCCTGACGGAAAACTGATTGCCCTAGGTTTATAGGGTTCATCAAAATTGTAAACATAAGCCCAGTCATCCGGTGTCGGGCGTTTTTTGGCCTCTTGTTGCAATACACGTTTGACCAAACTTGTTTTTCCGGTTCCTTCAGGGCCGAGGCAAAATAAATTATATCCTTTTGACTGAATGTTTATACCTAATTCAACCGCGCTTAACGCTCTGTCCTGCCCTAATGCCGACAAGCGCTCTTCCAATTCTGCCGTACTGGAGAATTTGAATTTTTTGTAGTCGCACTTGGTATATAATTCATGTGATTTTAATTTACTGATGCTCATTGATAAAAAATCCCTATACATTAAATTTTGGATGAGATAAGTTATTATATAGGTTAAAAGACTAACATTGCGTAAAGAAGTATGATTTTTACAAAATATTTTTACATTGTTCTATTCCTTGTTTTTTTTGCCGGAGCCGTAACATTGTTCTGGTCTTTTTTGCGCAAAATGAAAAAAGATTTTACCCTCAAAATGCTGAGCCGAAAAATTTTGTCTCAACAAAAAAACATATCCAGACCTGTGTATTTTTCAAGTTTTGAGCTAAAAAAACATATCCGAAACAATCATGGTTTCGCAGAGCTTGATGAATATTGCGAAGAACTTTTTTTTCATCCTGAAAAAGCCTTAAAAAAAATACAAAAAAATCCCGTTTTGACAGCAGAGCTTTACTTTTTGCTCGAAAAAAAAGTAAAAACGAGAGATGTGTTGGAACGCATAAAAAACGCAAAACTATCACGCTATGCCCATGCTAAAAAGCTGTTTTTGGAGGCAACTTTTGCTCTTGAAGAAGGAGACTTGATGGCGGCCTCGGAAGATTGCGCCAAAGCCACGGCTCTGTTTCGAAAGGAAAAAGCCTTTTATGAGGTTGCCGAAGCGCATTTGCTGATGGGAACAATTTATAGAATCAGCGCTCTTTATGATGTGGCACAGATGATGTTTAAAACCGCGGCGGATATCTTTGACAGGTTTGGCGCCGATCATCGGAAAGCTGAAACCATCGGAAACAGAGGAATGTTAACGGCCGCCCAAGAAATTTTTGATGATGCCGAGGCGTATTTTCTTGAAGCCCAAAATATTTATGCCTCTCTGAAACAAAAAGTCGCACATGCTCAAATCATTAATCAACGAGCATTAACTTTTCTGGCCGCCGGCAATTACAAAAAAGCAGATGAACTTATCAAACAAGCCCGTTTTAACGGCAGAGGACAACAATATAATGTTTTTGCCGGATTTAATTATGAATTGGAAAGCCGTAGTTTATGCGCACAAAAGAAGTGGAAACCAACTTTTGTTGCCGCAAAAACAGCCTTAGAGTTTTATCAAAAGACAGAAAACATCCCCGGACAACTTGAAACACTTATGTTACAGGCGCAGGCCGCTTTTGAAATGAAAAAGCCCAAACAGGCCGAAACTTTTGCCAGACAAGCGATTGCGTTATTCGAAAAACACCCCAGCTGTTTTCATATCGCTAATGCTTACAGCCTGCTGGGTTTGATTTTTCTGCGACAGGGAGATTTGCCTCGCGCCAAGACATTTTTTATGCAATCATTATCCCAAGAAACGCGGAATGACCGGAGGAACGGCATGGCAATTGATTGCGCGAATCTGGCTTTATTGGAAAAGCTTTCCGGTCACCAAAATGAAGCGGATGATTTTGCACAAAAAGCTCTGGAATATGCCCAAGCTTTCGGAGAAGATGAACTTTATCAGCTTTTGAAGAACAGATGTTTGTCTTAATCCCAAAAAAACGGTGCTGTTTATTTACATGAAAATAACTAGCGGATTTTTAATTTTGATACCGCAAAAGCACAGCCTTTTTCTTTGGGCGCCACAATATCAATATCGTCAACACCGACATTGGCAAAGGCTAAGACATAGAATGTCGGAACTGCCAAGGGATTAAACAGATAGTCACAGCTAAACAGCTTGATTTTGTTTTTCACCTGCAGACCTGTTTGATGCATAAAGCTTTTGAAGTTTCTGGACCAAGGTGTTTCTCCCCAATCACCATAAAGAATGACGGGGGTATCCTGTCGGGAAACAAACTCACTGAGTTTTTTGAAAGCCTGTTGGCGTTTTTGGAAAGACATTTTTGAAAAATCAACATTAACTATCGTGTATCTTTCAGGGTGCGGCGAAGGCATTATCGTTATGGAAGATGTTTCGCTCTTTTTTAGAATAAGAGTTTCTCCCTGTTCAATTCTGTTATTAAGAAAAACATTGGCAGTGGCGGACAAATATCCATACTGCACCAGAAAACAAACCAGAAAAAACAAACCGGTTGTCCACCGTGTCAAACCAAAAGCATAAACAACTAAAACAAAACTTATGACATATGCCTGAAAAAGATAGTTTTTCAGGAAGGCAAGCATTTGAAAATCCGCAGAATTGAAAAACAGCAAAAAAGAATATAAACCACAAGCAACAACCATGATTTTTAAAAACAGTTGCTGTCTTTCACTTTTTTTTCTTTGACTTAAGTAACCCATTTTTAATTTATTTTATCTATTGTTAAAAATAACGTATCCGTTTCTCATTTTCAGAGAGATTGTAGATTGTTTTTTATAACTTGTAAATGGTTAGACGCAACATATGCATGAGCAATTAACAGCATTGATTCAAGTCGGTGAGTTTTTCGCCTCGGTTTCCGAGCACATTGATGCCTTGGCCGGAGTGGCCGACCATTATTTATCCGGCGCCCAAAACTTGCGTCTGGCTTCTATTATCCTGATGTTGCTCGCTTTTCTGCTTTTTTTGTTTTTAATCATAATTCTGTATGTTAAATCGATTGTTTCTTTTTTAAAAAGCGGTAAAGACGATAACTCTGACAACGACAACATTATTTTTGACGAAGAAGATGAAGAACGACTGAGACAGATTATGGAAGAACAGGAGCGCGAACGCGAACTGGAAAGAGAGCTGCAGAAAGAGCTTGAACTGGCTCGAGCCGAAAAAGAAATGCTGGAACAGACGGAAAAACGCAAACAACAAGAAAAAGAAGACGCCGAAAAAGAAAGAAAAAAAGAAAAAACGCGTTTGAAAGAAAAAGAAAAGAAAGATGAAGAACGCCAAAGAGGAACAAAAAAAACTCAAGCATCCATTGCTTTAGACTGGAAAAAAGGAAAAATTCCGGAACCCGTTGCCGAAGCTCCGATTTTGAATCAGGAGTTTCTGTCATACCGGCAAAGCCAAAAGGATTTATCTGAACTACTGGGACTGGTTATTGACATGCTGGTTCGCGGTGTTGATGATCTGAAAATTGCTCAGACGGTTATGTTCCGCAATCAAGGAAAAAACTCCGAAGACGATATCTTACAGATGATTGAATCAACAAAGGATTTTATCGGCTTGTGTCTTAACGGCAATTTTGACAAGCTTCCAGCAGGCAGTCTTCAGGTGTCAGAAGCAGATGCTCTTTATCATTTGGCATTAGGCGATCCGACACCGGCTTTGTCTATGATTGAACAACTGATGGACTATAATATCGACTTGGGCAGTCAGGCATCATTAACACAAAAAAGAGAAGAAATTTTCAGGATTGTTTCAAACTACGCCTGCACTTTCGGAAACCTTGCCTCCATTAATGACCTACATTTGGCAACCGGTGCTTTTGAATTGGCGATAGAGCTTAATCCGTCCAACATCAACGCATGGGGACGCCTCGGTGACATGTACACCAAAGCAACATCTACCAGCAAAGCTGTCTGGGCTTATAACAATGTATTGAATCAAGCGGACGAAGACTTGTATATGCGCCAAGTTGCCAATGCCAACAAAATGATGTCACAATATCTTTATGATCAGGGAAACAGCCTGCAAGCGGCAAAACTGTACAACAGCAGTAAACAATATTACGACTCTCTCGGCATCAACCGCCGGTTGGACAAGCAAGAAATGGAAATCGTGGAGATTATCGAATCGCACCAGCAAAATGACCTGCACCAAACCATTCAAAAACTTTTGGAAAGAAAAAACGCCGCCGTTTATAATTTTTAGCGTTATCTGGCTTTGGGCAGAGAAACATCCGGCGCACGCAGGTACAGAGGTTTTGGAAAATCAATCAGTTTATTATCAAAACAACGCAAACCTGCTTCGGCAACACACTCAACGGGCAATGCCTCCAACATTTTAATGCAGTGCAAACTTAATCCGCTCGGACGGCTTAAAAAACGCTCAACCCCATCACCGACCAATGACACTTTTTTATGACGCAACAAAGATTTCAAATCATCATATTCTCTGGCCTGAGGCGCTGAAATCTTATTCAGCTCGGCATCAAACAACTGAAAATAAAAATCATCGCGTTTGGTTTCAATGATAACCGCATTAATATCGGCCAGTTCTTCAGCGCTAAACGCTAAAGCATAAGCGTCAAAAGCCGAAACACCGCAAACTTTTACCTGAGGAGCGGCAAGGGAAAATGCGCGAGCCGCTGCAATACCGGAGCGGACACCGGTAAAAGACCCAGGGCCGGTACAAACAGTCAACAATCCCAAGTCAGAAAAAGAGATGCCGGCACTGTCCAACATTTGTTTCATTTGCGGAATAAGAATTTCGGCTTGTCCAAAATCCATCAACTTTTGAAAAACACTGATTTTTTTGCACCCTTTTTGCAAAATAACGGCACATTGCGCCGCCGTTGTATCATAAGCTAAATTATACATCTTTTCCACTTGTCTGAAAAATTCGGTTTAATTAATGCTTTTTATATAATAGAATCTGAAAAGACACAATAATTTTTTCATTTTGAAAAACACATGATTGATACCGTCTTTTTAAGCGATTTGTATTATGCGGCTCCGGAACTTTGGTATGCCTTGTCCGGACTGTTTGGTCTTATGCTGTGTTTTATGGGGTTTCAATGGTTTAAAATTTTACGCTTGCGCAAACAAAATTATTTTTTAAATCGTGATCGCGAACGCTACGCTGAAACACTTTATGCCTCAAAGGACGGTTATTTCGCATTTATTTATCCTGATGAAAAAGTTAATGATCCAAGAAAAAACATCGTCGAAAGATGTTCTCGCAGGTTGGCCGTTATGCTCAATTTGCCGGACGGAACAAAATCGGGTTTTGAGGATATTCTCAAAAACTTTTACAAAGATGACATCAAAAGATTGTTGAAATACATCAACCTTTTGCGTGACGAAGGCGTTTCTTTTGACGATGAGTTTATCCTAAAAAACAACAACAAATTCTTACGATTGTCCGGCTCCAGAATTAACGGAACAGACGGTAACATTTATTGTGATATGATTTGGTTTCGAGATATCAGCTTTGAGACACACAAAATCGTCAGGCTGGAGGAAGAACGCCAAAAGACATCGGCAAAACTACATCAGTTGGAAGATTTGATTGACCATATCCCATTTCCCATTTGGCTCAGAGACAATCAGCTTCGCCTGCTTTGCTACAACAAAAAATATGAGGATTTTCTAGAAAAAAAATCTGATGAACCGACCGATAATGAACTGGCAAGCACGAACGGAGAAAAAATTCCCTATATGTTGGCGCAGGCAGCGCAGGCAACAAACAAGCCCAAAAGCGGCGTTATAAACCTTGTCAAAGATGGAACCCGTCTGGCGATGGAGGCTGTCGAAACACCTTTTCACGTTGATTTGGAAACGATTTATTCCGCAGGCGCTTTAACTGATATCAACGAGCTTGACGAACTGAAGCGACATTTGAAGCAACACCAAAATGCGCAATTGGAGATTTTGGGAACATTAGGAACGGCTTTTGCCGTCTTTAACCAACAATTGCAACTTGCTTTTTACAATAAAGCATTTGTCAGACTATGGAAGATTGATGAAAACTGGCTAGAAAGCAGTCCCAGCTATTCTATGTTTTTAGACGAAGTACGCGATAAACGACTGTTGCCGGAAGTCCCTGATTTCAGCAAATTTAAAAATGATGAACAAAGCGAATTTTCAAAAATCATAGAACCGAAAGAAGACATGCTTCATTTGCCCTCGGGCAAAACACTTCGCCGTGTCAGAGCTCCTCATCAGATGGGCGGTCTTATTTTCGCTTATGAAGATATTTCCGACAAACTGGCAACGACCAGTGCTTATAACGCCCTTCTTTCCATTCAGGAAGAAATGCTAGACAATTTATTTGATGCGGTTCTCATTTTCGGAACAGACGGACGTTTGAGATTTTATAATAACGCTTATCTTAAACTATGGAATGCAACCAAGCAGGATTTGGACAGCGAACCATCTCTAAGCGACATTCTTGAAGCCCAGAAAAGCTTTTTCAGCAAAGATGAAAATTGGCCGGAACTAAAAAAAGACATCAATGAACATCTGATAAACATGACAACCAAAACTTTTGTATTAAACCGCAACGAATCCGATGATATCGAAATCGCATCGGCACATCTTTCCGACGGCTCATTAATGATTACATATAAAAAACTTCCAGAATAACCGACCTGCTTTATATTTGACAAATAAAATTTTATGTGCGACCATTTAATTGGTCAAAAAAATAAAAATAGGAAACCGACCATGGCTGCTGATACATCCAATCCAAACATCGAGTGGAAAAAGAAAAAGGGATTTGACAACAACGAAAGACTCTCTTTGCGCGTGGATGTCAAAAAAGCCCTTAAGCAAGAAGCGGAAGATAAAAAAAGCGTTTCGAAAAATAACGCACCCCGTCCTTCCGACCTTCCCAAAGGGCTGAAAAAAATCAGAAGTAAAATTAAAGATATTTATGATAATGACGAGGAAGATGAAAACGACTACATTATTTCTCCGCTTGATCTGAACAATTCCCTGTTCAATGCTTTGCAAGAAGATGAAAAAAGGCAGTTGCAACAACAAAAAACCATTCAAACAATGGACAATCTTCAAAATGCAGGAAGAGCCGCAAGCATTGTTGCCGCCGATAAAATCAGCAAAGATTTGGGGCTCAAAGGCCTTGATAAAAAGACAATAAATAAAAATATGCTGGATGTTTCTTTAAGCGAAAAAACCTATGAAAACACGTTAAAAGACGAATTGTCAGCCAAGGCAAAAATCAAAGGACGCAACTTGTCTGAAAAAGAGACCGTTAACCTGCTGAGAGGCATCAAAAAAATCCAAACCATGGCGGAAGCTACCGACACCTCAAAACTTCGCGCTATTGAAGGTTGGAAAATTGAAGAACTGGTCGATGCCGGACAAAAAGGTTCTGATGACAACAAGATAGCCGAAAAAATCTTGGAAAAGACCGGACGCAAAAAAGACAAAGCATCCGTGCAAAATGTCGCAAAAAAAGCAAAGCTCAAGAACAAGACATCAGAAAAAGAACAATTGAAGAAGTCTGATTTTCAACGTTAGTATCGTGAAAGTTTATCCATAAGCCTTTTGTATGCCGCCCCCAGAAGTTTAAACTTTTCTTCGGCATCTTTATCTCGGTTTATGTCCGGATGATATTTTTTGACCAATTTTTTGTATTGTTTTTTCAGAACATCAAGCGTTAAACTTTCTGTTTTCAGCTCCATAACACGCAGGCTTTCCAGATCTTCTGCATTGAAATATGTTTCTCCGGAAGCAGAAAACTCAACGTTTTCACCATCAAAGAACTCAAAGTTACCGTTGAAATCAAAGCCAAAATTATATTTAACCCGTGTTCCGAATCGAAAACGGCGACGCTTATCCTGAGCGCTTTCTTCTTCTGCGGCGGCATCTTCGCCATCATAGTAGTTCCACTTGCTGTTATATTCCTGCACATGTTTCAAGCAAAACCAATAATATTCTTTTAAACGGCGATCTTTGGGTGCCCGAAACTCTCCGGCCTCCGTACAGCCGGGATGATCGCATTGCCGAAAGGCTCCTTCATTTTGAGGAGCATAATACTTACTGCGCCGTTTGGTATTTTTTTTCATCATGTGCCTGTCTTTTCAATAACCGTCCAAGTATATATGAAGCAAGACACGACGGCAACGACTTTTTAGAAAAATTTTAGCGATAAATAAATCAAAAGTAAAATTAATCCGGCATACAACAAAGATGACTTTCCGAACATTTTTTCTTTTGCAAATTGCGGCTTCTGCAACAAATGACGCAACGCTTTTCCGTCGGGATCCTGATGTTTGTTATAGGGTTGCACAACCATCCCCTGCGCAGCGTAGACATTCATCAAACCATCTGTTTCAGAATCGTCAGCTTCTTCCTGTTCGGCATTTTCAGGATAGCGCAGAAAACAGGTATCAAAAAGCGACAACAAATCAACATCGGGGCAAAGAAAACGCAATGTTTCAATGCTCCGGCGCAAGCGGCTTTCATTCACGTTGTGAGGCAAGGCATTATTATGAAGATAATTCTCTAAAAATCGCCGTAACAAATTATCAAAAGGATAAAGATAATCAAAATCGAGAAAATTAACCCGCCCCTCTTCATCAACGGCAACACCGGAAAAATTTCCGGCAAAACATTTTTTCTCAAACAAAAGGTTGGTATACAAAACAGCAAGATTTTGCTGAGCCATCGCCGACAACTTTGATGTCAACGTTAGTGGCTGAGCCATATCCAAATATAGCTCAGGCTTATCCGTCATTCCCCAGTCTATCGCAATCGAACATGCCTCCGGATAAAGCGAAGTGTATTCAGCCAAACGCTCAAACTCAACACCGTAGAAACGCATATCCGCCTTTAAATCCATCAGCGAAGACAATGCCTTTAAATCCAATGACAACCATGGAAAATCTTGCTCCACAACCTCTTGGCAGATATTGCGCAAATCTTCCCACTCCGCCTTATAAGCCGCTCTTTTTAATAAGCTTTTATTTTCATAAGCCTTATCTTCAGCCGGCAGATAATAAAATTTTGTTCCAACAATTTTTGTTTGAGCGGCAACTTCATTAAAAACCTGTGTTAAAAAAGGATTGTTTTCTTTTTGCAGAAACAGAGCAACCTTTTGCATCGGCTCTAAGGTGTTTTTAACTTCCCATAATTTGGCCAACAGAGAAACAACAAAAAAGCTTTTCAGCCCTTCTACCAAAAACAGGCAGTCACTCTGTGCCAAACGGCAGGCAAAGTTTAACTTTTTTAGAAATTGAATTATATCTATTTTCATTTATAATGCTTTATATATTTGATAGTCACGGAGAATTATGATGCCCGAGTTACCCGAAGTCGAAACAATCAAAACAGCTCTTGCTCATTCTATAGGCAAATGTGTTATCAAAGGCTTAATCATCAACAATTATCGTCTCCGACTTCCGGTTCCTCATGATATGTCAGAAAAAATATGCCATCAGAGCATCATCGACTATCAAAGACGCGCCAAATATATTCTTATCCATTTGAGTAACAACCTCAGTCTTATCTGGCATATGGGGATGAGCGGACGGGTTAAAATCAGCGATACCAAACCGACAACCATTGAAAAACACGACCATATCATATTGGAAACGACAAATGGTTGGGTTACTTATAATGATGCCAGACGCTTCGGGGTTTTCACCTATTGCGAAACGAATCGTCTAAACGAACATCCGCTTCTGAAAAAAATCGGACTGGAGCCTTTTGACGAAAAATTAACCGACGCTTATCTCCGGAATCGTTTTCAGAAGAAAAACGTACCTATAAAAGTCGCTCTGTTGGATCAGGAAATCGTCACGGGAATCGGCAATATTTATGCTTCGGAAACTCTATATCTCGCGGGAATCGACCCAACAAGACCCGCTAAAGACATTAGCGCCGATGAATGCGGAATTTTATTATCATCTTTTCGCAAAGTCTTGTCGGACGCCATTGCTGCCGGCGGTTCGACCTTAAAAGACTATCAAAAACCTGATGGTAGTCTGGGGTATTTTCAAAATTTGCATTGTGTTTATAATAAAACTGGGCAAAAATGTCCTCAGTGTACTTGTGATATCAATCAAACGGGAGGTATCAGAAAAATCGTTCAGGCCGGACGCTCAAGTTTTTTCTGCCCTCAAAAACAGAAGTAAAAAAGATGATTAAATATTTTATTGCAGTTACAACCATATTGTTTTGTTTTTCAGCACAAGCCGGCGGCTTTGTTGAAGGTCTTGAAGACATTCCCGTTCCGACGGAAATGAAACAAGAGCAAAGCGACAACCTTAGCTTCGGCAATGAAGAAAGTCGGTTGGTGGAAGCAATTTTGACCAGCAACCGCATCGGCTTCAAAAAAGCGGCGTCTTTTTATAAAAATACATTGCCGCAAATGGGGTGGATTTATCAAGGAAACAGAGAACAAACACTTGTTTTTGAACGCGAAGGCGAAGTGTTGGAGATATCCAAGGAATCCGACAAACCACTGAAAATCAGACTGACCGTCAAAAGTAAAATGTAGGAAAAAGCATGGAAGAAACAACATTTATTATTTCCGAAACCGTTGATGATATCGGCATCATCACCTTGGCAAGAACCGAAGCCTTAAACGCCATTACTCTTGAAATGCTTAATGATCTGGCTTGTCAGGTTCAGACTTTTGATTATGATGAAAATATTCGTGCGATTATCATTAAAGGAAACGATAAAACTTTTGCCGCGGGAATCGATATCAAAGAGTTGGGCGAGGAAGTCAGTCAGCAAAGCTTTGCTCTGGACCTGTGGTATGAAGAATTTAAAAAAATAGAATCGTGCAGTAAACCGATTATTGCCGCGGTTGCCGGTTATGCTTTGGGAATCGGTTGTGAACTGGCAATGGCTTGCGATATTGTCTTGGCGGCAGACAACGCCCGCTTCGGACATCCGGAAATCAGTCTGGGAATCCTACCGGGGTTTGGCGCTTGCAGTAAATTGACACATAGACTCGGCAAAGCCAAAACAATGGAAATGATTTTAACGGGAAAAGCTCTGACCGCCGCCGAAGCAGAAGCAGGAGGCGTTATCAGCCGCATCGTCCCGTTGGCTGACTTGGATGCCGAATCCATTCGCGTCGCCAAAAGAATCGCAGCACAACCATATCAGGCTGTCGTCGAAAGCAAACAAACCATCAAACAAGTGGCCAATATGACCCTGCAAAATGGTATTGATTTAGAATCGAAAAGCTGTAAACTCAGCCTCAACACGCCGGAATTTCGTTTTCAACTGGAAAAATTCATGCAAAATAACAGTTAAAACCGGCCTTTATGCAAAATTTTGTTGACTTGCGGGACTGTTAGCGTTTATAAAGCATTACATTTAAAAATTTGTAGTAACTTTTTTATTGAATGGAAGTAAAGACATGGCCAATCATAAATCGGCAAAAAACAGAATCATCAGAAATGACAAGCGCAGTATTGTTACTGCCGCTCGCAGAAATCGTGTTCGCACTTTTGTAAAAAAGGTTGATGCTGCTATCGCATGCAACAACAAAGAACAAGCTCTTGAAGCTTTTAAAGTTGCCGAATCAGAAATGATGGTTGCGGCTCGCAAAGGCATTTTCCAAATGAATAAAGCTGCCCGCACAATTTCTCGCTTGTCTAAGAAGATTAAAGCTCTGGCCTAATCATATAGGCAACCGCTGTTTTCAGTGCTTTTTCAAACACAAATCGAAGCATCCCTCGAGTTACAAGGGGTATTTTGGTTTGTGTTTTTTTGCGCTCAAAATAAGAGAATCTCAGCGACTCTGCAAAGAATCTATGTCAAGAAATTTAATTGCAATGTTCTTAAAATGTTCTGTTGTAATTGTTGAACAATGATTTTAGTATTCGAATCACTTTTTGAGGGATGAGAATTTTTTTCAAGATCTCAAAGAGGAACAAGGTTCGCTACTCAGGTTCATCATCATATAAAAAAGATGTTACCGACATAGCCCTCTTTAATCGGTAAAGCTTCTTTTTAGAATGGTCGATTTTAGAAAAGGCGCATCGCTGAGAAAAGCAAACACAAGAAAACTTATTTTGAGCACCCTGCTCCGAGTTTTCTTTTCAGATTGGGGAATCTGACATCGTGTTGCCTCGGGTGTGCTATGGTCGGAAAACTTCGGCGGAGAATTCTTGTTTTGAATGAGCAAGTTGACAAGAGGCTTTAGCAACAGATTGGAGGCTTGCTTTGTATAAGTGAGTTGACAAGAGGCTTTAGTCGCAAAGCGGATACTTGCTTTAAGAATATTATAAAAATGAATTAGTTTGGGTTTAATTTTATTTAATTGGGGAGTAGAAATGGCTGAAGAAGCAATAATCAATAATGACTCTGTTCAAGATCAATGGGGACAAATTTGCAGCCAGTTAAAGACCGAAGTGGGTGATACAGCTTTTGAAAGTTGGTTAAAACCTCTGACTTTGGGGTCGTTCAGTGATGGAACCATGAATATTTGCGTTCCGACCCGCTTTATGAGAAATTGGGTTATCACTCACTATAGTGACCGAATCCATAAAATTTGGGAAAAGAAAAATCCCACAATTAAAAATGTTAACTTTATCGTTCAGTCCGTTCAGGAAGAAGCTCATGGCTTGTACAATCCGACTTGTCGCTCGCTTCTGAAGAAAATTTCTTCAACGCCGGTGCCACAGAATATTTATCAGTCAGGTTCTTCTTTTGTTGCCAACAGCAACGAAGGTTCTTTGAACGATTCGTTATCTGTTCCGTTGAACCCTCAATACACATTTGATAACTTTGTCGTCGGTAAAACCAATGAATTTGCTTATGCCGCTGCCCGCAAAGTTGCCGAATCTCGCAATGTTTCATTCAACCCGTTGTTCTTGTATTCCGGTGTCGGCCTCGGCAAAACTCACCTGATGCACGCAATTGCATGGCACATTAAACAACAGGATCCATCCCGCAATATTGTTTATTTGTCGGCTGAAAAATTTATGTATAAGTTTGTTCGCGCTTTGCGTTACAAAGACACAACAGCTTTCAAAGAACAGTTCCGTTCTGTTGATGTATTGATGGTTGATGATGTACAATTCATGGGTGGAAAAGATACAACACAGGAAGAATTTTTCTATACATTTAATTCGTTGATTGAAGAAGGTCGTCAAATCATCATTTCTGCCGATAAGTCTCCGGCTGATTTGGAAGGTATTGAGAATCGTTTGAAATCCCGCCTTGGTTGTGGTTTGGTTGCCGATATTCACCCAACAGATTTTGACTTAAGAATGGGGATTCTTAACAATAAAGCGCAACAATTGGGAATAGAGTTGCCGGTAAAAGTTGCTGAATTTTTGGCACAAAAAATCACATCAAACATTCGTGAGTTGGAAGGTGCTTTGCGTAGAGTTATTGCTCACTCTCAGCTTTTGAGCGATAAGGAAATCACCTTGGACATGACTCAAGATGTTCTGAAAGATATGTTGCGCTCTTATGACAAACGCACAACAATCGATGAAATCCAGAAGAAAGTGGCAGAACACTTCAACATCTCGGTTAAAGAGATGCAATCTTCTCGCCGCGCTCGCACGGTTGCCCGCCCACGTCAGATTGCTATGTATCTGGCAAAACAGCTGACATCCCGTTCTTTGCCGGAAATCGGTCGCAAATTTGACCGTGACCACACAACGGTTATGCATGCTGTTCGCAAGGTTGAGGAGCTGATTCTTGAGGATTCCTCACTGGCAGAAAACGTTGATACACTGCGCAGAACGTTAGAAGCTTAAAAAAGTCCTAATTTTGAAACGGCCTTATTATTTAAGGCCGTTTTTTTATAAAAAACTGTTGACGACTCTGTGTTTTAGCTTCTGATTTGCGCTTGTTATGCTAAAATCATAACAATAAAAAGCTTTTTATCTTAAATTGTAAGTGAGTACGAAATGAAATTTACTATTGAACGCGCAAACCTTTTAAAAACACTCAGCCACGTGCAGAGCATTGTTGAAAAAAGAAACACTATTCCGGTGTTGTCAAATGTTAAAATTGAAGCATTAGGTGACGGTATCAGCTTTAAGGCTACCGATATGGACACTGAAATCACGGAAATTGTAGATGCTAAAATTGAAGAAACAGGGGCAACGACTGCTCCGGCTCACATGCTTTATGACATTGTTCGTAAATTGTCTGACAGCTCTCAGGTTGAAATTACATTTCCGAATGAAAAAGGGCAATTGACTATAGCTTCCGGTCGTTCGAAATTTGTATTGTCGACCATCGGTGTTGAAGACTTTCCGGTCATCTCTGGAGACAAACTGCCAACCAGTTTTGTTATGCCAAAAGATGAACTGAAAGATGTTATCGATCGCACTCAGTTTGCTGTTTCTACAGAAGAAACCAGATACTATCTGAACGGTTTGTATGTTCATGTGAAAAAAGAAGGCGCATCAAGTGTTTTGCGTGTTGTTGCGACTGACGGACATCGCTTGGCCTGTGTCGAATCGCCGATGCCGCAAGGTGCTGAAAACATGACCGGCGTGATTATTCCCAGAAAAACAGTTTCTGAAATCCGCAAGCTTTTGGACGACAGCAGTGTTGAGAATGTTACCGTCGAAATTTCGGAAAACAAGGTTCGCTTTACAATGAATGATGTTACTTTGACATCAAAATTAATTGATGGAACATATCCCGATTATGAACGTGTTATCCCGACAGAAAACGATAAGAATCTTGAGCTTAACGTTAAAGAATTGGCTTCTGCGGTTGACCGCGTTTCTGTTGTTGCCGAAAGAACCAGAGCTATCAAAATGTTGACTCATGAAAACAGAGTAACAATCACAACATCCAGCCCTGATTTGGGCAGTGCTTCAGAAGATTTGGAAGCAAAATATGAAAACGAATCTTTGGAAATCGGCTACAATTTTCGTTATCTCTTGGATATCTTGGGCGAAGTTAAAGGTGACACGGTTCGCATTTCATTTTCTGATGCGGCATCACCGTCCGTTATTCATGACACATCTGATGCCAGCGCCATTTATGTTTTGATGCCGATGAGGGTATAGTTGGAACAAAATGGATACGAATCTGGCCTATAGTTTTACAGATTGTTCAGAGTTAAAGTCAGGTGTTACACGCCTGACTTTAACTGACTTTAGGAATTATCAGTTTTTACGCATAAATGCGGATTTGGCTCCGGTCGTCATTACCGGTGAAAACGGTAGCGGCAAAACGAATATTTTGGAAGCCGTTTCCTTCTTGACACCGGGGCGTGGTTTGCGTAGCGCGAAACTGGCTGATATAAAAAGAATCGTACCGGAAAACCTTGGTGACGAATATCGACCGACACTGATCAATCCGTTTAGCTGGGCTGTCTCGGCCGAGGTTTGTTGTAACGGCACAACAACAGAAATTGCCACGGCCGTAGAAAAATCATTAAAAGAAACGGAAGACGATGACGGAACACGCTCTTTTGAACGTCGAATCGTTAAAATTGACGGTACCAAAACGTCCTCGCAAGCTGATTTGGGACGCTATATCTCAGCCATTTGGCTGACACCGCAAATGGACAGGATGTTTCGCGGCGGCGCACAACCGCGCAGAAGCTTTTTGGATCGTTTGGTGTTTGCTTTTGATATGGAACACGCAAAACGCACTGCTAACTTTGAACATCTGTACAAAGAATGGTATCGCCTCCTGAAAGACGGAAAAAACGATGCCTTCTGGCTATCGTCTTTGGAAGAAAACATGGCGGCAACCGGCGTGGCAATTGCGGCGGCGCGCAGAGAACAAATTGCCAGACTGAATACATTTATTGAACACGAACCGGATGATGTTTTTCCGAGCGTTCGACTGGAGCTGGATGGTTTGGTGGAAAAATGGCTTGATAAAATGCCGGCAATTGAAGCTGAAGACAATTATCGCCATCTGCTAGTCAAACAACGGCGCAATATTCTTTATAATGACACGGTTGACGGTGTTAACAGAACTGATTTTAAAGTCTTTTATCGTAAGAAAGGAATGCCGGCGGAACTCTGCTCCACCGGAGAACAAAAATCGTTGCTAATCAGCATTATTCTGGCACAAAGCAAATGTCAGGCTCTGCACAAAGGCTTCTCTCCGGTTTTGTTATTGGATGAGGTTGTCGCTCATCTGGATGACATCAAAAGAGAAGCTTTAATCGCCAAAATCAAAGAACTCGGCGCGCAAGCATGGATAACCTCAACTGATGCCGCTTTATTTGCTTCGATGCGTCCCGATGCTCAATTTTGGGAAGTCAAAAACAACCAGATTTTTGCCTAGTTTATATCCGAACAGACGGAGGAAGCTGTAAACGTTTGAACCCCTGAGCATGATAGCGACGAATCACCCAATCAACAGTCACAGCATCGAAACCTTCCGCAACAATCGCCGCGGCAGACTGATGTTTATCCAGATACAGCTCAAGAATTTTATCCAAGATTTTATATGGCGGTAATGTATCTTCATCTTTTTGATTGGCGGATAATTCGGCACTGGGAGCTCTGGAAACCACCTCTTTGGGCAGAGCAAGACCCTGTTGATTGCGCCAAGCGGCTAATTCAAAAATTCGGGATTTATAGAGTTCTGCAAGCGGTGCCAGACCTCCGCAGGTATCACCATATAACGTGCAATATCCCATTGCGATTTCCGACTTGTTCCCGCAGGCCAAAACAAGATAGTTATATTGATTGGATAAAGCCATTAAAATTTTGCCGCGTTCCCGAGCCTGTAAGTTTTCCAACACAATATTTTTGGGCTGTTCGGCAAAAAGTGTCTGTAAAAAATCGATATCCGTTTCAATTAAAGGATTGATGTCGACCTCTTTATAGTCAAGCTTATTAAGCTCGGCGATTTTACGAGCAATTTCCAAGCTGAGTTGTGAGGTGTGATGCGTTGACATCATAATCGCATGAACATGTTTTCCTCCCAGAGCATCTGCGGCTAAAACAGCGGTTACGGCAGAATCCAAACCTCCGGACAAGCCCAGCGTCACATCCGTAAAACCATTGTCTTGACAATAGTTTCGCACTCCTTGCACAAGTTTTTGCCATAATGCCTGCATCAAAACTCTCCTTTTTTAGGGGTCATAAATTCTTCAATAAAATGATGATTAAGCGGATTGATAAAATTCTTCCACCGAGAATCGCCAATTGTAATCATATCTCGCACCATACTTCCGGAAACATACGGAAATTCGGGATTGGTACGATCAATGCACTCGATATGCGCAAAACTATCCTTAAACCATTGAGCATCATAGGGACTTCCCGCAAAATAAACATCGGGACGACCTCGCTCCGGCATATTTTCGTTCAAAAAATCAAGAACAAACTCTGCCCATTGCACCGGATTATTAATATCGAAAAGCCCCATAACTTTAAGGCGTGGGGTATTTTCCGAAAAGCAATTTAAAATCATTTGTTTGCGTTGCATGTATGTAAACGGATTGCGAACGGTTCCTTGCTCTTGAATTGAGCCGAGAATGATTGTTACCCGCGCACATTTTTCCAGCATGGTTTTAATGACGCGTTCATGTCCGATATGCAAAGGCTGTGCTCGCATTACAGCCAGTCCGTGTTGATAGAGATAACTCATTTTGCCTCCCTTTCTGCTAAAAATTCTAGCGACACCATTGGAATTTTGCAAATACATTTTATATTGACAGGCAAAATACTACCCTTAAAATAAAAGAAACTTTACTTGAAAGCCGGTTAATGAAAATACATTATCTTATCTGTTCAGCCCTTTTACTTGCAACCCCAACGACTACCAAAGCCGGAGAATGGGAGCTAAGCGCGGAAGGATATGCGCAAGGTTTGTACGGATATGCGGCAACCCCGCAACGTTTTGATCAACAAAACAAAAAAAATCATGGTATCGGCAAAGGGGAAATTAATCTTTCTGCCGCTTATGATTTTAATGACGATTATCGCCTCAGTTTTAATCTGGACATTAACGGCGGAATCGACCGTGAATTGAAATCTTATAACCAAGGAGCTTGGGGTGAGGAAGCTTATGTCATTGCCGACAGTCCTTACGGAAGATTAATGCTCGGACAGACATTCAACGTTGACGCTCAGTTTCATGAAGGTGCACCAACTGCCGGTGCTATAACCAATAACAACGATGTGGTTGATTTTATCAGCAATCCTAATTGGAAACGCAATAAACACACCACAAAATTTGCCACTCTTAACACAACCTACATCAACACGGATGGTGTTGCGGCTAAAGCCTCTTACATCACACCGGAGATTTACGGCACAATGCTTGGTATTACCTATGTGCCTGATGCTTACAATCGCAGGGGGTTGATAAACAAGCACGCCTCCTATGAAAAAGATGACGGTTTTGTGGCCTCGTTATATACCGAACAGGATTTGGATTTTGCCGAAATCAAAGCCAGCTTGGGTTATGCTGAATTTCATGACGATGACAAGGAAATGTCCGCCAGCTTGCAGATTTCTCGCGGAAATTGGACTTTAGGCGGTGGTTATCGCAAAACATATATTGACGGCAATGATAAAAACTCTACGCCGGTTACAGAACAGACGCCTGAATTTTTTGACGGTTACCGCGAAGGGGAAGCGTGGAATGTGGGAATCGGTTATGAAATAGGACCTTTCAAAACCGCTTTAAGTTATTTTGAAGCGAAAGCCTCTCATGCGGACAACAAAGATAAAATTGTAACTTTTTCCAACCAATATCAAGTCAACAAATATGTTGAAGTTTACGCGGCGGCAACTCATGTGGATTTTGAGGGAGCGACCAACAACCAAGGCTATGCCTTTGTTACCGGAGTTGGCATTACTTTTTAAGGACGATACTTATGCCTGATATTTTATTTTATTCGACTAATGATGATTTTAAATCAGATATTCAAGATCAGATAAAGCATCATGCTCAAGAATATAATTTTATTGAAGAAGGAAGCGACTCTTTTCCCGATATTGTCATTGTTGACGAGGCTCCCGAAAAAGCGGCGGAACTGCAACAAAAATACGCCAATGCCCCTTTATTTTGGTTGACGACAAATGCAGATGCTCTTCCGGAGGGAAACACGCCGCATCATTTGATTACAAAACCGTTTCGTTTGGCGACTTTTTTAGATGAATTGCACGCTTGTTTGAATCTTTTTGACAACAGCGAAAACGGCTATATTTGCTTCAACCAATACATCGTTCGTCCGATAAAAAAAGATATTATCAATCAACGTAATAATGAAGTTATCAAACTAACGGAAAAAGAAGTTGCCATCATTAAATATCTTTATAAATCACAGGATCATATCGTGACTAAAAATGACCTTTTACAAGATGTTTGGGGATATGCGCCTGATGTGACAACACACACTATAGAGACCCATGTTTATCGCCTGCGTCAAAAAGTTGAGCATGAGGATGCCGATGCTCAGCTCATTGTTACCTTAGATGGCGGATATCGACTCAAAGTTTAATTTCGGCAATAACAGGAATATGATCCGAGGGACGCTCCCAGCTCCGAGCTTCCTTAACCAATTGAACAGAAAGTAACCTATCTTCTAAAGCCGGTGTTACCCAGATATGATCCAAACGGCGACCTTTGTTGTTCGTCTGCCAATTGGGATTACGATAGCTCCACCAAGAATACAGCTTTTCCGGCTCTTGATGAAACTTGCGAACAACATCAATAAAATCCAAAGATTGAAATAATCGTTGCAAACGTCCGGTTTCAATCGGTGTATGAGAAACGATTTTTAAAAGTTGTTTATGGTTCCAGACATCATTTTCCGACGGCGCAACATTAAAGTCTCCGCAAAAGAGAATTTTTTTGTTTTTTAACTCATTTTTCCGTTGTTCATAATATTCGGACATATCATCCATAAAACATAATTTGTGAGCAAACGACAAGTTTACAACCGGATCGGGAACATCACCGCCGGCAGGGATATAAATGTTGTTAATTTCAATATCGTCAAAAATACTGGCGCGAATATGGCGGGCATCCGTCTTGCCAACCCAATCAGCCTTGCAGATATTTTGCAACGGATGTTTTGAGAGAATCGCCACACCGTTATATCCGGCCATTCCATACAACGCAATATGCGGATAGCCCAGATTGCGAATCTCATCAAAAGGAAAGTCTTCCTCTTTTGCCTTAACCTCCTGCAAACAAAGGACATCTGCGCCGGAAAAAGCTATTAACTTTTTTAACAGATCCAGACGAATGCGAACGGAATTAACATTCCAAGTGGCCAGTTTGAAAGATGTCATGATTATCTTTTCTTTTTGTAGTTCTTGGGGCTTGATTTTTTGTCTTTAAACTTAAACAGTTTTTCATCCAAAGCGCCGTCTTTTTTGATATTATACAAAGAAACGGTTACTTCAACACTTTGAGGATCAACGATTTTCCACTGTTTCAATTCCATCGGATTGTTAGAAAAAACCAAAGTTATCGGTCCCAAATCGCCTTTCTCCGCATAATCAAGAGTTATGCTGGTTGTGCCGGAATCCTGATAAAAGTCGGCAACTTTAATTTTTTTGCCATCAATTTTAATATCTTTTGCCAAAATCAATGTTGCGGGAATATCTTCATAATCAATATGAGTGACCTGATCTAAATCTGTATCGTTATAAACGATGTAATTGCCGTCGCCAACAATCAAAACATTTGTCGGCGCCGCATATTCCATACGAATTTTGTTTGGTTTTTCAATAAACAAACGCCCTTCGGCTGTTCCGCCGTTGCTGGACATCTGTACAAATTCTGCCTCCATACTTTGCATATTGTTCAGATAGGTTTCGATTTTTTTGATATTTTCAGCACTCTGAGCCTGCGCGGAAGCGCTGAAAAATAATGCGGCGATAAAGGCAAAAGCTGTTTTCATTGTCATCAACCTTGTTTGTTATACCAAGTTTTTTTAATATAATCCATAAAATGAAATAGTAAACACAAAATGCCCTCTGTAAACACATACGCATTCACAAAGGGCATTTCGATCAGTTAGAGACTAGTAATTGCGAGAACAACCGCAGCCACCGCTTTTCTTAACAGTTTCTTCTTTTGATGAAGTTGTGTTTTTGTCTTCATTGTTTGAAGAAGCTGACATTTTTTGACTAGATGAATCTCTCATATCCTTACACATATTTTTTCTCCTTAACTTAAATTAACTCAAGCAATCGTCTGTTCTTATTATTTTGCAGAACGGCTACGCTTTGTTGTTTTTGAAGCAGGCTTGTTTGTGCCTGAGGTACGAGATTTTGATTTAGAAGCAGTCTTTGGTGCCGCAGAACTTTCTTTTTTAGAACTTTCCATTACTTTTCTCCTAATTAAAAATTACAGCGCGTTTATTCACACTGCTCTAAACATGTAGTTTTTATTATCCGAAAAGCAATAGACCCTAGCCAAAGAGACAATACGATATCTACGAATTGCGAGGCTTGAAAAAACCATCGCTGTAGCCTTGGATTTCCTTATTTTTTGATGCGGCTTCCAAACGCTTGAGCGAAAGAGCAACATATTCTTTTTCTCGTTCAATACCAATAAAGCGGCGCCCAAGTTTTTTGGCGGTTACGGCAGTTGTTCCCGAGCCTAAAAAAGGATCAAATACAACATCGTTTTCATTGCTGGATGCCAAGATCAATTTGGCAATCAGTTTTTCCGGTTTTTGAGTCGGATGAGGTGTGTTTTCGGCCATTGACCAGAAAGGAATCGAAATATCCGTCCAGACATTAGACGGGTGTGTCAGGCGGTATTTTTGTTTGCCTTTTTGTTGCCAATCTTTCGGCTGGCCTTTTTCATCACGATATGGTGCAATCACTGGGCGCTGAATTTTAACCGCGTCAAGATTAAAGGTATAATCCTTGCTTTTGGTAAAGAACCATATATCTTCCAAACAATTTTTCCAATTGTTCTGCGCTCCGCGACCTTTTTCCCGCTCCCAAGAAATGCGGTTTTGCAGGATAAAATATTTGCCGGCAATTTCGGGAATCGCAATAGATGTTTTCCAGTCCGAACAAATATAAATCGAGGCATTGTCTTTTAAGATGCGAACGGTTTTGGACAACCACGTTTCCAGCCACTCTTTATATGCATCAAACCCCATTTCCTTGAATGTGGAATTGCCAAAGTTTTTGGTCAAATTATACGGCGGATCGGCAATCAATAAATCAACAGAAGCATCCGGCAGGTAGTCCAGCGCTTCAAAACTATCCTGAAAAATAACTTGATTGACAACCTGAGACAAAGTTGCCCGTTTGTTTAAACGGAGAGAGGAAGTAGCATAAAAATCTGCTTCCTCGTAAGATAACTCAATTGTTTTATTGCGAGGGGCCTTTGCTTTCATCCCGCTTATTCTTCCCCAAACTTGTTATCCAACAATTTTTCAATAGCGGACAGAACTTCCTTAGCTTGTTTGCCGGAGGTTTTTACATGGATGGTCGTCCCTTTGGCTGCCGCCAACATCATCAACCCCATAATCGAACAACCGCTGACCGTTTGCCCGATACGCTCCACTTCCACTTTGGCATCAAACGGTTCGACTGTTTTTACAAACGCCGCCGCCGCTCTGGCATGAAGCCCTTTTTTGTTTTTGATTTCCAAATCTTTAGCGAAAACATCGTCACTCATAATTATGCTCCAAGAAGTTGCGAAGCGATATTGATATATTTTTTACCGGCTTCCTGCGCACCTTCAGCGGTTTCTTTCATATTTTTTTCTTTACGCAGAGAGGCGATTTTAATCAACATCGGTAAATTGATGCCGGCCAAGACTTCAACCGGAGCCCTATCAATAATAGAAATTGCCAGATTGGATGGTGTTCCGCCGAACATATCTGTCAAAACGATAACACCGTTGCCATCGTTAACTTCTTCAACTTTCGACATAATCTCGGCACGACGAAGCTCCATATCATCTTCCGGTCCGATACAAACAGCCGCAACCTGATCTTGCTTGCCGACAACATGTTGCATGGCAGAAATAAATTCAAGAGCAAGATTGCCGTGAGTGACTAAAACTAATCCTATCATTGATTTTTCCATCCCTTACTTAAGCGTTGCCGCCGGTCCAAGATTTGACCGCACCAAAACTCTTCAACAACTCGTCCTTGGTTTTGGACTTAACCAGCTCATCCGCGCGGGTCTGACGACCTTCAAAAACAATTTCTTCAACATTTTCTACCGGACAAGCGTATACACGGTCAACCATCTTACCCTTGAGCTCGACAATCATAATAAACTCGGCTTCGGCCAAAGGTGCAACCGTATCGGGATGAATATCATCCAAACGAACGGCCAAACGTTTATCTCTCTTCAGCAAAGCGGTCTTTTTACCGTCAAACTCCAAAACAGGTTCATCAGGCTGGCCTTCACGAGCATCAATAAACACAGCCAATTCACCGTATTTGTTTTCAATAATCTCGTAAAAATCCTGTTTTTCAATCAAGGTATAATATTGTGTTTCCATAACGCACCTTTTCCTAGTTTTTTTGTAATAGTATTATTTTATTCGCAATGTGTCAATTTATGGTTAATGTTTGCGATTGTTTTTTTGCTCTCGACATGCTATGATTTTCTTGTTTATTAACTCTTCGGATTATCTTTATGGAAAAAACACCCCTTCGCTTTATCTGGCATTATATCAAGATTTTCAAATGGGCGTTTCTGCTTATCGGTTTTCTAAATTTTGTTTCTGCCGTCTGTGAAAACATCGCTCCGTATTACCTTTCAAAAATGTTTGACCTGATTGCCGGCAAACTGCAAAACGACGACCTTTGGAATGAAATTTGGTTTTGTTTGGGGGCGACGCTGATTTTCAGACTTTTGATGAGCGTTTTTATGGATGTTGCCATGTTTGTTTATGCAAAAATTCAGCCGAATATGCGCACGATGATTATTCGCGACTGTTTTAATTATATCAATAAACATTCTATTTCCTTTTTTACCAATGAAATGTCGGGCAATATCGCCACCAAGGTCAGCCAAATTCAGTCCGGCATTGTCGAATTATTCCATCATACGTTTAATCTGCATATGGGACTGATGAATTTTATCATTATCATCTGTACCCTAACCTATTTAAGCACATATTTTCTGGCCATCTTATTGATTTGGGCGACGGCAACAATCTGGTTCGGCAAATATTTGGGAGCCAAAAGAGCCGCTTATGCCAAAGAAACCGCCTCGCAACAAAGCAAAGCGCAGGGAATGATTGTGGACAGCTTGGCTAACTATAGTGAAATCAAAAGCTTTGCCAATTTTAAGTTTGAACACCTAAACTTGCTGAAAGCTCTGCGTCTGCTTCGTAAAACCGAAAGTAAAGAGGAACGGACAAAAGTTGCCATTCACACTTTACAGAGCGTGCTTGTGGTCGTTTCCGTGGCAATGTTTATGATTTTTTCTCTTTTGATTTTGAAAGAAGGAAAAATTTCATCCGTTGAATTTATCTTTTCCAACACTATCTTTGCCCGCCTGTCGTATATGATCTTTCAAATCAGCTGGATGTATAACGCCCTGCAACGTATTTTCGGCCAGATGACATCCGCGCTGAACACAATCGCCGTAGAACCGGAGATTGTTGACAGTCCACACGCGATTGATGCAAAATTCGCTCAAACAACCATTCGTTTTGATAATGTGTGTTATGCCTACACCGGAAAAGCGACTTTGTTTAATAAACTTAATTTAACGATAAAAGCAGGCGAAAAAGTCGGTTTGGTCGGATGCTCCGGCTCAGGAAAATCAACTTTCATCAAATTGTTATCCCGCTTTTTTGACGTGAAATCCGGAAAAATTATGATTAACGACATTGATATTCGTGATATGACACAAGAATCTCTACACAGAATGATTGCCACCATTCCGCAAGATGTTAACCTCTTCAACCGTACTTTAAGAGAAAACATCCGTTATGGCCGCACATCAGCGACCGATAAAGAGATTGAAACCGCGGCAAAGAAAGCTTATGCCGATGTCTTTATCAACGAACTACCGAAAAAATACGAAACCAAAGTCGGAGAACGCGGAGTTGTGCTTTCGGGCGGTGAAAGACAGAGAATTGCCATCGCCCGTGCTATCTTAAAAAACGCCCCATTACTGATTTTTGACGAAGCAACGTCGGCTCTTGACAGCGAAAGCGAACAGCACATTCAAAAATCCTTGTCAAACCTGATGAAAGGCAAAACCGTGATTGCCATTGCGCATCGTCTGTCTACTCTGCGAGAGATGGATAGAATCTTGGTTTTTGACAAGGGCAAAATTGTCGAAGAAGGTACTCATTTAAGTCTGCTACGAAAAAAAGGTGTTTATTATAAACTATACAATATGCAAGCCGACGGATTTGTGAAGGAGTAAACTACTAAAAAAGCCCTCCGTTTGGAGGGCTTTTTTATTAGATATCCAAGTTAACAACGTTAAGGGCGTTATCCTGAATAAACTCTTTTCGCGGCTCAACCACATCACCCATCAGGGTTGCAAAGGTTTCATCCGCTTCTTCCATATGGTCGATACGAACCTGCAACAAAGAACGTGCCTCCGGATCCAAAGTGGTTTCCCACAGCTGTTCGGGGTTCATTTCACCCAACCCTTTATAGCGCTGGATGGAAATACCTTTCTTTCCGGCTGTCATGATTGCATCAACGAACGTTACGGGACCAGTAATTTTCTTTTCAACACCTTGTTTGGAAACCAACGTGCTGATAGCGGCAAAGTTCTCATGCAGAACCTCTTTCAAAGAGTTTAATGCCGCAGCTTCAGGACTGTCAAGAACAACAGAACCAACCACGTGTTTTTCTGTTACGCTACGCAATGTTCTGCTGAATACCAACGCACCATCATTATCAACATCGACTGTCCAACCACGATCATATTCTGCCTCAAGAGAATTCATACGATCAGCCAAAGCGGCAAGAGCCGGTTTCAAGGCTTCTTTGTCATTCAAAAGTTCTTGATTGAACAAACCGGCAATAGCCATTTGTTCCGCAATCTTTTCAGGAACATTTTTACTTAAAGTTGCAATCAGGCTACGAGCCTTGCGGTTCTTTTCAACCAAGCCGATTAAATCGTTACCGGCAATCTGTTCGCCATTTGTCAGCATCAAGGTCGCATCGTCACAACCACCGCGGATCAAATAATCTTCCATTTCACGCTCGTTTTTAATATAGAGAATGGAATTACCTTTCTTGACCTTATACAAAGGCGGCTGAGCGATATAAACATAACCGCGCTCAATCAACTCCGGCATTTGACGATAAAAGAATGTTAACAACAACGTGCGAATGTGAGATCCATCGACATCGGCATCGGCCATGATAATGATTTTGTGATAACGACACTTGTCAGCATTAAAATCATCTCGTCCGATACCAGTACCGAGAGCCGTAATAATCGTACCGATTTCGGCAGAATTAAGCATCTTGTCAAAACGGGCGCGCTCTACGTTCAAAATCTTACCACGCAGGGGCATAATCGCTTGATTTTTACGGTGACGACCTTGTTTGGCCGAACCACCAGCGGAATCCCCCTCGACGATGAAAACTTCTGACAAAGCAGGATCTTTTTCCTGACAATCAGCCAGTTTTCCGGGGAGAGAAGCAACATCCAACACACCCTTGCGACGGGTCAGTTCACGGGCTTTGCGAGCCGCCTCACGAGCTGTTGCCGCCTCGACAATCTTGCCGACAATCATTTTGGCTTCAGTCGGATGCTCATCCAACCATTCTTTCAGTTTGTCACCAATGATGTTTTCAACCACCGGACGCACCTCTGAAGAAACCAACTTGTCTTTGGTTTGGGATGAGAATTTCGGATCCGGCACTTTGACAGACAGCACACAGGTCAAGCCTTCACGCATATCATCACCGGACAGGGCAACTTTTTCTTTCTTCAAAAGACCGTTTTCGGTCACATAGTTGTTCAATGTTCTGGTCAACGCACCACGAAAACCAGCCAAGTGTGTTCCGCCGTCTTTTTGCGGAATGTTATTGGTAAAGCAAAGCATGCTTTCATTGTAAGCATTCGTCCACTGCAAAGCCGCTTCGACAGTGATATCGTTTCCTTCACCGGCAATAGAGATAACATCGGCATGCAACGGTGCCTTAGACTTGTTGATGTGATCAACAAAAGCTTTCAAACCGCCCTCATAATGGAAATCGGCTTCTCTCGATTCAGAACCTCGACGATCAATCAACTTCAGATAAACACCGGAGTTCAAGAATGCTTTTTCACGAATAGCCCGCTCTAAGGTCTCAAAGTTAAACTCTGTTTGTGTAAAGGTTTCCGGAGATGGCAAGAAAGTCACTTCCGTTCCGTGACGACCAGGGGCATCACCGACAACGGTCAAGTGTTTGGTCACATTACCATTGGCAAACTCTGCGATATGTTCATGACCCTCACGCCAAATTCGCAATTTCAGCCATGTTGACAAAGCATTAACCACAGACACACCCACACCGTGCAAACCACCGGAGACTTTATAGGAATTGTTATCAAACTTACCACCGGAGTGCAATTCTGTCATAATGACCTCGGCGGCAGAAATCCCCTCTTCCTTATGCATACCGACAGGAATACCACGACCGTTATCGCGAATAGTCGCCGAACCGTCCGGATTGAGAATGATTTCCGTCTTGTCGCAATAACCGGCCAAAGCCTCGTCAATCGCATTATCCAAGACCTCGTAAATCATGTGATGAAGTCCAGAACCGTCGTCCGTATCACCGATATACATACCGGGGCGTTTGCGCACGGCATCCAAGCCTTTCAGCACTTTAATCTGATCAGCGCCGTATTCCTTTTCTTCCTTAAGAATCTCGTCTTGTGTCATTTCTGAACTCATATCTTTTCCTATTCCTTTACACATAAAAAATCATTGGTAAAAACATACATCAATTTATGGTTTTTACCAAGAAATAAATCAAAGTTTTCCAACGATTGAGAGGGCTTTTAGCGCCCGCCGGAAGCCTTGGAGGCCGCTTTTCCGGTTTCGGCAACAACTTTAGTGACAGAAATGCCGGATGGCTTGATTTCCATCTCAGAAACATGCGTTTCAGCAACTTTTGCAGATTGAGCTTCCGAGTTTTCGATACCGCGTTTTTGCAAAAGCATTTTCCGAACATCCTCTTGTTGGCGCTGTTCTTTTTCCAAACGCTCTTTCTGTATTTTTTTCTCGTCTTTTTGTCGACGCTCTTCGTTCTGCCGCTGCCGTTCCTGCTCTTTATCCTGTTCGCGACGCTTTTTCTCGTTTTCCCGCACCCGTTCTCGTTCTTTGTTTTGTGCGCTTCGCTTTTCTTTTTCTTTAGCGATATTACTCTTGGAAACAAATCTTTTTTTGGCTTTTGCCTCCTTGAGCTTCGGCTGATTCAAACGCTGATAAACAGAATGACGGAAATTGCGGATAACATCACGAATAATCTCAAGCACGGCATTTTGTTCCAGACGTTTTTTCGTCTGCTGTTCTTCAGCACGAACCCTCGCCAAGACCTCTTTCAGAAGCTTGTCACGAATTTCTTTTTCCTCATCCTTAATTTGATTGTATTCAGGAGAAACTTCCAAAGCATTGCGTTCGTCCTCGCCAAAATCAGACAAAACAACATCTATTTTCCGACGAGATTTTTCTGCCTGTTCTTGTAATCTTTTCTCTTTTTCCACGGATAAAAACGTGCGCAGACGCAATACCTCCCAGACACACGCCGCAACAATCATCACCACAATGGAGATTATGACAACATAAACATTATCCATATCCGTCTCCGTTTTGTTTCAGTTTAGCGAAAAAGCGGATTGTTTGCAATACAAATACGAGTCTGACAGAGTCGGATTTTATTTTGCCAGAGTCGGAAACGAATCGAAAAATATTTTTAACAAGACTCAAAACGAATCTGAGTCTTGCTTTGCGCCGAATCGCCGGTTTCACTTACTGGAATCGGTAATAAATAATTAACTTTTTTCTTTTTAGAATCCCTTTGAACGATAATTCTGCAGGTTAACGTTCACACAAAGCTTTGTTATTATTTTTGGGGAGTAGAGGCTGAAACGGCGCTATGTCTAACAATTGAGTTGTCGCAGTTGATTTGGCATAATTTTCGTCCGGCAAAAGAATTTGCGGATTGACCAAGAATTGGTTGTCACCTCATACGCTATTATCTTGATTTATTGTGTTTCCATGCGGATTATTATGTCTTGCTTTTCTTTTAGTGAGCCTCGGTCCAGTTATCACCGACGCCAACTTCCGCCACAAAAGGAACTTTGTAATCAACAATTGTTTCCATCGTTTCTTTAATCAAGCGGCTAACTTCATCAACTTCGCTTTCCGGCGCTTCAAAGACCAATTCATCGTGGACTTGAAGTAGCATTCGTGTTTTAAAACCGCGAGAAATCAATTCTTTTTCAACTTTATTCATCGCCAGCTTAATAATATCGGCAGCACCGCCTTGTATCGGCGCATTTATTGCCGCACGCTCGGCATTGGATACAATCCGCTTGTTTTTATCGTTAATACCAAACACTGAACATTTGCGACCGAAAGGCGTGACGACATATCCGTGTTTGTGCGCGAAGGCAATCGTTTCATCCATATAGGTTTTAATCTCCGGCATCTGGGCAAAATAAGCATCAATATATGCCTTAGCCTCGGCGGCTGACGTTCCGATATTGCGCGCCAACCCATATTGTGAAATACCATAAACAATTCCGAAATTTATGGCTTTGGCATGGCGACGCAAATTGGCATCCACCTTATCCAGCGGCACTCCAAACACGTGTGATGCCGTGGCTGCGTGAACATCCACCCCGGCGGCAAAAGCCTGTTGCAAACGTTTGACATCTGCAACAGAAGCCAACAAACGCAACTCCACCTGCGAATAGTCAGAAGATATAATCTTATATCCCGAACGAGCCTCGAAACAGCTACGGATTTTGCGTCCCTCTTCACTTCGGATCGGAATATTCTGCAAATTCGGATTATTAGATGCCAGACGACCGGTATTGGCGACAATCTGACTATACGTCGTATGAACACGATTCTCCTTATCCATCAAAGAGAACAAAGAATCCGTATAGGTTGACTTAAGCTTACTAAACTCTCTCCACTCAAGAATTTTATCAGCAAGCTCAACACCATCTTCAGCCAATTGTTCAAGAATATCAGCCCCCGTCTGCCATGCTCCCGAAGCTGTTTTTTTACCTTTAAGCCCTAATTTTCCGAACAAGATTTCACCAATTTGTTTGGGCGAACCGACGTTAAACTCTTCTCCAGCCAATTTGAAAATTTCTTGTTCGGCGGCATGTATTCTCTCATCAAAATATCCGCTCAATTCTTGCAGAGCACGGGCATTAACCATAACGCCGCGACGCTCCATCGCATAAAGCGTGGAAATCAGCGGACGATCAAAATTTTCATAAACAGCCGTCTTTTGCTCAGCTACCAAACGTGGCTTGAGCTGTTCATACAAACGCAAAATAAAATCTGAGCGCTGAGCCATATATTCCAAAGCCAGATTTATATCAACATTCTCCAAAGGAATTTTATTTTTTCCGCTACCGATAACGTCTTCAAAATGCATCGGTTGCAAATCCAAAAACAAACCGGCTAAATCTTCTATTGAATGACCGTGTTCCGAGCTGTCCAAATCATAAGACAAGACACTAATATCCTCTACCGGAAAGATATTTTCCACCGCTAAAGATTTGCGTAAAAAGTGCATTGCTGATTTGATGTTATGCCCAATTTTAAGAATGGAACGGCTGGATAACAAAGGTTGCAGATAGCGTTTTAACAAATCAACCGACAGCTGAGCAACAGGCTTATGCTCGGCAAACAAATCCAAATTTTTTTCATCTTTACTATGACTGACCGGTATATAACAAGCTTGTCCCGCCGCCACAGACAACGACAATCCCACCATATCGTTAAAAACAGGATCCAACCCCGTTGTCATAACACTTAAAGAAAACTTGCGATGACGATTGATTAAATCAACCCATTTTTTGAGTTTGGCTTCCGTTTGCACCAACTCATAATTCTTTACAACATCCTCAACTTTAAATACACCGTTATTCTCCGTCATTTCAGCAACCATAGAACAGCGTTCAACCAGCCATTTTTCTACTCTATTGCGCAAAGAATAAAAACCGTATGTTTGAATAAACTCATCCAAGACATCCTTTTGCGGCGCACGACAATGAAAATCAGAAATCGGCTTTTCAACAGGAACATCATCTTTCAGCGTCACCAGCTTAAGAGAGATGCGGGCATTTTCGGCATTTTCAATGATGGTTTCACGACGTTTATTCTGTTTGATTTCAGAAGCGTGTTCCAAAACGCCTTCTAACGAGCCAAACTCATTAATTAACTGTGCCGCCGTCTTCGGACCGATACCGGGGACACCGGGGACGTTATCAATACTATCGCCGGACAAAGCCTGAACATCAACAACCTTATCAGGATAAACACCGAATTTTTCATGAACGTCTTCCGGCGTAAAAAACTTGTCTTTCATAGGATCATAAAAAGAAACGCCGGAACGAATAAGTTGCATTAAATCTTTATCGCCGGAAACGATTGTTACTTCCAACCCATCATCCAGCGCTTTTTTCGCATAAGTCGCAATCAAATCATCCGCTTCATAGCCTTCCATTTCCAGATAATTTAAATTCAGCGCCTCAACAGCTTTACGGATGATGGAAAATTGCGGAATTAAATCTTCCGGTGTTTCTTTGCGGGTTCCTTTATAATCAGGAAAAATGTCATTGCGAAAATTTTGACGCTTGGCATCAAACAAAACCAAGCAATAGTCACAGGGAATGTTTGACGTCAATTTCATAAACATATTGGTAAAGCCGAAAACCGCATTCACCGGTGTTCCGTCAGGCGCCGTCAGCGGCGGAAGCCCGTAAAAAGCACGAAAAATGTAACCTGACCCATCAATAAGGCAAACTTTTTGAGGCATTAAATCAGCTCCCAATTTGTGAATGACATTTGTCAATATAACCGAAAATTTTTATTCGCCAATAGATAAAAAGAAAGAACGCTCAAGCTGACTAACCGAACACAAATCGGTTTTGTAAACATCTTCATAGTTTTCAACATAGTCACGAAGCGCCAGAGCAATACATTCGTCAAAGCTTCTTCCGCTTTTGGCGGCAATGGCGTTGATTTTTTGTTTCAAATCCTCAGAAACTGATACAGAAACCTTGCTCATAAAATTTTCCTTAACTTCTTTATGTTATTGAATAAACAAGTTTTAAAACACTTTGCGACTCCAAGCAAGGATTAAAAAAATGAAAAAGACGACTAAAGTTCAGAAAAAAAAGAAAAAAACAAAAAAAAGAGAGTCAAAACAAAAGCTTAAGAATCGCTTGCGACTCCTAAAATTATTTGCACTTCTGGTGATAACTTTCTTAATTTATCTGGCCTATTGCTATGCAACCCTACCGGATATGGAAACAGCTATCTCGCGCACCAGACAACCATCAACAACAATCATTGCCGAAAACGGCAATGAAATCAAAAGCTTTGGCACTGTTTATTCCGAAGTTATTCGCTCGGAAGAATTGCCGCAATACGTGGTTGACGCCATCACCTCCACGGAAGACCGGCGCTTTTACGAACATCCGGGATTTGACGTCATTTCATTCACTCGCGCGATGATTGCCAATCTTTTCGCCGGACGCTATGCACAAGGCGGTAGCACCATCACTCAACAAGTGGCAAAAAACCTGTTCCTTACGAGCAAAAAAAATATTAAACGCAAAACTCAAGAGCTTTTGCTCGCTTTCTGGCTGGAAAATAAATTCAGCAAAGAACAGATTTTAACCCTTTACCTCAATCGCGTTTATCTGGGAACGGGGACGTATGGTATTGAAGCCGCCAGTCAAAAATATTTTCAAAAATCTTCCCGCGACTTAAACCTGTTGGAGGCGGCCGTTATTGCCGGCATGTTGAAAGCTCCGTCACGCTACAACCCGATTGCTTCAAAAAAACGTGCTGTTGACCGCGCCAAAGTTGTCCTCAAAACCATGGTTGAAACAGATGCCATCAGCGAAACCGAACGACAGGAAGCTTTGAAAATGCGCTTGGGCGCCGAAAAAAGCGACAAAGTTGAAAATGCAAACTATTTTGCCGACTGGGTTTATAATGAAGTTAATGACTATATCGGTGAGCGAGACAATGATATTTATGTTATGACAACGTTGGATCAGGGCTTGCAGGAAAAAGCCGCAAAAATCCTTGAACAGACGATTGTTGCCAACAAACATAAAAACGTTAGCCAAGGCGCTGTTGTCGTGATGGATTATTATGGCGCAGTCAAAGCCATGGTCGGCGGCGTCAATTATAACAAAAGCCAATTCAACAGAGCTATTCAGGCTTTGCGGCAACCGGGGTCGTCTTTTAAGCCGTTTGTTTATCTGACAGCCCTGCAACGAGGCTTTGACAGAGAAGATAAACTTTTTGACACTCCCGTTGCTATAAAAAACTGGAAACCCGAAAATGCCGATAAAAAATATTATGGCGAAGTTTCTCTGGAATATGCGCTGATTAAATCTCTTAATCTGGCAACAATTAATCTGGCTCAACAGCTTCCGGGAAACCACATTGTCAAAAACGCACAAAAAATGGGGATCACAACCCCCATTCAAAACACACCGTCTTTACCGTTGGGAACATTTGAGGTCAAAGTTATTGATATGGCCACAGCCTACTCAACCATTGCTAACGGCGGTTTTGCCTCTTGGCCGCATGCAATTAAAGAAATTTACACCAGAGACGGCTATCAACTTTATCAACGCGGGCGGGAAGATCCCATCCGTATTTTGGAAAGAGAACCGGTTGAAAAACTGACGAAGATGCTGACCAATGTTATCAATTACGGCACAGGAAAACGAGCGCAAATTCCGGAGTTTGCGGCAGGAAAAACAGGAACATCCCAGGGAAACCGTGACGCATGGTTTGTCGGTTTTACCAACAAGCTGGTCGCCGCCGTTTGGGTCGGAAACGACGATGACAGCCCGATGAATGGGGTTTCCGGAAGCAACATTCCTGCCGAAATTTGGAAAAAGATTATGGAATAAATATACAGCCTAAAATTTCGAAATAGTGCTTTTCTAAAGTTTTTTATTATATATAATGAACACAATTTGAATTGATAAAGGAAAAAACAATGACACAAAAACCTGTATTGTTAATGATTTTGGATGGCTGGGGCTACCGCGAACCCAAATCACCCGACAACGCCATTGAAATGGGAAACACACCAAACTGGCATCGTATGTATACCGACAACCCGCACTGCTTGGTTGAGACTTACGGATTGGCAGTGGGTCTGCCGGAAGGACAAATGGGCAACTCTGAAGTCGGACACACAAATCTTGGTGCCGGACGTGTCGTTATGCAGGATTTGCCGAGAATCGATCAAGCCATCAAAGACGGTTCTTTGGAAAGAAATCCGGTTTTGGTTGAAATGATTAATACCTTGAAAGCTGACGGCAAAGCGGCTCATGTTATGGGGCTGATGTCTCCCGGCGGTGTCCACTCTTCTCAGGATCATATTGTCGCCCTATGTCGCGTTTTGGATAAAAACGGCATCAAAGTTTGGGTTCACGCCTTTTTAGACGGACGTGACACCCCGCCATCTTCTGCTAAAGAATTTTTGGCAGAGTTTGAAAAGTCTACCGCTAACATGAAAAACGTTAAAATCGCAACCATTGCCGGTCGTTTTTATGCCATGGATCGTGACAAACGTTGGGATCGTGTCGAAGCCGCTTATAACAACATGATTCTGGCTGACAGCAAACGTTATGCAACAGCCGCCGAAGCCATTGCTGCATCTTATGCCGCCAATGTTACCGATGAATTTGTTGTTCCCGCCGTTATCGGTGATTATCAGGGAATGGAAGACGGCGACGGTATTTTGATGGCAAATTTCCGCGCTGACCGTGCCCGTGAAATTTTATACGCTTTGGCTGATGCCGAATTCGACGGATTTGAACGCAAAAAGATTGTTAAGTTTGCGGATCATGTCGGTATGACCGAATATTCCGTTGATCACAACAGATTTATGAAAACAATGTTCCCGCCTGAAGCTTTGACACATATTTACGGCGAAGTGATTGCCGAACATGGTTTGACACAATTGCGTATTGCCGAAACAGAAAAATATGCTCACGTTACCTTCTTCTTTAACGGCGGTGAAGAAAAAGAATTCAAAGGCGAAGAAAGAATCCTCATTCCGAGCCCGAAAGTTGCAACCTATGACCTCAAACCGGAGATGAGCGTTTATGAAGTGACAGATAAGTTGATTGAAGCCATTGAATCAAAACGTTTTGACACGATTATCTGCAATTTTGCCAACGGTGATATGGTTGGTCATACTGGTATTATGGAAGCCGCATTGAAGGCTGTGGCCGCTGTCGACGAATGTTTGGGACGCGTTGAAGCCGCATTGAAAAAAGTCGGCGGCGTGATGATTGTAACAGCTGATCACGGCAACGCTGAAAAGATGGTTGATGAAAAAACCGGCGAGCCATATACCGCTCACACTGTCGGTAAAGTTGCCGCCATTTTGGTCAATGACCAAAGCGGTGTCTGCCGAATGAAAGACGGAAAGTTGGCTGATTTGGCGCCAACAATGCTGGATTTGCTCAACATCGAAAAACCGGCCGAAATGACAGGAATTTCTTTATTGGTTAAATGTTCCTGCTAACAGGTTTTTACTGAATGACTCTAAAAACAGCCTCTCAATATACCGCCCTTTGCCTGATTGCCTCTTTTTGGCTTTCAGGCGTGGCTGAGGCTGTTAATGTTTCAAAATCAGAGTTGGCAAAAATGGAACAAAAGGTTGCCGCCGAAGCTTTGGAACACAAAAAACTTCAGGCGCAAGCAACTCAGATTAATTTGGAGTTAAGCTCCGTTAGCAAGGAAATGGTTAAAGCGGCAAAACTCATTCAAAACAATGAGGAAAAATTGTCGCAGATGGAAACTCAACTCGAAAAATTAAAAACAGAGCTTAAAGCCGCCGAAGAAGGCTTTACCGAAGAAGACGACAATCTGATAAAAACGTTGTCTGCCTTGCAGAATCTTGCCCTTAAGCCAACAGAAGCTCTGTTCGTACAACCGCTGACGCCGGTTGAAATTATCCGCAGCGCCATGTTGTTGCGAGAAACTGTTCCTTTTTTGCAAGAAAATGCCGAAAGAATCCGCAAAGAGCTGGAAGCCATTGAAAAGAAAAAAAGACTAGTTGAACAACAATTCGCTCAAATTTCAAAACAAAAAAAGGTTTTGGAAACTGAGCATGAACGCATGCGTCTTTTAGTTCAAAAGAAATCGCGCATTCGCAATGCTGTTGAAATCAAAAGCGAAAAAACCAAGCGCAATGTCGACAAACTTGCCAATCAGGCTCAGGACTTGCGTGATTTGCTCGGAAAACTGGAACAACAACGACTGGAAAAACAACGCAAAGAAGAAGCCAAACGCCTAGCCCAACAAAAAGAGGAAGAGGCTCGACGGTTATCTGAAAAAAATCGTGATGAAAAACAAACTGTTGACTTGATAAAATCGCAACCTGCGTCTATAAGTGGAATAGGGGGTAGTTTTGCCGCGGCAAAAGGGAATTTGCCGTTGCCGGCCAGAGGGCAAATCATTACCGCTTACGGAGAACAAAAGGTTAAGGGTGTTTCATCAAAGGGTATCATCATAAAAACCCGAGATAATGCTCAAGTTATTTCACCTTTTGATGGCACCGTTATTTTTGCAGGACCGTTTCGCGGTTACGGTAACCTGATTATCGTGGAACACGGCGGCGGTTACTTAACCTTGTTGGCCGGATTGAATAATTATGATGTGGAGCTCGGACAGTTGTTGCTTGCGGGAGAACCCGTCGGACAAATGCCCAGCGGCGATGATGCAAAATTATATGTGGAACTGAGAAAAGACAACCAACCGGTTGATCCGATGGCGTGGATGAAGCTTTAAGAGAGGAAAAGAGAATGTCAAAAAAATTATCATTAACAGCTGTTTTGGCTTTGAGCATTATGTTTGGCGCAACAGCCGCCTGCGCAAAAAAAGCCGAAAAACCTGCGCCGGAAACCGATACCTATGAACTTCTCAACCTTTTTGGTGAAGTTATGGAGCGAGCAAAAAATTCCTATGTGGAAGAAGTTGATGATAAAAAGCTTATCGAATCCGCCATCAACGGAATGTTGGTGTCTTTAGATCCTCACTCCAGTTATTTGGATGCCCAGAGTTTCAAATATATGAACGAACAAACGAAAGGCAAATTCGGCGGACTGGGAATCGAAGTCACAATGGAAAACGGCGTGGTAAAGGTTGTTTCGCCGATTGATGACACACCGGCGGCTAAAGCCGGCCTGAAAGCAGGTGACTACATCACCAATATTGACGGAGAACAAGTTGTCGGCATGACACTGAATGATGCCGTTGATAAAATGCGCGGCAAAATCGGAACAAAAGTCAAACTAACCATTCGCAGAATTAACGAAAAACCCTTTGATGTTACCTTAAAACGGCAGGAGATTAAAATTCAATCCGTTAAAAATGACATTAAAACCGACGATGTTGCCTATGTCAGAATAACGTCTTTCAGCGAAGATACCGATAAAAACGTTGAAAAAGTTGTGAAGAAAGCTCAGAAAGAACAAAAAGACAATCTGAAAGGCTTGATTATTGACGTTCGCAATAATCCGGGGGGGTTGCTGGACCAAGCGGTTAACGTTTCTGATCTGTTCCTCAATCAGGGAGAAATTGTTTCCACCCGTTCTCGCAATGAAGATGACACCATTCGTTATACGGCTAAGGAAGGCGATATCCTTAACGGTTTGCCGATTGTGGTTTTGATTAACGAAGGTTCGGCATCGGCTTCCGAGATTGTTGCCGGTGCACTGCAAGACCATAAACGCGCCGTTATCTTAGGTGAAAAATCTTTTGGTAAAGGTTCTGTTCAAACAGTCATTCCGTTGGATAAATACGGCGCAATGCGTTTGACAACAGCCCGTTACTACACACCGTCAGGACGCTCTATTCAGGCAATGGGCATTGTGCCTGATGTTGAAGTTCATCCGGCAAAAGTCGAAGAAGTTAAAAACGAATTCAGCTTCAGCGAAGCGGAATACAGTAATGCCTTGAAAAATGAGATGGCAAACGACAATAAAAAAGACACCAAGAACGCAAAAGAAAACAATGATGAATGGCGCAAGGATTATCAATTGTCCAGAGCTGTCGATTTGGTTAAAGCATTAGGAATTTATCATTCCGGAAAATAGAGGTTGGCGTGACGGAAAAAATTAAACAATATCTTTTTGTGACATTGGCCGGTATCGGAGCTCTTTGCGGCATTGTTATCGTCGGATACTTTTTTGCTCAAGAAAAAAGCGAACCGGTCTATCTTTCAAAAATAGATAAGCTGATGTTTCATGAAAAAAATCAGCCGCCAAAGGTTATCCTGACTCTTCCGGACTTAAAAAAACAACCGGAAAAAGCGGAAACAGACACAAAAAAAGATGATATCAACATGGTTCCGGAAGCTGGAAAACCGGCGGTACCGGAAGCGCCTAAAAAAGAAATTTCTATGGATGATCTTTTGGAGCAAATTCCCAATTTGGCAAAATTACCGACAAAAGAAGCAACACAATCCCTGAGATATTTAACACAAAGAGAAGAGCTGACAAAGGAAGTTAACGGACAACAATTGCCCAGTATCAGTGGTAAAGGAAAAAAACCTTGGGTGGAATACGGAACAAGAGTGAAAGTCCTTCCGACATTCAAAAAGGTCGCTATTGTTATCAAAGGAATGGGGTTTGATGACCTTTCGTTACAGCAAATAAGCAAAGGTTTGCCCTCAGAGGTCTCTTTCAGCTTTACTCCTTATGGTCAGGATTTGGATAAAAAAATTATTCAGGCACGCAGTCAGGGACACGAAACTTATATGGATTTGTTACTATCATCAAAAGACTTTTTGAAATCCGACAGCGGTCCAATGTCACTAAGTCTGACAATCTCTGATGAAGAAAGCATAAATCGCCTGCGTAACCTCTTTACAAGAAAAGCGGCGATCGGCGGCGTTATTGTTAATGACGGCATTGCCGATGATGATAACAAAGCCACTCTGGAAAAAGTTTTGACCGAACTGAAAGATCGCGGCTTGTTAATGGTAGATGCGGTTGACGGAGATGGTATCGAAAACATCAAAGTTTCCACACTTCCCCGCCAAAGAGCAGATGTTGTTATTGAGGGAATTTTCAACAAAGACAAGATAAAAGAGAAAATTAAAATGGCGGAAGATATTGCCCTGACAAAAGGACAGGTTCTTTTGGTTATTGAAAACAAACCAGTCATTGTTATGGCTGTTTATGACTGGATTAACTCTTTTTCTCCGCAACTGACTTATGAAGAAGCCAAAAACAAGGAGCTAACCTTACCATTGGCTTTGGTTCCCGTTTCAAACCTTGTGGTGGAATAAATGAGCGGATTGTATCGTAAAAACGTTGGTATCGTCCTTTTTAACAAAGACAAAAAAGTTTTAGTCTGCGCCAGAGCCGATCGACAGGATATGAACTGGCAGTTTCCGCAAGGCGGAATAGATGATGGCGAAGACATTGTTAAAGCCGCTTTTCGCGAGCTTGGAGAAGAAACAGGGATTACATCCGCTTCGCTGATCGCCGTTTTGCCCGAGCCTTTGAGATATGATTTTCCGCCCCAAGTATTAGCTCATGCACAAAGCTTGGGAAGAATGTTTGTCGGTCAGGAACAATCATGGGTTCTTTTGTTTTTTAGCGGAGATGATAAAGAAATCCGTTTTGATGCCAATCCTGAGGAAATAGAGTTCAAAGCGTTTGAATGGATTGACATCAAAGAAGCACCAAAAAGAATTGTTCCGTTCAAAAAAATGGTGTATACTGAAGTTGCAAAGGCTTTTGAACCGCTGATTCTCAATTTCAGTCAAGGCAACAATAAATAATGGATGACGAACAAAAATTTTCTAAAGAAAGAAAAAAAGTTCTGGAATTTGCTCACGCGGGAATCCGGAGCAATATTCCGTTATCCGGTCTGCAAAAAAAGTATTTGAAAAATCTGCTTCTTTATTCTTTGATGAACGCATCCGGCAACGAATCTGTTACAAATCGTAACTTCATCAAGCTCGTCAACAAACTCTTCAAAAAATTTATTATTGATATTTTGAAAAACGGCACTGACGATGATGAAGATTTTGAGGGCAATCTGGATATTGACTTGAATAAAATCATTGCCAATGAAGCGAAACTTGATTTGAAAGAGCTGCAAGAACTGTTAACTCCGGCTAATGTTATCGGAATTATCAAAGCCAACACAAACGGTCTTTCAAAGAAACAAATTCTCAACAAGATTTTGGCGTTGCGCGATATCAAAACCAATCACCGCGAAACACCGGAAGAAGCCCGAGAAAGAGAACAGCGGCAAAAAGAATACGAGATGCTTCGCCAACGCCAGAGAATGATGGAATATATGCACTCAGGAAGAGAGTATGAGCGTCACTAATCCTTTTTTTCTTCCATATTTTTTGATTTAAGCTGACCACAAGCCGCAAGGATGTCTTGTCCTCTGGCAACACGTATCGGAGACTCATAACCAGCGGCCTCCAACATACGAGAAAAAGCGTGAACCTTGTTGTTGGAACTTGGTTGATAACGACACCCCGGCCATGGGTTAAACGGTATCAGATTAAACTTGGCACCAAGTTTATATTTTTTCATCAGCGCAATCAGCTCTTTGGCATCTTCAGGGGAATCGTTAAAGTCTTTGAGCATCAGATATTCAAAGGTAATCATTCGGCTAAAACCCATCACATCCTGATATTTTTGACAACCTTTTAGCACCTCATCAATACAGAATCTGTCATTAATTGGCATAATCTGTGAACGTTTTTCATCATTCGGGGCATGCAAACTGATTGCCAACTTAACCCCCAATTCTGTTGCCACAAGAGGAATCTTCGGCGCAATGCCGGATGTTGACAGTGTTATTCGGCGTTTGGAAATGGCAATTCCTTCACCATCTGACAGAATTTTAAGTGCTTTAATCACATTGTCGGGATTATGCAACGGCTCCCCCATCCCCATTACCACAATATTAGACAGATAACGGGTTTCGGAAGTGGGGCTCGGCCACTCACCATACGCATCTCGCGCCACCATAAACTGTGACACAATTTCACCGGCAGTCAGGTTTCGGGTAATCTTTTGGCTTCCGGTATGACAGAAACGGCATCCGACACCACAACCAACCTGTGTTGAGATACAAACGGCTCCACGGTCTTCTTCCGGAATATAAACCGTTTCAATCCGCTGTCCATCGGAAAATTCCAACAGCCATTTGTGCGTTTTGTCGCTTGATATTTGTTCCGTGACAATCTTCGGACGAGTAATGGTAAAATTTTCAGCCAACCTAGTTCGCAAGTCTTTGGAAAGATTGCTCATCTTTTCAAAATCTGTCTCTCCGCGGTAGTATATCCATTGCCACAATTGTTTGGCACGAAAAGGTTTTTCACCGATAGCTTCTATCTGAGCGGCAAGCTCATCTTTGGACAGGCCGATAAGTTCTGTTTTTTCCATAACTATTTACTGCTTTTGCATTTGTTGGTAATCGCTTTATATGCGCTACTGAAACCGTTTAAGGAATAGGTGTCTTTTGTCTGCGTGCCTTTGCTTGATGTTCCGTGAACAACCATGCGACTGCCTTTCTTCATGGCTTCGACAATCTCTTTATCAACCTTTTCACTGACAGACCAAGCCTTATCGCCGTTCGTAAACAGACGATCAAATGTTTTGGCGCCAATCTTAATTGTTACCTTTGCATCGGTTTTATAGGTATAACCGGCGTTAATGTTAATGACATCAAAACTTTTTTCTGACGGACGATGTGTCACAACGGCATAGATATCACCGCGACGGGTGTATTTGCCCTCATCTTTTTTCGGAGCGGAAGCCATGTAACAAACAGGACCGGCTTTGTCTCGGTAATAATAAGCAACCCAATCGCCATATTCGCCAATCATTTGCGGTGCTTCTGCTCCAGCAGAAGATATTCCGCCCAACAAGTAAGCCAAACCAGCTAAAATACAAAGTTTTTTCATACCTATCTACTCACATTTCATTAGAATTAAGATAATAATAATTGCAAAATATATAAAAACTGTTAATTTCAAGAAAAAATTTAGGATGAGCAATGATTAAAGATAATTATCTGGACGTTTCAAAACTCATCAAAAATAAAAAGGTTTTGAAACTATTTAAAATCGTTGAGCAAAATGGCGGTGTTCTGCGTTTTGTCGGAGGTGCCGTTCGTGGTGCCCTAAAGGGAATTGACGCCGGAGATTTGGATTTGGCGACAGATTTATCCCCTGATGAACTTGTTGAAGCCTGCGAAGAAAACGGCATAAAAACTGTTCCGATCGGTATCAAATTCGGAACTGTCGGTGTTGTTTTGGACGATACTATCGTTGAAGTGACATCCTTGCGCCGTGATGTGAAAACTGATGGACGCCATGCCGAAGTCGAGTTTACTGACAACTGGGAAGAAGACGCTTCTCGTCGTGACTTGACCATAAATGCCGTTTATGCCGATGAAAAAGGTAATGTTTTTGACTATTATAACGGTATCGGCGATTTAGAAGCCGGTATTGTTCGCTTTATCGGAAAAGCCAATCAGCGTATTAAAGAAGATTATTTGCGGATTTTGCGTTTTTTCCGCTTTTACTCGCTTTTTGGTAAAGGAGAAATTGATAAAAAGGCGTTGCAAGCTTGTGTTGAAAACAGAGATGGGCTGGCCGAATTGTCAATGGAAAGAATCCGTGACGAGATATTCAAAATTCTTCTGACCCCCAATGTTGTCAAAACTCTGCAGATTATGATAGACAACAATATTATGGATTATATTATGCCAGCTCCTCACTATATGGACAAGTTGGCTTTTCTCTCAAATCTTGTTGAAGAAGAAAATATTCCGCACCGCGCGTTGCGCCGTTTGTTTATCATTTATCAACCGGATGTGGCTTTGGCTGAAAATCTGGCTTTGCGTCTGAGATTAAGCAAAAAGGAAAAACAGCTGTTTGTTGACTTGACAACTCATGACATTTGTTTGGATAATTTTACGGATGATAAGAGCTTGGCTCGCCTTGTTTATCAACGCGGTAAAGAATTTTGCAAAGAAAAGTTTTTGCTTCTGTTGTCAGAAAAACAAAGTAAAATCCCTGAGTTTTCAGGCATTATGAACAAAATCGAAACTTTTGATTTTGCAGAATTTCCGGTTAAAGGGCGTGATATTATGGAACAGGGAATTGACGATCCGAGAAACATCAGCTCAATATTAAAAGAGCTGGAAGCGGCTTGGATTGAAAGCAACTTTACCTTAACAAAAGAACAGCTTTTAGCTTTGCGTCATGATTTTAATAAAGCTGCATGCGAATAAACTATTGACAAGCTTTTTTTATTTTTCTATAGTCAGCTTGTCGTTGGGGTTATAGCTCAGCTGGGATGGCTAAGTGAAAACAACAACGGTTTGTTGTTTTCGTCTGCAACATCTTGGCTACCTTATTGAGCCAGTGACGTGACAGCGAGCGTAGCGAAATTAGGTACCTAAGGCGCGCGCTCAGAAAACAAAATTTTGGGGTTATAGCTCAGCTGGGAGAGCGCTTGAATGGCATTCAAGAGGTCAGGAGTTCGATCCTCCTTAGCTCCACCAATTTTTAGAAAAACCGTTATCTTTTTTAGGATAGCGGTTTTTCTTTATTTATCCTCTCAACCTTTCCGGAAAACTAGTTTATTGACAAAAACAACAGAACATGATAGGGCTTAGTACAAGTAAGCCTATAATTTTAATAATCAGTAATTATGTCTAAAGCTCTGTTAATCGTTGCAGATCCGCGTTTTGGCTTGTCTTTGCCGGATCCCATGCATGCGGAGGTTATACTCAAGACTCGCCTCAATGGTGAAGATGCGGAGATTATCCCTCTGTTTGCAACCTGTGAACCGCAAAATATTCAGGAAGAACTTCTTGAATATCTTGAAGCAAATCCCGAAGACGCGAAAGACTTTCCGGAAATTTTTTCAGCCATCAAAAAGCTGGTAGAAAACTTTCCCGAGAGCGACAACCTCGTTGATGTCTCGGATGAGCTTTTTGCTCTGATGAGCAGTGTTATTGACAGCCTGTTCAACCAGTTACTCTGTCTTGGACGAGATCAGATGTTTCTCATCGTTGTTTAAGGTCAAAACTCTCCCTGCCTTCACAATCTTCGGATTGTGGAGGCTTTTTTAGAAAAACCCCTCAGTGAAAAATTTTTCACTGAGGGGTTCTTATTTTGTCTTTCAGAAAAATTCTGAAGCTTTTCCGAATTATTTCTTCAGTTGAGAAGCAACTTCTGCGGCAAAGTCTTCTTCTTTCTTCTGCAAACCATCACCGAGTTTGAAGCAAGCAAAATCAACGATTTTAACATCTGCGCCCAATTCTTTAGCGGCATCAGCAACAACCTGTTTGATTTTCTTATCCGGATCCATGATGTAAGCTTGTTCTTCTAAAACAACTTCATCGTAGAACTTGCGAACGCGGCCTTCAACCATCTTTTCAATGATGTTTTCCGGTTTGCCGGAAGCTTTAGCTTGTTCGGCGTAAATAGATTTTTCATGTTCAACAGCGGCAGGATCAACACCGGCAATGTTCAAAGCAACCGGATTGGTAGCAGCAATATGCATAGCAATGTGCTTGCCCAAATCAGCCAATTTTTCTTTGTCAGCTGTTGATTCCAAAGCAACCAAAACGCCGATTTTACCAATGTTAGCACCAGCGGCATTATGAATGTAGGACGCAACAACACCGTTGTTGACTTCAACAACTTTAGCACGACGCAGGTTCATATTTTCACCAATCTTGGCAATCATATCTGTCAAGCGTTCTTCAAAAGTTTTACCGCATTTCGGGCAGTTGAAAGTTTTCATGTCGCAAACTTCGCCGTGGCTCTTCAAAGCAACGATGGCGGCATCGGCTACATATTCTTGGAAAATGTCATTTTTAGCAACGAAGTCTGTTTCAGAGTTAACTTCAACAACAGCACCTTTGTTACCTTCAACATAAACGGAAACCAAACCTTCGGCAGCGATACGGCTGGCTTTTTTGGCTGCAGAGGCTAAACCTTTTTTGCGCAACCAGTCAACAGCTTCTTCCATGTTGCCGTTGCATTCAACCAATGCTTTTTTGCAATCCAGCATACCGGCGCTTGTTGTTTCGCGCAAATCTTTAACCATAGCGGCTGTAATTTCTGTCATTTTTAAATCCTTCTTTGATAATTAAAAATACGGCGATATTCCTTAAAAACTTAAGAATACCGCCGCACAAACTTGATAATATTTCTAAAACGATTTAGAACTATTCAGCAGCAGCCTCGGCAGTTGCTTTTTTGGAAGCTCTTTTCTTTTTCGGAGCTTCTTCTGTGTTCTCAACCATTTCTTCAACCTTAACGCCTTGAGCAGCGATCTGAGCCTGCATACCGTCTAAGACCGCGGCAGAAATCATTTCGCAGTAGAATTGGATAGCGCGGATAGCGTCATCGTTACCCGGAACCGGCAAATCTACTTCTTCAGGATCAGCGTTGGTATCGCAGATACCGATAACAGGAATACCCAGCTTTTTAGCTTCTTTGATAGCCAAAGATTCTTTGCAGGTATCAATAACGAAAACCAAATCCGGCTGGCCGCCCATATTCATGATACCGCCAAGGCTTTGGTTCAATTTTTCCTGTTCTTTTTTCAGGTTGAGCATTTCTTTTTTGGTATAACCGGTGTAGTCGTTCTTTTCTTCCATTTCGTTCAATTTAACGAGACGGCTGATTGATTTATGAACGGTTTTCCAGTTGGTCAACATACCACCCAACCAACGATGGTTGACGTAGTATTGACCGCAACGCTCAGCGTTTTCTCTAACGATATCCTGAGCTTGTCTTTTTGTACCAACGAACAAAACTTTACCGCCGTTAGCTGCAATCTCACGAGTTGTAGCCAAAGCAGTGTACAACATCGGGTAAGTTTTTTGAAGGTCAATAATGTGAATATTGTCTTTTTTGCCGTAAATGTACGGAGCCATTTTCGGATTCCAACGACGAGCGTGGTGACCGAAGTGAACGCCAGATTCAATCATTTGGCGCAGAGAAAATGTGGGAAGACCCATTTTTATTATCCTTTTCCGGTTAATCCTCCGCAGGCTCGTAGTCTAAAAAGACACCGGAGTGAGGCTTAAAAAACAGCCCCAATAACCTGCGTGTGGTATTAAAACCGCACCATGCGGTTCTTTCGGGAGTCTTTTTATAGCTAATTTTATGATTTTGCAAGTGTTTTTTGAAAAAAAATAAGCGTCAGAAGATGTTTTCGCACCCTCTAACGCTTAGTCCTTTAATCAAAGAGACAGAATATTCCCCACAAAAGGAAACTCAGAGCTCCTCCAACCAGATAAGTTGACACGATATACCTTGAAAAAAGATCCTCATACTTGATCAAAAAAGCTTTTCTTCCACATATAAGCCAGTTTAGCAAAATGTAGTTGAACCAGCATATGACCAAAGGTGACCAATAAACAGCGCTACGCATCCACATTATCAGGTACAGAACAATGGTGATATCAAAAAAGGTGAAAAGAAATCCCAACCATTTCAATTTTTGCACATTTGCCACCCAATACACGGTCGGAAAGGCAAACAAAGCAATAGAAAAGGAAATATTCCCAAAATCACCTTCAGAGATGTTCCAAACCTCTGCCTGAAAATTCGGAGGATAAAAATAAAACACTCCCAATGCCAGCAACATCAGAGCAAACAACACAAAAAACGTTGTTGTTTTTGCATAAAAACTTTTCATAACACAATGATTTTTAAGTAAGATGATTATATCCTGCAAGATAAAATATTTTCCATAAAAAGCAATAAAAAAAAGCACTCCGAAGAGTGCTTGGAGTTAAAGGAAAAGTTCTCTTCCCAGCATAAAAGCTACAAAGAAATAAAAAACATATCCCATAACATAGGCCACAATATTGGCAATAACGCTACTGGTGACATCAAATTTCCAGTTGTTTACAAAATATTTAACCAACAGAGCGTTCACAGCCGTCACAACAACAGGGCTCCAATACACACTGTCACGCGTCACTTGCAACAGCAGGAAAACCACAAAGGCATCCACAGGAAGCAACCACATTCCAACCGTCTTGTGATCAGACATAGACAGAAACAGGTAGCCCACCAGACCAAAAGCATGGATAGTGAACAGTGCCATCCAAAGGGCTTCATCACCTTGACACCACCAAGTAAATCCTGTTGCCAACACAAAAAGGAAAGCGATATAAAGGATGCCCCGCATCATCGTTTTTGTTTCTTTTTTCATAACATAATGATTTTTAAGTAATACAATATTTATGGACACAATTTAAGTTGCTTTACAAAAAAATACAATAAAAAAACATCTTTTCACAAAGTTGAAAAGCAAATAATTTGTTTATTTTTGGCGCTTAAAGCTTGCAAAAGCGGCGGAAAACCTGTATGTTGACGCTAAATTTCAGTCATTTGGGGAATAACATGTCCGATTTATTTGAAACATCAGAAAACACTAAAGCCAGCAACGATTACGGCGCTTCCAGCATTGAAGTCTTGGAAGGATTAGAGCCGGTTCGTCATCGTCCGGGGATGTATATCGGCGGTACAGATGAAACAGCTTTACATCATCTGGTCGCAGAAATTCTCGACAACTCCATGGATGAAGCTGTTGCAGGTTTTGCTAACAAAATTGATGTGCAAATGAATGCGGATTATTCCGTCACCATCACAGACAACGGGCGCGGTATCCCTGTCGATCCACACCCGAAATACCCCGGAAAATCAGCGCTGGAAGTTATTTTGACGGTATTACACTCCGGCGGAAAGTTTGGCGGTGGTGCCTATAAAGTTTCCGGCGGTTTGCACGGTGTCGGCTTGTCTGTCGTTAATGCTTTGTCAGAAAAATTGATTATTGAAATCGCTCGTGATAAAAAACTGTATCGTCAAGAATACAGCCGCGGTTATCCGATGGGACCGTTAGAGCTCATCGGTAACGCGCCCAATCGTCGGGGAACATCCGTTACTTTTAAGCCGGATCCGGAAATTTTCGGCGTCAACTCCAATTTGTTGCCAAACAAGATTTATCGTATGGCTCGCTCAAAAGCGTTCTTGTTCAAAGGAATCCGCATCAACTGGTCTTGCGCACCGGAATTACTGACAGAAGGAGACATCACGCCTCCTGAAGCAGAACTATGCTTCCCTAACGGATTGCTTGATTTTCTGAATTATCAGGTCGGCGCCCGCACAACCATCAATCGCAAGCCTTTTTCCGGCGATGCGGTTTTGGCCAATGACGAAGGCAAGGTGGAATGGGCAATTACGTGGCCAGAAGATGAAAACGGTTTTTGTCACTCCTACTGTAACACTGTTGTCACCCCTCAAGGCGGCACGCACGAACTTGGTTTCAAATCAGCGCTTATCCGCGGCTTGAAAGAATACGGAGATATGGCCAACATCAAAAAAGCCGCATCGGTCACCGGTGATGACTTTTTGAGCGATGCCTGCATTATGCTGTCTGTATTTATCCGTGACCCTCAGTTTCAAGGACAAACCAAAGACAAGTTAACCTCTTCAAAAGCATTGCGTCTGGTGGAAACGGCCGTTAAGGATTCATTTGATCACTGGCTGTCTTCCGATCCTGAAAACGCTTCTGCTTTATTGGAATATGTGATTGAACGCGCCGAAGCTCGCAAAAAGAAAAAAGAAGAAAAGGTTCAAACCCGTAAAACCGCAACAAAAAGACTGCGACTTCCCGGGAAATTGGCCGATTGCTCACAAGCGGCGGCGGCCGGAACCGAAATCTTTATTGTTGAGGGAGATTCCGCCGGCGGTTCGGCAAAACAAGGACGCGATCGCTTCACGCAAGCTATTTTGCCTTTGCGCGGTAAAATCTTAAACGTTGCCAGCGCCAGTCTTGATAAAATCTTGCAAAACCAAGAAATTAAAGACATGTGCGAAGCTTTGGGATGTGGTGTAAAGGAACATTATAACGAAGAGAACTTGCGCTATGAAAAAATCATTATCATGACCGATGCTGACGTTGACGGTGCTCACATCGCCTCCTTGCTGATGACTTTCTTCTATCAGCAAATGCCTAAATTGATTGAAAACGGACATTTGTATATTGCCACCCCGCCACTGTATAAAATTGCGGCCGGCGGCAAGAATTATTACGCTTTGGACGATGATGACAAAGATCGCATTTTGGCTAAAGAAATAAAAGGCAACACCAAACCTGACATCAGTCGTTTCAAAGGGTTGGGAGAAATGAGCGCACAACAGCTTAAAGAAACAACCATGGATAAGAAAAACAGAATGCTGTTGCGTGTTTTATTACCAAACACCAATACCGAAGAGGGCAAAGAAGAAGCTTTTGAAACACGGCGACAAGTTGATCGTTTGATGGGTAAAAATCCCGAAACCCGTTTCAAATTTATTATTGAACGTGCAAAATTCGTTGATGATTTGGATATCTGATGATTAGAAAAGCCAAGAATTCAGACCATCAAAAACTAGCCGATTTGTGGCTAAAAACCAGCTTGGATGCTCACGATTTTATCAATAGCGACTATTGGCGCAATATGCAAAAATCTGTCTTGCGGGATTATTTTCCAAATTCGGAAACATATGTTTTTGAAGACAAACATCAATTAAAAGGCTTTATTAGCTTGATGGAAAATAATTATATCGGTGCCTTATTTGTTGCCCCACAATATCAGAGACAGAAAATCGGCAAAAAACTATTAACGTATATCCGGCGGCATCGTTCACACCTAAACCTCAATGTCTTCACAAAAAACACTAACGCCATTCGTTTTTATCAACGTGAAGATTTTAAAATAGTGAATGAACAAAAGGAAGAATCAACCGGCGAAAAAGAATTACAAATGAGCTGGGCTATCGGTTGTAAAAGCGGTTTTATAAAACGCTTTCAGGGAGACTCTTAAAAAAACATCTTGCAAAAAATGAGAATTTGCATATGATGACCTTATCAAAAGATTACTTCACACATTATTCACTTTATAAAATAAAAATTTATGAGCATTTTCGTTCAAGTCCTTTTATGGGCTCTGGGCACACTCGTTGTCCTCTTCGCTATCGGCTTTTTTATAGCCTGTCGATCAATCAATTCCATGTTCGAAAATATGGAATTAACCATGGACGATGAACCTTTTTTTTAAAGCATTCGTTCAAATAAAAAGCCTCGTGAAAACGAGGCTTTTTATTATGAAGTATTCTCACCCATTCACAGAAAATAAAATCCATCGTTGGTAATGGGCGCTATGTCATTGCACTTGAATGACTCAGTCATGACGTTTTCGACTTGCTTCAAAAGATCGAGATCTACGCTACCCCCAAGAACTTTCTCGGAACGAAAGTCTCTTCCCTCAGAAAGCAGTTCGTTGATAATTTCTTCAAAAACTTTTTCTATAATACTGATTAATTATAAAGAGAAAAATAGAATTTTTTTCTTTGTATTTCATACAAATACATTGTCAACAAAAAAAGCCCCGCAAAATGCGAGGCTCTTTTTTTTGAAAATACCGATTATTTTACCGGATCACCATAAGCGTTGGCTTTGTCTTCACCTTTCATGCAGAACAGAACCAACAAAGCGATACCGCCTACCAAAGGAACCAAAACCATAAAATACCACCAACCAGGTTTACCGAGATCGTGCAAACGACGAACACCCAAACCAACACTTGGAATCAAAACAGCCAAAGAAAAGATTGAGGTAAACAAACGAACGCCGATAACAGCATCGATAATACCCAAAACAAGGCTGATAACGAATACGCACAAAACAAAATACCAATAATCAGGACGGCTAGCGCGACCACTGAAATTTGTGTATTGAGTTTTCAGGTATTCTACAAAATATTTATTGAAAATTTCCAAAGCTTTATCTTTGTTCAAAAGCTTTTTTACATCATCCGGATTCATGTTTTTCTCCTTATTAAAAATATCTATGTCTATCTAAGTATCAAAAAAGCTAAAGAATCAATAAAAAAAATGATTAATGTTGATAAATTTGTTTTGCAAACATACTCCCGCCCGCCTGAAAACTGCAGCCCAAACCCTTCCCTCAGGGGTTCGATCCCTGTCTTTTTATAAAAAAAGCCGCCTAAATCGGCGGTTTTTTTTATGGTGGAGCTAAGGGGGATCGAACCCCTGACCTATTGATTGCGAACCAATCGCTCTCCCAGCTGAGCTATAGCCCCAGCATTTTAGCACTGACAAGATCGAACGCGATAAAAACACTCTGTGTTATTTTGAATTAAACCTATTTCCCATCATCGTCAAGAGGCTTTAAGGTTATTACACTAATCTCCGATGGTGCCAAAAAGCGCATCTGCGGCCCCCACTGCCCTGAACCACGGGAAACATAGATATTCGCACCGTTTTCCATTTTATATAATCCGGCCAAGTATTGATTATGTAGCTTGGCAAAAATATGAAAAGGAAAGATTTGTCCGCCATGTGTGTGACCGGAAATTTCCAAATCAAAAACCTTATCACCGGCAAACTCTGTCGGTGTGTGCGACATCAAAACCTTGTATTGACCATCTTCCGCTTTTGCAAAAGCTTGTTTGATATCTGCAGTCTTACCAAAAGCTTTACCGCTGAATGTATCGGGAATGCCGGCAAGATAAATATCATTCAAAGCAACACCGTTATTCTCCAAAAATGAAAAACCCAATTCATTCATAGCATTGACGGTTGGTTTATATCCGGCATAGAATTCGTGGTTGCCGGTAACAAAGAAAACGCCTTTTTTCGCCTTAAGCCCCTTTAGCAAAGAAGTTATGTCCGCAACTTTTTTAACATCATCATCAATAATATCGCCTGCCAACAAGATAATATCCGGATTTTGAGCATTGGCACGCTTTACAATTCCTTTTATTTTCTCGGGGGCAATCACTCGATGGATATGAATATCACTCAACACAACAATCTTTTGTTCCGATTTAACCTTTGGGCTCTGAATCTCAATATTTTTAATCGTTGGAATTTTAATCCCTTCATACAAAGCCCAGCATGTACATAAAAAAGCAACAAAAATTACGCCGGCATTCATCCATAAACAAGCGCGACGGCTCATTGCACACAACAAAACTTCTTTCCCATACAAACGGCTAACCTGTTTTGAAATAAACCAACCGGTATCAAAAAACAATGTTAAAACCAAAAGGATAATTGCTCCGACAAAAAAGAAATAAAGACCATAACGCCAATAAAGATAAAAGCGCCCAAACACACTTTCAAAATTATACGAAACAAACAAAGGAAAACAACCTATCAACAAAAAAAACAACCAAAGAGTTCCTTTTTGCCAACATGAAAAATCTAAATAAAGTGTGTAGCGTATAAATAAATATGTTGTCGCTAAACAACCTAAAAATGAGGTGGTTACGGCACAGGTCATCATAAAAAACTCTCCTTTGTTGGATAAAACGAATCTTTTGTAATTTATTCTACATTTTAGAGTTAACTCCAAGTCAAGATGTTTTTGTCTCCGCTATGCAATGTATAGTTGACCATTGCTGATTTTTATGTTATAGTTATGGGAGTTCCGGAACTATAGCATATAGAGGTGCAGCATGAAAAAATTATTGGCGATGTATATTTGTGTTTCAGCCTTGGTTTACGGCTTTAATGCAAAAGCTTCTGGTTTGGATATGCCTCCTTTAGATAATTCACACACACAATTCAGCTTAGTTCCGGAATCTGTTTTTGACAATAGCTCATCTTTTCAGATGGCAAGAACTTATTTTATGCCCGATTATCAGCGCAACCTTGTCGGCAAACAGTTCGGCGGCCGTGTTAATGACGGTGGCAGTACCGGAGGCGACAGAGGGTGTTCGACCTATGGCCTTGTAGCAAGCTGTCCGAGCAATGCTGTTCCTAAAGGCATCAAACACCCGATTATGGGTTTGACTTGTTATGAAAAATGTGTGTCTTGCGCTACTTCCGGTTATGTAGACAGTTGCCCGTATCCCAAAATCGAAACCGGTATAATACATCCTATTCCCGAACTAACCTGTTATACCAACTGTCTCTGTCCTGCTGATTATAAATACATAACAATATCTTCACCCGCAACATATATGGACGGACATCAAGTTTCTTATTGCAATGTCAGTAGTGGTGCCACTGTTGGAGGCGGAAGCTGCACAACCGCGGCCGGAACAACCCTATACAAGACCTGCACCTGTTCTGCCGGCTACAAACTGCAAGGCAGTAGTTGCGTCAAGAAAAGTTGTTCCGAGTACAATGGCGCTTATAAAGACACTATTCCCAACAACTATAAATGCACACCGGTTTCTTCATCTCTGGTTGACGGATTAACTTGTTACAAAGATTGTAGTCTTAAAACCTGTACCGATTATGGATATTTGTCAGCAAAACCAGCGCAAAAAGCTTGTTCAACGGTGACACCTTATACCGGATTGACTTGTTATAATAACTGCAAGAGCTGTTCTGATTATAATAGCTCCTATAAAGATGCCATTCCGGCAGATAATAAATGTTCAACCGTTTCATCAACCCTTGTCGGCGGTTTGACATGTTACACAAATTGCAGCCTTAAAACCTGTACGGACTATAACAGTTCCTATAAAACAAATATTCCCAGCGGTTATAAATGCGATGAAATAACGCCAAGAAGCGGGCTGAAATGCTATCATTCTTGCACTAAAAAAACTTGTACAGATTATAACACAACCTATAAATCGTCTGTTCCTGATGACTATAAATGCACTCAAGTTGCAACAAGTAGCGTTGGAGGATTGACTTGTTATACAGGTTGCGCTCTAAAAACTTGTACAGACTATAACAGTTCTTATAAGACCTCTATTCCGACAGACAACAAATGTACATCGGTTACACCGAGAAGCGGATTGACCTGTTATCATTCTTGCAGTCTTAAAGGTTGTTCTGATTATTCATATTCGGCATCTATCCCCAGTGGACAAACCTGTACATCGGTTACACCTCGAAGCGGCCTGACTTGTTACAAAGATTGTAAAGCATCTGGATATCAAAAAGTTGCTATTGCTTTTCCTGGAAATAGTATTTTCGCATATGCCGGACCAAACTTTGGACAAGATGCTACTTGTGAAGGCAAGATGGGAATAAACGAAACGAGCACCTATTGTTTTTGGCCGGAAGGTGCCGTTAGTGGCTTCCCATGGGGAGGAACGATGGCGGCTACAAGGGTTTCTGATGATTCTTGGGATGTTAATCTAAATGGTGTTTGTTACGTAACGGCGACAAAAGTGGACGGAACCAATGAAAGCAAGACATTCCCATTTAGTGGCAACTGTTTAGGGGTTTCAACAGCGTGTCTTGACTGGTTTAAATCTTACGAAACCAACTGCCTTTGCCGCTCTCAACTGGAGCATTTCAATTCAGGAAAAACTGCCGGTAATTTAGGCATCCCCCATGGTACGGACAATGTTCTTTTATGCCAAAAAATATGTTCGTGCACATAACAGACACAAAAAACCCCAAGGACGGCTTTGTTCTTGGGGGTTTCTTTTGAATGGATTTAATTTTTGGTAGCTGTTTCAGCCTGAGCGCGAGCCTTATAAAGTGCCACAAAGTCTATAGGATTGAGCATAATCGGAGGCAAACCACCGTTAAACATCACATTGCTAACAGCCTGACGAGCGTAAGGAAACAGCATATGCGGCACCTCAATCATCAAAACCGGCTGAATATGTTCTTCCGGCACATGGATTTCAACCACGCCGCAATAGCTCATCTCAACAATGAAAAACTTCTGTTCTTCAACATCGCCATCAATACGGAAATTCAGTTCCACATTGTAGAAAGCATTTTCCAGCGGACGAACGTTAATATCAACATCAATTTTCATTGCCGGCTGGCTTTTGATGTTTTTGAAAATTTCCGGCGCGTGCGGAATTTCCAAAGACAAGTCTTTGATATATTGATTGTGAATCTGGATAGCCGGCTGGCCACCTTCTTGTGGTTTTTGAGATGTTTCGGACATCAATTCTTCTCCTCTTATATTAAGCATTACTAACCTTTTACACTTAAAATTTGTTCAGGTCAAATGATAATAATGGTTGATAATAGTTATAAATAAGCTATATTTATGGCTGGAAAAGGGGAAAAGAGATGACAAATTGGGATATTATCATTTTGCTGGCCGTTGTGGTTCTGATTTTTAGAAAATTGTTCAGTCTTCTGGGCTCAACACCTGCGAATCAGCAACGTGTTCATTTGAGCAAGGACAGTGCCGAAAAACTCTATAATATTCTGATAAAAGAAGCCGAGGCACAAAAACAACAAACTGCCAATGAAGAACAAACGGCAGAACTTGTTGCCGAACAAGATGAGACCGACCTTAGTGATATGGATAAGACATTGCGGCAAATCCCCAACTTTAACAAAGCTAAATTTGTAACCTCAGCCAAAAACGCGTTCCAAATTATCACTGAAGCTTTTAATAAAGGTGATGTTGAAACATTGGAAATGTTGGTCAGCAAAAACATCCTTAAAACATTCAGAGATGTGATAGACAAACGTGAAAAAGAACATCTGTCGACAGAAACAGAATTTATTTGTTTTAACAAGGCGGAAATTATAAGCGCAACCATTACCGAAAAAGGTATTGCCCGTCTTGGCGTCGAGTTTGTTTCCGAACAAATCAACGTTTTGCGTGATGCAGAAAACAATGTGATTGAAGGTGATGAAAATTATATCCAAAACATCACCGATGTATGGACTTTTGAAAAAGCCCTCACCTCAACGGCTCCTAACTGGATTTTGGTTTCAACGAAAAAATAATGCAACGACTTTTATCAACTATGGTGGCAGTCGCATTTTTGCTCTCTGCCTGCGATCAAGAAAAAAACGCTCCCGTTGTCCCAGAAACGGAAAAACCACTTCTGCAGCTCGAAAAAGTGTCGTTCAAAGATCTGAAAAATTTTGATAAAGACAACTTGAGCGACTTTTTGCCGGCATGGAAGCGCAGTTGTGAGGCAATAGAGAAAAACGGCGGTGCCTCATTACAAACCGCAGAAATAAAAATTCCGGCACAAGATTATCTTGATATATGTAAAAAACTTTCTCGTATCAAAACCAAAAATCTGAAACAATTTATCCAAGCCAACTTTGTTCCCTATCGGGTAACATATGACGGTAGCAGTGAGGGGAAATTTACCTCATATTACGAAGCGGCAATCAATGCATCGTACAAAAAAAGTGATGTTTATCGTCACCCTATTTATGGACGTCCGGATGATTTAATAGAATTAAATCTGCAAGATTTTGATGCAACACTGCCGTCAAAAAGACTGGTCGGACGAGTGGATGGCAACAAATTTGTTCCTTACTACACCAGAGAGGAAATTTTTAATTCAGATTTCTCGGCTCCGGTAATCTTATGGGCTGACAACGATGTCGATGTTTATGTTATGCAAATTCAGGGGTCGGCCGTTGCTCAACTTGACGACGGATCCAAAGTCAGAATTGGTTTTGCAGATACAAACGGACGAGAATTCAGAGGTATCGGAAGCATTTTGCTTTCTCAAAAATTAATTGATCCAGCACAAGCTTCAATGGGACATATCAAAAAATGGCTCAAAGAAAACGGTTCTCAGGCGCAAAAGCAAATGAACGCCAATCAACGATTTGTGTTTCATCGACTGGTTGACGCTGAAGGTCCTATCGGCGCGCAAGGTGTTCCTTTGACAGCCGGCAGAAGCCTTGCGGTGGATAGGTCTTTTATTCCGCTCGGTTCTTTGTTGTGGCTGGAAACGACAGGACCAAACAGGGAAGCTATTCAAAAAATGATGGTTGCTCAAGATATCGGCGGTGCAATTAAAGGCGCTGTTCGCGGAGATTATTTCTGGGGAAGCGGCCATGATGATATTTTGGAGCTGGCCGGCAGGATGAATTCTACCGGACATTACTATATTTTACTTCCGAAAACAATGGAGGTTCCTTATTAATGCCTAAGAAAAGAACAGCAAATCGAGCCGATCAACTGGTTTATCAAGCTTTGGTCAAAGCCATAAATCATGACAAATTGCGGATTTACCTTGATTATGGTAGGATAAACAGACCACAATCTCCTGTTTATAATCCATGGGAAAGTCTGTTGCCGATTTTAGCCCCAATGCTTGTCGGTATCGCCTTAATGTGGTGGACGGGTGTTATCTTTGGCCTTCTGTTTATTATCGGTATGATTTTGATTTATTCAAATGTGGTCAAAAGAAAGCTGAACGCTCTATTGATTCAACGCACAAAAGACTTTATCACCTCGGGGTATGACAATTGTTGCACACTCTGGGAGTTTGGCGGTTTGGTGCTGGTTAATGCCGAGAATAAAAAAATCGGTTGCGTTGCTCCCGAAGGCGATTGGAAAGAATTTGTCATCACTAATTTTTCAGACTTTATGGTAGAAAAAAGTTCGGAGAATAAGGATAATGAAACAACTCAAGCCTAAAGAAGCACCTTTGCAAGATGAGGCGTGGAAAGAAGCTTTGAAAGGCGTGCGAAAAATCAAATCTAAAGAAGAACCGCCGTCGAAACCGCTTATCATTAATCCTCCGGTTGAAACTGTTGATTATCAAGCGGCGTATACCGGAGATACGCTGTCCCCGCTCGCTATCGGCACAACAGATAACATTGATAGAAGAACCGCCGAAAAATTTAAGCGTGGTGAGTTTGCCATTGAGCAAACACTGGATTTGCACGGCTATAAAGAAAAAGACGCTTATGAAAAGGTTGTATCGTTTATCAAACACGCTTATTTGCAAAAATGCCGTTGCGTTCTTATCATCACCGGTAAAGGCTTGCACAAGGAAGAGGAAGACTGGTTTGAATTTCGAGGAATCTTGCGCAACAGCGTCCCTCAATGGCTTAACACACCAGAGTTACGTCCGCTTATTTTGAGTTTTAGTTATGCGCAACCGGCTGATGGCGGCGAAGGAGCATTATATGTCCTTTTGAGACGCAAACGCCACTAAATTTTTTTCTTTTTGTCCCCTGCGCGCGATGTATAGTTAGACCAATAAGAATGTATGGCAAAAAAAAGAAAAAGTGATGCCGGTAACATGCGACAAGAACAATCCGTGGTCCGATTGCCAAAGCCTTGAAGTGTATTGATAGGATACTAAGGTTGCTGAGTTAAAAAGCGTTTGTGATATGACGGAATTTAAACGACCGTGAAACCAAAACCATATCAAAACGGATATCAAAATTTTGATATTGCGGCGCGCGGGCTATAAATCCTTCTGCCGCGCGGCGAATACGTTCTTGTTGTTTTGCTTGGATTGCATAGGCGGCTTGTTCCTGAGAACGACGTTTTTTGACCTCAACAAAAACAATGGTTTTACCTTTGCGGACAATTAAATCAACTTCGCCGGCATGCGTGCCACGGCCGGTAACATAATTTCTCCGCAAGGGAATATACCCTTTGAAAAAGAGAAAAATCAAAGCCAAAACCTCAGCAAAATGTCCGCTATGATAATTGTTCATTTTTTATCTTTAACGCCAAATCGTAAACATCATTTTTATTAAGACCGTATTCATCAACCAGCGCTTTGACAGCTCCTTTTAGGCTTTGTTTTTGCAATTCCAGCCGAAGCAAGCCCTCAACATCAATCGGTGTTTTTGAGCTTTCATCCGGCGGGGCAACCATTAAAACAATCTCCCCTCTGGGTTCATTTGCCTCAAAATGTGCCATAAGTTCCTGAGCTGTTCCATTGCGACATTCTTCATAAAGTTTGGTAATTTCTCGAGCAACGGCAACTTCCCTGTTTCCAAAAATATCGGACATAACTCGCAGTGTTTTGGTCAGCCGGTTGGCGGTTTCGTAAAAGACCAACGTTGTTTCTATATCTTTTAATTCATTGAATAAATCGTTTCTGGCCTTATCTTTATTGGGAATAAAACCGGCAAACATAAAACTGTTGGTCGGCAAACCGGATAATTGCAGAGCGCAAATCAGGGCACAAGCGCCCGGAATCGCATAGACATCAACACCTTGTCGGCGGCATTGTTTTATCAGATGGAAGCCGGGGTCGGAAATCAGCGGACTACCGGCGTCACTGACTTGTGCCACAACTTGTCCCTGATTAACATAGTTAATAAGAACCTGAGCCTTTTCATCCTCATTATGATCATGAAAAGCAATAAATGTTTTTTTGAGGTTTAGACCAAGGAGAGAAAAAAGTTTTTTAGTCACACGGGTATCTTCACAGGCAATGACATCGGCCGCGTTCAAAACCTCTTTAGCACGAAGAGAAATGTCGTTCAGATTGCCAATCGGTGTGGCAACAATATATATTCCGCTTTTCAAAAGACCTCTCTTTACAAGACATAAAATTTAAACTAAAACTTGAATCAGATTGTTTTATATTTTGGGATAAAATGCAAGTGTTAAAAAAATTTAGTATTTTGGTTGCCTGCTTAGGGTTGTGCGGATGTTTTTCCACCAAAGGACCGGAAGTTTCTTCACGCGGCGGTTCAGAATCGATTAATACCGACATCAGTGAGATTAACATTTCGCAAGACGGTCGGGGTTTTCGTGTCGGAGTTTTGCTCCCGTTATCCGGCCAAGCCGCCAAACAAGGCGAAGGCTTGAGAAACGCAACCATGCTTGCTTTGGAAGATGTTCACAATCCCAATTTGGTTTTGCAGTACTATGATACAAAAAGCACCGCCAGTGGTGCCAGAATTGCGGTGGAAAATGCCATTCGCCAACGTTCTGACCTGATTATCGGTCCGTTGATGAGCACGGAAGTGCAAGCAATTGCCAATGAAACAATTTATCAAGGGGTGCCGGTTATCGCATTCTCAACCGCTCAGGAAGTTTTACAACCTACTGTTTATACACTCGGCTTGTTGGTTGAAGAACAAGTCAATCGCATTATGACCTATGCGGCACAAAAAGGTAAAAAACGTTTTGCTTTGCTGATTCCGGACAATCTGACCGGAAGCGCCGTTGCCAAAGCCGCCGTTAAATCGGCTCAAAAAAACGGTGTTAACGTAACGGCAATTGCGTTCTATCCGCCGGAAACATCTGATTTTTCCGCTATCATCAAGGAAATGACCAATCATAGTGTGCGAAAACAACGCTTGAATGCCCTCAAAGCTTCTTTGCAAAAACAGGCAGATGCCGGTAATGCCAGCGCATCAAAAGCTTTGCAACGCCTTAAAACCAAAGAAGGTCTTGGTGATATCGGTTTTGATGCGGTTTTGATTCCGGAAACAGGAGCTAAACTAACATCGGCTATCTCGATGTTTGCGTATTATGACGCTGCTTATCCGCAGGTTCAGTTCCTTGGAACATCAATGTGGGAAAACGGTCGTTATAACAAAGAACCGATGATTGTTCGCAGTTGGTATCCGGCGTTGTCTCGCAGTTACAGCAACTATTTTTCAAATAAATATAATCAGCTTTTTGGCGAAAAACCCAGCAGTCTGTATTCCTTTGCCTATGATGCCGTCGCGTTGGCCAACGAGTTGTCCAAACAGAATCCGGACAACATCAATAAAGCAATTACCAATCCTGACGGATATGCCGGCATTAACGGCAGTTTTCGCTTGTTTGAAAACGGAACAAACCAGCATAGCCTAGATATTGTTGAAATTCGTCGTGAGAGTGATGTTGTCGTTGATGCCGCTTCAAGAAGATTCTCCGATGACGGTAGCGGACAAATTTTATCTTCTGTAAAAATTGACAATTCTTATCAGGCTCCGGTTATTTATGGAAAAGATCCGTCTACCGCGCAAATTATGATTTATGGTGAGGTTTTGCCTCTTGAAAATCAAACGGCGGCTTCGCTGACACAGGAAGAAGAACAGCGGGCGATTTATGAAGAACTGCGCCGGATGAACATTATTATCCCTTAAGCGGGAAAATATACTTGAAAAAAGGTAGATTTCTGCTATGTATAAGCACTGGAGGACAGTGGGCTGACGATTTGCCAATCCGGTCAGGTTCGGAAGAAAGCAGCCGTAACAAATGCGGTCAGGGTCGTTGTTCTCCACCAATTTCTTTTTAGGTTGGACTGATGGCGGAAGAAACTTTAGATAATCAAAACAAACAATATGTCGTGCTGGCGCGCAAGTATCGTCCGCAAAGTTTCGGCGAATTGCTGGGACAGGATGCTTTGGTACAAACACTGACTAATGCCATCAAAAACAACCGTTTGCATCATGCCTATATTTTAACCGGAATCCGCGGTGTGGGAAAGACCACAACCGCCCGTTTGATTGCCAAAGCTTTGAACTGTATCGGCGAAGACGGTAACGGCGGTCCGACAATCAATCCTTGTGGCGTGTGCGAAAATTGTAAAGCGATTGCCTCTTCACGTCATATAGATATTTTGGAACTTGATGCGGCTTCTCGTACCGGTGTTGACGATATCCGTGAAATTTTGGACGGAGTACGTTACAAACCGACCAATGCTAGATATAAAATTTATATCATCGATGAAGTTCACATGTTGTCAAAAAATGCTTTCAATGCCTTGCTCAAGACATTGGAAGAACCACCGTCACACGTTATTTTTATTTTTGCAACAACCGAAATCAGAAAAGTGCCTATCACTGTTCTTTCTCGTTGCCAACGTTTTGATTTGCAACGTTTGACGGTTGAGACATTAACCAATCACTTTAAAAACATTATTCAAAAAGAAGGACTGAAGGCTGAAGACGAAGCATTGCACATTATTGCCAAAGCGGCAGATGGTTCGTGCCGAGACGGTTTGTCCTTGCTTGATCAAGCGATTTCTTTGGGTTCGGGTGAAGTTAAAACCGATATTGTTAAAAATATGATTGGTTTGGCTGACCGCAACCAGACTTTCGTTTTGTTCGAAAATCTGTTGGCCGGCAATGTTGATCAGGTGGTTGCCAACCTTAATGACCAGTACAAAAACGGAGCGAATCCAACAACGTTGTTGCAGGATTTGATTAATATCACTCATTTGTTGGCAAAAGCAAAAATTGTACCGGTATCTATCGAAACAGACGATTTGTCCGAAAGCGAAAAAGAATTTTGCAAAAGGCTGGCTCCTAATGCTTCTATCGCTATTTTATCAAAAATTTGGCAGATGATGATTAAAGGTATAGGTGAACTGGCTATCGCGCCGGTGCAGATTGACGCCTTAGAGATGATTTTAATCAGAGTTGCTTATTCAGCCAGCCTGCCAACGCCGTTTGAACTCTTAAACGACGTAAAAAAAAAATCCAGCTTAGCGCCGCAAACAATTCTTAAAACAACGGTTGCCGCAACAGCACCAATGCCGCAAGCCATATCGCAAGTTTCTGACGATATGCGAGGCGTGGTGATGAATAAGCCCGAAGATTTGATTGCCTATCTGGAGCAAAACAAAAAAATGCTGATGGTTTACGCTTTGAAAAACGATGTTTCCATCAGTGAGTTTTCCGCGGGGCAGATAAAAATGACAACGTCGGAAAAAATCTCTAACGATTTTTTGTTAAATCTGCAACATGTTTTAACAGAAGCAACCGGTCAAAAGTGGCAAATAGAGATTTTGCGCGGTCCTTTGGGTGAAACAATCGCCGATAAAGAACAAGCCGCTGATGCCGCAAACAAAAAGAATGTTTCCGATTTGCCCTTGGTGAAAGCGATTTTGGCGGAATTTAAAGGTTCTAAAATAGAAACGCTTATTCGCAAAATCAACGAAGAAAACCAAGAAGATTTGGACAGCTATGATGAACCTGAAACTTATTTTGATGAGGATTTATAAATATGTTTAATATGCAAGGAATTATGAAACAAGCTCAAGAAATGCAGAAAAAAATGCAGGAAATGCAAGCTAAGTTGGAGCAGGAAGAAGTTGAGGGAACCAGCGGCGGCGGTATGGTTAAGCTGGTTTTGAACGGTAAATTTGAAATGAAATCCATTAAAATTGATCCGTCATTGGTTGTTGCCGATGAAGCTGATATTTTGGAAGATTTGATTATGGCGGCCTATAACGACGCCAAAGGTAAGGTTGATGCCAAAATGCAATCCAGTATGTCTGATGTGACCGGAGGTTTGAACCTCGGCGGATTGAAGCTCCCTTTCTAGGCGTGGCAAATGACCGGAAATGACATTGAAAAGCTGATAAAACTGGTGAGCAAGTTGCCGTCTTTGGGAACTCGTTCGGCCAGAAGAATTGTCCTCCAGCTGATTAAGAAAAAAGAAAGCTTGTTTTTGCCCTTGATTGAGGCAATGACGACGGTTTCTGACAATATTAAAACCTGTGACATATGCGGTAATTTTGACACAACATCTCCCTGCTCTATTTGCGCATCCCAAACAAGAGAATCGCAGTTGTTGTGCGTGGTGCAGGATGTGGCGGATTTGTGGGCGATGGAACGAGTTTCCTTTTTTAAGGGAAAATATCACGTTTTGGGCGGTATTCTATCGGCCTTAGACGGTGTCGTTCCTGAGGATTTGAATATTGAGCAGCTGATGAAACGTATTCCCGAAGAGGGAATAAAAGAGGTTATTTTGGCTTTGCCCGCAACAGTTGACGGACAAATTACTGCGCATTATCTGGTATCTCGCCTCAAACAATTTGAGGATGTGAAAGTCACAACCTTGGCGCAAGGTATCCCTATGGGGGCGGAATTGGATTATATGGATGAAGGCACGATTCAACTGGCGCTTAATTCCAGAAAACAGTTGTAAAAAGTATCTGAATAAAGGCGGTAAAATACCGCCTTTATTTTTGACTCTTTTATTTTGTTATTGGTGTCATATTCAGATTTACATCTTCATCCAAATAATACATATCTCCTGTTATAGGATCGACAATCAACCAACCTATCAATCCTCCAAACCCGAGGTTCCCGATAGAATACCACTTACTAACGTGCCAATCAATTTCGGTTGTGACAGGATTATATCCTTCTTTTGTCGCCTCTACCGTATATTTTGCCGGAGAAAAATATCCATCTTCAGTGTGCCCTCTGCGGTCAAAAAAAGAGGACGTTGTTTTCAGTGTCCTCTTTCGAAATTTTACAGCGCATTTTCTATCAGGCGATCAAGATTGTCACGTTCGCTCTCCTTATAGCCTTCAAAGTTTTCTTTGATGCTTTCCTCGGCTTTGGCGGCGGCTTTCTTTTTGATTTGCGGTTGCGCCAGCTTTTCAAAAAGCTCGTCGGTCTCACGCTTTTCTTTTTCTCGTTTTTCCTGTTCTTTTAATTTCTTCTCATTTTCTTCACCGACTATTTTGGTTTTTTCATGAATAATCTTCAATGTGTGTTCCGGAATCAGGTTTTCAATCGGTTTGGCAAAACTGCCGGCAATCTGAAAATATTTAGACTCACGCAAAACATCTGATTGTTTTTCGACCGGTATCATCCAGCTGACCAAGATATAAAACAACACAACCAGCAAAAAAGCGCGGGCTATGCCAAAGAACAGACCCAACAGGCGGTCAATGTTACTCAGTTTGCTACTGCGGATTTTTCCAACCAAACGACCCGTGGTCATAATCCAGACAATCAGGAACAAAATCAAAATAAACAATGCCGTGGCAACACCGGCCAACCAACCGCTTTCAATATACAATTTGGCAAAAGGCGTTAAAATCGGCAAAAGATAGATTATAGCCATGGTTCCCAAAACCCAACCGATAATCGACAGCACTTCTTTGACCAAGCCGCGACTGAGAGCTATTAAAGCGGATATTCCGACAACAATTAAGATAATGACGTCTAGATTATTAAGCTGTTGCATTCTTTAGTTCCTTAGTTAAACCAATTTATCAGGCGGTGAACATTGCCAATTTCAAAACGGTTCATGTCAACGTTTGTTTTCTTTTCACTGCTGTGAGTGGGTGGAGTAATCGCACTTGTAAATCCTAGTTTACAAGCCTCTTTTAAACGCAAACTGGGCTGACTGACGGCTCGAATCTCACCGGACAGACCTATCTCGCCGAAAATAACCATATCCGCCGGCAGAGGTTTGTTGGTCATGGAAGAAATAACCGCCATTGCCACCGCTAAATCGGCGGCCGGTTCGGAAATACGCAAACCACCGGCGATATTCAGGTAAACATCCTGCGAACTTAAATTAATGCCGCAACGAGCTTCCAAGACAGCCAAAATCATCGACAAACGGTTACTGTCCCAGCCGACAACAGCTCTTTTGGGACTGGCATAACCCGTCGCACTGACAAGTGCTTGAATTTCTACCAGCACCGGACGAGAACCTTCAATACCGGCAAAAACACATGAACCGGAAATATTCCCCTGACGCTCTGCCAAAAATAAAGCTGACGGATTTTCAACTTCTACCAAGCCTTGATCCTGCATTTCAAATACGCCGATTTCATCTGTGGCACCGTAACGGTTTTTGACAGCACGTAAAATACGGAAATGATGTCCTCTTTCGCCCTCAAAATAAAGCACCGTGTCAACCATGTGTTCCAAAACGCGGGGACCGGCAATCGCTCCTTGTTTGGTAACGTGACCGACTAAAAACAGAGTAAACCCTTTACGCTTGGCTTGTTTAATCAATTCATAACTACAAGCTCTGACCTGAGCAACACTGCCGGGGGTGGATTCAACTTCTTCTAAATACATTGTTTGTATGGAATCGATAACTACCACCGCCGCATTTGATTTTTCTAATGTGGCGACAATGTCTTTGATGTCGGTACAGCTGGCTAATTTAACCGGAGCTTTGTCCAGTTGCAGACGTTTGGCACGAATCCGAACCTGATCAATCGCTTCTTCTCCGGAAATGTAGTAGACTTCCGGATTTCCTTTCAAGTCGGCAACTTTAGCGCAAGCTTGCAATAACAATGTTGATTTTCCTATTCCGGGGTCTCCGCCGACCAAAATTACGGAACCGGAAACCAATCCACCACCGCAAACACGGTCAAGTTCTTTATTGCCGGTTGACAAGCGGCTTAAATGTTGCTCCGCTCCGCTTAAGGGTACAAAATCAATTATCCGTCCTTTGGATTTTTTACTGTTGAGGTTTGAGAACCCCTCACTGCTTGTGGCTTCTTCAATAATGGTATTCCATTCACCGCAGGCATCGCATTTTCCCTGCCATTTGGGATAAACCGAACCGCAGTTTTGGCAGACATATTGTTTTGCTTCCCGTTTAGCCAACTAGACCTCCACTTTTATCGGACCTTGCGAACAACCGTTAATAAACTGGCAGACATAAGCGTTATCTGTTTTTTCCATTTCTTTAACCGTTCCCTGCCAGATGATTTTGCCTTTGTATAACATAGCGATACGGTCAGCAATTTTGCGGGCGGAAGCCATATCGTGCGTAATAGTCAACGCGGTTGCTCCCAAACCTTTAACAGATTCAATAATCAGATCATTAATCACGTCAGCCATAATCGGATCAAGACCGGTTGTCGGTTCATCAAAAAAGATTATTTCCGGACGGGAAGCTATCGCACGAGCCAAACCAACACGCTTTTGCATACCGCCGGACAATTCTGAAGGTGATAAATCGGCAACATCAGGTGCTAAGCCGACTTGACGCAAAACACGAATAGCTTCGGTCTTGGCTTCCTTTTTATTCATTTTCTTGTTTTCAATCAGGTCAAAGGCAACGTTTTCCCAAACACTCAAGCTGTCAAACAAAGCTCCACCCTGAAACAACATTCCCATTTTGGAATGCAGAGCCTCTTTCTGTTTCTCATTAATGCCGACAACTTCTTCGTCATCAACAAGAATTGAACCGGTATCCGGTCGCAATAAGCCCTGAATGCATTTAATCAAAACAGACTTACCTGTTCCGGATCCGCCGATGACCACCAAAGATTCACCTTTGGGGATTTCTAAATCAACGCCATCCAAAACAACCTTTTTTCCAAAGGCTTTATGAAGATTACTGATTTTTATTTTTGCTTCACTCATTTCTAAAATCTCCTAAGCCTTATTTTGAGAAGAAAAGTTCGGTAATGATATAGTTGAAAATCAAAATCAAAATTGAAGAAGACACAACGGCATTGGTTGTTGCCGCACCAACCCCTTGTGCTCCGCCACGGGATTTGTAACCGTTATAACATCCCATAACCGCGATAATAAAACCAAAAACAAACGCTTTTGCCAGACCGGTTGTGATGTCAATAGTTTGCAGATTTTGCAAAGTTGAATTGATATAGTTGGCAGGGTTAAAGCCCAATTTATAGACCCCGACAACATAACCGCCGAAAATGCCGATAACATCACCAAGCATAACCAGAATCGGCATAACAATTAAACCGGCCCAAATACGCGGAGCAACCAGATATTTAAAAGGATTGGTTGACAAAGTGGTTAAAGCATCAATTTGCTCGGTCACACGCATGGTTCCGATTTCAGCGGCCATGGCGGCACCGATACGGCCGGCAACCATCAAAGCCGACAAAACAGGAGCAAGCTCGCGGGTAACGGAAATCAAAACCACCTCAGCAACGGCTCCTTCCGCACCATAACGCATAAAACCGGAATAACTTTGCAAAGCGATAACCATACCGGCGAAGATTGTTGTCAGACCGACAACCGGCAAAGAGTAAAAACCCATGTCTATAATCTGACGCATCAGATTGCGTCCGTAAAATGGCGGTGTGATACAGTTATACAAAGACTGAGCCACAAAAACAGACAATTCGCCGAGGCGTGTAATAAACTTCACTAACGGTTTTCCTTGCCGACGCAAGAAATTTTCGATATTAACAAGCAGCATAAACTTCTCCTGTAAAAAATAATTTGTTTTAGTTTAGAGCTTTGCCGTTGAAGAATCAACCGTGAAGCTCAAAATCCGCACAGCTTAGTGTGTGTTTTCAAAGCTTAACGCGGCGATGATTTTTTCAACAGCGGACACGTCCCCGCTCCAAACGTTGACTAAAGACAATCTTACTCCCTCAAAATCCCAAAACGTCGGTTTCGGTAGTCGCTCGATTTCCTGCGGGGTTTTGACAATCTTAACAACAATATTAAGCGACACGTTTTCCGCAAAAGGTACTTTTTTTATACCAATTCCCCTCACCTCAAGCAAACCCTTGATACTATCAGGACAAGAAGCCGTGATTTTTTGTTCGGAAGCAATTAAATCAACCCTATCATCAGCAACAAGAATTGCTTGATGATTCAGAATAAAACGCAGGCATAAATCAGATTTTCCAACTCCGGAATCACCAACAAACAGAATACCGTTGTCTTTCCATTTGATACAAGAAGCATGAATATTGGTCATAAAACAACCTCAGACAGACGTTTTGCCTTATCTTCCGATGTTGTTGTTATTGTCACCTTGCGCCCCTCGCCTTCCGGTTCAATCAAAACTCTAAAAACATCTTTAGGAAGATAGCCTTGCATTTTTTCAGGCCATTCTATCAAACTGACACCATCATACAAAGCTTCTTCAACCCCAATCTCAAAAATCTCGTCGGGATGCTTCAGACGGTATAAATCAAAATGATAAATGTCAAATTCCGGCGCCTTATAACCTTGCACTAATGTAAATGTCGGACTGGGAACTTCTATTTTTCCAACCAGACTTTGAATGAAAGCCCGTGCCAAAACACTCTTTCCCATCCCCAGTGTTCCAAACAAAGCAAAAACATCTCTCTTGCGCGCCAGAGAAGCAAGCTGTTTTCCCAACGCTTCCGTTTGCGCCTCTGTTTGAAGGTAAAAAGTTCTGCTTTCCATACTTTTAGCCCATCGGATTGAGTATTGTTCTTTTGCGTTTCGGCTTTTGTTTAATGATTTTAATATTGGGTTTGCGCGCCTGTATCTTTCGCCAATCCCACGGCATGTAAAATTCACCCTGCCATAAGCCACTGCCGTTGTTTTCGGCTTGTTGCTGATAAGGTACGTAAATATCCGTGTGTTTTGTATAGGCAAGTGCCCAACCGGCATTAACCAGTGCCGCACCGATATCATATGCTCCCAAAGAACAAGTTCCTGCCATATTGCCGTTGCCGTCTTGTTGCATGACTTTACACTCCAGCGTATTGTCCTGCAACCAGCTCGATAACCATGCCGCCGCCTGACGACCGCAACTATAGGCTCTACCGCTCGCATCTGCACAACTCTGATTCATTTCCGGCGCATCAATACCATACAAGCGGAAAAGATGTCCATTAATGTTCAAAGTGTCACCACTGACAACTCGTGCCGATGTATAGATTGTGGGCAACTTGTCTAAATCCGGACCGGAAGACTGTGCTTCTTTTTTGCCAAACAACATTTCCATCCATCCGCCAGACTGTTCTTGAGCCACCGGTGCTTGTTCCTGAGCTTCAACAGCAACTTGAGGAGATGAAAAGTTTTCACCAATCGAACTATCCATATCTTCATCATCCAACAGATTTATCGCACCGCTTTGCATTGATGCCGAAGCCTGAACCTGTTGACCGGAAACCGTTCCGCTACTCATCCCCAAAAAGCTCTTGATGTTGTTGCCAATATTGCCGATGCCGCCTCTGAAACCGCCTATCGCATACAAAATAAACGCGATAATAACCAAAATCGCTAAAATCGCCGGCAAACACCCCATGGCACGCCAAGCCATTCTCGCAAAAATGTATAAGACGATAAGGCCGATTATCAGACCGAGGAAACCGCCGCCTTGTAATATGGTGCTGCTGGATTGAGTGCCCGCACCACCTACAAATATCAAAAACAACGCTCCCATACCCATCATACATTTTTTCAAAAACAACATGACTTATTCCTATTTTACTCGTTGAGATTTGTTTTATAAAATAAAATCTTTTAGTAAAAATATAGTTACCAAATAAAAAAAGCGGAGTTTAAATTCCGCTTTTTTGTTCTCTATTCGCCCGCTACTTTTTTGCGATAACAATGGCAATGACATTCACCATCACGCTCAATATCTTGTCGGCAGGTTTCTGAAATGCAGTACCGGTTGGGATTTTGTCCGTCACACGGGCAACGATGCCATTCACCTTCACCAAACATCATTTTTTTGGCATTGGCAATTTTTTCAACATTTTTTGTGGTGGTATAACCAGCTTGTGAACATCTTTCGAGCATTTGTTCCAATATTGTCATTTTTTATTCCTAATCTATAATTTTAATCGAAAATTTTTCGTTTGTTGTTGAATTATCATCTTTAAATACAGCGTTCTGCTGACCGGAAACAAAGGTATCCTTTTTTCTTTCCAATACACTAATAATCATATCAAGCTCCGCTACGGAAGAGTATGGTATCACAACCTTTCCTCCACCATTTTTGCCGGAACTGATTTGCAGACGCAAGCCCAATTTTTTAATAAGGTCTTTTTCAATCTGCTCTAAATCTTCGCTTCTTTCTTTTGTGCTTCGCGGTTTGGGATTGTCTTTTTGTTTGGCAACCAAATCTTCAACCTGACGAACATTTAATCCTTTGGCGATAATTTTCTTTGCCAATTCTTCAGCATTTTCCAACCCGATTAAGGCTCTGGCATGACCCGCTGACAATTTGTTTTCTTTGACCATATATTGTACAGACTGAGGCAAGTTTAACAAACGCAATGTGTTAGCAATATAACTGCGCGATTTTCCCATAATTTGCGCCAAAGCATCTTGAGTATGAGAAAATTCATCAATCAATCTTTGCAAGCCTTCCGCCTCTTCAATGGCTGACAGGTTTTCACGCAAAAGATTTTCAACCAAAGCAACTTCCAAAACCTCTTTATCATCAAAATCTTTGATAATAACAGGAACCTCGTCTAATCCGGCCATCTTAGAAGCTCGCCAGCGGCGTTCACCGGCAATTAATTCAAAACCGTCATTGGTTTTGCGAACTAAAAGCGGCTGTAAAACGCCTTTTTCTTTAATTGATTCAGCCAATGACTGTAATGCTTCTTCATCAAACTCAGTACGAGGCTGATATTTGCAGGGAACAATTTCTTCTATTCTAACATAGTTGGAAGATTTTATTTGAGTGAAATCTTCATCATCCATAGGCAAAGCTTCTGATCCGAGCAAAGCACCAAGACCACGCCCCAAGCTCTTACGCTTATGGTTGACAGGAGCGGATTCAATCTCAGTATTGTCGTTCAACAATTCATCCAGTTCATTATCCATTAACATGCTACCAACTCTCTTTCTCTTTTCATTACTTCACCGGCAAGACTGATATAAGCTTGTGAACCGGAACATTTGAAATCGTATATCAAAACGGGTTTGCCGTGTGACGGTGCTTCAGAAACTTTAACGTTTCTGGGAATAACAGTATTGTAAACTTTTTTGCCAAAAAACTGACGCACGTCATCTTCAACCATTTGCGTCAAATTATTACGCTTGTCATACATTGTTAAAACAACGCCGTGCAATGCTAATTTCGGATTGAAATTCTTTTTAATCATATTAATGTTGCTGATCAAATCTGTTATTCCCTCCAAAGCCAAAAATTCACACTGCAGAGGAACAATCACAGCATCGGCGGCAACCAAGGCATTGATAGTGACCAAACTCAAAGATGGCGGACAATCAATCAAAATATAATCATAATTGACAGCGTCTTTTTGCAAAGCTTTTTTCAAAGCAAATTCACGATGCTCAATATCAACCAATTCGATTTCGGCGGCGGCCAAATCCGGAGATGACGGAATCAAAGAGAAGTTTGGAATTTCGGTCCAAACAACAGCCTCGCCCAACTTGCATTCTCCCAACAAAACCTCATAGGAAGAATTCATGCGGCCACGCTTGTTGACTCCCATGGAAGTAGAGGCATTTCCCTGCGGATCTAAATCAACAACCAAAACCTTTTTACCGGCAGCAGCCATAGCTGTTGCAACATTTACGGTCGTGGTGGTTTTTCCAACCCCGCCTTTACGATTGGCAATTGCTAAAATTCTTGGCATTTATTTAACTCCTGTGATTTTGCTTATATTGCTGATTATTAAAATTTTACCCTCAGAACTGACTTCGCTGTCATATGCCTGACAATCAAATCTGAATTTCTTACGGGCTTCATCAATTTCTTCTTGAAACTTTTTACCTTTCGGAAAAATACAAACGGTTTTCTTTGAACAAAACTTGCCGGTGTATTCCAAAAGCTGGCTCAAAGACGCCATAGCTCGAGATGTGATTACATCGGCTTTTTCTGCTTTTATATTTTCGATTCTATCATTGATAATTTCGACATTGGTCTTGGTTTGTTTTTTAACCTCGTTTAAATACAATGTTTTCTTACCAATACTCTCAATCAATTTCACTTTTAAATACGGCGTTTTTTCACTAGCTATCATCGCCAAGACCATCCCCGGAAAACCAGCTCCAGAGCCAAAATCATACAAAACTTTTGAGTTTTCTGGGATATATTTAAATAACTGAACAGAGTCTTCGAAGTGGCGATTCCAAGCATCATCTAGACTAGAATTGCTGACAAGATTAAATTTAAGTTGCCATTCTTTAAGTAAAGATTCGTACAACTTCAATTTCGAAAATGTTTCACGTGAAACATTATATTTTTCCATAAAATTTTTCATAATTTATTTTTATAATTTTTTAAAAAAATTTAAAAGATAAAAAATCAGTTATAAACACAATATTTAAACATCAAAAATTTGAATCTAAATTCAAACACTTAGACACTGTTTATTGAATCAAAATATAAATATTTCACAAAGAAAAACGATAAGAGTAATTGAGCTCAGAAAGCAAATCTTCAGCCTTATCAAAATAACGCCCTAATTGTGAAACATGATGAGCATCATCTGATATGACCAAAGGTACTTTGTGAGCTTTCAGTTCTTTTAATACCCAAACGGAAGGATAAAAAGAACCGGTGCTGTCAAGCCCTTTGGTGTTTAGCTCAACAGCTGTACCTGTTTCTGCTAAAGCGTGGACAATATTCATAATCTCATTTTTATATTCCCCATCTTTCATCAAGCCACTCCAACGGGCATAATCTATATGAGCCAGAAAATCAAATTGGCATGTGTAAACAGCCTGACAAATTGTTTGAAAATGCCGACGAAAATACTCGGGAAGACGGGTCATATCGCTAAAAATTTCTTTAGAACGATAGATACTGATAAACTTTGAACAGTCAGGTTCCATAAAATAATGATTGCCTGTATGCAGATAATCAACATCCAACAAGGATTTCAACTTCTTAAAGTTATCCAACCAACCGGCGTATGGCATATAATCAACCTCAAATCCGACAAGAACCTTAAGAGGATAGTTTTGAGCGATATTTCTAATTTCGGCGATTCTGTTTTGTAAAACAGGTAAAGCTTGCTTAAATGTACGATTTGTGGGAATTAGATCGTTTATAATCAGGTGATCGCTAATTCCGATGCTATCAAAGCCAATTTTAACAGCTTGTGACAACATCTCTTCCAATGTATTGCGACCGTCGCTGAAATCTGTATGACAATGATAGGTGAATTTTTGCATTTGAATATCCTTATAAAATGTATTTATAAGTCGTCTATTCTTAATATCCGGTAAATATCACACCCACATTTGCCATCAAAATAAGCTTTATTTTTTTGAGCGTTTTCATATAACGCTGAAACCTGTTTCCATCCAAGACGATAGCGATGCACAATTCCTTTAAGACGTTTTTCAAAAGATGTTTTGTTTAAGCCCTCAAAAAGCAAATCACAAAGTTGAATTAATCTATCATAATCATCTATTTCTACCTCAGCCATTGTCCTGTGAGCCCAAGGCAAAGCATCCGGTATTTTTTGATAAAAACCATAATCATCATCACAAAAATCTTTTTCGGGAAAACTGTGGGTCAAGCAAATGCGAGCAACTTCATAATATCCCAAAGACATCATTTGTTCATATCCTTCACGTGCATGAAAAACAAAATCTCTGGTTTCGTCCTTACGTTTTCCGTAGTCATGAAGCAAACCCAAAACCCAAGCTTTTTCAACATCCATTCCACAAACATCAGCTATTTTTGCCGCGCTTTCCGCTATTCCAAGTGTGTGAAAACGATATTCTAATTCATTTTCAAATATACTATGTGACAAGCGATAAGAAATCCCTTGTTTCCATAACTCAAGCGCGGTTTGTCTGTCAGGATATCCTTTAGTCATGAGCTATTCTCAATAATGAATAAATATCTTGCCCACATTTGTTATCAAAATATTTTTTTAGCTTGAGAGTACTGGCAATTGAGGTCTGAACGTATTCTGCCGATAGGTTATGCCGAATTGCTGCGTGTTCAAAACGATATTCTATTGTACAAAGTCTTCCGCAATCATTCAGCAAATCTGAAAGCTGTATCAGATAATCATAGTCATTAAAGACCCAACTACCAATCAGACCAACCACCTCTTTCAGATCTGAAGCTTTCATTTTATAAGCTGAAAAGTTGTTTTCCAAGTCGTAAAAACTATGACTTAACGCGACACGTGCGGCAAGGGGATATCCCTTATCCATCAAAAAACGATAACCGACCAAACCATGAAAAGTTTGCTCGCTCCACTCGTCTTTTATACGTCCGGCATCATGAAGCAATCCGAGGACATAAGCGTCATCAGGATTAATTTCTGGAAGCAATGAAGATATTTGTGCGGCTGTTTCTGCAACTTTATAACAATGCTTTATATAGCTCTGCAAATGAGCTTCTAAAAAGGGATGTTCTCCGGACTGACGCGTTGAGACAACTTCTTTTAGTAGTGCGACAGCTTCTTTTGGGGAGGGAAGTTTGTTTGTCATTATTTTTTTAAATGTCCCAAAATAGCGGTTATTGCCGCCGGTGTTACCCCCGGAATACGAGAAGCTTCTCCGATTGTTGACGGTTTTACTTTAGAAAGTTTGGCCACCATCTCTCTCGACAGTCCTCCTATTTTTGCATAATCGATATTATCCTTGATATGCAGGTTTTCATCTTTTTTGAAAACCTCAATATCAGCTTGTTGTCTTTTGATGTATCCGGCATATTTAGCTTCAATTTCTACCTGTTCATAAATTTCATCAGGAATCACTGTTAACTCCGGCCAAATAGCCGATATTGTTTCACGTGAAACAGAAGGATAAGACATTGTATTAAAGCAACTGCGTTTGACACCATCCTTTTTGGTAACAACCCCAAAATTCTCAAGCTCATTGGGTGATATCTTTAATTGTTCGGCTTTTTCTCTGAAAGCTTCTATTTGTTGTTTTTTATCTTTAAATACAGCGTATCTTTGCTCTGAAACACAGCCAACCCCAAATCCTTTGGCCGTTAAACGCATATCTGCATTATCAGCTCGCAAAAATAAACGATACTCTGAACGAGAGGTAAACATACGGTAAGGCTCATCAACTCCTTTGGTGATTAAATCATCAACCATAACGCCGATATAAGCCTCCGAGCGGTCAATCACAAACTTTTTATCACTGTTTGTTGATTGTAATCCCGCATTGACACCGGCCAGCAATCCTTGTGCGGCAGCTTCTTCATATCCGGTTGTGCCGTTAATTTGTCCCGCCAAAAACAGACCTTTTATCTTTTTGCACTCAAGACGATTATTTAACTCCTGCGGATCAACATAATCATACTCTATGGCATAAGCCGGTCGCAAAATTTCAACATTCTCCAACCCTTTCATGGTATGAATAAATTGCTCCTGAACATCTGCCGGCAAAGATGTTGATATACCGTTCGGATAAACCACATCGGTATTCAAGCCTTCCGGTTCCAAAAATATCTGGTGGCTGGTTCTGTCGGCAAACTTAACCAATTTATCTTCAATACTAGGACAATAACGAGGACCAACACCGGTTATCAAGCCGGAAAATAATGCGCATTTGGAAAAATTGTCCCGAATGATTTTGTGTGTTTCCTCATTGGTGTGCGTAATATAGCACTGAATTTGCGGATTGCTTATTTCTTTGGTCAGATAAGAAAACGGCTGTGGGTTTTCATCACCATCTTGTGTTTCCAAAATATCCCAATTAATTGTTTTGCCATTCAAGCGGGCAGGGGTTCCTGTTTTCAAACGACCTACTTTTAAGCCCATTTGCTTTAAATACGGCGTTATTCCAACACAAGTGACGTCATTAACTCGACCGCCAATCGTTGTTTGATGTCCGGTGAACATTATGCCGTTCAAAAATGTTCCTGATGTCAGAACAACAGCCTTAGCCTTAATTTTTGTTCCATCAGCCAAAATAACACCCTGAATTTTATTATCTTCAAAAATCAGACCTTCGGCAGCCGCTTCAATCAAATCTAAATTTTCTTGCTGTTGTAAAGCTTCCAACATATATTTTTTATAAAGTTCTCTGTCAGCCTGAGCTCGAGGGCCTCTGACGGCAGGACCTTTGGAAGCGTTCAACATTCTGAATTGAATACCGGCTTTGTCAATGACACGCCCCATCAAGCCATCCAAAGCATCAACTTCTCTAACCAAATGTCCTTTGCCTAAACCGCCGATTGCCGGATTGCATGACATTTTGCCAATAGAAGAAATTTTGTGTGTGACAAGAGCTGTTTGCGCACCAACACGAGCTGCAGCCGTACAAGCCTCACAGCCGGCATGTCCGCCGCCAATAACAATCACATCATAGGAATCTTTGTTTATCATCATTAAAGCCTTAAATTATCCGATTAATGCCGTTGGTTTTACACTAATCAGCTTCATTTTTCAAGCTTTTAAATAAACGAAAAGCCTGAATTGATTTTCAGGCTTTTTGTTTTCAGCAGTGCTTTAGATATTTTTTAAAATCTTGGTAGATTTCATACATTTTTTCCTTGCCGACAGCCTCGGGACAAGCGACAAAAATAGAAAGAACATCAACAGCAACAAAATATTGACCACAGGAAATATAATCGTAAGCATATTCCTTAAGATGAAAGGCTGCAAAAGACTGCTGAGGAATAAACCAGCTAAAAAAATACCTAGCACTTTTAGCTTCTTCAGCATTTCCGTTTTTTATAGCTTCGTGATATTTTTTGAAATTTTCACGAAGTTTCTGGCGAAAGGCAATACATTCTTTGTACCCCTCAGCATTAGGAACATTTTCGCACAAAGCCTCTGGCGATAAAATCGGCACAAGCTTTCTGAATAAGAATTCCAGTCTTTTCATACAATAAAAATTAATAGTTAAACATTGATAGTTTTTGTATAATAAAAAAAAGGCAGAGTCAATAAGACTCTGCCTTGACGCTTTAAATACAGCGTTATTTTCCAATACAAAAACTACCGAATATTTTATCCAATATTTCATCAACTTCAATTCGTCCGGTAATTTTGCCAATTTCTCTGGCCGCTAAACGAATATCCTCAGCAGTCAATTCTATTTCCTTGTCAAAAGAAAAACGTTGCAGATTATCTAAACATTCGCCCAAAGCTTCTTTATACCGGCGGCGCGTGATCAACATATTAGAACCGGACGTAAACTTATTGGCAATCTCTGATGCAATTTTATCCAGTAATACAGAAACACCGTCATGTTGCTTGGCTGATATCACCAAACAGCCTTGTTTTTCTAATTCTGAACTTTGTTCATTTGTTAATTTATCACTTTTATTAGCAACGAGTATTGCTTTGTTTTTAAATGCATTTTGAATATTTTCAAATAGTTGAACAGAGTCTTTAGAAGCATCAAACAAACAAACAACCAAATCAGCATCATCAATTTTGCTATAAGCAATTTCAATGCCTTTTCTTTCAATTTCTTCCTCTGTTTCACGCAAACCGGCTGTATCCGTAAAAATAACAGGATAACCTTTCAAATCCAAGTGAATATCGATTGCATCTCGTGTGGTTCCGGCAATATCAGACACAATGACGGCATCACGCTTGGCAACGGCATTTAATAAACTTGATTTGCCGGCATTGGGCGGACCAACAACAACAACTCGAAACCCTTCACGAAGTCTTTCCCCACAAGAATCACCGTTCAAATGTTCTAAAATTGCTTTTTGAAGTTTAAATACATTGTTTTTCATATCATCTTCAATATCTGAAGGAATGTCTTCATCAGGAAAATCAATATAAGCTTCCAAATGCGCCAATATTTTTAACAGGTTTTCTCGCCAATCGTCATAAAGATTTTTTAATCCGCCTTCCATTTGACGCAGGGCATATTTTTGTTGTTCGGCGGTTTCGGAATCTATCAAATCAGCCAAACCTTCAGCCTCGGTCAAATCCATTTTATTGTTATAAAAGGCTCTTTTGGAATATTCTCCCGCTTCTGCCAGCCTGAAATCAGGAATAGATGATAGACTATCCAAAACAGAATTGATAACAGCTCTTGAACCATGTGTTTGCAACTCGACAATGTCTTCTCCGGTAAAAGAATTAGGTGCTTTGAAATAAAGCAACAGACAGTTGTCTATCAATTGTTTGGTTTGACTATGATGCAATTTTACAAAATGAGCATAACGCGGTCTTACATTTTCGGCGGGTAGGGCGGTCATCTTATTAATAACCTCAAAGGCATCTTTTCCGGAAATACGAATGACAGCAACTCCGGATTTTCCATAAACCGTCGACAAAGCATAAATTGTTTTATTATCCATGATTTCTCCTTTAATAATTTTGTTATAAAGTCTCACTAAAAATGATGCAAGCTTAAAAAAGCCGTTTTTTTGACTCTGGAGACGCTTTTTACAATATCTTAATAAATGTATCATAAAATTTGAGTATGCTTATTGTATGAGCTTCCGACGAAGCCTTTATTTTAAATCAAAAGTTGAAAAAAATGAAAAACATAAAATTAGTCATCTGGGATTTCGACGGAGTTATTGCAGATACAGAGAAATTATATCTTGATAATCGTCTTAAAGCACTTAATGATTTTTACAACCTCGGTTGGGATTTTGAAACTGTCAAACATCATATCGGCGGAATGAGCAATAAATCAGCAACCGAAGTATTACACCAACATGGTGTTACAACGGACAGTCGGTTTTGGTTGGAAGTCGGCAAGCTTGACAAGAAAAATATTAAATCAGGTTTTGACTTAACACCTTATATCAAAAAAGTTCTCAAGAAAAATAAATATGAACAATGTTTGGCTACCGGAGGAGATTTTTCGGGAACCAAAACAAAAATAAAATTGGGCGGATTGGATAGTTTTTTTTCGAGGAAAAATATTTTTACGGCAGAAATGGTCAAAAAAGGCAAACCGGCGCCTGACCTGTTTCTTCTTGCCGCAGAAAAAATGGGAGCTCATCCCGAAGAATGTTTGGTGATTGAAGATTCCGTTCCGGGGTTGGAAGCGGCCATAAAAGCAGGCATGACACCGATTGCTTTTGTTGGTGCCGAAATTCACAATACACCGCAATACAGAGAAAAAATTCAGAATATGGGTGTTCATCTCATTTTTGACGATATGCAAGAGTTATACAAAATAATATGCTAGACAATATAAAACTTATCATTTGGGATTTTGACGGTGTTATCGCCGATACAGAACATTTATGGATTAAAAATTGGCAGATTTTACTGAATAAGTATTTTCAGATAAGCTGGGATTTTGAAACAGCTAACCAATACCTCGGCGGTCTGAGCCCTAAAAGCAAAATAGAAAATTTGCACCAGTTAGGAATTGATATTAATCAGGCTTTTCTAAATGAATTGCAAATACTGGATTGGCAAAGAATGGAAACAGAAATGCATCCGGTTGACGGTGTTGAAGACATCTTTTGCTTATCACAGTTTAAGCAATGTATTGCAACCGGTGGAAATATTGATAAAACCGAGCAAAAATTAAAGATTTTGAATTTCAAAAAATACTTTGATGACGATCATATTTTCAGCGCTCAACAGGTAGAAAAAGGTAAACCGGCTCCGGATTTATTCTTTCTGGCGGCTAAAAAAATGGAATGTTTGCCTCATGAATGTTTGGTCATAGAAGATTCTATCCCCGGATTAAAAGCGGCGATTGCCGCTCAAATGACACCTGTCGCTTTTGTCGGCTGTCCGATGAATAACAATGCCGAATATATTAATATGATAAAAAGACTCGGTGTAAAAATGATTTTTGATACCATGCAAGATGTAAAAGAAAAGCTCCTTTAACAGGAGCTTTATTTTTATGAGTTCATTGTATTGAAGAAATCATCGTTGTCTTTACTCAAACGGAGCTTGTCCAGCAAGAATTCCATACCGTCAGTCATCCCCATTTGCATAAGAACACGACGCAAAACCCACATCTTGGACAAGCGTTCTTTGTTAACCAACAATTCTTCTTTACGAGTACCAGAACGGGTAATATCAATTGTCGGGAACAAACGTTTGTCTGTTAATTTGCGATCAAGAATGATTTCTGAGTTACCTGTTCCTTTGAATTCTTCAAAAATAACCTCATCCATACGAGAACCGGTATCAATCAAAGCTGTTGCTATAATTGTCAAAGAACCGCCTTCTTCAACATTACGAGCCGCACCGAGCAAACGTTTCGGACGTTGCAGAGCATTGGCGTCCACACCACCGGTCAAAACCTTTCCTGATGAAGGGATAACAGTATTATATGCGCGCCCTAAGCGAGTGATTGAATCAAGCAAAATCACGACATCTTTTTTCGTTTCAACAAGTCTTTTGGCCTTTTCAATAACCATTTCAGCCACTTGAACGTGACGAGAAGCCGGTTCATCAAAGGTTGATGAAATGACCTCTCCTTTTACAGAACGGGTCATATCAGTCACTTCTTCAGGACGTTCATCAATCAACAACACAATCAGGTAACATTCCGGATGGTTGGTTGCAATGGCATGAGCAATATTTTGCAACATAACTGTTTTACCGGTACGCGGCGGTGCCACAATCAATCCGCGCTGACCTTTTCCCTGCGGAGAAACCAAATCAATAACTCGGGTTGTATAGTCTTTTTCACCGTTAATGATGTCAAAATCTAATTTTTGCGTCGGATACAACGGTGTCAAATTATCAAAATTAACACGCAGTTTTGATTTTTCAGGATCTTCATAGTTGATACTATTGACTTTTAACAAAGCAAAATAGCGTTCATTGTCTTTGGGAGCGCGAATTTCACCTTCAACTGTATCTCCGGTGCGCAGACCAAATTTTTTAACCTGTGCAGGAGAAACGTAAATATCATCAGGACCGGCCAAATAATTGGACTGGGCAGAGCGCAGAAAACCAAAACCGTCTTGCATGACTTCTATTGTACCTTCGCCATAAATGGTTTTGTCTTCACTGGCTACTTTTTTTAGAATAGCAAACATCAAATCTTGAACACGCATGGATGATGCGTCTTCAATACCAAGTTCTTCCGCCTGTTTCAACAGCTCGGTCGGAGACTTTTGTTTTAAATCTTTTAAATTCATGGAAACCTTGATTATTTTTGTTAAGGAGGGATTGAAGTTTTTATAGTATGATATTATCTGATTGTCAATGAAATTGATATTTTGAGGTCCTTGTCAGGATTGAAAGTTATAAACAGCCCCGCAGGGCCAATTAAATAATATTTAAAATGTTTTAGTTGTTTGTATATGCCTGTGATGTATGTGCATAAGTTTTTATGAAGAGAGTTATGCAGAGCTTGTGGCCTTGTTAATAATGTTTTGAACGAATCCTTTAACCAATTTTTAAATATTTCGCAGAATCAATCTCGGAATCCTGTAAACGTGATTTTTCACTTTATGTTGATAAAAAATGTTATACACATGGGGAGGATAACAATCTGCCCTGTGTGTAAGTCTTTATATTAAATTTTACTTTGTGGTGATAAAAATGTATAACCTTGGTAAAAGGCTTACTTATACACAGAATCAAGGGGATTTGTTGATAAGTGAGTCAAGTGTTTGAATCGAGGTCTTTAAATGAAACTCGTTGCGATTACCGGATCAATAGGTTGCGGAAAAACGACAATAGCAAAGATTGTCAACAAACTCGGATATCCGGTTTTTGATGTAGACGGTTGGGTGCGTCGTCTTTATTTTAATAAAGATTTTATCAGAGCTGTGGCACAAAATTTTCCCGCTGTTAAGGATGGCGAGGGAATTAATAAGCGGAAACTGCGCAATATCGTTTTTTCGGATAACAGTCAGTTGAAAAAGCTGGAAGCCATGGTGCATCCTTTTTTGAAAGATTGTTTGAAAGACAGTATTCGTAAACATGCTCGGAATTGCGGTATATTTTTTATTGATGTGGCGCTGTTGTTTGAAATGGGTTGGGATAAATACTGTGATTTTATTTTGGTTGCCGATGTGGATTATGATGTTCAGAAAAAACGGGTGATGAAAAGAGATAATGTGACCGCGGAAGATTTTGATAAAATTAATGATATTCAAATGAGAAACGAACATAAAATACGTTTGGCCGATATTGTGGTAAGGACAGACAAGCCTCTTAATTTGTTGAAGGCGGAAATGATTGATATCATAAAAGGATTGGAGCTGGCTTATGAGTAGAGAGATTGTTTTTGATACGGAAACCACAGGGTTTGAATATGCAAAAGGTGAAAGATTGGTTGAGATTGGGGCGGTTGAGCTTATTAATCATGTGCCGACCGGTGTGACCTACCATCAATATATTAATCCGGAAAAGGAAGTTCCCGAAGAGGCTTTTAAAGTCCATGGTTTGTCGTATGATTTTTTGAAAGATTATCCGACTTTTGATAAAGTGGCTGATGAGTGGCTCGATTTTATCGGGGATGCGACTTTGGTGGCTCATAACGCCTCTTTTGATATTAACTTTATGAATTATGAATTAAAACAACTGGGAAAAGTTCAGATGGAATGGAGCAGGGTGGTCGATACTTTGGAAATCGCCAGAGCGTTATTCCCCGGTGCTCGTTGCAATTTGGATGCTTTGTGTAAAAGGTTTGAAATCGACAATACCAGTCGTACGTTACACGGCGCTTTGCTCGATGCTCAGTTATTGGCTGAGGTTTATCTTGAATTGTTGGGCGGAAGAGAACCCAGTTTGTTGTTAGATGGCGAAAAAAAGAAAAAAGCGAATTCAGGTTTTGCTGAATCCGCTGTGAAGAATTATCGAGAACCAAGACTTTTTCCTTTGTCTGAAGAAGAATTGGCCGAGCATAATGATTTTTTGGAAAAGAAAATCAAAGCTGCTTTGTGGAATAATTAGTTATTGTTTGGAATAACCGTGTCATCGATTTCGATTGTTTCTGAATCGGGAGTTACGGTATCTGTAGCTTGTTCAATAACAATAGCTCCGGAATCCGGTGTTTGTTGTTGAGTGGCTGTCGGTGCCGTATTTTGCGGTGCCGGATTGCTAATGATATATCCTTGTTCAACGATAACGGCATTGGCACTGTCGGGATTGCCCACAACGGCTTCTGTTGTGCTTTGGGCATTAGCGTTTAAGCCTAAAAATGCAATTGTAAATAAAGGTAATGATGCTAATGTTTTTTTCATTTTTCCCTCGCTTTTTTTATTGAAGATAATTTCTATATATTTTCTGATTGTTTTTTTTCAATGAAAAGCGGACTTTTTTTTGGTTGACGAAAGGCTTATTTCAGTTACAATAAATAAGTTTGATAAGTTTAGGAGAATACCCGTGATTTTTGGTAAAAAATATCTGATTTGGGATTTGGACGACACTTTATATCTGCGGACGCCGGAATGGGGCGATTTGCTGGATTATACCATGGCTCAGGCTTTGGTTGAGGATTTGAAGCTACCGATGGATATTAATGAAGCTGCGGCAAAGGTTAAAGAATCTTATGCTGTTTATCGCAATGGCGGGGAGATTTTTTATCGTGATTATGGGGTTAATCCGGCTGATTTGTTTTATGCTTATCATAAGAGAAAACCGGTTGAAAAGATTACCGCTTATCCTAACTTATTGGAAAAAATAAAAAAAGTTCCGGCTGAACAATATATTTTTACGGCCAGTGATCGTTATGCTTCTGAAAAAATATTGAAACACATCGGATTGTATGACTTTTTCAAAGATCGTTTTTATTCTGTTGAAGATTTTGGAGTATTCAAGAAAAACGAAAGTTCGGATGTTTATCTCCGTTATTGTGAAAAAATTGGAGTAAAACCGGAAGACTGTGTGTTTGTTGATGACAGTTATTCTAATTTGGAATATGCAAAAGAAGTCGGAATGACAACTGTGCGGATTTATTATAAAAATAACTCAGCAAAAGGTATGCCTTTTATTGATTATGCCTATAAAGGAGCTGAGAGCTTTTTGGATGATGTTATTAAGAAAGCGGCTTAGGTTTCGTCGTCTTTTTTGCAAATGTTTTGCTCAAAATTGTAATTTTTGTGATTGTCTAGTTTGCCTTGTTCAGCAAGGAGTTCTTCTTTGAAAACTTCAATCAAAGGAGCCAATTTGCTGTTGTACCTTTGGGTCAATCTGGTTGTGCCGTTATCAATATCCGTTAGAACGGAAACATGTTCAGGACGGATGGTTTTTGATATTTCTTTCAAAGCATTTTGGAACATGGGTAAAAAATAGTCCAAAGCGGCTTTGTTTATTTGTTGGTGGGTTTGTTCATGACGAAGAACAACATTGTATTCGCAGGAATCTTTGGCAATTTCGTTGGAAACATAAATTGTGGGATTTGAAAATCCGATAAAGACTTTCAGACTGGTCGGAACAATGCATATGTCATAATTGTCATATATTTTTCCGATGGTGTTGACGGCTATTTCCCAAGAAACGTTTACCGTTGCCAAACCGGAGGCAAATAAGCCTTTTTCGGCAATGCCGTATTGTGAGGCGATATGAGTTATTTGTTGGGTGTTTTTACTGAAATCATATTTTAGGGTGCCGTATGAGGTGGATAATTCAATTGACGGCAAGGTTGTGATTTTGGCGCAATCAAAAGCCTGAGCCTGTTTTATAAAGAGGCTGAAGGCAAAGATATTTGTTAATATAAAAAAAAGCTTTTTCATGTAATATAGTTTATACGAGATTGGTTAAATTATGGTTACGCGGAGAAAGTATGAAATTTTTGATTTTAGTGTCGATTGTTTTTTTCGGAAATATCATAATGGCTGAAGGGAGATATGTTCGCAAACAGTTGGAACCTGATATATTTATTCCGACGCATGCTTTGCCTCAGCAAGAAAAATTGCCGATGCCGCATTATTATGAAGGGCAAGTGGAAACCGTGAAAAATGCCAAACCGGAACCGGCCAGAAAAATGACGACTGAAGAAATTGAGATTAAGACTGTTTCGGTTGATAGTTTGATGAAAAGCGGTGGTGCAGATTATCAACAAAAATATGATGATTATCTTGATGATTTGAGGCATATCAGTCAAACAGGGCAGTTGCCTAGAAATGAAAAATTGATGGCTGATTTGCAAAAAATGACAACAGATGAGCGAATTGTTGTTCAAAAAAAGCCTCATCAATCTTATCCCAAAAAGGCAAAGTTTGATAAGGCTTTGTATGATGTTTTGAATAATGATTAAGACTCTATTGCATAGATTTCCTTAACAATCCATTTTCCTTTTGCATTATTCATAATGTAGATGATATTACCATTGCACAGGCCGAACCAGTTGCCGTTGCAGGTGCTTTGGGTGTAAACTTCAACATTGCCATCAGCCAGAGGTTTTATTTTGGTGATTTTGTAGGACTGAGATGTCGGACGTTGAAGATTGTCGTCGTTCATAAAAACAAACTTAGGCATGGCGTCTTTGGCTTCGGCACAATCGACAAATTGCGGATTGATGGTGCATTTGATACTGGTGTTTATTGCACAGACGATTTCGCTGTTTTCGTTACAGCCGGAGGTTAAGGTGTTTAAATCAAATGAATAGACTGTTTCACTGATGTCTGCGTCAATTTGTGGTTGAGGAACCGGTGTTTGTGTTTCTTCTTTGGGAGAACAGGCGGCTAAAGCAATGATGCCGCAAGCGAGTAAAAATACTTTTTTCATCTGATTTTATCCTTAAAATGTTGTTGTTGCTTTTTAATATAGTTCACGGAATTTTTTTTGACCAGATTTTTTTGCAAAAAAAAGGAAGGGAATTTCCCTTCCTTTTCTCAATCAAAGAATGATTAGAAAGCGTATTTAACACCAACAGAGTATTCATTGATGTGATCTAAACCGCCCAGTTTATCAGCAAATGTGTAACGATACAAAGCACGTACAGAAACTTTTTCATCAACATTGTACTGAGCACCGGCACCCAAACGGTAACCTACACCATGTTCTGTACCACGATTGTCACCTTCATATTTGAATTTGATATCTTCGAAAGCGAAACCGGCTGTACCGATTAAAGAAACTTTTTGTTCACAACCCAAAGGCAGGTAACCGTAAACATCCAAACCATAAGACTGTAGAGAGTATTCATCTGTACCATCAGCTGTGTGAATTCGGTCAGAACCTGTGCGTTGATAGAAAACTTCTGTTCCGAAGTATTTGTTGTAGTCTGTACCAACAGCGATTTTACCGCCATTAACCTCAGCCAAGTTTTGCATGTCTGTGTATGTGTAGTCAGCAGCAACATAAGGAGTGAAATCATAAGCGTTAGCAGAAGCTGTGAATGCAAGAGCAGAAGCAGCAGCCATCAAAGCAATTGTTCTTTTCATGTATAAATTCCTTTTTCAAGTTTAAACTTATGAGTAGATATCTCTAGCAGAAGTATCTACACAACTAATACTATAGACTATAAATTATAAAAATAAAGTAAATTTATATTACAAAAATATTGTTTAATGAAACTTTTAGTGATAACTTCCTTTTTAAGGAGAGAAAAATATGTTGATAAAAACGAATGAAAAAGGTTCTACGATGTTGGAAACGCTGGCTGTCATTTGTATTATCGGCGTAGTCGGTATTTCGGGGATAAAACTTATCGGCAGTATGTTTTCAATGTTTAAGCAATACTCTGTCGAAGGTGAGATAAAAGATATCTATAAAGGAATAAGAAACCGTTTTTCCGCAGATGGAAACTATAATGAATTAACCAAAATGTCTTTAGAGGATTTAGCTAAAGAGAAGGTGGTTCCCTCGCAGATGTATGTGTCAAAAATGGGAGGGGAAATGTCTTTGTTCCACAGGCTGGGCGGAGAAGTTGTTATTGAGGCTGTCGGAGAAGAAAATAAAGAAGAATTTTTTCAGGTGGAGTTTAAGGGGCTGACTTTCCGTTCTTGTTTGAGTTTGGCCCAGCTTAACTGGACGGATAACGGAACGTCTGATGTGTTGGCTTTTTCAATTTATCAAGATGAAGGTGGGAATGGAGGCATCACTTTTGTTTTGCCAAAGATTAAGAGATATATTTCCGGTTTCGAGGGAGAAACAGAGAATTTCCCTATTGTTGCATCTAAAATTACGGAAAAATTTAAAGATAGTAATACAAGCAAAAGCAATTTTAATGTTATTTGGCTTTTCCAATAAGAGGTAGCGTCGTTGATTAAGATTAATGATATTAATAAAAGCAATGAATTAAGCGGATCCAAAGGAGCCAAGAAAACAACCGGCGGACCGAGCTTTTCATCTTTTTTAAATGAAACGATGGCTTCCCGACAGCAACAAGTCGGTGGTGTGGGCAATATTTCGGTAACAGATGCTATTTTTGCCGCGCAAATGGTTAATGATGAAGAAGAGCGCGAAATCCGTAAAAAATTGGTGAAACGGGGCAATCAGCTTTTGGATAAATTGGAGGATATTCGAGACGGTTTGTTGATGGGATATATGTCAATGGATAAGTTGATTGAATTGTCTCGTATGATTAAAGAAAAACAGTTTGAAACAAACGATGAACGCCTTAAAGATATTATCGCAGAAATCGAATTGCGAGTAGAAGTCGAGCTGGCGAAGCTGACAAAGTAATTTCCTTTTAGTAATAAGATATGATAAATAGCTTTTTTTGCTTGAAGTATAGGCTTGAATTGGCTATTTTTCTTGCTATATGTAAGCTTATTTTGATTTAAGGAGTATCTAAAATGGACAGCACTGTTATTCTTCCTCCAGATTATAAACCTTCAGCTAATGAAGAATATATGAACGATATGCAGTTGGAGTATTTTCGTCAGAAACTGCTGGATTGGAAAAAATCTTTACTGGGACAATCTAAGGATACTCTTGAAGATTTGCGTCAAGGCGGATTGAATCAGCCGGATCAAATTGACCGTGCATCTTTGGAATCTGACAAAGCTCTTGAGTTGAGAACTCGTGATCGCGCCCGTAAGCTGATTTCTAAAATTGATGAAGCTTTGAAAAGAATCGAAGATGGCGTTTACGGATATTGTGAAGAAACCGGTGAGCCTATCGGTATTGAACGTTTGGAAGTTCGTCCGGTAGCAACATTGTCTGTTGAAGCTCAGGAACGTCACGAGCGTATGGAAAAAACTTACGATGATGAAGCTTAAGCCTTAGTTTCCTTTCTTTTGGAGGTTGTATGGCTGAAAAGGACTTTATTTTAGCCTCTGGTTCGCCGCAACGTAAACGGTTGCTGGAACAGTTGGGGTATGTTCCCAAGTTGATTGAACCTGCTGATATTGATGAAACACCACACAAAGGGGAGAAAGCTTCTGCCTATGTTAAACGCATGGCAAAAGAAAAATCCTTGCATGTGGCAGAAAAACATCCGAATGAGATTGTGTTGGCGTGTGATACCGTTGTGGTTGCCGGTACCAAAATTTTGCAAAAAGCGCATTCTGATGAAGAACAGGAAGATGTTATGCGCTTGTTGTCAGGACGGACACATCGTGTTTTAAGCGCTGTCAGTGTTATTGATCGCCAAGGGCGACAATCCGTGCGGTTGAATGTGACGAAAATCCAGATGAAGCATCTTTCCGAAAAGGAAATAAAAGATTATGTTGCCGGTCATGATTGGATCGGTTGTAGCGGTTATCGTTCAGAAGGCATGATGGAAGCTTTTATCCGCAAAATTATCGGGTCAACATCCGGTGTTATCGGGTTGCCGTTGTATGATACAAAAAATATGCTTAATTCCGCAGGTATTCACTAAGGAGATTTGAGGTGAGCGTCGATAGGGTTGTTTATCAGAAATCAGCATCCGGAGTGCAAATTGCCGGTTTTAAAAACGGTGTTCTTTGTGATTTGGAATTTCATGAAACCTCCAAAGCTGCTGAAGGCTTTGTTTATTTGGGACGGCTGACTAAAAAAATTGATTTGGCCAACGGAAAAACAGGTTTTTTTGTGGAGATTGGTGACAGCAGAGAAGCTTTTATCAATTGTGAAGAATATGGTTTGGATGATTTGAATGCTACGGAAGGGCAATTGTTGATTGTTCAGGTTGCTCAGGAGCAAAGAGCTGAAAAAGGAGCTCGTTTGACCCGCGGATTGCAGATTGCCGGATTGAATTTGGTTTATTGTCCTTATCGTATGAATGTTGAAGTGTCTTCCAAAATTACAGATAAATTTTTGGCTGAGGAATATGCCGAATGGGTCAGAGAAAATATGACCGGACAGGAAGGCTGGATTTTAAGAACCTCTGCAATTAAGGTTGATAAAAAAACAATTGCTGAAGAGATGGATGTTTTGCGTAGTGCTTTTGATAAGTTGACAGCAGAAGCGAAAAAAGCAAATGCTCCGTGTTTGCTTTTGGCAAAAACAGATGCTTTGTCAGAGTATTTGCATCGTCATGAAGCTTCTGTGAAAAAGATTATTGTTAATGCGCGGAATGATTTTGAGGCCTTGCAGGAAAAATTCGACGATAAAGTTGATGTTGAATTGCAAAATAATCCGTTCAAAGAAAATGGTTTGGATGATCTGATTTTTGAAGCTTTGCAAAAAGAAGTTCGTTTGAAAAGCGGTGGCCGTATTACAATTGAGGAAACAAAAGCTTGCGTAGCGATTGATGTTGACAGCGGTGATGATAAAGGAAACGGAAATTTAAGTCGTTTGAATATGGAAGCGGCGGCTGAGATTGTTCGGCAAATCCGTTTGCGTAATTTATCAGGTAAAATCATTATTGATTTTGCAGGGATTTCAGAATATCGCTATTTGAAAAATGTTATTGATTTTCTGCAACAAGAACTGCAAAAAGATGTGATAAAAACTATTTGTTTCGGGTTGAGTCGCGGCGGTAATGTTGAAATTGTCCGTATGCGGCGTCGTCCGACATTGCGGGATATTTTGACCGAAGAGTGCCAAAGTTGCCTCGGTACCGGTCGAGTTGAAAAATAGGAGAAAAAAATGAAGTGTCCTATTTGTAAAAAAGATGTTACGGATACCAAGTACAAGCCTTTTTGTTCAAAGCGTTGTGCTGATATTGATTTAGGAAACTGGTTTAATGAAAAATACAGTTTTGAGGCAACGGAAATAGATGAACAAGATTTGGAGCAATTGGAAGATTGTTTTTATGAAAAAGAGGAGGAATAATTATTCCTCTTCTTCAAATTCCTCATCATTAATATCTTCATTCGGATCATAATCAATTCCCAACTTAGCGAGCATATCGTCATTGATATCTTCGCGCTGGGCAACAATCCAATCAGGAACATTGGGAGCCGGCGGCAAAGCAGCCAAGGCTTTCATTTTTTTATCCAAATACCATCTCGGAGAGTCAGCCATAATCGGACGATCGATAGAGCTTTGCATCAAAACGACTTGTTTGAGCATTGGCAAGCTGAGGAGCTGAGTGGTTGTGATAACGGAAATTCCCTGTAATTGATAACTGACGTTTTTGGCAAAAGGATTGCTTCCTTTGCTGAATGCTCCTTCATTTTTGGAGAATGAGGTTGTTTGAACCGTCTTGTTACCAATCATTTTTGAGAAACGTTGAGCCGTTACCTCGTTGTTTTGGGATAAGATAACTTTGCAAGCAGTGGTGGAAATAACGGTTTCCAAATCGTCTTTACCATATTTACCGGAGATTTGTCCGAGGTCTTGTCCTATAAGAAGGTATGATACTTTTTGACCACGACCGACGGCCGGTCCATCAATAACTGCTTTCAATTTAGGCATGGTTGGAAACTCGTCCATAACGAATAAGGTCGAGAATGGCCCCATAACGCCGTCTGAGGGGTTTTTGAACTTTGGTGGGTTGGCGATAAGGTACGATGACATTAAGTCAATGAAAGTACCTGAAATCACGCTTAACGCGCGTGCATCAACTTGGTTTACGGACAGGTAAACAGAAATGGGTTTGAATTCGCCGGTGATGGGGTCTTTTAATCCGCGCAGATCACGGAAGCTGATATCGCTGAAGCTGGTTCTGGCGACAACGGCGGAGTTTTTGAAAATACCTATACCGGCAAAAGCCGTTGACATAACGGAACCGCGTTCCTTGTCCGGCATGGAGCTTAATTGGCTCAATTCCACGATACAGCGCGGAGAATAGCCGAATTTGCGGGCTTCGGTGATGGCTTCTTCCAATAAGTCACGCATGGGGTCAGCCATGGCAGCCATCTGGTCACCTTCATCCAAGCGGCGTTTGATGTCTTGTGTTTGTTTGATTTGAGCTTCGGTAATCCATTCCAGAATCATGGCGATGCAAGATTCATGTCCAATCCATTTTTCAGGAAGCAGAGCCCAAGTTCCGATTGGCAGGTAATTATCAATGTTCAGGTTGCCGGAGCGCAAGTTTTGCATGGCGCGGGAAGCCATCGGATCGTTCATTTCAAGGTAGTACCCTTCAAGAACTTTTTTATCTTCCTCGTCCAATTTTCCTTCATAAATGCGACCGATAAAGTAATCGTTGGCGCGAGCGCGTTCGCATTTGGAAACAATAAAGTGAATAAATCCGGTTAATGCCGCGCGACCTGTTTGCGACCAGTGAGGGTCGGCACCGCCTTTAGGGTCTTCAACCAACACATTACACATGGAATCGACATACATGTCACGAGCCGGTCCAGGGGCCGGAACTGCGCCGGGGGATAATGGATTCCAGCTGGGGTAATAAATGCCTTCGGCCGGATTGTCTTCCATACCCCAGTTAATGATGAATACCGGACCAACTTTGGCACGAGCACCGGAGGTGGAAAAGCATAATTCCGGTTTTGGGTCGTTGACGATAATGCTAAGTGTCGGAGAATTGAAAATTGTCGGAATAACAACACCGGCAGTTTTACCGGTACCCGGAGGAGCACAGCACAGCGTTGCCAAAGTTTCTTTTAACATTAGAAGTTTGCCGTTGAATTTGCCGACAACCTGACAAAAACCGTCAAAGCCTAATAAAGCCATTTTTTTGATGTCTTTTTCTGTGGCCAAACGGGCAGAACCGTGGATGTTGGATTGGAAACGGTAAGGATTGGTTAAAACACCGAAAATTAAAATTGTCGGAAAGCTGATAACCGGTAAGATTGGAATCCAAAGACTGAAAGAAAACGGACCGTGATAGTTCATCAGTTGTTTCATCCAGCCCCAGTAACGGGCGTATAAATATCCGGGTTTGTTGAATACTAAAGAGAAGTATTTGGAAACATCGTTCAGCGTATCTTTAGAAAAACCCGAACCCAAAAGATAGCCGAGGGGCATGGCTATCAGGGCTAAGGCTATTGTCACACCAAGGGCAATCAACAACGTTATAACCATCCAGCGGACGGCGTTGTCATATTCTTCCCATTCTTCTCCTCTTTTTGACATCTGTTAATAAACCTCTAGGCTATACTACGAATTAATTTTTTAACTTTTTCAAATTTGTCGGTTGCGATTTTTCCTTCGGCTTCATCAAGAGCTTTGGCAAATAGGCGGAGCTCTTTGGGGGTGCCGCGGTCAATTCGGGTGACGTTAATGTTCATTCCATCCCATATTTCGAACATATCTTCGGCGTTAATAATATTACCGATTTGTTCAATCACATAGGCCTTTATTTCAAAGTTTAAGTCAGCTTCGGTTAATTTGTCCTTAAGAATTTGACGAGCGACATCAATTTTTCGGACAGGAGAAATTCGGTGTGAACTTTCAGAAAACCACAATGGTTCTTCATCATTAAAGCGTTCTTCATCGGCAAGCCAATCTCCAGGTTCTTTATCATTAAGGCAAATACACAGCTGATTTTCCGAAAGACAGATGAAATCGATGAGGGTGTTTTTAATTGTGGCGCCGGAGATAACTTCATAACCTTTTTGTTTGATGATTTCGAGAGTAGAGTTAGAAGAACCTTTGGTTGTTTGCGGTGCTGATGCTGTTTTTTCCTCTTTCAAATTTTGTTTGGTTCGTTCGCGGTTGCGTTTGGGTTCTGGTTTTTCCTTAACTTCTTTTTCTATAGGTTTAGGTTCTTCTTTGGGTTTTTCATCAAAAAGATCGAAGTCAAAGTCAACCGAGTTATCATCAAAATCAAACAAGGAGTGGTTGAACTGAGTTGAAGCAGATGATATTTCTGTCGGGGTCGCCAAAGGAATATGTTGTGGAGCCGCCGGAACAGGCGTTTTAACACTTGATTTTTGCGGTGCATTGGAAAAACTGTCTGTCGGTTGGCGCAAACTGCGAGGTCTGATTTCTTTGTATGATTTCTTCTTCTTAACAACCTTGACACTGGCGGTGTCGGCAATTTTTTTGATTTGTCCTCCCAGTAGTTTATTGGTTATTGTTAGAGGGGATGCCGCAATCCAACGGAACATCTTTTCCCACGGGAGCATGCTTAATGCCGCCCAACCGGTTAACCACAGGGGGATAAAGGTTAAAATGATGAGGATAAAAGCCCATTCTTTAGGGTCGTCAATAACCCAGCCGGAAAGCCACAGTTTCCATGCATGTTCCCAGTGGGTTGAGCGAAAGATGTCAAATCGCCAGTTTGTGAGTAATATGACGCGAATACCTTCCAGAAAAAAAATGCTCCAGAAGATGCCGACAAAAGCTATTCGCATCAATATCATTAACGGTTTCAAAAAACTTTAACTCCTTTTTTATGTGGCGATTTTATCTTAAAATGGTTAACAACTCTTTATTTTTTATCAGAAGCCGAGTTTATCTTGTTTTGGATGTTTTTTCTGATATCCAACACTTCTTTCGGCTTTTCGGGTTTTATGGATTCTATTTGATTTTTTATTATTTCAACGTCATTGTTGGCGGCACCAACGTTTTTTAACGCGATTTTTGATGTGTTTTTCAGCTTTTTAATCATATAATTGTTGTATGCTGTGTAAGGCCAAATCAAAATGGAAACATAGTTTTGACGGGCAAAGTATCGCCAACCCCAAATCCAAATAATGGGAATAAGAGCAAGGTTCAACAAGAATAAATAGTCTTTGGCTGATTTTATAACGCCGCCGGCTTGCCAGAAACGACTGATGGTTTTCCAGCTGTGAGAGGATAGGAAATTGAAATTCCACAGGGAAATAAGTTCCCAATTGATAAACAGCATAAAGATATATGTCCACAAAACACCGATGATACCCAGACGAATGAAGCGGAATATTTTTTTAAACATGTCCGCCCCCTCGGGAATGGGCTACATGGAGAGCCGCTTGCGTCGGAGAAATAGTTGATTGCGACGCTTGGTATGCTGATTTATTTTTAGCTTTTGTTTTTACTTCTTGAACTCTTTTTCTTTTTTGGTTGTTGTCAGCCAGTTCTGCTTGAAGAGCTGTAATATTTCTATCTAAATCAGTCGTTTCAAAGCTTTGCATTGTTTGTGTTGCTTGCAACATTGTGGTTTGTTGTGTTGCACTGTTTTGTTCCGGTTTTTTTATCCCCATAATTTTATTAAGATGATCAAGAGCTTCGTTGGGATTTTCTTTGTTTTGTCTTAAAATGTTTCTTTTTTCTTCAGGGTTTTTGCCTTTTTCTACATATTGGCCTCTTTCAGTTGTTTTTTTGGCATGTTCTAAAGCAACAGAGGTTATACCAACAAATTCTGAGAAAGAAGAATATTCTTGTTTAAGCTTTTGGGTTAAAGCTGTCGGAGGATTGCGATGGTATTCAGCATACATTCTGGCAAAAAGAAGCTTGGCATTTCCTTTATGGAGATTTTTTTCATTTTGAATGCGTGTTTTTTCTGCATCGGTTAAAGCTTTTGGATCTTGGATACCAAGATATTGAGGGTCTTTTTGCATATTTTGAATCATCATTGCTGTCGCATATTGTTCTTCAAAAACTCTTTGAGCTGTTTGGTGGTTTATCAGTGTTTGGGCGGTGGATTGCGCTTGTTGTTTCAGCTCATTAAGTCTTTTCGGGTTGTTTTGCGCCAACTGATTGAAGCTTTGCAGTAATTGGGCTGTTTGTTGTTCATCTACCATGGGAATAGTTTTTAACGCATCACTTAGGGACTGATATTCTTCTTCTTGATGAGTATTGGGATTAAGAAGCTTTATTGGTTCTCCCAGCTTGTTATCGATTGCGGCATTTAACAATGTTTGTAAATTTGCCGTATTTAAAGCAGAGGCTGTTTCGATTTTTTCAATTTTTTTGGTGAGGGCTAATCCTACAGTTTTAGTAAAAGCGGTTGTTTTGTCGTCACTATCTTTGATTTCATATTTTTTGTAAGCTGTATTTCCAGATGTGCCAGTCGCTTTAGCTCCTTCCTTATCTTTATCTGTTAATTTGTGGTAAAATATTGATGCCGGTTTGTATATTAAATAATAACCTGTAATACCACAAATTTTTCCGCCGGCCCAACCAGCAGAAGCTAAAATGATTTCTTTCATCATATAGTCGATAATGTCGCCTTGTTCGATTTTTATCGGATCTAAGTTAGCTTCATTTTCTTTTTTGTCTTTTGCTCTTTTTATATCACCAACGTTTTTTTTCTGATTTTGTAATAGATTGTTGAGTTCTTCAGATTCTTCCGGTGAGAGATTACGGGTTCGTTGTTCATTAACCAAGAAATCAAGACGTTCTTCAGGATTGACTTTCATATCACTGGGATTGGTTTGTAAATCACTCGAAGGGTTGACCGCTTGGTCAACAACAGTGGTGGGTGATGTTTGAGTATTGGTTGCCGGACGAGATGATGAATCCGGCGTTCTGGTAGGAACCGGTGTTGTTCTGGATGTCGGAGCCGCACCTACAGTTGCACTGATTGCACTGACTTTATTTCTAGTTTCATTGGCAACACTCATCATACACCTCTTTTTTGCTTACATTTTCATTTGATTATATCAGTAAATTTTTGTTTTGTCTATATTTTTGTAAAAAATGACTAGGCCTTTAAGTTTTTTAGGAATTTACCGATTTCTTTGTTAATCCGAATACCGTCTTCCGGTTTGGGGTTTATCATTCCGAAGAAGCGCGGTTTTAGCTTGTCCGTTTCAATCGGAGCAAAAGTAGCCGGATTGTTTTCGAGAATTTTTTGTGCGCCATCCGGATCTTTGCGAGCGGTTTTGAAGAAGTTGGTAACCAAACGGTCGGCATCAATTGGAAATTCTTTCTTTTTGATGGCTTCAATATAGCGGCGTTTGGTTTCTATCTGTTTTTGGTGTTCTTCGTAGATACGGCGTTCTATTTTTCGTTTTTCAGCTTTGGCTTTGCGGAGATTGTAGGCGATTTCACAGCCTTCCATTTCAATGAGAATTTCAACATAGGAAATCAGAGCCATTTGCAAGCTTTCCTCGGTTGTTTTTTCGGCAAAGTCCAAAATTTGTTCGTCTGTGGCGTTTTGTGGCAAGCCGGACAGACGTATCGGTTGTGCGGCAAGCATTAGTTCCCAACATTGAACAATGTCTTGAGAAGCTATTCTTCCGCGTGACGGACGGAAGCGTGGGTAAATTGCTTGGGCGCTGAATTGTAATTTGGGCATTGTCAGATTGGCTTTTTCCGCCAGTTCTCCGATTGCTATTCTGAAGTTGATGTATGCATCGTAAAAACGACGTTCTTCAGGATAGAGATTGTTGATGAATTCTTCGTCTCCGGATAAGACGGAAGCATCCGGTTTGTTGTCTTTAATGCTTTCTTGGATTTCGTTTTGAGTATCTTTAATATCTTCAATATGATTATTGATGAAATCATCCAACAATTTATCAAACTCATCCGCATTGTTGCTTTTGTTGTCAGAAGTATTGATGCCAAAATGTTCTTCCAGATTGATGTCGGCAGGAATAAAATCTGTGTTAAGGAGTTCTTTATCAAGGTTGAATTCTTCTGTGTCAGTCATGGTCTTGGGGTCCGTTTACATGAATTGTTGTTTCTGTTTGGCCTGTTTGCGGATTGAAAATGATAATTCGGTTTGCTTGTCCGCCGTTTTTTATTAAAAGAACGAGGTTGCCGTTATCTGTTTTGTAGTCGGCAACAGAGCTTCCCTCCGGTTGGTTAAGATAAAAGAGGTTGGTGTCGGTTGAGGAGGATGAGCGCGTTTTTTGATAAATTTGACCAAGTAGCAACAAGGTACCGAATATTAACAAAAAAGTCAGAATGAATACAATTGATTTTACAATTTTCAGCTTGTCCATGCTCTATCTCTCTTGCAAGTTGGCTTTTTATCTTTATTATAGTCGAAAAGGACTGTTTGATAAAGAATAAAAATGATTGATACTGAAGATTGTAACACGGTAATAGTTAATAAAAGCTATAATGGCTGGCGAATAGATAAATTTTTGGTGGTGAGTTTTCCTGATATTTCACGATCGCAAATTCAGCGTTTGTTGAAAGACGGGAATATCAGCCGCAATGGTGATGTTATTACCGACAGTTCAGCGAAGGTTAAGGAAGGTGACGAGTATTCTTTGGTGGTACCGGAGCCTGTAGATGCTATTCCTCAGCCGGAAGATATTCCTTTGGATGTTGTTTTTGAGGATGAAGATTTAATCGTCGTCAATAAACCTTTTGGGATGACTGTTCATCCGGCACCAGGGGCGCCAAACGGAACATTGGTCAATGCTCTGTTATTTCATTGTCAGGGGAAGCTGTCCGGAATTGGCGGAGTTAAGCGTCCGGGGATTGTTCATAGAATCGATAAAGATACATCCGGTTTGCTGGTTGTTGCAAAAAATGATATGACACATAAAGCTTTGTGTGCGCAGTTTGCCGAACACTCTATTGAACGCACATATTATGCGATGGTTTTTGGTGTTGTATCGCCATTGGAAGGAAAAATAGAATCTCTTATCGGCAGGAGTCCGTATGATCGAAAAAAAATGGCGATTGTTCGCAAGAACGGAAAAAATGCGATAACCAATTATAAGACACTGAAAATATTTAAAAATGTTGCCAGTTTGGTGCAATGTAATTTGGAAACGGGAAGAACTCATCAAATCCGAGTCCATTTGAGTTCCAAAGGTTGTCCTTTGATTGGCGAACAGTTATACGGCAAAAATAAAAGACTCGAGTTTAAAAGTATTGATGAAGATATACGGGAATATGTTAATTCCTTTAGCAGGCAAGCTCTTCACGCCAAATCATTGGGTTTTGTTCATCCGCGGAGCGGGCAATTTTTGCAGTTTGATTCCGATTTGCCGGAAGATTTTTTGCAATTGCTGGCGACTCTTGAGAAAATCTAGCTTAGAACTAAATGTATGTGGATAACTAAAACTTTTTACTAGGTTGCGTCTTTTTCCAAAATATTTAAGCTCAGTTGCTGTCGATTTATTAGGTTGCGGACTAGGGACTTGGACTACTCAGTTTTAACTCGAAACAGGAGTACCAAAAATGGAAAACCCTCTCGCATTAAGCGGAATTGACTTTTCGCCCGAAATTAACATGGTGCGCTATTTACAGCGTATCAGACAATATCCTATCCTTTCTCAGGAAGAAGAATATAAACTGGCTGTTAAATATCAGGAAACAAAAAATCCTGAAATAGCCAAAGTATTGGTCACATCTCACTTGCGGCTTGTCGTTAAAGTTGTTTCAAAGTATAAAGGTTATGGTTTGCCCAGTTCAGAAATGATTTCTGAAGGTAATATCGGTTTGCTTTATGCTATTGAAAAATTTGAACCGGAAAAAGGTTTTCGTTTTTCGACTTACGCTTTGTGGTGGATTAAGGCTTCTGTTCAGAAATATATTCTTAATTCTTGGTCTTTGGTAAAAATCGGAACAACTGCGGCTCAGAAAAAATTGTTTTTCAACCTGCGCAAAATTAAAAACAGATTGAATTTGACTGATGACAGAGATTTGTCTCCGCAGGTTTTGAGCGGTATTGCTCGTTCTTTGGATGTTAGCGTACAAGATGTTGCGGATATGAATATGCGTCTGAAAGCTCATGATGGTTCATTGAACACGATTGTTGACGCTTCTTCCGAAAAAGGCAGTGAATGGATGGATTTTATTGCTGACAACAAACCCAATCAAGAAGATGTCTTGGTTTACAGTGATACGATGCGTCATCGTCGCAAGCTGTTTAATGATGCATTGGTTTGTCTGAACAAACGCGAAAAGGACATTTTGTTCAAACGGCGTTTGAGTGACAAGGCTGTTACGTTGGATGATTTAAGCAGAACTTATAATATTTCTAAAGAACGTGTCCGTCAGATTGAATTGAATTCGATTAAGAAAATCAAAAAAACTATCGGACTTCCGGTGTAAAAATATAAAGCCCAGAACGGGCTTTTATTTTTCAGGAGCCGTGTCCTGATTGTTACCCCATTCGGCAGTTAGTTTTTCGAGTTTGGAATCGATGTTTTTGATTCTTCTTTGAGATGATGAGGTGGAGAGTTTGACAAATAAATTGGGCAGTTCGTAGTATAAAATCATCCCAAAGCCGGCGGCTCCCAGCATAATCAACAAATTAAAGATATTGTTGCGGATTGTGAATGGTTCAATTGCTCCGATTTGGTTGATAAGATTGGTCAGGCAGATAAATACGCCGGTCAGGTTAAAACAGCCGACGATGATAAGTTTATTGCCGTTATGCGGATCGGTTATGAGAAGTGTGACTGACGGCAACAAGCCGATGATGATGACAAGAGCTACCGGAAAGGTGGCGACAATCAAGACAATAAGCGCTGCGGCCAAAACCCATTTCTGAACCAGTGACAGTTTTTTTCCCGTTTGAGGTTTTTCAGTATTTTTTTTGCGTAGTTTCATTGCATTATCCAGTGCAGAAGGCTGAAAACAAAAGATGTTATCATTGATAAGGTTCCTAAAACGGCGGCAAAACGCCATGCAAGTTCTTTGGATTCTTCGTCGAGTTTGGTGCTTCCGCTCAGAATTTTGTTTTTTTCTGAGGTGAGACGATTGATTTCTTTTAGCGCGGCGGAGAATTCTTCTTTGTCTTTTTGGCGGGCTTTTTCGTTTTCCAAAACGTCATATAAATCAATGATTTTTCCGCTTTTTGAGGTTTTTATCAGTTCATGTTCCAAATATTTTTGATATTTTAGATTGTGATAGGTCCTGATGACAGGACGTGCCGCATTAAGCAACCATTGTGTGAGTTTATAAAGATGTACGGGACCATGTTTGTTTTGAATATTGGCATAAAGACGGATGATGGCACTGTTTTGCATACTTTCCTGTCGGGAGTTTAAGTCGGTTAGGATGCCATCTATTTTTTTACCCATTTTGCAACGCAGATAGGCGATGATGTTTTTATCATAAGGTATCCGTTCTTTGAACTGGGAATAGTTGTTATTCAGAGAGCGGAGCAGTCGAGAAGGCGAATTGATGAAATCGCCGTTGATAAGAGGGCTGGTGCAAGGCAAGTCTTCGTCAAAATCATACATTATCCGGTCGATTCCATAGCCGAAGTCTTTGCGGTTAATGTAGTTTTTAAATTCACTGCTGTTTGACGGAGCTCGCAGAGAGGGTTGTTCCTGATACCAGAGTTTTATCAAATCGTTAGATAGCAGGGAATAAAAGTCTGTCAGTCCAAGCCCGTTTTTGAGGTAATAAAAGATTGCTTTGGGTAATCCTTCCGGAAAAAGGTATAAGTCTCCGGTTTTAATGGGAAGGGTGTGATCCAGTAAAATACAGATTTGCGAAACCATATTGAGTGCTGAACTGTTGCTCTCGGCTTGTTGTTGGGCGATTTTTATTATTCTGGCATATAATTTTTCATTTCCGAGGCCGTTTTTTATCCATTCCTGAAGTTTGCCGCTACGGATTAGTGCGATGGCTTCTTCGGGAGATTTTTGCAGAGCGATGGCTATGCTTTTGGAGGTATAGAGTTTTTCGCCGTTTATTGTTAAGGCGCGCATAGACTTTTCGTTCAGTTCATTGACGGAGCCGCCTTTGCCTTCCAGATAATTGTATACCTGCATATAGCTCCAGCGATTTTCTGCGTTATCAACTAATAAACCCTTTAGAACCGTGGTGAACTGGCTGGCAATTTTTTCACCGTTTGTCAGAGTGACGTAGGAACCTTTTTTTAATTTCATTCTTAATAATTCAGGGGTGGAAACGCCTAAATTAATTTCTTTCTGAAGAACAATGGCTAGCATGACAACGCCAATGGCATAGGCATCATCTGCAGGGATTCCGTTGCCTCTGCCTTGCGGAAGAGCAAGAAGATTTTCGATTGTTTCGTATTCCGATGGCTGATACAGAGACGGAAAGGAAGCCGCGCAGTCACCAATAACAATCTCGGAGCAACTGGAATCTTTATAGTAAAGGTTATCCGGTCGCAAGGCACGGTGTGTGAGATTATAGGATTTTAGCGCTTCACATGCCGATAACAATGACAGAATACATGATTTGAATTTTTCAAAACTGTTCTTATTTAAAGTGTTTTCCGGATTGAACAAAGAGACTTTAGGGCCTGTCGGTTGTCGATAAATCAGTGCCATATTTTGAGTTTTTGTTTGCGGAAAGTCGACAACACCATAGTCAACAAGCTTTAAAATACCGGTATGATCTATTGATTTTAAATAAGATAAAACAGAAAGGCGCGGAGGATGTTCATTACTGCACACAAGAGCAAAAAGTTCTTTTTGCGGGTTGGTTTTATCTTTGGTTTGAAAAGCAACGGTGCCATTGGTGTCAAATTGCGGCAGAGGTATGTTGAAATCAATTTCATAACGTTCTTTGACCAGAAAAATGTTTTTTTCCGGTTCAAGAGGGGCTGAGGATTCTTTTTGAACGTTTTCTTCGCTTTCTGCCATTTTCAAAAACTCTTAATTTTGATATAGTTAATTGGACTATAAAGTAATTTTATTAATAAACTGCAAATATTTAAGCGTTGTTTTTTTGAAAAAGAGGTTTAATATTAAAAAAACACAGAGAGTTGAGGATATGGCAGAAGCAATCAGTAAAGAGTTTTTAGAAGGAAACGGCAATTTTAACAATGGTTTGACCGTTGATTTAGGTGTTCTTGAAGACGCTAAGCTTTATCATGCCACAACAGAGGATTTGGAAAAGATTGCGGAAGTTCCTGTTGTTGCGGAGGAACCCAAAGGGCAGATTTTGGGGCGAAATGCATGGGCTGATATGGATGTTAATCTGGGGGAAATCGCTAAAAATGTTTTTGATACTTCGGAGCGCCTGATTTTTATTGTCAGTGATGACAATGTTGTTTATCTCAATAAAAAGGCTCGTTCTTTTTTGGGAGTTGATGATTTTCAGCAAAGTTTTGACGGGCGTTTTTTTAATTTTGTTGATTCACAGGATTGGCATTTGCTGGCGGATAATATCGGTGTGATGTTGATGGAACAAAAAAAGGTTTCTATCCGTTTGAAAACGCCTAAGAAAATTGTGCCTCTTGTTTTTTCTGCCGTTTATCTTCCTGATACCTCGCATTTTTCATTTGTTTTAATCGGCAGTCTTCAGCAAAAGGCGGAAAAAGCTGTGACAAATTCTTTGTTTGATGCCAACACAGGGTTACCGAACTTCTTTTTGTTTGAAGACAGGCTTCAGATGGCTATCAATATGGAGAAAGACAAGCCGCAGTCTGAGATGGCTAAAATGGCCGTTGTGGCTCTTTCAATTGATAATATTGATGCTTTTGAAGCTTTGCAAATTGAGGATGTTTTGTATAAAAAACTGGCTTATCAGTTAGCGTTGGTTTTGGATAAAAGATGCACTGTCGCCCGCGGTTTGAAATATCCGTTTTGGTTTTTGTTGTCAGTTGGGGCAGATGAAGCTTCTTTGGAGGATTCCGTTTCTAAGATTAGAGAAATTTTAGATGCCGGTTTGAGTGATGATTTTAATAAATATGATTTGGAATATAGTCTTGGAATAGCTGTTTTTCCTGTGTCGGCGCCATCGGCTAAAAAGCTTGTGCAGTTGACTATTCAAGCGGTGGAGCAGGCAAAACAAGACGGAAACAATGTGGTCAGATTGTAAAAAAAAGCGCCCCTTTGCGGAGCGCTTTTTTTGTTATTTGCGTTCACCGAACAATCTCAGCAACGCCATAAACATATTAATGAAGTCGAGATATAATTCCAAAGCGCCGACAATGGCTTTTTTGGTTAAGACTTCTCCACTGTCTGCTTCGCTATAAATAACACGGATTTTTTGTGTATCATAGGCGGTTAGGCCGGTGAAGATGACGACAGAGAGAATGGACAGAGCAAAGTCAAGTCCGCTACTCTTTATAAATATATTGACGATAGATGCGATAATAACACCCCACAATCCCATAATCATAAAGGAGCCCATCCCGAATAAATTGCGTTTTGTTGTGTAGCCATAAATGCTCATACCGCCAAAAGTTGCGGCTGTAATCAAGAAAATGCGGGTAATGCTTGAACCTGTATAAGCCAACAAAACGGGAGAAAGAGAAATACCCATAATAGCGGAAAAGCCCCAAAACATTGCCTGAACCTGTTTGGCCGTGCCACGATTGACCACGGAACCGAGGGCAATAACCATAATCAGCGGTGCAATGAATGCCAACCAACCGAAAGCGGATAAACCTGTTGGGTAGCCATTGGGAGCAAAATTGTAGAACAGGCGCAACAACGGTGTGTTGATAACGGCAAAGGCAGAGAGGGCAGATGCACATAAACCACCAGCCATATAGTTATAAACACGCATAAAGTAGCTACGCAAACCGGCATCGTAATCAGCGACAGCGGCTGTTTTTGCAAAAGTCTCATTTTCCATGGAATCATCCTTTTCTAAGTTTTTATCTGAATATAATATAGGGTAAGAATTTTAAAAAATCAATAAGAATGGGTTTTATACAAATAATCCGCCCCAGTAGGACGGATTATTTGATTTTAGAATCGGTTTTTGCCGCGGTGCCAACATTCTTCTTTCATCTGTTGAAAGACTTTTTCTTCCAGATTGCTCAGTTTGTCGGCTTTTTCCTGATTAAAGCCGCAGAGTTCAAGGAAAAATCTTGTGCGGCCGCTGCCGGGGACGTGTGGGGCGTGTCGGATGAGGTCTCTTAAGAACCTGCCTTGGCGGTAAGCGTCTTCCAAATCTTTATCGGACAGATTGGGAATCATTTCGGGTAATTCATCCAGATATTCATAATAAGGAAGATCCCGATGATAGCAGAAAGGTTTTTCTATAATGTTTTGGGTGAAATAAGTTATTTGTAATTTTGAGATTTTTTTATTGTAAATTCTTGTGGTTAAAAATCAAGAGCAAAGGCCTTTAGAGACCTTTGCCCTTGATTTTGAGGTTTTGTTATAAAAGTATCATCTTACTGTTTGATTGTTGTTGGAAAAAGACATCATTGTATTTCCGTTGTTTTGATTTTTGTATTCGTTAATTTTATGTCGTAATTCTTTGGCATATTTTTGTACGGAATAACCAATATCATCTGTTCCATATTCGCCGTCACGGTGTTTTAATGGTGATTCCGTTAATTTTTCCACCCGAGGTGTCAATTCCGGATTTTTATTAATGATGTCAGTTGCAATTCCATAAAACATATATTGATTCATCTGGTTGTCAAATAAATCTTGTCCCTTTTTCTTAGCTTCTTCAAGAATAGTCAGAACACCGGAAGATAAAGCCGGACGAGCTTCAACCATATCTTTTAAGTTAAGTAATCCGTGAAACATAGATCTGCTTGTATTATTATGATTCAACATTCCTTTTTTATAAGCGCCTAAAATATCTCCAAAACAACCTTGATTAGAACATTCGGCCAAACAAGTAAATCCCTGGATTAAAGAAGCTTCATTGTTTCTGGGATGTTCCAAACTTTTGCCCAGATGAGATATTATAGGATCGCTTTTTTGGGGACATTTTTTTGCTGCAGTTCCTAAAGTCGAGTTGGCAAGAGCAAGCGATGTTCCGTTATTATACGGATTTTGTAGCCCTTTACTAATAAACGTTGCGTAATTGATTTCTGAGCCTTTATTAATATTCATAAGATGGTCACAAATCTCAAAAGCTCTTGTTAAGGATGATGCATTATTATGAGGGTTGCTTATTCCGGCGTATATTCCTTCTGCAGACAGGTCTTTTATTGTTTTATTGGGAGCAGAACGATAGGTTGCCAGCATAGTGTCATAGACTTTTGTCAACAATCCATAATTGATGTTTTTATGCGAAAAACAGAATGTAAACAAAATTTGTTACAGATAGCGGTAAAGGTCTTTGCCTTTGATTTTGAGCCAAGCGCGGCCTTCTTCATAATCGGGGCAGAGTTCTTTGACGCAATTCCAGAAAAAAACGGAGTGGTTTTTATGGACTAAGTGAGAAACCTCGTGGCAAACCAGATAATTGAAGACATAGCGTGGTGCCAGAATGACACGCCAATTGTAATTGAGGTTGTTTTTGCTGGAACAACTGCCCCAGCGTGATTTGGTGTCTTTGATGCTGACACAGTTGACAATGCAACCGATTTTTGCCGCCGTTTTTTTAGAAGCGGCCAAGAACTTGTCATGCGCCAGTTTTTTCAAAAAATCACAAATGCGGCGATGCATAAATTCAGCGGCACCGCAAACAATAAGCTTATCTCCATCAAAGAAGACACCGCCTCGTTCTTTTGGACGATGAGAAATTGTGTAGTTTTTGTCGAGGATGTTGATTGTTTCGCCATCATAAAACTTTTGTGCTTGAGGCAGACGAGACAACATGTTGGTTATCCAATCTCGATTGCGTTGTACAAAATCAAGCGCTTTTTGGGAGGAGCAACGCGGAGGAATGGTTAAAACCGGAAGGTGTTTCTTTTCATCAATGCGTAACGTCAGTCGCTTGGCTTGTGTCGAGCGCACAACCAGAATATCAAAATCCAGATGTTCCTGAATATCAAAGGTCTGACCAGTCAATAATGTAATTTTCATAGTCATCTATTCCACTTTCAGAAACAGTGTTTCTTCCACGCAAGGACATGCCCGCTTCATGAACAGAGGCGGCTTTTCCGGTGCGGAGAGGGTGCCAGTCAGGGAGTTCGTAACCGTTATCCAATAGCCAATAAGCGCAGGTTTTCGGTAGCCAACGTGGTTGTTCTCGTACTGCATCCAAATTAATGTCACGACAATCAGGTACTTGTTTAAAACGGTGTTCATAAATTTTGCAGAGGCAAGATTGACAATCCAAAAAACGACAATGTGTGCGGGTAAATTTGATTTTGCGGCGGATTTCTAATTTATTAAGGCAACATTTGCCACAGCCGTCACAAAGCAGTTCCCATTCTTGCCGTGTCATTTCCTCAAGTTTTTTCTTTTTCCAAAACTCAGATTCTATGCCATCCATATTATCAAAACGGGACTGGGGATCATAGTCGTCATCAAGCCAATTATCAGTCATCTTCATCCTCTATGATATGATCTTCCCATTCGTCTTCGGGAACAAGGTTTTCACTGACAACTTTGCCTTTAACAGAGCGTTCGGAGGGCAGAGGCTGACCGCTGACCAAAGGATGCCATTCCGGCAGGTTGCCTGTTTTGTTCAGAATGTTATAGGCACAATCTTGCGGAATCCACGGGATGGTGTTCCAATTTTCCGGTGTTAGTTTCAGGCAGGTCGGAACCAATGTACAACGATTTTCATATTGTGAACAGCAACATGTTTCGTGATCAAAGTAGCGGCAGACAAGATCTGTATAAAAAATATCGCCGTTATCTTCGTCTTCGAGTTTTATCTGGCAACATTTGCCGCAACGGGTGCAGATGCTTTCCCATTCTTCGGAGGTAAATTCTTGAGGCTTTTTTTCTTTCCAGAAGTTTTTTGTCATTGCGGAATCCTAATCTCCAATCCGTTCAGGCAGATATTCTTCTTTAGCCAGATTACCGAACTGGGCGAAGTCTCCGTTCCAGAAGAGCTGAACCGTACCAGTCGGACCATGACGTTGTTTTCCGATAATAACTTCACCGACATTGTTAGTGGCACGGATGCGAGCTTCCCATTCTTCCAAGCGTTTTTGCAGGTGTTCAGGTGTTTCGGATGGTTTTTGTTGCGGTTCTTCGTTTTTGAGGTAATAGTTTTCGCGGTATACAAACATGACGATATCGGCATCTTGCTCGATTGATCCGGATTCACGAAGGTCAGACATTACGGGGCGTTTATCTTCACGTTGTTCAACACCGCGGTTTAATTGTGACAAGGCAATAACCGGAACATTTAGTTCTTTAGCTAAAATCTTTAAGCCACGGGAAATTTCGGACAATTCTTGCACGCGGTTGCCTTCGGTGCGTTTGCTACCGGTACCCGTAATCAGTTGGATATAGTCGATGACGATCAATCCCAGCCCTTTGTTTCTTTTCAGACGGCGGGCTCGGGTGCGGATGGTGTTGATGTTTAAACCGGGGGTATCATCGATATATAAAGGAATTCTTTCCAGTTCACGTACGGCGGCGGCAATGCGGGTAAATTCGGCGCTGTCGAGTTCTCCGGTACGCATTTTATGACCATTGGTTTGTGTGACGGTTGACAGAATACGGGTTGCCAACTGATCGGCAGACATTTCGAGAGAGAAAAAGGCAACACCGCGGGATTTTTCATCTAAATCTGTTGCGTGGCTCATATATTCGGCAACGTTATAGGCGATGTTGGTTGCCAGAGCGGTTTTTCCCATAGCGGGACGACCGGCGATAATCATCAAGTCGGAATTGTTAAGACCGCCGATTTTGTTATCAAGAGCATCCAGAGCCGTTGGCAAGCCTGATATCTTTCCTTCTTTTTGATATGCTTGTTCAATATGACCGAGGGACGAAACCAGAGCTTCGGAAAAGTCAACGAAGCCACCGTTGATGTCTCCTTGGTTGGAAAGTTCAAACAGGCGGCGTTCTGCCAATTCAATTTGTTGGTTGGCGTCGGAGTCGATATCTTCTTTAACGGCATTGTTGACGATGTCAAAACCGGTGGAAATCAGTTCTCGGCGCAAATATTTGTCATAAATAAACTGGGCGTAATATTCCGCATTGGTCAGAGGAGTTGCCGTATCAGCCAATTTGACCAGATATTTTGCGCCGCCAACATCTGCTAAAGTTCCTTCCTGTTCAAAAAAGTTTTTGAGAGTAATGACGTCGGCAATATGACCACGAGTGATGAGTTTTGATATGACCTCGAAGATTTTGCTGTGAATTTGATCGGCAAAGTGTTGCGGTTTTAAAAATTCCGACACTTTTTCAAAAGCCTTGTTGTTAGCAAGAATCGCACCGAGCAAAGCTTGTTCGGCTTCAAGATTTTGGGGCATATCGGAAATATTCGGCTGTTCCATGTTTTTTCGTCCTGTTTATTTTTTTCAATTTTATAGCTGATAAAAAAGCAAAAGACAAAGGTTATGGCGAATTAAATTTTCAGCCTTGTGGATTGTGGGGATAATGGGGATAAATAAAAACCCCGCTTGGAAATAAGCGAGGTTTTTATTGTGAAACTTGATTAGTTGGAAGCTTTTTTCTTAGCAATTGATTTTTTAATTTTTTTAGCTTCTTCTGTCAGTTTGCTGTTGGAAGTAGATTCCAAGTATGCATCCAAACCACCGTTGTGTTCAATAGAACGGAGGGTTTTAGAGCAGATTTTGAGTTTGAAAATTTTGCCCAAAGTGTCGCTCAACAGAGAAACAACCTGCAGGTTCGGCATAAAACGACGACGAGAACGATTGTTAGCGTGGCTGACATTGTTGCCGCTCATAACGCCGGTGCCGGTAATATCACATTTTTTAGCCATTGTTCAAATTCCTTATAAATAAACTAGTTGCCTCTTAATACTCATAAATTTGGGATAAGTCAAGGAAAAAATGCGGGAAAAAGTGATTCAAAGCGATTTTTGGGGTTGAGTTTAGCAATATTTTATTGTAGTAAATAAAATCGTTGATGTACCCGTAGCTCAGTTGGATAGAGTATCAGCCTCCGACGCTGAGGGTCGTGGGTTCGAATCCCTCCGGGTACGCCATAAACAAATACCACCTCTTGCAGGTGGTATTTGTTTATGTTGAGTACCGGCGGATTTGAACTAACGAAGAAGTGGGTTCGACTACCAGCGAAACGTCTCTTAGCTTTGCGAGGCGTAGCCACTGCAAAGGTTAGTTGTTCCCGCAAGTAGAAAGGCAAAGCTTTTCGTAGCGGCGGAAAGGCGGGCGGGAGAACGCCGGAGAGCGGAGCGAACGAGCGCCAGTGCAACTCAAGCGGAGCGCCGAGTAATTTCTCTGGGTACGCCAGATTAAAAATAAAAGCATTGCTTTAACAGCGGAGTTTTTATTATTGGGTGGGGTAAATGGTATTTTAAGCAGAATTAATATATTTTTTTGTTTTGAAAAAAGGAGGAATAAAGCTATTATAAAGTGAATGTTGTTGTGATAGATGATGCAATAATCGGTCTGCAGTGTTAAGGAGTGCTTTATGGGTAATGTTTTTTTTCAGATATTTAATAGTAATTTTGTTCAAACAATAGTAATGGCTATTGTTGGTTTGGTTGCTTATTTTGTTTATAAATGTCAAAAAAAGGATGATTTAAGAAGAGCAGCAACCATTGTAAAGCTTGAAATTGATAATATTGAGGAAGCATTAAACCGATTAAAATTAACGGTTGTTGCTGAAGATATTTATAAAACGGCTCCTTTATACCAAACACTAGAGTGGTTTAAAGTTAGAAACTTATTTGTTGGAAAAATAGATATAGAATATATTAATGCAATTAATAAGTTTTATGATATGGCTATTGTTTGTGAAGATGCCAGAAACAGAATGAAAGAAGCTGTACATCTTAATCGTGTTGATAAAATTAATGCCGTGCAATTTCATACGGAAGCAATTTTATGCAAAATTGCAGAAAACAGTGCAGAAAATTGTGATGAAACGGTGTTTCAAGATAATTTGAAAATGGCAAATAAGGTTTTGATGACTTATAGTGATTTATATAATAAAACGTCTTTTGATTTTATTATGAGGTCGGTTACAGAACATCTTAAGCGGTCTGTAAATTCTATTTTTTATATTTCAAATACGCCTGCATATGAAAAATTGAAAAAATTAATGAAGTGTAAGTAAAAGAAAAAGCGTCCAAAAAGGGCGCTTTTGACTATTTTATTCGTCGCTGTCGTCTTCTATGCCTTCGACATCTTCTTGAAGCATGGCTTTAATCATCCACGCCTGTTTTGAATAAATGTCCAGATAGTCTTCAAATAGGTTGGCAATTTGGAAATTGTCATTTTCGTCGGCTTCATCGCGGATTTCTTTTGCCAGATCCATAATAATCCCGCAATCGTTGTCCAGTTCTTCCAATACTTCATAAACTTGAAAATCACGGCTTTTAATTTCCTTTATTGTTGCGTTTTTGACATATTCGGCAGTGGTGGCCATCGGCATTTTACCCTGCATCTTCATTGTTTCTGCTACGGTATCGAATTGTACTTGCAGCATTTTGTAGATATCTTCAGTCATTTTGTGAATTTGCATGAATTCGGGGCCGATAACATTCCAGTGCAGGTTGTGAACTTTAATATTCAAAACAGCCAGATTTGATAGAAAAATGTTTAGTTTGTTTATTTTTGCAGGCATATTTGTCTCCTTTTCTAAAAAACTAAATGTCAAAGCAGTTTTCCTGACGGATGCCTTTGGCCTGACATTGCATAATCCGATCGCTGTTGGGCAAGTCTTCTTCATCGCCGAAATTGTACATGTCACGGTCAAACTCAGCATCCAGACCGGAAACATAGTCAATCAGTCGTTCGTCCTTAATGGTTTTGACAAAGAAATCTTTTTCATCGTCAGGGGTAAAGTCTTGGTATGAATAATCTTTGATTTTTGGTGGTAATGTATTAATGTTTTCCATAGCTTAACTCCTTATATCGTTATATTTTCGATATAAGGAGTAAGTGGAAAATTTGTAGGTATCCGGTGGTTTATACTCTTTCGAAATCTAAAAATACCGGTCGGCGCCCTTCACGGATGGCTTTGCGCTGGTATTTTGTTTCAACCCAGTCGGCAGGAGCGTGTTTCCAGTCGTTGCCGCAGGTGGCCGTCCATTTAAAAGCATTATGATTGCGAAGTTGTTCCAAAGTCCATCTTTTATAAATTTTGTGGTCGGTGGCAACGCGCAAAATGCCACCTTTCTTTAGAATACGGGCGATTTCTTTTAGGTTGTCCGGATTGATAAAGCGACGATTGGCGTGGCGTTTTTTGGGCCAAGGATCCGGAAACAGCACAAAGATTTTATCAACGCTGTTGTCCGGTATTTTGGCAAAAAGCAAACGGACATCATCATCAAACACGCGGATGTTGTCTTTGCGTTCCGGAAGAATAGAGATGTGTTCGGGAAGATTTTCTCCTTCTTTGATGCCGGTGATGATTGATAATAAATTGGCGACGCCGTTTTTAAAGACTTCGGCACCGATAAAGCCGATGTCAGGGTTTTTGAGGGCTTGTCCGGCCAGATGTTCGCCATTGCCAAAGCCAATTTCCAAATAAAGTTTATCAACGGGTGTTGAAAACAGTGTCTCTTTGTTAATAGGCATTTCGGCTGGGATTTTCAGTTGAGGCAGAAACGCATCCAACAGCGTTGTTTTGGCTTTGCGAATTCTACGTCCCATGCGGCGGCCGTAAAATTTGGGTTTATCGTCTGATTTAGCGGCAGTTGAAAGCATTTTTTAAGTCCTTTACCAAGTCTAGTTTTTCCCATGAAAAAGCTCCTGTGTTTTCTGGTGTGCGACCAAAATGTCCGTAGGCGGCGGTTGGGGCGTAAATTGGTTTTTGCAGTTCCAGATGATTGATAATCCCTTTCGGAGTTAAGTCGACCATCTGTTTGATGTTGTTTAAAATAGCAGTTTCATCAACTTTGGCAGTGTGGTTGGTGTTGATATAAAATGAAAGAGGATCGGCAATACCAATAGCATAGGATATTTGTAACAGGCATTCGTCTGCTAATCCGGCGGCAACAATATTTTTGGCCAGATAACGTAACATATAAGCCGCCGAGCGATCGACTTTTGTGGCGTCCTTGCCTGAAAAAGCTCCGCCACCGTGCGGTGCATAGCCGCCATAAGTGTCAACGATGATTTTGCGTCCGGTTAATCCGCTATCTCCTTCAGGACCACCGATAACAAAGCGTCCGGTTGGATTGACCAAAAGGTTGGTTTCTTGCGGTAGCCATTCTGCCGGCAGAATTTCTGACAAGCCGGTTTTGACAATATGACGTATCTCTTCAATGGATAGGTTTTCTTGGTGTTGGGTGGAAACAACGATTTTTTCAATGCCAATAGCTTGTCCGTTATCGTCATAGCGAATGGTTACTTGGCTTTTGGCGTCCGGTTCCAATCCTTGGAAAGTTTGGTTGTGACGATAATCTTTGAGTTTTTGCAAGATTTGATGTGACAAGCTGATTGCCAAAGGCATGTATGCACAATCAAAGCCTTTTTCGTTTTTTGCATATCCGAACATAATTCCCTGATCACCGGCACCGTCTCTGTCAACACCAAGGGCAATATCGGCTGATTGGCAATGCAGGTAATTTTCTATTTCGACAGTTTTCCAGTCAAAGTTTTGTTGTTCGTAGCCGATGTTTTTGATTGTTTGTCGTACGGTTTGTTCTATTTCTTTTTTATCAATATTTAGCGAGCAAGAGGTTTCACCGGCCAAAACGACACGATTGCTGGTGGCCAAGGTTTCGATAGCCGTGCGGGATGTTTTTTCTTTTGACAGAAATAAGTCAAGCAAATTATCGGAGATGGCATCACAAACTTTATCCGGATGCCCTTCGGAGACGGATTCACTGGTGAATAAGAAGCTCATGTTTTTGTCCTTTATATGTTTTTATGTATCATAAAAAAAAGCTGGCAAAAAGCCAGCTTTTTTTGCAAATCAGCAATATTTATTCATCATCATTGTTGTTGTAGGTTGTTTTTGACATGGTAACAATGAGGTCGAAAAGATGTTTGGCGGCTTTGCGATTGGAAATTTTGTAGTAAGCCTTGACCAATTCAATCGTTTCTTGTTTTTGCATAGGGTCAGCATCAAACTGAATGTCGTCTTCTCTTAAAAATGTTTGCGGACAATCAGGAATACTGAATGTACGAGGGCTTTGGCTGGCGACATCTTTGTTCATGTCTTCATAAAAGAAACTTACAGGAACTTCCAATACTTTACTGATGTCCCACAAACGGCTGGCTCCGACACGGTTCATTCCTCGTTCGTACTTTTGAACCTGTTGAAATGTTAAACCCAATAAAGAGGCTAGCTTTTCTTGACTTAAGCCAAGAAGGGTTCTTCTTAAGCGAATACGGTTTCCGACATGGACATCAATAGGATTGGGGTCGCCCAAAGGAGTGCGGCCACGGCTAGATTTTCTATTTGTTTCTTTAATCATGCGTTCTATCCTTAATTGCTTATCATATAATATCTATTCATAATGATATCGTGGCTTTTCGTCAATAGATTTTTTATATAATATATTGTATTATCAACTCTTGTTTTAGCAAAAGTTGTGTTGTTAACCTTTTGATTTACTAAAATTTTTTGTGTGCAGGAAGTGATTGATTGATAATAGCAGGCCGCAGATTAATAAAATTGTCAAATTTCCGAATCGACTGTAGGTTGTGGAAAACTGCGACTGCTTGGGTAATTTTGCGTCTAAAAAGGCGCTTTTGTTTAGCTCCAGCGATTTGATTATTTGTCCATAGGGAGAGATAATTGCGCTGATGCCGGTGTTGGCAGCGCGGATAATCGTTATTCCTTCTTCAACAGCTCGCAGTTTGGTGCTGACCAAATGTTGACGCGGACCGGAAGAATCTCCGTACCAGCCATCGTTAGTTAGGTTGACCAGCCATTCCGGACGAGAATCCGGATTGATTATTTTTGCCGGAAAAATAACTTCATAACATATCAATCCTCCGAAAGAGGGATAGGTTTCCAAACGAATGCTTTGCGGTCCTTTGCCGGCTCCAAAGGTGCCGATGGCGTTTGCCAGCGGACGAATCCATTCCGGGAGGTATTCGCGCAAGGGAATGTATTCTCCAAAGGGAACTAAGTGTGATTTATCGTAAAAGGCGGCTACTTTTCCGTGAGGATTGATGACAAACATTGAATTATAGGGAATAAAAGCGTCGTTATTTCGAGTATAACGAATTAAGCCGGTGATTAAATATCCGTGCGGGGGGATGGCCGGCAAGATGTTTTGCAGTTGCGGATTGTCAAGGTTTTGGGGGAAAGGAACAGCTGTTTCTCCCCAAATGGTAAAGTCAACGTTGCTATTATCTTCTTTTATTGACAAATCTACGTAGCGTTGAAGGTTTTGTTCCAGAGATTCTCTGTCCCATTTCATTGTTTGCGGAATGGCCGGTTGAACGATGCGGATTGTGGTTGAACCTTCTTCTTTGGTATCATTTTTTAGGCGGAAAAAGCCGTATCCGTAAATCAATCCGCCGGCAAACAGAATTGACAGGCTTATGATTGTCAATTGTTTTTGGGAAGGGGAGGTAAAGTAGAGATAAGGAGCTCCGGAAAGCAACAAAACAATAAAAGACAAAAGATATGTTCCGCCCAAAGATGCCAGTTGGATTGTTGCATCGCTGAAAGCCAATGTCGTGCCGATAAGATTCCACGGAAACCCTGTTAAAAACCAGCTCCGTATCCATTCAAAAACAACCCACCAGCAGGCAAAGGATAGATAGCGGGCAGTCGGTGTCGGGGCGTAGCGACTAAGAGCGGTGGGAAAAGCGATGAACAGTCCGAAAAATGAACCGCATGCCAGCCAGACAACAGGGTATAACCAGCCGAAAGATTCCGCCTCAATCAACAGGGCGTTACCAATCCATAAAAGGCCAAAGGCAAAAAAGGAGAAGCCAAAGGCGTAGCCGATTTTAAAAGCCGACCAAAATCCGCTTTGTTTTTCGATTAGCCATAAGAGCAAAGGCACGGAAATAAACAAAACCGGAAAGAGATAAAACGGCGGTAAAGAAGCAACCGCCAGCCAACCAGCCAAAAAAGAAAAAACTTTAGGATATTGCTGAAGTTTATTCTTCATTCCCTGCATCTTCTTTCGGTTCTTGTGGTGTGATTATCATAATCTTTTTAATACGGCGGGGATCAACTTCCAAAATGCGGAATTTGGTTCCGTTAAAACCTTCGATTATTTCACCGCGGTTGGGGATTCTTTGAGCAATATGGAAAACCAATCCTCCCAAAGTGTCGATTTCCATATCTTCTTCATCAATGCCGGCTGACAAATCAATTCCGGCAGTATCTTTTATTTCTTCGATTTCGGCCTTGGCATCGGCAATGATAATGCCGTTTTCTTGAACGATGATGGTCGGATCTTCGGCAAAATCGTATTCATCTTCAATGTCGCCGACAATTTCTTCCAAAAGATCTTCAATGGTTACAAGACCATCAATGCCGCCGTATTCATCAACAACCATAGCCATGTGGATTTTGTTTATCTGCATGTCATGCAACAGGTCGAGAACTCGCATGGATGGGGAAACAAAGCGGACATTTTGAGTAACGATTTCTGATATTTTTACGTCTTTTTTGTTTTTTAACAGACATTTTACCAGATCAATAACGTGAATGACACCGATGATGTCGTCTAAGGAATCACCATAGACGGGGATACGAGAGTGGCCTTTGGTTACCATTAATTCGGCCAATTCTTCAACGTTGCCGTCTTTTTGAAAAGCAACAATGTCGGCACGGGGAATCATCGCGTTGCCGCACTTTTTGTCACGCAGGCACAGAATGTTGTTTAGAAGAAGTTGTTCGTGTTCGCTGAACTGTTCTTCTCCGTTGGTATTGGCTTCTTCAATCAAATCTTCGATTGTTTCGCGAACGGTTTCTGTTTGACGGCGGTTGAAAATGTTTTTTACAAAACTGCAAAGACCATTAGTGGAATTTGACTCTTCAGACATAGTGTCTTTTACTCCTTGTAGGGGTTGCTGATGTTTAATTTGTTTAGAATATCGACTTCAAAACCTTCCATATATTCCGCTTCTTCGTCATCTTGGTGATCAAAGCCGAGAAGGTGCAACAGACCATGTGCCAAAAGGTGACAATAGTGGTCGTGAAAGCTGATGTTTTGTTCCTTTGCTTCACGTTCCATGGTTTGTAGTGCGATGATAATGTCTCCGAGTTCTATTTCATCGCTTGCGACGATGGTTTCATTAAAAGCTTCATCATCAATATTGGCAAAAGACAGAACGTTTGTCGGTTTATCCATATTGCGAAACTGTTTGTTGAGAGTGTGAACCTCGGCGTCGTTGCTTAAAGACAAGTTGACAACAATCGGTTTGTTGAAACTTAAGAAGTCAATGTCTTCATTTTGCGAAACAAAATCAATAACCTCAGAAAGTACGCTTTCGGAGATTTTTTGACAGTCGGAAAGGACAGTGTTCCACAATGGTTCGTCAATCGACAGATTCAGAATGTTTTTATTCATCACCGTATTCTTTTTTGCTCTTTTCTTCGTAAGCTTTTACAATCTTGGCAACCAAACCGTGACGAACAACATCCGTGGCGTTAAAGCGGACAGAGCTGATGCTCGGTGTGTCTTTTAGTGTTTCGAGCGCATCACGAAGGCCGGAAATTGTTCCGCGGGGCAAGTCGACTTGAGACAGGTCTCCGTTGACAACCATGCGGGAATTTTCACCAAGGCGGGTCAGGAACATTTTCATTTGCATCGGCGTGGTGTTTTGCGCCTCATCCAAAATGACGAAAGCGTTGGAGAGCGTGCGGCCACGCATGAAAGCCAAGGGGGCGATTTCGATTTCGCCAATGGCTATTTTTTTATCAACCTGTTCTGCCGGAAGCATTTCGTACAGAGCGTCATACAAGGGACGCAAATAAGGATCGACTTTTTCTTTCAAGTCACCGGGGAGAAAACCTAAGTTTTCACCGGCTTCAACAGCGGGACGAGAAAGGATGATTTTATCAATACGACCCTCCAACATCATTGATACGGCGAGTGCAACAGCCAGATAGGTTTTACCGGTACCGGCAGGACCCAAGCCAAAGACCAACTCATTTTTCATCATTTCCTGAATATACGTAGCCTGCGTTGCCGAACGCGGATAGATGTGGCGTTTTTTTGTTTTCAGGACAATATCGCTCAGGTTTTGGGCTTCGTCTCCCGAGATGCCGTCTCCGGTCATCCGCAAAGCGGCTTTGACTTCTTGTTCGTTTATTTCGATACCTTTGCTGACGCGATTATAGAGGACTTCAATGGCGGCTTTAGCTTGTTCAATGGCGCCGGTATCTCCCTTCAGGGTCATTTGGTTGCCGAAAGAAGCAACTTCAATACCGGCAATCTTTTCAATCAACCGCAGATTGGCGTCTTGAGGGCCGACAAGTTGTTGAACCAATGTGTTGTTAAACAGTTCAAAATTTAATTCTGCCATTTTCTATTCCTCCCTGATACCCGACAGCGAATTTGTAGTAGCATCGGTGATTTTTACGTTAATTATTTTGTTTAGGCATTCTTTGCCCAGTTCAGCGTGAAGGTTTTGCATATAAGGCGTGCGTCCGATGAGCTGTCCTTTGTGGCGACCTTTCATATCAAACAGTACGGGCATTACTTTACCAACACTTTCTTTATTAAACTTTAACTGATAGGAAAATAATAAGTCTTGTAGAATATCCAATCTTTCTTTTTTGACTTTTTCTTCAACCTGATTAGGCATCAATGCGGCTGGTGTTCCTGCGCGGCGGGAATATTTGAATGAAAAAGCCTGAATGTATTTTACACTGTTGACAACATCCAATGTTGCTTGAAAATCAGCATCCGTTTCGCCGGGAAAGCCGACGATAAAGTCGGATGAGAATCCGAGGTCTGGATTGGCGGAGCGCAGTTTGTCAATCACTTTGAGGTAATCACCGGAAGTATGGCGACGGTTCATAGCCTTGAGAATCGAATCGGATCCCGATTGTATCGGCAAGTGCAGATACGGCATCAGTTTTTTCATGTCTTTGTGGCAGGCAATCAGGTCGTCATCGACGTCTGCCGGATATGATGTGGTGTAACGAATGCGTTCCAATCCGTCAATTTCGTTGAGTTGACGCAATAAATAAGCCAGATTTCGTTCTTTGCCGTTGTTGTCTTCTCCATGATAGGAGTTGACGTTTTGTCCCAACAGGTTGAGTTCGCAACTTCCGTCAGCGACCAAACGTTTTGCTTCTTTGATTATTTCATCAACAGGACGAGAGGTTTCAACACCGCGTGTGTAGGGAACAACGCAATAGGTACAGAAATTGTTGCATCCTTCCTGAATGGCAAGATAAGAGCATGCTCCCGAAGCTTGATGATCCGGAAGATAGTCGAATTTTGATTCAACAGGAAATTCGGTATCAATAATCGGTTGGCCTTTTTGGTGTCCGATACGTGCCAGAATTTCCGGCAAACGATGATAGGTCAGCGGTCCGGTAGCAAAGTCAACAAAAGGAGCTCGTTTGGCGATTTGTTCATCTTCGGCCTGAACAACACAACCGCAAACGCCGATAATTGTGTCAAGCCCTTGTTCCGCACGCTCTTGTTTTATCAGTTCGGCTCGGCCAAGGTCAGAAAAGACTTTTTCCGCCGCCTTTTCTCTGATGTGGCATGTGTTGAAAATGACAATGTCTGCCTGCGGTTGCGAAGATGTTGCCGAGAAACCCAGTTTTTCCAATATGGAGGCAATACGCTGAGAATCATAAACATTCATTTGGCAGCCGAATGTTTTAATAAAATATTTTTTCACGTTGTATCCGGTTGTTTTGTTATCGTCCTTCTTCTAATTTTATGATAATCGGCGGTCAATTTCAAATCTTTTTTACATTAGAAGATAATTTATTGAGGGGAGAATGCTTTTTAATTGAAAAATTAACGGTTTCCCTGTATTATTGTCGTAGAAACAAACATGGAGAATATCGGATGTCAGAGTTTAATAAGGAGAGAAAAATGCAATATGTCGCAGAAATGAGTGAAAGTGATAAAATTACGTTTTTGCAAGCACTGGTCAGATTGGCAAAGGCAGATGGAAACTTTGACGAAGATGAGAAAAACTTTGTTCATGAGATTTCTTTGGCATATGGGGTTCCGGCTTCTCGTTTTGACGAGGTTTTGGCGGTTGTCAGTGATGATGAATTGGTTGAAAAAGTTAAGAGCATTAAAGACAGATATCAAGCAATGTGTCTGATTAAGGAGATGTGTATGCTGGCCAGTTCGGATGGTGATTTGTCGGATGAAGAGGTTCTGCTTATCGGTCGTGTCGGAGAAGCGATGGGGCTTGAGTTGGAGAAAATACAGCAAATCAGCGAATGGGTTATCGACAGAATCATCTGGATAGAACAAGGCAAAATCATTTTTGAAAAATTTTAACTGCGGAGGCTTGACAATGCCAATCACAGACGATGATAAGAAATATTTGGATTTATATGCCGACTTTAAACGGGACTATGACCAAGGTTTGGAAAGGATGCAAAACGGCGCAGGAAGTTTGCGTCAGCTTAGTGCTCAGGATAGGGAGAAAGGACAGCAAGTTAAAGAAGCCTTGGCTTTCGTCAAGCAAGACGAACTGAAAAGAAAAGCCGATAATTTGCTTGAAAATCAGCATCGTCCGATGACAAAAGTCGCTGAGAACGTTGTTGTCAGCACATATGACTTGGATTATATTTTGGCGGTTTCTTTGCAGGAAATGGATGCTAAACAGAGTCCGGAATCGGAATATCGCGATTGGATTGAGGTTGCTCAGAAGATTGAAACCGCGATTAATAATAATGGTACGACACGACAAGAAGTCGATGCCAGAAACGGGTTTATCGGTTTTTTGGATAATCGTGAAACGGAAATGAAACGCGTGATGGATTTGTATCGTTCTACTGCGTTACATTCTCAGGGGTTTTATCGGGAAGATGCTATCCGTAAACTTGAATATATGCGTTTTAAGCTGGCTGAGCTGCGGCGTTTGCGAGCAAGAATGCAGGCAACAAAGGGGCGTTCGGATGAAAGAGAGCGGTTGGAAAGATCGATTATTGAACGCGGCGGTCGGTATATTGCTCAAAAAATCGGAGCAGAATTTGAAGACAATATTATTGATCCTGCAACATTTAAGCCGGAAACGCAAAATGAAGAAGAGGCTCGAAAGAAGGTTAATGCTTTGAGGGGTAATTCTGCCGCTTTTATGGCTATGGTTATGATGGGATATCGTTACGGAAAATCTAAGCAAGAAGTTGAGCGGGAAATGTTGCAAAAAGATCAAGCACAGAATTCTCTTCGTGTTCCACGCCGGCGCGGGGTGACCGTTCGTGATTTTGAACGGGTTGCACAGCGTGCCTGAGAAAAGATTGACAGTCAGGGCGTTTGGGAGTATGTAAAAAAAAGAAATTACATCTTTTGAGGAGTTATTAATGGGCGCAATTATCGAACCTTTTTTGTATATTATCGGTTTGTTGGCTGATATTTACTTTAAAATCGTCGTTGTACAGGTTGTGTTGTATTGGTTGATTCATTTCAAGGTTTTGGAGCCATCTAATAAGTATGCTCAAAAAACCGTTGAGATTTTGGATAATTTGACGGCGCCCGTGTATAAAAAAATCAGGGAAAAAGTTCCGCCGGTTTCCGGTCTGGATTTGTCTCCGTTTATTTTGTTGTTGGCATTGTTGTTTTTGTGCCGCTTGGTTTATCGTCTGAGCGCTTTGGTTATCTAAAGACAGATGGTTTTTGAAGAAAGACAAGACGGTATTTTGTTAAGAGTTAGGTTAACGCCTAACTCTTCTTCTTGTAATAAAGGGGATGTTTTTGGCGATGCCGATGGGCGAGAATATCTTAAAATCAGTGTTGTCAGTGTGCCGGAAAAAGGCAAGGCGAATCACGAGCTGATTAAGTTTCTCAGCAAGCAATTGAAAGAAGCAAAAGGTTGTTTTGAAATCATTAGCGGGGAAACGGATCGTTGCAAAAGAATTTTGATTTCGGGGAATCCGCAGGAATTGCGGCAAAAATTGGAAAAATGGCTGGAGAAGTAGAATGACGGCAAAAATTTTGGATGGAAAAGCTCTGGCAACAAAAATAAAGCAAGAGTTGTTGCAAAAGATTGAAGCGGATGACGGGACGGATATGCCGGTTTTGGCAGTTGTGTCTGTCGGTGATGATAATGCCAGTCAAGTATATGTTCGCAATAAGAAGAAAGCGGCGGCTGAAGTGGGTGTTGGTTGTGAGGTATTGTCTTTTTCTGATAGTATTGGCGAAAACGCTTTGTGTTCCAGTGTTCGGGAGTTGAATGACAATCATCATATTCACGGTATTATCGTTCAATTGCCGTTACCGAAGCATTTGCATCCGGATGTTATTTTGCAGGAAATCAACCCAATTAAAGATGCTGATGGTTTTACAACACAAAATATCGGTGCCTTGGCTAAAAATGAACGAGAAGCCGTTGTGGCGGCAACTCCGAAAGGTATTCTCCGTTTGTTGGAAAATGAAAAAATTGAGCTTGCCGGAAAGCATGCCGTTATTATCGGGCGCTCAAATATTGTGGGGCGACCGTTGGCGATGTTGTTGCTTAATCATCATTGTACAGTGACAATTGCTCATTCCAAAACACAGAATTTGTCAGAACTAACGAAGCAGGCAGATATTTTGGTTGCTGCTTGCGGGCAGGCAAAAATGGTGAAAAAAGAATGGATAAAAGCCGGTGCCGTGGTTATTGATGTGGGAATGAACAGAGATGAAAACGGCAAACTGTGCGGGGATGTTGATTTTGATGATGTTAAAGATGTTGCCGGTTATATTACTCCGGTCCCTGGCGGGGTTGGTCCAATGACGGTGGCAATGTTGATGGAAAATACTTGGGAAGCTTATTTACGACAGAAAGAAAAAGGGCATAAATGTTCTTGCGGGCATGAGCATTGCCATTGTCATCATCATCATCATCATCATCATCATCATTGATTTGTTGAGTATATGTTAAAAGGTTTTCTTGGAATGTTTTTTGTCCTCCCTGTGTGATTGATTGTTGACACTTTGCGCTGATTTTGTTAAAATAGACTGGTGAGACCGGTTCTATTTTAAGCAAAGGAGGCTGCCATGAAACATCATCTGTCTTTGTTATGTTTCGCTTTAACGTCATTTTTCTTAATTGATAAAGCGGTAGCCAACCTCCTCTTAAAACAAAACCCTACACCACTGGAACCGGCCTCATATGCTTCTTCCGGCGAAAGTTATCAACTTGCCAAAGTGACGTGGTTGCCTGATTATTTGGGCGATAACAAAAGCTATGGTACAAATCGTGTTAATGACGGTGGCAGTACCGGAGGTGACAGAGGATGTTCGACTTATGGGTTGTTGGATGGTTGTGCGGAACATCGGATTGGTAAAGGAGTTGTTCATCCGATAGCCGGTTTGACCTGTTATGAAGAATGTATTTGCGATACTTCTTATTACAAATATACTACAAGCAACTGTTCATTACCTAAAGAGCTTAGCGAAGGTTGTTTTGATGAAAGAAAAGCGGCGGTTATGGATGGAGCCGTGGTTAAAAGCGATGTGGTGGCAAACTTGTCAGGAACACGTCAGCCGACCAGTTTGGGAGCATCGACGGGAATATCTGTCAACACAATGAAATATGCACGCTGTGCTTGTCCGGCAGAATATAATTTATCAACCTGTCCGACGGGATTGAAGTGTATGGAGTGTGAAGGGAAGTATAAACAGACGGGATGTGACAGTGCCTATAATCGAACATCGGTGTTAGCGAATGCTGATTGCGAATCTTGTGTTTACAACGGTACAACAAAGTACAAATGTGTATGCAAGAGCGGGTATACATTAAGCGGCGATGCATGCGTTGCCAATTGTAGCGGTTATAATCTAACAGTTTGTCCTACCGGCTGTAATTGTGAAGTATGTCCGCAAGATGGTGGCAAATATAAGATTACAAGTGCAAAAACCGCTGAAGGGTGGAGTTGGTCATCAGGTCAGACAACTTGTTCGGCCATACCTTGTCCGGCCGGTTACACTGCCGGTGTGACGACGTGTGACAATGCTAGCACTAAGCCGGATTATGCGCAGAATGGTGTATCCGGCGGAAAAGTTTGCGGTATGTGTAAGTGTAACAATATTAATGCAAACTGTACGGCGGCTAATTATCCTCTAACAATTGTGCCGGCAAACGCTAATTATGAAAATTGTAATACCGGTTGCGGTTCTGAAAAACTGACTAGATACAAAATCACAAGTTGTAAGGACGGGTATGAACTTAAAAACGGAAAATGTGAGGCTATTCCGGCTAAAACCTGTTCTTCCGGAGGTTATAATGATGTTGTTCCGGCGGGACAAGTCTGCACAATGATTGCGTATGAAGGATTAACTTGTTATACGGATTGTATCTCATCAACATTATGTTCTGGTTATTATGTTGATAGTTCTAATGTTATGTATACCAGCCGTAATGAACCTGTCGGCATCAAGAGTGGTTCTCAATATTATGAACTTTCTGAACGGTATCCTGATCAGTATGAGGATCATTATACCACCAGAGCTACTCCTAAATCATCATGTGAGGGAAAAAAGCATATTATTCCTTCGCTATCAATGACCACGTCTTTATCTAATTTGGAAGAACGGCTTGCTTCCGGTACTCTTAAGAGTATTTTATCTCAAAAGCTTTGGTGGACGGACAGTACCAGTGGAACGTGGATTAATTCCGATGGAGTGGCTGCCGGAGGCGGACCTTGTCATACCGTTAACGGTTATTGGCATTATGCTTTGGCGGATGGTGGCTGTTATGCTTCTGATTTTGGTTACAGAATAGGAGCGGCACCTTTAATTTGTCTTCATGATTGTACCAAAGAGCGTAATGAATATTGTCCGAGCGGATATGCTGAAAAAGGAAATTGTAGCAATAATTCATCATCAGCATCGACAACATTGAGCGATGGCAGAGTTTGTTATCAATGTTTTGACAACTGTCCGACAGGACTGTCAGATACGTCAAATTTGACTTGTTCGCACGGTCAGGTTGTCAATGTCTTTCGGCCTTTTTGGAACAGTAAAGAATGTTATGCCTGCGGAGATATTATCTACAACAATAATGTAACACTAAGTGTTTCTGCCAGTGGTACTTGTGGTGGCGGTAATCCTTTACCCTATACTTATTCTGCAAGTCTTTATAGGAAGGATGACGGATCGTATGTTACCGGTGCAAGTGTGACGATATCCGGTAGCGGTACCGTGATTGGAAATTTTGGTCCTGTTCCCGTAAATGTTTCGTTGCTTTTGGTGACGAGTAGCTATGGAGGAGGTACTTGCAAAGCTTCCGAGACGGTTAATGGCGTTTTTGGTTTGTCAATATCTGCTATTCCGGAGGCAGGAGCGGATGTGACGATAACCGGAACATCACCAACATCTCTTCGTATTTCCTTGACGCTTCATTAAACAGGAATTGAGAGGTCTGATAAAGACCTCTCATTTGTTTTTGAGGCGGTATTAAATAAATATTCAGTTTTTTTGCTTATGCTTTGGCTGGTGTGATAAAAAAAGGCAAAAGTTATGGTTGGGAAGATTTTTCATAATACTGCAAAAGCTGTTTATGATTATATGATTGATTTGGCATCACGTCCGAATGCTTTATGGTTTTTGGCGGTTGTGGCTTTTGCTGAAAGTTCTTTTTTTCCTATTCCTCCTGATATCATGTTGATTCCGATGGTATTGGCAATGCCAAGCAAAGCTTGGAAAATTGCTGGTGCGGCAACCGTTGCCAGTGTGTTGGGCGGTTATTTCGGCTATGGAATCGGAATGTTCTTATTTGATGTTGTGGCACAGCCGATTTTGAATTTTTATGGTTATATGCAACAGTTTGATGTGTTTAAGGGGTATTATCATCAATGGGGAGCGTGGATTGTTTTTGGGGCCGGAATTACACCGTTTCCCTATAAAGTGATTACCATAGCCAGCGGTGCCGTGCATTTGGATGTTTTTACTTTCACGGTTGCTTCGGTTTTGGCTCGGGGATTACGCTTTTATCTGGTGGCATGGTTGCTGAAAAAATACGGCGCGCCGATGAAAGATTTTATTGAAAAACATTTGGGGATTTTATCTGTGTTGTTTTTGGTATTGCTTATCGGCGGGTTTGCTTTGATCAAATATATCGGTTGATTTTATCCGCAACGTATGATTTGAGTGAATAAACTAATCGCAGAGCAAATTCTTCTGCGTTTGAATACGTTTGGGTAACTCGGGCAATGGTATGTTGTTTTTTTAATCGAAAGCAATATTCATTGTGTCAATTTCTTTTGAAGATACTGTAATTCTTAATGAATTTAAATTATACAATAATATTTTTGTGTCGTCGGTTAATCATATGGAATATAAAGTCAAGAAGTTATTCGTTTATCTTTGCAGTGGCAAAAATGAGCAATCGGGCATTCTGTGCATTTGGGGTTTTGTGCTTTGCAAATATAGCGTCCGAACAAAACCAGCCAGTGATTGATATGACGTTTGTAATCATCGGGTAATTTGTTTAAATCAGCCTCCACACTCAGGGGTGTTTTACCGTCACTCAGGCATAGTCTTTCTGCCAGCCGTAAGACATGAGTATCTACGGCGACAGTCGGTTCGTTCCACCAAACATTGAGAATAACGTTAGCTGTTTTACGACCGACCCCAGGGAGGTTTTCCAAAGCTTGGCGGTCGTGAGGGATTTCGCCGTTGTGTTTTTCGACGAGTTGTTGTGACAAAGCCAAAATATTTTTAGCTTTGTTGTTATAAAGGCCGATGGTTTTGATGTGTTCTTTGATTTTATCCAGACCGAGCGCCACCATTTTTGCCGGTGTGTCGGCAATCTTAAACAGTTCTTTGGTGGCTTTGTTAACGCCTTTGTCAGTGCTTTGTGCAGACAAGACAATAGCAACCAACAGCGTGAAAGCGTTGGTGTATTCCAGCTCGGTATCGGGGTTGGCGTCTTGTGCTTTGAAAACATCTAAAATTTCGCAGATTTCTTTTAGAGGGCGCATCAGGCTTTAACTCCTCCGGCGCCGGCGGCTTTAGGAGCGTTTCCATCTAACGGCCAACGGGGACGCGGTTTGAAATCTAAATCGTTGTATAATCCTTTGAGTGCGCGTTCCATGCCAGCCCAAGCAATCATAACGCCGTTGTCGGTGCAATATTTGATAGGCGGCGCGGCAAAAATAAGACCTTCTTTTTCGGCTAAGGTTTTCAGGTGTTCGCGCAGGTAGGTATTGGCGGCAACGCCTCCGGAAACGACTAAGTCTTTGCCGTTTGGATATTTGCTTTTGAAGATGCCGATGGCTTTTTGCAATTTGCGAACCAAACTGTCGGTAGCCGCCAGTTGGAAGCAGGCGCAGATATCGGCAACATCTTGTTTGCGGATGATGGCGTGTTCGATATTATTGTCCGGCGAATAGGATTCAATGATTTTGCGGACAGCGGTTTTTAATCCGGAAAAAGACAGGTTGCAGTCTCCGGAATTGGCCAACGGGCGAGGCAGGACAAAGCGGTTTTCATCACCTAATTCGGCCATTTTTTCAATCATCGGGCCTCCGGGGTAGCCAAGGTTGAGCATTTTGGCGACCTTGTCAAAGGCTTCACCGGCGGCATCATCAATGGTGGTGCCTAGCCGTTCAAATTCGCCAACGCCTTTGACAATAAGAATTTGACAATGTCCGCCGGAGACTAACAACAGCAGATAAGGATATTCGACATCGTTACTCAAACGAGCGGCCAGAGCATGACCTTCTAAGTGATTGATGGCGATAAACGGTTTGTTTAGAGCCAGTGCAAGCGCTTTTCCGGCCATGACACCGACAACTACGCCGCCAATCAATCCGGGACCAGCTGCGGCGGCAACGGCATCAATTTCATCCGGACGAAGGTTTGCTTGTTTGAAAGTGTCTTCTATAATCTCATCAATATGGTCAAGGTGAGCACGAGCGGCAATCTCCGGAACAACGCCACCGTAAATTTTGTGTTCAAGCTGAGTCAGTACCGAAGAACCCAAGATTTTTCGGTCATCAGTTACAATGGCGGCCGCTGTTTCGTCACAGCTACTTTCTATGCCTAAAACTTTCATAGTCTTCCTTTTGTTCAATTAATGCATATATGTATTGCAGTTTTTTTTATCTTATATACACTATAAAAAGTTTAATGCCAAGAATTTACTGCATGAGGATTGTTAAAATGGTTAAAGAAAAAAAGCCGGAAACTTCTGTTGAAACTCAGCCGAAACCTAATCGGCATCTTGTGGCAAAGTTGCTGTTTGTTGCGGCTTTGGGCGGAGCGGGGTATGCCTTGTGGGCGAATCCGCAAATTGTGGACCAGATTAAAAATTCTTTTGATTTTAAAAGCAGTAAGATTGAGCAACAAAGGCAACTTGAAGATTTGAGTCGGCAGGTGAAACACTTGCAGAATCAAGTCGATTTTCTGTCTGAGCAGAGAAAAAACGATGATTATCAGGAAATGAAAGATAAGGTTGCCGCTATTGAGAAAACCAATCTGAATGTTATTGATTCCAAGGCTGATGTGGCAACGGTTTTGGGTATTATTACCCGTATGGACAAGGCTGAATACAAACTGGATAATTTGGCAAAAGTCACAGATGAAGGCGCTTTGATCTTAACATCGGCAATGCTGGTTAAAGATGCGGCTGAACGCGGCGGACAATTTGAATATGAAGCAGAGGTTCTGCAGGAAATTTCCAAAGATAATCTGAAGATGAAAGAGCCTGTTGCGGTTATTGTCAAATATGCTTCGGCAGGGATTTTGCCGCAAGAGGTTTTGAAAAATCGTTTCGGTAAAATTTATAAGGCGATGTTGAAAGAACAAAAACAAGCTTTTGAACAAAGTTGGACGGATCGCTTAAACTCTAAGCTCAGTGAATTTGTGCAAATTAAGCGCGTAAAAGAAGAGGCTCCTGTTTTTGAAGCGAATCAGGGGTTGGAAATTGCCAAACATGAGATGGAAAATGGTAATTTGGCGGCGGTCGTAAAAGAGCTTAGCCGTTCTGAAAATGCCGATTTGTTGAGAAATAAAGCTTTGCATAAGTGGTATGAGCAAGCAAAAGCTACCGTTGAGTTTAATCAGGCGGTTTCTAAAATTTCGGCCAGTTCGTTGGCTTTGATGAAAGTTAATTTTATTCGCAAGACGGCACAGAGCAATTAAATGGCAGAACTAAAGGACTTGTGGACCGGACATTATGCCGGTGTGACGGAGACATTGGACAATATGTCTGCGGTTAAGGCTGTGGCGACAGCTTTTAATACAAATATTGATGCGGTTGTTAAAATCAATGGTGAAACGTTGTCCGCGTTGGTTCGGGAGTTAGGCATATCTTGGGGTGAGCTTAACAAGATAAGTCATTATTCTTTGGAAGAACCCGTTGATGTGGTTAAAGGTGTTTTTCGCTGTTTTAGTCGCGGGATTGCCGAAGAGTGGTTGGCGAATCGTCAGGTTTATGATTGGATGGTGGCTAATATCGGTTATAATCGTTTGCAAATGGGCGGACAAGGCGGTATTGTTGCCAATGTTTTAGCTGTGTGCGGTGTTGAAAAGGTTATTAATCATTGTGCGTCTTTGCCAGAGCAACAAGCCGGATTGTTTTTGGATTTGGACAATCTGTTGGCGATTGATGAAAACGGAAAAATTTGTAAAGCAAGGGATGTCCAACGTCAAAATGATACGCCTTTAATTCATTGGATTATTGAATTTGATAAAAACGATGTCTTTCTCATGGAAGGGCATGAGGTTGTTTGTCCGAAGTCAAATCGCTTTATTGCAACCTATGATCCGCTTAATTCTCATTTGGTTATTGATGATAATTTTGTGGCGGCTTTGGAGAATAATGTGCCCGAAGCGGTGGTTTTGTCGGGATATCATGCTCTGACAGCGGAACAGGGTGGTGTCGAATTGGTAAAAAAATCGGTACCGACGATTGAATCGTGGCAAAAAAAAGGAGCTTTGGTGCATCTGGAAGTTGCTTCCACGCAAGATGTCGATGTGCGGAAGGCGATTGTCGAACAAATAGCGTTACGAGCAGATTCAATTGGTTTGAACGAGCGTGAGACAATAGAAGTGCTACAAGTTATCGGCGAGGATGCTTTAGCCAAAATCTGTGATGAGGATTGTTCGGCAGAGAATATTCTGAAAGCGGTTTTGACGATTAAGCAAAAGGTTGGAAGTCGCCGAGTGCAGTTGCATATGTTTGGATTGTATTTGACCTTGCAAGATAAGGATTTTCCTGTTGTGCCAAAACAGAATCGCAACGGAATGTGTTTGGCGGCAATGGTTGCTGCCGGTAAAGCCGGAACCGGTCATCTTAATCAAAAAGAGAATCTGATGTGGGCTAAAGGACATAAGGTTTGCGATTGCGGCTTGGATTGTTTGCGCAAAATTGCCGCCGTTATCGGTGATGATGATTTTGCTTTGGCTGGAATAGGCTCTTACAGCGGTTTTGATGTTATTGCCGTGCCGACGATATTGGTCGAAAAACCGGTAACATTGGTCGGTATGGGGGATACGATTTCTTCGGTCTCGTTTATCGGTGCGCTGAAAGCCGCCGGTTAGTTGCTAAGCTTGGTCATTTTGATCTGACTGATTTGATTGCGTTGGCGTTTGCTGACCTCAAATTGGAACCCTTCAAAAATAAATTTTTGGTGTTGTTCGGGAATAGACTGAGTCATATCTAACAGATAGCCGGCAATGGTAACGGCGTTTTCGTCATTGATTGTCCAGCCGTATTTGCGGTTAAGGTCACGAATCGGTACCTGTCCGTCAACCAGCCAAGAATTGTCATCAAGTTTGCGAATGCCCATGGTGTCAAGATTGGGAATGTCGCTTTCGTCGTTGATGTCTCCGACGATTTCTTCCAAAATATCTTCCAGTGTGACGATGCCTTGCAAATCACCATATTCATCAACAACAATGGCAAAGTGTTCCCGACGAGCGCGGAACATCTGCAATTGTTTAATCAGAGTTGTGTTGTCGGGGATAAACCATGGCGCGGTCATGATGTCTTCGATATTAATATTTTCGTATTTGCCTTTTTTATCAATAGCTTCACGGAAAAGGGTTTTAACACGGATGACACCGACGATGTTTTCCGGTTTGTCGCGATAAAGCGGGATGCGAGAAAACGGACAATTTTTGACTTTTTGCAAGATGTCTTTCACCGGCATGGCAATATCAAGCGAAAAGAGGTTTTTGCGATGATTCATAACATCATAAACTTGTATGTCAGCAAAATCCAAAACATTTTTGAGCATTGCTTTTTCTTGTTCGGCATCTTTATCCTGACAAGCCGAGAGCGCTTCTCGAACATCAGACAACTCCTGCTCTACAGGCAGGCATTTATTTTGGTTCAAACGGCCGTTAATAATGTAACCGATTAAGACGCCAATGCTTAGGCAAATAAAGACAATACTTCCATATAAAATCATTTTGCACCCAATTCTATAAAGCTCTGAATAGCCGCAATGACGCGGTTGACCGTCATGTCGACCTGTTCTTCTCTTGTTTCAACAATGATATCGGCTTCGGAATAGTAGGGATATTCATCGTGGATGTATTTTTCAAGCTTGTTTTTTAGCTCATTGTCACTGCCTTTTAGAAAAGGGCGGTGTTTGCGGCCGGCTGTGCGGTTGTAAAGAACGTCGATATCTGCTTTGAGCCAGACGGTTATGGCGTTTTGTTTGGCGTATTGACGGGTTTGTTCAGCGACAAAAGAACCACCGCCGGATGCCAAAACACAAGGTTCTCCTTGTAATAAACGTTTCATGACACGGGCTTCACCGGCGCGGTATTCTTCAACACCAAAGCATTTTAAGAGGTCAATCAAAGATAGGCCGGAAGCTTTTTCAACTTCCTGATCTCCGTCAACAAACGGTAAATTTAATTTTCGAGCCAAGCGTTTACCGACGCTGGTTTTGCCGCTTCCCATCAAGCCGACAAGCAATATAATTTTATCTGTTTTTAGCATTTTATATTAATTTTTCTTTCAAACTTGTTATGATAACTATATAATAACAAGAGTTTTTCGCAATCATTTTTTTAAGGAAAGCAATAATGAGACAGAAAAAATCGAATTTGATGTATTATGTTATCGGTGCCGTGATTTTAGCTGCGGTTGTTTTTGTCGTCATGCACGAAGTGCCAATGAAGGTTGAGCACGTGGAAGAAGTTATTCCTGTTAAACTGTAGCTTTTTGATGTCCGGACAAAATCTTATCGATGCGTTTTTGAATATGATGGCGGCGGAGGTTGGTGCTTCACCCAATACGGTTGCCGCTTATCGACGCGATCTTGAGCAATTTTCAGAAATGACCGGCGGTAAAAAGTGGGTGGATTATAAAGATAGCGACATTGCGGAATATATTCAGGAGCTTCATCGTGAAGGGTATGCTGTAAGGTCTGTTTTGCGTAAAATTTCTGCCGTCAGGGATTTTTTTCGTTTTTTATATTCTGAGGATGAGGTTTCGGAGAATCCGGCTTTGGATATAACAGCTCCCAAAAAGGAAAAGCCATTACCAAAATTTTTGACGGAGAGGGAAATCTCTTTATTGGTACAAACAGCAAGAGAAAGCAACGATCTTTCTCATCGGCGTTTGGCTGTGATGATTGAGCTTATGTATGCCTGCGGGTTGCGTGTTTCCGAATTGGTGGAGTTGCCGGAAAATTGCATCAATTTTGATAAAAAACAAATTTTGGTCAGAGGAAAAGGTAATAAAGAACGCTTGATTCCTATTGCAGAGCGAGCAATTGAAGCTGTTTTGGAGTATCAGACAATCCGTTGGCAGTTTATTGGTCGGAATCGGCGATCTCCATGGTTGTTTCCGTCTTTGCGTTCGGTTTCGGGACATGTAACGCGTCATGGTTTTTTTAAGGCGTTGAAAGATGTGGCTGTCAAAGCCGGTCTTTATCCTTCAAATGTTTCTCCTCATGTTTTGCGTCATTCGTTTGCGACACATTTGCTGAATCATAATGTTGATTTGCGTTCGGTACAAAAAATGTTGGGACATGAGGATATTTCAACAACGGAACTTTATACGCATATTTTGTCAGAATCGTTGTTTCAAAAAGTCAGTCACGGGCATCCTCTCGCAAATCGTATGCGGAAAAAGGCATAAAAAAAGGGTCTCTGTTCAATCAGAGACCCTAGGTAGAGGTTAATAATTAGAACTCTTTGACGGGAGAATCGTGACATCTTTGTAGTCAGCGATTTCCGGCGTCTCTCCGTTGGTCGGAACGATGAAGACGGTTGTCTTGTCGGTGTCGACCGCGATGAAAGCTTTGAAGCGGTTCTTGTGGTAGCAGATTGTGCGCTTGGTGAACACGTATCCTCCGAAAGCCGGTGCGCAGGGATTGAGCGCGCGGGCGAGTGATCCGTACTCGGCGATGAAAGCGTCGCGAGCCTGCTCAGGGGTTCGAATCTTCTTGACGACTTTGACGGCTTTGAAGTCTTCGATGGTCGGTGTGCTACCATCAACGGGCACGACGAACGTGGTTGTGCATTCTTTGTCGTGGGCGATGTAGGCGATCATGGGCTTACCGTCGTTGATGCGAACGGCGTACTTCATGAAGTCATAACCGCCGAAAGCGTGTGCTGCAGGGTTGAGTGCACGAGCGAGTGTTCCGAACTCACAGATGAACGCGTCAATAGCTTCTTGTCTGGAATTGATTTTCTGTTCCATATTTTTGAAATTAAGGTGGATAATTTTACAATGATTTTGTTGATTATTTATATGTATCACAAAAAATGAAAAAATCAACAAAAAAATAGTTTTTGTCAAATTAGGCGTTTTTAGCCAGCAGGAGGAACTGTTGAGGTGTAATTTGTTCCGGTCTGAAAGTGGTTTGAATGCCTATCTTTTGACAGATATCTTCTAAGTTCGGAAGGCTTTTCAGGCTTTGGCGAATCATTTTTCGGCGCTGTGAAAATGCCAGAGCGGTCAAATGTTCCACTTTTTTTAACTCTTCGGCGCTTAATGTTTGAGGCAGAGGGCGGAACAACAATACGCTTGACCAGATTTTGGGGGCGGGAACAAAGTTTTCCGGACTTAGATCTAGCAGTTTTTCGACACGGCATTGTAGTTGCGCCAAAATTGACAAGCGGCCATAATCTTTGCAGTTAATGGGAGCGGTAATGCGTTCGGCAACTTCTTTTTGGAACATCAATGTCAGACTTTTGTAAGATGTTATGTTTTCAAGCCAAGAAGTCAGCAACGGGACGGAAATGTTGTAGGGCAAGTTAGAGACTATATGTTTATTATCGCCGTTTAGTTCACTGATATTGGTTTTTAGGGCATCCCCGTTGATGATTGTCAGGCGGTCACCGGCTTTTTCTTTTATCTCTTCCATGATGGATATGCAACGGTCATCCATTTCAATAACCGTTAAATTTTTCGGATTGGCACGGAGAACAGATCTTGTCAAGCCTCCGGGGCCAGGGCCGATTTCAAAAACATTTGCATCGGTGAAGTCGTTTATTTGTTGGAGCCGTAAAGATTCCCTGATAATTTTGTCGGTGATGTTGCTATCAAGCAAAAAGTTTTGTCCCAAAGATTTTTTGGCCAGCAAGCCGTGGGCTTCGACGGTTGTTTTTAGTGACGGGAGTTGGTTTATGGCATCTGTTAGATTCATTATTAATTCCTGATTTCAAGGACAGCCTGTTGACGGAGTTTTTGCAACAATTTTTTTGATGTAGCTTCCATCTTTTGGTTTTCAAGAAAAGTTTTGATGGTTTTTTCATCCGGAATTTCCGGTTTGTCTTTTTGGGGATCAAATCTTTTTTGCAGTTTCAAAATATAGTATCCCTCGCCAACCATAATGGGTTCGCTAATCCCTCCTTCGCTCATTTTATTGAGGGCTGTTTCTAAGGCAAAAGGGAGTTTTCCTTTGTTTATCCAGCCCAGATTGCCACCATTAGCCGCACTGGGACTGTCGGAGAACTGCATGGCATAAAGCTCAAAACGATTATCATTGCGGAGATTGTAGACTAAATCGCTGAGGTTTTTGGCATTGTCTTTTTTTATAAAGATTTCGGAGACCATATATTTGGGAGTGGTTAAATCTTCTTTTGCTTCGCTTAAGGCTTTTTCTATTTCTTTTTGAGTCGGCGTTCCTTCTATGGCGGTTTTTTTGCGGATAAGACGCAACCAAGCCAAATCGGATTTTATTTGTTCGGAAAAGGTTTCTTGGCTGACGTTGGCTTGTTTGAGGATGTTGCTAAGTTGGCCAGTCGGAATGTTGTGTGATTTTTCAAACTGGCGAAGAGCCGCTTTGACCTCTTCCGGTTTTATTTCAATTCCGTTTTTGGCGGCTTCTTGTAATTTTATTTTTTCATCAATGGCGCCGTTCAGGACTTTTTGCGCTATCATATTTTTTGTTTGCGTATTATAGGGGATATTTGTGTTTAGCAAAAAAGCGTTTATTCTATTTTGCATGTCTTCGCTGGAGATGATTTCTCCATTAACCAATGCGATGATTTTTAATGTTTCGGCACGGCAGATGTTTGTTGTTATCAGGCTAAGCGCCAAAATCAAAAACAGAATCTTTTTTTTCATCTTCTCTCCTTTTAAAGCCTTATTTTGTTGCTGAGCCACCTAATGTTTTGAGGTAGAAAGCAAAGCTCAATTCAAAATCTCCTTCGTAATTGGGATCATTTGAATTGTCTTTACGCATAATAAATTGAAAACGGGAGCACTCGTCTTCATAGGTTAAGGTGCCGCCGTGTTCCAAAGAGCCGCCATTTTGGGTCAAGTCTTGACGGTTATAAATGCTAAAGGACCAGTCTTTTGTCAGGCGGGCTGACAAAGATGTATACAACTCTTTTCTTTCTCGGCCATAATCCAGAGAGGTGGCTTCGGAATCGTTGGCTTTGAAGTAAATGTAGCCAATGTATGCTCGCAGTATTTCCGGTCCAAAACTTGATGACAGCTCGTTATATGTAAGTTCATAATTTTCTTTGTCCAGTTTGAAGCGATAGTTCATATCAAAATATTCGTTGGGTGACGCGTAAATACGGCCGACATAATCGGTAAAATCTCCGTTTTGTCCTTCCGCTTCGGTGAAGCTTTCGTTTTTGTTAAATTTATAGCTTTGGGCAAGGAAAGCCGATGTGCGTCCATATTGGTTGCCATAAGCGCTCCAGTTGATACCGTAACTGATACGACTGCCATCATCATTGCGGTCATAACCGGCATAGCGGTCTAAGTCCAAGATGTTGGTGTCGTCCAAGTCAACGTCTTGGCTGTCTTGATTGGGGATTTTGTTGATTTTGTTATCACCGTTAGGGGCGGCCACGCCAACGATAACCGGTTCTAAAATTTGACGGGAATCCTCGGTGGCGCGGACAAACGGTAAGCGCCATTCCAATCCTAATTGCGGGAAAATTCTGCCAACGGCACCGGTAAAAGGCGAATCTTTATCAAAACTATAATCATCAACATAGAAAAGGTCTGATTTAACCGATGCCGCTAATTTATATTTTTCGCCGTAAGGACTGGTATAGGGCAGATTCCAAGAGTTTATCATTGTTGCCCGTTGGCTGGAGCCGCCTTCATCCCATGTGACGGAAGCCATGTTGAGGGTGGTTTTTGTATATGCACCATATTTGTTGGGATCACTGTAGTTTTCATAATTGAACAAGGGGACGACAGTCGGTTTGTCCGCATCTCGCAAGTCATAACTCAATAAGGTGTAGTAGTAGGCATCAATAGCGGCATAGTTGCGATTGTCAAATCCCAATAGGGATGCTCTGGAAGTTAGCCAAGCATCGTCTTTTTTGGGCAGGGACAGGTCTTTTAGATAGGCGCTGTCTGAGGCATAGTTGATGTCGGTATCTGCGACCCAGAAATTGTTGACTTCATAACGTCCTTTTAAAAAGAGGTTGCCTCTTTCATCTTTATTGTCAGGATCACGGAGATAACTTCCCGATGCACTTAAATCGCCGCGGTAAAAATATTTTTTGTATTCCGCTCCGGCGACAACGCCTTTGTCACTGGTTAGAATCGGATTAAATAAGATGTTTTCCTGATCGGAAATGCTCCAGAAATAGCGAGGTTGAATTGCCGCTCCCAAATAACTGTTGGTGCTTAGTTTGGGAAACAGAAAACCAGAGCGTCGCTTGACTGTCGGGTCCGGATGTGACAGGAACGGGGTGTATAGAACCGGAACACCTTTTATTTCAAGATAAGCGTTTTGATAGTGGATATCCTGTGTTTCAGCGTTGTGTTCAATTTTTTTAGCCTTGATTTGCCAAAGAGGATCTTCATTTTTGCAGACATCGCAAGGGGTATAGATGACATTAGACATAATCTTCTTGTCTTTTTTGCCGCGGCGAAAAGATTTGGCAGCAATCCTTGTTTTGTCTTTCATAATGACTTTGATGTTCTGCATTTCGCCTTGTGTCATTTTGTCGGTTAAAACAACCTCGTCCGAGAAAATAACATTGCCGTCTTTTTCAACCAAAACAACATCGCCGTTGGCGGTAACAATATCTTTTTCCTGATTATAAGTTACTTTATCGGCAAACAAGGTCAGATTGTCGCGGATGATTTCAACGTGACCTTTGGCGGTAATTGTGCTGCTTTCCTGATTGTTTTCGATTTCATCGGCGCTGAAATGAATGTCTTGGTCCTTTTCTTGAGATTTCATTTCTTTTTCTGACGGAACAATATCCGTCATATTCATTGAAGGATCAAAACTTTTTGCCGTGTTTTCTGCAAAGCTTTTGGCTGTGTTTAGGGCTGTTGTTCTGGTTGATGCTTGTGTGTTGGACAAGAGAAAGACAGAAAGTCCGAGTGAAAAGAACAAACGATAGTATAAAGGAGAGCGGTTATTCATTATCCTCTCCTGAGAACGGAACGTTTTTCTTCTTTTTTCCAAAGAATGCCGGACAATAGCAATTGAGCAGATAGACGCAAGAACCGAAAGGAATCAGCAAGTTTAGGTATATCGCCGGCAACCATGCCAGATGTTTTGATGCTAAGTTGCCAAAAGACAGGTCCAAAGCTTGAATAACAATCATGGCGGCAACCGAAAGGGACACAATTTTTATTTGACCGCGGCGGTTAAAGTTTCCGACCAGCAAGCCTGTACAGGCCATCAGGGCAAAGACAACATTAAGCAACGGGGTGGTGAAACGTTTGTTGCCCTCCACAACATAACGTCCGACGTCTTTGGGGGACAGTTCCGGATTGTCTGCGGCAAACAGAAGCTCGGACAATGTTTTTTCTCTGACACCGGCTTCTTTGCGGTTTGATGTTTCCTTGGCGCCGAAGTCAACGGAATAACGGTCAAATGTTATTGATGTAAATTGTTGGGTTCTGCGGTCTATTTCTTGGCGACTGCCGTGAACAAGAATAATGCGGGGGCCTTTCTCTGTATATATGATGCGCCCCATTTCTGCTGAAACGGTTGATTTTGTTTTGGGGTTTCTTTCATCATTAATCAGGATGCCGCGGATGGAACCGTCTTTCTCGTGTGAAGATATGAACACCGTGAGGTTGTTTTGCAGAGTTGTAAACTCTCCTTCACGGAACATCAGGTGAGAAACATCATTTTTTACTTGCCATTGAAGTTCTTTAAATTCGCTTTCGGCGGCAGGAATGAGAGTGTTCAAATTATAAAAATTGAAAACAGCCATCAGCAATCCGACAAAGATTGCCGGTTTGGCATTTTGCCAAGGACTGATTCCCGCGGCTTTCATAACCACAAGTTCTCTATCGGACAGCATGCGGTTGTATACAAATAAGACTGCGGCAAACAATGATATGGGGGATAAAATGGAAAAAATGCGTGGCATCAGCAATGATGTCAGTTTGGCAAATAGGCTGACAGCAATCCCTTTATTGGTGATGAGGTCAACAAAACGCAACGATTGTGTCAACCAGATGATTGACATCAAAGAGAAGGAAACCAAGGCAAAACCAATAAAAATTTGTTTGGCAATATATGTGTTTAGCTTTTTCATGCCCAAGAGTATAAACAAAATATATTACCAAAGAAACAAAATTTTTACGTTAATGCAAAGAATCTCGTATATTTTTTGAAAAATAAAAAACCGGATGGAAAATCCGGTTTTTACATACGCTTTTATTCAGACGGTCCGCCTTTGGTTACGACGACCATTGCTTCTCTCAGCAGGCGGTCGTTGAGCATATAGCCGGCTTGCAGTTCGGCAATGACGGTTCCTGCCGGTTTTGACGGATCTTCAACTTCTTGCACAACCTGATGAAAATTGGGATCGAACACTTGTCCGGTAATATCCATTTTTACGATACCGAATTTGTTGAAAACTTTAGTCAGTTCGGCTTCGGTCAACTCCACTCCTTTAAGGAGGGCTTGGCAGTTTTCGTTGTTTTCGTCGTGAGCGACGGCGTCAATGGCGCGGTGCAGGTTGTCGGCAACGGAAAGCAAGCTTTTGCCAAAAGATGAAATGGCATATTTGTTGTTTTTTTCGATTTCCTGAGCGCAACGTTTTTTTGTGTTTTCGGCTTCAGCAAAAGCGCGGAGGTAGTCTTCTTTCAGCTTGCGAATTTCATTTTGAAGCTCTTCTACTCCCGAGGTTGTTTCGGGAGTTTCTTCCTCATCGGATGTTGGTTCTTCTTCCGGCAGATTGTCGGTGTTTGGGGTTTCTTGTTCTTCAAGAATATCTTCGTCAAACCTTTTTTTGTTTTTTGTCATGTCATCTCTCTTTAAATGTTACAGACTTGTGATATATCTGTATGAAATTTAGTGACTAATGCTTGACAAGTCAAGACTGTTAGGTTTTATTTATAAACATATTAGAAACGTCTGGAATCAGGCATAAGAGTGGAATTATTTTTTGCTTCTGGAAAGTTGAGAAATGAATACGGTTATACCGGAAACGAATAGCACGTCTAAGTTGTTAACAAAAGACTTTAACAAGAAAAAATTATCTGTTACCTACGGGGTGACCAATAATCCCCATCTTCAAGAAATTCAAAATCTTTCAAAAATTCAGTGTTTGGGAAAAACACCGTGGCCGCAGATAAGTTCTGTTCACGGATGGATGGTTTCTGCTGAAACGGCTACGTTTATGAAATGTGGCGGATTGGGGATGATTGCTTCAGAGTTGCCGGAGGCTTTTAACAGCTGTTTTGGTGACAACGGAGAGGAATTGGTTATTGTTACTCCTTTGTATTTGGGAAACACCGGAAAGAAAAAAGCAGAGAAAATCGGGGATACGTATCAGGGTGCCGAACATCTTTCGATTGATTTAACCGAGGTCAGAACAATAGAGGTTCCTTTCTTTAATGAGAAGTCTTCTTTGCTCAAATATAAGGTTAAGGTCTATGTCGGAAAACACAGTAATGTCAGATATGTCTTTTTGGCAAGTGATCGTTTCTTTGACATTACGCCGCATAAAAATAATCCGCCGGCACAGGATGGATGTTATGTTAAAAATCAGTTTAACATTAATGAAGTTGAGCGCTTTGCTTTCTTTTCAAAGGCTGTCTATATATTGATTAAAAGTTTGTGTGAAAAGCCGTTGAAAGAAGTGGATTTTCCGAATGTGATTATTGCCAATGACTGGCACAGCGGCGCTTTGGCCGGTTTGTTAAAGTATTTTACGACAGCTCAGGTTGACAATGGTTCAATGTCTGAAGCTTTGGCGGCAACAGTCAAGAATATTCCTGTTGTGCATATTGCTCATCATCTTGGTTATCAGGGGTGGGATTATGACAATACATCGCATATTCTGAATTCTCTTTATGAACATTTGGCGTCAACGGTTTTCAAAAATGCGAAGGCGATTAAAAACAGTAATCCGCGTGCAACCAATACATTGATTGTTTATGACTGTTATAATCAGGCATCTTGCAATTTTCATTTGGCGGACAGGGTGGTTACCGTTTCTAAGAACTATTTGGAAGAAGTGTCAAAGGAATTGGGGTTTGGGTTCGATTTTCGCGATATTTTGAAAATTCGTAAAGATCACCGTAATTTCTTTGGTATTGTTAATGGCTATGATAAAAAGTTAATTTCTCCCAATAAGGCGAAAATAGATAAAATCAATGCATATTTCGGAGAGTTTAATTTTCAGGTGTTTGATGAGAATAATCTTGCCGCCAAAAACGAGAACAAACGGGAATTTATCCGCTTGATATCCAAAATTGCGACAGATAAAGAATATAAGCAAAAAGTTATTCCTCTTGTCGATATTTATAAGTTTGATGATGTTTCTGATGCGCTGAAAGAAGCTGATAAAATTCCGGTCATTTGTGCCACCAGTCGTTTGGTGGAGCAAAAGGGCTATGATATTGCCGCGCAGGCGATTTTGAACTTGGCGCATAAGTTTACGCATTTGCGCGGGCGCAGTCCGATATTTATTTTGGGAGGGGCCGGCGATATCAATTATTTTGATATGTTGACCAAGCTCAAAGATAAAATTGCTGAGGTTGACAAGACGATAGCCAAGAGAATTTTTGTTTTTCACGGTTATAAAGACGAATTTGCCTATGCTGTTCAGTTGGCGTCGGATTTTTATATGATGCCTTGTCGATTTGAGCCCTGCGGTTTGACACAAATGGAGGCTATGGCCAAGGGTGCTTTGCCGATTGCAATGTCGACCGGAGGTTTGGTTGATACAATTGACGATGGTGTTGATGGGTTCAGAACGGAAGTTTTCTTTACTCAGAAACGTCGTGTTTATGGTAGCAATTTGACGGCTCAACGTTTGAAAAACAATGAGAATGCTTATACGGAAACGCTGGAAAAAGCGTTGAAGTGCTTTTATTTGAAACCGGATGAAATTGATGATATGAAGCGTCATGCCATGGCTAAAGATTTTAGCTGGAATGTGAAAGACGGCTCAGTCTACAAATATCATAATCTTTTGGTGAGCGGGCATCTCTAAAGCTTGGTTTATTTATAAAAAGTCGTTGCCGAATCGTTGTTTATGACGTAATCTTCATAACAGGTTTAATTGTTATGGAAGAAAGAAATGCGCCATTCCAATCGTCAAAATAATGAAATCCGCAATATTGAGTTTGTTCCCCGTTTTAATCCGTATGCCGAAGGGTCGTGTTTGGTTAAATATGGCAATACCCATGTGGTTTGTACGGCGACCGTTGATGAAAAATTGCCGGCGTGGTTGAAGGGGCAGAATAAAGGCTGGATTACGGCAGAGTATGCAATGTTACCTCGCTCAACCCAAGTCAGAGTGCCGAGGGAATCCAAGAAACCATCCGGTCGTACGCAGGAGATTCAGCGACTTATCGGGCGGTCATTGCGTTCGGTCGTTAATTTGTCGGCAATGAAGGATTTTTCAATATGTGTGGACTGCGATGTTTTGCAAGCAGATGGCGGGACGCGTGTTGCTTCTATCAGCGGCGGTTTTGTCGCTCTGTATCTTGCCGTGCAAAAGCTGATTGCCGAAAAACGTTTGACTGTTAATCCGATAAAAGAATTTGTGGCCGCTGTTTCTTGTGATATCTATAACGGAGAAGCGGTTCTTGATGTGGATTATGAAGAGGATTCAAATTCGCAGGTTGATATGAATTTTGTGATGACGGAAAGCGGTAAAATTGTTGAGATTCAGGGAACGGCGGAAGGCGAACCGTTTGAAGAAGCTCAATTTAACGAACTTTTGGCATTAGGAAAACAGGGAATCGCCCAAATTGTTGCTTTGCAGAAAAAAGCGTTGGGAGTTGATTGATGAAAATAGATAAATTGGTCGTGGCTTCTCATAACGCCGGAAAAATTAAGGAAATAGGGCAGTTGTTGGCTCCTTATCATATTGAGGTGCTTTCTGCCGGAGATTTGAATTTGCCTGATGTGGAAGAAACCGGTGTTACTTTTCAAGAAAATGCGGCGTTAAAAGCGGAGCAACTTAGTGCTTTGAGTGGGTTACCGTGTTTGGCGGATGATTCCGGTTTGTGTGTTGATGCTCTCAATGGGCGTCCAGGAGTATATTCGGCTCGCTATGCAGAAAAAACATTGTCCGACGGAGAGGTGGTTCGGGATTTTAATCAGGCGATGGAGCGCCTTGTCGGTGAGTTAAAAGAAACAGGGAATCCGGATTGGTCAGCTCATTTTTCATGCGTTTTGGCTTTTAAAATGCCGCAGGAAGAGTGTCGTTTTTTTGAGGGGCGTGTTAACGGCAAAATTGTTGCCGAACGGAGCGGCGACAAAGGGTTTGGTTTTGATCCGATATTTATGCCGGATGGTTTTGACAAGACATTTGCAAATTTTACCGCTGAAGAAAAATCGGCGATTTCTCACAGAGGGCGAGCTTTTGCCTTGTTTATAAAAGAGGTTTTTGAAACTGAGTAAGCGCATCTATAATATTCCGGCATCTTGCTGTTTTGTTGATGCTCTGGCGCAAAAGCTGGAACAGGAATTTGATGGACATTTACTCGATTTGCCCGAGGTATTGATTTTGTTGCCGAACCGCAGAGCTTGTAAAAGTTTGGCTGATGCGTTTGTGTGCCGCAGAGGGCTATCTCCGACGTTATTACCGCGGATGATGCCGATAGGCGATGTTGATGAAGACGATTTGGTTTTGAGTTCATACGAAGCCGGAAGTGCTTTGCTGGAAGTTAAGCCGGCAGTGGAGCGGACCGAGCGGCTGATGCTTTTTACTAAAATAATTATGGCTCGACCGACAGATTATGGCGTGGAGAAAATCGGCGTTGCGCAAGCGTGTGCTTTAGCTCAGGAGTTGGCAGGCCTTATTGATACGGTTCATAATGAGGAATTGGATTTTGCCAATTTGCAAAATTTGGTGCCGGAGGAATATGCGGCGCATTGGCAACAAACATTAAAGTTTTTAGAAATTATCACAACATATTGGCCGCAGATTTTGCAAGACCGCGGCGTTTGTGATGCCAGTGAACGACGACGCTATTTGTTGCAGAAACAATGTGAAGCTTGGGAGAAAAAACCGCCGCAAGGGCGCGTTATTATTGCCGGTTCTACGGCAACGTTTCCGATGATGAAACGCTTGGTTGATATTGTTTGTCAACTGCCGCAGGGAGAAGTGATTTTATCTGGTTTGGATAAGGAGCTGGATGAAGAATCTTGGATTGAGATTGATGATACTCATCCGCAGTTTGAGTTGAAAGAACTCTTAGAATATCTGCATGTTGACAGAGGTGAGGTGGCGGATTTGTGTCCTCGGGTTTTTGCCGAGCGAGAAGGTTTGATTTCTGAAGTTATGCGACCGGCGTCAACAACGGATAAGTGGTTGATGTTAAAAGGACGAGGTGTGCGTTTTCCGGCAGTGGAAGGCATCAAGCTGGTTGATTGTGCCGATGTTCGTCAAGAAGCTCTTAGTATTGCTTTGATTATGCGCGAGGTTTTGGAAACGCCTGAAAAAACAGCGGCATTGGTTACGCCGGACAGAAATTTGGCTCGACGGGTTGCCGGCGAGTTGGAGCGTTGGAATATCAAAGTTGATGATTCTGCCGGTCGTCCGTTGTCTTTGACGCCGGTGGGATGCTTTTTGCGTTTGTTGCTTAAAGCTTGTTCTCAGCAGGCAAAGCGTGTGGATATTCTCAGTCTGTTAAAACATCCGTTGTGTGGTTTGGGACAAAAATATGGTGATGTCAGAGCCTCCGTGCGGCAGGTGGAGCAGAGTGTTTGGCGCGCCGGAGAGCGCGGAGATGATTCTGATTTATTGCAATGCTTTGCAGAAAAAACGGCGGCGTTACGTTCTTTATTGCAACAGTCTAAGGTTGATTTGTCTGTGCTTATCAGAGAGCATTTGCAGACAGCGGAAGTGATGGCGGCGACAGAAGATAAAGAGGGCAATGCTCTGTTGTGGAGGGGAGATGCCGGAGAGGCCGCTTCGGTTTTTTTCTCTGATTGGTTGGAATATGCGGAAATTTTGGGTGAGGTTGAGCCTTTTGATTATCTGGGATTGTCAGAAGTGATGATGTCCGGTGTTATGGTTCGCCCCAAATACGGAACTCATCCGCGTTTGCGAATTTTGGGGCCGATTGAAGCTCGCTTGACCCATTTTGATGTTATGATTTTGGGTGAGGTCAACGAAGGTGTATGGCCGCAGGCTGTTGCCGGAGATCCGTGGATGTCTCGTCCGATGAAGAGGGATTTTGGTTTTCCGCAACCGGAAAAAAGTATTGGTGTGTTGGGATTGGATTTTTGCAATTTGTTGGGTGCAAAAGATGTTTATTTGACGCGTGCCGAACGGGTGCAGGGAACTCCTATGGTTAAGTCGCGATGGTGGATGCGATTGGAGACAGTGTTAAAAGCTTTGGATTTTGATATCAGCCTGTTGTTTGCTGATAAATATCCGCAAATTGCTCAACAATTGGATTTTCCGGATGTTTTTGAAAAGGTTGAACCACCGGCGCCTTGTCCGCCGGTTGCGGCTCGCCCCAGAGAATTGTCCGCAAGCGGAGTGGAATTGCTGATGCGAGATCCGTATAGCGTTTTTGCAAAATATATTTTGCGCCTCAAGCCGTTGGATGATATTGAACCGGATTTGACAATGGCAGATTATGGCACGATGATACATGGTATTTTGGAGGAATTCAATTTATTGTATCCCAATGCGTATCCTAAGAATGCCAAAGAGATTTTATTGGCGTTGGGCAAAAAGCGCTTTGCTGAGGATAAGTTGGCAGTGGAGCGGCGAGCTTTTTGGTGGCCGAAGTTTGAAAAGGCTGTGGAGTGGTTGGTTGCCATTGAGGAAGAATATCGTCAAACAGTGAAAAAGGTGAACAGTGAAGTTCGCGGAGAAATGACTATTCAGGCTCCGGCCGGTCCTTTTAAAATTACGGCGAAAGCTGACAGAATTGATGAAACAACCGATGGCAGAATCAATGTTGTTGATTATAAAACCGGTCGAGCCCGTTCTTCCAAGGAAGTGGAAAAAGGTTATGCGCCGCAGTTGCCTATAGAAGGTTTGATTGCGCAAAAAGGCGGGTTTTTCGGAATTGCCGCGGCGGCAGTTGCTGATTTGATTTATTGGCAATTGGGTAAAAAAATGACGAATGTTAATAAGAATATGGAAAAAATCTTGGCCGATAACGAGGAGAATTTGCAAAGATTGGTTGCCGTATTTGATTTTGAATCAACGCCGTATATTTGTCATCCTAATCCGAAACGAATTCCGGAATATTCGGATTATGAACATCTGGCGCGTGTGAAAGAATGGAGTGTTCAGAGCGATGATGATTGATTTGCGGCAGGAAAAGGCAAACCGAATGGCTTTGGCAACCAATCAACAGCGTCAGGCCTCGAATCCACAATCGTCGGTGTGGGTGGAGGCTTCTGCCGGTACGGGAAAGACAAAGGTTTTGTCTGACAGGGTGTTGCGGCTGTTGCTTAATGATGTTGCTCCGGCGAGGATTTTGTGTTTGACCTATACCAAGGCGGCTGCGGTGGAGATGAGTAACCGTATTGCCGGACGTCTCAGTAAATGGGCGGTTATTGATGATGAAGCGTTAAAAACGGAACTTGAAAAATTGTTGGGGTTTGCTCTCGATGAGCCTAGGCGTTCAGCTCGTTTTATGGCGCAAGCCAGAAAGCTGTTTGCGGTGCTTTTGGACACCCCCGGCGGGATGAAAATTCAAACAATCCATAGTTTTTGTCAGGAAGTTTTGAAAAGATTTCCTTTAGAGGCGAAGATTTCTCCTTATTTTGAGGTGATGGATGATCGGATGGCCAAAGAAGGTCTGGATGATGTTAAAGCAAAATTGCTGCAAAAGATTGAAACCGAACCGGAAGGAAAAGCGGCACAAGCGTTATCTCTGATTACGAAAAGAGTCAGTGAATTTACGTTTCCTAAGCTGATGAACAGTTTAACAGAAAACCGCAGTAAGATTGGTCGTTTGTTGGAAAAATATGCTTCGGTTGATGAGTTGGTTGCAGAGACGGCAAAACGTTTGGGCGTGGATGATGGCGAAACGGAAGAGAACATCAAACAAAAGTTTTTTGCCGAGTGTCCGAGAGATGTTTTGAAAGATTTGCTCCAGTCGTTGTTGAACGGGAGTGATACGGATAAAAAGAAGGCTGTTGTTTTGGAGTGTGTTTTGACCTCAATGCATCCGGAAGATTTTTATGCGGATTATCGAGGATTATTTTTTACAACCGGCGGAGAAGCGAGAAAGTCTTTGGCTACCAAGGCGGTCATGGCGCGTTGTCCGCGGGCGGAGGCGATGTTTGTTGCCGAAGTTGAACGGATTGAGGAATGCGATAATCATTTGGCGGCATTAAATTTGTTGGTAGCAACTCAGGCAGTTTTGTATTTGGCAGATGACTTAATCAAAGGGTATAACGCATATAAAGCGCTTCATTCCAAAATGGATTATGAGGATTTGATTGTCATTACTCGTCAGTTGTTAGAAAATCCGCAAGTGGCAGATTGGGTTTTGTATAAGCTTGATGGCGGGATAGATAACGTTTTGATTGATGAGGCGCAGGATACTTCGCCGGATCAGTGGGCGATTATTCGTTCGTTGACGAATGAGTTTTTTGACGGTGAGGGTGTTAAAGATAAAAACTGCACGGTTTTTGCCGTAGGGGATCGCAAACAGTCCATCTATTCTTTTCAAGGAGCCGATCCGCAGGAGTTTGACAAGATGCGACAGCATTTTGCAAACAAGTTGGAAGCTAACGGGTGTTTTAGTGAAGTGAATTTGGAAGTATCTTTTCGTTCAACAGCGGCGATATTGGATACGGTTAATTGCGTTTTTGAAGATGAAACGGCTAAAAAAGGTGTTGCACCGGTCGGGCAGGATGTGGCGCATATTCCGTCACGTATCGGAGAAGGCGGTCGCGTTGAGTTGTGGCCTTTGGTGGAGGCAGAGGAAGATGAAAACCCCGATATTTGGTTGCCGCCGGTAGAACGGGTGACCGCAGAGTCAACAAGTTCTAAGCTGGCTAAGCAGATTGCTTTGCGGATAAAAAAGATGGTCGGTGAGGGAGAGCGTTTGGTTTCGCAAAATCGTCCCTTGCGTTTTAGTGATTTTATGATTTTGGTACAGCGGCGTAACAGCTTTGTGGAGGAGTTTGTTCGAGCATGTAAGAATTGCGGTGTTGAGGTTGCCGGTGTTGATAAAATTAAGTTGCAGGAACAAATTGCCGTTCAGGATTTGGTCGCGCTGGGAAAATTTTTATTGTTGCCGACAGATGATTTGACGCTGGCGGAGATTTTGAAATCACCGTTGTTTGGCTTGAATGATGATGATTTGTTCGGTTTGTGTTATCAGCGCGGCAAGGCTTCTTTGTGGTCCAAACTGGGTGATGATGTTCGGTATGCCGATATTTACAATCAGCTTAAAGTTTTGTTGAATATGGCTGATTTTGTTCGTCCTTTTGAACTGTATTCATATGTTTTGAACGGTATCGGCGGACGGCGCAAATTTGTCAGTCGTTTGGGGCTGGAGGTAGAAGACGGTCTTGATGAGTTTATGAATTTGTGTCTGAATTTTGAGCAGGAGCATGTTCCGTCTTTGCAGTTGTTTGTTGATTGGATTGAGCAGGACGAAGTTGAAATCAAGCGTGAACTGGAGCAAAGCGATACGGATGCAGTGCGGATTATGACCGTGCACGGGTCAAAGGGGTTGCAGGCGCCGGTCGTTATTCTTCCGGATACGGTTAGGGTGAAGTCTATTCGTAATGAAGCGGGAATACTTTTTGATGATTTGATGTATTATCCGTTGAGTTCTTCTGATTATGAAGAAAATTGTCGGGCAATTAAGCAGAAAGAAAAAGAGCTTTCGTTAGAAGAATATCGCCGTTTGTTGTATGTGGCTTTGACCAGAGCCGAAGAACGCTTATGTGTGTGCGGTTATAAGTTGTCAACGCCGCCGTCGCAAGAATCTTGGTATGAGATTTGTCGGCGCAGTTTGGCAAAAATTGCCGAACAAAAAGAAGACGGAACATTGTTGTATGATGTGGTACAAGTGGCCGAAGTTCCTGAGTTAAAAGAGGTTGTGCGGGAAAGCGGACATTTTGAGATGCCGGTATGGATTAATAAAAATGCTCCGGAGGAAGGTGCTTTAAGCAAGCCGTATGCTCCGTCAAAAGCAGATGAAGAAGATGAGGAGTTGTCTTTATCTCCGTTAACCGGAAATCAAAACGGGCGGTTTCGTCGAGGATTGCTTATTCATAAATTGTTGCAGTTTATTCCGCAAAACGGGGATGTTTGTGATCGGGAAGAGCTTGTTCGCAATTTTATTCTCCATAATGCGGCGGGAGTTTCAGCATCTGAGTTAGAGCGTGTGACAAAAGAGGTTTGTCGCTTAATTAACAATCCTGTTTTTGCACCGTTATTTGGTGAACAATCAAAAGCCGAAGTTCCGATTATGGGGCAAGTGGGGGACAGAATTATTTCCGGTCAGATTGACCGATTGGTTATTGACGGCGATACTATTAAGATTATTGACTATAAAACAAATCGTCCGGCAGCACAGAGTGTTGCTGATGTTCCCTCTTTATACCGGAAGCAACTTTATGCTTACAGAGAGTTGGTTGAAAAGCTTTATCCCGAAAAAAATGTCGAAACGTATATTTTGTGGACGGATACGGCCAATCTGATGAGGGTGGAATAGATAAATTTGAAAATATTTCAATTTCAGGCTTTATTTAATAAAAATATCCACTATATTAGAAGGCATCAATACTTGATTTGCGAAAGGGAAAAATATGAAAGCGATTACAGACAGCCAGTTTGAAACAGAAGTTTTGAATAGCAAAGGTTTGGTTTTGGTTGATTTTTGGGCTGAATGGTGTGGTCCGTGCCGTCAGTTGATTCCGATTTTGGATGAAGTTTCTAAGGAAATGGCCGGTAAAGTTGAGATTTGCAAGATGAATGTTGATGAATCTCCGAACACTGCCGCTCAATATGGTATTCGCAGTATTCCGACAGTCTTTATGTTCAAAGACGGAAAACAAGTTGATGTCAAAGTCGGTTTGAATTCCAAGTCTTCTTTGGTTTCTTGGATTGAAGCGAATTTATAGTTCTTGTTTTGAAAAGCAAAAGCCCCTGATTTCAGGGGCTTTTTGTTTAAGCTCGTTTGCCGTAAGAAAGAAGCTTGTTGCGAACCAGTCCGCGTAAGCTGATTTCCGGTCTGGCGCCATAGTGTCCGATGATTTCAGCGGCGGCAATAGAACCGATAATCGCACAAGTACCGAGGCTTCGTCCTTGAGTGAGACCATACAAGAAACCGGCGGCGTATAAGTCTCCGGCACCGGTGGTGTCAACCACATTGTCAACTTTTTCTGCTTCAACGAAAGTTTTGGTGCGACCGTTAACAACGACGGAACCTTTGGCTCCGCGGGTGATGGCGGCAATGTTGACATAAGCTTTTATTAAATCCAGCGATTTGTAAAAATCTTCGCCATCAAAAAGAGAGACCAATTCGTCTTCGTTTCCAAAAAGGATATCAACATGGTTTTTTACAAAATCCATAAAATCTTGGCGGTGTCGGTCGACGCAGGATTTGTCAGACAGGCTGAACGCAACTTCGCGGCCATAGGCATGAGCGGTTTCAGCGGCACGAATCATTGCTTCTTTGTCGCATTCTTCATCCCACAAATAGGCCTCAAGGTAGGTTATTCTGCTGGCCTTAATAGTGTTCTCATCGATGTCTTCCGCACAGAGCTTTTTTGATGCTCCTAAATAGGTGAACATTGTTCTTTGCGCATCCGGAGTGACCAAAACAATACTGCGTCCGGTTACCGGACCTTCGTTCAGTGGTTTGGTAAAGTAATCAACACCGGCGGCTCCGATGTCGCGGGTAAAGACTTGGCCGAGTTCGTCATCGTGGATTTTGCCGATGAAAGCAGGAGCTCCACCTAAAGAAGCTAGTCCGGCGACAGTATTGGCGGCAGATCCTCCCGGAACCTCGCGCTCAGGAACAAGGTCGGCGTAGAGTTTTCCGGCTGTTTTGGCATCAACCAATGTCATTCCGCCTTTGGGAAGATTCCGTTCGGTTAAAAAGCCTTCGCCGACTTTGGCCAGAACGTCGACAATTGCGTTGCCGATGCCGACGATGTCATAATAGGTTGTTTCTTGTGGTTTGGTAATCATGATAGCTTTCCGTGCGATTCGTTAAACATGGGTAAAACGTAATCCAAGATAGGTTTTTTGGCAATAATTTATTTTGATTGCGATTCGGAGAAACTCGGCAAAAAAATTTTTTTCTTTGTAAGCGAATCTGAGTCTATGTTTTAGGCGAATCGTTGGAATCACTAAATTTCTGGGTAAGGAATTATTAATTTTTTGATGTTTTAACCAAAAGTAGGTTTCTTTAAATGAAGCGTTATGGACAATTGAGGTTAAAATGTACAGAAAGGTCGCTTTTCTCGGTTTGGTCAGCAATTTTGTTTTGGGTGCAAATATTGCTAATGCCGCTGATGTCGGAGATTGGGATGCTTTGGAAGCAACCCTTCAGACGCCTGATAATGTTACATTAACTCAGGATATTGTCGTTGATGCCGAAAAAACAATTACTTCTGCCCCAAACGGAGGGTATGTTATTGATGGCGGTGGTTTTAGCATAACCGGTAAAGACGGTGGTGTCAGCGGAGAATATCAACGCTTTTTTGATTTGGGGTCCAATAGCGGGAGCGGCGATCCTCTTTCTGTTGTGAACGTGACGTTCAAAAATTTTCAGATGGTAGCAGACGGATTGGATGCTCTTACGGAAGGCGGGGCAATTATTCAGGTTGAAGAAAACGTTTCTTTGGGCGATATTTCTGCAAATTTTACGGATAATACGGTCAACAAGGTTTCTTCTCAGGATGCTCAACATCGTTTTTCCGGCGGTGCCATTAAAAATTTGGGAACAATCGGAAATATTGACGGTACTTTTGGGCGAAATGTTTTACAGGCGGATATTACGGGAAGCGGTTCTGCAAATTCGGTTTTCTTTTCTGGTGCCGCTTTGATGAATCAAGGGGATATCGGAACGATTAACGGAGCTTTTTCTGATAATAAAGTGAATGTTACCGGAAATAACATTATTGCGCAGGTGTGGGGCGGTGCACTCCGGAATGACGGTCATATTGGAACAATCGGTTCTGCAAGTGAATGGGTGTCTTTTTCTAATAATGAGGCTACGGCGACATCTTCTTTAAGTGCCAATGCTGTGGGCGGAGCTTTTTCCAATGCCGGACAAATAGATAATTTTTATGCCTCTTTTTCGGGAAACAGTGCCGTTGCAACAGGAACGGGAACATCGAATGTTTGGGCTAATGGCGGTGCATTGTCTAATGAAGGCGTCATGGGTTTGATTTCGTTGAATGCGCTTGACAATACTGCTTCTGCAAAAGGCGGTGGTATGGTTTATGCTCGTGGTGGTGCCGTGAGTGTTGAAAAGACAATATCTTCATTATCGGGTTATTTTTTCGGTAATAGTGCTATCGGTGAAACAACAGGGGCGCTGGTTAATGCTTTGGGCGGAGCGATTTATGGTGAGAATAACGGTGGTAACGGAATAGATAGGATTTCTGCCAGTTTTTATTCCAATAAGGCGACAGCGACAGCAACATCGGGAAGTGCGGTTGCCAGCGGTGGTGCAATTTATTCGCAGACGAGATTGGGATTAATTACTGATTCTTTGTTTAATGACAATCATGTTATTGCGCAAACCGATAGCGGTTCGATTACGGCCAATGGTGGCGCTATCAGCTCAACACAAGATTTGGTTATTCAAAACACGTCTTTTACAGATAATACGGTTGAGGCAACAACCCAGTCCGGAACAGTTAATGCTCACGGAGGTGCTGTTTATGCGGCAGGTAATCTGACAATTACGGCCCAAGGTGCTAATTCTATTTTTGCAGATAATAGCGTTATCGAAAATATCAACGGAACGTCAACGGTCACAAAAAATGATATTTATATGGCAAGTTCCGATAAAACGTTGTCCATTGATGCTTCGGACGGCGGTATTTTCCAATTTAACGGCGGAATAGACGGGGCCAACGGCTATAAAATAGTTATTGGCGGCAATAGTGACGGAACGGTTAATATGAACGGCAATATTTTGAACGCTTCGACGATTACCGTTAATGATATGGATGTCAATTTTAATCCGCTGTCGTCATCTGTGATCGATGCCGTTATCAACGGAACAGGATATCTGAATAAACTTGGTACGGGAACGTTGACTTTTAATAAGGAAATGAATTTTGCCGGAACATTTAATCAGAACGACGGGGTGACGATTGTTTCAAACCAGTTTGTTTCCGGCGACACATATATTCGCGGTGGTAAATTGCAAGTCAATAACGGAGCCATCGTTAATAATCTGGTGTTGTTTAACGGTTCCGGTTTAGATATACAAGCCGGTGATGCCGCTTATAATCTCACCGGAGATGTGGTGTTTTATTCCGGTGCGACATTGTCAAAGAATCTTTCTCTTCAAGATAGTTCAAAGTTAGCATCTTTGACGGTGGTGAACGGTGTTCCTCGCTTGGAAAACGGCCAAAAAATGACTTTTACATCCGCTCCTGACTCAACATTGGTTTTTGCTAATGTTAATGATGAAATTTCGTCAGCGGACGGTGCCGTTAAGGTTGAAGAATGGAATAAGATTAACATCGGTACGGACAGCGCTTCTTCAAATATGTCGTTTTTTGGTTCTTTGGTTACCGTCGGGACGGATAATAGTGTGATTATCAATAGCGGCAGTACATTGGCGGGATCAGGTCGGACAATGGATTATACCATTACAGGCTCTCTGATTAATAATGGTTTGTTAAGCCTTGCCGGTCATGGAATGAATGTTTTGACGCTTAATGGTGATTATGTGGCCGGTGCGAATTCGGTTTTAGCTCTGGATGTTGATCCAATCGGTCTGACATCCGATGTGGTTAAAATTTCAGGAGATGTGAAAGGGACGACACGGTTACAACTGACCTCTACCAGTGGCGATACTCCGGATGGTAAGATTTTGTTTTTGGAAGCTCCGAATGATGATTTGACAACAGATGCCTCTTTTGAAGTATGGAGAGTTGAAGGCAGTTTGTATGATTGGCAGGCTTTTCAAGACGGAAGAAACTGGTATTTTGGCATTGATAAGGAAACGATAACTCCGGAAGTGGCTTCTTATGCGAGTTTGCCAAGTATTGCCATGGTTCAGAGTACAAGTATGTTGTGGAATTTGAAAGATAAAGTGATTAATGCGCCGCGGAGTTATAAGAAGTTTTGCCGTCGTAATTATGGCAATAACGCCTACAGTTGTTATTATGACCGGCCGTATAACTTCTGGTTTGCACCGGCGTTCAGTAATGTTGCCGTCAAATATCCGTTTGAATATGATGCCAATGTTTACGGAGGTGATGCCGGATTGGATGTTTTGACCGGAGATTGGGGTAAGTTTGGTATTTTTGCTTCATATCGTAACGGTGATTTTGATATTAAAGGCAAGGGTAAGGAATATAAAGTTTCTGGTACGGCTGATGTTGATGTCAACAGCTATTTCGGCGGTTTGTATTATAATTTGGAAGCCGGACATTTTTGGGCGTTGGCCGCGGCTTATGGCGGTGTTTTGAAAGGTGATATTGAAACTGACGATAAAGTAAGAGCCGATACTAAGGGAACACAGGTTGGGGCCAGCCTTGATATGGGATATACCTTTAATCTGCGAGATAATTGGAATATCGAGCCGAGCGTCGGTGTTCAATATACCAGAGTGGATTTTGATGAGACGAAAGACAGCAATAAGGTTACTGCCGAATATGAAGCGTTGGGACAAGTTAAGGCTTCTGCCGGATTGAAGATTGAGAAATATTATCCGAGCCGCGAAGGTGTTTCTTCCGTTTATTTTGAACCGAGCGTTATCAAAACATATAACAGCGGCAATACGGTCAAGTTGATGAATTCTTTAGAATTGCCAACAGTTGAAGATGATACGTATCTTCGTGTTAATGTGGGTGGAAGTTTGCAGTTGAGCGAGGGATTGAAGGCTTTCGGAACAATTTCCAATACGTTTAACAGCGATTTTCGCGATACAAGTATTAATATCGGTTTGAATTATGCCTTCTAAAACAGGAATAAAAAAAGAACCTCTTGAAAAACAAGAGGTTCTTTTTTTGAAATGCGATTAGTCGTTAACGCAAGGGCAAGATTTAGCTTGTTCTTCGTTGAACTGAACCCATTTGTCATCAGCTTCACCATCATTGCAGATAGCTTCTTGAGGGCATTCGGAAATGCAAACGCCGCAGTCAATGCAAACGTCAGGGTTTACGACCAATTGGTTTTCAGCTTCATGAAAAGCGCCAACCGGACAAACATCTGCGCAAGATTTGCATTTTACGCAAGAGTCATTAACAACAGATACCATAGGTTATCTCCACTTAGTTAGTCAAAAATCTTCTTCAATTTACCTTTATTGATAAATAAATCAAGCAAAAAATAATTTGTGGTCAAAACTTGCATATTTGTTTTTCAATTCCCATATATCCATTAGGTTTAGATTTTTTTATAGGATGTTTGATATGGCAGATAAATTGGAGTTTCAGGCTGAGGTCAGCAAGCTGTTGGATATTGTGGTTAATTCATTGTATTCAGAAAAACAAATTTTTTTACGAGAGCTGATTTCCAATGCGTCAGATGCTTGTGATAAGCTTAAATACCTCATTTTAAGTAATCCGGATATTGCGAAGGGGAACGGCACCTTAAAAATCAAAATCACTCCGGATGCGAAGGAAAATACGTTGATGGTTTCCGATAACGGTATCGGGATGAACAAAGACGATTTAATCAATCATCTGGGGACAATTGCCAAGTCAGGTACGGCGGAGTTTGTTCGAAATGTTAAGGACAACGGTTCGGGAGTTGAGTTAATCGGACAATTCGGCGTTGGTTTTTATGCTGCGTTTATGGTAGCGGACAAGGTTGAGATCGTTACTAAAAAGGCTGGCGAGACACAAGCCTGGAAGTGGGTTTCTGATGGCAAAAACGGTTTTGAGATTACCGAAGCGGAGCGAGATGGTAATGGGACGGATATTAAACTGTTTTTGAAAGAAGATGATAAAAATTATACGGACACGATTTATTTGCGCCATATTATTCGTACCTATTCCGATCATATTGAATACCCGATTGTTTTGGAGCTGGGTGAGGCCGGTGAAGAGACTGTTAATAACGCCTCAGCTTTGTGGATGCGTCATAAATCGGAGATTACGAAAGAGCAATACAAAGAGTTTTATCATCATATTTCCAAGAATTTTGATGATCCGTGGATGACTTTGCATTTTAAGGCGGAGGGAAATATTGAATATACCGGTTTGTTGTATATTCCATCAGAGATGCCTTATGATTTGTTTCAGCCGGACAAGAAAAACGGGCTGAAGCTCTATGTTAACAAGGTTTTTATTTCTGATAAGGTTGAGGAATTGATGCCGTCTTATTTGCGTTTTGTAAAAGGGGTGATTGATTCTGCCGATTTGCAACTCAATATTTCAAGAGAAATGTTGCAACACAGTGCTTTGATTGAGAAAATTAAGCACGGAACGGTTTCCCGTCTTTTGAAAGAATTAAAGAAACGCGCAAAAGACTATGATGATTATATGAAGTTTTGGAAAAATTTCGGTATTGCTTTTAAAGAGGGGATTTACGAAGACTTTTCCAACAGAGAAGAAGTGGCGTCGTTATCTTATTTTGCATCAACGGCGGATAAAGAAAAGCTGACAACTCTTGACGACTATATTTCCCGTGCAAAAGACGGGCAGAAGACAATTTATTATATTACCGGTGATAATGTTCAGGTTTTGGCTAATAATCCGCAATTGGAAGCTTTTCAAAGTAAAGGACTGGAAGTTTTGTTGCTGACGGATCCCATTGATGAGTTTTGGCCGCAGACATTGCCGAATTATAAGGGATTTGCCGTTAAACATATCAGTCAGGCCGATGAAGATTTTAATTTTGATCGTAAAGAGCCTAAAGCCGATGAAGGCAGTTTGAAAAAGTTGACGGATTTGATGGCTGAAATGTTCAAAAATGAGATTGGCAAGGTGACAACGACGGATAAACTGACGAAGTCTCCGGCTAGCTTGACCGTAGAAAACGGACAAATGAGCATCCATTTGGAACGCTTGATGCGTCATCATCAGCAACAGACGGTGTTTGCCAGTACCAGAATTTTGGAGTTGAATCCTTATCATCCGTTGATTATTAAGTTAGCGGATATGACGGCTGATGAGAAAAACAAGGCGCAGCTTGAAGAAGTGGCAAAAATTATTCTTGATCAGGCAAAGATTGCCGAAGGAGAGGCTATTTCCGATCCGTCATTCTACGGTGAAGTCGTCAGTTCATATATTTTGAAGGCTCTTTAAGCTATTCGGCGAGGTATGACAGTTCGTGAGAGGCTTTGGCAATATCTGTTGTCAGCCTCTTGCCGTCATCATCTCGTTCCATGTTTTCGTAAATGTACAGAGCGTCATGGTAGTATTCCAACGAATCTTCCAAAGCATCTTTATTACCGAGGTTTTTGCCTGTTCGATAATAAATGTTGCCGATGTGTTCTTGTATTTGCGCCCAAGCCAGCGGATCTCTTCTTTCGGTGATGATTTTTTGCCGATTTTTATAGCTGGTGATAGCTAAGGAGCTGATTTCGCTACTGTTGGTCAGGTTGCCGAGGAGGGAGAGCATGTGGCCAAGATCTCCTTGAATATCGGCCCAGAATTCTGGAAAGAGCGCGAATGTAAAGACTTTTTCCGCTTCTCGCAAGTTGAAAACAGCATCGCGCAGAGCTTGGATATCTTCTTTCTGGCGCCAATAGTCATAGTATAATTGTGCCAGACGGTAGGAAATTAATCCATAATCATAGGGATAGTTATATTTGCTGAGGTATTTTTGGGCTTGCCGATAAGAGGAAATCGCTCCTTTGAAGTGAGCGGCGGGGCGTTTATTGGCACTTTTGGCCGTGCAGGCATAAAGTTGACCAAAATGGTTGTATATGCATCCAAGGTGAATCGGGCTTTTAATCAAGTCCTGATGTTTTATGGCTGTTTCAAAAAGGTTGCGGACGATTTTGAAGTCTTTTTCCTTTTCTTCATCTGCGCAACAGCTTAGATAGATGATGCCTAAAAAGTTCATGATGTAAGGCAGGTAGTCTATGGACAGGCTTTTGGCTGAATTGTCTGAGCTGAGTTTGCTGATTGTTTTTTTGAGCAAGAACCGTTTTTGAATCTTCTGTGGTTTGTTGGTGGTATTCAGCGCGCTGATGACCGCTCCGTAAATCAACGTGACGATGGAACTGGGAAAGGTTTCAACGCTTTCAAATATTTGTGCCGGCAGGAACAAACTGTCCATTAGAGATACAAAGGAGTTTCCTTTCTTTTCATATTGGAGCGGGGTTTGAAAGTTTAGGCGGATTTTGTCCGCTTCACGGTATCCCCAGATTAAAACATCGGCTCCGGTTTTATCAAGGATGGTTTGTCCGCGGTCGATGAGGTCAAATAGAGTTCGGCTTTCAAGGTTGAGGAATGATTTGGAGAACGGTTCTTCAAAATAAGAAACATCAAGCCCTTCCTGTGCCCGCAACAGACGAGCAACAGTTTCTCCACTACGGCTTTCAACATTATCGGCAAATTCGACGACTTCGACCTTAAAATGAATATTGAGGGCAATCTCCTCTTCAATGCGTTCTTGTGGAAGACGGGGTTGCAAAAAGGTGTTTTTTAAATAGTCAAAAAGGCTCATCCGTTTTAATCTTTCCGTGTAAAGTTGTCTTTAAGGATGCTTGCGTTCTTTTTTATTTCTTTAATGAGTTCCTGATTGGTTTCTTTTAAGGTTTTTCCCTGTATTTGCCAGTTTTTTAAACGGTATAGGTTCCAAAGGATCAAAATTGCGCAAATCATCGGCAAGGAATGATTGTTAGGGGCAAAAATTTCAATGCTACTGAAAATGATGAGAACAATGTGGATTCTGATTAAGAAAGCGGTCAAATCTCGAACGGACAAGCCTTCGGCAACAGCCTGATAGCAGACGGTGTTTTCCGAAACAACGGAAAAAGAGGAAATGAATGTCAGTTTTTTTGCCCATGCCCACAGAAATTCGGCCAGAACGTAGCTTAGCAGGATAAAGGCACAAGGAGCGCTATGTTCTGCCGATGTTATGAGGGTTAACCAACCACACAGATAACCGATAATGTCCGTGTTTTGAGGGGAAAGGTCGGCTGTCGGTCGGGAGCTATCGGCTGATAAGAAAATAAGGGATGGTGTGGCAAGGCATAAACAAAATAAGCCGATGAGCAGAGGTGTTCCTCCGATAATGCTCAGAATAGTACCGCCGATAAAAAATGATGACAAAGAAACATACAAAGCCGAGGGCATTTTGATGAAAATTCGCAGACTGTAGGTTATCATCAGCCATAAAACTCCGGTTAATACGGTGTTTAAGGCAAGCGGCAGTCTTGGATCAAAAGTCAAGCGATATTGCGGAAGAAGAAAAAGAGTGGCACAAACGGAAATCAGAATGACGGCATTTTGCAACAGGTTTCTTTTGGGCAGAAAAAGGGTAATCCCCATGAAAAGAACACCGGAGAGCGGAAATAAAACACTGTTAAACGTAAACGGTTTGATGAAGTCGGATGTTTGGCTGAAAATATAGCTGAACAAACAAGCGATTGCCGTTGTCATTAAAAATAGAAGCGGCGGCAGTCGATTGAGAGAAGTGTTGTTTGTTTTTTGACGATAGAGAAACATAAACGCAAAAGAACCGAACAAACAGCAAATGAAAGCCGCTGTAAAAATGATAAATGAGGTTTCCATTCAATCTCTCCTTTTGCCATATCTTATTTTAAGTTATAGCGTTTTTTGCTTTTTCTTCAAGAGGATTATCCGGTTATGCCAGCGTTTTTGTTATAAATTTGGGTTAGAAGCTTTCGTAAAAGCGGCGTTTTTTGTTCTTCCTTTTCCCCTCCTTTGGCTAAAACGGAAAAAAATCTGTTTAGCTCATGTTGGTTTTGAGGGTTTTGTTGAAGAGGATAGGTGTAAGAATAAGGAATGTTGTAGATTTTTCTCAACATTTCGGAGGAAGATATTTCGACGTTGCTTTTCCGAGCCAAAAACACAAGTTCATTGATGATGTCGGTTATGGCTTGGCGGTCTTCCGGTGTTTTGGTCATCGTCGCGATGCTTTTTTCGGTGGCGGCAGATAATAACGAAGCGGCAGTATAGGGGATAAACGCGTTCCAAAAGTTTTGGGTGGCATCGGGTAGTGTGTCAATGTTTATACAGCCATTACCTAAGGCGGTTTTCAATGCCTGAACAGCGGTGTGATTGTCTTCACAAGAGAGGGTTATTGTCGGTTGCCGACCGGAGAGCGTTATTTGTTTTTTTGAAAATTCAATAAAACAAGACATTGTTCCTCGAATAATCGGTTTTTGCAGAAAATCAACCAAAAAGCCGATATCCTCTTCAAAATCCAGAAAAATAATCTGAGCACTTTTGAGTTTTGTCGGGGATAGTAACAGCAGTTTGTTTTTCAACGACGATGATGTTTGTGGGATGATAAGGAGGCATCCGTCTTTTTGCATTTGACAGCTTGTTTGAATTTTAAATTTATTGCGTTGGAGCAGGCGGTCTTCTTTTATGATGAATTCGTCTTTTTCAATTTCAGTCGCTTTGTCCGGCGTTTCCAGTATTATCGGGTAATAGCCGCAGTTTTGAAAATGGTAAAACAAGTACAAGCTTTGTGGTGAATATCCAAGCAAATAAACCGTTTTGTCCGGTGTGGCGGAGGGTAATGTTTTTTTGGTTTCGGATGATTTGAAAAACATTATTTAATCCTTTGTAACAGAGCGATAAAGAAGCCGTCAGCGCCACCTGTTTCAGATAGATGGCAGGGCAAAACACGTAAAAATCCTTCCTCCGTGCAGAGTTCTTGCGGACAATCGTGAATAGATATGGGAATGATGGCGAAGTTATCATTTTCTTTTAAGAAACTTTTGATTTGAGCTTCTCCTTCGCTTTTATCAAGAGAGCAGGTGCAGTAAACCAAACGGCCGCCGATTTTCAGTGCTTTGGAGACATGTTGCAGTATTTGTTTTTGTAGAGAGGCTTGTTTGGCGATGTCTGCGGCGGTTTTCAGGTGAACGATTTCCGGATGGCGACGCAGTGTTCCCGTTGCGGAACAAGGAGCATCCAATAAGATGTCGTCAAAAGGAGCATCCTGAAAATTGCTCAGATATTCGATGGCATCGGCGCAGATAATCCGTTCTGCGGACAGTTTCAGCCTTTCCAAGTTTTGGCGCAAGGTTTGCAGGCGAGGGCCAGAAACATCCAATGCCGTTACTTTTGCGCCATAGGCAAGAAGTTGAGCCGTTTTTCCTCCGGGGGCGGCGCAGATGTCAAGAACGTGACGGTTGTTTAATTGCGGTAGTAAACTTTTGACAGCCAGCGAAGCCGCAAAATCCTGTACCCACCAAGCGCCCTCGCTAAATCCGCTCAACGAAGGAACGGGGGCGTTGTCGTGCAGGCGAATCGTTCCGCCGGCAAGCAGAGTGCCGCGGAGTGTTTTTGCCCAATGTTCGGGGTTGTCTTTTACGGAAATATCAAGCGCCGGTTCGGAAAGGGCGGCCTGTTCCATTTTGCGAATGGTTTTAATCCCGTAAGATTGGCGTAACAATTTGATGAAGTTGTCTGGAAAAAAGGTGTCGTTTTCCGAAAGAGGCGCGTTTTCCGCGGTGGCGATTTTCCGCAGGACGGCATTAACAAAGCCGGCAATATATTTGTCTGTTTGTTTTTTTACCAGTTCGACATAAGTGTTAAGCACTGCGTAAGACGGTGTGTTGAGGTATAAAATTTCAACAGTAGCCATAATCAGGAGGTATTCGGCGATTTTGGCTTTGGCCGGAAGTTTTTTCTTGATATGGATTTTGAGTTGTTTTTTTACAGAGCAAAGGCGGCGCAGAGCCGTTAAAACCAACATGTGGGCAAAGGCTTTATCTTGTTCCTGAAGAGAATCGAGTTGTGAACGAACGTCGCTCAGAAACAGCTTTTTTTCCAAAATCTCTTGCAGCATGCGGGCTGCGCTCAAACGGGGTGATGACATTTTGCTCTCATAAACGGATTGTTTTTTGTTTTATTTTAGAGATATTCGCCAATAAAGACAAGCGGGAAAATAGACTCTTGTCAAATATGTTAAATTATTATAATTTCGTAGGGAACTAAAGTTTTAATCAAGCGATGATGAGTGTTATAATGAAAAAGCTTTGCGCGATATTTGTTGTTTCGTTGTTTGTGGCATCTTGTTCGTGGGTGAATCCTTTCGGCAAAAAAACGAGTGACGTTTCTGCCGAACCGGAGCCAAATAAGTTTTTGTGGCAAGCCGCAAAAGAAAAGTTGTCCTTTGCAACGATAGAAAAGGAAGATAAAAAGAACGGCGTCTTGGTTGCCGATTGGGAACAGTTTCGGATTGAGGTTAAGGTTTTGTCGCCATCGTTGCGGGCTGATTGTTTGAAAGTTGATGTTTATGCCAAGTCCGAAAAAACAACAGATGTTTTGGATGATAAGTTGGAGATGGCAATTTTTAACCGTGCACGCGTTTTGTATCGCGGAAGCTTAAATATAAATGATTAGGAAATAAAAATGAACGACAGATATAACGGAAAAGAGACTTGGGAAGAATGGCGCAAGGAATGGGCGCTGGAAGACCGTTACAATTTTAAAACGATTGAGAAAAAATGGCAGGCTATCTGGGATAAAGAGCAGGCTTATAAGGTTGAGATTGATAAAAATAAAGAAAAATTTTACGCTTTGGTCGAGTTTCCTTATCCATCCGGTGCTGGTTTGCATGTCGGGCATCCTCGTTCATATACCGCATTAGATGTTATTTCTCGCAAAAAACGGATGCAGGGATTTAATGTGCTTTATCCTATGGGGTTTGATGCGTTTGGTTTGCCGGCAGAGAATTATGCAATTAAGACCGGTGTTCATCCGGCGGTTTCAACAAAAGAAAATATTGCTAATTTTACTCGTCAGTTGAAGTCTCTCGGGTTTAGTTTTGATTGGGACAGATGTATCAGTACCTGTGATCCGGAATATTATAAATGGACGCAGTGGATGTTTATCAAGTTCTTTGAAAAAGGGTTGGCTTATAAGGATAAAATCGCAATCAACTGGTGTCCGAGTTGTAAAGTCGGTTTGGCGAATGAAGAGGTGGTTAACGGTCATTGCGAACGTTGCGGAGCAGAAGTTGTTCGTAAAAATAAAGAGCAATGGATGATTGCCATTACTAAATATGCCGATCGTTTGATTGATGATCTGAATGATTTGGATTTTATTGAGCGCGTTAAATCTCAGCAAGTCAACTGGATTGGTCGTTCTGAGGGAGCCGAACTTGATTTTGAGCTGACGGATAAAGACGGTAATGCTTTAGACGGAAAGAAAATGACTGTGTTTACGACCCGTCCGGATACGACGTTTGGTGTGACTTATATGGTTTTGGCGCCGGAACATGAGTTTGTTCAGGCGTATATGAGCCGTTTTGAGAATCCGCAAGAGGTTCAGGATTATGTTGAGGCAACAGCCAAAAAGTCTGATTTGCAACGTAATATGAGCGACGATAAAACCGGTGTTGAGCTCAAAGGGGTTAAAGCAAAGAATCCGTATACAGGTGATTTGATTCCCGTGTTTATCTCCGATTATGTTTTGACCGGTTATGGTACTGGTGCCGTTATGGGAATGCCTGGGCATGATCAGCGAGATTATGATTTTGCCAAAAAATTTGGTTTGCCGATAATTTCTATTCTGGAAGGTGTCGATATCTCTGAAAAAGCCGGAGAAGGTGATGCGCCGCACATTAATTCCGGATTTTTGAACGGTTTGAAAAACGATGAGGCTATGAAGGCGGCTATTGCCTATGCCGTTGAGCATGGTTTCGGTAAATCGAAGGTCAATTTCAAATTGCGCGATTGGGTGTTCTCTCGCCAGCGTTATTGGGGTGAACCCATTCCGATGGTTTATTGCGAACATTGCGGATGGCAACCCATTCCGGAATCCGAATTGCCGTTGACGTTGCCGGAAGTTCCTGATTATCATCCTAATGATGAAGGCGAATCGCCGTTGTCAAAAGCTGGTGATTGGTTGTGGACCAAGTGTCCGAAGTGTGGTGCCAAGGCGCGCCGCGAAACCGATACGATGCCGAACTGGGCTGGTTCTTCTTGGTATTTTCTGCGTTATTGCGATCCGCATAATTCAGAGGCTTTTGCATCTAAAGAGGCTTTGGATTATTGGATGAATGTTGATTGGTACAACGGTGGTATGGAACATACAACTCTGCACTTGTTGTATTCTCGTTTTTGGCATAAGTTTTTACACGATTGCGGTTTGGTTCCGACTAAAGAACCATACAATCGTCGGACATCGCATGGTATGATTTTGGCCGAGAATGGTGAAAAAATGTCCAAGTCTCGAGGCAATGTGATTAATCCTGACGATATTGTTGCCGCTTATGGTGCGGATACATTCCGTCTGTATGAAATGTTTATCGGGCCGTTTGAGCAGGTGGCCATGTGGTCGGATGAAAGCCTGATGGGTGTTTATCGTTTTGTAAACAAAATCTATGGTTTGTTCAAAAAAGTTGCGGATATCGAACCGACAAAAGATGATTTGCGGGCAATGCATAAATGCATTCTTGAGGTGACGGAACGGGTTGATCAACTCAAACTTAATACCGCGGTTTCTTCATTAATGACCTATGTCAATTATCTGTCCGGCTTGGAAAAAGTTTCGGCTGAATTGTATCTGAATTTGTTAAAAATGTTGTCTCCGTTTACGCCCCATTTGGCAGAAGAAATGTGGGCAAGAATGGGTAAAGATACATTGATTGTTGCTGAAAGCTGGCCGGTCGGCGATAAAACTTTGGCTGAGGACAATGTGGTGACTATGGCTGTTCAAATCTGCGGAAAATTGCGCGGAACGATTGATGTTGCCAAAGGAATGCCTCAGGCTGAAATTGAAAAGCTGGCGCTTTCTCTTGACAATGTTAAACGTCAGCTTGATGGTAAAGAAATTCGCAAAATTATCGTTGTTCCGAATAAGATTGTGAATATTGTTGCCTAACTAACGATAGAAAGGATTGATTATGAACAAAAAAGTGATTCTGGGCTTGATGGCTGTCTTGTTGTTGTCAGCTTGCGGGTTTGAACCGCTTTATGTTCAGAAAAAAAACGATGACGGCTGGTATTTTGGCGGAAAGTTTGATACCTCAATTACGAAGGAAATGTCCGAGATTAAAATACAGCCGATTGAGGGGCGTTTTGGTCAGCAAATTCGCAATCATTTGCTTGATTTGTTGACCCCAAAAGGCGTTCCTCAGAATCCGAAATATCGTTTATATGCGGAGTTGACGAGCCGGACCGTGGTTCAACAGGCTTTGCGACGGGATATTACAGCTACCAGTGAACGCGTGACATATCGTGTTAATTATCGTTTGGAAGAAGGTTCGGAAACTTTGGTTGACGGCAATAGTGTCGCTTATGTGAGCTATGATTTGCTGGCTAATCCCTATTCAACAACAATGGCTCAAAAGAAAACGGAAGCAGATGCCGCTAAAATTATTGCGAATGACATTGCTTTGCGTTTGGGGGCTTATTTCCATATGAAATACAGCAATAAAGGGACTGCAGATGATTTTCAAAGCAGCACAAGTCGATAAGTATCTGAAGAAAAATGATGCGGCGATTAAGGGCTTTATTGTGTATGGGAGCAATGAAGGGCTGGTTGCCGAATATGTTAAAAATCTGACACTTAGCGTTTGTCCTGATTTGCATGATCCTTTTTGTGTTGTTTATTTGTCGGCTTCTGACATTAATGCGGATGCGGGGTTGTTGTTTTCGGAATATACCAGTCGTTCGTTGATGGGAGGACGGCGAGTTATTGTCATTAAGGATGCTGACAATAATCTGACAAAGCACTTTAAAACGCTGTTGGATGGTACACCGTCAGATACATTGATTGTGGCGGCATCTGCTTCGTTGAATAAAAAATCTTCATTGGTGGCGCTGGGTGAAACAAGAGATGATTTGGCTGTCATTGCTTGTTATGAAGACAGGGATGAGGATAATTTTTCGACAGCACGTTCCGTTCTTTCTGAAAATGGGGTGACAATCGGCAATGAGGCTTTACAGCTTTTGTGTGCTCGTTTGTCTAATGACCGAAAAACAAATTTAGGTGAATTGGAAAAACTGATTACCTATGTCGGAGATAATAAAACCGTTACGGTTAACGATGTGCAAGCAGTTATTGCTGATCAGTCGGCTTCGAACACAGATGATATTTGTTATTCGGCAGCGGGCGGTTATAGTGACAAGGCTTTGGCCGCGTATCGAAAATTGTTGAATGAGGGCGAAGAGCCGATTTCTGTCGTGCGGGCGATGTGGTATCATTTTAGCAAGATTTTGACTTGTTTGGCGGCGATGGAAAAAGGGGATAGTCCGGATGCGGCGATGAAAAAATTGTTTCCGCGGATTATTTTTTTCAGAGAATCCGCTTTTAAGCGGCAGTTGGCTTTGTGGAAACGAGAGCGTGTTTTTTCGGTGTTGGAGCTTTTGTATAAATGTGAGCGAGACTGCAAGACATCGAATATGCCGGTGCAGGAGTTGGTGTCATATATGATTATGCAGGTTTCTTCTGCGGCGGCCAGAGCAGCTCGAGGGGTATAAAAAAACTCCGGCGTGTGACCGGAGTTTTTTTAGGCAAAGCGAAAATTAGTTCATTCTGTGCTCAAGACTTTCGCGTAAAGAACATGTCGGAACGAAAACCATAGCCAGGGCGGAAATTCCGATTAAAACGTACAATACGCGACTCAGAGCACTCATAGGACCAAACAGAAAAGCAACCAGGTCGAAATTGAATGCGCCGACCAATCCCCAGTTGATACCACCGATGATTGTCAAAATCAGAGCCACGTTTTTCCAAAAAGTGTTCATGATGTTTACTCCTTTTTTTTCAAACAATTTTTTGCTTTGAATAGTTTTAGCTGTTATGATATATGTGGTTTTAGGTGATTTTCAACGGGTGAAAGACGGGAAATGTATAGCGATAAGTTTAAGAAGTTTATCGAAATCTGGCAAAATGAGTTTGCTATGGAGCGCTCGATTGATGAAAAATCGTGTCGAGATAAAGATGGCAATCCGCTTCCGTGGTATACGTATCCGGCGATAGAATATCTGTCACAGTTTGACTATTCTCAGAAGAAAATTTTTGAGTATGGTTGTGGCTATTCATCAATGTTTTGGGCAGAACGGGCGGAAAAAGTCACCAGTATTGAAGACAATTTTGAATGGCATGCTCGGTGGCAGAAGGAATTTCAGCATCCTCGTTTAGAAATCAGATGGCGTGATGAGGGTGAAATTTATGAAAATGCGATTTTTGAAGATGATGCGCTTTATGATGTGATTGTCGTTGATGGAAAACGGCGGGCTGAATGCGCTAAAGCGGCTATTGTTAAGCTTGCATCAGGCGGAATGATTATTCTGGATGACAGTGATCGCATTAATACTTCACAAGAATATGTGGATGCTGTTAGAGCTTTGCGGCAGGCGGATTTGATACAGATTGACTTTTATGGCTTTTGCCCGATGAATAATTATACAAAAACAACATCGTTGTTTTTACGTCGGGACTTTAATTTTGAGTCTTTGTACAAAGTGCAACCGATTAACGGTATCGGAAATTTGTGGTCGATGAACCGCAAAGACAGAAAAGAGTTGTATCGGCGGCAAAAATAAGTTCTTGCCACTTGATAAAATGAGCTATTGTCAAAAGCAGGTTCTGGAACTAAGCTGAATTGTGTGTGAGGGACAAAAATATTATTGTTCAGAACAAAGTTCTTCAATTATGTAATTGAGGAGGAGGAAGCCTTTTTTGGTGGCGCGCAATGTTTGAGATGAATTTTCAATTAGGTTGTTTTGCTGTAAAATATTAGCTTTGTCGTTATTGATGATATTGTCAAATTTTAGTCCGCAGATATTTTCAAATCGTTGTTTATCAATACCTTGCGGTAGCCGCAATCCCATTATAATCAATTCCTCAGCTCGTTCTTGCGCGGATAATTCTTCTGTTTGTCTTTTGTGCGTTAGGGCATAGAATTTTCCGTTTCTTTTTAGGCGACCGTGAGCGCCTTTGCCGATGCCTAAGTAATCGTCTCCTTGCCAGTAGAGCAAATTATGACGACAACGGAAGTCTGGAGAGGCGTAATTGGACACTTCATAACGAGGATAGCCGTTGTCATTAAGGAACTGATTGGTCTGATTGTAAAGTTCTGTTGCTTTTTTTTCTTCCATGGGCTGAATTCCTTTTTTGGCGAAGATGGTTCCATCTTCAATTGTCAGTTGGTAAAGAGACATATGCTTGAAACCAAATCGGACGGCTTCGTGCAGTTCGGACAGCCAGTTTGAAAGAGTTTGTTGCGGGCGTGCATAAATCAAATCCATGGAGTGATTGGCAAAGTGTTTGGTGACTTGTTCTATGGCTGAATAGGCTTCTTGCAGTGAGTGGGTGCGTTCCAGAAATTTTAAATCTGGGCTGTTTAGCGCTTGTACTCCCAAAGAAAGGCGGTTGATGCCGGCTTGTCGCAAGTCTGCAAACAAGGTTGGGGTTTGGGTGTTGGGGTTGGCTTCAAGAGATATTTCAGCTTGCGGTGAAAGGGTCCATTTTTTGCTGATAAAATTGATGATTTTTTCAATATTTGCGGCACTGATTAGGGATGGTGTGCCGCCGCCGAAAAAAACAGATGTGACGGTTCTTTCTTTTGTTATTTCATTATAATAGTTTAAGTCATCCAGATAGTCATTAATCAGATCATCTTGATTGTTATGTCTGACGACTTTGCTATAAAAGTCACAATAGGGGCATTTGCTTATGCAGAAAGGCCAGTGAATGTAGATTCCAAAGTTTAAACGGGATGTCGCGGAAGCCTGATGCAACATTCCGGTGCTCACCTCCTCACGTACGTCTAATGTACGCTCCGGAGCTGTGCTTCGTGATGTCACGTCATTATCCTCACGATAATTCCATTTGTTTTTTGCTTCTGTTGCCATGTTTACAAAATGAACTTGGACAGGTCGCTGGATTTTGTATATTTGCTTAGTTTTTCCTCGACCATCTTAGGGGTGATGATTACGGTTTCTCCACCACGGTCAGAGGCTGAGAAGCTGATGTCTTCCAACAAAATTTCCAATACGGTATGCAAACGTCTGGCTCCGATGTTTTCAATATTTTCATTGATGAAAACAGCAATATCTGCAATTTTTTCGATAGCTGTCGGTTCAAATTTCAAGTCGAACTTTTCAGTAGCCAGTAAAGCTGTATATTGTTCAATCAAATTTGCCTGAGGTTCTGTCAGAATTTTTACAAAATCTTCTTTGGTTAAGGCTTTGAGCTCAACTCTTATCGGTAAACGGCCTTGTAATTCCGGTAAAAGATCAGATGGTTTTGCCAAGTGAAAGGCGCCGGAGCAAATGAACAGGATGTGATCTGTTTTGACTGAGCCGTATTTGGTGTTGACAGTTGTTCCCTCTATCAGCGGCAATAAATCGCGTTGGACGCCTTCACGAGAGATATCGCCGCGACTGCTGTCTGATTTTCCGGTGATTTTATCTATTTCGTCAATAAAGACAATGCCATCGTTTTCGACGGATTTTATGGCTTCTGATGTAATGGAATCGTTGTCCAACAATTTATCGGATTCTTCAATGATAACTTGCTGGTATGCCTCTTCCACCGTCATTTTGCGTGTTTTATATTTGATGCTGTTTCCTCCCAATAAATCTCCGAGGCTGATCATGCCCATTGAGGCTCCGGGCATGCCGGGGATGTCGACAGTCGGCATAGAGGTATTGCTGTTGTCAATCAGCGATATTTCGATTTCTCTGTCATTTAGGTGCCCTTCGCGGAACAGACGGCGGAATTTGTCTTGCGTTTCTTCTCCGGCAGAAGCACCGACTAAAGCTTCTATGACACGTTTTTCTGCGTTTTCTTCTGCTTTGATTTTGACATTTTGACGCAAGGTTTTTCTGGTGTCGTTTATGGCAATCTCAATCAAGTCGCGGATAATGCTTTCGACGTCACGACCGACGTAGCCGATTTCTGTGAACTTTGTCGCTTCTACTTTTACGAAAGGCGCTTTGGCCAGTTTTGCCAAACGGCGGGAGATTTCTGTTTTGCCAACACCGGTCGGCCCGACCATTAAAATGTTTTTCGGTACAATTTCTTCCCGAAGCTGTTCAGGGAGTTGCATTCGGCGCCAGCGGTTGCGCAAGGCGATGGCAACGGCTTTTTTGGCATCGGTTTGTCCGATGATGAATTTGTCGAGTTCTGATACGATTTCACGAGGGCTGAAAGTGGTCATCATTATATTCTTTCAATAATAACATTGTGATTGGTATATACGTCGATGTCTCCGGCAATGGTCATGGCCTTTTGAGCGATAGTTTCCAGTTCAAGATTGGGGATATCGTACAAAGCTTTGGCTGCCGCCATGGCATAGTTTCCGCCGCTGCCGATGCCGATAATGCCGTCATCGGGTTCCATGACTTCTCCGGTGCCGGAGATGACCAAAGATGTTTCTTTGTCGGCAACAATCATAAATGCCTGCAACTGGCGGAGGTATTTGTCCATACGCCAATCTTTGGCCAGCTCTACGGCGGCTCGTTTCAGTTGGTTGGCGTGTTTTTCCAGTTTGGCTTCCAGACGTTCTATCAAGGTTATGCCATCAGCGGCGGCACCGGCAAAACCGGCAATAATATTACCGTTTCCAATGCGGCGAACTTTAACAGATTTTGACTTGAAAATGATTGTTTCACCAAGAGTTGCCTGTCCGTCTCCGGCCATAACAACATTATCACCTTTGCGGATGCATAAAATTGTGGTCATTTTATTTTCCTTTGTTGTTGATGTTTTTAATTTAGGTAAAAATTTAGTCGATTGCAAGTTTTGTCTGTCATAAAAAAGCTTCCCGAAGGAAGCTTTTTCTTTTTTATTTGCGTTCTTTACCTTTCATCGGTTTAGGCGCTTTGTCCTTTGAAGCATCGATGGCATCGGCCAATGGTGTTTCATAGGTTTTGACTGCCGCCGGTTTCTTTTCTCTGAATTCTCGACCGCAGATTTCCAAACCTAAGGACTTCAGGGCTGTTTCAATCGGAATAAACAAGTCCGGTCCGTCTTCAAGTTTTTTGCTGTCGTGTGCGATACCGACAATGTTACCGTTTTTGTCAATCAGCGCGCCGCCAACGGTGACACTCTGAACAAAGGTGTCTACGATGATTTCGGCACCACGTTCTTCCGACCAACGATAGCCTAAAACACGACCATTGTTGTCAAGGTAGCCTTCGCCTTCTTTTTCAAAGTCAAGCAAGCCCAGAGTCATCAAGATATCTTTGTTGACTTCCGGCAATTCCAGCGACAACGGAAGCGGTGAGTACTGTGTCGGTTTTTCCAGCAACAGTACGGCAACGTTTTTGTTGGGGTTGACGCGGAATGCGCCGGCTTTGAATTGTTTGCCGTTGATGGTCTTGATGTTGAAGTTGTTGTTGTCTTTTACAATCAAGTCTGCCGATGTCAGAACCAGATTGTCGGCGATAATCAAGCCGGCACCTTTTTGACCGCGAGCATTTTCGACGGCAACAACGGAGGCGCGAACTGTATACAGATTTTGCGCGTTGAGAGTTTCATAAGGTGCATGGTTCTTTATGCAGAAACGGTTGCTGGCATCGGAGAATGATTCTTCTGCCATGTTGCGGTTGGCAACAGCTTCCGGTTCGCTTGTGTTCAACGGAATGTCAATCCAGTAGTCGTCTGCGATGGTGACGTTTTCTTCCAGATTTTTAACAACGGTGCAGGCTTCGTCATTGATTTCAATAGCACGGCAACGTTGATCAATCGACAATCCTGCGGTTCTGTTGTTGCGGATGCGGCGATAACGAACAGCTGTCACACATTCTCCAGCATTTTGTTCAATGATGGTTTCTGTGGTCCCGTATCCGTTTACGGCGCCGTTTTGCTCAATGCCGTTGCCGGTTATAACGACAGTTTTTCCGGTACCTTCAACACCACCGTTTTGTTCAATGATGTCTCTGGAGACGGTGATGCATTCATCACCCTGACGGATGACAAATGTTTCAGCATTTCCGGTGCCGTCAACGCCGCCGCTTTGTTCAATACCGCCGTTACCGGTGATGATGATGCGGCCGTTTTGATCAACACTACCGCTACCATTAATGATAACGTGACCGGCTTCGTCGATACATTCGTCATTCATTACTTTGATTGTTTTGACAAAGGTATCCGAACCAATCGGTTGAATAATTTTTCCGTCTTGAGTGACCGTTCCGCTACTGCCGCCGACAACGTCTATGCAAGAACCGTCGCCGTTGATACCGGAGTTTTCGATAATGGTTGTTTCGGTAATGAACAGAGGTTCCATTCCTTCATCGCAGAAGCCATCACCGATGATGCCGGAGCTTTCTTCGATCATTGCCCTTTCAATGAAGTTGCCTTTGTTGTCGACATAGCCGACTAGCGGTCCATTGACCTGTTCAATAAATTTGCCGTCAACTTTAGTGCCCTGAGCAACATTTTTGTTTACGCAGGAGACGCCGACGATATCTTTGTCTTCAATGAATGTTCCTTGTTTGGTGATGTGACCGAAGACAGTTCCTTTTTTGTCTTCAACAAAACGGCCCTGTTCGTCATAACGTCCGCGGACATAGCGGTTTTGGGTATTGCTACCGCCCGTTTCGCTGACAAAGGCAGAGTAGTCGTTTTCATTAACCAAAGTCATGTCACCGTTTTGGTTGACCATATTCATACTTTCAATTTGTGGTGCTTTGGCAATACCGGTTGCACATTCCTGCAACAGTTCAATACCTTTTAATTCTTTGTCATATTGAGTGCGGAAAGAGGCCGAAGAGCGCTCACGTTCCTTGATATAAGCGAGTTGTTTTTGCAAGTCATCGGGGTGGACGCGTTGTGCAACCGTGGAATTGAAGCATTCAATTTCCGGCAGTTTTCCTAAAGCGTCTTCAAATGCGCGTTCAACCAGCAATGTTTCGCCTTTGGGTTCTCCTTCGGAGATTTGTCCGTAACCGGTTGTTGTTCCTTTGCAGTATACGTCTTCTCCTGTCAAATCCATAATTCTCCATGTGACGGTCATTTCAGATGTTCCGCTACGCAGTTTTTTCTGTTTGACATTGTCCCAATCAAACTCGTCACAGATGTTCATGAAGTAGTCTTCAATTTCGGCAGTGACAATGTATTCCGGATGTTCTATTCTGTCGGATTCCAGATAGTACGGATTGGTTTTTTCAACAACGACAGGGTAGTAATCGTTCATTTGCTCGTAGAAGATGTCAAAGAAATGCATGTCTTTCTGCATGGTGCGTCCCTTGTTGAGGAAGACGTTTTTGTTTTCTCTGCGGCAACCGAAAATACGGAAACGATAATTGCCCAACTTGGTGTCGAATTCGTCGTATTTGCGTCCTTTTTTAATGCGGAAGTCAACATGTTCCAATTTTATCGGAGCAAAGCTGTCACGGCGCTGGTGTAAATAGATGTAAGCGTCACGCTGTTCCGGATTGAGGTACAGTGTTTGATTGGCCGGACGTTCGTTCTGAATGTATGATATACGGCGTACCGGTTTCTTTTTACGAGGTTCGCACATGCAGTCAAACAGGCCGAGAGTGGATTCCGAGCCGTCGCACATACACGGCAAAAGTTCCGGACTTTCCTTGCTGCAAGATGCGAGGAGTAAAGTCGAGAATACAAGTGCTAATGTTTTGTTTTTCTTCATTATATAAATCTCCTATGGGCGATTGGACGCATATTTTCTCCGATAAGATAAAGCTTCAGCTATGTGCATCTTAAGGATTTTTGTTTCATTTTGCAAGTCTGCAATTGTCCTTGCTAACCGCAAAGTGCGATGATAAGCGCGTGCTGAGAGTTTGTTTTTGTCGGCGAAGGTGATAAGCAGTTGTTGAGCGCTGTTGTCGAGAGCCGCGGCTTCCTCCAACATTTTTCCGCTTAATTGTGAATTGGTTTGTAAATCAGGTCGTCCTAGTTTGGCAAAGCGAGCGGCTTGGATGGCGCGAGCCGCTTCTACTCTGGAACGGATTTGCGCTGAAGTTTCTCCGGTTGTCGCATCTGCCAAATCCCACGGACTGACGGCCGGAACTTCGATATGGATGTCTATGCGGTCAAGCAACGGGCCGGATATTTTGGATTGGTATTCTGTGGCGCAGAGCGGAGCGCGGGGACATTCCAGCGCGCTGTTGCCCAGATTTCCGCAACGACAAGGGTTCATGGCGGCAATAAGCTGAAATTTTGCAGGATAAGATGTGTGAGCATTGACGCGAGATAATGTTATTTGACCGTTTTCCAGCGGTTGACGCAGTGCTTCGAGGGTTGAACGAGCAAATTCGGGAAGCTCATCTAAGAACAATATTCCGTTGTGTGCTAAAGAAATGTCTCCGGGGCGTGCTTTGCGCCCGCCGCCGACCAGAGCCGGTGTCGAGGCGCTGTGGTGCGGATCGCGGAAAGGGCGTTCCAGACATATTTTTCCGTCTTTCAGAGCGCCGGCAACAGAGTGTATCATACTTGTTTCTAAGGCTTCTTCCGGAGTTAGCGGAGGTAAAATGGACGGCATTCGCGCGGCAAGCATCGATTTTCCGGACCCCGGTGGTCCGATCATTAAAAGATTATGTCCGCCGGCGGCAGCGACTTCAAAAGCTTTTTTGGCGCTTTCCTGCCCTTTGACATCAGACATATCCAGCAAAGATATTTGCTTTTCTCTTTGTTGCGGTGAAGGGACGGGAAGTTGTTGTGAACCTTTAAGGTGGTTTATTAATGACAGCAGATCCGGTGCGGCAATAATATCTTTTAGTCCTGACCAGCCGGCTTCTCCGCCATTATCAGCAGGGCAGATGATGCCTTTATTGTTTTGAAGAGCCTGAACGGCGGCCGGTAAAATACCGTTGACCGGCAGAATGGCTCCATCTAATCCCAACTCTCCCAAAACCAGATGGTTTTCTAATTCTTCCTGCGGAACAACACCCATGACGGCTAAGAGCGCCAGAGCGATGGGTAAGTCAAAATGAGATCCTTCTTTCAGTAAATCGGCCGGAGCCAGATTGATGACAATACGTTTGGCCGGCAAAGTTAATCCGAGAGAATGTAATGCGGCACGGATTCTCTCTTTGCTTTCGGCAATGGCTTTGTCTGGCAAGCCAACGATAATAAAGTTGGGCAAGCCGGAGGAAACCTGAGCTTGCAAATCAACATTGTGTATTTCAAGTCCGTTAAATGTTATCGTGTTTATTCTTGCCAACATGGTCATTACCAGCGAGAGGTTATTTCCGCATCACGCCAGCGGCGGGTGGGGTAGGTGTCGACATGCAAAAAGTCATAATTGGCGGTTTTATGCGGGATTTCCCGTAAACGAGTGAAGCCCAGTTCTTCGTAATGGCGCGCACAACTTTCGGCAGATGTTCTGGAGTTGCCGTAGCAATAGGCGACTTCTCGGGTGTCCTGATTTTGCAGGGCAATGGCGCATTCATCGTTGGGATAAAATGTTTGCGGATCCTGTTGATTGAAACTGTCTTTGGGAGCGCCGGTATAAAAACGGTTGGCGCAAGGTGTGCGGGTGATGGGGGCAGGTTGTTTCGACGTCGGTTTTAACAAGCAGTCAAAACAGCCGTCCATCAAGGGTTTGTCCTTGTTGATTTCTTCCCAAAAATTTGCACATCCGCTTAAGAATATTATTGCGGCAAAGGGCAACAAAAATAGTGTTTTTTTCATTTTCAGGGCCTGAATTTTTGTTAACATGCGCTCATGCTAGCTGAAAAACGTTAATTTTGTATAAATTTCAATGTTTAAAATGCTTGCAATTTTGAAAGATTGTGGTATGTTGCGCTTCGTCCCTTGCTGTCCGACCGGGCAGCTATACAAGAACCGACCGTTTTTCGGTCATTTGTTGAGAATCCATAAGGAGATTTTTTATGAACAAATATGAAAGCGTGCTGATTGCACGTCAGGATTTGGGCGCTTCTCAGGTTAGCAATCTGGTTTCTGATATGAGCAAAGTTATTGCCGATCAGGGGGGTGAAGTTGTCCGCGTTGATAACTGGGGTTTGAAAAACCTTGCTTATCGCATTAAAAAGAATCGTAAAGGCTATTATGTTCTGTTGAACATCGCTGCTCCGGCTACAGCTATTGCTGAGTATGAGAGATTGTTGCGTGTGAACGAAGACGTTATCCGCTATATGACTGTCCGTGTTGATGATTTTTCAGCTGAAGTTGCAAATGCTGACAGTTCTGAAGTTGCCGTTGAAGAATAGGAGAACAGAAAATGGCTAAACAAGTATTCTTTAGAAGAAAAAAGAGTTGTCCGTTTTCCGGTGAAGACGGATTGAAAATCGACTACAAGGATGTTAAATTGCTTTCTCGTTATATTTCTGAAAAAGGCAAAATCATCCCAAGCCGTATCACTTCAGTTTCCGCAAAAAAACAGAGAGAATTGGCTCGTGCTATTAAACGTGCTCGTTATCTCGGTTTATTGCCGTATGTTGCAATGTAAGCAGAGGAGAAAAGAAAATGGAAGTTATTCTGCTTGAACATGTAGACAAACTGGGCAAAATGGGTGAAAAAGTAAACGTTAAAAACGGTTATGCCCGTAACTATTTGTTGCCCTCTAAAAAAGCTTTGCGCGCAACAGAAGCCAACTTGGCTGTTTATGAAGCTCAAAAGGCTGAATTGGAAGCTCACAATAAAAAATTGTTTGATGATGCTTCTAAACTGGCTGAATCTTTGAAAGGTTTCGCTGCCGTATTGGTTCGCCAAGCAGCTGAAACAGGTCAATTGTACGGTTCTGTTACCATTCGTGACATTGCTGCCGCAATTAAAGAAGCCGGCTTTGACGTTGAACGCCGTCAGGTTTATTTGGAAAACAGCATTAAAGACTTGGGTGTTTATCAAGTTAAATTGAATTTGCATCCTGAAGTTTCTCAGACAATTCTGGTCAACGTTGCCAGAACTGAAGATGATGCTAAAAAGCAAGCTAAAGCTTTTTCTGCTGAAGCTGCTGAATAGTTTTTCAGTTGACTGAAAAGAAAAAACGCTCCGTAAGGGGCGTTTTTTTATTGGAAGTTTAAAAAAATCATAATTTGTTAAAGGTTGTGTGGTAGCGTGTCTTTAATTGGCAAACAAGATAAGGCATATAATGTTACAAAATTGGTGGCAGGCAACAAAGGTTTATTTTGACAGACGAATGATGGCAATGATGTTGCTTGGTTTTTCAAGCGGTTTTCCGTTGTTGTTGGTTTTCGGAACCTTAAACTTGTGGCTTAAGGATTCCGGTGTGCCGTTGACAATGATTGGTTTGTTTTCTTTGGCAAAAACGCCGTATAGTTTGAAGTGGTTGTGGTCGCCGATTGTGGATAGGGTGAACCTGCCATTTTTTAAGAGATTTGGTCGTCGTCGCGGCTGGGCATTGTTTACGCAGATATGGTTGATGTTGGCTATCTGGGGAATGGCATTGACCAATCCGGCACAATCGGTTATGGCGATGGCGGTGTGGGCATTTATTATGACATTTGCTTCCGCCTCGCAGGATATTGTTTTGGATGCCTATCGGATTGAAAGTTTTTCCAATCGTGAGCAAGGTGCCGGTGTGGCAGTTTTTGTATTAGGATATCGAATCGGAACGTTGTTTTCCGGTGCCGGTGCGCTTTTTATGGCTTCGGTGATGAGTTGGGAAGATGTCTATAAAATAATGTCGGCCGGAGCAATTGTCGGTATGATTACTATTTTATGTTCCAAAGAACCGGAAAAAGAACGACACTATAAGGAAAAAAAGGTTCGAGGCACATGGGCACAACGTGTTTCGCAGTTTATGGAAAAAGCTGTGCATGCTCCGTTGGCAGATTTTATCAAACGTCCGAATTGGTTGTGGGTTCTATTGTTTATTTTTTGCTATCGAATGAGTGATGCTTATATCGGACCGATGGCGTATCCGTTTTATGATGATTTGGGTTTTACCAAAAAAGAAATTGCCGCAGTGGTTAAGGTTTTTGGGGTGATTGCGACAATTGTCGGAACATTGCTCGGTGGGATTGTCGTCAATCGATTGGGGATTGTGAAGGCTTTGTTTATCTGCGGTGTTTTGCAGGGGGTGTCCAATCTTGTTTTTGTCGTTCAGGCTTATGCCGGACATGATGTCGGCGTGTTTATGGTGACAATTTCGATTGACAATATTGCCGGTGGTATGGGGACAGCGGCTTTTGTTGCCTATATATCATCTTTGTGTAATGTGGCTTATACGGCAACGCAATATGCGTTGTTGTCATCGTTGATGAGTTTGGCCAGAGATGTTTTTGCGGCCAGTTCCGGCTTTTTGGCGGCAAGTGTTTCATGGTCGGCATTTTTTATTTTGACCACGTTTATGGCTGTTCCGGGGCTTTTGATTCTTTTGTATCTGGTTAAAAAACAGAGTATTAAAGAAAAGTCGGCTGATTAAACTTTGTGCGGTAATTTTGAATAGATGAAATCGCTTAGCCGGTTGGGCAAAATGGAAATAAACCATGTTGCCAGACGCAATTGCCACGGAAAGGCAATGAGTCCGACATTTTTTTCCAAACGCTTGGCAATGACTTTAGCCGCTTTATCCGCTTCCCAGAAAAAGGGCATGGGACAGGTGTTTTTGTCAGTAATGCGTGAGCGGACAAAGCCGGGGCAGATGACGCTGACATGAATGCCCGACGGTTTCAGCATAATTCGCAAGGCTTCTCCCCATGCTTTGACACAGGCTTTGGAAGCACTGTAAGAGGGGCAGGTTGATAAGCCATGATAACCAGCGATAGAGCTGACGATAGCAATGGCTTTATGGTCGGTATTGTATAGCTCACAGCCGATGTTGCTGAGGTATTTTTTTGTAAAAGGATTGATGGAAAAAGCTTTTTTTTCTTTTTTCATCTTGTCAATAAACTTATCCAGCGAGCTGGTACCGGCGGTTTGTTTGCGCAGGCGATTTTTGTAAATTTCCAATGTCGGCAGAACCGTGTTTAAAACACCATAAACGTTTGTATCAAATGTTTTGTAGATGTTTTCAGTGCTTTCTTGCAGTGTGGCAACACCGGCATTGGCGATAACCAGATTGATATTGGCTTTTTCTTCGCAAGACAGAATCCAGCTCTTGAGAGCTTCTTTATCGGTAACATCAATGATATTTGCGAAGACGACGGCGCCGGCATGCGTACATTTTTGAGTAACGGTTTTTAGGCGTGTTTCGTCACGACCACAGAGAAAAAGTGTTTTGGCGGTCGTTTTGGCATAATGAATGGCCAATGCTTCGCCGATGCCACTGGTGGCACCGGTAATAAGAATGTTTTGGTTTCTGTTCATTTATTTTTTTCCACGGTAAAAACTTTTTAATATTTCTTATATATAATACCAAAAAAATTAATAAGGAGTTTATTCAATAATGATTTCCAGTATGACCGGTTTTGCCAGCCAGAAAGGAAGCGCTTTAATCAATCAGCGGCAGTTTGACTGGGTATGGGAGATAAAAAGCGTTAACGGTAAGTCGTTTGATTTGAAGTCCAGATTGCCGTTTGGGTATGAGTCTTTGACCGCTGATTTGAAAGAAAATGCCGCAAAGTTTCTGAATCGGGGGAGTGTTCAGGTTGTTTTGGATTTGAAATCACAAAGTGATGCCGGTTTGCCGAAAATTAATGATGATTTGTTGGCTTTGCTGACGGAAAAGGCGCTTGCTTTGTATCAGAATAATTCCGAGTTTATGGGAAAGCCGTCGCCAACATCGTTGTTATCGATGAAGGGTGTTATTGAGAATGATGATGCCGGTTTGAGCGATGAAGATGATGCTTTGTTGCGTCAGCAACTGCGTGTCAGTTTTGCGGCTGTATGCGAAAAATTGGCGCAAGATAGGCAAGCCGAGGGGGCTAAGATAAAGACTGCTCTGGAAAATATTTTGCGGCAGATTGCGCAGACGGCACCTAAAATTGCCGATATTGCCGGTACTCTCCCCGCAAAAATGAGGGATAAGCTTGCAGAACAGGTTAAACAGTGGTCAGATGGCGTTGATGTCAGCGAAGACAGGTTGGCTCAGGAATTGGTTTTGTATGTGACAAGAGCGGATATCAGGGAAGAAGTTGATCGTTTGCAGGCGCATATTAAAACCGCGGAAGACTTGTTGAATGCGGATGGCGCTGTCGGTCGCCGTTTGGATTTTTTGTGTCAGGAATTAAACAGAGAGGCAAATACGACTTGTTCAAAGTCGTGTGATATTGCATTAACCAATATGGGTATGGAACTGAAAGCGCTTGTTGAGCAGTTTCGTGAACAGGTTCAGAATATTGAGTGAGGTCAACAATGGATGAAATTATCAATCGATTAAAAAAAGTGCGTAAAGGGGCGATGTTTATTATTGAAGCGCCGTCCGGCACGGGTAAAGGCACTGTTGCCAAAGAATTGCTGAAGCGCGATTCGAATATTAAATTTTCGGTATCGGTCACAACCAGAGCGCCGCGAGAAGGCGAGGTCGACGGTGTTGATTATTATTTCGTTACCGATGAACAATATAATGAGTTTTTGGAGCAAGATGCTTTTTATGAATATGTTGATTCTCAATATGGGGCGCGTTACGGAACATTGCGTTCGGAAGTTGACAGTTTTATCAATGTCGGTCAGGATGTGTTGTTTGATATGGATTGGGCCGGTGCTCGACAAATGCGTCAAAAGGCTCCGGAGGATATTGTGACAATTTATTTGTTGCCGCCGTCAATTAAGGAATTGCGCTCCCGCTTGGAAAACAGAGGTACAGATTCAAAAGAGGTTATTGAAAAGCGCATGGGCATTATTTTAGACAAGATGAGCCATTGGGATGAGTTTGACTATGTGATTGTTAACGTTGATTTGGAAGAGACAGTTTTCAAAATCCAAAAAATTATTTCCGGCGAAAGAATGAAGCGGGTTCGTCAAGTCGGACTAAAAGGGTTTGTCAGAGAGTTGGTTAAAGAGGTTGAAGAGGGTTAAATCTTCAAACCGCTTGCGCTTTTAAGGTTGCGGCGTTGTTGCGGGCTCATGGACTGATAAACTTTAAGCGCGTTTTCAGTCGCATGGGGGACGTTTAATGCCGCAGCTTGCTGATATAGGGTGAATGCTTCCGGCAAATTTAGGGGAACACCGACACCACGGGCGTTCATCCAAGCCAGAATCTCAGTTGCATGGGGATCGTCTTTTTGAACGCGGCTGGTTATTTCTTGTAGTTCCAGCGGTGTTACGCGGTTTTCACGTACGGCAATCATTGTTTCTTGCCAACGTTTGTTTGCCACGGCGATAGCTTGTTCGCGTATAAGTCTGTCATTGCTTAGATTAACGACATCGGAAATCGGATTTTTCAGATTATGTTGTGTTGTCGGCAAATTTTGTTTGAGCAACTCTTCTTCAATCAGAATATCGGGAATATCACGGTTTTTAACAAATAACGGCAAATAGCCCTGATTGTCAGAGCGAACAATGTCGCGATAAAGTTCATCCAGACTGGAAGCCTGAGCAGAAAGACTTGCGACGCATGATATCAATAAACAAATAAGGCCGTATTTTTTCATGTTATTCGATTGTTTTTAAGTTGTTGTAATCTTAGCAAAGACTTGTTATATAGGTCTAGAGGATTTTACCGCTTATGAACATGATTTAGGGAGCCGGATATGAAGAAAATCTACGAATCGATTACGGAGATGGTCGGAAGAACACCGTTGTTGGAGTTAAGTCGTTTGGCAAAACATTGCCAATGCAAGGCGACGGTTTTAGGAAAGTGTGAGTTTTATAATCCGCTGTTTTCGATTAAAGACAGAATAGCTCAACGGATGCTGGAAGAGGCTGAAAAAAGCGGCGTTATAACACCTGACACGATTTTTTTGGAGGCGACGAGCGGTAATACGGGAATTGCTTTGGCGGCTATGTGCGCGGCAAAAGGTTATAAGTTGGTTATTACAATGCCGGAGAATATGTCGAAAGAGCGGATTTTGCTGATGCGCCATTTCGGAGCCGAGGTTATTTTGATGCCGGCGGCAGACGGAATGAAGGGGGCATTGGCAAAAGCCGAAATGCTGATGGAAAAGAATCCGAACGTTGTTATGTTACAGCAGTTCTATAATGAGGCTAATCCCAATGCGCACCGTTTTGGTACGAGTATTGAAATTTTGGAAGATACTGCCGGTGAGGTGGATGTTTTGGTGAGTGCCGTGGGAACATCGGGAACATTGACCGGAATCGCCGCAACCTTAAAGACATCAAATCCGGATTTATACGTTGTTGCCGTTGAGCCGAAGTCCAGTCCGGTTTTAAACGGCGGAGCGGCCGGCCCTCATAAGATTCCGGGGATTGGAGCCGGTTTTGTGCCGCCTTTCTATAATGATAATCTGGTTAATGAGGTTATGGACATTACAGATGATGAGGCTGTCGAGACGGCTCGTCTGGCGGCAAAGTTTGAAGGTTTGCCAATCGGTATTTCTGCCGGTGCCGCGTTGTGTGCCGCCTTGAAATTAGGAAAACGGCCGGAGATGAAGAAGAAAAATATCGTGGTGATTTTGCCTGATGCCGTGGAACGTTATTTGTCTTTGGGGTATTTTGATTAAGCCGCTGAAAAGATGAAAATTTGATTGCTAAAATCAAAAAATGCGACTAGTCTGAACGACATTGATAATTAAATGAACTGATTGCTATGACACCGAACTCCATACTTGGTCGTTATCTGACCAAACAGATTTTGCTAAATTTTTTGGCTGTGTTGCTGATGGTTTTGGGCGTGGTTCTGCTGTTTGAAATAGTGGAATTGCTGCGCCGAACAGCAGAACGCTATGATATCGGGTTTAGCTTTGTGTTGCAGATGGCCGTGACCAAACTTCCTAAAACAATCGAAATGGTTTTTCCTTTTGTGATGATGATTGCGGCAATGGTGACATTTTGGCGCCTAAGCAAGAGTAATGAGTTTGTCATTGTGCGGGCGGCCGGTGTTTCTATCTGGGGTTTTTTGGCGCCGGTGTTGTTTGCCACGTTTTTTATCGGTGTGGTTAATGTGGCTGTTGTCAATCCGCTGGCCGCCGATATGTATGATATGTACGAGACTTTGGAGTATCGTCTTAAAACCAAAAATCCGAAAGCAGTTCTTTTTTCCGATAAGGGTTTGTGGATTAGAGAAGCCATTGACGATGACAATGTTATGGTGTTGCAAGCGCAGTCTTTGCGGCAGGAAGGCGATGATTTGCTTTTGCGCGGTATCAGCCTTTTGGAGATTGATCGTCGGTCACAGCCCAAGCAGCGTATTGAAGCATTTGCCGGTGTGTTGAAAGACGGGCGTTTTGAGCTAAAAGATGTTCATTTGTTTAAGGCCGGCGAACCTACCAAGGTTGTCAATAGTATGGATTATGTCACAAATTTGACAGCGGGCAGGATTAAGGAAAATTTTGCGGCGCCGGAGTCTATTTCTTTTTGGAATTTGCCGGAGACAATACGTTTTTATGAAATGTCTGGATTTTCGGCACAGCGCCATATCTTGAGATACTATTCGCTTATTGCCTCTCCTTTTTTGTTGTGCTCAATGGTTTTGGTGGCGGCAGTGTTTGCTTTGCGGACGAATAATCGTCGCGGCGGGGTGATGGTGTTGATTGTTGGCGGAATTTCTACCGGTTTTGTAGTGTATTTTTTGACACAGTTGGTATATGCGTTTGGTATAAACGGGTATATTCCCGTCGGTTTGGCGGTCTGGACGCCAACGTTGATTACCACCTTAATCAGTGTATCCGTTTTGCTTCATCTGGAAGATGGTTAAGTTGAAGGAGCGGACGGATGAAAAAGCCTCAGCTTAATTTTGTCATCATTTTGGTGCTGTTTTTGTTGATTGCCGTTTCGCCGATTGTCGATATCGGTGTTTCGCAGTTGTTTTATAATCATGGACGGTTTTATTTGCGAACAGGCGCTTGGGGGTGGTTGATTACACATGGAATCGCTGCGGCTTTGGTGTTGTGCGGGACGGCTATTTTTGCTATATGGCTGGCTGGTAAAATGCATTGTAGTTGGGTTCAGGAAATGGATACGCGTATTATGTTGCTGACAACCGGAACAATGATTTTAGGTCCGGGGTTGATTGTGAATGCTTTGTTCAAGACTTTTTGGGGGCGAGCTCGTCCGTATGATGTGTCTGAACTAGGCGGAACGAAATTGTTTACGGCACCGATGGTGATTTCAAACCAATGTGATTTGGACTGTTCGTTTATGTCAGGGCATACAGCTATCGGATTTTGGGCATTGAGTTTAGCATTGTTGGCACCGCGCAAGTTTCGCAAGGCTTTGGTGGTTATTGTCTTTTTGCTGGCGTCTCTTTACGGGGTGGCGCGAATCGCTCAAGGTTATCATTTTATCAGCGATGTGGCTTTTTCGGCAGTGGTGGTCACGTCGTTGGTTTTGTGGATGCATCATCAGCTGTTTCCTGAAGAATATAAGTAAAAAAATGCTGGATTTTTAAATTTTTTGTGGTATACATGTTGTATTCTTTCATAAAATGTTTTGGAAGTGGGGTCAAAAACCCCGCTTTTTTGTTAAAGGAAAAGAAAAATGCATAAACATCCGGTTGAGGATATTGTAACGCCGACTATAGAAAATCTGGGCTTTGAGGTTGTTCGGATTATGACTATCGGCAATAAGAATCCGACTCTGCAAATCATGATTGAACGTAAAGATCGCAAAAATCTGGTGGTTGAAGATTGTGCTACCGTCAGCAGAGCGCTTTCAGAGCTTTTGGATGAAAAGGATCCTATCGACGGAGAATATTCCTTGGAGGTCAGTTCTCCGGGGCTTGATCGTCCGCTGACCAAGCCGGAACATTTTTCACGCTTTACCGGTTATGAAACAAAAGTTGAAACCTCAACGGAGGTTGACGGCCGGAAGCGTTTTAAAGGAAAAGTTTTGAGCATTGATGATAAAAACAATGTTCTGTTTGAAATGGATGGGGTTGATTATACCATTCCGTTTGAACAAATCAGCAAAGCAAAACTCGTTTTAACTGACGAACTTTTGAATGAGTATGCCAATGCTCAGGATGAAGTCGAACTCTAACTATTGATATTGAGGATTATGATGCAAAATTTAGAAAGTATGCCCAGACCTGAAATTATTTTGGTTGCAGATACTGTTGCCAGAGAAAAAAATATTGATAAGGAAGATGTTTTGGAGGCAATGGAAATTGCCATTCAGAAAGCCGGACGTTCAAGATATGGTTTTGAACATGATATCCGGGCTCACATCGATCGTAAATCAGGTGCAATTACATTGGCTCGTTACCGCGAAGTTGTCGGTTCGGATGAAGATGTTGAAAATGAAGTGACACAAATGACTTTGGAAGATGCCAAAAACTATGATGAAAATATCAAGGTTGGTGAGTTTATTGTTGACGCATTGCCGCCGATTGATTTCGGTCGTATTGCCGCTCAAACCGCAAAACAAGTTATTGTTCAGAAAGTTCGTGATGCTGAACGCAATAAGCAGTTTGAAGAATACAAAGAAAAAATCGGCACGATTGTTAACGGTACGGTTAAACGTGTTGAATTCGGAAATGTTGTTTTAGATATCGGCAAGACAGAAGCTGTTTTGCGTCGTGATGAGATTATTCCTCGGGAAAAATTCAAAAACGGCGATCGTGTTCGTGCTTATGTTTTGGATGTTCGTCGTGAAAACAAAGGTCCGCAAATTTTCTTGTCCAGAACATGTCCGGAGTTTTTGGCAAAGTTGTTTGTTTCCGAAGTGCCGGAAATTTATGACGGTATTGTCAATATTCACGGTGTTGCCCGTGATCCGGGGTCTAAAGCTAAGATTGCCGTTCACAGTGATGATGTGACAATTGATGCTGTTGGTGCTTGTGTCGGTTTGCGCGGTATTCGTGTTCAGGCTGTTGTAACAGAATTGCAAGGTGAGAAGATTGACATTGTGCCTTATTCTGAAGACAAGGCTCAGTATATTGTCAGTGCTTTGGCTCCGGCGGAAGTTACTAAAGTGGTTTTGGATGAAGAAAACAATCGTATTGAAGTTGTTGTTCCTCAAGAACAGTTCTCTTTGGCTATCGGTCGTCGCGGTCAGAATGTGAAGCTGGCTTCTCAATTGTTGGGTTGTGACATTGATGTTTTGACGGAAGAGCAGGAACAAGAGCGTCGCTCTAACGAAAATAAGGTCCGTTCTCAGCGCTTTATGGAAGCTTTGGACGTTGATGAAATGATTGCTCATTTGTTGATTGCCGAAGGATTCTCCACAGTTGATGAAATTGCTATGGTTGCTTTGAGCGAGTTGGCTGAAATTGAAGGCTTTGATGAAGATGTTGCAAAAGAACTTCAAAATCGCGCTCAGGAATTTATTGCCAAACGCAATAGAGAGTTTGAAGAAAAGAGCAAATCATTGGGTATTGATGAAAATCTGCAAAATGTTGCCGGTTTGGATCAGGATATGTTGATTGTTTTGGCCAGCAACGGTGTTAAGACAGTCGATGATTTGGCTGATTTGGCGACAGATGAATTGATTGAGATTTTGGGTGAAAATACCATCTCTGTTCAAGAAGCAAACAAAATCATCATGGGTGCCCGTGAACATTGGTTTACCGAGGAGTAATTTGAATTGGTGGACGGGAATTTCTCGTCCACCGTTTGAATGTTTCAGGACGTAAGATGAAAAAAGAAGATGTTTTGAGAAAATGTATTGTTACCGGCAAGGTGCAGGAAAAAGATAAGATGTTGCGTTTTACGGTGACGCCTGATTTGACGATTGTTCCCGATTTTAAGAGGAAACTGTCGGGGCGAGGTGTCTATGTGACAAACGCCAAGAGTGTTCTCAAGACAGCTATTGAAAAAAATTTGTTTGCAAAAGCGTTGAAAAATAAGGCTAAAGTGAATGCCGAGTTGGAAACGCTTGTTGAAAATTTGTTGCGCAAAAAGGCTTTGGATGCTGTTTCTTTGGCGCGAAAAGCAGGTGTTTTGCTGACCGGAATGGATAAGGTTTCCGAAGCGCTGAAACATCAGAAAGTCGCATTTGTTCTGGAGGCTTCGGATGCGGGAGCGGACGGAGAGAAAAAGATTGCTTCCGCGGCCAGAGATGTTGAGGTTTTCAGGTTGTTTGATATTGAGGAGTTGGATGCGGCATTAAATAAAGTAAATACAGTTTACGCAGCCTTTTTGAAAAGCGAAATGGCAAAAATGGTTTGTAACGAATTTAATAAATTAGCCGATTTTTTGAATTCATAAGTTTTGATGAAATGAATGGAGAATAGTTTATAATGACGGAAGATAATGCAAAAAATAAACTCACATTATCAGGTAAATCGACCCTGACACTGAAAGGTTTGGGAGATGCCGCCAGATCTCATAACCGTGATGGTAAAAAAGTGGTTCAGGTAGAGGTGCGCAAAAAGAGAATTATTACGCCGAATGCTACAAAAACCGAGAGCAAGGTTGAAATTGACGAAGCAACAGCCAATAAATTGCGTTTGATTGCGGAAGCTAAAGAGTTTGAGCAAAAGCGTCGTCAGGAAGAAGAAGAAAAATCTCTGATGCGCCAAAAACAAAAAGAGCAGGAAGAGGCTGAGCGTAAGCGTCGTGAAGAAGAAGCCAAAGCAAAAGCTGAGGCAGAAGCTCGTAAGGCTAAAGAAGAAGTCGCCGCGGCCGCCGCTCAACAACCGGAAGCCGATAATCGGATTTTGAATAAGCTCAAAGATAAAAAATCAAAAGATTTTGATGATGATGAAGAAGATGAGTTTGATAACAAAAAGGCAAAACGCGTTGTCAATCGTGAAGATGCCTTTGAGCAAGAGCGCAAAAAAGTAACCAAACGCAGTTTTGAACCACAACGTCGTGGTGGTAAATTTAATATCAATAACTTCCATTCCGATGATGACGATGATGATTATGGTTTTGGCGGCGGTCGTCGTCGCTTTAAGAAAAAACAGCCGAAACAGGTTCAGCAGGCGGCTCCGCAAGAAAAGGTTATCCGTGAGGTTGTTATTCCTGAAGTTATTACTGTTCAGGAATTGGCTAACCGTATGGCTGAAAAGAGTGCCGATGTTATCAAAAAGCTGATGGCTTTGGGGGTTATGGCGACCATTAACCAACCGATTGACGCCGATACAGCGCAAATTGTTGTTGAAGAGTTTGGTCATAAGTTTAAGCGTGTTGCGGACAGTGATGTTGAGCTGGTTTTGGATGGTGAAGAAGACAGCGCAGACAAGCTGATGCCGCGTGCACCGGTTGTGACGGTTATGGGACACGTTGATCACGGTAAAACATCTTTGTTGGATGCTTTGCGCGAAACCAACGTTGTTGCTAAGGAAGCCGGCGGTATTACACAGCATATCGGTGCTTATCAGATTACGGTTCCGACTGGTGACAAAATTACCTTTATTGATACTCCGGGGCACGAAGCGTTTTCTGAAATGCGGGCTCGTGGTGCCAAGGTGACCGATATCGTGGTTTTGGTGGTTGCTGCCAATGATGGTATTATGCCACAGACGGTTGAGGCTATCCGCCATGCTCAAGCTGCGGAAGTGCCGATTGTGGTGGCTATTAACAAAATTGATTTGCCCGGTGCTGATCCGATGAAAGTTAAGACGGCTTTGTTGCAACATGGAATCGGTGTTGAGGAAATGGGTGGTGAATGTCTGTGTGCAGAGGTTTCTGCCAAGAAACGTATCAACATTGAAAAGTTGGTTGATGCTATTTTGTTGCAGGCTGAAATGCTTGATTTGAAAGCTAATCCGAATCGTCGTGCCGAAGGTGCCGTTATTGAGGCCAAGATGGAAAAAGGCCGTGGTTCCGTGGCGACGGTTTTGGTTCAGAAAGGAACGCTCAAAATCGGGGATGTCTGCATTGCCGGTAAGGAATGGGGACACGTTCGCGCGATGTTTAACGAACACGGACACAAAGTGTTTGAGGCCGGTCCGGCAACTCCGGTAGAGGTTCTCGGTTTGCAGGGAACGCCATCAGCCGGTGATGATTTTGCGATTGTTAATGATGAAAATCAGGCTAAAGAAATTACCGGTTATCGTATCCGGAAAGAGCGTGATGCCAAATTGGTTAAATCAGCCAAGTCAGCGATGGAATTGATGCTTGATAAGATTAAGTCCGGAGAAGTGAAACACTTGCCGATTATTATCAAGGCTGATGTTCAAGGGTCTATTGAGGCGATTGAAGGCACAATCAAGAAATTGTCTAATGATGAGGTCGGTGTTCAGGTTTTGCACTCTGCCGTCGGTCCGATTTCCGAATCCGATGTGACTTTGGCGAAAGCTTCTCATGCCTTGGTTATCGGCTTTAACGTTCGTGCCAATCCGCAGGCGCGTGAAATGGCTCGTCGTGATGGGGTTGATATCAAATATTATTCAATCATCTATGATGTATTGGATGATGTTAAGAAAGGTTTGGAAGGAATGCTTTCTCCCGAACTTAGAGAAAAAATCCTTGGTTATGCCGAAATCCGCGAAGTCTACAACATTACCGGTGTTGGTAAAGTCGGCGGATGTATGGTTACTGAAGGAATGGTCAAACGCGGTGCGAAAATCCGCTTGTTGCGTGACAACGTGGTTATTCATGACGGTTCTATCGGACAGCTTAAACGCTTCAAAGAAGACGTTAAAGAAGTCAAAGAAGGTTATGAATGCGGTATCTCGTTTGAAAATTACAATGACATTCAAAAAGGCGACTTTATCGAATGTTATGAAATTGAAGAAATTGCCGCCAAGCTGTAAGGCAAAAAGAAAAGGCTTCCGAAAGGAAGCCTTTTTGATGACTGGCGTATAAAATCACCGTATGTTGTTTAACGGATATAAACCGTATGCAACATATTGGTTCGTCCCTTGATGTTGAGCGGGAATCCGGCAGTGATAATGATATGTTCACCTTTTTTGGCATAGCCGTTTTTGACGGCAACGTTGACGGCTTCTTCTTCAACTTTGTCAAAGCTTTTGAAGCTGGCTTTGTTGAGGAAAGGTTTAACCCCCCAAACCAAAACCAAACGTCTGGCGACTTCAACATCGGGCGTCAAGGCCAGAATCGGCAAATATGGACGTTCTCTGGCGTTTAGGAAGGTGGTCAAGCCGGAGGTGGTGTAGCTGATAATTGCCTTAACATCCTTGAGGACGCAGGACAATTCGGTTGCCGCATAGGTAATGGAATCGGCTTCCGATGCATTGCACGGATGGCGGCGGGAGTTTTGCAATAAATCATAGAACAGAGGATCGTTTTCGACTTGAGTGATGATTTTATGCATCATGGAAACCGCTTCGACCGGATATTTGCCGGCGGCGGTTTCGGCGGAGAGCATTACTGTGTCAGCACCGTCATAAACAGCGGTTGCTACGTCGGAAACTTCGGCGCGGGTCGGGTTCGGATTGTTAATCATTGATTCCAACATCTGAGTGGCGACAATGACCGGACGAGCGTGTTTGCGGCAAGCGGCAACAATGCGTTTTTGCAACACCGGAACGGTTTGAATCGGGCATTCGACACCCAAATCACCACGAGCAACCATGATGGCGTCAGATAGTTGAATAATGTCTTCCAACTCATCAATGGCGCTTGGTTTTTCCAGTTTGGTAATCAACCAGGCTTTGCCGTCGATGAGTTTGCGGGCTTCCTCAACATCTTTCGCCGTTTGTACAAATGACAATCCAATCCAATCGACACCGATTTTGAGGGCGAACTTCAAATCTTCACGGTCTTTGGGGGTGATAGCGGATAATGGCAACTGTGTGTTGGGCAGGTTGACGCCCTTGTGGCTGGAAATATAGCCGCCGACCTTAACGGTGGTAATCGCCTGTTTTTTATCACAGCTTTCGACGTGGAGAACGATGTATCCGTCGTTAACCAACAAGTCGTCACCGGGTTTTAAGGCCTCAAAAATTTCTTTATGCGGCAGGGTGACACGTTTGTCATCGCCGTCTTCGTCTTTCATATCCAAGACGAAGGTTTGTCCTTCTTGTAATAAGACTTTGTCTTCTTTAAATTTGCCGACACGTAGCTTGGGGCCTTGCATATCGGCGAGAATCGAAATGAAGCGGCCTTTTTCTTTTTCCAGCTGGCGGATGATTTTGACGCGTTGCTTGTGTTCATCATGTGTGCCGTGACTGAAGTTGATGCGAAAAGCGTCAACGCCGGCATCAATCAGTTTTTCAATTTGTTCGCGAGTGGCGGAAGACGGGCCGATTGTGGCAAGAATCTTTGTGTGTGTATCCTGAGGCATCGTTTTTTCCTTAAAAATTAAAAATTCTTTTGCTGTCAATATGGCATAAATAAGTTAACAAGCTGTTATTTTTAACCCCTGATATCGTAAAATTTACTACTTGTAAAAGTCGAACAACTTTGCTAATCTCTCAGCAACATTTTTAATAAGGAGATATACTATGAGTGATGAAAACAACAATCCGGAAGTCGGCGGAATAGCTGTTGATCGTCTGCGTTCTTTAATCGAAAGAATTGAGCGTCTGGAAGAAGAAAAAGCCGCTATCGGTTCCGACATTCGTGATATTTTTGCCGAAGCTAAGTCTGCCGGTTTTGATGTTAAAATTATGCGTGCTGTTATCAAATTGCGCAAAATGAATGCCGCTGATCGTGACGAGCAGGAATTTTTATTGGATACTTATCGGAAAGCCCTCGATATATAAAAAGGTTGTATAACAGTCCATCTAGAGGTATTTTTTCGAGGTTCGAAAAATTCACGTACCTTTTTGTTCGCTAAAATTTTTCTCACTCTTAAAATACCTCTATCTGAACTATTCTCCAACCTTTTTAGGAAGCTCGCTATTCTTAAAAAAGCGCCCCATAGGAGCGCTTTTTTTATTTCTTATTGATGATTTCCAACGCTTGTTCAAGAGTGACGTCGGTTTCTTTCAATTCCTTTGGCAGGGCGTAGTTAAAACGTCCGACTTTCAAATATTGACCATAACGCCCCGGCATGAGCAAAATTTCCTGCTTGTTTTTGGGGTTGATGCCGAGAGATTTTCCTTGTGGACGCTCGGCGACGTTTGCCAATATTTCTTGTGCACGTTCTAAGGTAATATTAAAAATATTGTCATTCCCACTCAAGGATTTTGATTTGCCACCTTGTTTGATATAGGGGCCGAATTTGCCGACATTAACCTGAATGCCGTCACCCAAATCCAGAGGCAAGCTGAGCAAGCGTTGTGCTTGTTCAATCGTGATTTCATCTTGTGCAATGTTTTTGGGCAAAGCAACTCGTTTGGGTTTTTCCGTAGTGGCCGTTGCGTCTTCTCCCAATTGCAGATAATAGCCGTATGGTCCTTTTTTGAGGTAGATGTTCATATCGTTCATCTGGCCTAAAATTTTGTCTTCACCATTAGAAGCTTTAGGGGTTGACGAAGCCTCTTCATCCGATGTGTCAACCAATGGTTTGGTATATTTGCATTCCGGATAATTGGAGCAACCGATGAATGCGCCGAATTTTCCCAGTTTAATACTCAATCTGCCATTGCCACAGACCGGACAAACGCGAGGATCATTGCCGTCTTCACGCGGAGGGAAGAGATGGTAAGACAAGACCTCGTCAATCTTGTCAATGACTTCGCTGATTTGTAACGGTTTGACGGCATCAATGTTTTTGATGAATTTGACCCAGAAACCGCTTAGGAGTTTTTTCCATTCCATCTCGCCGGCGGAAACGTTATCCAAAAATTCTTCCAATTGTGCCGTGAAGTCGTATTCCACATATTTTTTAAAGAAATTTTCCAAGAATACGGTTACAATGCGACCTCGGTCTTCCGGAATAAAGCGCAGTTTTTCGACGCGTACGTATTTGCGTTCCTGCAAAACAGCGATGATTGATGCATAAGTTGACGGACGGCCGATGCCGAGTTCTTCCAGTTTTTTTACCAAGCTGGCTTCGGTGAAACGCGGTGGCGGTGTGGTGAAGTGTTGTTCCGGTGTGATTTCTCCTTTGTCGACATTTTCACCTTCTGTGACATTGGGCAAAATGCGATTTTCATCATCATCATCGGAATCATCCTTACTTTCCTGATAGAGTTTCAGGAAGCCGTCAAACTCAATAACCTGACCATTGGCACGAAGAATAATCTGTTTGTCTGCCGATTGCGAATCGATGACCACACGGTCAAGAACAGCAGGATTCATCTGACAAGCAACGGTACGTTTCCAAATCAATTCGTATAATTTGTAACCATCAGAATCGAGCTTGCCTTCCATTTTTTTCGGAGTGTTCATTACATCGGACGGACGGATGGCTTCGTGAGCTTCTTGCGCGTTTTTGGTTTTGTTTTTGTATTCTTTGGCAACTTTAGGCAGATAGGCTTCTCCGAAGTATTTTAAAATTGCTTCACGGCAGGCATCAATGGCTTCTTTAGACAAGTTAACGGCATCGGTACGCATATAGGTGATTAAACCTTCTTCATAAAGTTTTTGAGCCGTTTGCATTGTTTTTTTGGCAGAAAAACGTAGTTTACGAGCCGCTTCTTGTTGCAAGGTTGACGTTGTAAATGGTGCTGCCGGATAGCGGTTGGCTTTTTTGCGTTCTACCGAGGCGATGGAAAATGTTTGCGCTTCAATTTTAGCTTTGGCAACGAGTGCTTTTTCTTCGCTGTTGATGTCAAACTTTTCGAGTTTGTGTCCATCCAGTTGGATGAGGCGGGATTTAATCAAAGCCTTGGCGGAAGTGAATAATTCTGCATCAATGGTCCAATATTCTTCGGCTTTGAATTTTTCAATTTCATTTTCACGTTCGCAAATCAGGCGTAAGGCAACAGATTGGACACGTCCGGCAGATTTTGAGCCGGGGAGTTTGCGCCACAAAACTGGCGATAAGGTAAATCCGACCAAGTAATCCAACGCGCGGCGTGCCATGTAGGCCGAAACCAGATTATCATCAATCTGGCGGGGGTTTTTAATGGCTTCAGTAACCGCGGATTTGGTAATTTCATGAAAGACAACACGCTCAATTTTTTTGTCTTTGATGGCTTTTTTTGCGGTCAGTTCTTCTAAAATATGCCAAGCAATGGCTTCTCCCTCTCTATCCGGGTCGGATGCGAGGACAATCGTGTCACACTGTTTAAGGGCTTTAAGGATGTCTTGCAGGCGCTTTTTGCCTCCGGCGCTGAGCTCCCAAGTCATGGCGAAGTCTTCGTCGGGCAAAACAGAACCGTCTTTACTGGGCAAGTCACGGATGTGGCCGAAGCTGGCCAGAACTTGATAGTCTTTTCCGAGATATTTATTGATTGTTTTGGCTTTTGCCGGAGACTCTACGATAACTAATTTCATCTTTTTTCCTACTTTATCAGTGCGACTTTGTTGCCAACCTGACGAATAATTCTGCCTTCTAACTCCAGCTCAAGCAGTTCCATGGCGACAGTGGAGGCGTCAAGTCCGCTTGTCCGGATAATCTCGTCAACATATACACCGTCATAATTAAGATAGTCAATAATTTTTCCGTTGTTTTGCGGCGGCGGAGTGATTTCTGTGAAAGAGATTTGTTCGTTTGGTTGCAGGTTGAATTCAATTTGTCGGTGGATTTGTCGGCTGTTGTTGGCACACAAAACAGACAGGATGTCTTCGGCATTTTCGCACAGAAAAGCACCTTCTTTAATCAACTTGTTGGGACCGGCGGAACGAGATTCATCCGGTGAACCGGGAATCGCAAAAATGTCTTTTCCGTATTCCAAGGCCAGGCGGGCGGTGATTAGGGAACCGGAGTTTGTATTGGCCTCGACAACCAACGTTCCCAAACTTAGAGAGGCAACAATTCTGTTGCGGCGCGGAAAGTTTGAGGATTGCGGTCCGGTACCAAGCGGAAACTCAGAAAGGATTAAGCCTTGCTCGACAATTTGATTGTACAACAAGGTATTTTCTTTGGGGTAAACCATATCAACGCCGGTTCCCAAAACAGCGATGGTTGTTCCTTTTTGATTGGTCGCGTATAAAGCGCCTTTGTGTGCCGCAGCGTCAATCCCGCGAGCCATGCCGGAAATGACCATAACATTATTGTTTGTTAAGTCATAAGCGATTTTAGAGGCGGTTTTGCGACCGTTGATAGTGGCATTTCTGGCGCCGACGATTGACAAACTTAGGGGATTGAGCAAACAGGAAAGATTGCCTTTGGCGTATAAAACCGGCGGTCTGTCTTCAAGGTGTTTCAGGTTTGGCGGATAGGTATCATCGTTGTAAAGAATGATGCTGATTTTTTGTTTTTGAGCCCGCTGATATTCAAGTTCCGCTTTGTTGCGAGGGCAGACGGATGGCTTTTTTGCTGTTTGCAGATAGCGCAGGGCTTCCGTCGGTGTTTTGAACATTTCCAGCAATTTAAAGAAAGTAATCGGCCCAATATTTTCAGAGTTTATCAGTTGAATGGTGTCGATTATTTCTTGTGCGGATGCCACGTCTATTTCTGCTTCTTTTTGAGGTTGATTTTGCTTTCCGTTCCTTTTAGCAGGCGTCCGATATTGGCGTGGTGCCGTACCAAAACCAGAACGGCGATGGCACCGTAAAAAATGCTATACACCGGATCGGTGATAAAAAAGGCATAAACGGGGACTAAGATTGCCGCGACAATTGCGGAAAGAGAAGAATAGTGTGTTGCGAAGGCCATAATTAACCATGTCAGCAGAGCTAATAGAGCCAACAGAGGATTGGTGGCCAAGATAAAACCGAAAGTTGAGGCAACACCCTTACCGCCTTTGAACTTTAGCCAAACGGGGAAGTTGTGTCCGATAATGCCCATCGTGCCGGCAATCAATGATGCCATGGTGTTTGTGGTGGTCATGAAACCGCAAAAGATGAATGGTTTTTCCGGAACGAGGCGGAAGGCGGCATAAGCAGCGATACCGGCTTTAGAGGCATCGAGGAGAATGGTTAACAATGCCAGAGATTTGCTGCCGGTACGAAGAACATTTGTGGCGCCGATGTTGCCGGAACCGATTTTGCGGATATCTCCGTAACCGGCTATGTAGCATAAAACCAAGCCGAAGGGAATTGATCCTAAGATATAACCGATGCTTCCCCACAAGAAAAATGTTGTTTCCGTACTCATTGGTGTTCTCCTTAACAGATGTTCTTTTTTTCTTTCTAACCGCTTATTGCTTTTTTTGCAACCCCCGATTTTGCGGTTGGTGTTTTCTTCCTTGGTAAAGTTTTTTGGCGTAAAGCGCAAATATTAGATGACAAATGGGATAAATTTGCTAGTATTGAAAAAAATTAATAAAGCATGAGTTTATTATGAAGCCGATTTATAAACGTATTTTATTGAAACTTTCCGGTGAAGGGTTGATGGGAAGAAAAGATTTCGGTATGGATGCCGAGGTTATTAAAGACCTGTCTGCTCAGATTAAGAAAATCCATAGTAAAGGCGTGGAGGTTTGTGTTGTCGTCGGCGGAGGAAATATTTTTCGCGGCGCTAAAGAGGCTTCTGCCGGAATGAACCGTACGGTTGCCGACCATGTCGGTATGTTGGCGACGGTTATGAATGCTTTGTATATACAAAATGCTTTGGAAAGTATCGGTGTGCCGGCAAGGGTTTTGTCGGGGCTCAATATTCCGGAGGTTTGTGAACACTATGTTTATCGTCGCGCTCTTCGCCATCTGGCAAAAGGGCGTGTCGTTATTTTTGCGGCAGGTACTGGGAATCCTTATTTTACGACGGACACCGGTGCGGCATTACGCGCATCTGAGATGCAATGCGATGTTATTTTGAAGGCAACACAAGTGGACGGTGTTTATACCGCAGATCCAAAGAAAGACGCCGGTGCTCAGCGTTTTGACGTCGTTAGCTTTGATGAGGTCATCAGTCGTCAGCTAAAGGTTATGGATGTATCAGCCGTGGCTTTGGCACGAGAGAATGATATTCCGATAGTGGTCTTTTCGCAACATGAGTCTGATGCTTTGGAAAAGGTTGTTGCCGGTAAGGGAAGTTTTACAATAATTAGAAAAGAGGTATAATTAAAATGTCTGATTTTAGCGCTATCAAACAAGATGTGCAGACTCGTATGGATAAAACCATTGAAACCCTGAAAAATGACTTTTCAGGTTTGCGGGCCGGACGGGCTCATGTCAGCCTTTTGGATGGTATTATGGTCGAGGCTTATGGTTCTCTGACACCGTTGGCTCAGGTCGGTACGGTTTCTGTTCCTGATGCGCGGACTTTGTCTATTTCTGTTTGGGACAGAGGATTGGCTAAGGCTGTCGAGAAAGCAATTATGGAATCCGATCTGGGGTTGAATCCTGCTTCTGACGGGCAACTTATTCGTATTCCTATTCCGCCATTGAGTGAGGAGCGTCGTAAGGAACTGATTAAAGTTGCCGGAAAATATTCTGAACAAAATAAGGTGGCTATTCGCAATATTCGCCGTGATGGTATGGATGAGATTAAGAAGCTTAAGAAAGACAATGCTATTTCGGAAGATGAAGAAAAGCGTTTTGAAAATGAAGTTCAAAAGCTGACCGATGAGGCTATTAAAAAGATTGATGAGTTGTTTGCTCAGAAAGAAAAAGATATTCTGCAGGTATAGAAAGTTTGAACCGTGGCGGATGATACGACATTGCGGCATATTGCCGTTATTATGGATGGAAACGGACGTTGGGCTCAGAAAAAAGGCTTGCCTCGGGTTGCCGGACATCGTAAGGGAGCCGAGGTTGTTAAGGAGATAACCAGAGCCGCCGGAGAGCTTGGTGTCGAATTTTTGACGCTTTATGCTTTTTCTACGGAAAATTGGAAACGTTCTCAGGATGAGGTTTCATCTTTGATGGGATTGCTTCGTCAATATCTGAAATCGGATTTAAAGGAAATTCAGGATAACGGTGTGCGGATTAGGTTTATCGGTGAGCGAGAGATGCTTGATGCCGATATTGTTAAGATGATGAATAAGCTGGAGCGAGATACGGTCGGAAACACAAAAATGACACTGTGTATTGCTCTGAGTTATGGTTCTCGCCAAGAAATTGTGAATGCTGCGCAAAAAATAGCAATGCTTGTTAAAAGAGGGGATATTTCTCCGGAAGATGTTGATGTTAAGATGTTTTCGGATATGCTCTATACAAGAGATATGCCCGATCCCGATCTGATTATTAGAACCAGCGGTGAACAACGTATCAGCAATTATCTGTTGTGGCAGGCGGCTTATTCCGAGTTCTTTTTTACACCGACTTTCTGGCCTGATTTTAATAAAACAGAGCTGGAAGCCATTATCAAAAATTTTAGCTCGAGGGAGAGACGATATGGAAAAAACTAAACTGTACTCTTTGTTGAAGAGGTTTCTTACGGCTTTGGTTCTTGTTCCGGTAACAATCTGGTGTCTGTATGCGGGCTATCCGTTTGCACAGATTTTTGCTCTGGCTTTTGGGGCGATGTTTTCTTGGGAATGGTCATATATGGTGCCCAATAAGCGTCCGGCTTTTTATGCGATGGTATATATGTTTGTGGTATCGGTTGCTGTTATGCTCGGTTCTTTATTGGTCTTTTTTGCCGTTTTGTTTGTGTCAAGTTTGCTGGTGTGGAGAAAGTCCGGTGACGAGCAACATAGACGTTTGTTAACCCTTGGCGTGCCATATGTTTCTGTTGGTATCGGTTCCATAATGTGGGTTTATGAGTTTGTCGGGTATTGGGCAACTTTGTGGTTCTTCCTTGCTGTTTGGTGTGTTGATATCGGGGGGTATGTTGTCGGTTGTACGTTGAAAGGACCTAAGTTGGCGCCGAAGATCAGTCCCAATAAAACATGGTCCGGTTTGTTGGGCGGTGTTGCTTTTTCCGTTATTGCCAGTTTGGCTTTTTGTTATTATACAAAAGTTACGAACCATTATGGTGTGTATGGTGCCGTTGCGGCGTTTGTTGCCGTGATTGCACAAATTGGAGATTTGGTCGAATCGTCGATTAAGCGTCATTTGGGGATTAAAGATTCCAGTCAGCTTATCCCCGGACACGGTGGTGTTTTTGATAGAATCGATGGCTTGGTTTTTGCCGCTCCGATAGTTTTAGGTTTGCTTTGTTTTTTCAGTAGAGGTTTTGGATATGGATTGGTTAATTAATGCCGCTTATTATGTTATCCCTTTTATCGTTCTTTTAGGGGTTTTGGTTTTTGTTCATGAGTTTGGGCATTTTATCGTAGCCAGACTGTGCGGTGTCGGTGTTGCCGAATTTTCCATCGGTTTTGGGAAAAAACTGTGGGGACGCAAAGATAGGTTCGGAACAGAGTGGAAGTTGTGTGCTATTCCGTTGGGTGGCTATTGCAAGTTTTTGGGTGATGGCGATGCTTCCAGCTCTTCTTGCGAAAATGTTGAACTGCCCGAGGATGAGAAAAAGCATGCTTTTGCGTTTCAGAATCCGTTTAAAAAACTGGCGATTGTTGTTGCCGGTCCGGGGGCGAACTATTTGTTTGCCATTTTGGTTTTTGCCGGTGTTTATTTCTTTTTAGGGAAAGTCGATTTTCCTCCGGTTGTGGGTGATGTTATTGCCGGCGGTGCCGCCGAACAGGCTGGTATTATGGCCGGTGATAAAATTCTGTCGGTTAACGGTAAAAAAGTGACTACTTTCGATGAGGTTCGTCAAGAAGTTGGTATGGCCGCCGATTTGAATGTTAAAATTGATCTTGAGAGAGACGGAAAAATTATGAATTTTGCTTTTCCGTTGCAGATTATTTCGATTGCCGATGAGCTTAATCAAAAAGATGTTTCTCGTCCGATGTTAGGTATTCGCTCCATTAATTCGGTAGAGGTGAAACCCCAAGATATTTCTGTTTGGGAGGCTTTATCTTCGGCGACGGCAGAAACGTGGCGCTTGACGGAGATGACGTTGCGCGGTGTCGGGCAGATGATTGTCGGCAAACGCAGTGCAGAGGATGTCGGCGGTATTATCCGAATTGCCGAGATGTCCGGTGATATCAGCAAGCAAAGCGGCGGTTTGGACTTTTTAATCTTTATGGCGATGTTGTCAATTAATTTGGGTTTGTTGAACTTGTTTCCCATTCCGCTTTTGGACGGTGGTCATGTCGTTATTTATTTGATTGAAATTGTTACTCGTCGTGAGCTCAATGAGCGCGTTAAAGAATATGTTTTTAGATTTGGGATGTTTTTAATTATCGCGCTGATGTTGTTTGCGACATATAATGACTTTGCTCATTTGTGGAACAGATGGTTTTCTTAAAATTAAGGATTGTCGAAGATGAAAAACTTAAAACTGTGGACTGTGTTTTCTTTGGCCTCTTTGGTGGCTACAAATGCTCAGGCGTCATCTTATGTTCGTGATATTAAGGTCGATGGGTTGCAACGTGTGGAGCTGGAAACAGTATTATCCTATGTTGATATTAAAAAAGGAGCTGTTGCCAGTGACGGGAAGCTCGATGCGGCTCTGAAGCAATTGTATGCCACGGGATTGTTTAATGATGTGTCCATGAACATTAAAAGTGACGGTCTTTTGGTTATTGATGTGGTTGAGAATCCGGTTATTAATAAAGTCTTGTTTGACGGTAATGATAAAATGGATGATTCCATGTTGGAAGCCGAAGTGCAGTTGAAGCCTCGTTCGATGTTTTCGCGGGCCAAGGTTCAAGAAGATGTGCAACGTATTTTGGAGGTGTATAAGAGAACCGGTCGTTATGCGGTTGTGGTAGAACCTCAGATTATTGAACGAGATCAAAATCGTGTCGATTTGATTTTTAATATTAACGAAGGGTCGATTGCGTCTATTGATAAGATTAACTTTGTCGGTAACAAACATTATTCTGATGATGATTTGGCGACTGAAATTATGAGTAAGGAGAGCCGTTGGTATCGTATTTTCTCTTCGGCGGAAAATTATGATGCCGAAAAAACGAATTATGATAAAGAATTGTTGCGGCGCTTTTATCTGAAACGCGGTTATGCCGATTTTCGAGTTGTTTCGGCCATTGCCGAGCTGAGTCCGGATAAGACGTCTTTTGTGGTGACGTATGTTTTGGATGAAGGGAATCGTTATAAGGTTCGTTCTACAGATGTTGTTTCCGATATGTCTGATGTTAAGACCGATGAGCTGAAAGATGATTTGTTGTTGAGTGCGGGTGATTGGTTTAATGCCAATGATGTTGAGAAGAATATTACCTCACTGACCAATGTTTTGGGGCAGAAAGGTTTTGCTTTTGTGGATGTCGAATCTGAATTGGAAAAAGATACGGCTAATAATGAAATCGATATCGTCTATCATATTCGGGAAGGTGAGAGAATCTTTGTTGATCGCATCAATATCAGCGGAAACACCAGAACGCATGATGAAGTTATTCGTCGTGAATTTCGTATTGAAGAAGGCGATGCGTTTAATGTTTCCAAGATTAAAGATTCTCGTCGTAATGTCGAAAATTTGGATTATTTCAGCAAGGTTGATATCGAAACTGTTCCGACAGATGACAATAAAGCTGATTTGAATGTTAAAGTTGAAGAGAAGTCGACTGGTTCGTTTAATGTCGGTGTCGGTTATTCAACGGTTAACGGCGCTTTGGTTCGTACCGGTATCAGTGAAAGTAACTTCCGCGGCGTTGGTCAGCGTTTGGGCTTTGATGTCGGTATTTCACAGCGTGCGCAAGAATATGATTTGAGCTTTACCGAACCGTATTTTCTGGGACGCCGATTGAGAGCCGGTTTTGATCTTTTCCGTACGGAAGAAGATTATCAGGATGAAGGTTCTTATGATAGCGAAACGAACGGCGGTCGTTTGCGCATGGGTTGGAATTATACCGATGATTTGTCTCAGCAGGTTCGCTACACTCTGCGGCAAGATGAAATCCGTAACGTTGACAGCGGTGCTTCCCGCTATATTAAAGAAGAGGAAGGCAAGTATATTAACTCATCCATCGGTCAAACAACAGTTTATGATAAACGGGACAGCGCTCTGAATCCGAAAGAGGGATATTTCCTTAGTTTTGGTAATGATGTTGCCGGTTTGGGTGGTGATGAGAAATATTTGAAATTTGATGTGAAGGCATATCAATATTATACATTTGCCGACTATTATACCTTTAAACTGTTTGCCAATGCTGGATATATTACCGGTTATGACAACAAGGATGTTCGTCTGTCTAACCGCTATTTCTTAGGCGGATCGACATTGCGCGGTTTTGATGTTGCCGGTATCGGTGCGCGTGATAAATATACCAAGGACGCCTTGGGTGGTAACTGGATGGTTTATACCGGTGGTGAACTGATGTTCCCAATCGGCTTGGATGAACTGGGTATCAGAGGTCGTACTTTTGTGGATGCCGGTATGTTGGGCAAGCCTGATAATATGCATGAGGGAATCGAGTATTCCGATAAAGCTCGTGTGGCGGCTGGTTTCGGTTTCCAATGGTTGTCTCCAATGGGGCAGATTGATATTGACTTCGGTTTCCCGATTGTTAAAGAAAAGTATGATGAGACACAAGTCTTCAGACTTAACTTCGGTACACGTTTGTAACTTTCAAAGGAATGATGTTATATGGTTGATACAAGATTTTTTATTAATAAAGGGCCTTTTTCTCTGGAGAAAGTTGCGGAAATTTGTGAGGCAACGTTGGTTGATGCTTCACAAAGTAGCGTAACAATTTCTGATATTGCAACGCTTGAAAAAGCCGGAGAGGGACAGATTTGTTTCTTTTTTGATAAGAAAAAAAAGGCTCAGGCGGCAGAAATTAAAGCCACTGCTTGTGTGACAACGGAAGAATTCAAAGATTTAATTCCGCAGAATGTTGTCGTGTTGGTGTGTGCCAATCCGCATTTGGCTTTTGTGAAGCTGAATTATGCTTTGTATGAAGAACCTCGTCCCGCACCGGAAATTCGTCCGACCGCCGTTATTTCTAAAACAGCACTGATTGGTGAAAATTGTTATATTGGTGATGGTGTTGTTTTAGGGGATAATGTTAAAATCGGCGATAATTGTATTTTGGAAGCTAATTGTGTTATTGGTCATGGGTGTCAAATCGGCAATAATTGTCGTATTGGCGCTAATGCCAATGTTGCATATTGTTTGATGGGAAATGACTGCTACATCTACGGTGGTGCACGAATTGGCTGGGACGGTTTTGGTTTTATGACGTTGCAAGGGCAACATAAGCGTATTCCGCAGGTCGGGCGTGTGATTATCGGTAACGATGTCGAAGTTGGCGCCAATGCTTGCATTGATCGTGGTGCTTTGGATGATACGGTCATTGGTGACGGTTGCCGGATTGATGATTTGGTAATGGTTGCTCACAATATTAAACTTGGCAAAGGGTGTATTTTGGTCTCGCAAACAGGGATTGCCGGAAGCTGTACTTTTGGTGATTATGTTGTTTGTGGCGGACAGACAGGTTTTGCCGATCATCTGAATATCGGTAGCGGTGCTCAGATTGCTGCACAGTCCGGCATTATGCGTGATGTTGAGGCGGGTGCGGTCGTTATGGGATCTCCGGCAGTGCCGATTAAGGATTTTATGAGACAGGTTGCTTTCTTGCAGAAAGCCGGAAAAAAGTAATTGAATAAAGGATAGATGTAATGTCTGAAAATAAAATTTATCAAGTTGAAGAAATTATGAATATGTTGCCGCACCGGTATCCGTTTTTGCTGGTTGACAGATTGGAAGTTGAAGTGGCGGGCGAAAAGGGCATCGGTTTGAAAAATGTCACGATGAATGAAGAATTTTTTCAAGGCCATTTTCCAAATAATCCGGTTATGCCTGGGGTTTTGCAGATTGAAGCTATGGCTCAGACTGCCGGTGCTCTGGTTTTAGCCGGTATGGAAAAGAAAGACGGCAAACAAGCTGGTGTTTTCTTTATGTCTATTGATGGCGTTAAGTTTCGTAAACCGGTTAAGCCGGGCGATCAATTGCGTATGCATGTTGAAAAAATTAAAGCACGTCGCAATGTGTTTGTTTTTCGCGGTGAAAGCAAGGTTGACGGACAGGTTGTCAGTGAAGCTGAATTTACGGCAATGATTGTTGAATAAGCTTAATTTTTGAAAAAGAAACCTGATTGGTTGTGTGCCGGTCAGGTTTTTTTGTTTTCTTGGTTTCCTAGGTTTCCCACGCTTCCTAGGCTTTGCATTCCAATACTACACAGATTAACACAAAACCCTGCCTTTACGGCAGGGTTTTGTGTTAATGGCGGAGAGATAGGGATTCGAACCCTAGGTACCCCGTAAAGAGTACAATTGATTTCGAGTCAACCGCATTCGACCACTCTGCCATCTCTCCAGTGTCGAAAACTATTCATTTTTTACTCTAAAAATCTTTTTTTGCAAGATAATTTTTGTTTTTGATATAAAAAGACTTTATCTGCAAGATTCTTAGAGCCTTGTTTTGGCGTCTCGTATTTGTTCGGAAACAATGGGGTGGACTTCATCGATAAAAAGCGCCAGAATGTTAAAATCTTTTTGCTGTTCTTTACTGTGTTGGCGGTTGAAGCGGACGATAATTTCTTCGGGATTGTTATAGCCAAACATTTCAGGCGGAACACTGGCTGCTAAGTCATAAATGTTTTCAAAAAATCCAAGACCGCGCACATGTCTCAAGACACTTTGACTGTTTGAGGTTTTGTATTCGATTATGTCGTGCAATTTTATTTTCTGATATTGTTTGGTTAATAAGTGAATATCAATTCTGCGTTCATCCTTGATGATTTTATTAAAAAGCATTTCCGGAATAGTGATTGTATACTTCATTGCCCAGTTCCTTTTTATATGAAAATTATAAACGTAAAATATAAAACGTCCACTATTTTATTTGGGGTGATTAAAAAGCTTTTTTGTCAATATCTTGATTTTTCGAAAAATGTATGGTAATTTAATATTATATGTTTGTAGTGAGGATACGATGAAAATTAAAAAGATGTACCAATGTGGAAAAAGTTTTTTTAATAATCCAAAATCGTTGTTATTGGCTACGGTTTTGACGTCATCTTTTGCCTCTACCTCCCACGCGGCGGAGACCCCCGAAAGGAGTGACGAGAAGCTTTTTAATACCGAAACGCTGGTTCCTAATGATTCAGTGAATGCCTCTGAGGATGTTTGGGATTTAAGCACGGCTTTTTCTGATTCGATAAAGACGGATTCTGTTGCAAATGACAGTGTTGCCACGCCCTCTTTTGATGCGATGGACAAGGTTATGTCTCTTACAGATGATGCGGTTTATGTTATTGCTCATTTTGAAGGGGTGCGTTGTCGTGCTTATAAAGACAGAGCGGCACGAGGATTGCCGACGATTGGTATCGGAAATACGGTTTTGGCTAATGGCCGAAAGGTAAAAATCGGGGATTGTCTTAAATCCGAAGCAGAGTTAATTGAATGTGTGAAAGTGCATATTGCGGAGCGAATCGCACCGGTTATGTCCAGAACTTTGGATATTGAGCATCTGGGGGATGCGCAGATTGTGTCGTTAATTGATTTGGCGTATAATTGTGGTGCCGGTGTGTTTGAAAAAGGTGGACGGGCGACAGATTTGAGCTTGAATATTAATGAATTTGCTCAGACGGGTAGTGCAAGTGCGCGTGAGAAGATTGACCGATATTTTAAAACAAAAGTGTATGCCGGCGGCAAAAAATTGCCACAATTAGAAAAGCGCCGCGCCGCAGAGTTTCGTCTGTTTTCCGAAAATGATAATGATTTGTTGAGTGCGTATCGAGAAGCAAATTTGGGGGTTTTGTATGGCATGAGTCCGAATGCTATCAGAACGGAGCGAGATTTGCATAGTCAGATGAGAGAGATAAAAGTCGGATATAATTTGCCGGATACAATTTCCAGACAACTCAATAAGCTTCCGCCACAGCACTATAGGAAGAGCAGATAGTCTGCGATTAAAAGTTGAAATATTTCTTGATTGTTCGCTAATATGGTGTATGATGTTGTTGTCATACCGGCAATGGTTTAGAGCATCGGCTCTGGCTTTGTGAAGAAAAATATCGCTGTTCTGTTGCGTGGGACAGCGGTTTTTTTAATCTTTTTTTTATGCTTTGATATTATATTTTTGCGAAAGGATACTATAATGATTTATGCCATCGCCGGATTTTTGTTGGGATTTTTTGTTCCATATATTGCACGTCGTTTTGCCAAGTTTATGCCGGCGACATTTGCGTATGCCGTATGGCAGATTGTTTTTTCGGTAAAAGGTCGTGGCAAAAAGGCTAAAAAATCTTCTCGCTATAAACAGTTGTGCAGTCGTTATTTTTGGCGATCTTTGATGGCGGGGCTGTTGAGTGGTGGTTTGTTTTTTGCCGCATTTGCCTATTGGGGGGCGAACGGTGCGGTTTTTCGTTGTATGTTTATTTGGATTTTGTTGCTGTTGGCTGAAATTGATTATCGGATGTATCTGTTGCCCGATATTTTGACTATTCCGCTGTTGTTATTAGGGTTGCTTGCCGGCGTGTTTGATGTCGGGTTTGTCGTGTTACAAGATGCCGTAGTGGCGGCAAATATCGGATATTTTTTACCGGTGTTGGCAAGTTTGTTGTTTGTTAAGTATAATAAAGATGCTTTCGGAGGCGGGGATATTAAGTTGTTGGCGGCTTTGGGCGCTTGGCTGGGGCTTGAGGGAATGTTGGCGACGATTGTGGTATCTTGCGGATTGTTCTTTGTGTGGGCGCTGGTTAAGCGGCAACGTAGCGGAGCATATGGGCCGGCTTTGGCAATTGCCGGAATAATCGTTGCATTCTGGTATTTTTAGGCTAATATAAAACAAGTAGTATTTTTGAGGATAGTAAAATGGCGAAAGTTTCAAAACAAAATCTAAAAAAGAAAATCATTAAAAAGGTATTTCCCAAAGAGGATATCCGCAAACTGACAAAATTGGTCAGCGGTAAAAGTTTTGACCTGTTTATTATGGGGATTATCTTTGCTAATGCGATTGTTTTGGGGATGATGACGTCCGAGACTTTGAATCTGTATTTTGATCGTGGATTGTTTTTGCTTGATCGCTTGTTTATGGGGATTTTTATCGTTGAGATGTTTTTGAAGCTGTATGCTTTGAAAAAAGGTTTCTTTTCATCAGGATGGAATATTTTTGATTTGGTTGTAGTCGGAGTGTCAACGGTTCCGGTTGCCAGCGGTTTGATTGTTTTGCGGACATTCAGATTGTTCCGTCTGTTTAAATATATTCATCATTCTTCAAAGATGAACAATATTGTACAAATGTTTATTGATTTGATTCCTGCATTTGTTTCATTTTTGGCGGTGTTTGCCGTTGTTTTCTATGTCTATGCGATTATGGCGGTGATGTTGTTCGGAGATGTGTTTGCCAGCTTTGGCGATTTGGGAAGTGCTATGTTTACTCTGTTGCAGGTCTTTACCCTTGATGGTTGGGCTTCGGCAATTGCCAGACCGATTATGTTGTTGTTCCCGCATGCATGGGTGTTCTTCTTCAGCCTGCTGTTGTTGTCATTTTTGCTGGTTGTCAGCTTTTTGGCTGTGGTGGTCAGAAGAGTGGTTGTTGATGTAAAGTAAAATAGAAGCCGCGTTATTGAGAGCGCGGCTTTTATTTTTTCCATATTTTTTTGCTCCGGCGCTTGACTTTACAATTTAAAATCACTAACTAAGCCAGTAGATATATTTATAACTTTTATGGAGCTTGAAAATGAAAATCAGACCACTACAAGACCGCGTTCTTGTTAAAAGATTGGAAGAAAATACCAAAACTGCCGGCGGCATTATCATTCCCGATACCGCAAAAGAAAAACCGAGCGAAGGCATTGTTGAGGCCGTCGGTCCAGGGTTGTTGAGTTCGGAAGGTAAGTTGATTCCGATGAATGTTAAAGTTGGTGACAAGGTTTTATTCGGCAAATGGTCCGGTTCTGAGGTCAAGTTGAACGGAGAAGAGCGCTTGTTGATTAAAGAAGCTGAAATTCTCGGTGTCGTTGAAGATTAATTTGCATAGAAAAAAGGATTAAAAAGTATGGCTGCTAAGGATATTGAATTCGGAACAGACGCTCGCGCAAAAATGCTCCGTGGTGTTGAAACTTTGGCTAAAACGGTAAAAACAACTTTGGGTCCCAAAGGCCGCAATGTGATTTTGGACAAGTCTTACGGTGCTCCGAAAATCACTAAAGACGGTGTTTCCGTTGCCAAAGAAATCGAATTGGCTGACAAGTTTGAGAATATGGGCGCTCAGCTGGTTAAAGAAGTTGCTCAGAAAACAGCAGACAAAGCCGGTGACGGTACAACAACGGCGACGGTTTTGGCAGAAGCTATTATTAAAGAAGGTTGCAAAGCTGTTGCCGCCGGTATGAATCCGATGGATTTGAAACGTGGTATTGATATGGCTGTTGAAGCTGTGGTTGAAGACATCAAGTCTCGTTCTGTTGCGATTAAAACTTCTGAAGAAATTGCTCAGGTTGGTACGATTTCTGCCAACGGTGATCGTTCAATCGGTGAGTATTTGGCTCGTGCGATGGAAAAAGTCGGCAATGAAGGTGTGATTACTGTTGAAGACGCCAAGGGATTGGAAACAGAATTGGATGTTGTGGAAGGTATGCAGTTTGATCGCGGTTACCTTTCTCCGTATTTTATTACCAATGCCGAGAAGATGACCTGTGAATATGAAACTCCGTTTATCTTGTTGTGTGATCAAAAAATTTCTAACTTGCAACCGTTGATTCCGGTTTTGGAAAGCATTGTTCAATCTGGTCGCGCATTGGTTATTGTGGCTGAAGATGTTGACGGAGAAGCTTTGGCTACTTTGGTTGTTAATAGAATCCGCGGCGGTTTGAAAGTTTGCGCTGTTAAAGCTCCGGGTTTTGGTGATCGTCGAAAAGCGATGCTTGAAGATATTGCTATTTTGACCGGTGGTCAGGTCGTGTCTGAAGAATTAGGTATGAAGCTCGAAAATATCACTTTGGATATGTTGGGTACTGCTAAACGTGTTGAAATTACAAAAGACGATACGACAATTATCGATGGTTCCGGCGAAAAAGATTTGATTGAGGCTCGTGCGGCTTCTATCCGTAAACAAATCGAAGAAACATCTTCTGATTATGATCGTGAAAAGTTGCAGGAAAGATTGGCTAAATTGTCCGGCGGTGTCGCTGTTTTGCGTGTCGGTGGTGCTTCTGAAGTTGAAGTAAAAGAAAAGAAAGATCGTATTGACGATGCTTTAAATGCAACTCGTGCCGCTGTTAAAGAAGGTGTTGTTGCCGGTGGCGGTTGCGCTCTTCTGTATGCAGGAAAGGTTTTGGATAAATTGAATCCTGCTAACCAAGATCAAAAGGTTGGTATTGAAATTGTTCGTAAGGCTACTCAGGCTCCAATCCGTCAGATTGCTGAAAATGCCGGTGTTGATGGTGCGGTTGTTGCCGGTAAACTCTTGGAAAGCACAGACGTTAACTTTGGTTACAATGCGCAGACCGGAGAATATACCGATATGGTCAGAGCCGGTATTATCGATCCGACCAAGGTTGTTCGCACAGCTTTGCAAGATGCGGCTTCTGTCGGCGGTTTGTTGATTACGACCGAAGCTATGGTTACTGAAGCTCCGCAAAAAGAATGCCACTGTGGTGGCGCTGCTGGTGGTGGTATGCCAGGGGGTATGGGCGGCATGGGCTTCTAGTTTGGTCGCTAAAGAGAAAGAAAGAGAGGTTGTGATACCTCTCTTTTTTTGTTTTATTTATGAAATGGACAAAAAATAGAGGCGTTTGTGTTGACTCACTATGAAAAATATAGTATTCGTATTAGCTGTAAAGCGATTATTATGGGAGTGTATTTTTGTGCAAAGTGAATGTTTTAACTTTCCGTGATGATTGTTTTCATAATAAAGAATTAACCTTTTAAATAAATAATAATGAAAGCGAAGAGAAAAAAGAAAAAGCAATCTTGGTTCACCAAACAGATTGCTAAAGTGCAGTTTCTGCCTTGGTATTGGAAGTTTGTGCTCTCTGTGGCCATCTTCTTCCTTGTCGGAACAACAGGAACACAAATGTTTACAGCCGCTAATGACGTGATGATGGTCTTAGGATTCGTCCTTCTTGTTGTCGGCCTATGGTTTCTTATCCAATTGTGGCTTCCGTCTAACAATAAAAAGTAAAAAAATCTATTCACACATTTAATTTTATTTAGTTTATGAAAGCAAAAAGCATTTTCGTAATCATGGTTGCTGTTGTTGCATGCCTCTCGTTTGCGTCCTGCACGCAGGTGGAACCCGGTGAAGTTGCCCTCAAGGTACATCAGCTTGGTGATGATAAGGGCAAGATAGAAGTTCTTGGCCCCGGTCGCTATGCGGACCACTGGTTTGGATACTACACCTACAAGATCTATCCGACCAATCTTCAGCAACACAGCTGGACAGCCGGTGAGACAAAGGATTCTCCGGCGAATGAGCAGGTATCTTTTCAGGCCGAAGGACAGAATCTGAGTGCCGATGTCGGTATCGAGTTCGAATTCATGTCGGAAGAGCCGGAAAAGATGATTGCGATGTATCGCTACTTCAAGCGTGAACCGCAGGACATCGTTCAGGACTTCATGCGCAAGGACATCCGTAGCTTCTTCAATAAGGTTGTGGAGCGTATGCCTGTCGAAATGGTCTACAGCACAGCCAAAGACAGCATTCGCGGTGTCGTTCAGCAGCTGATGGCTGAGAAATATGCCGAGCATGGTATCCGTATCAAGGAAGTAACGTATCTTTCGTCAATCCGTCTTCCTGAAAAGGTAGAAGATGCCATCTCCGCTAAAATCGAAGCCAAACAACGTGCTGAACAGCGTGAGAACGAAGTGGCCGAAAAAGAGGCTGAAGCTCGTAAAAAAGCTGCTGAAGCTCAAGGTGAAGCGGATCGCTTGCGCATTGAAGCCGAAGGTCGTGCCAAGGCTATCGAAGTCGAAGGTCGCGCTCTTGCCAACAATCCGCAGATTTTGCGCCTGAAAGAAATCGAGATGCAGAATAATTTGGCAACGTCAGCAAAGAATTGGCAGTATGTTAACTTTTCAGCATCGCAGGCCGGACAGTTGCTTAACATCGGAAAATGAACATCAAAAACATCAAAACCTCCGCTATATAGCGGAGTTTTTTTTATGAAACTAAAAAAAATAAAAAAAAATAAAAAATGTGCTTGCATTTTTTTTTGAGTGTGTTATTAAATATCTCGTTTTGATGATGCGGGCGTAGCTCAGGGGTAGAGCGCAACCTTGCCAAGGTTGATGTCGAGGGTCCGAATCCCTTCGCCCGCTCCATTAAAAAACCTCCTTTGTGGAGGTTTTTTTGTTTTTAGGACCTTTCATGAAAATAGGAATTTTTGACTCGGGTTTGGGTGGATTGGTGATTACAAAGGCTTGCATCAAAGCTCTGCCGGAGTATGATTATGTGTATTACGGTGACACAAAGAATCTTCCTTACGGTGAAAAAACAAGCGGTCAGATCTTGAGCTTGACGATTGAGGCGATGAAATTTTTGATTTCACAAAAATGTGCCTTGATTATTATTGCCTGCAATACGGCAACATCGATTGCTTTACGTTATTTGCAACAGCGTTTTCTTCCCGCATATGCACCCGATGTCAAAATTTTGGGCGTGGTTATTCCTACAGTAGAGGCGGCAACCGCGGTCAACGGTAAAAGAATCGGAGTGGTGGCAACATCGGTGACGGTGCAATCTCATATATATGAAGCGGAGTTGCGGAAAATCAATCCGGATTTGCCGGTGGAAGAAGTGGCGGCACCCAAGTTGGTTCCGGCGATTGAGAATAATGATTTTGCGGTGGCAGAAAAATTGGCGGCGGAATATGCCAGCGAATTTCATGAAATTGATAATTTGATTTTGGGATGCACACATTATCCTTTGGTTAAAGAGTTTTTTCGTAAGGCATTGCCCGATAATGTCAATATTATTTCGCAGGATGAACTTATCGGTGCCAAGTTGCAGGACTATCTTGAACGGCATCTTGAAATTGACATTACTCTGAGCCGTAATCATGATTATCGATTTTTAGTCAGCGATTTGAATGAACACTATCAAAAAGTGGCGGCAAGTTTGTTTCCGGATATTCCAGTTTGTGAGATTGAAGCTCATGCGTAAGGACTTTTATATTTTTCGGCATGGTGAGACGGATTATAACAAAGAACGGCGTTGGCAGGGGTGTGGTCTGAATCCGCCTTTGAATGAAACGGGTGTTGCTCAGGCAAAAGAGTTAACCGGTTTGTTACAGGATAAGGATTTGCAAATAATCTATTCCAGCCCTTTGAAAAGAGCTTTGCAAACGGCAGAAATTGTCAATAAGGCACTTCATCTTCCGATAGAAATTGTTCCTGATTTGCGAGAGGGATGTTTTGGTAAGGCAGAAGGGATGCTGAAAACAGAAATTGCGCAAACATATCCGGATATTTTTGAGGCGTGGTACAGCGGTGTTGATGATATGGATGTCGGTTTTCCCGAAGGGGAAACCAAGCGGCAGATGCAGGAACGGATGTTGGCCGTGTTAAACTGTTTGTGCGAGGTTTCGTATGAGAGAATCGGGATAGCTTCGCACGGCAGTTCAATCCGCTATTTGTTGATGGCTTTTGGGCGAAAACCGCATAGGATGCCGAATACCGCCCTCTATCATTTGGTTTATGAAAAGCAAAAATGGCATCTTTTAGTGTAATTATTTTTTAAGATATTTGTTTTATCCTAGGGATAATTGTATTTTTTAGGAGAGCCATCATGGCAACTATTACCGAAACCAGATTTTCAGATATCTATATTACGCCGGATAAAAAAGCGTATATTCCGGACGGAAATACGCGCAGTGGTTTGATGTTGTTTGAAGCCAGCGATTTTGAAAAGTTTTTTGAGCTCGTGGAAAAAAGTTGGGATGGCAAGAACCCTAGTTATTCCGTGATTTATGAAAAGTTGTTTTATCGTGTGGAACGAAGTGAAACTTTGTATGGTCCGCAATATTGCTTGCGTAAAATGCCGGCAGAAACACCGTCGTTTCAGACTTTGGGATATAGTCATGATTTGACAACCTATTTGTTGCGTTTGTCGCCGGCATCGGGATTGATTTTGTGGTCAGGTCCTACCGGCGCCGGTAAAACAACATCTGTTTCAGCATTGTTACGGGAATATTTGTTGCGAGAAGGCGGTTTTGCTTATACAATTGAAGATCCGACCGAACAGCCGCTGGATGGTGTTTATAAGTCGGCAAACGGTAGCTTGGGATTATGTAAACAAACAATTCCGTTTGAAGGACGATGGGGGGATTCTTTGAAGTCTGCTTTACGTTCTAAACCGCGTTATATTTTGGTCGGTGAGATTCGTACACCGGATACGGCCAGTGAGGTTTTACGCGCAGCTACATCCGGACACTTGGTGCTGTCTACCGTACATGCCAACAATGTTACGGATGCGATTTCTTCGGTTGTGAAATATGCGACGGCGGCAAATATGAGTGAAGAATTGGCTTATGACCTGTTTTCTCGCAGTATGTTGGCCACATTGCATCAGGTTATGGTCGGTACAACGGTTAAGCGTCCGCAAGTTTCTTATTTGTTTGCCAATCCGAACACCAATAAGGGGGATCAGGTTCGCGGTATCATCAAGAGCGGCAAGCTCAACTTGGGAACAGCCATCGAAACACAGATGATTCGTATGGCTCAAGGATTGCCTTTGTTTTCTGATATTTAGCTATTCAATATCCCACGGGAAAACGACCCATTGATCAGGTAAGGCACGAGCAAAAATGTTCGTGTCTTTTTTTCCGTTCGGTTTGGCATAAACAGCAACACGGCAAGCTTCCGGAAACAGTTTGTGCAGAATTTGAAATGTTTGTCCGCTGTCTGACAAGTCATCAACAATCAGTGTTTGAGCATTTGCTTTTTCAAGCTTGTTATCAACGACAATGTCTTCGGCCGCACGTTGTTGCATGGCATCGTAGGTTTGAATGTTAATGCTTTCGCATTGGCGGATATCCAGCTCGTAAGAAAGAATACCGGCAGGAAGCAGGCCGCCGCGACTAACAGCGATGATTCTGTTGAAATTTCCTTGTTCTTTTATTTTTTGCGCCAGATTTTTGACGTCTTGATGGAATTCATTCCAAGAAATGTAGAGTTTATTTGTCATTGTTTGTTGTTCCGTTGCCGTATTCTGATTTCAGTTTATAAACGTATTCAATAACATCTTCATCGTCCCAATCGACAGAGCCTCTGATGCGTCCGATTTCTTCCGCTTTTTTATTGATTAAAACAGTGTGCGGGGAGGTGAAAATGCCAAATTCATCCGTTAGTTTTCCATTCTTGTCGACAAAGAATTCAACGTCTTGCGCTTTGAATTTTTTTAGGAACTTTTGTTGTTCTTCGGCGTTGTTCCATTCTTCGGCTTTGGAAATTAAAATAGCTTTGATGCCGGTGTCTTTGGTCTTGAGGACGAAGTTGTTGAGGTCGTCGAGTTCTCTGATGCAGGGAACACAGTGACGAGACCAAAAAATCGCTAAAACAAAGTCGCCTTTGAAGTCGCTTAATTTGACTTCGCCGCCGTAAGGATTGTAAATCGGCGTTTGCGGTGCTTCTCTGGGGTAGGCGAAAATGTTTATGCCTTTAGCCGAAGCATTGACGCCGGTTAAACACAGAATTCCAATGAATAAAAGTGCTGTATATTTTTTTAACATATTCCCTCTGTATAACTTAAATTTTACTTAACCCTTGTTTTGATATGGTTATAGTATAAGCATAAACAAGTAAAGGAATGGTATATGAAAAAAATTTTCTTATTGGCAATGCTTGCGGTTGTTATGAGTCTTTCCGCTTGTGGTAAATATGCTTTGCCGGAACCGTATCCCGACAGTGGTTATCCTCATTCGTATCCACGTAATTAACCGGTTGGAGAAAACAGATGATTGCAGATAAAGATTTAGAACAGGAAATGATTCCTTATGTGGAATTTGCCGATAACGCCAATGAGCGCACGCCATGTGTTTTGGTTTTGGATTGTTCGGGGTCGATGCGCGGAGAGCCGATAAAACAGCTTAATGCCGGATTGAAGGCTTTGGAAAAGGAGCTTAAGGAAGATATTGATGCCAGTTCCCGTGTGCAGTTATTGATTATCAAGGCTTTTGGCAAGGATGAAGCTGTGATTGCCTCGGATTGGATTGATGCGATGAATTTTCAGGCACCGGAAATGGAAGCCGGAGGGTTGACACCACTTGGAAAAGCGATGGAAAAGGCTTTGCAAAAGATTGAAGAACAAAAGTGTTTGTATGACAGTTGCGGAGTGACGTCAAAACGTCCGTGGATTTTTTTAATCAGTGACGGAGAACCGACGGATTATGATTGGGAGATTATTGCCGAGAAATGTCGTTTTGCTCAGCAAAACAAAAAAGTGGTTATTCATGCGGTTGGAACACAGGGGGCGAACCTTGATAAGTTGGCCAAGTTTTCGACAATCAGTCCCAAGAGATTAAGCGGTTTGCGTTTTACCGAGTTTTTCCTGTGGTTAAGCCGTAGCGTCTCTTGTGTTTCTAAAGCGGCACCGAATGTTCCTGATCTTTTGGAAGATATTGGCGAATGGAATGAAGAATAAGCAGTCGTCCATAAAAGTTGTTGCCGCCAGTGTTACCGGTGCTTTGCATAAGCATAACGAACAGTTGTGCCAAGATTGTTTTCAGCATGCAACCGGTCGTAATTTTGTGGCGGTGGTTTCAGATGGAGCCGGATCAGCCAAGTTTGGCAAAATAGGTGCGAGAGTGGTTTGTTCGACGCTGTGCGACTTGGTAAAGAATCGTCCGTTTGAACAGGCTGAACAAGCGGTTGTTCATGCTCTGAAAATTGCTCGAGAAAAGTTAATCCGTCATCGGATGAACAAAAGCAAAAATGAGATGGGATTGGCTGATTTTGCGGCAACGGTGGTCGGTGTCGTTTATCGTCAAGGAAAAGGGGTGTTCTTTCATATCGGCGATGGGGCCGCAATTGCGTTGAGAGATAATCAGGGCGGAGATTTTGTGGCATCTCGTCCGGCAAACGGCGATTTTTCTTGCGAGACATTTTTCTTTACACAGATGGCTTGGGCTGAGAATCTGCGGTTTACGAATTTTGACGGTGCGCAGTCACTGTTTTTGATGAGCGATGGATTGACGATGTTTTCTTTCAGCAAGGATTATCGAGAAATTGAAAAAGGATTTATTTTGCCGATTAATGATTTCTTGAGTAAAGAAAAAATGAAAAGTCGGGCGACAAGAGCTTTGGCAAATACGCTGAATACGCCGCGGGCGCAGAAGTTGAATCCTGATGACAAAACGTTGATTTGGGCAAAGGTACAATGATGCCGGAAGAAAATGTGAATGTGACGTATAATGCGGTATATGCGGATGGTTCTTTCGGCAAGGTTGCGCTTGGGGGATTGATTAATCGGGGCGGTGCTTCCGGTAAAATTTATCTGGTTGAAAATAAGCCTGATTATGTTGCTAAGATTTTTCATAATCGAAACAAAAGCAAGACCAATCGCCAGAAATTGGAAGCGATGTTGTTAAATAAGCCAAATTTTTCTCCGGTGGAAAATGAGGGGCGTTGTTATACGCAAATTGCGTGGCCGGAAGCGGTTTTGGAGGATGAAAAAGGTTTTTGTGTCGGTTATTTGATGCCGTTGATAAATATGGAATCTGCGGTGTCTCTTGACCATTTGTTGCAAAAGGCTATTCGTCAGAAACTAGGGCTTCCCGAAAAATATGCGTATCGGATATTTGCTGCATATAATGTTGCTTCAATGGTGACTTCTTTGCACAAGTGCGGGCATTATATTGTTGATTTGAAACCGTCAAACGTGTCGGTTTATAAGGAGAATATGCTGGTGGCGATGGTGGATTGCGACGGTTTTTCCATTCAGGGGGAGAATATTCGTTATCCGGCAGAGTTTGTCAGTGAGGAATATATTTATCCGGAAGGAATGGATAAAACCTGTGCCGATATGGGCGAAGAACAGGATAAATTTGCGTTGGCGGTGATTATTTTTAAATTGTTGAATAATGGAATCCATCCGTTTTCCGGTGTTCCGCGTAAAAATGATGATGAAATGCTGACAATTCAAAACAGAATCGAGCAATATCATTATGCTTACGGCTTGTGGCCTGACAAATATCAAGCGCCGCATCCGTATAGTATTCATGAGTACTTTGCCCGAGAAACTTTGGAGCTTTTTGAACGGGCTTTTACTAAGGGAGGAAAACGCCCGACAGCCTATGAGTGGCAGGAGCATTTATGGAAGCTGATGCATAATCTGCGTTCGTGCAAAAAGAATCACAACCATGTTTATTTTTCTGCGAAAGGTTGTGGTTTATGTATGAGCGAAGAAAAGTTTTACGCCGATATGGCTGCTATTAAAAACAGATTTCGCAAGCCGGAGACAATCAGAGGGATTGATGTTACGGAGCTTTCTGTTGAAAAAAATGAACAGAATAAGAAAGAGCGTCAGGCATTAAATGATAAAATGCAATATATCGGTATCGGCGCAATGATTGTTTATCTTTTGGTATTTACGTTTTTGTTCCGGATTTTGGGCTTTTTTAAGGGTGAGCTGGCTTTTGCGGGATTGGGAATACAGGCGATTGCGGCAGTGTTGGTGATGTTTGGTATTCATCGGTTGTTTGAGCGCTATGAAAAAGATATTCCTCTGTTGCAAAACAAAATGCTGACGGAAATGCTTCAGGTATATGCAATTATATGTATTGTTATTGCCGTGGTTTCTGTTAATGACATCCCTAATAATTTGCTTGATTTAGCCCCTTGATGTGCTATATATGATAGCGGTTTAAACTATTTATTTTAAGGAAAAAAAGTTGAAAAAGTTAAATCCGATTATGATTTCCGGAAAGGAAGTCTATCCGCTTATTGAGGGCGGAAAAGGCATTAATGCCAGTGACGGACGCAGTAGCGGGGCTTGGGCTCATGAAAATTGCGTCGGGACTTTTTCAGGTGTCAGTCCGGACTATTATGATTCTTTCGGTAATGTCATTTTTGAAAAATATTTTAAGAAAAGCCGTCAGGATCGCCACAATGAAATGATTGAACAGTCAATCAAAGGTGGTGTTGCTCAAGCACAAATCGCACATGAGGTTGCCGGAGGAAACGGTCGTATTCACATGAATATGTTATGGGAACTTGGTGGTTCCGAACAGATTTTGACCGGTGTATTGGAGCGCGCTAAAGGTTTGATTAACGGCGTGACTTGTGGTGCCGGTTTGCCGTATCGATTGGGAGAAATTGCTTCCAAGTTTGGTGTTTATTACTATCCGATTGTGTCATCTGCTCGTGCTTTTCAGGTTTTGTGGAAACGTGCTTACAATCGCTTTGTTGAGTTTTTGGGTGGTGTTGTTTATGAGGATCCGTGGTTGGCGGGCGGTCATAACGGTTTGTCTAATGCCGAAGATCCTTTGCAACCGCAGACCCCGTATGCTCGTTTGGTCGAACTTCGTAAAACCATGAATGATTTGGGGTTGAATGACCGTCCGATTATTTTGGCCGGTGGAATTTGGTCTTTGAACGAATGGCAAGATTATATTGATAATCCGGAAATCGGTCCGATTGCATTCCAGTTTGGAACTCGTCCGATGATTACGAAGGAAAGCCCGATCAGTGATGCTTGGAAACGCTTGATGTTGCAATTGAAAAAAGGGGATGTGATTTTACAGAAATTCAGTCCGACCGGTTTCTTCTCTTCAGCAATCAAAAATACGTTTCTTGAGAATTTGATGCGACGCAAACAAGGTGAAGTTTCTTTCAAAACTGGGGCTGATGCAGAATATTCTCATCCGTTGAAGCTGAGCGAAACCAAGACTGTTTATATTAAGTCTGAAGATGCTGAAAAAGCAAATAATCAGATTAATGCCGGTTATATTGAGGTGAAAGAAACGCCTGACGAAACATTGGTTTTTCTGCGTCCGGATGAATGGATTCAGATGAAAGAAGACCGTAAAAATTGCGTCGGTTGTTTGTCTCAATGTCAGTTTTCGTCATGGTCACAAGCTAAAGGAACGACAGGACGTTTGCCTGATCCGCGTTCTTATTGCATTCACAAAACCTTGTATGATGTGAGCCATAACGGCAGTATTATTGATAATTTGTTGTTTGCCGGTCATCAGGTTTATCGTTTTGCAACGGATCCGTTGTATCGTAACGGAATTCCGTCGGTGCGGGATTTGATTGAGAAAATCAAGAACGGTGAATAGAAAATGGAGCGGCTTTGGAAAAGAAGCCGCTTTATTTTTTTTAGTATTGAAATATAAAATATGTGTTGCAAAATGTGAAATCTTGGGGTAAGTTGCACATCAATGATGGATAGATGGCCGAGTGGTCGAAGGCGCACGATTGGAAATCGTGTATACCTCCAAAGGGTATCCAGGGTTCGAATCCCTGTCTATCCGCCATTAACACAAAACCCTGCCCTTGCGGCGGGGTTTTGTGTTAATATTGTGGTTGCCGGATTTGAACTCTGGAGAAAAGGGTTCGACAACAAGGTTTAGGCGGGCGGGAGAACGCCGGTCGGCAAAGCCGGAAACCGCAGTTGAGGCGGAGCCAATCCCTGTCTATCCGCCATTGTCACAAAACCCTGCTCTTGCGGCGGGGTTTTGTGTTAATATTGTGGTTGCCGGATGAATTTTTGATGAAAAAGCATTGATTTTTCTGTTTGAAAAAGATATCCGAAGGGTAATGAATATGATTTTCTCAATTATTAACCTTTAAAAAATCTGCATATGAAAAAGAAGCAAGATGATGAGCCTTTGGTGAGTAGCTGGGGGCTGATGAAAGACGCTGTAAGCAAAGATTCTGAGTTTGAGGGATTTTTTACCCGCGCAACAATGTTTACATTGGCGCTGATTGTTCTTCCGTTTGAGGCGATTAAAGTTGGTATTGAGGCGCTGGGCGGTGAATTTAAAAGCGGTATTGACCGTGGGCTTTTTTTATGGTATGTTTTTCGTATTCGAAAAAGGAGAGCCTTTATGAAAATGTATCACTATGTGGCTAAGGGGAATAATGTTCTTGAAAAAGGGCTGTTGTCTTTGGCGGCTAATCCGAATGCGGATTTGGCTTATTATTACAGACGTTCCGGTGCGCAGGATTATGAGGGGATTGTGCGCTGGATGGAAAGTTGTTTTTCCGGACGCAGCCGCAGTATTCGTTGTTTTACGGAAACAATCAAGTGGCATAATCGTTGTTTGAATTTGAAAAGATTTATTGAAAACGCTGATCTGTTTTCGTTTGATATTGAAGCTTTGGTGAAAGACGGTTTGTTGGATGCCGTCTATGTCAGCCCTTCGATTTTGGATGTGCCTGATATTGATGAAGAAACCTGTTGCGATGAACTTCTTTTTCCTTTGTCGTCATATAAAGACATTGATTTTTCACCGGTTGACTGGTCGGTGTGTGATGAAAAACTCGGGCGGCGTTTTGCTTATGTCCGTTATTATCTGGCGATTGTCAAAGGCGGGGTGATTCCGCCGCAATATTTGACGTTAGAAAAATAAATTCTACTTCTTTTCCAGAGCACTGACGATTTCTTCGGTGATTTTTTTAGCGTCACCGTAAAGCATAATTGTGTTATCTGCATAGAACAGCGGATTATCAACACCGGAATAACCCGAGTTTAATGAACGTTTGACGAAGAAGACCGTTTTTGCTTTTTCGACTTCTAAGACCGGCATGCCGTAAATTGGTGATGACGGGTCGGTTTTTGCCAGAGGATTGGTTACATCATTAGCGCCAATAACATAGGCAACATCGGCGGCGGCAAATTCACGATTAATCTGTTCCATCTCAAAGACATCATCATAGGGAACATTTGCTTCGGCAAGTAAGACATTCATATGACCGGGCATACGTCCGGCCACCGGATGAATGGCAAATTTGACATTAACGCCATATAATTTGTGTAAATCATCGGCCATTTCTTTTAATACGTGTTGGGCTTGGGCGGCGGCCATACCATAACCGGGGACGATGATGACATTGTTGGCATTTTCCATAATGAATGCGGCGTCCAGAGGATTTCCGGCTTTGGCGGCTTTATCGCCGGAGGTTGTTTGATTGTTGTGTGGTGTGTCGCTACCGAAGCCGCCGAGCAAGACGTTGGTTAAGGAACGGTTCATGGCTTTGACCATAATGTATGATAAAATTGCACCACTGGCGCCAACAATGGAACCGACAATAATCAACAAAATGTTTCCTAATGAGAAGCCGATGCCGACTGCTGCCCAACCGGAATAAGAGTTTAAGATTGAAATGACAACGGGCATATCCGCTCCGCCAATGGGCAAGACCGTGAGCAGTCCGAGAAGGATTGCGATGCCGGCAAGGATGTAAAACCAGAGGTGATTGCCGCTGATGACAAACATAATGCATAAAGCCACAATGCTCATTGCCAACAATAAATTAATGAATTGTTGAAGGGGAAAGGTAAACGCTTTGGCCGGAATGATGCCGTGGAGCTTGGCAAAAGCAATCATAGAACCGGCAAAGGCGACAGCACCAATAATCAGTCCCAGAGAGGTTTCGAGATAAGTGGTTTTGCCATTGATGATTTCGGCTAAAGCGATAAGGACTGCAGCCAATCCGCCGAAACCGTTAAGTGCGGCAACCATTTGCGGAAGCGATGTCATCTTGACGTTGGCGGCGATGAATGTTCCCAGCATACCACCAATGATGATAACACCGATTGTTAAGCCGATGTCGCTGACTTGCGGTGAATAGAGGGTGGCGACAACAGCGACCAGCATACCGATGCACCCCAGCAAGTTTCCTTCGCGGGCGGTTCTTGGAGATGCCAGTCCGCGAATGGCGAAAATAAATAAAGTGGCAGAAAAAAGGTATGAAAAAGGCAGAATCCACGGTAACATTATTTTTTCTCCTTTTTCTTAAACATTGCTAACATACGATGAGAAACGGCGAACCCGCCAAAAATATTTAATGATGCCAAAAAAACAGCGCCTAAGCTTAATAGTTTGGCGGTGTTCATTTCTTCTCCGCCGGCGGTGATTAAAGCTCCGATAATAACAATGCCGGAAATGGCATTTGAAACACTCATCAGCGGTGAATGTAATGCCGGTGTGACACCCCAAACGACAAAGTAGCCGACGAAACATGCTAGCATAAAGATTGTCAATAAAATCCAAATGTTCATGGGGTTACTCCTATATTAACAATTTTCCGTTTTGGGTGATGCAGATTTGACTGACCAGTTCATCTTTGAAGTTAAAGGCAATGCGTTTGCTGTCTGTGTGATATTGAGTAGCCAAAAAATTATAAATATTATTGGCAAAGAGTTTGCTGGCGGTGGTCGGAATCAGTCTTGCCGGTGTGCTATTTCCGATGATTTCAATATCACCGATTTTGATGGATTGGTCGTTGATGCTTCCTTCTACATTACCGCCGGAAGCGGTTGCCATATCAACGACGACACCACCGCTCGGCATTTGTTTGAGCATGTCTTCAGTGATGAGAAGAGGAGCGTGTTTTCCGGGGATGAGTGCGGTGGTGATGACAATATCCGTTGTTGCCAATTGGGCAGAAATGGCCGCGTGTTGTTGCTTTTGGTAGGCCAGCGATGTTTCAGATGCGTAGCCGTCGGCTGTTTCAAAGTTTTCCTGACTGACTTCAATGAATTTGGCACCGAGAGATTCAACTTGTTCTTTAACTTGCGGACGGACGTCAAAAGCATAGACTTGTGCTCCCAGTCGTTTGGCTGTGGCAATAGCTTGTAGTCCTGCAACACCGGCACCCAAAATCAGTGCCTTGGCCGGTGGAACGGTTCCGGCCGCAGTCATCATCAGCGGAACAGCTTTGTTTAGGCGGGAAACAGCTTCGATAACGGCGGCATAACCTGATAGGTTGCTTTGTGAGGACAGAACATCCATACTTTGGGCGCGAGAAATGCGGGGCAACATGTCCAGAGCCATACAGACAAGTCCTTTGTCCGCCAGTTCCTTAATATGTGCCGGATGTGCCAAAGCTTGAAAATTGGCAATGATGATTTGTCCGGAGCTAAGGTTGGGAATTTCTTCGGGAAGAGGTGCGTTGATTTTAAGAATAAGGTCCGCATGTCGGTATAGTTCTTGAGGTGTGTCGACAATTATGGCACCGGCTATTTGGTAATCGCGATCAGAAAATCCGGCTCGGTTTCCTGCGTTTTTTTGAATGCGTACCTCAAATCCCCAATCAATGTATTTTTTGACTGTTTCCGGAGTGGCGGCCACGCGAGTTTCTTCAATCGCCTGCTCGGAGGGAATGGCAATTATCATTTTTGGCTCCGTTAATTAACTTTATATAAAACTAAGATAAATATAATAGCTTGCAGATGATAAACAATGAGGGTGATATGCAAATTTTGTGGCGTTTGTTTAAAGTGTTTTTCAAACTGGGACTTTTTACGTTTGGCGGCGGTTATGCCATGTTGCCGTTGTTGCAGGCAGAAGTGGTGAAGAAACGGGGCTGGACGGATGATAAAGAGCTTCTGGATTTGTATTCCATCGGACAGTGCACTCCGGGGATTATTTCGATAAATGTGGCCACATTTATCGGCTATCGCCAAGCAGGAGTAAAAGGGGCCGTGGCGGCAACTTTAGGAATGGTATTGCCGTCTTTGATTATTATTACTTTGATTGCGGCGGTATTGAATCGTTTTATGTATAATCGATATGTGGTTTATGCTTTTTCGGGAATCAGAATTTGCGTGGTAGCGCTGATTTTGGATGTGATTTACGGTTTATGGAAAAAGGGGATTAATGATTATTTGGGTGCGGTTATTTTTGCGGGAGCCTTAGGTTTGCTGTTGGCATTTAATTTGTCTGCCGTGTGGGTGGTGGTTTTGGCCGGTGTCGCCGGATTAGGACTTAAAGGGAGGCTCAAAGCATGATTTATTTGACTTTGTTTTTCGAGTTTTTCAAAATTGGTTTGTTTGCTATCGGCGGCGGTTTGGTGACGGTTCCGTTTCTGTTTGATTTGGCGGAAAGTTACAATTGGTTTACAGCTAAAGAGTTGGCGGATATGATTGCCGTTTCCGAATCAACCCCGGGGCCGTTGGGAGTAAATATGGCGACTTTTGCCGGTTTTCATGCTGCAGGTGTCTTCGGAGGCGTTGTGGCAACATTGGGATTGGTGATGCCATCGGTTATTATTATCATCATGGTGGCTAAATTATTGGCGCAGTATCAGTGTAATGTACGGGTGCAACGGATTTTAGACGGTATCCGGCCGGCGGTCATCGCTTTGATATTGTTTGCAGGATTGCAGATTGGCAAGTTGGCTTTGATTGATGTTTTGCATGTTATTGTTTTTGTCGCATTTTTTGCGGCAATACACTTTTGGAAAAAAAGCCCGATACTTTATTTGTGTTTGGCGGCAGTTGTCGGTATTGTTTTGCAGTTGGAGTAATCAGTACCAAACTTTGTTTAAATACAGACCACAGGCCGGTGCGGTTGGTCCTGCTTGTCTGCGGTCACAGGCCTTCAATATTCTTTTAACATCTTGAGGTTCCCAATGTCCGTCGCCGACCATTTTTAGCGTCCCGACAATGTTTCGGACTTGGTGGTGCAGAAAAGATTTCGCTTCTACGGTAAAAATTATTTCATCATCTTGTGTTTCAATATCCAACTTATCAAGTGTTTTCAGGGGGGATTTGGCCTGACATGCCGCCGCTCGGAAGGAACTGAAATCATGGTGTCCGAGCAGATACTGCGCACCTTGACGCATCTTTTCAACGTCTAGGGGAACCGGAACCCACCATACACGGTTTTCTCTCAAAGCGGATGGGGTTCGGCGATTGAGAATGCGATAGATGTAACCGCGACCCTGTGCCGAAAATCGGGGATGAAAATTTTCTTCCGCCGGTTCTGCGTTTAAGACGACAACAGGAGCATTTTGCAAGCGTAGATTGGCGTTTAGCGCCTCTCTCAGTTTGAAAGGAGATATATCTCTTTGTAATTCAGCCATGGCGACTTGAGCTGTGGCATGAACGCCGGCATCTGTTCTTCCGGCGGACGGAACTTCTTGATGAATGCCGTTGTTGAGGATTGCCACGGCTTCTTCCAGATATTGTTGGGCAGAAGGGCCATCAAGCTGGCGTTGCCATCCCAAAAGGTTGGTGCCGTCGTATTCTATAGTCAATTTGTAACGCAAAGTCTTTTCTTTCTTTTATAAAAAAAGGGCATAATGACTATGCCCTCCAAAAACCTTCTTGGCAAGTTTTATTTATTCTGCGGCAATGCTAAGCTGTTTGTTGTCCTGTGCGAAAAAACCGAGTTTTTCCTGAATGGTCCAGATAACGCGAAGAGCTTCAAGAGCATTTTCGCCGCTGATGCGCGGTGTTTCTTTACCATTGACGCAATTTATGAAGTGTGTCAACTCAGCTTGCAGAGGCTGATTGGTCGGAATGAACAATTGTTCAACACTACCCTTCAAGCCATAGTGCATCCAGTCAGGGATTTCTTCTTGATTGATGTAGGGCATACGACCTTGAGTATGAACATTGATGCTTTGGTTGATGAAGTCCATGTCAATGTAGTTGGTGTCTGTGGTGACAGATAAAGTTCTGACACGGGCTTGAGTGATACGGCTGGAGGTCAGGTTGGCGGTAACACCATTTTCAAACTCCAGAACGGCGGTGATGTAATCTTTGCCTTTGGGGCTGGACGGAGTGCGAACAGCGGCGGCGTGAACGTTAACAACCGGAGATTTTACTAACGATTGGATAACTTCCATGTCGTGAATCATCAGATCCATAGAAACATCAACATCGGTAATACGACCGCTGGCGGCTGACATACGTTGTGCTGTGATGGAGCAGATTTTTGACGTGTCAGACAGAATTTTGTGCATTTGTTCAACAGCCGGATTGAATTGTTCAATATGACCGACAAGCAGAGTGACGTTATTGTCTTTGGCGGCATTGATGAGGCGTTTGCATTCAGCTTCGGTTGTTGCCAACGGCTTTTCAATCAGGCAATGGATACCTTTGTTTAAGAAAAATTCGCTGACATCAGCATGAGTGACCGAAGTGGTAACGACGCTGACTGCATTAACGTTTGTTGCAACCTCTTCCAAGCTGGAAAAAGCTTTGATGCCGAACATTTCTGCGGCGGCTTTGCAAGCGTCAGGAAAAATATCATAAACGCCGACCAGTTCAACGCCATTCATGTTTTTGTATGTTTTCAGGTGGTTTTTACCCATCATTCCGGCGCCGATAACGGCAACTTTGATGTTTTCAGCCATAATTTTGCCTCAAATTTAGTTACAGATAAATTTTAATTAGTTTACATATAGCAATTTTTTTGATAAAAAGCTTTTAAATTCTTGTTACATATTGTTACAGAAAGGCTGCGCTCATGAAATTTACCCATATCCGTCTTTGGTCCGGTCTGGCGGCCGTTTTGCTGATAGCTTCATGCCAGTCACAAAATGTTTCCGAGCGCTATAAGCAAGACGGGTTGGTCTTTGTGGATGAGATTGAGCCGGTTAAGGGGCGGACGGATGTTTATCAGTCTATGGCCAGAGCCGTCAAATATAATGTGGATAATGCCAGCTTGAATCTGAATAAGAAAATATTTACTCAGGATCCCAGCCAAGATCCAAAAACGGTTATTAAAAATATTATGAACAGTGATATTAATGATCGTTCCTCACTTTTGGAAGCTTCCAATGTTTTGGAATACGCCATTATTTACGGTATTTCACATTTGCAGGAAAAACGTCCGACCGCAGAATTGGGATTGTATTTGAAATCGTCTCAACATTTGGCTTTGGCAACAATTCGAGCACATCATGACACATGGTTTGCGATGAAAAAAATTAAGGAAATTGATCGTCTTCTGGCAAAAGAAAATAAAAATCTGGAGGCTTTGAAACAAAAGCAAGAGCGGCAAGGGATGCTAAGTCTAGAAGATATTGAATATAAGAAAAATTTGGAAGTCGCTTTGCTGAAGCTTAATGAAATTCGCAGTGCTTTGGCTTTTCGACAGACGGAATACAGCCAATTGATTCAGGCGAATCCTGACAAACTGGAATTGGAGGGGCGGCGTTTTTATGAATTGGAAGACTTTGACCGCAAATATAATTTGGAAATTTTTCAGGAATCCGCCGTTCGTCATCGTACGGAATTTGCTGCGGCTAAGGAAAACGGCAAATATTACAGTTATGTTGAGGTTCGGGATAATGCAATCCGCGATTATCCGGAAATTGCCCGTTTGGATATTAACGGGGTTTCTTTAGGGCATGAGCTTTATGAAAAAGAATTGCGAGATCGGGCTCTTTTGATTGCCAATAATTTGGTCGATGCCGTGACTTCTTATCAGAAGGCGACGCCGCTTTTTAAAGACAGCTTGAGACGCAAAGCATATGATGAGTTGGGGGCGGCGATTATGGCGCAAATTCAAATCAATTATTGCCTTGTGAAACTGGCTGATGTGGAGTATCAACACTTGGGACACGAGATTGCCAAGAAGAAAAAAGAAGTTTTGGCATTGGAAAAACGCGCTCGTACCGGAAATGTGCAAAATCTTGAGTTGTTGAATCAAAAAATCAAACTCATAGAATTGCAACGGCGGCAGTCTCAGGTGAATGCCGAAAGAGCCGTGTCTTTGCGGAGCCTTTATTTTAATGCCGGACTTTCGCCGTTTAGTAAGAGAAATTTGAAGTTGTCGGTCAAAGAAATCACGGCTTTGTTGCGGACTTCGTTTAATAAAGATTTGGTTGAGATGTTGTCTGCGGTTTCCGAAGAAATAAAACGCCTGCCAAAACCAAAGAAAAATGACTGGGCAAAGGAAGACAATTGGCTGGAAAATCTGATGAAGCAACCGGTCAAAAAAACAAAAGCGGTCGTTGCAAAACAGGCAGAGAAACCGGTGGCTCAAGGTAAAAAGGCTGTTGCCGGAAAGCGTTTGCAGCTCGGGGCTTATATGGATAAGAAGAATGTAGCTCCCGATTGGGAAAAGATAACGGACAAGATGCCGGAACTTAAAGACTATCAAATCAAAGTCGAACCGGCGGAGGTTTCCGGAGTGGTTTTCTGGCGGATGTTTATTGAGCCTGATGCCAAAGAGGTTCAGCCGTTGTGCCAGAAGATTTTGGAAAACGGTTTGGAATGTTTGGTTCGCTAGATAATAAACGTTGTCAAAATAGGAATGATGCGTTATGATAAATAGAATGATGATTGTGAGCCCAGATAGTAATGACTGACGACTATACTAAAAAATTTAATCTTAACGCAATGCGGGATAAGCTGAAGGAAGATTATTCCTGGACAGCCGTTTCTCAAATCTTGCAAGATGATGCCGTTGCCGAGGAAATAGGTTTTGCCGGAAAGAATCTGGAAAATGGACATTTTGCTAATGAGGATTTGCGGGGAGCAAATTTTTCGGTTTCTAATTTAACGAATGTTGATTTTTCCGGAGCAGATTTACGCAATGTTGATTTGTCCGGAGCTAATTTGACCGACGCTAACTTGTCCGGAGCCGATTTATCCGGAGCGATTTTATCAGGTGCTGTTCTGGCTCGCACCAATTTTACCGGAGCCAAGCTCAAAGGAGTTAAGCTGACGGAAGCTTATCTTGAAGATGCCATTCTGATTGATGCTGAGCTTGATGAGTTGACAATTGAAGAGCTTCAGGAATTGGTTGAGTATATGGCAAAGTATTATCCCCATAAACTGAACTTAAGCAAATTGAATTTGACTTTGCTGGATATGAAGCAAATTGACTTGTCCAAGGTTAGTCTGCGCGGTGTGGATTTTACCGGTGTGGATTTTACCGGCGTTAATATTCTGGGGTTGGATTTAAGTGAGTGTATTATTACGCCGGAACAAATAGCTCAGGCTTTAGGGCGTGTTCCCGGAAAGGATGAGCTGGCCAAGCTCTTGGCTCCCAAAAAGAAAGAAAGCAAAGGCGGGAGTCGGTTTGATGCCTCCGAAATTTTTCTTGATGATGGTCGTGATTGGGGCGTTTGGGATTTGGCCGGTGATCAGGGTATTAGTATCGAATCGCTGTTAAAAGTCGGAAAAAAAGTGTTTCGTCACGGAGCTGCCAAGCCAAAGGTCAAAGATGAAGAAGCTTTGAATCAGATTAAGAGTAATCATGAACAAAAAGCCAAAAATCATGATGTGGAGTTACGACGGGTTATTGAGGAGCGCAAGCGTAAAGAATTGGAAGCCCGAATGGCAATGAAAAAAGAATTTCAAGATGAAATGTCCAAAACAAATGCTCCGGAAAAACCGAGAGAAGCTCCTAAAAAAGAAATAGATTTGATTGCCGTGAAAGAACAAGGTCGCGGACGGAGTTAGGCTTGGCAGATGAGTGTAACGCTGAATTTTGAAGAAGAAAAAAGTTCCAAGAAATTTATATTTACTGTTTTTGGCGGTGTGCTGTTGTTGGGTATCTGCCTTTTTTTTACCGCTTTTATTTCATTGGCGGTGACGTATTTGATAGATAAAGGCGTCAGTGAAACATCTCTAAGAAATCTTACGGCTTTTTTTAGAAAGGTGGCAGAAGAACCTTTTTACTTGCTGGATGCTTACGGGCAATGGTGGGGAGCTTTTTTGAAGGCTGTGGACAGCGGGGATTGGCGTTTTTCGTTGTTTATTCCGTTTGTTGTTCCGATTGTGCTGGTTATCGTTTTGGTTTTGGTGTTTATTAAGAGTTCCGTTTCTTTTAGTCTTTGGTATTTGATGCATTATCGTTTTGCCCGCGTCGAAGATGTTCAAAAAATGAATATTTCGGATGGTGCATTTTTGGTTCTTGGGTCTTTTTATGACAAGTTGTTAAGTTTGTTTCGTCCGGCGTCAATTTTGTGTTTGGGAGAAACTGGTTCAGGTAAGACCAGCGGCATTGCCGTTCCATCGATTTTGCATTCAGACGGCATGTCTGTTTTGGCTATTGACAATCATGGAACTTTGGCAAAATACACCAGTGGTCATCGGGCGCAGATCGGAAAGGTTTTTTATTTTAATTGGGATTTGCAAGACAATCCGGAAAAAGGCATCTATTATCCTCGTTGGAATCCGTTGGGGCGGGAAAATCTGCCACCGAGAGGAATTAAAAGAATAAACTATCTTGAATATATAGCCGGTTTTTTAGCGGAATATGATGCAGATATTGATAAAAGCAATTATTGGCATTGGCTGGTTCAAAACTCGTTGGAAACTTTTTTGCATTTTATGGTTTCAAAAACGGAGCAAGCAAAGGCGAATGACTATTTTTTGGGACAGATTGTTGAGAAGCATCATCTGAACAAAGATGATAAAGATGTTTTGCAAAGTTATTATTTGTTGATGCCACCGGCATGTGTTTCTTCCGCCATGAAGAAAATTGAAGCCGGAGAGTTGAATTTTGATGACTATTTTCCTGTCGGAAGCTGGGGTGGGATACCCTCTGAGTGGCAAGGAAAAGATTTGTGTTTGAGTATGGTTGCCGATTGGTTGCTTTCTGCTTATTTGCATCAGAAAAATGATGTCGGAGATTGGTTGGAATGGTTGGAAGGAATGTTGCGGGAAGCGATTTTGTTTAATTATAGTTTGGAGAGCATTATTGGTTTGAAACAACTGATTTCTCTTTCCAAAACACAGCGAAAAATCGTGTTTTCCATGTTGCTCAAGCCGTTGATGATTTTTCGGAATCCGCAAATTCGCGAAAGAACGACCGGTAGTGATTTTAGTTTGTCTGTGCTGAGCGGTATTAAGAGTAATGATGGTAAAAAAACGGAACCGGTGACTTTGTATTCAACGGCAAATACCAAAAGTACGAAGTTTGTGGCGAGAATGTTTGTTGAAACGTTGTTTCGTTATCATCTCAGCAAGACAAAATCCGCTGATGGTTTGCCGATTTTCGTGGTGATGGATGATGTGGGACAGATGTTGAAAATCAGAACATTAAAAGAGGCCGTGGCTCGCGGTCCGCGAAAGAATATTTCTTTTTTGCTGTTGTGTAACAGTTTGCATCGGATGGAAAAGTTGTATGGTTGTGAGGCCTTGGAAAATCTGGTGGCTAACACGAATTATAAAATAATTATGGCCGAAAATAATAAAATAATGAGTCAGCAACTGAATAAACTGGCGGTTTATGCAACTAAATCCGTGCAGATTCCGTCCGGTGGAAGAAAAGGCTATCTGCAACGCAAACATCCGGCTGATGCGCATTATTATCATCGTTTGGCCGGAAAATTGTTGTCTCGTCATAATATCAGCATTGACACTTTTGGGTATCATTTGGTTTTGGCTGAAGGCTTTTATCATCGGCCGGTTTTGGCAAAAAATATTTCTTTTTTGCAGGATGACAAATTTAAGGATAAAGCGCTTGTTGATGCGGTTTATGTTCTGGATGAGGCGTTGGTAAATCGGCGGAAGGCTCAGGATATGGATGTTCCCGATGCCGAAGATTCGATTTTTGGTGAAGATATCGGTATTGATGATGAAACCGAATTGAAACAGTATGTGGAATCCGCTTATGAGGCGGCGGTAAATAAGATTGAAGAAGTTGAGGCCATGCCACTTGCGGAAGAGGCGAAAAATGAGGCAGAAGCGCAAGATTGGTGGTTGGGTGAACAGGCTTTTGATGTTCATGAGGTGGCGGAGACAAAAAATCCGTTTGGCAAAAATAAGTCTGTAAAATGAAATTAAATTTTGTTATCTTGGTTCTCGGATAAACGAATCGGTGAAGTTATGGAAGAAACTTTGTTTTCAAATCAAGTCAAACGCCCGCTGGCGGATAGGTTGCGTCCTCAATCCTTACAGGAAGTGGTGGGGCAAGATCACATTGTGGGAGAAAATGCGCCGCTCGGTCGGATGATACGGGCGGGAAAGGTTTCTTCGTTTATTTTATGGGGACCTCCGGGGTGCGGAAAGACAACCATTGCCCGTTTGATTGCCGAACATACCAATTTGTATTTTGAACAAATTTCCGCAGTGTTTTCCGGTGTGGCGGATTTGAAACGTATTTTTTCTTATGCGCAAGAACGGCGAACAACACAGGGTAAAGGAACCTTGTTGTTTGTGGATGAGATACATCGTTTTAATAAATCTCAACAGGATGGTTTTTTGCCATATGTTGAAGATGGGACGATTATCTTGGTGGGGGCGACTACGGAGAATCCGTCGTTTGAATTGAATGCCGCTTTGTTGTCTCGGTGTCAGGTTTTTGTTTTGAATCGTTTGAGCCCTGATAATTTTGAGGAGATTTTGCAGCGGGCGGAAAAGGAAACCGGTCGCAAACTTCCGGTTGATGATGAAGCGCGAATGTTTATGAAAGAGACTGCGGACGGCGACGGGCGCTATATTCTTAACCTGGCGGAAAGTGTGTGGAATTATGCGCAAACCGGAGAGATTTTTGACAAAGAAAGCATAGTGCAGATTATTCGTTCGCGGGCGCCGGTTTATGATAAGGGGCGCGATGGGCATTATAACCTGATTTCCGCCGTTCATAAATCTTTGCGCGGTTCGGATGTCGATGCAGCCTTGTACTGGGTGGCGAGAATGTTGGAAGCCGGTGAGGATCCTAAGTATATTTTGCGTCGTTTGACACGCTTTGCGGTTGAGGATGTGTCTTTGGCTGATCCGAATGCGGTGACACAAGCGATTGCTTGTTGGGAAACCTATGACAGACTGGGATCACCGGAGGGAGATTTGGCGATTATTCAATTGACGGCTTATCTGGCGACGGCACCAAAGTCTGCGGCAGTTTATAAATCTATGTATGCGGCGCGAGATTTGGCTCGGAAAACAGGGTCATTGATGCCGCCGAAAAATATTTTGAATGCTCCGACCAAGTTAATGCGTGATTTGGGGTATCATGAGGGATATGAATATGATCCCGATTGCGAAGACGGTTTTTCCGGTGCAAATTATTTTCCGGAGGGAATGCGGCGAGCCAAGTTGTATTTTCCGGTGGATCGAGGGTTTGAGCGTGAAGTGAAAAAACGGGTAGAATATTTTGAAAAATTGCGGGCTGAAAAGCAGGCTAAAAAAGGCATTAAGCAAGATAACTAACGGATACCTGTTGGGCAAAAAGACAATTTTATTTTATAATTTTTATTAAATAATTGTATGAACACAAAACGAGTTTTAGCAATTGCTTCAACGTTGTTCGGAGCAAAGGTTTCGCAACTGTCTTTGGCGGATGTTGCACAGCTTTTTGTGGGTGTCACAGAGGCGGAAGTGGCTGATTTGAAGAAAGTTTTGGCAGAAGAATACGGCATTTATGCTCTTTCTGCCGTATCGTTCCCCGTGGTTGAGGAGGTTAAAATCCTCAGGCCGGCTAAAGAAAAAATGTTTGTTCCCAAAAGTATCGGCAAAGTGCGAAACAAAGCTTTGAGCAAACGTCGCCGCTGATGTTAAAGCACAATCCGAACGGATTGTGCTTTTTTGTTGCCGGATTAATCGCTTGTAAATTTTTTAGGATTATCTTATGCTTTAGTTGATTGAAGGAGATATAAATGTCTGGCGTAGAGCTGATTAAGGTTAAGGCTGTGGATGATGGAATGCGGCTTAACCGCTGGTTTTTGAAATATTATCCGCAATTGTCGCTTGGGCGTTTGCAAAAATTGTTACGGACGAAACAGGTTAAGGTTGACGGCAAACGTGCAGAAACGTCATTGAAATTGGCGGCCGGACAGGAGGTGCGGGTTCCACCGTTGCAGGATGAAAAGACTTTGCCGGAAAAACGTGACGGATTGTCTGCCGCAGATGAGGCATTTATCCGTTCTTTGGTGATTTATAAAGATGACAACATTATTGTTTTGAACAAACCATCAGGTTTGGCGGTGCAAGGCGGTACCAACACGATGCGTCATGTGGACGGAATGTTGCCGGCATTGAAATTTGAAAAAGAAGAAGCGCCGAAGCTGGTGCATCGGATTGATAAAGATACCAGCGGAATTTTGGTTTTGGCTCGGGACAGGAAAAATGCCGAGTTGTTGACAAAGGCTTTTCGTGAGAGAGATTTGCATAAAACGTATTTGGCATTGGTGCGAGGTTGTCCCAAGCAGGATTGCGGACAGATAAAAGCTCCGCTGGAGAAAATCGGAGAAAAGTCAGCCGTGACGGAAGAGGGGAAGAAAGCGATAACCGATTATCGGGTTTTGGATAGTGTCGGTGATAAATTTGCTTTGGTGGAGGCGATGCCTTTGACCGGACGGACGCATCAAATTCGTGCGCATATGGAGTATATCGGTTGTCCGATTGTTGGTGATGATCGTTATTTCGGGGCAGAAAGAGAGCGTTTTGCCAATTTGGCGAACAAACTTTTTTTGCATGCATACAAAATTGACTTATCGGGTATATATAATAAGCGGCTGGAAATTAAATCCGGTTTGCCGGAGCATTTTAAACAGGCGTTTGCCACGTTGGGAATTGAGTTTAAGGAGTAGGATATGAGAGCGGTTAAGGTTTTGGGAACGATTGTCTTCGGAGCAATTATCATTATTGCCATCGGCGGTTATTTTTTTGTTCGCAATTTTGATTTGAACAAGTATAAACCGTATATTTCCGAGATGGTGAAAAATCAGATTAATCGCGAATTGGTGATGCGTGGAGATGCCAGTATCGGCATATCTTTGATTCCGACTGTTGTGGTGAATGATGTGGAGTTGTCGAATCCGGAATGGGCGGCGAATCCGGCAATGGTTAAAGTTCAGCAGGTCGAAGTGAAATTTGCGGTTTTGCCGTTGTTGAAAAAACAAATTGTTATTGATAAAGTCAGCTTGATTAATCCTGAAATTAATTTGGAAAAAGCTAAAAACGGCGAAAATAACTGGACGTTCGGCAGTGTTGCCGCGGCACCAAAAGTTTCTCCCGCGGTTGTGGCATCATTGCCTTCCGGAGCACAAGCCGCCGTTCAATCTTCAGCGGCTACGGCAATGGCCGGTTTTGCCGCTAAAAATGTTTTAATTGAAAACGGTTTGGTGACATATCTTGACGGAGCAAGCGGAAAAACAACGACTTTGGCTATCAGAAAAGTTAAAATGGAAGCACCATCCGTTACTGATGAAATGACGGTGGCGTTTGACTTGGTTTTGGATAATCAAAAGGTTAATGGCGAGATGACCTTAGGGGCTTTGCAGACATTATTGGACGGCAAAAATCCTTATCCGTTTTCATTGGAAGCAAATGCTTTGGGAATCGATATCAATCTTGAGGGTAGTGTCGCCGATATTATGATATCTCCGCGCTATGCCGTGCAGGCCAATGTTTATAATCCAGCCGGTAATATGAATGCGCCGGAAACAACATTAAAGGCGTTGATTGATGGGGATATGAACAGTGCGGATATTAAAATTCAGACATTGAATTTGGTTAATAATTTGGTGACAGGTACGGCTGTTGTGGATTGGAGCGCTAAGGTTCCGCAGGTTAAGCTCAATCTGCAAAGTGATAAAATCAATTTGATGACTTTGACACCGAACAGTACGTTTGCGTTCAAGTTGCCGTCTTTGATTTCTGAGGCTCAAGCGACAACGCTGGTTCCGGATACGGCAATTCCGTATGCGGTGTTGAAACAGGTTAATGCCAGTGTAAAGGCAAAAATTGGACAATTAATTGTGGCACAGGGAATGCAGGCTGATAATGTTGATTTGACTGCCTCCTTGCAAAACGGTGTGTTAAATGTTAAGCCTCTGACTTTTGATTTTGGAGGCGGAAATTTGACCGTTACCGCTCAGCTGAATGCTAATACGCAAGGCATGACTTTGACGGCGGTCAGCAAGAATATGACGTTACAAGATTTGCATCGAGAGTTTAAAGTAAGCGGTCAAGGTGATTTTGGTGTTTTATCTGGTGGCGATGTCGATTTGGATATCAATTTGTCCGGCAGTGGGGCGACATATCGTCAGTTGGTTCAGAGTTTGGCAGGAAAAATGATCGCAATTGTTGACAAGTCGGTTATTCAAACGGGTAATTTGCAGTTTATGACCGGAAACTTTGTTTCCCAGTTGCTTTCCACTATCGGTATCGACAGCAAAAAGGCCGGACAGCTTAATTTGTCATGTGCCGTTGTTCGTGCGGATTTTGGTAGCGGAAAAGCCAATTTTCCTAAGGGAATTGCAGTTAATTCCGAACAGTTGATTTTGGTTGGTGATGGGCATGTCAACCTGATGAACGATAAGATTGATTTTGCGGTTAAACCGTTTTCCGGTAAAGTTATTGATACGAATATTGCTCAGGCTTTGACATCGTTTTTGAAGGTTCAGGGAACATTGCAAAATCCTAAAATTGTTTTGGATGACAAGGAAGCTTTGAAGACTATCGTCGGTGTGGCAACAACCGGCGGTGCGGCTTATATCGGTTCTAAGTTGGCGCTGGATGTTGACAGCAGTCCGTGTTATACGGCATTGGAGGGAACGGCGTTTTCTAAGCGTTTTCCCAAACCGACAGGTGCGAAAGCAGCCGCACAGGATGTTTATCAAGGGGTGAGTAACGGTATTAATGACAGTTTGCAGGCTGTCGGCGATACAGCCAAGGGATTTTTTAAAGCTATCAAAAAAGGAATTAAGGACGCGAAATAGAGATGATTGGAGACTTGAAAGAAGCGGTCAAGGAGTTGGCCAATGAGAGGGAAGAAGTTATTGACAAACTGGTGCAATTTTCTCTGACCGATATGTTGCTGTTTTGGGGAACCGAAAAGGAACTAATCGTTCGGCAGGAGCAGGTTTGGGGACCGCTTGTGGCGTGGGCGAATCAGACTTTTAATGCTGACTTTATCAATACGTACGGACTTGATGTCCCTAAAGAGAATCAGAATTCGGCTTATCGTCTGAAGTATTTTTTGGAACAGTTGAGTGATAAGGAATTGGCAGCTTTTTATGCGGCGGCGTTGACAATGCGTTCTGTTTTGTTGGCCGCGGCTTTGGTCAAAGGGCGTATTAATGCCAAAGAAGCTTTTGATGCCGCTTTTTTGGAAGAACTGTGGCAGAATGAGAGTTGGGGCGTTGATGAGGAAGCGGCAAAGCGTCGTGAGGAAATGCGTGAAGAACTGCAACAGATTGAAGACTTTTTGAAGAATGATTAAGGAAGTTTATATCAAGATAAAAGGTCGGGTTCAGGGAATCGGTTTTCGCTATTGGGCAGTCAAGACAGCGCAAGCAATCGGAGGTATTTCCGGCTGGGTGCATAATGAGGCAGACGGTAGTGTCGAAATCAGGATGCGAGGAGAGGAAGAGCTGATTGATAAGATGATTGTTGCTTGTCATAAAGGTCCGATGTTGGCTCGAGTTGATAAAGTGGAGTTTGTGGTCGGGCGGTGGAGCGGTTTTCTTCCGCCGATAGAAGACGGTGTTTTCAAAAGGGGATAGGCAAAAGAAAACCTCGGAGAAGCCGAGGTTTTTGTTTTATGGAGATGTTTTTAACGTGTTGATTGATTTTTGTTAATCATGTTGTTGTTTTTTGTAATCGGTTTTTGGATGGCTTGGGCAATTTGTTTTCCAAATCCTTTTAATTTATCTTTTAGACCGTTGATTTTTTCTTTCCCCATATTATCCATATCACTTATGAAGTCATTAATCTTATCCATTAATTGGGGGGAAGCTTCTTGGGTATTGCCGCCGTTTAGAAGTGTTTGAGCTTGTTCACTCAGGGATTTGCTTGATAAGTTCTCTAGTGTGTTAGGGGCGCTTCCGTCTTGGGTTTGGCCAGATACTAATTTAAAATGGTCGTTTGCTAAGGCGAGTTCATTGCCTTTTAAGTCTGTGTAGCGAACTTCATTTCCGTTGGCGTCTGTAAAAGTAGGTTTGCCCATTCGGTCGTATTCTACTTTATAGTCGCCGATAGTTGTTGCTTCGGTCATTGTTTTTCTCCATAAAACATTCTTTTGTCTATTATCGCAATTTAAAGCGCTGTTGTCAATCTTTAAAATGTGTTAAATTCAATAAAATTTCAGTGTTTACAGCAGTTTTTGCATTTTTGACAAATTTAATCGATAAAATAATAAAATCAAGCTTTTTTTGTTGGAACGGTAAATTTTATACCTTATCCTTTTTTTAATATTTATAATCTAAAATCAGTTAAAATCAAATTAATAAGAATTTAGGCACAAGATGAACCTGTTTAAATCAATAGCCACATTTGGCGGTTTTACCCTCATTTCACGCATTACCGGATTTTTGAGAGATATGGTTTTGGCCAGTTATCTGGGGGCGGGGATGGTTGCTGATGCTTTTTTTGTGGCATTTAAGTTACCGAATTTGTTTCGCAGTTTGTTTGCTGAGGGAGCTTTTACAACCGCGTTTGTTCCCATGTTGTCACAGAAGATGGTTAGTGACGGTCATGAAAAGGCAATGAAGTTTGCCGCTTCGGCGATTTCGGTTTTGGCGTTCTTTGTCGGGCTGTTTGTCATTTTGGTGGAAATTTTTATGCCTGAAGTGGTTATGCTTTTGGCTCCGGGGTTTGCCGATGATGCCGGAAAGTTAGAGTTGGCGACGATTTTGGCGCGAATCACATTTCCGTTTCTTTTGTTTATTTCGATTGTTTCGTTTCAGTCCGGTATTCTTAATTCGTTGGGTAAATTTGCGGCGCCGGCGGCAGTTTCCGTTATTATGAATCTGGTTATGATGCTGTCCGTTTTTGCTTTTTCACCCTTGGGAATGGCTCCGGTTAAGTGTGTTTCTTTGGGGGTGACCATTGCCGGTGTGGTTGAGATTTTTTGGCTGGGCTTTTTTTTGAAGCGAGAAAAAGTTGTTATCAAGCCGCAGACGGATATTCTGGCGCAGATTAAAAATCCGGATATCAAACTTTTGTTTAAGCGTATTGCTCCGGGGGTTTTTGGTGCCGGTATTTATCAAATCAATATGGTGGTGGATACTATTTTGGTTTCCTTAGTCGGAACGGGGGCTATTTCGTGGTTGTATTATGCTAATAGAGTTCAGCAGTTGCCGTTGGGCGTGGTCGGCGCGGCTATCAGTGTGGCTGTGTTGCCGATGTTGTCCCGTCACTTGAAAGCCAATGAAATTGATGAGGCGAAAAAGGTGCAGGATAAAGCTGTGGAATATGCGGCTTTGCTGTCGATTCCTGCCGCCGCCGCGATTGTGGCTTTGGCTGAGCCTATCGTCAATATTTTGTTTCAGCACGGAAAGTTCGGTGCTTTTGAAACACAAATGACCATGCAAGCTGTTATTGTTTATGCTATCGGACTGCCATCCTACGTGTTTGTGAAAGCTTTGGCGCCCAATTTTTTTGCCAGAGGGGATACCAAAACACCGGTGAAGTATAGTATGGTTGTGTTGTTAACCAATTTGAGTTTTGCCGTGATTTTGATGCGTCCGTTGGGGCATGTCGGAATCGCCATGGCGACGACAATTGCTTCTTTTGTTTCTCTATACCAGTATTATAGAGGTCTGAAAAAACGTGATTATTGGTGTTGTGCCGGTTGTCTTTTTTATAAGGCTTTAAAAATTTTGCTGTGTTCGATCTTTATGGCGGGAATAATGGCGGCGGGAAATATATTGCTGAACAATTATTTTGGCGGTTGGCTGAACTTGGCGATGATATGGAAACTGGGAATTTTCGGCGGTCTGTGTATTTTAGGTGTTGCAAGTTTTGCAATTGCGGCTAAAATCAGCGGAGTGCTTAATGTGTTTGAAATTTTGAAGGCTTTGGCTCAACGAGGAAAAAAGAATGCCTAAAGTAGACGTTAAAAAATTTGTTGCAGAAAAGACGGCTCGCTTGCGTAAGATGAAAATGCCGAAATTCAAAAAGCCCAAAGTTTATATTCGTTGGCTTTCGTTATTGTTTCGTGGTTCGTGGGTGAAGGTGGCCGCTGTTGTGGTGACGGTTTTTCTGGTATTGTATTATTCGCTCGGCGGATGGCTGGTTCAGAATATTGACACGACTACGGATTATGAAATCAGAACAACAGATAACCAGTCAGCAACGGTTGAGATGATGTCGTTTTTGATTAATCGGGAAATTCGCGAGAATATGTGGACACCGAATTTGCCGTTTATCTTTCCTTCGTATTTCTTGGATAATATGCCGAATTTTCAGTTGGGCGTTGTTTCTTCGTTGAAGACAACATCTGCCGCTTTAGCTGCCAGATTGGATAAAACGGTTGCCCAAAAAAGCGATATGCCGTTAAAAAGTGCAGCGGAATATTTAAGTTATCCGGGGACGGTATGGATGTTTTCTCCGGCCAACAAGTTGGTTCCGGCACCATCGGCAGGAAGCCAGTATCGCAAAGCTCGTCGTCAGCTGGTTGAATACAATCAGTCTTTGCGCGACGGCAGTGTTTTCTTTTATAAAAGCTCAGCCGATTTAGCTTACTTTTTACAACGGATTGCCGATGATTTATGGAAAAGCGGGACTATTTTAGAAGCGCAGGTGCGGGAGCACAGCAGTTCATGGATTGATACTAAGTCTGATGATGTTTTCTATTTTCAAAAAGGAAAGGTTTATGCTTATTATTTGCTGGTTAAGGCTTTAGGGCATGATTATAAGGATATTGTGGTTGGGTGTGATGTCTATCGTCCGTTGACAAGTATTTTGAAAACGTTAGAGGATGCGGCTCAGCTTGATCCGACGTTTGTTCGTAATGGAGAAGTTGACAGTTCATCGGCACCGAACAGCTTGATGACAATCGGTTATTATACTTTAAAGGCGGCTAGTATCAGCAAAATGGTTGTCGAGAAGTTGAGGAACTGTGTTTTGAGTAATCAATAAGGAAATAAAGATGATTATAGAAACTCAAATAACTCCGGATGATAATGTTTTGAATTTTTTTCCGCCGGTAGCTATTCTTAAAAACGGTAACGCAGAATTTGTCGATGCCAAGTCTTTGCGCCGCTCACCGTTGGCTGAGCAGATTTTTGATATCGGAGATATTGTTTCGGTTTTTATGACGGCGGATATGATATCTGTTACAAAAACGCCACAGGCAAGTTGGGATGATCTGAAGCCGCAGGTGATGGCCGAGATTATGGATTATTTGGCAATGGGAGAAAAACCTGTTGTCGAGGTTGTTGCGGCCGCTGATCAGGATGACGTGATTAAACAGGTTCAGGGATTGATTAATGCCAGAATTCGTCCGGCGGTTAAACAAGACGGCGGTGATATTGTTTATCATAGTTTTGATAACGGTATTGTTTATGTCGAAATGCGGGGAGCTTGCGCCGGTTGTCCGTATGCGATGGTTACACTGAAGGACGGTGTGGAGCGGTTGTTAAAAACGTATATTCCGGCAGTGAAAGAGGTGCGTAATATCGCAACGAAACAAGAGGAACAAGCTTGAGATATTTTGTTGCATTTCTGAGTTTGGTTTTGGGTTTTTGTGTCGCTCCCGTCGGGGCGGAAGAACTGAACTTTGGAAAAATGACAACGTCTCAGTTGGAAGATATTTATAAGTTTTATGATTATGATGGGACACGTGGCTATCTGATGTTGCCGATTTATCACTATCCCAAAATCTATTTGCAACAGTTTCCTGCGGATTTTGCCAAGCAGGATGATGAGCGGCGGACGACGTTGTTTATCAAGATTTTGGCCCCTTTGGGCATGAAGATTAACGATGAAGTTTTGGCGGAAAGAAAAAAACTGTTGGAGGTTATTGCCGCTTTTCGCAAGAATAATGAGCTTGATGCTGAGCAGACGGCGTATGTAGAGAAGTTGGCGGCGGAGTATGATGTTTTTACCCGTTTGCAGGGGTATCAACGTTATAAACATTTGCTCGGAGAGTTGTTTATTAAGGTCGATGAAGTGCCTGTTTCGTTGTTAATCGGGGTAGCCGCCATTGAAACAGATTGGGGGAAAAATCGTTTGGCTATAGAAGGTAATTCGCTTTACCGGCAGTTGATTTGGCACAGCGATGAGGGGATGAAACCTCAGGATGAAAATGAAGACGATGATTATCGGATAAAAACCTATCCCAGCCTTTATGCTTCGATGAAAGAGTTTGTCAATAAGCTGAATTCTCACGTTAATTTTTATCAAATGCGGGATTTTCGCAAAAGGCTACGGCGGCAGAAAGGTTTGATTGCCGGAGCATGGTTTGCTCCCAAGTTGCTGACAAATTCTCCGTTAAAGAATTATGCCGGCTTGTTGGAATATACCGTCGCTTTTTATGAGCTGGTGATTATTGATAAATCGATCCTTGGGGATGAGATGACGGAAAAGCCGTTGCCGGATAACTTGTCAAACTTGTTGACAAAAAAATAGAGACAATTATTATAAAAGTAAGCAATTAAAGGTGCAGAGGGCACATTATGAAAGATAATCAATTAACACGCCAAGATGTTCAAAACCTGTCTGCAAATCCGCAGCTTGATGCAAAGTCGGTTGTGGCGCAAAAAGTCGGCGCCTATTATAACGGTTCTTCCGTTTCATCCAAAGGGCTGAAGTTGGCCGAAGATATCTTTCGTCTGATGCTAAAAGACGTTGAGGTTAAGTTGCGTCAGGTTCTGGTTGATAGTTTGAAAAATTGTCATAACCTGCCCAAAGATATTGTTGAGTCCGTTATTCGAGATACGGACAGTGTTTCCGTTCCTTTTATTCAATATTACTCCAGTTTGGATAATGAGGATTTGTTTAAGATTTTGAATATTCCCAGTATCAGTAAGCAAAAAGCGGTTGCTCAACGTTTGAATTTGCCGCATGAGGTTTCTCAGTATATTGTCGAGCGGTGTCCTGAAGAAGTTGTCGGCGTTCTTATTTCTAACGAGACGGCGGTTATTCATGAGACTACCTATGCTTCAATCATCAAGAAATATTCGGAAAGCGAAGATATTAAACGTCGTTTGGTCGTTCGTTCGGAATTGCCGACTTCGGTTATTGAAAAGATTGTTAATTCGCTGTCAGAGGAACTGAAAAAAAGATTGGTTCTGTCTCACAATCTTCCTGCTGATTTGGCAACGGATTTGGTTGATGAGGTGAAGGAAAAAACAACATTGCGTATTTCGGAGGAATATAGTTCCGACCGGCAAATTGAGGAGCTTGTGCATCAGTTGTATGCCTCAAATCGTTTGACACCGAGTTTAGTGGTGAGGGCGATTTGTATGGGGGATTTGAAGTTTTTTGAATATTCTTTGGTTTATCTTTCCAATACGCCGATTATTGAGGTTCGTAAAATTTTGTTTAATACCTCTGTTGATTTTATGGTCAGAAATTTGTTGCGAAAAGCTTATTTGCCTAAAAGCGTGTTTCCGGCGATTTTCAGTGCCTTGAAGGTTATTCGCGATATTAAGTTTGATTGTTGCAGTTCTAATTATAAAATGTTTCGTCACAAGGTAGCAGAGCGGATTTTGAGCTATGCGCAGAGCGCTGAAGAGCTTAATCCCGACGATATCAAATATTTATTGTCAAAAATCAATTAGTTTACTCTTTTTTTAAGAAAGTTTTTTACAATAATCCTATGTTTACGAAAGGATTATTGCCGGTGTTGTCTTCAGAAGATGCCTTATTGAATGAGTTGTTGCAACTGTTGAACAAGCAAAACAACGTTTCGGTTGATGAGCTGTTGCCGCAGGTATTTGCCGGAGCGGCATGGGTGGCGCGTGCGGATGGCTGTTTCTTTTTTCAGATTACGCCGGAAAATTATATGAATTTGGCATATGGAAGGATAGAAAGCCTGCAATTGTCAGTGCATGATTCCGCAGAAGCTCGTTTGTTTCCGTCGGTCTTTTTGCCTGATGTCAAAAATAAACCGCGTCGGCGGCCTCAAGAAGTGTGTGCGCTTTTGAAAAAACAGCTGAATTTTGCCGATGTTTTTAGTGAGCCGGAGATAGAAACTGATTTTTTGCGTGATTTTGATGCGGCACATGGTTACACATCGTCATCTTTGTTGGCGTTTCCGTTGTTTGACAGTCGCCAGAAAGTTATCGGCGTTATGATGTTTGTGAACGCTAAGGATTTGCGAGGACGAAGCATTGCGTTTAAAGATGAGCGAGTGGCGATGATAACTGCGGTTTGTCAGATTGCCGTTAATGCCTTGGAACGGAAGTATCAAACGGAATCCTATGCGGCTTTGTTGGAATCGTTTATTGATATATTGGCGAAGGCGATTGACGCAAAGTCTCCGTATACGGGGCAACATTGTCAGAAAGTTCCGGTTATTACGCGTCTGTTGGCGACTGCGGCGATAGAAGAGAAACAAGGTCCGCTTAGAAATTTTGATATGTCTGACGGCGATTTATATGCTTTGCATATTGCGTCATGGTTGCATGATTGCGGAAAAATTACGACGCCGGAATATATTATTGATAAAGCAACAAAGCTGGAAACAATATATAATCGTATTCATGAAATTCGTAATCGGTTTGAAATTTTGCGGCGAGATGCCCATATTGTTTATTTGCAAAAACGTTTGCAGAATGTTGATACACAGGAAAATTTGCAAGCGGAATTTGTGGCAAAAGTTAAGCAGTTGGAAGATGATTATGCTTTTGTCGCGCAATGCAATATGGGAGAAAAGCCTTTGTCGGAAGATGATGTTTTGCGTCTGGATAAGATTTCGCAGGTGCAGTTTATGCGCTATTTTAATCGGATGTTGGGGTTGTCATGGGCAGAAAGAGAAAATATTGATGCTCAAGAACTTTTGGAGCAGCCGGCTTATGAGAATTTGTTGCAAAATCGGCCGGATCAGATATTTGGGGTTTATAATCGAGGGGAACTGTACAATTTGAATATTGTTCGCGGCACGATTAATAAGGAAGAGCGTGAAAAAGTCAATGAGCATATTAAAATAACGATAGATATGCTGAAAGCGTTGCCGTTTCCCAAAGAGTTGTCAAAGGTGGTGGAATATGCCGGTTGTCATCATGAGCGTGTTGATGGTCAGGGCTATCCGAACGGATTGACCGGCGAGCAAATGTCCGTTCCAGCTAAGATTATGGCGATTGCAGATGTTTTTGAAGCATTGACTGCTTCTGACCGACCATATAAAGAGCCCAAAAAATTGTCGGAAGTGTTGTCGATTATGCGGCAGATGAAACTTAGCGGTCATATTGATCCTGATTTGTATGATGTGTTTATTCGCCGCAAGATTTATCAGGAATTTGCCGATAATTATCTTAAGCCAGAACAAATAGATGAAATCAATCCGGAGGATTATTTGTAATGTTAAATGTTTATCCTGTTTTATGCCGTGCCGGTTCGATGGATAATTATTGTTATATTATCCAAGATGAGGCGACAAAGATTGCGGCGGTAGTGGATAGTTCCGAACCGGCGGTGATTATTGCCAAGTGTCAAGAATTGGGGATTGTGCCGCAGTATATTTTGAATACGCATCATCACTTTGATCATACGGACGGTAATATTGAACTGAAGGAATATTTTGGCGCTAAGGTTGTCGGTAACGGGAATGACAGGGAGCGGATTCCGGGGATTGATATTGAGGTTTATCCGGAAGGAACTTTTGCGTTGGGGGAAAGCGTGGCAGAGATCATTGATGTGTCGGCGCATACACAAGGGCATATCTTATGGTATTTTTCTAAGGATAAGGTTGTGTTTACCGGAGATACGCTGTTTAACTTGAGTATCGGCGGATTGTTTGAGGGGGATGCGGCGCAAATGTTTGAAGCTTTGCAGGTTATTAAAAGTTTGCCGGATGATGTTCTTTTTTATCCGGGGCATGAATATACGGCTCACGGCGCGGGGTTTGCACAACATGTGGCTCGCAACAAAGAAGCAATAACGGCATATTTGACAAAAGCGGCGACACGTTTGAATGCCGGTTTGCCGGCGGGGCCGTTTACGCTTGGTGAAGAAAAGGCCTGTAATCCGTATTTGATGGCGGAAAGTTTGGCGGAATTCTCGCGATTGTTTTAGAAAACTGCTTTGCACAAAATGTTGGACAAATTTTTTTGAGTGTGGTATATTTTTATTATAAGACTAATGACTGGGGACTAAAGCAATGGCTATGACACGGGATGAAGCGATAAGACAATTTGGAGAGCGTTTGCGTGATGTTCATGAGATGGACGTTCATAGTGATGTCTATCAAAAAATGCTTGATATCTTTGGAACCGGTTATGATGGTGCTACGGATAAAGACGCTTATTTGAAGAGTATGGAAAAGTTGGATGATGAGCGTCCGGCAATGGATGTTTATTGGAAGAATCTGGCACGTGATTTTACTGGTTTTATTCAAAGTGCGCCCGACGAATATAATAATGGTTATTATAGTAATATTGCCGGTTTCATTAATCGTGAACGAGCAGAAAAAAGCAATGATGTTACGTTTGTTGATCCGTATACGACAGCTTTATCCGGTCGTGTTCAGGAGGATTTAGACGCTCAGTCTGGTAAAAATAAGAAAGTTTTGTTGACCGGTACTGCTATGCCATCCACAAGTTTAGGTACATCCGGTTCTGATTTGGAAAAATTTTTAGAGAGGTTTGATACTGCTTCTGTTAAGCCGGAAGATTATGAACGGGTTATTATTCCGATTTCAGCGCAGTTTGAACCGGATCCGAACAATCCGCAGGGGACCTTGCCAGGGCATGCTTTTGTTTTGGTTTGGGATACTAAAGATAAGAAGGCAATGATTGTTGATCAGGCAGGGAAAGGAACCCATCCGGACAGTAAGAAAAAAATCAAAGACCTTTTAGTGGCGCGGGGTGTTACCGTTTCGTATAATGACGAATGGTTGACTGGGCAGAATCGTAATGATTGTGCCGCTGTGGCTTCTTTGATTATAGAAGATGCTTTAGCCGGAAAAGCGCTGGATGATTTTAAGCAAAAAGAGCTTTATGGTAATAATAATGATTTTTCCAAGATTGATGCTCGTCATCAGGAAGATCAAAAGCTTTTGTTGCAGGCAATGTTCCGAGTTTATGAGAATTCGCCGATTTTTAAAATTTATTGTGAAGCAAAAGGTATCGATTGGAACAACATTAATGAAGATGAAAAGAAACGGGTGATAGATGGTTTCAAACTCTTTAAAGATGCCGGTGACTTCAGTTTGGGTGATCATACACAAGATAGTCCGAATAATGACTTTATTGCCGTAGTTAAACCGTATGTGGATGAGATTTTGGCAAAACATCCGAAGCGCCAATTTACTCAATATCAAGATACAGAACATCCCAATGCGTTGGCTTATAAACACCAAGACGGTAGCAAGATTATCATTACATCTGAAACCAGTGCTCATATTGAGAGTAAAACACTTGAAGATCATATGATTCTTTGTGAACATGCTAAGAATATGGGATGCAAGAATATGGATTTCGGACCATATTTCAAAACGCACTTGGAAGAAGCCGCATTGCTGTATTTGGCCTCTTTGAAGACCGGTATGGGGGTTAAAAATGCTCCGGATATTGAGAAGTTTAAGGCGTTTCCGCAATATGATGAAATCAAATTGCGTTTGACCGTTCAACAGGAATTGAAAGATTTGCAAGAGAAAAAAGACGCTCTTGCCAATAATCCTGATTATAAAAAACAAAAAGAAATTATGGCGCAGAATGTCGATAAGTTTAAGGCATTTTTGAATACGGGGTCTCCGCAACAACAAGTTTGGGTTGATTTGACAGAAGCCAACAAAGCCGCCAAAAAAGCAAAGGATGATTTGACTGCCGGTTTGGAAGGCGCTACTCCTGAAGAGAAAGCTTTGCTTGACAAGGTCAGATCCGAACAGCATAAAAACAAAGCAGAGAATAAAACGGAGACGGTTGCCGAGATTGTGACTCGCTTGGCCGGACAGGGGCAGCAAGTGGATGTCAGCAAGGTGGAAAATTTAGTAACGCTTCATGAAAATGTGGATGCGTCTCGGGCTAAGGTTCAGGTTGCATCAAACGCTTTTAAGGCTGAAATTCCTAATATTACAGCTCCGGAAGCTAAAGAATATTGCGAGGCATGGGTTGCAGCACAGGCGAATCCTGTGTATAGAGCTTTTCGTGATGCTGAAGCCGGATATAAAAACCGGATTGATGCCGCTTTTGATGAATATCTTGGCAATTGTACGCCGGAACAACGTGTTGAGCGGATTGTGGGTTTGAAAGAAGGGTTGACTGGTCAGGCAATGTCCGATGCCGAAAAAACACAGCTTAAAGACAATACCTATCATCCTGAGGGGCAAAAAATGGAAGACAAGCAAAAAGTTGATATTACCCAGCTTATTTATGCCCGTTCTTATCGCGGTATGTAAAAAAAGCCCCTCAAATGAAGGGCTTTTTTTTAATCAATAACTTCCGGTTTCATGCGGCGGCGGGCAATCGGGTCGAGGACACGTTTGCGCAGGCGCAATGTTTTTGGCGTTACTTCCAAGAGTTCATCTTCCTGAATGTAAGATAAGCCTTGTTCCAGTGTTAATTTACGGGGAGGAATGAGGTCGATTGCCTCATCTTTTCCGGCGGCACGAATATTTGTCAGCTGTTTTGCTTTGCAGGGATTGACTTCCAAGTCGTTGGGCTTGGTGTGTTCGCCGATAATCATGCCGGTGTAAACAGGGACGCCGGAGTCAATAAACATCGGACCGCGGTCTTGCAGTTTCCATAAAGAATAAGCAATTGCGGTTCCTGTTTCAGATGAAATCAGAACACCGTTGCGGCGACTTTCGATATCGCCTTTGTGCGGTTCGTAGCATTTGAACAAACGGTTCATCACGCCGGTTCCGCGAGTGTCTGTCAAAAATTCAGAGTGGTAACCGATCAAACCTCGAGATGGCGCATTGAAAATCAGACGGACTTTGTTGCCAACCTGAGACGGAATCATTTCAATCAATTCACCACGGCGACGTCCGAGTTTTTCAACAACGGCTCCGGAGAATTCTTCATCAACGTCAACAACCACTTCTTCAATCGGTTCCAAGAGCTTCCCGTTTTCGTCTTTTTTCATCAAAACGCGCGGGCGAGAGATTGATAACTCAAAACCTTCACGGCGCATGGTTTCAATCAAAACGCCCAATTGGAGTTCGCCACGTCCGGCGACTTCAAAAGCATCGGAGGAGTCTGTGCGAGAGATTTTGAGGGCAATGTTACCTTCGGCTTCTTTGCATAATCTGTCCCAAATCATACGGGAAGTGACTTTGTCGCCTTCACGACCGGCCAAAGGAGAATCGTTGATTGAAAAAGTCATTGCCAATGTCGGTGGGTCAATCGGTTGTGCGTGGATGCCTTGTGTGACCTCAAGGGCGCAGATTGTGTCGGCAACCGTTCCTTTGATGACACCGGCAACGGCGATGATGTCTCCGGCATGAGCTTCTTCCAAGCTTTCACGGTTCAAACCGCGGTATGCCAAGATTTTGCTGATGCGGATACGTTCGATTTCGTTACTGTCTTTGTCCAAAACCTTAACCGTATCATTGACTTTGAGGCTACCAGACTGAACTTTTCCGGTCAACAAACGACCGATAAATTTGTCAGCTTCCAAGGTCGTGGCCAGCATGGAGAACGGAGCATTCGGTTCACAAGCCGGTTCCGGAACATAGGAACAAATCATTTCAAACAATGGGGTTAAGTCTTTTTTCTCATCAGTCAATTCATTGACAGCCCAGCCATTGCGGCCGGAAGCATAAAGAACAGGGAAATCCAGTTGCTTGTCGTTAGCGTTCAGGCTAACAAACAGGTCAAAGATTTCGTTTAAAACATCATCACAACGGGCATCGGCTTTGTCTGCTTTGTTGATGACAACAATCGGACATAGTCCGAGTTTTAAGGCTTTTCCGAGAACAAACTTTGTTTGCGGCATAGGGCCTTCTGAGGAATCGACCAACAGAACAACGCCATCGACCATGGATAAAATGCGTTCGACTTCACCTCCGAAATCAGCGTGTCCCGGTGTGTCGACAATATTAATATGTGTGCCTTTCCAATTGACGGATGTGCATTTGGAAAGAATGGTAATGCCGCGTTCACGTTCCAAGTCATTGCTGTCCATAACACAGGTTTCGACTTTTTGGTTTTCGCGGAAGGTGCCACTTTGTTTCAACAGCCCGTCAACCATTGTGGTTTTGCCATGGTCAACGTGGGCGATGATGGCAATGTTTCTCATGTTCATGATATTTCGTCTTTCTTGATTTCTTTAGTAAAATTCGTCTTACCATACTCTTTTGATTTTAAATTTCAAGAATTTAGTCTGAAAAAGATGAATTTTTCTGATTTTGTTAATTGATTTTTATTTCGAGTCGCTCTATATTGGCTATAAAATTAATTATTGTAATATGGAGTGGAGTTCAGCAGAATTGCTTTTTGCAAGTATTTGGGTTGCCGCGTTTATTTTTGTGGTTACTTACTATTTTTGTGTTGTTAACAAATACAAGAAGGAAAATGGTCTTTACCGCTTCTTCTGTCACCTTTCGGCTCGTAGTGTCGTTGTTTTTGTTCAAACAACTTCTATCGTGCTTGGGTATCTGGGATGCAAAATTTTGGCACTCAGATATGTTCCTTCCCTCGCCGATATCACGAGGGAAGAATGGAACATCTTTTTGTTTACGGTTATTTACAGTTGTTCCGGCTTCCTTATTTTGTTTGGTGGACGCATCATTGCAAAAAAAATCGGAAATCTTCAGTAAAAGGGCGGCATTATTAAAATGCCGCTCTTTGGCTATGAAAAAACCCGCTTGAAAACGGCGGGTTTTAAAATCTTGAAAAAGGTATCAACATTAACCTTGACGAGCTTTTAACTTCGGGTTCTTTTTGTTGATAACATATACACGACCTTTACGACGAACAATTTTGCAGTCTTTATCGCGTACTTTTTTACTTTTTAATGAGCTGTAAACTTTCATCTTTCTATCCTTATTGTCAAAAGTTATCCGCAACTTAAGCTAAATATTGCGCTTTGTCAACTTATTTTTTATTATTAGTAAAAATCAGAGGGAATCGCTATGTGGAAATATGTTTTATCTGCAGTTTTGTGTTTGGGAAGTTTTGCGGCTAGGGCACAGATGCCTTACCTTGAGGAAGTGCGTGCGCTAGGAGCCATTGCCGGACAAGGGTTGGCTTGCGGTTCTTCCAAGTATGATACGTTTGAATTGTTGGCGCGGGCAATCCTTCTGACAAAATCGCCGTCGGACAAGTTGCAAAATGATGCGATTTATGCTTATTCGGAAGAGAAAGCCAATACCTATATGTCTAAGGAGATGGACGGTTTTTATGAATGCGCATTAATCAATCGTCGTTTTGATAATCAGGAGATTTTTAAGGCGGTGTTATATGCCGATGGAACAATTAAGATGCCTGACGGACAGATTTTGACACCGCGCAAGCCCTATGATGCGACGATGATTTATAAAAAGAACTCAACGAATCTGACAAAAGCCAAGGCTATTTATAATGGTTCGGAAGCAAAAATCCTCAAAGTGAATGTTCAGGATGACGCAATCGCTGCTCAGACCGGTGGCAGACAGCCGCAACCGGCGGTACAAAAGCCTGTCGTCAAAGCCGTGCAGACTGAAGTTCCAGAGTATCCGGACAGTGGTATCGGGCATATCAGCCGCAAAAAACGCTAATCTTTTTAAAATGATTGCAAGTTGGATTTCTTGCCTATATACTCGGCGCAATTGCTATAAGTAAAGGAGTATGAAATGGCTGTAGTCCAATATGTTTTTGTTATGCAAAATCTGACCAAAGTTTTTCCGGGCGGAAAAGAATTGTTCAAGGGTATTACCTTGTCGTTTTTGCCGGGGGCAAAGATTGGTGTGCTTGGTGTGAATGGTGCCGGTAAGTCTACGTTGTTGAAAATTATGGCCGGAGTCGATAAGGAATTTAACGGTGAAGCTTGGGCGGCAGAAGGAGTTAAAGTCGGTTATTTAGAGCAGGAACCGCAACTTGATCCAACGAAAAACGTTATGGAAAATATTATGGACGGTTTGTCGGAAACACGTGATTTGCTAAAGCGCTTTGAAGAGGTTTCTATGCGTTTTGGCGAGGAACTTACCGATGATGAAATGAATGATTTGATTAACGAACAGGCGGAGTTGCAAGAAAAAATCGATGCTTGCAACGGTTGGGATTTTGAGCGTACGATTGAAATTGCCATGGATGCTTTGCGTTGTCCGCCGGCAGATGCCGATGTAACCAAACTTTCCGGCGGTGAAAAACGTCGTGTGGCTTTGTGTCGTTTGTTGTTGCAACAACCGGACATGTTATTGCTTGATGAGCCGACGAACCACTTGGATGCCGAATCGGTAGCGTGGTTGGAAAACCATTTGAAAGAATATAAAGGAACTGTAGTGATGGTTACTCACGACCGTTACTTCCTTGATAATGTGACCGGATGGATTCTGGAGCTTGATCGCGGACAGGGTATTCCGTATGAAGGCAACTATTCTTCTTGGTTGGAACAGAAACAAAAACGCATTGAACAAGAGGCGCGCGAAGAATCTGCTCGTCAGCGTACTTTGGCGAATGAATTGGAATGGATTCAGAAGAATCCGAAAGCTCGTCAGGCAAAATCCAAGGCTCGTATTAACGCTTATGATGATTTGTTGTCTCAGGCTTCTAAAGAAAAGATTACGACCGCACATATTAATATTCCGATGACGGAGCGTTTGGGTGATTTGGTGATTGAAGCTAACGGCATTTCCAAAGCCTACGGTGACAGAGTGTTGATTGACAATTTGTCATTCAAAATTCCGAAAGGTGCAATTGTCGGTATTATCGGGCCAAACGGTGCCGGTAAGACGACATTGTTCCGTATGATTACCGGAGAAGAACAACCGGACAGCGGTTCTATTCGTTTGGGGGACAGTGTTGATTTGGGATATGTTAACCAAAGTCGTGATGAACTGAATGCCGACAAAACAGTTTGGGAAGAAATTTCCGATGGCTTGGATATGATTGAAATCGGCAAGGCAACGTTGCCGTCTCGTGCGTATGTCGGTCAGTTCAACTTTAAGGGTGGTGATCAACAGAAGAAAATCGGACAATTGTCCGGCGGTGAGCGTAATCGTGTTCATTTGGCCAAAATGCTCAAAAAAGGTGCAAACGTTATTATGCTTGACGAACCGACTAACGATTTGGATGTCGATACTTTGCGTTCTTTGGAAGAGGGTATTATGAACTATCCGGGGTGTGTGTTGGTGACATCGCACGATCGCTGGTTTTTAGATCGTTTGGCAACACATATTCTCGCTTATGAAGACGAAGGTCATGTTGAGTGGTTTGAAGGAAACTTTGAAGAATATGAAAAAGACAAAATTCGCCGGTTGGGAGAGGATGCCGTACGTCCGCACCGTGTGCGTTATAAGTCTTTGACCCGCTGAGTCTAAAGCCCCGAGAATTTCGGGGCTTTTTTTTGATATCTCCCTTTAAATCTTGTCGTTGTCAATTATATGAATCCTGTGTCTAAATTTTATAACGAAGGGATTTTATAATATGTCAGTAGGAACTGTTAAATGGTTTAACGCCAAAAAAGGTTACGGTTTTATTTTGCCGGAATCGGGTGAAAAAGATGTTTTTGTTCATGTCAGCCAGATGGAAAAGGCTGGTATTAGTCGTTTGCCGGATGGTCAAGCTATCAGCTACGAGCTGTATGCGGATCGCAGTGGTCGTGAAGCCGCAGGAAATTTGCGTTTGCTGTAGTATTGGCAATGAAACAAGAAGCCCCGAAAATTTTCGGGGCTTCTTGTTTAGAGGGTTTTTACCATCTTGGCAAAGGTGATGCCTTTTTCTTCAAAAATATCACCTTCCTGATGATAGCCGTTTTTTTCATAAAAATGAATGACGGTGAGCATAGCATGCATGACGATTTTGCTGTAACCGGCGTCTTTGGCGCGCTTTTCGGCGTATTTTACTAAGTCACGACCGATGCCTTCTCCTTGGTATTTTGTATCAACGGCAACTTGCATCATGCGGATGGTGTCATTATCCAAGGGCACAAGCATTAATCCGCCGACCAGTTTGTCATCTAAACATTCAATGCAACCAAGGTGCAGGTATGATGTTTCTTGTGCGCGGTGAGAATCGAGAAATTTTAAGCCCAGAGGCGCCAGCAGGATTTTATAGCGAAGTTCGACAAGTTCATCATAACGGCTTGAGCCGAAGTCTATATCAATCATTTTTCTCATGGCGGCCTCCTTAATTTCTTAGTAATTAAAATTATTATAGCCTTTTTTATATAGTCTCGTCAATCAGAATAGAAAGAGGTAAAGAAATTAGTGGTTGCGTATTTTAAAAAAATCTTTATTTTCAATGTCAATATAAGTGATTACAGGATAGAATTTTATGAGTGACCATGATTTGAACTTAATTCGTAACTTTGCCATTATTGCCCATATTGATCACGGCAAATCGACACTGGCTGATCGTTTGATCGAAGCTTGCGGCGGTTTGGAAAAACGTGAGATGACTGAGCAAGTGCTGGATAATATGGATATTGAGCGTGAGCGCGGTATTACCATTAAGGCGCAGACAGTGCGGTTGAATTATAAAGCTAAGGACGGCAATGTTTATCAGCTGAATCTTATGGATACTCCGGGGCACGTGGATTTTTCGTATGAGGTTTCTCGTTCGCTGGCATCGTGCGAAGGTTCTGTTCTGGTCGTGGATGCAACGCAGGGGGTTGAAGCGCAAACTTTGGCCAATGTGTATTTGGCAATTGATAATAATCACGAGATTATTCCTGTTTTGAACAAGGTTGATCTGCCGTCTGCGGATTGTGAAAAGGTTAAGGCGCAGATTGAAGATGTTATTGGGTTGGATACCTCAGCGGCGGTTGAGGCTTCCGGCAAAACGGGGTTGGGCGTTGATGAGTTGTTGGAAGAAATCGTAACCAAACTGCCGGCTCCGCAAGGGGATGAAAAAGCTCCATTGAAGGCGTTGCTGATTGACAGTTGGTATGACAGTTATTTGGGGGTTATCATTTTGGTGCGCGTGCATGATGGGGTGTTGCGCAAAAAAACACAAATCCGCATGATGTCAAACAATGCCACCTATCTGGTTGACCGTGTGGGGGTATTTTCACCGAAGATGATAGAGGTTGATGCTTTGTATCCGGGGGAAGTCGGCTATATTACCGCCAGCATTAAGAGTGTGAGTGACTGTAGTATCGGTGATACAATTACCGATAATCGCAAGCCGTGTGAACAACCGTTGCAAGGTTTTAAACCGTCTGTTCCGGTAGTGTTCTGTTCTATTTTTCCGGTGGATTCCAGCCAATATGAAGCCTTGAAAGATGCTCTGGCAAAACTCAAACTCAATGATGCCAGTATTGATTATCAAAATGAAAATTCTGCGGCTTTAGGATTGGGATTTCGTTGTGGTTTTCTCGGCTTGTTGCATATGGAAATTATTCAGGAGCGTTTAGGGCGAGAGTTTGACTTGGATTTAATCACGACGGCGCCGTCGGTGGCTTATAAAATCCATATGACTAACGGGAATGAAATCTTATTGCATAATCCGGCGGATATGCCGGATGTGACCAGCATCAAGTCAATTGAAGAACCGATGGTTAAAGCAACGATTTTGGTGCCGGATACTTATCTTGGTTCGGTTTTGAAACTTTGTACCGAACGTCGCGGTGAGCAAGTGGAGCTGACCTATGTTGGCAGTCGCGCGATGGTCGTTTATAAAATTCCGCTAAATGAAATTGTGTTTGATTTTTATGATCGCCTCAAATCTATTACCAGCGGGTATGCCAGCTTTGATTATGAGCTGGTTGGTTATGAAGAGTCCGATTTGGTTAAAGTGCAAATTTTGATTAATGAAGAGCCGGTTGACGCGTTGGCGTTTCTTTGTCACCGTTCGGAAGCCGAAGCTCGCGGTCGTCAAATTTGTGAACGCCTGAAAGATCTTATTCCGCGGCACTTATTCAAAATTCCTTTGCAGGCGGTCATCGGAGGGCGTGTTGTCGCTCGGGAAACCATTTCTGCTTTGCGTAAAGATGTGACGGCAAAATGTTATGGTGGTGACGTTACCCGTAAGCGCAAGCTTTTGGATAAGCAGAAAAAAGGTAAACAGCGGATGCGTCAGTTCGGCAAGGTTGAGGTGCCACAATCGGCGTTTATTGAGGCTCTTCGCATCGGCGATCAGTAAAAAAGGCTGTATAAAGGTCATCTAATACAGAAATATCGGGACGAAAGTTTCCTTACGTACGTTTTATGTATGTTCCGGTATTTCCGCCTTTTTAGGTAAATTTCATTTAATGTTAATCTGTTTGCGTGATAATGTTGTCAGCAGTTGTTTTTTATTAGGATAGCTTTATGGTGAAATATACGATTATTGGTAATATGACCGGAAATTCTATGGATGCCATTGATTTGGTGGTTACTCAGTTTGATGGTGATGTTATGACTGACATCTGCTCCTATACCAAGCCGTATTCCAAAGATATGCAAGAAAAGATAGAAGGTCTTCGTTCAAAAGTTTTTAATAAGACAAAAACAGAGATTGAAGCGTTGCCCGAATTTAAGGCTGTTCATGACGAATATGTGACCCAGATTGCGGAATGCATTAATGAGATGTGTGAACAGAATGCGCTTGATAAAGCCGATATTGATGCCATAGGTTTTCATGGCAAAACATTGGACCATAATCCGCCGTCAAAGGCTCGGACGGATAACTCGCAACCGTATACGTTGCAAATCGGTTCAGGGCAGATGTTGGCCGATTTGACGGGAATTCCCGTTGTTTATGATTTTCGTTCTGATCCGTTGATGGCGGGATTTGACGGTGCGCCGTTGGTTCCTTCTCATAATGCTCATATTTCGGCAAAAGAAGGAGACGGTTGTTATTATAACGGCGGCAATACCTCCAATTTTGCATTGATTGTTGACGGGATGGTGCAGATAGCGGCGGATGCAGGGCCTTTTAATGAGTATATTGATAGTTATATCAGACAACATACAAATGAAGCGTTTGATCGAGATGGAATGTTTGGCAAAAAAGGAAAGTTGGATGAATGTTTGCTTCAGGAATTATTCAACATCGGTCGTAAATATTATGAAACACCGTTACCGAAATCCGGTGATCCGGCTTATTATCATAAAGGGAAAGTTTTTCAACAGGCGGAACATAAAGGGATTAAGTTTGAAGATGTGGTTCGCACATTTGAGTATTTTGCCGCTTATGTTGCAGTTCAGGCGTTGACATTGATTCCCGAAAATGTACCGATGCCACATCAGATGGTTTTGTTTGGCGGCGGTTGGACGAATCCGATTGTTAAAGAGAGTTTTGTGGCTTTGTTAAACGGTGAAGGATATGTTTTGCCTGAGCATAAAGAACAGTTTGTTTCGTTATGTCGTCGTTTTGTTCAAGCGCCGGTAGTTCGTCATTCTGATTTTGGTGATTATATGGAAGCCAGATTGTTTGCCGATTTGGCTCGTTATAAGTTGGAAAATAAAGCATGGGAGATTCCGGAGGTTATTCAAGCCGGAAAGTCGGTTGTCTGTGGTCGTTTTGTCGTTCCCAATAAGAGCGGCGGCGAATATCATGATCGAATTAATCGGTCGGCCAAAGGTTGGCAATTGGAACAATTGAAGAAGGTGGATTAAAATATGGCAAGAGCAATTATCCTTATGATGGACTCATTTGGTATCGGCGGTGCGCCTGATGCCGCTGATTTTGGTAATGCCGGAGCGGCAACGTTACAGCATACGGCAACGGCAAACGGTGGACTGAAAATCCCTAATCTGTTGTCTTTGGGCTTGGGAAAAGCGGCGTTTGCGGCGACAGGAGAAACTGTGGATTATGGTTCTCAGCCTCTTGCACGGCTAGGGTTGTCGTCAAAGTTTGGGCATGCCAAAGAAATCAGCCGCGATAAAGATACTGTTTCCGGTCATTGGGAAATGGCCGGATTGCCGAATCTCAACGGTTGGGGGCATTTTAAGCCTGATTATCCATCGTTTCCCGCGGAGCTGATTGGAAAAATTGTTAAAGATGCCGGTATCAGCGGTATTCTCGGAAATAAAGCGGCGTCCGGTACGGTGATTATTCAGGAGCTTGGTGAAGAACATTTGCAAAGCGGCAAGCCGATTTTTTATACCTCTGCCGACAGTAATATGCAGATTGCTGCTCATGAAGAAAAGTTTGGTTTGGATAAGCTTTATAAATTGTGTGAAGTTGCGTATAAGCATGTTCAGCCGTATAATATCGGTCGTATTATTGCCCGTCCGTTTGTCGGTGAGAAAAACGGCAGTTTTGTCCGTACGACCAATCGGCGGGACTATGCCGCGCAACCGTTCGGAGAGACTTTACTGGATCGTTTAAAGTCTGCCGGAGCGGCGGTAATTGCCATTGGCGCCATCAATGATATTTATGCACACAGAGGGATTACCAAAGGTGCGCATGCCGCTAAGTTGGAACAGTTATGGGATGTGACGTTGCAAGAAATCGACAATGCGCCGAATTTCAGTTTGGTGTTTACTAATTTTGAGGATTTTGACATGTATTACGGGCATCGCCGCGATGTGAAAGGGTATGCCGAGGCTTTGGAATATTTTGACCGTCGGTTGCCGGAGATTGTTCCGCATTTGCAGGATGATGATATTGTCTTTATTACGGCAGACCATGGCAATGATCCGACGTGGGAAGGAACGGATCATACTCGTGAGCAAGTTCCGGTGTTGATGTTCGGTAAAAAAATTAAGCCTTGCGATATTGGTCAACGTGGGACTTATGCTGATATTGCGCAAACAATCTGCGATTATTTTAATCTGCCGCCGATGTCACACGGCAAGAGTTTTTTGCATGAGGGGGAATAGATGTATAAGGCGCCTAATATACCTGCTGCCAAACATGTGTTCTTAGGAGCCAAAGGCGGGGTTTCCGAAGGGATTTACAAGAGCCTGAATGTTAGTGTTTCCAGCGGAGATGCGTTGGAAAACGTGCGGCGCAATCTGGAGATTGCCGCCGGTTTTTTAGGCACGACCGCCGAGCGATTGAATATGATGAATCAAGGTGTGAGCAGTCATGTGGAATATATTCAAGAGCCGACACAGTGGCAAGTGACTGCCGATGGGGCGGTCACAGATCAGCCGGATGTGGTATTATGTATTCGAACGGCTGATTGTGCGCCGGTGTTACTGGCTGATTATGATGCGGGGATTATCGGAGCGGCGCATGCCGGATGGCGTGGGGTTTTGGGCGGTGTGATTGCCAATACGGTTGATTTGATGGTGCAAAAAGGTGCTCGGCGTGAAAATATTGCGGCGGCGGTCGGGCCTTGTATCGGTCAGGCCTCTTACGAAGTTGACAATGGTTTTTATCAGCAGTTTCTGCAAAAGAATCCGCAGTGGGTAAAATATTTTATTCCGTCGATTAATTGTGGGCATTATATGTTTGATTTGGAACGGTTTTGCTCGGATTGTTTGTTGGCTTGCGGGGTTGGCAATGTGACAGTTTCCGGTCTTGATACGTATGCTTTGGAAAATGATTATTTCAGTTTTCGGCGCAATACTCATCGAGGATTGGTGACGTCACCAAAGTGTTTTCCGGTTGAAATGTCGGCGATAGTTTTATAGCACAACTTGGTAAAAAGGCTTTTATTTACGTTGATTTCTGTTAAACTGATTATGGTTTTAACATTGAATGTTCTTATATGTCTCCTATCGGAAAATTTACTTTTGCTTTATTTGGTCTGCGTTTTTTTGGCGCGGAAGGTTTTTTTGTGGGGCTGTTTCTGGGGCATATGTTGATTGATCGTACGGTTGTTATTTGCAAGTTGGAGCAGATTTTGAGCTCTTTGGATGACAATATTCGCCTTATGCTTCCTTATAAGATTTATCGTTATTATAATCGGATTGACGGCAATTTTTGGGGAAAGGCGTGGGGTGGTCTGCTCGGAGCTTTGCTTTATGGGGCGAACGGCTTTATTTTTCTGTTTTCTGCCGGACATTTCTTGTTTGATACGCCAAACAGCCGACATGCTCGCAAAATTCGTAAAAACATAGATCATTTTTTTGATAATAACTGGGGCAAAATTGCCGGTGCGGTCATTGGTTTTGTTCTGCAAAGTCGGACAATTGTTTTTTGCGGTATCGTGATTGGTTTTTTTGTGGATTATTATCGGGTGGAAAATGCCAGTCTTATTCCTTTTGAAAAAATCCGTCATTTTTGGTTTCGGATTAATCCGTTGAAATTGTGGCGCCATTCCAAGGAGGCGCGTCATGTGGCGTTTATTCAGGCGATGGCTGGTTTGGCGGCAAAGGTTGCAAAGGCGGACGGACAAGTCAGCGCCAATGAAATCAGAACTTTTAAGAATATGTTTGCGGTTAAGGAAGAAGACAATTCCAGAGTGGCAAAAGTGTTTAATGCCGCCAAGTCTTCTGCCGGCGGTTTTGAGGTTTATGCTCGCCAATTGTCCTTGATTGTTCAGGATAATCTGGAATTGAAAGAAAGTATCGTTGATAAATTGTTTAAAATTGCGGCCGTGGATGGTTTTCCTTGTCAGGAGGCTTTGGATATCCTGAAAAAAACGGCACAACTGATAAAATTGCCGGATGGAAATTTTGCCGTGATTGCCGCTGTTTATATGCCGAAGAAGGAAACCTCAACCATGCAGGATTATTATTCTGTTTTGGGGGTTGCCTGCAATGCCGGTGATAAAGAGATTAAAAAACGTTGGAAGAGTTTGATTGTGCAGTATCATCCCGACAGGTTGCAGGCTCAAGGGGCATCACAGGAAGAAATTGAGGCCGCAACGGCAAAAATGGCGGAAATAAACAATGCCTATCAGATGATTATGAAAGCGAAAAAGATATGAGAGAACATCTGTTGCCTTTTTATGAAGAGCGTGATCGTAATATCGATATGTTGGTTATTCATTGCAGTGCTTATCCTGCGGATAAGGTTCTGTTTTATTTGGAACAGTATAAATGCAGTTGCCATTATATTATTGAAGAAAATGGCGGTATCATCAAAGTTGTTGATGAGCGTTACAGCGCGCAACATGGCGGTAAAGGGTTTTGGCGCGGCAGTGACGAGAGCCTTAACAAGCGTTCCATCGGTATTGAACTTTGTCATCCAACCTTGGGGCAGACATCATATTCGCCGGCGCAAGTTTCTGCTTTGATTGAATTGGTGAAGGGGATTTTGCATCGACATCAGATTCCGGCGGTTAATATTGTGGGGCATTCGGATGTGGCGCCGTTGCGTAAACCGGATCCCGGAATGGCGTTTCCGTGGCGGAAGTTGGCTGATGAGGGAATTGGCTTATGGTTTGATCCAGCTCGGAAGATGGATGAAAATAATGTGGCTGAGCTGTTGGCAATCATCGGTTATGATGTGCGTTCGGAAGAAGCCGTCAGCGCTTCGGCGTATGCTTTTTGTCGGCGTTTTTTACCGAAATATGTGCAGCTTGATAATAATCCGCAACATTTGGTTGAGCATATTTTGCCCGATGATTTTGCGTTTATGCAACAGGCGGATTTTGTAGAAACTTTGCAGGCAGTGGCTTTTGTTTACAGATAGCGGAGGGCGTCGAGAGCGCCTTGTAAAATGTAGCCGGCGGAAGAACTGTCGAGGATATCTTTGCGTTTGGCTCGAGACATATCGACTTCTTTAATCAAAAAATTTTCCATGGCTTTAGAAGACAGACGTTCATCCCAAAATGCGTAGGGGAGGTTTGTTGCTTGAGCGATGGTTTCGGCAAATTGGCGGACGGCTTTGGCGGTTTCACCTTCTTCTCCGTTCATCTGCAAAGGCAAGCCATAGATAATGCCGCCAATCTCTTTTTCTTTGATGATGTTTTTTATGGCGACAATGTCGTTGTCGATATTGGTACGGAAGATGGTTTTTTGCGGTGTGGCGACCAATAACAGCAAGTCAGACACGGCTACACCCAACCGCTTGGTTCCGAAGTCGAATCCGAGCAGGGCTTTGTACGGTTTGAGTTGTTGTTTAAATTCAAGTAATTCCATATTTGAACTATGATGTTTTTTATTCTCTATGTCAAGAGAAACCCTTGACATCCGGTACTGTGGATGCTAATTAAGAGCTCAATATGCTAACTTTTATTATATAGGTATGGATAATTATTTCGTGGAAATCATTGTTGGGATTACAGTAGTGATTTCAGGTTTTTGTGTCATTTCCTATTGCCAGTTTCTGGACGAAAAACACAAGAAAAAGGTTCTTCACCGAGCAAGAAAAAGTTTTTCCTCACGACATGTGGTGGTGCTGGAGCATAAACTTGAAGACTTGTTGCCGCAGGAGATACGTAACTTAAGTCGCATGTCAGATGACGATTTTCGCAGGGAGGTTACGCTTCTTGTCGGCTAAAAATTATCCGTATAACTGAAAGGTTATACGGATTTTTTTTGTTGCTAATCGAATCTTAATATTCTTTGATTAGGATAAGGGCAATTCATAATTTTTTTCATAGGTGTAATCATGAAATTTAGATATATTGCGACTTTGATTTTGGGGCTTTTGGTTGTTCAGCCGGCAAAAGCGGAATTGCAGATTGATGTAACGGGAGCGATGCGCGAACCGATGCCGATTGCTTTTCCCGAGATGATACACAGCGGTTTTTTTGTCGGACAGTATGGCAATAAAATCAGAGATGTGGTTATTGCGGATTTGGAACGCTCCGGTTTGTTTAAGATCATTAATGAGAAAAGTTATATTCAAGAGTTTGAATCAATGTCGGAAGAGCCGAAGTTTGTTGATTGGCAAGCCATTAATGCGCAAGCGTTGGTTCAGAGTGCGGTTACGGAAGTGGATGCCAAGAATCTGCGTGTGGAATTTCGTTTGTGGGATGTTTTTGCTGAGATGCAGATGAAAGGACAATCTTTTACCACAACAAAAGATAACTGGCGGCGTGTTGCTCATGTGATTGCTGATGCCATCTATGAACGGTTGACCGGTGAAAAGGGATATTTTGATACTCGTATTGTTTATGTTTCTGAAACAGGGCCGGCCACACGGCGTGTGAAGCGTTTGGCGATTATGGACCAAGATGGTGAGAATCACAAGTTTTTGACTTCCGGTGCGGCAATGGCTTTAACTCCAAGATTTTCTCCAAACCTACAGAAAATCACCTATATGTCTTATAGCGGAGAAATGCCGAAAGTTTATGTTTTGGATATTGAAACCGGCAAGCAGGTATTGTTGGGTGATTTTCCGGGGATGACTTTTGCGCCGCGTTTCTCTCCGGACAGTTCAAAGGTTTTGTTGAGTTATGCCAGCAATGGTAAGACCAATATTTATGAGATGGATTTGGCAACCAAAAACAGCAAACAGTTGACATTTGGCGGAGCAATCGATACTTCTCCAAGCTATTCTCCTGACGGAAGCAAAATTGTTTTCAACTCCGACAGAGGCGGTAATCAGCAACTTTATGTTATGAATGCTGACGGAAGCGGGGTGGAACGTATCAGTTTTGGTTCCGGTCGTTATGCGACGCCGGTATGGTCGCCGCGCGGGGATTACATTGCCTTTACAAAAATGGCCGGCGGGCAATTTTATATCGGGGTGATGTATCCGGACGGTAGCGGAGAACGTTTGTTGGCAAACGGATATTTGGTTGAAGGACCGACTTGGTCACCAAACGGACGTGTGTTGATGTATTTCCGTCAAGACAGAGGAAGTCGCAACGGAACGGCTCCGGTTAAGATTTACTCGATTGATTTGACCGGTTATAATGAACGGCAGATTATTACCCCTGCCGACGGTTCAGATCCGGCATGGTCTCCGTTGTTGCCGTAGAAAAAAGCCCCGCAGAAAACAGCGGGGCTTTTTCTTAACCTATTTTTTCAATAACACAGGTGTTTTTTGCCACATGAGCGGGGCTTATGGTTATGGCTTTTTGCAGAGCCGCCGCCGCTTTGTGATAGTCTTCTTCAGATTGAGCATGAATCATTGCCAATGGTTTTTGATCATCAACAAAATCACCGATTTGGCAGAATTGAGTATAGCCGGTAGCATAATCCAGTTTTTGTTCAGGAGTAGTGCGTCCGCCTTTGAGTTCTATGATGCTTAAGCCGATATCCCGTGTTTGCATTTCGCTGACATATCCGGCTTGTTTGCTGTAAACCGGTTTGACAATAGTTGTTTTTGGCAGATAGCGGTGCGGATGATCACAGAAATCAGCAGGACCACCGAGTGCGGTAACCATTTTGGCAAAGATTTCCAGAGCCTGTCCGGAATCCAAAACTTTTTGGAGTTTGACCAGAGCTTGTTTTTCACCCGAGAATAAGCCGGCGCTGACTAATAGTTCAGCGCAAAGTTCCATAGTGATGCAATGTAAGCGCGGATCGACATTTTCACCTTTCAGGTATTCAACGGCTTCCATGACTTCGAGGGCATTGCCGACGCTATGTCCCAAAACTTGATTCATATCAGTCAGGACTGCCGTGGTTTTGGTGCCTGCGGTATTGGCTACGTTAACAATTGATTGAGCCAGTTTGCGAGCGTTTTCTATATCTGCCATGAATGCGCCGTTGCCACATTTCAAATCCATAACGAGATATTCTAAACCGGCGGCCAGTTTTTTTGATAAGATTGACGCGGTAATCAGTTCTATGGATTCAACCGTGCCACAGACGTCGCGGATAGCATAGATTTTCTTGTCGGCAGGAGCCAGATTTCCGGTTTGGCCGATGATGGCGCAACCGACTTCCTCAACAGTGTTTCGGAAAACGTCATTTGAAGGCATGGTCTGATAACCGGGGATGGAATCAAATTTATCCAAGGTACCTCCCGTATGGCCAAGACCACGTCCGGAAATCATCGGAACATAGCCTCCGCAGGCGGCAATCATTGGAGCCAACATGAGGCTGACTTTGTCTCCGACACCTCCGGAAGAATGTTTGTCAACAACGGGACCGTCAAGTTTCCAGCTCAAAACATCTCCGGAATCGCGCATAGCCAATGTTAGCGCTGTGGTTTCGGAAACTGACATTCCGTTGAGGAAAATTGCCATTGTCAAGGCTGCCGTTTGAGCATCGACAATCGTTCCATCGGTGACACCTTTTATAAAGCTGTGAATTTCGCTTTTGGTTAATGGATTGCGGTTACGTTTTTTGCGGATAATTTCTTGAGGCAGCATGTCAGAATCCTTTTTTGATGGTTTGTAACAGGTTGTTCAACAGAGAACTGGCGCCAATGCGGAAGTTGTCCTGATTTATCCAGTTCGGCCCCATGACAGATGTGGCAAGAACGAGGTATTTTTTGGCGTCTTCGATGGTTTTGATACCGCCGCTGGCTTTAAATCCGACATTCTTTTTAGAAACTTTGATGGTTTCCAGCATGGCGTTGGCGGTTTCCGGTGTGGCTGATATTTTCGTTTTGCCGGTAGAGGTTTTTAGAAAATCGGCGCCGCATTCAATGCAGAGTTGGGAGGCGGCCTTAATTGTTCTGGTGTTTTGTAGCTCGCCTGTTTCCAATATTATTTTTAATGTTTTGTCTCCGCAGGCGGTGCGAACGGCTTGAACATAGGTCGCACATTCGTCAATTTTGCCGGCCAGAAAATCGTGATAGGGAAAAACAGCGTCAATTTCGTCAGCTCCGGCTTTGAGGGCGCGCAGAATTTCGTTTTGAGTTTTCTCTGTTTCCAGTTTTCCTTGCGGGAAGTTAACCACAGTGGCAATTTTTATCTTACCGGATAGGAATTGCAACGCTTGCGGAATGAATTGCGGGTAGACGCAAACAGCGGCGGTCGTTCCGTAAGGGGTTTGTGTCTTTTCGCAAAGGAGTTTTATATCCTCAATTGTATCATCATCGTTGAGCGATGTTAAATCGAGACAGGAAATTAGCCTTTGTGCGGCAGTGATATCGTCCATTTATGCATTCTCCAGATATTTTTGAACTAAGAGTAAAAGGTTGTCGGAGGCTTTTTGCGCTTGTTCCAAGGTTTCTTCATGAGATTGCGGTGTTTTTTTCATGCCGGTGCCGAAATTGGTAATTACGGAAATGCCGATGGTTTTAATACCGCAATGCGCGGCGGCAATTACTTCCGGAACGGTGGACATTCCAACAGCATCGGCACCTAATGTTTGAAAAGCGTGAATTTCGGCGGCGGTTTCAAAATTGGGGCCGAGAACCATTAAATAAACGCCTTCGTGCAGGACAATTTTGTTGGTGTCAGCAAGCCGGCGAACCAAATCTCTGCCGGCAACGTCATAAGCATTGCTGAGGTCAGGAAAGCGTGGGCCAATAGTGTCATCGTTGGGACCGATCAACGGATTTTTGCCGCTGAAATTGATGTGATCGCTAATTAACATCAGGCTTCCGGGAGGCATGTCGGGGTTAAGCGAGCCGGCGGCATTGGTGACGACAAGTTGTTTGACACCCAAAAGTTTCAATGTTTGGATAACTTGGGCGATTACTTGCGGTTGGTGACCTTCGTATAAATGGAAACGTCCTTGCAGGCAGATAACATTTTTGCCGCTGATTTGTCCGGCAATCAGAGCGCCGGTGTGTCCGGAAACGCTGGTTTGCGGAAAGCCGTCAATGTCTTCGTATTTAATGATTTGCGGTTGTGATATTTTTTCTGCCAAACGTCCCAAGCCACTGCCTAGGATAATGGCTGTTTCCGGAACAAAACCGTTGAGTTTCGCGTTTATTTGAGAAGCAAAGCGAGTTGCATTATTGGTCATGGGTTTTCCTTATTTGAAGCTATGGGGCAATAAATCGTTGATTGTCAGTGTTTCGACAACGCCGTTCATATCGGCAAGGTGGATGAGGGTTGTCGGGGTGGCAAATTCACAAATACGCTGGCGGCATCCTCCGCAAGGTGTGATAAGTTCGTTTCCGTTGCCGAGAATCAGGATTTCTGCGATTTTTTTGCCTCCATCGTTAATCATGGCGGCGATAGCCCCGCTTTCGGCACAGGTGCCTTCCGGATAAGAAACGTTTTCAACATTGCAACCACTGTAAAATTTGCCGTTATCGCTTAAAATAGCGGCGCCGACAGCAAAATGGGAATAAGGACAATGGGCGTTTTTGAAAGAGGTTTTGGCAAGTTCAAACAGTTTTTGCGTATTATTCATGGTTGCCTTTCCTGATTAAAAGTTTTATTAATGTTTATGTGTTATATTAGATGCAGATTTTTAAGATTGCAAAGATTATTTGGCACTCGTGCAATATTCGGAGGAATATGATGAAAAGGTTTTTAATCGGATTAGTCTTGTTGGTTGTGGTTGCTGTCGCCGGTTTGCTGATTTATGTGGCTTCAATTGATTGGAATTTGCACAAGGATAAAATCGCCGAACAGTTTTTGGATGCGACCGGCAAGCAAATTGTGTTTGAAGGACCGGTTTCTTTTAAGATTTTGCCATCGCCGTATTTGGTGGCATCACGTGTTAAAATTTATAATCCGACGATAAAAGATCAGCCGTTGGTTGAGATTCCAAATCTGGTTGCCAATTTGGAGCTGATGCCGTTACTTCATAAAAATTTTGAAGTCAGCCGCATGGTTTTGGAAAATCCGAATATCAATGTGGAGATCGATGATGAAGGGCGTCTAAACTGGCAAAATGATTTAACGCCGGAGCAGAAAAATAAGATTGAAGAAGCACAGGTCAAGCTGAACAGTGTCAGTTTGGAAAAGGCAATGGTGACTTTTGATGATCCGACCAGAGATATTAATTTTCAGCTGGAGAATCTGAACGGAGAGATTATTGCTGACGGAATGTTTGGGCCGTTTCATGTTGAAGGCAATTATGTTAAGGATAACAATCCTGAAGGTTTTGCCCTTTCTGTCGGGAAACTTTCTGACAGTTTTTCAACGACCTTGAATTTGGTGGTGACGCACCCGCAATCGGAAAGTTATATCCGTTTTGACGGAAATTTTATGTTGGCCAATAAGGTTTTGAACGGTAATATGATTGTGGAGAGTAAAAAACTACAAGACTTTGTTAAAGCAAATTTCAAAAGTTTTGAGTTGCGTCCGGAATATGATTATCCGTTGGCGTTGACGTTTGATTTGGCGGCAAACGAAAAACAATTTAATCTTTCCAATATGGTGATTAAATATGGTGAAACGCAGGGGGCCGGCAGTATGCAAATTCCGGTGAATGACGGTCTCACCAAGGGGAATGATATTATTCGTCCTCGGGTGGATATGGCGTTTAATTTTACGGATTTGAACCTTGATCCGGTTGTTTATACGGTTGATGATTTTATTAAGACCTATAAAAAAGGCGATGTTGTTTATGCGCCGGAGAGTCGTTTGGATTGGTTGGTTGATGTCAAGTCGTTGCGAACACAGTATAATGGTCAGCCGGTGAAAAATTTTGAAACCAGCTTTGACATTATTGATGACAAGTTGATTTTGAACAGTTTGTCGGCAGTTTTACCAGGGGACACGGATGTTAAGTTGAAAGGTTCTTTACTTGCTGTGGAAGACGAGCCTTTCTATAATGTTGACCTTTCGTTTAATTCTAATGATTTTCTAAAGACGCTGAATTGGTTGAATTTGCAACCTATGGTCAGTGTGGCTTCAACGTATCGTAAGGCGGTCGGAAATGCGAAGGTGACAGGAACCCTGCAAAAAATTCAGGTTTCCCCTTTTAATTTGACGATGGATAAAAGTTCGTTTTCCGGAGAAGCCGGTATCAAATTGGGAGCACGGCCGGATATGATGCTGGTTGTGAATGCCGATACAATAAATTGGGATAATTATATTACCTCTCTGCCAAAAGAAGAACGAGAAAAAAGCTGGGCCCAAAGGATGCAATATCGGTTTTCCAAGCTGGGTTTTTTAAATGATTGGGATATGCAGATTAATGCCAAGCTTAATTTGGCGATTTATGAAAGTATGCCTTTTGAGAAAATAGATTTTAAGGCGAATTTGTTGGATGGTAAGCTTGAGGTCGAAAATTTGTCAATTCAATCTGTTGCCAATGCGCAGATGGATTATTCCGGTATGTTATCCAATTTTGGAAAGACACCGCTGTTCAAAAATTGGAAGTATAGTGTTAAGACGGCCGATGTTGCTGCTTTGATTAATAAATTTGATTTTAAGGTGCCCGATTTTGACTTTAAGCAATTGAAGAATTTTGAAACACAAGGAATTGTGACCGGTGATTTGAATCGTTTTGCCATGAACGCTTATTATAAGCTTGAGAATCTGGAGACCAGATATCAGGGGCAGGTTGTTAAAACGGCTGATGATACAGATTATAGCGGGACTTTGGAGGTGAAACATCCTGATTTTGTGAAAATGTTAAAGGAGTTTAATGTCGACTATAATCCATCAACGTTTTCTTTGGGATTATTTGATTTCAAAGCGCAGGTTAAAGGAACGCCGAAACATTTTAAAGCGACGCAAATTGAAGCTAATATCGGTTTTAATGAATTTAAGGGTGATGTGGAATATGAACAAAGAGAGGAACGTCCCAATATCATTACCACGTTGAATATTAATAAGTTTGAGCTTGATAGATTTTTAAGCGCCAAAAAGAATGGTTCGTCTTCTGTCGTTTTGACACAACCGACGGACAGTTCTCCTGAGTTGTGGGGACGTCCGCTTTGGAGCAATGATGCATTTAACTTTGATATTCTGAAGATATTTGATTTGACGGGAACATTTTCCGTTGCTGATTTTTCATATAAAAACTATGTGGTGACGGATATGACTTCTGAAGTGTCGGTCAGCGGCGGAAATGTTTCTGTCAATAATCTCAAAGGAAAATTGCGCGAGGGCGATGTCAGCGGCGATTTGTCTTTGAATACGACCGAAAATGTTCTGAGCGGTTCGTTGGGCGTTGAAAAATCTGATGTCAGTCGCTGGGCTCTGAGCGGAAGCAAATATGGCTTGACTAATGGAACAATGAATACCCAGCTGTCTTTTAACACCAAAGCGGGAAGTTGGAATGATATCGCTTCAAATTTGGATGGGATGTTGTCGTTCAATTTTGAAAATGGTGCTATGAAGGGATGGAATTTGCAGGCTATTTATGATGATATTTTGAAGAGAGAAGTTCCGGAAGGGTTGATGGCGGTCGTTAAAGATAATTTGCAAAAGGGGATTACCGATTATTCAACATTGAGAGGAAAGGTTTCTTTCAACAAAGGAGAATATAATTTATCAGATACGGTTTTGCAGAACAGTTTGGGACGCATAGAGTTATTTGGGGACGGAAATCTTCCGGCATGGAATATGAATGTGGTCTTTAATGTCAAGTATAATGAGCCACAGTATCTTCCCGGTTATTCCTTTTCTTTGAAGGGAGGGATGAACGCTCCGTTATTGGATGTAAATGTCAGCTCGTTGTTTGATTTATATCAGATGCGACAAGACAAAATCGCTTCGGATATTCAGGCCAAAGAAAATGCTGAGAGAACTCGTTTGCAAGGTTTGGTTGACAAGCAATTGACGATTACGGAGACTTTGTTGGCGGATGTTCGTGATGATTTGCTTCGCAGTGTCGAAACGCGAAAGAAAACGGTGGAAAGTCCGGATGTGAGAGCCGGATTGAGAAAAACCGAAAAACGCCTCAGAGATGAAATGTCGGTTTTGGCCGAAATGATTAACAATGTTTCAGAGACAGAAGCCAGTGAGGCGCTGATTGCCAAGACAACAGAGCAAAACAATAAGGCGATGGCGGAGGTTGAAAAACTTCGTAAGGCATTGGATAAAGCTTATTTGGATGATGAACGCTATAAGATGACACAACATCATACGAAGTTGGTTGAGGCTTATAATAAGGCTAAGATGATGATGTTTGATTTTAACAGTGCCAAGGAAGGTTTGAAATCAAGATTGGCTGGGATTATCACTTCATTTACGCTTGATGATGACGGCAATTTGAGCGGATGGCAACAGTTTTTTGATGACAAGGCGGCATTGCTTGAAGAGCAAAATCAGGCTTTGTTGGACAAGTTTGAGACGATGAGAACGAAAGCTTCTATTGAGGAAGCGCAAGCTTATAGTCAGAGTTTGGCTGATTTACGCAAGGATATTGAGACAGATTTGTCGGCAATGGAAGACAGTGCGGCTCAGTATAAAAGATATGCGGAAGAAAAAGTGGCAGAAGCTGAGCAACAGTATGCGGCCAGGTTGCGGGATGAGGAAATAAAACGAAAAGTTGAGGAAAACACCGGTCATATCAGTATCAAGAAAACAGGACGCAATATTACAGTGAAAAGAGATATTGAAGAAATTGAAGAGGTGGAAAAGTCAGCGGAAGAAGGCAAGCTTCCCATTCTGGATTTTTCGGCTTCGGCTCCTAAAAAAGCAAAGCCGACAAAGCAGTCTTTAGGCAGTGTTAATGTGATTAAAAGGCAGAGGGTAAATCAGAATTAATCTTGAGGAATTGAATTTTTATGTTATATATCTACCTATAATAATATAACCTATTATTTGGAGTTAGGATATGACCAAAAAACCTGAAGTCTGCATTTTGCCGGTTGCCGGTTTGTCGACAAGAAATTTGCCTTCTACAAAAGCTTTGCACAAGGGCTTTTTAACGCTTCACAGCAAGCCTATTATTCAATATGCCGTTGATGCTTGTGCTGAAATCGGTATTAAAGAAATCGTTTTTATCTATAGTGATCAATCGTGTAAACATCTTTTTGAAACGCATTTTTCACCGTATCCATGGTTGGAAGAACATTTGCGAAGCAAGAACAAGCTGGATTTGCTGAAAGTGGTGGAAGATATTATTCCCGCCGGAATGACGTTTTCTTTTGCCGAGCAATCGGAACCCAAAGGTAATGGACATGCTATTCTAATGGCGAAAGAAATTGTCGGTGATCGTGATTTTGTCGTTATGTGGCCGGATGACGTGTATGTCAATCTGCGCGGCAAAGGGGTTTTGGCTCAATTGTTGGATGTTTATAACGAATATGGCGGTATGGTCGAAAATATTATGGAGTTTCCGCGGGAGCAAATGGTTCGTTACGGTGCGTTAATCGGGACAGTTCGTGACGGTCGCATTGTTCATGCTAAGGGCAAAATCGAAAAGCCGAAGTTGGAGGAAGTTCCTTCCAATTATGCCAGTATGGGACCGTATATTTTGCCGAATGCGATTATGGATATTTTGCCGGAAGTTGAAAAGGGCAATAACGGTGAAATTAATTTGGCTGATGCGATGGGATTGGCGGCTGAGCGCGGTATGAAGCTGACCGGTGTTCTCTGTGATTCAATGCGCTTTGATTGCGGTACAAACAAGGATTTGGAAAAGGCTAATCTGAAGCTCAGTTTGATGGAGGATCCGGAGCTGAGAGCATATTGCCGAGATTTGCTGGATACAATGTTTGTTTAGAAAAAAGCCCCTCAGATGAGGGGCTTTTTTTTGATGATGATGGTGAATGAAAAACCTCCCGCAAGGGAGGTTGATTTTAATCTTTATGGCGGAATGTAATTCGACCTTTTGTAAGGTCGTACGGGGTCATTTCAATATCAACCTTATCACCGACCATAACGCGAATGCGGAATTTGCGCATTTTTCCGGCAGTATGAGCCAGAATTTCAACACCGTTTTCCAGCTTTACGCGAAACATGGCATTGGGAAGCTTTTCAATAACTTCACCGGTTAATTCAAGGAGTTCTTCTTTACTCATTATAAATCCTTCATTTTTATTTCTGTTGCGATATTAATAAACCTATAATTTCTTTTTGGCAAGGCTTTTTATTGTCGGGAATGACAAGGTGAAGCAACTGCCGATACCGATTTGACTTTCGACATTGATTGAACCGCCGAAGTTTTCGACAATGGTTTTGGTAATCGACAGTCCCAAACCATTTCCTTTTTGTCGATTTTCCTGTCCGTCAGAGAAGAACGGTTCAAAAATACGATTGATGTTTTCGGGGGGGATGCCTACTCCGGTGTCGATGAATTTTATGTTAATGCCTTTGGGGTTTTCTTCGATTTTGATTGTTAGGGTGCCGTTGGCGTCCATTGCTTTAATCGCATTTAGTGTCAAATTGATGGCCGCCATTTTGAAATCTGCTTCATTTCCAGATATCAGGCAAGGGGATGTCGGCGCTTGAAAATCGATGTTTATTCCTTTGCTTTTGGCTTCAAAGTCAAGCAGGCTGAGAATATCGGTAATGGCGTCTCCGCAATTGACGTCTTGAATGGCGCTTTCACTGGAGCGGCTTAGTTTTAACAGACGTTCTGGTACGGCGATACTGCTGATTAGTTCGTTATAGATGAGTAACAGTTGTTTTTTTTCTTCGTTGTCATCAGGGACATTAGCATAGTGTTTGTCAAGGAGGCGTTCCAGAATCATTCGTAGGGCACCAAGGTGATTTTTGATTTCGTGCGCGATAGAGGTTGACAGGAAACCTAAGGATGACAATTTTTGTTGATGGGAAAAATTGATGTCTTCACTCAGGTCGCGGATTGATTCGACGATGTATAAGTTTTCTCCGTTGTATTGTATGGGAGCCGCGTTTATGGAGAGGTGTTTTTCCGGATGTTCTGAGAATTGTTGAATAACTTTGATGTTGTTTCGGTGGTTATTCAGTATCTCATGCAAGGGGCAGTGTGTGTTGGTGGGGTCACAAGGTTCTTTGCGTTTGTGGGCGGCTTTGTAACATTTTTTGCATTTCTTGCCAATGCTTCCAACTTGTTTGTGATAGGCTTTGTTGGCCAGAAAAATATTGTAATCCTTATCAATAACACGAATACCATCGGGGATGCTGTCAATCAAGGCCTGAAGGAAATGTTCCTGTTTTTTGATTTCGGAAATGTAGTGTTGCAGATTGTCCAACATTTGGTTAAAGATGCTGATTAAGATATCAAGCTCGTCAGTGAAAATAGGTTGTTTGTGTTTGGGAATGCGGATGTTTAAATTGCCTTCGGAAACCTGTTTGGCCGTTTGGGATATTTGATTAATCGGGTTTAGAATCCAGTTGGCAAGCAGATAGGTCAGCAAAATGATTGAGAGAATGATTAAAATCGCACTGATGCCGAAGATTTTGATGCTTTCATTAATTGCGTTGTAGCGCTTGTCATAACTTTCGTTAATTTCGGCGATGCGTTTTTGTTCGGTTTTCAGTAAGGTTTCCTGATTTTCTTCCGATTGTTGGGTTAGGGTATTAAAAATATCGGGATCTGATATTTTGATGTGTTTGTTTTGTTCTAAAATATTACGAATTTCTTTGTTTAAAGTTACGTTTTTATACAATAAATTGATGTATTGTTGATTTCTTTGAATATTTATGAGTTGCTCTTCTTGAATTTTGTTTCCATATATCATATAAAATGTAGACACGAAGATTATGGATGTTATGAAGAAGAATATGGTGATGCTGTAAATAATCTTTTTATTTAAGCTGATGAACATACCGGAAATCCTCAGATGAACGTTTACTATTACTTCATATTATATTATTAAAATGTTGCTAAATTATAAATAGAGAGAATAGAAATGTCAGAAAAATTGGGACTACAGGACGTATTTGATTGTTTTTCGGAGCTGGGCGGCTGGAATGATGAAAATGTCGCTTTTATTAAGAAAGATATGTGCGATGGTCGGCAAATGTGGCTGATCTACGATGCTGAAGGCGAAAAAATTGCCGCTACCGATAATCGTGATTTTGCTTTTATTGTGGCTCGACAAAATGATTTGGAACCATGCAGTGTGCATTAAAAATAACCCCGCTGAGAGCGGGGTGTTTTTTTAATCTTCGTTGTTTAACAAAGCATATATATCGGTTTTGTCTGACATTTGTCTGAGTTTTGCGCAAAGAGTCTCGTCTTTTAGAATTCGGGACAGTTTAGCAAGTGCAGTCAAATGGTCGGCACCACTATCCTCAGGAGAGAGCAGGGCAAAGACCAAATCAACGGGTTTGCCGTCGATAGCGTCGAATCCTACCGGAGTAGCCAAACGGAATAAAAGGGCATGAACCTCTTTTAGGTCTTCGAAGCGTCCATGAGGTAAAGCGGTTCCGTTACCAAAACCGGTAGATCCTAAATTTTCGCGCTCCAAGAGAGTTTCAAAAACGGTTCTTTCATCCATGTTCAGTGCTTGAGCAACTTGAGCGGACACTTCTTGTAAAAGGTCACGCTTGCTGTTTGCTTTAATGCCGATAAAAACATTTTTCTCGGTCATTATATCCGAAATATTCATAAGTCAGAAACCTTGTATTATTAAGACAAATTTTTATGCTTTAGGTTCAACCCAGCCAATGTTACCGTCTTTGCGACGATAAACCATGTTGAACTGACCGTTGGCGCTGTTTTTGAACATCAGAGCGCTTTCGTTGTTCAGATCCATGAACATAACAGCTTCGGAAACTGTACAAACAGGAATGTTTGCTTCCAATTCAGCAATTGTCAACGGAGCATCATCAATATCAATTTCTTCAGCTTCTTCATTCAGAGAGAAAACGGCTTCATTGGCAACTTCGGCTAAACCGGTTTTGCCTTTGTGGTCGTTTAATTTTGTTTTGTGACGACGCAGACGTGTAGCAATGTGCTCGTTAGCGGCATCGAATGCGGAGTAAGGATCGCCGGCAACGCCGCTACCTTTTAAGATAATGTTTTTGGCTGGGTGAACGGTAACTTCGGCGCTGAAATCTTCGCCTTCTTTAGTGAAAGAAACACTACAGCTGACAGGAGCCGGAAAGTATTTGTTTACAGCGTTTAAAACATTTTCTTCAACATGTTTACGGAGTCTGTCTCCAATATCAACTTGATTACCAGATAATGTAATTTTCATGATTCTTCCTTCAATAAATTAATAAGTTTTACAAAAAATATCATATTACTTTTTAGATTTCTTTGCAATCTGTAAAGTGAGATAATACCAAAATAAGCGAAAAGTCAATATAAATTCTTAATCGCCGGAGGGGAGCGCGGCTAAACCAGAGGGCGTTTTTGGCGTTTGCGTTGTGCTGATGTCGGAATATTTTGCGCTTCACGGTATTTGGCTACAGTTCGACGGGCTATTTTGATGCCTTCGCGTGCCAGAAGCTCGACTAATTTGTCATCAGACAGGATATCTTGCGGATTTTCGGTTTCTATCAGCTGGCGAATGCGGTTTTTGATGCTTAAGGTTGATGTTTCTTCATTGCCCGTGTAGGTTCCTGCGGCGGCGGAGAAGAAATATTTCAGCTCAAACAGACCTCGGGGAGTTTGCATGTATTTGCGGGTTGTTACGCGGCTGACGGTACTTTCGTGCATTTCGAGAGTATAAGCAACGTCTTTGAGGCTCATTGGTTTGAGGTAATTTATTCCGTGTTCAAAAAAGTCTCGCTGGCGGCGGACGATTTCTTCACTGACACGCAGAACCGTGGTTGCCCGTTGATGGAGTGATTTGATGATAAAGTTGGCATGCGCCATATTTTCTTTCAGGTAACGTTTGGCTTCTTTGTTTTTGGTTGCAGTATGGCTGATTTCACTAAAATAGCTGCGATTAATCAAAACGCGGGGCAGAGACAGAGTGTTGAGTTCTACACGGTAGCTTTCGTCTTTGTTGCGGCGAACATAAACATCGGGAATGATGTATGACGGATTGTCCAGATGCCATTCGGCGGCCGGTTTCGGGTTGAGGGTTTTGATGTCGGCAATCATGGAGGCTAAATCTTCATCATCACAGTTGCAAAGTTTCTTTAACTCTTTGAATTTGCGGTCAGCCAACAGGTTTAAGTTTTGTAATAAGCAAGAAATGGCGGGATCGAGGCGATTGATATCGCGCAATTGAATTTCCAAACATTCTGCTAAGTTTTCTGCAAAGATACCGGCCGGTTCAAAGCCTTTCATTTGATTGAGGATTGAGCGGATGGAGCTTTCCGGTATGTTTAGGCGGGTAGCCAGTAAAGAGGTGTTTCCACGGTAGTAGCCGGCATCATCCAATTGTTCGCTGAGGAGGTGGGCGATGAGGTTGTCTTTGCGTTTGGGAAAATGCAGGTTTATTTGCTCGTTTAGTAACTGATAAAATGATTTGTTGTCAGAAAGGCGCTTTTCAAAGTAGTCAAAATCATCATCGTTGTGGGATGATTTGCTTTGGTTATAATCCGACCAAGAAAAGTCGTTGCCGATATCGCTTCCCGTATTGTCATTTTCTGAATCGTCAAACTGATTGTCATAGTCTATGTCCAAGGAGGTATCTTCTGTTTCCGGCAAGGTTTGCGATTGTTCGTTATAAGTATCTATGGTCGGAGAGTGATTGTCTTCCGTCGCGGCCAAGCTATCGTCCTCTCTTTCCAAAAAAGGGTTGTTGTTCAGTTCCTGTTCCAGAAATTCATTGAGTTCCAAATTGGACAGTTGCAACAAATTTATCGCCTGACGCAATTGGGGTGTCATTAACAGCGATTGCGATTGCCGGATTTCCAGTTTGGGTGTTAAAGCCATTGTTTAATCCTTGCGGGTATCGGCGGTTAAAGGGAAAAGGAATCTCCGAGGTATACTTTGCGGACTTCTTCGCTGGCAATGATTTCTTCCGGTGTTCCTTCCATTAGTACAGAACCGCCATATAAAATATAGGCACGATCGGTAATGTCCAGTGTTTCACGCACGTTGTGGTCAGTAATCAAAACGCCGAGGCCGCGATGTTTGAGTTGAGAAACCAGATTGCGAATTTCACCGACGGCAATCGGGTCAATACCGGCCAAAGGTTCATCAAGGAGAATATAGTGTGGTTGGCTGGCCAATGCGCGGGCAATTTCCAGACGGCGTCGCTCGCCACCGGATAAAGCAATTGCCGGACTTTTGCGGAGGTGGGCAATGGAAAATTCGGATAACAGTTCTTCCAACATGTTTTCCCGTTTGCTTTCGTCATCAATCACGATTTCCAAGATGGCTTTGATATTATCCTCGACGGACAGTGAACGAAAAATAGAAGCTTCTTGTGGGAGGTAGCCAATTCCCATTCTGGCACGACGATACATCGGCAGATTGGTGATGTCTTGTCCGTCAATATGGACATCGCCGTAATCCGGTGTAATCAATCCGGTGACGCAGTAGAAACAAGTTGTTTTACCAGCACCGTTAGGTCCCAGCAGGCCGACAGCTTCTCCACGGCGCACATTTAGAGAAACATTGCGCAAAACCGGTCGGTTTTTATATTTTTTGCCAATGTTGAAAACTTCAAGCTTTGATTCTGAGATGGGGGTGATTGTCATTGTTTTTACTTCTTTTCTTCTTTTTTCTTTTCTTTAAAGATGCCTTTTACGCGGCTACCTTTGGTCGTGGATATCAGTTTGCTGATGCCGCTGTTGAGGTCTGTTTCGGCGATGTCTCCTTTTAGGATATTGCCTTGTTGGTTGATGACAATATTATCAAAGAGTTTAATCTTTCCTTGTTGTGGAAAATAGGTTCCTCGATCTGCGGTAACTTCCGTGTTGTCGGTGGCTATTTTTACATTGCCGGCAATTTGGACTTCTTTCAGCTCCATTTTGGAGGTTTTGCCGTCGATGAAATATGCGGTCATTGTATCAGAATAAAGTTTGTTGTTTTGTTTGTCTGTTGCCGTGACATTACCTGTGGCGATAGCTTTTTGCTCGGACGGGTAATATATGATTTTGTCTTCGGCAGTAATGGTTTCTTTGTCTGTGACAATTTTAGCTGGTGTTCCGGTTAGGACAACGATATCTTTTTTCAGGTCGTAGTCCATGGTGTGTCCCGAAGCATTGGCTTTTGATGACTTCATAACAACATTGCCACGGGCTTCAACTTTGGTGATTTGGCTTTTGCCTTTAGGTGTATTTTCTCTGCCGGCATAATAACCGGTCAGGCTGTCAGCGCGGATATTCATGTCTTCTTTGGTTGCAACAGCATTACCGACGGCAACAATTTTTTGTGCTTTTTGGTGCCATTCAACTTTTTCATCTGCCGTCAGGTTAACATCTGCGGCGGCGACTGTCGTAGCGTACAATGTTATTAGTAAAGTCAGAAAAGCTCGTTTCATCTGTTATCTTCCTTTTAGGCTTTCTTCTTTAATTGTGATGTCACTGTGACCGGTAAAGACTAAGATATCATCTTGTGTTGAGAATTCAAATCCGTCAGCTTTCAGGTTGCCAAAGTATCCATCGGCAGTGACACCGTTTTTGCCGAATCCTTTGGAGGCATTGAAGTCAAAGGTGGCATCCGGTGTTTGTAATGACATACCTTCACTGTAGAAAATTTCAACATTATCCGTCAGACTCATTGTGTTTTGGTTTTGGTCAAAATAGCCTGTCGGAGCCTTGATGTTGGCCCAATCTGTGTCGTTTAGGGGGAGCATTCCTTCCGGTGAGGTCAGTTTGACCAATTTTGACCCAGGGGCTGTTTCGTCAATGTTTTTAGCGACAAAATTATTGATGCGGTTGTTTTTGTCTGTGACATAGAGAACCGTATTTTCAACATGGAGCTTTTCCAACTCGCCTTTTTTCGGACGAGTGATGTCTAATTTAAAGTCTTTGGTGTCTGTTTTTAGCGATGGATAGATCAACAAAGTTCCGATTAAAACCGCGGCAATACTCGGCAACAACAATTTTGCCCAATGTACGATGCGACTATGCCGATTGGCTGACGACGCTGTTTTAGGCTTAACGTTGCGCAAAGAATCTTCTTGAAAATAATGGTCTATTTTTTCTCTGTCAAACAAGGTTAGGCAGCTCCTGCACGCAAGCAATCATGGATATGGATGATGCCTATCGGTTTTTGTTTTTCAGTCACAAAAAGTTGTGTAATGCCTTTTCCGGTGTTGTTCATGATGCTGAGAGCTTCTGCAACCAAAGCATCCGGAGTGATGGTTTTGGGGTTGGCTGTCATAACTTGAGAGGCTTTTTGCGTCAGAAGTTCAGGGGTAAGGCAACGGCGCAAGTCGCCGTCGGTAATCATTCCCAATAAAACGCCCTGATCATTGATGATGCCGACGCATCCCAGCATTTTTGATGTCATAACGAGAAGAGCTTCTTGCATATTGGTGTTTTCATTGACCAAAGGCAAATCGTTTCCGGTATGCATTAAATCGGATACTTTTTGTAAAAAGGCACCCAATTTGCCGCCGGGGTGACGTTGTTTGAAGTCGGTTTTGGTAAAGCCCTTGCGTTCTAAGAGCGCGACAGCTAAAACATCACCAAGAACAATGGTTGCCGTTGTTGATGAGGTTGGTGCCAGTCCCAGTGGGCAGGCTTCGCCATCGTTAGGCAACAGCAATAAAACATCTCCGGCGCGTCCCAGAGCACTGTCCTGATTTTTTGTGATGGAAATCAAAGGAATGTTGTAGCGTTTGCAATAAATGATGATATCCGACAACTCTTTTGTTTCACCACTGTTAGATATGGCAACAACACAATCGTCTCCCGTTAACATTCCCAAGTCTCCGTGGCTGGCTTCACCAGGGTGGACAAAGAAAGACGGTGTGCCCGTAGAGGCTAATGTGGCGGCGATCTTACTGCCGACATGTCCGGATTTTCCCATGCCGGTGATGATGACGCGGCCTTTGGTGTTTTGCATGATATCCAAAGCTCGAGACAGATTGTCGTTCAAGTTGCTTTCCATCATGCGCAATGCTTCTATTTCTTTATCAATGGTACGTTGGGCTGAAATAATATCAGGGGTGTTTGTCATTTAATTCCTCATTATTGTAAAACTCTATGGGCAGAGGTTAGCCTTTTATCAGTGAAATGGCAAGTAAATTTTATGGTTTATGCGCGATGATGTTGGCAGTTGATTCTTGTCAGATATGGGAGTATGGTGTTGGAAATTGTTATCAAAAAAAGAGGATGTCGTGAGAAATAAGGTTTTGATTTATTGTGATTATGGTTGTGCAGATGTGACAATGTTGGAGCAAGGCGTGCGCGATTATTTTGAACCGAAAGGTTGTGAGGTCGGATTTGCCGATGCTCAAGGAATTATCAAGGACGAGGTTTTGAATGATGACGTTTTAGCCTTTTTTATGCCAGAGGGTGCGGGAACGCCGTTTCGTCGCAAACTTGAGGTTTTGGGCAACGACAAAATCAGAGAGTATGTTCGCGGTGGCGGTATGTATTACGGAATATGCGCCGGAGCGTATTATGCCTGCGAACAGGTGGTTTTTGAAAAGGATATACCGGAGCTGGCTATTGTCGGAGGTTGCGGACTTAATTTGGTTAAGGGGCAGGCAATCGGAACATTACATAAGGAGTTGGGGATACTTCCGTATGCTAAAAATGCGGCATCGGCAACGGTGGTTGATTTGATATGGGATAAAGATAATGATGTGCATGCCGTTCATTATCACGGTGGGCCGTATTTTGAGCTTGATGATAAAAAAGGGTGTGAAGTCTTGGCCCATTATCCGTTAAGCGGAAATCTTCCGGCGGTGATAAAGTGTCATTATGGTCGGGGAACGGTTATTTTATCGGGCGTGCATTATGAGGATAAAGGTGCGGAATTGCTTAAAGCTGTTCATCATCAGCGGTTGGATACGATCGAGGCGGAAAAAGTGTATGGACAATTGGCGGAAAAGGAAAAATCCCGAATGGCGTTGTTTCAAAAAATTATGGCTTTTTCCGGACGATGAAATATTGACTCTTGGTAAAATTAGAGATAATTCTAAGCTAAATTATGTATCATTTAAAAATTATTGCGTATGAGAATTTTAAAAAAAATCTTTCTGTGGGGCGGTTTGATTTGGGCGGTTGCATTGTTGCTCGCTTGTTTCGTTCGTCCTAAAGTAGAGGCTTACGGTCAAACAACTTTGCAGTTTGACAAGGCTGAAAACACATACTTTATTGAGACGGAAGGGCATCGTATCGTAGCTCAGCATTTGAGCGGGGTTGAAGGGATGCCTGCCGGAACCTCCGTTACTTTTTATAAAACGCGGGGATGTGTGATGCGGGTGTACTCCGGTTTTGTGGCGGAAGACGATCTTAAAGCAGGCTCTCTTGTCGATATGCGGATCGGCTGTGTTTTGGGAGCGGTGGTTTGTTCTCTTATCGTTTTTCTCGGGATTATCGATGAGCACAGGCGCTCAGTCTGAGGTGGTTTCTAAAGTCGAGGTGAAAACCTCGGCTTTTCTTTTTTTTAGACCTAATTTGACTCAAATGGATGGTGGTTGCTTGCTCGAAAGGTCAAGCGATTCCGAATCGGGAGAGAAAAGAGCTAATAAAAGGTAAATGATTTTTAGACTCAAAATTTTCGTAAAAGGGGCTTGACTTTTTGGGGGGATGAATCTAGTATGCCGAGACTCTAAAAGAAGGGGAGTAAGGTACAGGTGTGCCTGAAGCAAGCCTCTTTGAGAGTTTTTATTTAACATTAACAATACTTTAAGGAAATTAGTGATGCCTACAATTAATCAGTTAATTCGTAAATCACGAACACCAAAAGTGAAGAGAAACAAAGTTCCGGCTTTGAAAGCTTGCCCACAAAAACGCGGTGTTTGTACTAGGGTTTATACAACAACCCCGAAAAAACCGAACTCAGCTTTGCGTAAAGTGGCTCGTATTCGCTTGACGAACGGCTTTGAAGTAATCAGCTACATCCCTGGTGAAGGTCACAATCTTCAAGAACACTCAGTGGTGCTGATTAGAGGCGGACGTGTAAAGGACTTGCCTGGTGTTCGTTATCATATCATTCGTGGTACCTTGGATACTCAAGGTGTGTCTAAACGTCGTCAACGTCGTTCTCTGTACGGCGCTAAGAGACCTAAGTAAGGAGTAGAAGAAGATGTCACGTCGTCACGCTGCTGAAAAAAGAAACGTGCTGCCAGACGCTAAATTCGGCGATTTGGTAGTTGCTAAATTTATTAACAACGTTATGGAAGACGGTAAGAAAGCCGTTGCAGAAAAAATTGTTTATTCTGCACTCGACATCGTTGCCGCCAAATCTAAACAAGATGCTTTGAAAGTGTTTCATGACGCTATCGATAACGTTAAACCTTTGGTAGAAGTTAAGTCTCGCCGTGTTGGTGGTGCGACTTACCAAGTTCCGATGGAAGTCCGTGCTGACCGCCGTCAGGCTTTGTCTATCCGTTGGATTATCGATGCTGCTCAGAAACGTTCTGAAACAACTATGACAGAACGTGTTGCCGGCGAATTGTTAGACGCTGTTGCCAACAAAGGTTCTGCCGTTAAAAAACGTGAGGATACCCACAAAATGGCTGAAGCTAACAAAGCTTTCTCCCATTACAAATTTTAATTCTAGTATAGGAAAAATACAATGGCTCGTACACATAAATTGGAAATGTATAGAAACATCGGTATTATGGCTCACATTGATGCTGGTAAAACCACTACTACCGAGCGTATCCTGTACTATACGGGTGTTAATCACAAAATTGGCGAAACACACGAAGGTGCCGCCACTATGGACTGGATGGAACAGGAACAAGAGCGTGGTATTACAATTACCTCTGCTGCAACAACCTGCTTCTGGAAGAATCATAGAATTAACATTATTGATACACCGGGACACGTTGACTTCACTGTAGAAGTTGAACGTTCTTTGCGTGTTCTTGACGGTGCGATTACCGTATTTGACTCAGTTGCCGGTGTTGAACCGCAATCTGAAACGGTTTGGAGACAAGCTGACAAATATGGTGTTCCTCGTATTTGCTTCTGCAACAAGATGGACCGTATCGGCGCCAACTTCTATCGTTGTTTGGATATGATTGTTGACCGCTTGGGCGCTCGTCCGATGGCTTTGCAATTGCCTATCGGTGCTGAAGCCGAATTCAAGGGTGTCGTCGATTTGTTGGAAATGAAAGCTATCGTTTATACTGGCGATACAGCTGATTCTCCGATTGAAATTCAGGAAATTCCTGCTGACTTGAAAGACAAGGCTGAAGAATATCATCAACAGTTGGTTGAAATGGCTGTTGAGGAAGATGAACAGGCTATGGAAGACTATTTGGACGGTAAAGAAATCTCTGTCGATACATTGAAAAAATGCATCCGCAAAGGTACTTTGGCTCAGTCATTCGTTCCTGTGTTCTGCGGTACTGCTTTCAAAAACAAAGGTGTTCAACCTTTGTTGGATGCTGTTATTGATTATTTGCCGTCTCCGGTTGACGTTCCTTCTATCGAAGGTGTTAATCCGAATACAGACAAAGAAGAAACCAGACGTCCGAGCGACAGTGAACCTTTGTCAGCTTTGGCATTCAAAATTATGAACGATCCGTTCGTCGGCTCTTTGACATTTACCCGTATTTATTCTGGTACAATGACAGCCGGTTCTTACATCTATAACTCTGTTAAAGATAAGAAAGAACGCGTTGGTCGTATGTTGTTGATGCATGCTAACAAACGTGAAGAATTGAAAGAAGCTAATGCCGGTGATATCGTTGCTTTGGCTGGTTTGAAAGATACCACAACAGGTGATACCTTGTGTGATCAATCTCATCCGATTGTTCTCGAAAACATGGTGTTCCCTGAACCGGTTATCGAATTGGCCGTTGAGCCGAAAACCAAAGCCGATGTTGAGAAAATGGGCTTGGCTTTGTCTCGTTTGGCAATGGAAGATCCGTCATTCAAGGTTTCTTCTGATCCTGATTCTGGTCAAACAATCATTAAAGGTATGGGCGAGTTGCACCTCGAAATTATCGTTGACCGTTTGAAGAGAGAATTCAAGGTTGAAGCTAATGTCGGTGAACCGCAAGTTGCTTATCGTGAAACAATTACTAAACCTTGTGATATTGAATATACTCACAAGAAACAATCCGGTGGTGCCGGTCAGTTTGCGAAAGTTAAAATCAAATTTGAACCGATTGAAGGTTACAATGGTTTTGAATTCGAAAATACTGTTGTCGGCGGTAACGTTCCGAAAGAATACGTTCCGGGTGTTGAAAAAGGTTTGCGTTCTGCGATGGATGCTGGTGTTATCGCTGGTTATCCGGTAAGCGGTGTTAGATGTAACCTTTATGATGGTGCTTATCACGAAGTTGACTCTAACGTTATGTGCTTCGAAATTGCTGCTCGCGCTGCTTTCCGTGAAGGTATGCGTCAAGCTAATCCGAAGTTGTTGGAACCGATTATGAAGGTTGAGGTGGTTACACCTGAAGAATATATGGGCGATATCATCGGCGATTTGAATTCTCGTCGCGGTATGGTCAGTGGTATGGATCAACGTGCAAATGCTCGTGTGATTGATGCTTCTGTTCCTTTGGCTAATATGTTCGGCTATGTTAACACTTTGCGTTCTCTGTCTCAGGGTCGCGCTCAGTTTACCATGGTATTCGATCACTATGCTGAAGTACCGAAGGATATTGCTGATAAGGTAAAAGCCAAAAACGCATAAGATTTCCATTTTAGAGGGCATCTAGGGCGGTTTGGTTCAGTTCGAAAAGTTCATGTGCTTCTTTGTACACTAAAATTTTTCTCACTTTCCAAATCACCCTATCTGCTCCTCTAAAAAGAAAATCAAATTAAAATTTTTTATAACTAACTTAATTTGGAGTAATTCTAAATGGCAAAAGAGAAATTTGAGCGGAATAAGCCGCACTGCAACATTGGAACGAT